>CAWHRT010000035.1:0-150471 GCA_963831845.1 uncultured Solirubrobacterales bacterium | reverse complement strand
CGCACCGAGCCGATGGTGGGCTCGTGCGCCTCCTACGTCAAGCGCCCGGTCCCGGGTTGCTCGGCGAACTTCGGCGCACTCGCGGCGGCCGCCGGGGCACCGGCGCCGAGCGCGGAGACCGTCAGCGCCGACACCAGCCGTGCCGACGCCGGCCGCACCTCGGCGGCGCATCGCGGCGCGACCGCCGCCAAGGCCCGGTCTGCCAAGAGCCGCGCCAGCGCCCAGGCCGCGGCCGACGCCTCCGCCGCTCGCGTCGTACGCGACGCGGTCGCCGGGGCCGACAGCACGCAGGCCCAGGACGGCTCGGGCAAGACGCTCCAGGGCCTGCTCGGCTACCTGCTCGGGAGCGGCCGATGAGAAACCAGGCGGCGCGCGGCCCGGCGTTGCTCACTAACCCGATCGTGATCGGCGCGCTGACGGTGCTCGTGGCGCTGATCGCGGTCACGCTCGCCTACCAGGCCAACAACGGGCTGCCGTTCGTGCCCCGGTACACGCTCTATCTGCAGCTGAGCAACGGTGCCGAGGTCACGCGCAACGTCGAGGTGCACATGGGCGGGGCGCTGGTCGGCACGGTCACCAAGGTCGACCCCGCGCGCGACGCGGCCGGGCAGCCGATCGCGCTGCTGACGCTCAAGCTCAACAAGGACGTCGAGCCGCTGCCGGCCGACTCCAGGTTCGACGTCCGGCTGAAGGGCGCGATCGGGCTGAAGTACATCGATCTGACGAAGGGCACGTCGACGCAGACCTATCGCGACGGGGCGACCGTGCCCGTCAGCCAATCGAGCGCGGAGGTCGACCTCGACCAGGTGCTGTCGATGTTCGATCCCCGCACGCAAACGGGCATCCAGCAGACGACGATCGGCTTCAGCGACGCGCTGGCCTCGCGCGGCGACGACATCAACGACGCGATCGGGGCGTTTCGGCCGCTGCTGCGCGACCTGCAGCCGGTCGCGCACAACCTGGCCTCGCCCAAGACCGACCTCGGCGGTTTCTTCCGCGGGCTCGAGGCGTTCTCGGGTGCGCTCGCCCCCGTGGCCCAGACGCAGGCCGACCTGTACACCAATCTCGACACCACCTTCCGCGCGGTCGCGCCGGTCGCCGAGCCCTTCCTGCGCGAATGGATTCAGGAGACCCCGCCGACGTTCAGCGCGGTGATCAGGGACAGCCCCGAGGAGCAGGCGTTCCTGCTGAACACCGCGGGGCTGTTCAAGGAGCTGCGGCCCGGCTTCGCGACGCTGAAGCAGAGCGCGCCGGTGCTCGCCGACGCGTTCGCCACCGGGACCCAGACACTGCCGCCGACCAAGGAGCTCGACGCGCGTCTCACGAGCCTGTCCAAGCGGCTCGGACGCTATGCACAGACGCCGGCGGTCAACGGCGGGCTCGACCGGCTGACGATGACCGTCCAGAGCCTGCGTTCGCCGCTGGCCTACCTGACCCCGGTGCAGGCGACGTGCAACTACGTGTCGCTGTTCCTGCGCAACACCGGCAGCCTGCTGGCGGAGCAGTTCGGCAACGGCACCGCGCTGCGCTTCAACGTGGTCGTGATCGACGACGTGCTCGGCGGCGAGGCCGTGCCCTCCAGCAAGCCGTACCTGTCCGAGGTGCCGGCGAGCAGCGCGTCGGGCAACAACGGCGAGAGCGGCCCGCTTCACGTCAACCCCTACCCGTACACCGCCAGTCCGGGGCAGCCGCGCGAATGCGCCGCGGGCAACGAGCCGTACGTCAAGGGCGCGCTGATCGGCAACCCACCCGGGAACCTCGGCACACGCACCGAGAAGACGACGAGGCCGAAGCAGTGAGACGCCGCCGCTCGCGCATCTCTGCGTTCGCCGCCGGCCTGATCGGGATCGCCGTGATCGTGGTTGCCTGCTACTTCGTGTTCGGCGGCTCCTCGCCGTTGTCCGGAACGCCGTACCAGCTCAAGGCGGTGTTCACGTCGGAGACGCAGCTGCACATTCCCTCGCCGGTGCGGATCGCGGGCGTCGACGTCGGCGAGGTGACCTCGGTCAAGCACATCGGCGGCTCCTCCTCGCAGGCCGGCCTGGTCACGATGAGCATCAACCCCAACGGGCTGCCGATCCACTCCGACGCGACCATGAAGATCCGCCCGCGGATCTTCCTCGAGGGCAATTTCTACGTCGACCTGCAGCCGGGCACGCCGTCGGCCCCGGACCTGAAGTCCGGCTCGACGGTGCCGGTGGGGCGGACCGCCGGCCCGGTGCAGCTCGACCGCGTGCTGTCGTCGCTGAACTCCGAGACGCGGGCGAACCTCGAGACGCTGCTGCGCGGCTTCGGCTCGTCGCTCAACGGTCAGCCCACGGTCGCCGAGGACGCCACGCAGGATCCGATCGTCCGCGGCCTGACCGGCGGCCAGGCGCTGAACAAGTCGCTGCAGTACTCGCCCGACGCGTTCAGGGCGTCGGCGATCGTCAACGAGGCACTGCTGGGCGTCTCGCCCCACGACCTCTCCGGTGTGGTCAAGGGCAACGCCGAGGTGTTCAAGGCGCTGGCCAGGAGCGGCGATCAGCTGTCGAGCTTCGTGACCACGTTCAACGCGACGATGGCCGCGCTGTCGGCTCGCCAGCACGAGCTCAGCCAGACGATCTCGCTGCTGCCTCCGTTCCTCACCGCGGCGCAGTCCTCCGACACCGCGCTGGACCGCTCGTTCGGGCCCACCAAGGCGTTCGCCCGGGCGCTGACCCCGGGCATCTCGCAGCTCGGTCCGGCGATCACCGCGGGCCTGCCGTGGCTGGCCCAGGGAACGTTGCTGATGTCGCCCCAGGAGCTTGGCGGCCTGGTCCGATACCTGACCCCGGCGATCCAGAACACGGGCGCCACGATCGCGCCGACCGAGGCGCTGATCAAGCAGGCCGATCTGCTCACCCGCTGCTTTGACCACAACATCGTCCCCACCGGCAACGAGGTGATCTCCGACCCGCCGATCGGCACCGGGCAGCCGGTGTATCGCGAGCTGTTCCAGAGCGCCGTCGGACTCGCCGGCGCCGCGCAGAACTTCGACGGCAACGGGCGCTACGTCCGCGCCAACGCCGGCGGCGGCGACAACCGCGTCACGACCCCGTCGCTGCCCGGCGGCGGGCCGGCGTACGGCAACGCGGTGCTGCCGACGCTCGGCACCCGGCCGGCGTTCGCCGGCAGCCCGCCGCCGGTCCGGCGCGACGTGGCCTGCTACAAGAACGCCCGCCCGGAGCTCAACCAGGTGAAGACGGGACCGGGCTCGTGAAGCGCGCGATCCTGATCCACCGCCAGGACTTCATCGCGATCCTTGCGCTGGTCGTGCTCGCGGGGGTCGTGGTCATCTACATCCTCGACCACCAGCCGTCGTTCACGCTCGGCAAGACCTACTACACGGTCAAGGCGCAGTTCGCCAGCGGCGCCGCGGTCACGTCGGGCCAGGGCCAGTCGGTCGACGTCGCCGGAGTGCAGATCGGCCAGATCGGCGCGGTCGACCTCGAGGGCGGGCGCGCCGTCGTGACGATGAACATCTACAAGAAGTACAAGCCGATCTACCGCAACGCGACCGTGCTGCTGCGCCCGCGCACGCCGCTCAAGGACATGTATCTATCGCTCGATCCCGGGACCTCGGACTCGGGCGCGGTCCCGAACGGGGGAACGCTCCCGGTCGCGAGCACGGCGCCCGACGTCAACGTCGAGGAGATCCTGTCCTCGCTCGACGCCGACACGCGCAACTACCTGCTGCTCCTGCTCGGCGGCGGGGCACAGCTGTTCCACGACGGCTCCGCCACCGGCGCGGCGCCCAGCCCCAAGGCGGTCGCCGACCTGACGGGCACGTTCAAGCGGTTCGCGCCGCTCAACCGGGACACGAAGACGTTCACGTCGCTGCTGGCCCAGCGGACCAAGAACATCCGCAACTCGATCCACAACCTGCAGGAGGTGTCCCAGGCGCTCGGAGGAGTGGATGGCACCCTCACCTCCCTGATCAACTCCTCCAACCAGAACTTCGCCGCGATCTCCTCGCAGGACCAGAACCTCGAGCAGGCGCTGACGCTGTTGCCCGGGACGCTGATACAGACCACCCGGACGCTGGGCAAGGTGCAGGCGTTCGCCAACGCGAGCACGCCGACGCTGAACGCGTTGCTGCCGTTCGCGCACGCGTTCGGCCCGGCGCTGTCGGCCAGCACGTCGCTGTTCAAGGCCACCACGCCGGTGATCAAGAACCAGTTGCGGCCGTATTCGGTGGCGGTGCAGCCGGTGGCCAAGGCGCTCGCGCCGGCGGCGGCCAAGCTGCGCGTGGCCACGCCCCCGCTGACCCGGTCGGTGTCGGTGCTGAACTCGCTGTTCAACACGCTCGCCTACCAGCCGCACGGGTCAGAGCAGGGCTACCTGTTCTGGGGCGCGTGGCTGAGCCACATCGCCCAGTCGCTGACCAACCTCCAGGACGCCCAGGGCTCGATGGTCCGCGGCCTGTTCATGGGCACCTGCTCGGAGCTGCAGCTGTTCGAGGTCGGCCTGGCGAACGCCAACCCGGCGCTGAAGCCGTTGCTGGCGCTCCTGAACGCGCCGGACTGGAGCAAGATCGGCGGCAAGTTCTGCCCGACGGCGGTGATCCCGTGAACAAACAGGCCCCCAGCCCCTCCCGGATCCTGATGATGGTCGCGTTCGCGGGCTCGTGCGTAGGCCTGCTGCTGTTCCTGTGGATCTCGTTCGGGGGCACGATCCCGCTGGCCCCTCAGGGATACCGGCTGAAGGCCGAGTTCGGCGACGCCGTGCAGCTGGCCCAGCAATCCGACGTCCGCATCTCCGGGGTGAGCGTCGGCAAGGTCGTCTCGGTCTCGCTCGACAAGCACACCGGCCTGACCAAGGCGGTCCTGCAACTCGACAACAAATACGCGCCGAGGCCAACCGACACGCGCGCGATCCTGCGTCAGAAGTCGCTGCTGGGCGAGACCTACATCGAGCTCACGCCGGGATCGCAGAACGGCCCGAAGCTCCCCGACGGCGGCACGATCCCGCGGGGCCAGATCTCGCCCACGGTACAGCTCGATCAGATCCTCTCGACGTTCGATCCGGCGACCCGGCGCGCGTTCTCGACCTGGGTGCAGCAGGACGGCCAGGCGCTGACGGGCCGCGGACAGCAGTTCAACGCGGCGATCGCCCAGCTGTACCCGTTCGCCACCAACGTCGAAGCCGTGCTCAGCGTGCTCAACCGCGACGACGCCGCCACCAGCGCGCTGCTGAGCAACGGGGGCAGGGTGTTCGGCGCGCTGGCCAAGTCGCCCGCCCAGCTCCAGGGACTGATCCGCAACTCCAACGCCGTATTCGCCTCGACCGCCGCCCGCAACCAGGAGCTGGCCGCCGCGATCAAGGCCTTCCCGGCGTTCACGGTCGCCACCCGCCAGACCGTCGACCGCGTCCACCAGTTCGCACGGGTGGCCACGCCGCTGATCAACGAGCTGCGTCCGGCGGCCAGGCAGCTGAACCCGACGCTGCAGCAGACCGTCGTGCTGGCGCCGGAGCTGCAAACGCTGCTCGAGAACCTGGGGCCGCTCACCGCCGCCTCGAAGGCCGGCGTGCCCGCGTTCGAGCGATTCCTGGACGCGAGCGTCCCGTGGCTCGGACGGCTGAAGCCGTACCTCGGAAACTTCGTGCCGATCTTCAACTACATCAACACCTACCGGCGTGAGATCGCCGCGTTCTTCGCCAACAGCACCGCGAACACGGAGGCCACCCACAGAACATCACCCAGACCAAGCTGCTGCACTACCTCCGGATCTCCAACCCGGTCAACCCGGAGACTCTGTCGGGCTACTCGAACCGGCTCGAGAGCAACCGTGGGAACCCGTACATGGCCCCGGGCGGCTACAACGCAGCTGCTGAACGGTCTGTCCGTTTTCGGCGGTTATCTGTGCACCTCGAACCCGCAGCCGACGATCGGGCCGACGGTACCCGCTAACCTCGTCTCGATCCTCCAGGGCGTCTACTACACAAAGACGCCCGGCGGGCCACCATGCAAGGGACAAAACCCGCTGGGTGAGGAGACGACGGGGCAGCACCAAGCATTCCCGAGACTCAAACCACTGCCATGAGCGCGGCCGGCGCTGCGTGCAGAACCAGAAAAACCGTCCCAAACCAAAGGAGAGTGACTTGAGACGGAAAATAATCATCCTGACGGCGTTGTTCACGCTAGCCGTCGGGGCGACAGCGGCGTACGGAGCTACGGCTGTCAACACGTACTCCGGCACCAACCAGACGTTCTCGAAGGGCGCCGGCACGAAGAGCAAGCCGGTCGGCACCAGCTTCAAGCAGACGCTGGTGGCGAACAACACCGACCCCAGCAAGGCCGCTGCGGTGCTCGTCAACATCAAGGTCAAGATCTACGGCCTGGTATCCAACGCCAAGCAGTTCCCGACCTGCAGCGCCACCAAGATGGTGCAGCTGAAGTCGGACTCGTTCTGCCCGAAGGCGTCTAAGTTCGCGAGCGGCCTGGTGAACTCGCTGCTCGGCGACCCGTCGCTGTCGGCGAGCAATCGGGTCAAGTGCAACCCGAACCTCGACGTGTTCAACGCGGGCAAGGGCAAGCTGTGGTTCTTCTTCACCACGCACTCGACGCTCCAGTGCGCCGGCCTGACCACCGGCTCGACCGCGCCGTACCCCGGCACGGTCAGCCAGCAGGGCAAGTTCCAGGTCACCAACATCCCGCTGCCCGCCGACATCTCGACGCGCGTGGCGAACCAGCCGAACTTCTACGGTTCGCTGATCCACGAGACCCTGAACTGGCCCAAGGTCTCGGTCAAGGTGAAGGGCAAGACGGTGTTCAACAACGTCTCGGTCGGCTGCCAGAAGGGCAAGCGGCCGTGGTCGATCACCTACACCTCGACGACGAACGGTCACGACCGGCAGACCTCCACGGTCAACGGCTCCGCCAAGTGCTAGTCGCCTAAGCGCCACCCCGGAGGCAGGCGCGCTTCGCGCAATTGCCTCCGGGACGGCATCTCAGGCTTGAGCCGTAATGCGACCCGCCATCCGGCGGGTCGCATCGTTTAAACGACCTCGTAGCGCTCCTTGCGCTGCTGTTCGCGCTCGGACTCGATGAGCATGCGGACGAACAGCCATACGAGCGCGATGCCCATCACGATCGACTGCTCGAGCGCCATCACGAGCCCGGCCAGCGACTGATCCTCGAGCGGGGTCAGGCCCCAGTAGTGGGGCTTGTGGGCGTAGAACGGATAGATCACGTCGGGGGCGAACGCGAGCACGATCCCGAGCAGGCCGACCAGCAGCTTGCCGCCGGTCATGTAGGCGACCGAGCCGAGCCCGGTGAGGCGCTTGCGGCTGCGGATCGGCGACAGCACGTGCCACCAGTAGAGCGTGCCGACCGCGAAGAAGCAGGCGTGCTCGAGCACGTGTATGAACCCGTTGCCCTGGGCCCGGTCGTAGATCGCCGGGATGTGCCATAGCCACAGGATCCCGCCGTAGGCGATCACCGCGAACGCCGGGTGCGAGAGGAAGCCGGCGCGCTGCTCGATCGTCTGCAGCCGCCGGGTGACCGGCCGCAGCAGCACCTTGGTCAGCCCGAGGATCAGCAGGATCGGGGCGATGTCGAGCAGCAGGATGTGCTGGACCATGTGCATCACCATCAGCTGGTCGCCGAGCACGTCGAGCGGCGACACCAGCGCGGCCAGGATCGCGATCAGCCCACCGGCGAACAACGCCACCCGCCCGAAGCTGGGGCGGTGAGCGCCCGCGGTCCGGGCGCGGCGCCAGCCCAGCCCGTAGAGGACCGCCAGGACGAGCACCCCGATCAGCACGGTCGGGTCCAGCGACCAGGTGGTCTGCGGACTCACGCAGCGAATCTTCGCGCATCGTCGGCCCTGGGGTCGGCCCTCCATCGACAAACGAGGCGGCGGGGTTTAACCTGGAACGTTCACCGCATACCCATCCTTCCAGCAAGGAGGTCGGCCGATGCGCATCGAGGTCAAGGGCCGCAACGTGCCCGTTACCGACGACCTGAGGGAGCACGTCACCAAGCGCTTCCGCAAGGTCTCGCGTCAGGTGTCCGAGCTGGCCGAACTCGAGGTGGAGCTGTCCGAGGAGCGCAACCCGGCGATCGCCGACTCGCAGATCGCCGAAGCCACGCTGCACCTCAAGGGAGTCACGCTGCGGGCGCGGGACGCGTCGCCCGACGTCGTCCACTCGATCAACCTGTGCGCCGACTCGCTGGCGGTGCAGGTCAAGCGCCACCGCGACAAGCGCCGCAAGCGCCGCGAGTCCCGGGCCGCTGCGATGGCCCCGGACGAAGCATCGCAGCCGCCGGAGTTGCCCGGCATCTCCTCGGCCGCCTAGGGCCCGCCCTCAGGTCTGCAGCGGCTCCAGCAGGCGGTGGGGCTGGCGCAGGGCGACCGCGACCGGGTCCTCGCGCCGCTGCCGCCGGCTCGGGCCGGGCTCGGCGACGACGTCCTCGGGGGCGGGGTTGAGCTTGCAGTTCGGGCAGTAGCTGCCGTGCAGCGGCGTCCCGCAGGCGGAATGCTTGAACACGCGGGTGTGCGTGGCCCGGTGGCGCGAGCCCCAGGCCAGCAGCTCGCTGACCGCCGGCCACAGGTCGCGGCCCGCGGCGGTGAGCTCGTACAGGTGGCGCCCGGCGTGGTCGGGATCGGGGCGGCGCTCGAGGACCCCGTCCTCGACGAGGCCAGAGAGGCGATCTGAGAGCACAGCCTTGGGGATGTCGAGATGGGCCTGGAGCTCTGAGAACCGCCGGACGCCGTAGAACGCGTCGCGGATGATCAGCAGCGTCCAGCGCTCGCCGATCGTCTCGAGCGTGCGGGCCAGCGCGCAGTCCTGGGTTTCGTAGTCCTTGCCGAGCATGGGGCCGAGGTTAGCACGCTTGGGTTCGATGATTGAACTTGTCTGTGCTAGGGTGCGACAGGTCTGGTCATTGAACCTGAGGCGATTGGAGGACTTCGATGTCGGCGACGTTCGCAGAGGTGCGCAGGACCCGGATCCGCACCGCGTCCGGATCGGCGCGGGCGGGGTGGCTCGCCGTCGCCGCAGTGCTGCTGGGGACCGGCTGGGGTTCCAACCAGTTCACCCCGATGCTGCTCGTCTACCACCACGCGCTCGGCCTGAGCACCGGCACGCTGGAGGCGATGTTCGGCGCCTACGCGGTCGGGCTGATCCCCGGGCTGCTGATCGCCGGGCCGCTGTCGGACGCGTTCGGGCGCCGGGTGGTGGTGATCCCGGCGGTCGCGCTGTCGCTGCTGGCGAGTGTCGCGCTGGTGGCCGGATCCGACAGCGTCGCGCTGCTGTTCGTGGGCAGGCTGCTGGCGGGCATCTCGAGCGGCGCGGTGTTCGGCGCCGGCACGGCGTGGCTGCGCGAGACCGTGGTGCCGCCGGTCGGCACGGCCGACGTGAGCACCGCGGCGCGCCGCGCGGCGGTCGCGATGACCGTCGGGTTCGCGGCCGGCCCGCTGATCGCGGGGCTGCTCGCCCAGTGGGGCCCGGCGCCGCGGGTGGTCGCCTACCTCCCGCACATCGTGCTGATGGCGGTGGTGCTGGTGGCGGTGCTGGCGGTGCCCGAGACGGTGCCGACCGACGGCGTGCGCCGCGTGCGGTTCGCCGCGCCGGAAGTGCGCCATCCCCGGTTCCGGCGCGTGGTCGCGCCGATGGCCCCGTGGGTGTTTGCCGCGCCTGCGGTCGCGTTCGCGCTGCTGCCGAGCGTCGTCGGGGCCAACCGCGTCACCGACGGGATCGCGCTGACCGCGGCGATCACGTCCGTGACCGCGCTGGCCGGCGTGCTGATCCAGCCGCTCGCGCGGCGGCTCGAGGCCCGAGCGCGCGCCAACAGCGCCGCGATCGTCGGGCTGCTGGTGATGACCGTCGGGCTGCTGCTGAGTGCGGTCGCGGCTCACGAGCAGCAGACTTGGATGCTGGTCCCGTGCGCGATCGTGCTCGGCTCCGGCTACGGCCTGTGCCTGGTGGCCGGGCTGCTCGAGGTCCAGCGGCTCGCACGCGACGGTTCGCTCGGCGGTTTGACCGCGGTGTACTACGCGCTGACCTACCTCGGATTCGCCTCGCCCTACCTGCTGGCGCTGGCCGCGCACGGCGCCGACTACTCGCTGCTGCTGGTGATCGTGGCCGGTCTGGCGCTGCTCACGACCGCTCTGGTCGGGCGCTCCGGGAGCAGGATTTCGGAGCCTTGAAGAGGGGCCTGAGGGCCGATCCGGCGGGCGGCCCGATGCTACGCTAGACCCATGTCCATCCTGGACCGCGCGCTTCGCATGGGCGAGGCGAAGAAGTTCAAGTCCTACGAGCAGCGGGTCGGACGGATCAACGGTTTCGAGGCCGAGCTCGAGCACTACACCGACGACGAGCTCCGCGAGTCCGCCGACGAGCTGCGCGAGCGGGCGCGCGACGGCGAGACGCCTCGACGACCTGCTGTACGAGTGCTTCGCGCTGGTCCGCGAGGCCGCGCAGGCGCTCGATGGGGATGCGCCACTTCGACGTCCAGATGATCGGCGGGATGGTTCTGCACGACGGCTCGATCGCCGAGATGAAGACCGGCGAGGGCAAGACGCTGACGGCGACGCTCCCGGTGGTGCTCAACTCGCTCGGCGGCCGCGGCGTCCACGTGGTCACGGTCAACGACTACCTGGCCCGCCGCGACGCGATGTGGATGAAGCCGATCTACGACATGCTCGGCGTCAGCGTCGGCGTGCTGCAGAACATGCAGCCCTACGAGGAGAAGCGCGACGCCTACGCCGCCGACGTCACCTACGGGACCAACTCCGAGTTCGGCTTCGACTACCTGCGCGACAACATGGCCACGACGCTGGAGGAGAAGGTCCAGCACGGCGGCCGCGAGAAGCCCGAGGAGGGCAAGTCGCCGTACCACACCTACGCGATCGTCGACGAGGTCGACAACATCCTGATCGACGAGGCGCGGACGCCGCTGATCATCTCCGGCGCGCCCGAGCAGGCCGCCGACCTGTACGTCAAGTTCGCGCGGCTGGCGCCCCAGATGCGAGCCCGGCAAGACGCCCGACGGGATGGACCCGCGGACGAAGAAGGAGTTCGTCGCCGACTTCGACTACGAGTTCGACGAGAAGCACAAGACCGTGTCGGTGACCGAGCAGGGCGTCGCCAAGGCCGAGCGCTTCCTGGGCATCGACCACCTCTACCGCGCCGAGAACGGCCACCTGGTCAACCACCTGATCCAGGCGCTGAAGGCCGAGTCGCTGTACAAGCGCGACGTCGACTACGCGGTGATCGACGGCGAGGTCAAGATCATCGACGAGTTCACCGGCCGCATCCTCGAGGGCCGGCGCTGGTCCGAGGGCCTGCACCAGGCGGTCGAGGCCAAGGAGGGCGTCCGCGTCCAGGAGGAGAACCAGACGCTCGCCACGATCACGCTGCAGAACTACTTCCGGATGTACGACAAGCTCGCCGGGATGACGGGCACGGCGCTGACCGAGGCGACCGAGTTCATGAAGATCTACGAGCTGCCCGTCGTCCAGATCCCGACCAACGCGACCGATGGTCCGCGAGGACCGCAACGACCAGGTCTACAAGACCAAGGACGGCAAGTGGAGCGCGGTGGTCCACGAGATCGAGACGCGCCACGAGAACGGCCAGCCGGTGCTGGTCGGGACGATCTCGGTCGAGGTCTCCGAGCTGCTCTCCGAGCAGCTGACGCGCAAGGGCATCAAGCACACGGTGCTGAACGCCAAGCCCGAGCACGCCGAGCGCGAGGGCGAGACGATCGCCGAGGCCGGCGCGCCCGGCGCGGTCACGATCGCCACCAACATGGCCGGCCGCGGCGTCGACATCAAGCTCGGCGGCAACCCCGAGCACCTCGCCCAGCTCGAGGTGGCCAAGCTCGGGCTCAAGCCCGGCGATCCCGACTACGACGAGCACTACGCAGAAGGTGCTGCCGACGATCGAGGAGCGCGTCGAGGGCCTGCGCGAGCAGGTGCTCGAGGCCGGCGGCCTGTTCATCCTCGGCACCGAGCGCCACGAGTCGCGGCGGATCGACAACCAGCTGCGCGGCCGCTCCGGCCGCCAGGGCGACCCCGGCGAGTCGCGCTTCTTCCTGTCGGCCCAGGACGACCTGGTGCGGCTGTTCGCCGGCGAGCGGATCTACAAGATCCTCGACAGGCTCGGCACGCACCGACGACGAGGGCAACGAGGAGCCGATCGAGGCCGGGATGCTCTCCAAGCAGATCGAGAAGGCGCAGAAGAAGGTCGAGGAGCAGCACTTCCTGATGCGCAAGCACACGCTCGAGTACGACGACGTGCTCAACCAGCAGCGCGAGGTGATCTACACCTACCGCGACGAGATGCTCGAGGGCCGCGACATGAGCGACGCCGCGCGCGAGGAGATGCGAGCCTGATCGAGCGCCTGGTCGAGGAGTACACCGCCGGCGACTTCGTCGAGGACTGGGACGTCGAGGGCCTGCTGCGCCGCGTCGAGGAGATCTTCAGCCCCAGCGCCGAGCTCGCCGAGATCGACCCCCAGCGCGTCGATCGCGAGGAGCTCGACCGCGGTGCTCCAGGAGGAGGCGCTGGCGCAGTACGACCAGCGCGAGGAGGAGCTCGGCGACGAGCTGATGCGGGCGCTCGAGCGGTTCCTGCTGCTGCAGATCATCGACCAGCGCTGGCGCGAGCACCTCTACGACATGGACTACCTGCGCGAGGGCATCCACCTGCGCGGGTTCGCCCAGATCGAGCCGCTGGTCGCGTACAAGAACGAGGCCTTCGAGCTGTTCCGCGACCTGATGAACAGCATCTGGGGCGACTTCGCCCGGATGATCTTCCACGTCGAGGTGACGATCGAGGGCGATGAGCAGCCCGAGCCGCCCGTCGCCCGCCGCCCGAGCGCGCGGTCGAGTTCCGCGACCGGCGGCGACCGCACGTGACCTACTCGGGTGGCGGCGCCGCAGCAGGGCGCGCTGGCGATGGCGGCCGCGGCCGGCGGCGCCGGTGGCGAGGCGTACGCCGACGAGGAGGAGTTGCCGCCCGCCGGTCGAGCAGCGTCGCGTCGACGAGAACGAGCAGATCGGGCGCAACGACCCGTGCTGGTGCGGGTCGGGCAAGAAGTTCAAGAAGTGCCACGGGGCGTAGCCGCGCTCCAGGCTCGCCCAGATTGCCGGGCATGCCCGACTCGTCCGGCCTTCGCGTCTCAGACCAGCAGCGTGAGCGGGTCGCCCAGGCGATCCGCGACCACTTCGCGGCCGGACGCCTGAACGAGGAGGAGCTGACCGAACGCGTCACCGCCGCCTACGCGGCCCGGACCGAGTCCGACCTGGCCGAGGCTGGTCAAGGACCTGCCGAAGCTGCCGGCCAGCCCGCAGCAGCAGAAGGCCGAGCTTCGTCAAGCGCCGCAGCGACCTCCAGCGCCGGCTGTTCCAGGAGGCG
Source organism: uncultured Solirubrobacterales bacterium (assembly GCA_963831845.1). Lineage (GTDB taxonomy): Bacteria > Actinomycetota > Thermoleophilia > Solirubrobacterales > Solirubrobacteraceae > Palsa-465. The sequence goes on along the minus strand of CAWHRT010000035.1, from coordinate 137,082 downwards.
GGGGGTGGCGCGATTGCGTTTGCGGTCTGCACGGTGATCTGGGCTGGCCAACGGCGCCCACGGCAGCTTCTGGCCGATCTGGGTCGCGCTGGTGACGTTGATCGTCCTGGCGCGCAGCGCCTGGCGGCTGTACGGTCCCGGCGCCGACCTCGACGAGGTCGAGCGGCATTTGGACCGCGGGCGGTCACGCGACGGGCGCCGCACTCACCGCCGTCGCTGAACCCGCCTCGCGTTCCGACTAGCCCTGCTTCTGGTAGCGGACGTGCTCCGGGGCGATCGTGAACTTGATCCGCTCCTCGCCGGGCACGCGGAACGGGTACTTGTCCTGATTGATGTACTTCTTGCTGAGCGCGTTGATGTGCTCGTCGGCGCCGTCGATCCACCGTCGCGGTGCCGCGGATCTCGACGTAGTCCATCGGGTTGTCGGGCGGGTACACGAGCGACCGTGACGTTCGGGTCGCGCTGGAGGTTCGTCGGCCACTTCGGCCGACCGCGCTGTTGACGGCGAGCTCGTCGCCCTCGGTGTTGACCCAGACGATCGTGCTGTGGATCGAGCCGTCCGCGTTGAGCGTGGAGACGATTGCGACGTTGGGCTGCTCGAGCAGCGCCTGGATTGCGGGATCGTTCAGAGTGGACATAGTTGAGCACTCTATCTTCTGCCACGGCCAGCGGCGTCGGCGCGCTGCTATAAGTCTTCACTAGCGATGGCGACCGCCCCCTCAGAGCCGCTTTCCCAGCGCCTCGCGGCGATCCGCGACCAGCTCAAGCTGCTCGCGGACTATCTTTGACCCGGCGCAGCTGAGCGAGCGCGTGACCGCGCTCGAGGCCGAGATGGGCGAGCCCGGCTTCTGGGACGACCAGGAGCGGGCAGCGAACGTCAGCGCCGAGCACGCGCGGGCCAGCCGCCGGCTGTCGGTGTTCCGCGAGCTCGAGCCCGACGTGGAGGATCTCGAGCCGCTGGCCGAGCTCGCCGAGGAGGATCCCGAGATCGAGTCAGAGCTCGAGGAGCAGATCGGCTCGGTGCAGTCGCGCCTGGACGAGCTCGAGGAGCAGCGGCTGTTCTCCGGCCCCTACGACGCCGGCGACGCGCTCGTCACGGTCAACGCCGGCGCCGGCGGCACCGACGCCCAGGACTGGGCGGAGATGGTGCTGCGGATGGAGATGCGCTGGGCCGAGAAGCGCGGCTTCGACGTCGAGCTGCTCGAGGCGTCGCCGGGGGAGGAGGCCGGGATCAAGTCGGCCACGTTCCTGGTCAAGGGCGAGAACGCCTACGGCCTGTACGCCGGCGAGAAGGGCGTCCACCGGCTCGTGCGGCTGTCGCCGTTCGACGCCGCCCACCGCCGCCAGACCAGCTTCGCCGGCGTCGAGGTCTCGCCGGTGGTCGAGGAGATCGACGAGGTCGAGATCGACGACGACGACCTCCAGATCGACACCTACCGGGCCAGCGGCGCCGGCGGCCAGCACGTCAACAAGACCGACTCGGCGGTGCGGATCACCCACAAGCCGACCGGGATCGTCGTCCAGTGCCAGAACGAGCGCTCGCAGTCCTCCAACAAGGCCGAGGCGATGACGATGCTGCGCTCCAAGCTGCTCGAGCTCGAGGAGCGCAAGCGCCGCGAGGAGATCGCGCGCGAGCGCGGCGAGGCCCAGGACGTCAACTTCGGCTCGCAGATCCGCTCCTACGTCCTGCACCCGTACTCGATGGTCAAGGACCACCGCACCGACTTCGAGATGGGCGACACCGCGCGGGTGCTCGACGGCGACCTCGACGGGTTCGTGCGCGCCTACCTGCTGCAGGCCGCCAAGTGACCGACGGCGACGAGGTAACGCCGCGGCGACCGCCGGCGCAGCCGAGCGCGCCCTACCTCGAGGCGGTCACCGCCTACGGCTTCCGCGGCTCGACGCGGTTCCACGTCCCCGGCCACAAGGGCGGCGACGGCGCCGACCCGGGGCTGCGCACCGCGCTCGGCGACCGGGCGCTGCTGCTCGACGTCCCGCAGGACATCGAGGGAATCGACGTCGGACCGTCGCCGACCCCGTACGAGCGCGCCGAGAGCCTCGCCGCCGAGGCCTACGGCGCGCGCCAGACGTGGTTTCTGACCAACGGCGCCTCCCAGGGCAACCACGCGCTGTGCCTGGCGCTCGCGCCGCCGGGCACACAGGTGGTGCTGCAGCGCAACTCGCACGCCAGCCTGATCGACGGCCTGATCCTCAGCGGCGGCTCGGCGACGTTCGTCGCGCCCGAGTACGACGCCGAGCTGGGGATGGCGCACGGCGTCACGCCCGAGGCGCTCCAGGAGGCGCTCGCGGAGGCTCCGGCCGCCCACGCGGTGTTCATCGTGTCGCCGACGTACTACGGGATGGCCGCCGACGTCGAGGGCTGCGCCGAGGTCGCCCACGCCGCCGGCGCCGCGCTGATCGTCGACAACGCCTGGGGCTCGCACTTCGGCTTCCACGCGGCGCTTCCGCGCTCGCCGCTGGAGCTCGGCGCCGACGCGATGATCGCCTCGACCCACAAGATCGTCGGCAGCCTCACCCAGTCGGCGATGCTGCTGGTCGGCCACAGCGGGCGGGTCGACGCCGACGCGGTCGCCCGCGCGGTGCGGCTGGTCCGCTCGACCAGCCCGAGCTCCCTGCTGATGGCCTCGCTGGACGCCGCCCGGCGCCAGCTCGCGATCCACGGCGAGGCGCTGCTCGACCGCACGATCGAGGCGGCGGCGCACGCCCGCGAGGCGATCGACGCGGTCCCGGGATGCTCGACGCTGAGCGGCGATCTGGTCGGGCGGCCGGGAATCGCCGGCTGGGATCCGCTGCGGATCGTGATCGACGTGCGCGGCACCGGGTGCACCGGCTACGAGGTCGCGGCGGCGCTGCGCTCGTCCTACGACATCTATATCGAGCTCGCCACCCACGCCACGCTGGTGCTGGTGCTCGGGCTCGGACAGCCGGTCGACGCGCTGGAGCGGCTGGCCCACGACTTCGCCGAGACGGTCAGGCGGATCGCGCGGCCGGGCCACCGGCCGGCGCTGACGCGCCCGCCCATCGTCGCTCGAGCACGAGACCGTGATCTCGCCGCGCGAGGCGTTCCTCGGCGACGGGGAGGCCGTGCCGGTGCAGCAGGCGATCGGCCGGATCTCGTGCGAATCGATCGCCGGCTACCCGCCGGGCGTCCCCTCGCTGCTTCCGGGCGAGCGCGTCACCGACGAGGTCGTCGCCTACCTGCGCGAGCTGACCGCCGCCGGGGCGCGGCTGCACGGCGCCGCCGATCCGGAGTTCCGGACCCTCCGGGTGCTCAAGGAGCTGATCTGATGCCGGTGACGGAGTCGACGATCGAGGACCTGGTCGCCCGGGCGCTGGCCGAGGACGTCGGCGACGGCGACGTCACCACCGCCGCGACCGTGCCCGAGGGAGCCCGCGCCCGCGCGACGATCACCCAGAAGGCCCCGGGAGTGATCTTCGGGCTCGACGCCGCGCAGGCCACGTTTCGCGCGCTGGATCCGGACCTCGCGCTGCGGCGGCTGGTCGACGAGGGTCAGTGGCGCGACGGCGGGCCGGTGCTCGAGATCGAGGGCTCGGCCCGGGCGATCCTCACCGCCGAGCGGACCGCGCTGAACTTCCTGCAGCGGCTGTCGGGCGTGGCCACGCTGACCGCGCGCTGCGTGCAGGCGGTGCAGGGCACCGGCGTGAGGATCCTCGACACGCGCAAGACGACGCCTGGCCTGCGCGCGCTCGAGAAGGCGGCGGTCGCCGCCGGAGGCGGCACCAACCACCGCGCCGGCCTGTACGACGCGATCCTGATCAAGGAGAACCACGCGGCGCTCGCCGGCGGTGTCGGGGCGGCGGTCCGCCGGGCGATCGAGCACGCTCCGGGGCTGCCGCTGGAGGTCGAATGCGCCACGCTGGCCGAGGTCGACGAGGCGCTGGCCGCCGGAGCGAAGAGCATCCTGCTCGACAACATGACCGTCGAGCAGCTGCGCGAGGCCGTCGTCCACGTGGACGGCCGGGCGACGCTCGAGGCGAGCGGCGGCGTCACCCTGCAGACGCTCGGGGACGTGGCGAGCACCGGTCTAGACTTCATATCAGTGGGTGCATTGACCCACAGCGCTCCGGCGCTAGACCTGTCCCTTCTCCTCGAACCGACCTCATGAACCTTCCGATGCTCGGTGCGACCGATGCACCGCTGATGCTCGAGAACATCCCGGCGCTCCAGGACGAAGTCCGGGCGCTGGCGCGCGAGCGCGACGCGGTGATCCTCGCCCACAACTACCAGCTGCCCGAGATCCAGGACGTCGCCGACTATGTCGGCGACTCGCTCGGGCTCTCCCAGCGGGCCGCCGCGGCAGAGGGCGCCAAGATCGTCTTCTGCGGCGTCCACTTCATGGCCGAGACGGCCTCGATCCTGTGTCCCGACAAGCAGGTCCTGATCCCCGACCCCGACGCCGGCTGCTCGCTGGCCGACTCGATCACCGCTCGCTCAATTGCGAGAGTGGAAGGGCAAGCACCCGGGCGCGGTCGTCGTCATGTACGTCAACACGACCGCCGAGGTCAAGGCCGAGACCGACTACTGCTGCACGTCGGCCAACGCCGTCAAGGTGGTCGAGCACATCTACCGCGAGCACGGCGACGACACAGAGATCCTGTTCGGGCCCGACATGTTCCTGGGCGCCTACGTCGAGAAGACGCTCGGGCGCCCGATGCACGTCTGGGACGGCGAGTGCCACGTCCACGCGGGGATCAAGCCCGACGACATCAGCGCGGTGCGGGCCGCGCATCCCGGCGCGGACTTCCTGATCCACCCCGAGTGCGGCTGCTCGACCAGCGTGATGGAGTACGTCGCGGCCGGCGACGTCGACGCCGACGGCGTGCACATGCTGTCGACTGGCGGGATGCTGGGTTATGCCCGCGAGCACCACGGCGGGACCGCGATCGTCGCCACCGAGACCGGGATGCTGCACCCGCTCCGGCAGGCGGCTCCCGACGTCGAGTTCATCGCCGCCAACGAGGCCGCACATTGCCGCTTCATGAAGATGATCACGCTGCCGAAGCTCCGCGACTCGCTGCGCGACGGCGTGCACGAGGTCAAGGTGCCGGCCGAGATCGCCGATCGGGCCCGGCTCCCGATCGAGCGGATGGTGGCGATCAGCTGAAAGCGGGTTTCAGTTGGGCAGGCTGAGCTCGAGCAGGTCGACCCCCTGCTCGGCTGTCTCGCGCACGACCCGCAGGGTCTCGCGCTTGCGCTCGAACTCGTCGGGCGTGTAGCAGTGCACGTCGGCGGGCGCGCCCATCTCCAGCGCATCCCACAGCGCGCCGGCGTGGTAGACGCGCTCGAGCCAGGGCATGCCCTCGTAGGCCGACGACACCAGCACGACGACGAACTCGGGGCCGCGCTCGCGTTGCGGCGGTGCGCCGCGCTCGTCTGCGACGCGCGCGCCACCCAGATAGGCGGTCTCGATCTTCCAGCGATCATCGACCCTGTCCAGGTATCGCGCCAGCTCGCGCCGGTTCAGGGCCGTGCCCAGCTCCACGCGCCGATTGTCGCCGTGGTTGGCGCGATCCGCAAGCCGACGGTTGGTTAGCGATGCGTTGAGAGCGCCGCTAATAGCGGGCGATGGCCGCGATCATCTGGCCTTCCAGCACGAGCGCGCTCCAGTTCTCCGGTCCGTCGATCATCAGCGCAAACGCCAGCTTGTGGTGTCCGGGACGCTGGCAGTAGCCGGCCAGGTTGGTGACGTTGTCGAGCGTGCCGGTCTTGGCGATGCAGTTGCGCTGCGCCGGGGTGTGGACCGCGATCGAGCGCACGGTGCCGTTGACGCCCACCACCGGCAGCGAAGCCGCGAGGATCCCGCCGTCGGGAGTGCCCCAGGCCGACCGCAGCAGGTCGACGACCTGTCGCGGCGAGGACCGATCCGCGCGCGACAGCCCGGAGCCGTCGAGGATCTTCGGGTGGATCCCGTACTCGGTGGCGATCGTGCTCGAGATCACCTGGGCACCGTCCGCGATCGTGCCGCCGCCGCCGAACCGCGATCCCAGCTGCTTGGCGAACAGCTCGGCGAACAGGTCGTCGGAGGGGACGTCCATCAGCCGCAGCATCACCGACAGCGGCGGCGAGCTGACCACGGCGAGCACCCGGCCCCGGTCGGGCGCGTTTGCGGTCTTGCTCGCGGCGTGGGCGTGGACGTGGTCGGCCCTCATCGCCAACGTGAGCTCACGCGCCGCGAACGCCGCCGGGTTGAGTCCCTTGGTAGTCGCGCCGTGGTCGTAGGCCAGCGCGCTGAGCTGCCCCCCGAAGTCCGGGACGTCGACGTCGAGGTTGGTCAGCATGCCGCCGCGGCGGCGGTCGAACAGCGATTCGTCGCCGATCACCCTGCCGGTGACGGCATGGATCCCGCGGCCGGTCAGCTGGTGGACGAGCTGCGTGGAGGTGGGGCCGTAGCCGGACTCCCAGATCTTGTTGAACGCCCCGTCGCCGAACGTGGGATCGCCGCCGCCGACCAGGTACAGGTCCCCATGCCAGACGCCGTGGCGCCCCAGGTGGCCTTTGCCGATCACGACCGTGTGGAGCCGGGCGCCGGGCCCGAGTAGCCGTACCGCCGCCAGCGTCGTGTAGAGCTTCTCGACCGAGGCGGGCGGGCGCCCGGTGTTGTCGCGCATCGCGAACAGCGTGCGGCCGGCGGTTAGGTCGTAGACGAGCGCCCCGGACGTCGGGCCCGCCTTGTGCAGCGCTCGCTGCAGCGAGCGCTGCAGACGGAGCAGCTGCCGGCTCGATCGTGCCGGCGCGTTTGAGCCGCCGCCGGCCTTGCCCGAGTCAAGCGGAGCCGCGGAGGCCTTTCCGGACGCGCCGGAGGCGGCGTGAGAGGCGGTCGTCGACGGCGCCGGCGGGGTCTCGGCGGCGACTGCGGACCCGGTCCTGGGCGTGCCACCGGAACCGCCGCACCCCCCCAGAGCGATCGCGACGACCCCGAGCAGGGGTGCCCAGCGGGTCAGGCGGACGCCAGTTCCTCCACGGTGTGCGGACCCACGCAAGCGACCGAAAGCTTGTCAGCAATGTCGGCGGCGACCTCTGCCACCTCGGCGTAGGTGACCTGGTCGAGCAGCGCGATCGCCGTGTCCGGATCGACGTCCTCGCCGTAGACGATCGTCTGCTGGGCCGCGAACCGGGCGACCGCGCCGGTGTTCTCGAACGCGATGGCTCGGGCCCCGGCGGCGTACGCCTGGGCGCGCTGCACCTCGGCCTCGGTGGGTCCCTGCTCGCGCAGTTCGGTGACGATCTCGCGCATCCGCCGGTAGGCATCGAGCAGCTTGCTGGACTCGAGGCCGGCGGACAGCTGCAGGATCGGCACGTCGGAGTAGGCGTGGGCGACCGAGTGCACCGAGTAGGCCAGGCCGCGCTGCTCGCGGATCTCGTCGAACAGCCGCGATCCCATCGAGCCGCCCAACAGCGTCGAGTAGATCGCCAGCGCCGCCCGCTGCCGGGGCTCTGAGATGTCGATCGCGGGCCGGTAGGACATCCGCAGGTGCGACTGGTTGGAGTCGCGCTGCTGGACCAGCACTCGGGGCTCGGCTGCGGGCGCCGGCTCGTAGGGTTCCGGTTCGGGCTGACTCGGGAAGCGCGAGAACAGCTCGTCGAGCGCGCCGTTCTCGCCCAGCGCGCTCAAGTTGCCGACGACGAACGCGCCGCCGCGCGACGGCGCCCACCGCCGCGAGCGGAAGGCGACGATCCCGTCGCGGGTGAAAGTGTCGCGGATGTGGTCGGCGGGTCCGAGCACCGGGCGGCCGAGCGGGTGGTCGCCGAATGCGGCCTCGTCGATCAGGTGTTCGGCCATCACCGAGGGCTGGTCGTTGGCACGGGCGATTTCCTGCACGACCACGCCGCGCTCGCGATCGAGCTCAGCGGCGTTGATCCGCGGCCGGCCGACGAAATCGGTGAGCAGATCGGCCGCCTCCAGCGCGCGCTCCGCGCGCGCGGTGATGTGGAAGGCCACCAGGTCGTGGCTGGTGTAGGCGTTGAGCACGGCTCCGATGCTCTCCGCGGCCTCGTTGACGTCGCGGTAGGTGGGGTACTTCTCGCCGCCCTTGAACACGAGGTGCTCGAGGAAGTGGGCCATCCCGTTCTCCTCCGGGCGCTCGGTCCGCGCACCCGCGTCGAAGGCGACGAGGATCGTCACCGCGCGCGTGCCGTCGACCGCGATCCGGTAGAGCGGAAGGCCGTTTGTGAGCGCCGATTGAGAGATCGTTGGCATCGGATGAGTACGGTAGCGCCCGCTCGACCGAACGTCAGGGGGCGGGAGCGGCAAAACCGCCGCAAATCCCCAGTGGATTCAGGGGCCATCCCACCCCGTCGTGCTTGGAGCCCAGACTCCTGCGCTCCATAACTCCCTGCAAATCGCGTTGCAAGGCCCTGTTCTGCGCGCCGTCTGGAGGGGTCTGACGCTAGTGTGGCCGCCACCTAATGGCTAGAGATCAGATCGCAAATAAAAGAACGAGGCGCCGCACCGGCGTCGCCCCGGGCGCGCGCGCCTCGGTGCCGAGTGCGGGCCGCGAGCGGCCCCAGGAGCAGCGCTCCAGCGGCATCTCGGTGATCGAGTTCAAGGGTGTCTCGAAGAAGTACTCGAGCGGCGACGTGGGCCTCGACGGGATCTCGTTCTCGGTCGATCGCGAGGACTTCGTGTTCCTCGTGGGCTCGACCGGATCGGGCAAGTCGACGGTGATGCGGCTTTTGATCAAGGAGCTCGACCCGACCAAGGGGACGATCACGGTCGCGGGCCATGATCTTCGGGAGATCGGCCACAGGCGGATCCCCTACTACCGTCGCAACGTCGGCGTCGTGTTCCAGGACTTCAAGCTGCTGCCCAACCGGACGGTGTACGGGAACGTCGCCTACGCCCTGCAGGTCACCGGCGGGACGCGCCGTGAGATCCGCCACAAGGTGCCCGACATCCTGCGGCTGACCGGCCTCTCGACCAAGCTGCACAACTACCCCGACCAGCTGTCGGGCGGCGAGCAGCAGCGCGTCTCGATCGCGCGCGCGTTCGTCAACCACCCGCCGCTGCTGCTGGCCGACGAGCCCACCGGGAACCTCGACCCCGATACGAGCATCGACATCATGCGGCTGCTGTACCGGATCAACCGGACCGGCACGACCGTGCTGGTGGCCACCCACGACCACACGATGGTCGACAAGATGCGCCGCCGGGTGCTGGAGCTGTCCCACGGGCGGATCGTCCGCGACGAGGCCGCCGGCGCGTACGCGCGCGACGAGAGCACGCGCGAGTTCGCCCGGCGCTTGCGCGCCCCGAACGAGCGGCCGCCCGGGCTATAGGACGGGGAGCACCAAGTGAAATTCGGATTCTTTCTGCGCGAGGCGCTGCGCGCGATGCGCCGCAGCGCCGCGCCGAGCTTTGCGGCGCTCGCCACCGTGCTGGTGACAATGCTGGTGCTGGGCGTGTTCATCCCGATCGTCCAGGCCACCAACGGCGCGGCCAACAGCGTCCGCAGCCGGGTGCTGGTCGACGTGTACCTGAAGTCCGACGCCAAGCCCAGCGACGTGTCGCGCGTCAAGCGCGAGCTGCTGGCCGTGCCCCACGTACAGCAGGTTCAGTACGTCTCCAAGGATCAGGCGTTCGCCCAGCAGTCCAAGGCCGACCCGCAGGCCTACCAGCTGCTCGGCTCCAATCCGCTGCCCGACACGTTCCACGTGATCCCGGACAACCCGTCCAACGTGCTCGCGGTCCGCAGCGCGCTGACGCCGCCGGCGTCCGGCGGCGGGACCAAGCCGTTGGACTCCGCGATCCAGACGGTGTCCAACAAGAAGAACGACACCCGCAAGATCCTCGAGGTCACCAACCTGGTGACGATCACCGCCGCGGTCCTGACCGTGCTGCTGATCCTCGCCTCGGTGCTGCTGATCGCCAACACGATCCGTCTGTCGCTGTACGCGCGGCGCCGTGAGGTCGAGGTGATGAAGCTGGTCGGCGCGACCGACTGGTTCATCCGCTGGCCGTTCGTGATCGAGGGCACGATCGTGGGCGCGCTGGGCGCGCTGCTCGCGATCGCGGTGCTCGGCGTGACCAAGGTCGCGCTGCTCGATCCGCTCGCCGGCCACTGGACCCTGATCGCCGCGCCTCGCACGCTCGGCTTCTCGGCGTTGGTGGCGGTGCTGCTCGGCGCCGGGGTGCTGGTGTCGGCGGTCGGCTCCGGCCTGTCGTTGCGCCGGTTCCTGCGGGTCTAACGATCATTGGCGCAGACCGCGCCACATTCGCTCCGCCGGTCCTGTTAGCGTTAACACGCTCCGTCGGTCGGGTAGACGGAAGTGTTCGTTCAATCGCCGTCCTGGTCGGGAAGACGGCATGAAGGGAGGGTTTTTGCAAGGCGCATTGCACATCAACGCCCGCTGGCTGAGGCTGCTCGGCAGCGGTGCGATCGTCGCGGCGGCGTCGCTGGCGATTCTCGCGGGCTCTGCTCAGGCGGCCAAGCCGAGCGTCACCAGCAAGGCCTGGGGGGCCGTCGACGGCCAGCCGGTCACGCTCTACTCGCTGCGCAGCGGCAACGGGATGACCGTGAAGATCACCAACTACGGTGGAGTCATCCAGTCGATTCTGGTCCCGGACCGCAAGGGCAACGTCACCAACGTGGCGCTCGGGTTCCCGAAGCTGTCCGACTACGTGAACGACTTCACGCAGGGCGCGACGTCGACGCCGTGGCCGCTGGCGGGTGGCTCGGGGGACACGTACTTCGGCGCGATCATCGGTCGCTACGCGAACCGGATCGCGAACGCGTCGTTTGACCTCAACGGCAAGACCTACAAGCTCGACGCCAACAACGGCCCGAACACGCTCCACGGCGGATATCTGGGCTGGAACACGAGGGTCTGGAAGGGCAAGACCTCGGTGGACAAGAGCTCGGTCGCGCTGAAGCTCAAGGCGTCGCTCCCCGCCGGCGAGGGCTGCCTCGCCTCACTGAGCCCGGGCTGCACCGGCTTCCCGGCCGACGTGGACGCCACGGTCACGTACACGGTGACCAAGGACAACCAGATCAACATCGGCTACAAGGCGGTCAACACGTCCAAGGACGCGACCGTGATCAACCTCACCAACCACACGTACTTCAACCTGGGTGGCGAGGCCAGCGGCAGCGTGGAGGACCAGCTCCTGTCGCTGAACAGCAAGCAGTACACGCCGGTCGACACGAACCTGATCCCGGAGTCCCCGTTCTTCGTGAACGTGGGAGGGACGGCGTTCGACTTCCGCAACATGCATCCGATCGGGCAGAACCTCCGGGACATGACGCTCCCCGACGGCACCAGCGGACCGTTCAAGCAGCTTCAGATCGCGCACGGCTACGACCACAACTGGGTGCTCAACGGCTACCCGGGCAACCGGCTCGTGTCCGTCGCCTCTGATCCGTCAAACGGCGTCGCGCTGTGGACGTACACCGACCAGCCCGGCGTTCAGGTCTACACCGGGAACTTCCTGGTGGGCGACCTGATCGGGACCAGCGGTCACAGCTACCGGCAGACCGACGCGTTCACGCTGGAGACCCAGCACTACCCGGACTCGCCGCACCACATCGGCCAGGCCGGGTGGCCCTCGGTGGTCCTCAACGGCGGCGCGACGTTCAAGTCGAGCACCGCCTACAAGTTCACGACGCAGGGAAAGAAGTTCCGGCACAACTTCTAGGAACTCCCTTCGCCTGATGTTCGGCGGCCGGGTCGCGCTCGCGGCCCGGTCGTCCGTTCTTAAACGGCCGTAGCGTACGGTCGGAGCGGCGGCCCGGCTACCCTCAAGTACTGTGTTCCGGCGCTTTCCGCGGACCCCGAGGCTCCTCACCTGGCTGGCCGTCGGGCTGATCGTGTTGCTCATCGGGGTGTGGCTCGGCGGGCACCCCAGCTGGCTGCCGTCGTCGGTGCGCGGGACCTTTGAAGGCAACACCGAACGGCCAGTTCGTAAACCAGGTCCTCAACGAGCTGTCCAAGGACTACTACCGGCCGATCAACCGCGATCAACTGGTCAACAAGGGCCTGCAGGCGGCGATCGCCAGCCTTAACGATCCCTATTCGCACTACTACGACCCGTCCGCCTACCGGTCGTTCCTCGACCAGGACAACCCGCACCTCAACGGGATCGGGATCGACGTCCAGAACGAGACCAAGGGCCTGCGCGTGGTCGACGTGTTCGACGAGTCCCCGGCGTCGAAGGCGGGCCTCGCCCGCGGCGACGTGATCGTCGCGGTCGGCGCCGACTCGCTGGCCAACAAGTCGGCCGACTTCGGTTCCAAGCTGATCCGCGGCGCCGCCGGCAGCAAGGTCACGCTGACCGTGATGCGGGGGGCCAAGAAGCGCACGATCACGGTCACCCGCGCGAACCTGGTGGTGCCCGTCTCCAGCAGCAAGATCCTCGACCACAACGGCACCAAGATCGGCTACGTGCAGCTCACCAGCTTCACCGACGGCTCCGGCGCCGAGGTGCGACGCCAGGTCAACAAGGTGCTCGCCGAGGGCGCCAAGTCGCTGATCCTGGACCTTCGCGAGAACGGCGGCGGGCTGCTGGACGAGGCCGTCAACGTGGCCAGCATCTTCATCCCCGACGGCACGATCGTCTCGACGGACGGTCGCAGCCAGCCCCGCCAGGTGTACGTAGCCAAGGGCGGCGCGATCAGCACCAGCATCCCGATGGTGGTACTCGTCGATCGCGGCACGGCCTCGGCCGCGGAGATCGTGACCGGCGCGCTGCAGGATCGCCACCGCGCCAAGGTCGTCGGTACCCACACCTACGGCAAGGGCGTCTTCCAGGAGATCCAGCCACTCCCCAACGGCGGCGCGCTCGACATCACCGTCGGCGAGTACTTCACGCCCAGCGGCCACAACCTCGGCGGCGGGGGCGTTCGCGAGGGAGTAGGGATCAAGCCCGACGTGTACGCCGTCGACAACCCGCACACCGGGCCCGACGAAGCGCTCAACGTCGCCGAGAAGACGGTCGCAGCGCAGTCCCAGTGAGCGATACCGAGCAGGTCACCAGCGCGACCGGCGGCGCCCGTGTCGCCGTGCTCGAACGCCGGGGCAAGTTCCTCGTGGCCGAGCCGTTCTTCGGCTCGGGGCCGCGGCTGGTGGTCACGCGCGACCGCAACGCCAACGTCGGCGACCTCGTCGTGGTCAGTGCCGGCGGAGCGCGCAACCGCCGCGGGTCGGGCCGGGCGACGGTCTCCCGCCGGCTGGGACGTCCCGACGTCGCCCGCGACGTGCTCGAGGGCCTGATGATCGACCGTGGCCTGCGCCGCTCGTTTCACCCGGCGGTCGAGCACGAGGCTCGTGACGTCGCTTCGATCGACCTCGCCGACGCCGCCGTGCAGGGACCGGGCCGCCGCGACCTGCGCGACCTGCCCACGTTCACGATCGATCCCGCGACCGCGCGGGACTTCGACGACGCGATCTCCGCCGAGGCGCTCGAGGACGGCAGCTCGCGCGTGTGGGTCCATATCGCGGACGTGTCGGCCTACGTGCGCCCGCGGTCGCTGGTCGACCGCGAGGCCTACCGTCGCGCAACGAGCGTGTACGTCCCCGGCGCCGTCGAGCCGATGCTGCCGACGGCCCTGTCCAACAGCGCCTGCTCGCTGGTCCCCGGCCAGGACCGGCTGGCGGTCACCGTGGAGCTGGTGTTCGACGGCGACGACGTCAAGCGCGCGAGCTTCTACCGGTCGCTGATCCGCTCCGACGAACGCCTCGAGTACGGGTTCGTCGACCGGGTGTTCGAGGGCAGCGAGCGAGCAGCCGAGCCCTGGGGCGCCCCGCTGGCGGTCGCGCGCCGGGTGGCGGCGGCGCTGGCGGCTCGTCGCGAGAGCCGGGGCGCGCTGGCGCTCGACTCCGCCGAGCCGGAGTTCGTGTTCGATCGCAACGGCCACGTGGTCTCGGCCGAGCCGGTCACGCAGACCGAGTCCCACCGGCTGATCGAGCACCTGATGATCGCCGCCAACGAGCAGGTGGCGACGCTGCTGGAATCGCGCCGCGTGCCGACCTTGTATCGCGTGCACGAGCGGCCCGACGGGACCGCGGCGCGGCGGCTGATCGACCAGCTGGCGTCGCTCGGCGTGCCGACGCCGCCGGTGCCCGGCGGCCATCTCACCTCGCAGCAGGCGGCCGACGTGATCGGCAGCGCCTCGCAGATGCTGGAGCGCTGGGTGGCGTCGCGGGGCCACGGCCGCCGGGGACTCACGACGCTGGTGCTGCGCTCGCTGCAGCAGGCGTACTACGACCACCGCAACCTGGGGCACTCCGGGTTGCAGTCGCCGCGCTACTGCCACTTCACCTCCCCGATCCGCCGCTACCCCGACCTGATCTGCCACCGGGGGCTGGTGTCGGCGGTCGCGGGAGACGGCCCAGCGCCCGATTCGGCGTGGGTGACGGCGGCCGGGCCGTGGGCCTCGGCCCGTGAGCGTGAGGCGATGACGATCGAGCGCGACGCCGACGACATCGCGCTGTGCTTCCTGCTCGAGCGGCTGATGGCCGAGGTCGGCGACGGCGAGGTGTTCGAGGGCGAGGTGGTCGGCCTGATCGGGGCCGGTGCGTTCGTGGCGTTCGGCGAGCGGGGGTCGTTCGAGGGACTGCTCCCGGTCCGGCGGCTGCGCGGGGACTGGTGGGAGCTCAACGAGCAGGGCACGATCCTGGTCGGCACGCGCAACGGCGGCGCGATCCGCCTGGGCGACCCGGTCAAGGTGCGAGTCGGGCGGATCGACGCGCCGCGGGGTAGGGTGGACCTGCTCCCGGCGTGGGAGGAGGACTAAGGAGCGCTGATGGCCAAGGGCAGGAAGCGAAAGCTGGGCGCGGGCGACGTGGCGAGCAACCGCCAGGCGTCGTTCCGTTACAACCTGATCGAGCGCTACGAGTGCGGGATCGTGCTGACCGGCACCGAGGTCAAGTCGCTGCGCGAGGGCAAGGCTCAGCTGAAGGACTCCTACGCGGCCGTCCGTGACGGCGAGGTGTGGCTGATCGGTGCCTACATCCCGCCGTATGGCCCGGCCTCGCGGGAGAACCACGACCCCGAGCGCCCGCGCAAGCTGCTGCTGCACAAATCAGAGATCGAACGACTGATCGGCCAGACCCGGGAGCGCGGACTGACGCTCGTGCCCACCCGGATGTACTTCACCGGCGAGGGATCGCGCGCGAAGGTCGAGATCGCGCTCGCGCGGGGCAAGGACGTCTACGACAAGCGCGAGTCGATCCGCACGCGCGACATGGCGCGCGACGTCCAGCGAGAGCTCCGCGAAGCCCACCGCTGAGACGTCCGCAACGACGCTTGCGGTCCCGGTAGGGGCGCCTGGACCCGGGGTAGACTGGGGCATCGCCATCGTCAGCGCCATCATCCTGATCGCGGTCGGCGCGATCCTCAAGTGGGCCGTCACGGCGCACGTGAGCTGGATCAATCTGGAGACCGCCGGGACGGTGCTGTTCGTGCTCGGCCTGGTCGCGCTGGCGCTCGCGATCGCCTACACGTTCTACTGGTCGGGGCGCCGGCGCGCGCCCGTCGCCGAGGACCCGTACTACGACCGCCGGCCGCCGGGCCCGACCGACACGTACTAGCGGCGCGAGTTGGAGGTTCGGTCGGTCGGTAGCCGCCGGGCGCGGATGGCGGGCCAAACCGCGTGCATAACGTCCCACTTGAGCCCTCTGGTCGCCACCGCGGGACGTTCGCCACGTGGGACGTGATCAACGTCCCGAGGCTAGCCCGCGAAGACCTCGAGTGGGGCGTTAAGCACGTCGCCGCCCTGGGTTCGACACAAGCCAGACGAATCGCGTCCTCAGGATTTACAGCTAGCCGAACGTGCGCGGCAGGTTGGTCGCGTCCATCCCCACGACCAGCAGCGCGATCAGGCTCAGGTAGACCACGGCGACCAGCACCCGATGCAGCGTCGACACGCGGTAGTACGCGCGCGACTGCTCGCCGCCACGCTTGCGCGCCTGCCAGCGGCGGTAGGTCTCGAGCCCGCCGATCAGGATCACCAGCAGGATGAGCGGGTTGCTGAACACGAACACCAGCGGGATCAGCGCCGCGAACCCGACGAACCACATCCACGGCGCCATCGCGGCCATCGCCCGGCCGCCGTCGAGCGGCACCACCGGCAGCAGGTTGAACAGGTTCAGCAGGAAGCCGGTGTAGGCCAGGGCGCGCCAGATGTCGTTCCCGGTGGCGTGCCAGACCAGGATGCAGGCCGCCGCTCCGATGCTCCCGAGTACGGGGCCGGCCAGGCCGACGCGGGCCTCGGCGAGCGCGTTGTCGCCGAGCGAGCGCGCCGTGATCACCGCTCCCAGGAACGGGATGAACATCGGCGGGCTCGCCTTGATCCCCTCCCGGCGCAGCGCGATCACGTGGCCCATCTCGTGCACCAGCAGCAGCACCACGAAGCCGGCGGCGAACGGCACCCCCCAGATCCATCCGTACGCGGCGAGCGACACGCCCATCGTCCCGAACGTGGTCAGCAGCTTGAGCTTGGGAGCCAGCAGGATGATCGACTTGAACTTCGCCAGAAACGCGGCGATCGCAGCCAGCGCGGGGCCGAGCTTGCGCTTGAACCAGCTCTGTCTGGGCTGCGGCTGTGGGGGCCAGGCCGAGGCGGGCTCGGGCTGCGAAGCCGCAACCGGCGGCGGCTCCGCCGGTGGGGTCCACCACTCGGTGCTGCTGGGCTCCATTACAAAGATTGATTGTGGCACCGAGGGCGGGCCCGAAGCCCCGCTCTTACGAAGTCCTTCGGGCTCTATACTCGACAGAGCAGAAACCCCTGGGGACGACAGGCTTCGACGTGGTCAGTTCGTAGGGGTGGTTGCGAGTCGAGGTCCCGGGAGGCCTCGTAAAACACCCGGGAAAACAATAAGTGCGGACACGCACACGTATGACCTCGGTCTCGCGGCTGCGTAAGTAGCCCCAGACGCGAAGGTTCTCTCGGCCTCTTGCTCGCCTGCGGCGGAGTAACCGGGATCAATTAGCCAGGCTCGCTCGGTGAGGTTCGCTCCAGCCAACCCGGGGACATCTAATGGAGCTGGCTCTCTACAACCCGGCCGGCGAGGCGAGTAGAGGGCGAGAACAGAGCGCCGGCTACGCTCGTAGACGCCACCGTTTGCGCGACTGCGGACGCGGGTTCAATTCCCGCCGTCTCCACCTTCGCAAAGTATTCGAACCGCCTTCCGCAACTTCGGGGGGCGGTTCGTTTAGGTTCTCGCCGCGGTGCCGGATCGTCGCCGTAGCTAAGGCGACCCGGCCTCGGATTCCTCGATGGCCTCCTCGCCTCGGACCGAAGGTCCGGGTGACGCCGCAGGTGAGGCACGCAGGGCCGCCTGCACAGCAGCGGCGTCTTCGGGGCTGAGGGCTCTGCGAATCACCTGACCGCCGGCTTCACCGATCACCGCGATCATTTCGTCGACGTCGTTTGCGTCCGCGATCAAGACGATTGCCGAGTCCGAACGGGGCACGGCGGCGCGCAGGCGCTCGGCGAGTGGCTCCGGCTCGACGTCGGTCTCGCTCGGCTTCCCCCGCTGCGAGCCGAGCGTCCCACCCAACACGGTCCCGACCGCTAATCCGGGGGGACCGCCGACCAGGGTGCCGATCACCGCCCCGATGGCCACGCCCTCGGTGGCTCCATGCTCGGACACATGGACGGCCTCGTCGGCGTCGACGTAGTGGCCCGCGAACGTGCCTCGCAGTACCAGGTGTCCATCTTTGTGATGTTCGACGAACCCGACCTCGGAGGCCCATCGGGCGGCGGCGCCCGCGCGATCGCGTGCCGCGGCGAATGCCTCCGCGGCGGCGTTAATGCCATCAAAGCTCACCAGAGCAAAGTCGAGTCCCATCTCGGTCCTCACGGTACCTCAGAGCAGATGCCGCTGCCAATGTCACGCGGGCGCGAAGAAGCGGGGCGCTGCTTCACCTCTGTTGGGCGTGGGGGACCGAGACGCCGTCGCCGCGGAAGCCGACAACTCGGCCGTCATTGGTGATGTCGGCGACCAGGCGGGGATGGTGCTCGACACGCCAACCGGCGTCATAGCCGAAGTTCGCGACGACGAGCTCCGGCGCGGTGAAGCTGCTGGTCCGGTTTGGCGCGTGAGACCCAGACGCCGTCGTAGCCGAAGCCGACGATGTCGGCGCGACCGTCACCGGTGGTGTCGGCCACCAAGCGGGGGTGGCGATCGACGCGCCACCCGCCTGCGTCATAGCCGAAGTTGGCCACGACGAGCTGCGAGCGCGGTGAAGCTGCCGTCCGGTTGGGCGCGCGAGACCCACACGCCGTCGTTGCCGAAGCCGACGATGTCGGCGCGACCGTCACCGGTGGTGTCGGCCAGCACGCGGGGGTGGCGCTCGATGCGCCAGCCGCCCGCCCGCTTGAGCCGAAGTTCCTCACCACCAGCTCCGGTTCGGTGAAGCTGCCGTCCGGTTGGGCGCGCGAGACCACGACGCCGGCGCTGCCGAACCCGACGATGTCGGCGCGCCCGTCGCCGGTGGTGTCGGCCAGGAACCGCGGGTGACGCTCGACGCGCCAACCGCCCGCCTCGGCGCCATAGCCGAAGCCGGCGAGCACGTGCTCGGGCGCGCCGAAGCTGCCGTCCGGTTGGGCGCGCGAGACCCAGACGCCGTCGTCGGCGAACCCGACGATGTCCGCACGCCCATCATCGGTGGTGTCGGCGACGAAGCGCGGATGGCGCTCGACCTGCCAGCCCCCCGCCTCAAAGCCGAAGGCGGCGAGTACGTGCTCGGGCGCGCTGAAGCTGCCGTCCGGTTGGGCGCGCGAAACCCAGACGCCGTCGTCGGCGAACCCGACGACGTCGGCGCGCCCATCATTGGTGGTGTCGGCGACAAAGCGCGGATGGCGCTCGACTTGCCAGCCACCGGCCTCAAAGCCGAAGGCGGCGAGTACGTGCTCGGGCGCGCTGAAGCTGGCGTCCGGTTGTTCGCGGGAGATCCAGACGCCGTTGTCGGCGAATCCGACGATTTCGAGGCGGGCAAGATCGGGCCGGTGGGCTACGGAACCGTGGGTGGCGATCGACGCGCCAGCCATCCGCCTCGCCGAAGGCCGCCACCAGCAGGTCGGCCTGCGTGTTGGAGTGCGCGAGAGTGCGGCGGATCTGGCGCTGGCAGACGGCGCAGAACGGCTGGCCCAACTGCCGCATGCGGCAGTTGAACTGCGGGCGGTATGCGCCGCAGTGGTAGTAGTGCGCGCCCTCGAAGGTCCCGAGCGTGTCCGCGCCGACCGGGTTGGCCTGGGGATCGCACCGCGTGCAGTCCGGGTTGGATGTGGTGGGCAGCGCCGTCGTGTTCTCGATCAGGTCTCCCCACTTCTTCTTGGCGCGGGGATCGATCGTCACGTTCTCCTCACGCGGCTCGCTCCGCGGGTGCTTGTTACGGTCGGTGTCATTGCCGCAGCCGCGGAAGGACTCGTACTCATCAGCCAGCCCGAAGGCCGTGTGGCCCATCTCGTGAAGGCCGGTCTCGTCGGCGCCGATCCCGTTCGCGTCGCGACCGAGTGAGAAGGTGGCGACCGAGCCGCCCGAGCCGCCATAGATCGTGGAGTTGACGATCACCATGACCATGTTCCAGTTCGGAACCTGCGCGCCGGCGACCGACAGGGCGGTCTTCTCATCGACCTCGAGCAGCCGCTGAACCCCCTCGTGGCAGAACGAGGCGTCGAAGTAGGTGCGCGCCGTGGTCCCGCTCCCGCCGCAGGCCGTCGGGTCATCAGCGCCGCTGTCGGTGGAGGTGACGTCGACGCGATGGACGTTGATCGCCGCCTTGACCGCGTCGCTGTCGAACGGCGCCGTCGCGAACAGCTTGTCCACGAACGACTGGGCGTCCGTCGCGAACTGGCCCAGCTGCGCCGACTGATAGCCGTCGCCCATGATCACCAGATCGAACCGCTCGCTCGAGGGGCCGTGGTCGACGAGCTGGGTCGTGCCCACCACCGAACCATCCGCGGTGCTCATCAGGACTCCTCCCCGGTCAAGCTGACCCGGTGAAGTTCGACCACCGGCGCGAACGCAGCCGCCCCGGCCGCGGGGACGCCCATCAACGCCACGTGGTCGGCGTCCGGCACGAGCGGCACCAGCACGGCGAACGCGCCGTGGGGCCGCTCGATCGGAACGCGCGCGATCGAGCGCTCCGGGTCGGGCGAGAACACCTCCGCGTCGCGGCGGACCGGGTCGTGCATGATCTGGCGATGCAGGACCGAACCCTGCGCGTCGCGCACCTCGGTCCAGAACCCCGTCTCGTTCTCGAACCCCTCGACCGGATCGCTCGGCGAAGCGAGCATCTCGACCGGCTGCCTGGACTCCAATCGGACGTCGTCGCCGTCATAGGAGAAGATCAGGCGAACGGATCGCGCCTGTTGGCCACTGACTGGCTGCTGCTCGCTCATGAAGATCCCCTAACGTTCATTGGTGACTCCCTGCGGCTTATCTGAGACGCTCGCGCCGGCATTGGCTAGAAGGGACAGTTCCCGGGGCTAGCGGCCGGCACGTCGGGGTTGACGCCGTGCTGGAGACCGAGGTAGGTGACGAGCACAACGGCCGGCTTGTGGCCTTCGTTTCGGGCGAGATGAACGTGGTTTCGGTGTTCGGTGAAGCCCTGCCCCGCCGAGTAGCGCTGCGGGGTGCAGGTCCGGTCGGCGCTGTCGTAGAGCGTCAGCGTGCCGGACTTGACCACGGCCACCACGGCCGCTCGGTGAGAGTGCCAGCCGAAGCTCGCCCCGGGCGGAACCGTAGCCTGCGCGACGACCACGTCGGCGGGCTTTCTGACGTCGATCGTGTAGCCGTGCGAGATGCTCGACGCCCCGAGGATCTTCTCGGTGATCGGGGACCCACTCGCGGCCAGCGCTACCGCGGTGGCGCCGAGCGCCCCCAGGAGCGTGGCGATGATGATGAGTCGTTTCATTGCGTGGTCCTTCCGTCGAGTGGATGGTTCGTCGCAGGCGGGGTCGGCCCGCCAGCGCACCGCGCGGGTTCGCCGCCGTCCCCGGTACCGGCTACGGAGTGATGTTCTGGTTGAGCCGGAAGAGGTTGGTCGGGTCGTACCGGCGCTTGAGCGCGACCAGCCGCTCGTACTTCGCGTCGCCGTAGGAGGCGCGCAGCCGCTCGTCGCCGGCGTCGCCCATGAAGTTGACGTAGGCCCCGTCACGGCTGACGGGGGTCAGCGCCTGGGTGGTGTCGCGCGCCCAGGCCACGTTGGCGTCAAAGCCTTCGGCGTCAGGCGAGCGGGCGATCACGTTGAGCACATACTGTGCCGAGCGGCCACCGAACGCCGCTTCGTCGTCGCCGACGCGCGCCACCGCGCCGCCGAAGTGGTGAAAGTGAATCTCGGAGTGCGGCGAGGGCACCACTTGGTGCTGGCCGACAATCGCCGCGATTGCAGCGTCATCGAGTCTCGTCGACGTAGGCGGAGCGCATGTAGTTGTGCGCGCCACGAGTCCACAGCGCGTCGAGCAGGCCCTGCATCGCCGTGTAGGGCATGACACCGATGAGGTCGACGATCGGGTCGCCGAGATCTTTCAGGGGCTGGACGAGTGCGCGGCCGCGCTCGGGCTCGCCGGCGTGGACGGCGATGACCGCGACGATCGGTTTGCCGTGCACCGCTTCGGGGAGAAACGGCGCGGGCGGAGCAGTCATGAGACCGGCCAGCGTGGTCAGCTCGTCGGGCAGCTCGCGCACCCAGTCGCGGTAGAACCGCAACACCTCTTCGGCGCGGTCGCCCGCGAAGAAGATCGGGCCAGCCAGCAGCATCGGTCCGATCGGATGCAGTCGATACTCAAGCGAGGTCGCGATACCGAAGTTCCCGCCGCCGCCGCGCAAGCCCCACAGCAGCTCGGGATTCTCCTCCTCGCTGACGTGCACGAGTTGTCCGTCGGCGGTGACGACGTCGGCGGCGAGCAGGTTGTCGCAGGTCAGGCCGAGCTTGCGCATCAGCCAGCCGATGCCGCCCCCGAGCGTGAACCCGGCGATTCCCGTGGTGGACACGAGCCCGCCGGTCACCGCGAGGCCGAAGGCCTGCGTCTCGTGGTCGAGGTCTGCCCACGTGCAGCCGCCCTCGGCAATGGCGGTGCGACGCACCGGGTCGACGCGCACCGCCGTCATGGCCGACAGGTCGACGACCACCCCGCCGTCGCAGGTGGAGAAGCCGGGCAGGGAGTGCCCGCCACCGCGGACCGCGACGAGCAGATTCTCGCTGCGCGCGAAGTCCACCGCGCGCATCACGTCACCGACGCCGGCGCAGCGGACGATCAGCGCCGGCCGCCGGTCGTGGGCGCCGTTCCAAATCGCGCGCGCCTCGTCGTAGGCCTCGTCGGAGGGCCGGATCAGCTGGCCGCGCATGCCCTGCGCGAGCTCGACGAGCGTCGCGTCGCCGAGCACGTGAGGGGTGGTCGCTTCTATGGTCATGTCTTCGAGCTCCTTGAAGGCGAGATCCTTCGAACGCCCTCAACCCTGTCGGGCCGGACTTAGCGACCCCTTAGCGACCGCTTTGTCGAGCTCTAAGCAGCGGGCAACACCCCAACGATCGGCGAGCGGCCGCAGGTGCCCGAGCGCCTGGTCGAGCAGCCGGGCCGCGCGCTCGCTGTCGCCGTCGGCGATCGCCAGCTCGGCCAGCCTGAGCGTCAACCAGCCCGCGACGCGAAGCAGGCGCTGCCGTTCGGCCAGCTCCCGGCTCGCTTCCAGCAGCTCGCGGGCGCGTGCATGCTCGCCGGCGTCAGCGGCGATGTTGCCGAGATTGAGCCGCATGCCCGTCTGACCGGGCGCGTCGTCGGTCTCCTCGAACAGGGCCAGCGCGTCGCCGAGAAGCGACCGGCTTCGCTCGAGGTCGCCGGCGCGGGCGGCGAGGATGCCGAGGTTGCTCAGCGTCATGCCGACACCGCGGCGGTCACCGAGCTCGCGGCGTAGGGTCAGCCCCTCTTCCAGCCACTCGCGGCCGAGCTCGTGCTCTCCCCGGGCGCCGGCGAGGTTGCCGAGGCGGTTCAGCGCGAACGCCGTGCCCATCGTGTCGCGTGCCTCGCGGAAGTGCGCCAGGCTCTCGGTCAGGCGCTCGAGCGCCGGCTGGCTGAGCCCCTGGGCGCGGGCGACGTCGCCGAGCGCGGCCAGGACGTAGCCGATCGCGCGCCTCGCGTCCACGCGGCGAAAGAACTGCGCGGTCTCCTCGAAATACATTCGCGGCGCGCCGCCCGGGCCCTCACCCGCGACGAACAGACCCGCCGTGTGCACTCGAAAGAACGCCTCCCCGTCTCCTGCGGGAACCTCACGCAGCCGGGTCAGGCTGTCCAGCAGCGCCTCGCGGGCGCCCGCGAAGTCGCCGCGGCACTGAGCGAGCACGCCACAGGAGTACAGGACCGCTGCCGCCACCTTGCGATCATCGAGCTCCTCGGCCAGCGCGCGGCTCTCGGCGAACAGGCCTTCAGCGCGGTCATAGCGACTGGCCATGTACTCATAGACGCCGACCTCGTCGAGCGCGTGGGCCACGGCGCAGCGGTCGCCCAGCGCCCGGAAGATCTCGACCCGCTGGATGCCCAGCTCGCTCACCCCGCCGCCTCTCCCTAGGCGGAGCTCCAGCCCACACGCGATGCGCAGAGCCTCCGCGCGAAGCGCGGTAGGTGCCGGGGCCGCCGCGAGCGCCGCCTGCAGCCACCGGCTGCCCTCCTGAAAGTGACTTCCGGACATCCACATCGGACCCATGTGGACGGCCAGCCTCAACGCCTGCTGGGGTTCATGGCGCAGCGCCCATCCGAGCGCCGCGCGCAGGTTGTCGTGATCGGTCTCGAGCCGGCCGGCCGCGAGGATCGGCCCGGCGGCCGCGCCCTCGGGATCGGCCGCCCGGGCGAGCTCGAGATAGAAGGCGTGATGGCGCGCCTCCAGGGTCGTCGCCTCGTCGGCCTCGTCGAGAAGCTCGCGCGCGTACTGGCGCATGGGCTCGAGCAGGCGATACCGATAGCCGTCGCTGTCGTCCTCGGCCACCACCAGCGACTTGTCGACAAGCCGCCCCAGGAGGTCGGCGCCCCGCCGCTCGTCCACGCCCTCGCCTGCCGCGACCTCCTCGGTGGCCTCCAGTGTGAAGGTCCCGGCAAAGACGCCCAGGCGGCGAAACAGCGCGCGCTCGCTCGTCGTCAACAGCGCGTAGCTCCAACTCAGCGTGGCCCGGAGCGTCTGCTGGCGGTCGAACGCCGACCGGCTTCCGGCCGTCAGGACGGCGAGGCAATCGCCCAGTCGCGCGGCGATCTGAGCGGGCGAGAGCGACCCCACGCGTGCAGCGGCGAGCTCGAGCGCGAGCGGCATCCCGTCCAGCCGCAAGCAGATCTCGGCCACCGCGCCGGCGTTGCCCTCGCCCAGCGAAAAGCCCGACGCGACGTCGCCCGCACGCTCACAGAACAGACGGACCGCCTCGTATGAGGCCAGCTCCGAGGGCTTCACCGACCGTCCCGGGGCCGGCAGCGTCAACGACGGGACCCGCCAGGTCACCTCTCCCGGGACGCGTAGCGGCTCGCGGCTCGTCGCCAGGATTCGCAGCCCCGAGCATGTGCCCAGTAGGTGTTTGGCCAGAATCGCGCAGGCCGCCACCAGATGCTCGCAGTTGTCGAGGATCAGCAACATCTGCGACTGGCTGAGCTTGGCGCCGAGACCATCCAGGGCCGCGCGCTGAGAGGGGAGCGTGAGACCGAGCGCGGACCCGGTCGCCGCCGGCACCAACGCGGGATCGCCGAGGCCAGCCAGCTCCACCAGCCAGACACCGTCGAGGGACGCGCCCAGCCGCGCCGTCGCGGCCTCCAGAGCGAGGCGGGTCTTGCCCGACCCACCGGCGCCGGTGAGCGTGAGCAGGCGATTCCGGTCGAGCAGGCGGGCAACCTCACGCAGCTCTCGGTCGCGCCCGATGAAGCTCGTCAACGCGATCGGCAGGTTATGACGAGCAGGCTTGACCCGGCCTGCGGGCAACGCATGTGCCGCCTTGCGGGGCAGCTCCTGATCGGGTGGGTCGAAGTTCGCGTCACCACGCAGCAGCGCCCGATACAAGCGCGCGGTCTGAGGGTCGGGCTCCGCCTCCAGGTCGCGCCGAAGCGCCTCGCGCAACCGCTGGTACTGCGCCAGCGCGTGCTGGCGGCGACCCGCCGCGGCGAACAGCCGCATCAGCGCGCGCTGGGCACCCTCGTGCAGCGGATCGATCACCACAACCTGTTCGAGCGCCGCGATCGCCGCCTCGGCGTCCCCGCCCTGATCCAGACGGGTGGAAAGGTCCAGCAGCAGTCCCAGGTGCGCTTCGCTTACCGCCTCCCGCCGACCGACCGCCCACGCTTCGTAGCGATCCTCAGGGAGTAGCTCACCGCCGTGAAACTCGAGCGCCGCGCGATAGTCCGACAACTCGCCAGTTTCATGGGCGCGAGCGACCGCCTCCTCGAACGCATCGACGTCGACCTCCACCCTCGCGCCCGGACACAGCACCAGCATGTCCTCCCGCAACGGGAGCACGGCCGAAGCCTCGGCGCCCACCCCCTCCAGCGCCCGCCGGGCGACATACAACGCTTGATGAAAATTGTTGGCCGCCGCCACACGCGCCCGCTCAGGCCATAACAACTCTGTCGCCTGTTCCCGATGAACTCGACGCTCGGGCGCCAGCGCGAGCAGCTTCACCAGACTCTTGGCCTTACGCAGACGCCACGCGCCCTCGGGCACAACCTCTCCGCCCACGCTGACCGCGAAGGCCCCGAACAGCCTTATCTGCACGGCCTCGTCCATCGCTCCCAGCCATGCTACGGGAGCCCAGAGGGCTTGAAATGACCGCGCGCGGCGTTCGGCACGACCTGGGCAAGCCGGGTGTACTGCGTGTGCTCGTCGACCTGCTTGCCGGCCAGCAGCCGGATGATCGTGATTCCGCTGCAGCAGGGAGTCGGCTCGGCCAGCGCGCTCCGGGCCAGGGGACTGCCGGCTGTCATCGCGTGCCAGCGGGTCACGACCCGGTCGTCCTCGGCGATCTGATCCTCGATCTTGATGTACAGGTCGGGATGGGCCCCGCGATGGCTGGATACGAGGCGGCGCACGCCCTCCGGCCCGATCACCGCTGGATCGAGGCTGGGGACGTGGCCAACGTAGTCGGCGGCCACGAGCTGGTCGATCAGCTCGAGTCGGCCGTCGTTCCACACGGCCTCGACGAACAGCTGGACCTTTCGCTTGTTGAGCTCGGTGATGCTCTGCATCGAGCGGGATGATCGGGCTCTCCGGCTTCGCTCACAAGGGAGGATCCCCGAAGGTTTTCCCCCGGGTTTCGATCCGCGCCCGCTCCGACGGGCGCGCGGTGTATGGTCACCACGTGCCGCTCAGTGCAGTGGGAGCTTTGCGCGAACGCGAGCGCGAGCTTGGGGCGTTTCGTGAAGGGCTCGACCGTGCCTGCGCCGGAGAGGGGACGCTGATCCTCGTCGAGGGGCCTGCCGGAGTCGGCAAGACCGGGCTGATGCGAGAGGCGCGCGCGGCGGCCGAACGGGCGGGTGTGACACCGCTCGAGGGGAGGGGCTCCGAGCTCGAACAACCGTTCGCGTTCGGCGTCGTGCGCCAGCTGCTGGAGCCGGTGATCAACGAGGCGCCGCCCGGCGGCGATCCGTTCGCGGGCGGAGCGGGTCCCGCGGCGCGCCTGTTCGAGCCCGA
Organism: uncultured Solirubrobacterales bacterium; assembly: GCA_963831845.1. Classification (GTDB taxonomy): domain Bacteria; phylum Actinomycetota; class Thermoleophilia; order Solirubrobacterales; family Solirubrobacteraceae; genus Palsa-465. Next base: position 110,447 of record CAWHRT010000035.1, on the reverse strand, counting down.
CGAGGAGCGTCCGGTGCGTGCCGACGGCGGGTTCGAGGCACTGCACAGCCTGTACTGGCTCGTGGTGAACCTCGCCGACCGGGCTCCGCTGGCTGTGCTGGTCGACGATTGCCAGTGGGCTGATCTGGAATCGCTGCGCTTCCTGGCGTACCTCGAACAGCGGATCGAGGGACTTCCGGTGGCGATGGTGCTCGCTGGGCGTCCGCCGGATTCGGCGGTCGACGAGTCCGGGTCGGTGTGGGCTCAGGTGATCTCGCGTCCGTCGGCCGTCGCGCTGTATCCGCGGCCACTGAGCGAGCTCGCCGCTGCGGCGTTGACCCGGGAGCGCCTGGGGGAGGGCGCCGACGAGGACTTCTGCCGCGCGTGCCACGCCGCGACCGGCGGCAACCCGCTGTTTCTGCGCGAGCTGCTCCGCGCTCTCGACGCGGCGGCGATCGCGCCGACGGCCGAGGCCGCGAACGAGGTGCAGGCGGTCGGCCCTGCCGCGGTCAGCCGGTTCGTGCTGCATCGGCTCGCGACGCTCGGCCCGTCGACGAGCGAAATGGCGACGTCGGTCGCCGTGCTCGGGGACGACACGCCGTTGCCGCTGGCGGCCCGGGTTTCGGGTCTGAGCGAGGACGCGGCGCGCGCGGCGGCCGATGACCTGGTCCGCGCGGACATCTTCGTCGACGGTGAACGCCTCGGGTTCGTGCACCCGATCGTGCGCGCGGCGCTGTACGAGGACCTCGCCCCCGGCGAGCGCCAGGCGCGCCACGCCGCCGCGGCCGACGCGTTGGCGCGGGACGGCGCTTCGCCGGAGCGAATCACCGCACATCTGCTGCTGACCGCGCCCACGGGGGAGCAGGGCAGGGTCGAGACCCTGAGGGCGGCGGCGAACGCAGCGGCGCGACGCGGCGCTCCGCGCGCGGCAGCCGTGCGCCTGCGGCGTGCGCTCGAGGAATCCCCGCCCGAGCAGGAGCGAGGCGAGATCCTCAGCGAGCTCGGTCGCTACGAGGTGGCGGCGATGCAGTTCGAGTCGGCCGAGGAGCACCTGCGCGCCGCGGTGGAGTCAGGCGCAACCCTGGCGACCCAGGCGGACGCGGCGTCGTGGCTGGCGCGGTGCGCGATCGTGTCGGGCGGTCGGTCGGCCGAGGCCGCCGTCGACGCCCTGGAGTCGCTGGCCCGCGAGCTCTCGCCGCTGGACGCCGATCGCTCGCTCGAGGTCGGCTCCGACCTGCTGACGGTCGCCGCCGTCGTCCCGAGGATGCGCAAAGGTCTCGGCGTGCACCTGCAGCGCTACCGCGAACGGGCACGGGGTCACCCGGGGTTCGAGGCGGTGGCGGCGATCCACACCGCCCAGGAGCAGCAGCTCCGGGGCGAGCCGGCGCAAGCCGCGGCCGATCAGGTGGAGGCCGCGCTGGCGGCCGGTCTTCCGCCCGGGACGACGATCAACGTCGGGTTCCTGGCGGTTCAGACGCTGCGGCTCGCGGAGCGCTACGAGCTGTCGATGCGGTTGCTCGACGTGGCGCTGGATGGCGCCCGCCGCGAGGGCCACGCGGCGAGACAGGGCCTGATCCACGGGCAGCGCGCCGCGATCGCGCTCGCCCGCGGATCGCTTCAGGACGCTCAGGTCGAGGCCGAGACCGGCCTGCTGCTGATCGAGCCGCCGCACTTCGTCGTCCTCCAGCTCGTCGCGGTCGCGATCGAGGCGGCGATCGAGCGCGGAGCAGCTGGCCGAGGCCGCCGAGCTCGGCCCGATGGCCGAGGCGCTCGACATCCCCGAGGACCGCACGTATGTGTCCGACCTCCTGGTCGCCCGCGGGCGACTGCGGATCGCTCAGGGCCAGGTCCGCGAGGGCGTAGAGGACCTGCTGTGGTGCGGCCGGCGGCTCGAGGCGCTGAATGTGCTGTGGCCGAGCGTCTGGAGGGCGCTCGCCGCACAGGCGCTTGCCTCGCTGGGCGACGAGGAAACGGCCAGGTCGCTGGCGCGCGAGCAGCTCGCGATCGCTCGACAGGTGGGATCGCCCGGGGCGCTCGGAATGTCGCTGCGCGCGGCGGCGGCGGCGATTGGCGGAGACCAACGGCTGCCGTTGCTCGAGGAGGCTGTGTCGGTGCTCGAGCCCAGCGCCGCGCGGCTGGAGCTCGCGCACGCGCTCGCCGATCTCGGTGCCGAGTTGACCCGGGTTCGGCGGCGTCGCGAAGGTCGCGAAGCTCAGCGCCGGGCGATGACGCTCGCCGGCCAGTGCGGGGCGATCCCGCTGGCCGAGCGCGCGCGGGCCGAGCTGCAATCCGGGCCGGGGCGTCGCGCCCGGGTGGAGCTGACCGGACCGCACGCGCTGACCGCGGCCGAGTGGCGGGTGTGCCGACAGGCTGCCGAGGGGCGCACCAACCGCGAGGTGGCAGAAGCGCTGTTCGTCACCGAGAAGACGATCGAGCGCCATCTCAGCAGCGCCTACCAGAAGCTCGGGATCCGCTCCCGCTTCCAGCTGGCCCAGGCCATCGGCGAATAGCGCGGCGGCACTCGGGAGGCGCGCGGCCGACCCGAAAACCGTAGGGGAAACACACGGGGTTCCCCTCTTGTCCGGCGTGGGGGGCGCGCGCAGGATGACGTCAAGCCAAACGCAACCGGCGGCGACGCGCCGACGGAGAGGAAAGGGGCTTGTCATGGCACGTGTGCTGTACGGGGTGGCGCGGTTTTGCGTCCGGCGTCGATTCGTGGTCCTCGCCGTCTGGCTGCTGGTGACGGTTGCGCTTGTCGCCGTCTCCCAGCGGATGGGCGACCGCACGAACGACAACCTGACGCTGCCCGGCACCGACAGCCAGCGCGCCACGGATGCGCTGAACAAGTCGTTTCCCGATCAGGCGAACGGGTCCAGCCCGATCGTGCTGCACGTCTCCAACGGAAAGCTGACCGACTCGAAGTACGCCAGCGCGGTCAACCAGGCGGCAACGGACGTCGCCAAACAGCATGACGTGGCCTCGGTCGTCAACCCGCTGACCTCACAGGGCGCCTCGGCCCTGAGCAAGGACCAGGCGACGGGTTACCTGTCGGTGACCACGTCGGTGACTCCAGGCGCGATGTCGATCGACGACGCTCAGAACATCATCGACGCCGCCGCGACGCCCGCCCATGCGGCCGGGATTCAGGTCGAGACCGGCGGTCAGCTCGGCCAGAAGGTGTCAAAGCCGGCGACCGAGTCCAGCGAGCTGATCGGGATCATCGCGGCGATGGTGATCCTGACGTTCACGTTCGGAACCGTGGTGTCGATGCTGCTGCCGATCCTCAACGCGATCCTGGCGTTGGCCTCGACGCTGGCGATCATCCGGATCCTCAGCCACGTGATGACGGTGTCGACGGTGGCGCCGACGCTGGCCACGATGATTGGCCTGGGCGTCGGGATCGATTACGCGCTGTTCATCGTGACCCGGCACTTCCGAGGCATGGACGGCGGAATGGACCTGCGCGAATCGATCGCCCGGGCGGCCGCCACCTCCGGGGGGGCGGTGGCGTTCGCGGGCGGGACGGTGACGATCGCGCTCGTGTCGTTGGCGGTGGCCGACATCCCGCTGGTCACGACGATGGGGCTGATGGCGGCGATCGCGGTCGTGGTGGCGGTGTGCGCGGCGCTGACCCTGCTGCCGGCGATGCTCGCGATCACCGGACCGAAGATCAACTCGCTGCGCGTCCGTAACCGACCTGACGAGACGGCCAACAAGCAGGGCGCATGGGCAAGATGGGCCCGCGCCGTGGCCGGCCGGCCGGTGGTCGCCGGCGTGGCGGCGCTGGCGATCCTGATCCCGCTGGCGATCCCGTTGCTGTCGCTGAGCCTGGGCCAGAAGGACGTCGCCGCGCTGTCGACCTCGACCACCGCGCGGCGGGCGTACGACCTGATCTCGAAGAACTTCGGTCCCGGCGTCAACGGTCCGCTGATCGTGGCGGTGTCGCTCGGGTCACCCGCGAAGAGCAGTTCCGATCCGCGGCTGCAGACGCTCCAGACGGACGTGTCACAGACCAAGGGGGTTGCCGCTGTCACGCCGGCTCAGATCGATAAGGCCGGGACCGCCGCGTTCTTCAACGTGGTCTCCACCGAGGGCCCGGCTGACAACGCCACCACCAGCCTCGTCAACAACCTCAGGCAAACGGTGATTCCGAAGGCCGAGAAGGGCACCGACATGAAAGCCGACGTCGGCGGCACGACCGCCGGCAACATCGATCTCGCTTCGAACATCTCGAGCAAGCTGCTGTTGCAGATCCTGGTGGTGATCGCGCTCAGCTTCCTGCTGCTGGTGCTGGCGTTCCGCACGGTGGTGATCCCGATCCAGGCCGCGGTGATGAACGTGCTGTCGATCGGAGCGGCCTACGGCGTGCTGACCGCGATCTTCCAGTACGGCTGGCTGCACGGCCTGATCGGCCTGCCCGGGTCGGTGCCGATCGTCTCCTACGTGCCGTTGTTCATGTTCGCGATCCTGTTCGGCCTGTCGATGGACTACGAGGTGTTCCTGGTCAGCCAGATCGAGGAGCACGTCCATGCCGGCGAGGACAACAAGTCAAGCGTGGTGTCGGGTCTGGTCACCAGCGCGAGGGTGATCACCGCCGCGGCCGCGATCATGGTGTTCGTGTTCGGCGGCTTCGTGCTCAACGGCGACCCGACCGTCAAGCAGTTCGGCGTCGGCCTCGCGGTCGCCGTGATCCTCGACGCCACGATCGTCCGCTGCCTGCTGGTGCCGGCGCTGATGGTGTTGATGGGCAAGGTCAACTGGTACATCCCCCGCTGGCTCGAGCGGATCCTGCCCCACATCAACATCGAAGGCGCCGAGTTCTTCCGCAAGCGCGACCGGCGCCGAGCGGTCGAGCCCCAACCCGAACGGGAGCCCGTGGCTGCATCAACGGCCAGTTGATCCCGATACGACTCAACGGGCGGTGAGCTGCGACCCGCTGGCGGTCGGGGCGAGCTCGCGCTCCGCCGCCAGCCGGGCGAGCTGAACTCGCGAGCGCACGTTGAGCTTGGCGAACGCGTGCTTGAGGTGGGCGTTGATCGTGTCGGGAGACAGGAACAGCTCGTTGGCGGCCTCACGGTTGGTCAGGCCGCGGGCGACCAGCTCGACGACGACTCGCTCGGACCTGGTCAAGCTCTCCCAGCCGTGATCGGGCCGCCTGATGTTCGCCTGGCGCTTGCGGACGCCGAGCGACCGCAGTGCCGCGCGGACCCGGGCGGTGTCGCGGTGGGCGCCCATGCCCGCATAGGACTGGTAGGCGACCTCGAGCTGCTCCACGGCCTCGTCCCGTGCCGCCGCCCGGGCGAGCGCGTGGCCCAGGTCCTCCCGCGCGGCCGCCGTGGCCAGCGGCCGTTCGGCGCTGCCGAACGTCTCAACCGCATCCGCGAGCAGATCCACGTCGGTCTCCAGCAGTCCGCGGGCGTGCGCCGCCGACCCGACCGCGGACGGGAGGTCCGGGTTTCGGCGGGCGATCTCGCCAGCTGCCTGGGCGGCGATCTCGGCCTGCTCGTGAGCGTCGGCCCGGAGCGCGATCGCCACCATCTGGGGCAGCCGCGCCGGATACCAGTCCACGCACACGTAGCGGCCCTCGGCCAGACGCCGCACCATCGGACCCAGCGCGTCGCGCACGCGATCGGTTGCACCCTCAGCGTCCGCACACAGAGCGGCCGCCCATGTGTCGTCACCCATCGGCTCGCCCGGCGACCTTGCGACCAGCCGGTCGGCCGCGGCCTGGGCGTCGGTGAGCTGGCCCTGGCGCAGCGCCGCGTCGACGACGGTCACCAGCGCCTCGCCGAGGTAGTACGAGAAGCCGAGCGTCTCGGCGAGCTCCGCCGCGGCCTGACCCTCCGCTCGAGCGTCGTCGATCCGCCCCAGCTCGAGCAACACCATCGCGCGCGTGCTGTGGCACCGGGCCGCGATGATCGTCTGTCCCGACGACGATGCCGCTGCATAGCGCCCGGGCGAGCATCTCGAGCGCCTCGCGCGGCCGGCCGACCGTGGCCAGGCAGCTGGCGATGTTGCTGTCGCGGATCGCCGCCGCTCGGTCGGCCGGATCGGGGAAGCCGGGCAGTGGCTCCTCGGCGAGCTCCAGCGCCCGCAAGAGGTTTCCCTGCTCTTGATCGAGGCCCAGCCGGATGCTCTGCACGAACGCCACGTCGATTGCGTCGCCATCGATCACCACGAGCTCGGTCGCGCGCTGCAGCGCCGCTCCCACTTCAGGCGCGGGCCGGTCGAGGATCGCCCGGTTCTGGTCGACGACGATCAGGTCGGCGCGGACCGCGGCGGGCACGTCCGGATCGGCCACGAGTCGCTCGGGCAGCGCCGACGGGTAAGCGAGCCCGGTGTGCATCAGCCATGCGCGGCGCATCCCCAGCTCGATCTGGGCCTCGAGCGCGATCGGCAGGTCGTTCTCGGCGATGAACACCTCGCCCAAGCGCCCGGGCCTCGTCCACACGGCCCGTCCAGCCGAGCATCTGTACGGCCGTGGCGACGAACACCGGCCGTCGCGGGTCTTGGCGACCGACCAGCTCGACGACGCGGATCGCGAGATCGGCGGCGGCGCTCGGCGAAGTCGCGAACAGCTCGCCGACCGCCTGGCCGAGCGTCTCGACCGCGCCGTCATCGCCCGGGACCGCGCCAATCGCGAGGTGGGTGGCGACGCGCACGACGGGCGCGCCGAGCGATCGCAGCGCGTTGGCCGCATCGCGATGCAGCGCCGGCCGCAGCGGCTCCGGCAGCTCGTCGTACACGGCCTGGCGAAACAGATCGTGGCGGAAAGCCAACTGCGTTCCGTCCTCGACGAGCACGTCGGCGGCGAGCGCTTCGTCCAGCGGCTCCACGAGCTCGCTCGCGGGGCGGGCGACCATCTCGGACAGCTCGACCACGGAGAACGTCGGGCCGAGGACCGCGGCCACCTTGATCAAGCTCCGGGCCTCGTCCGACATCGACCGTAGATGGTCGAGCACGGCCGACGCCAGCGACCGAGCCGCCCAGGCGTCGCGCTCGGCGGTGTGCCCGTCGGTCGCCGGCCGGTCGTCGATGTTGCGAAGGATCTCGACGACGTACAGCGGGTTACCCTCGGCCCGCGCCACCAGCCGGTCGACGCCGCGGTCGGGACGGCGCCCGAGCAGGTCCGTGGCCAACCCGGTGGCGGCTTCGGTGCTCAGCGGCCCGAGCGCCAGACGCACGGTGCCCTGGGCCGCGAGCCGCTCGAGCAGCGCCTGCATCTGCGCTGAGGCGGGAAACGTCCGCCGGCACAGCAGCCACATGATCGGATAAGAGAACAGCTGGAGGGCGAGCGATCCGAGGACCTGCAGGGTCGACGGATCGGCCCAGTGAAGGTCGTCGATCACGATCACCAGCGGGTGCTCGCGGGCCGCGTCCTCGATCGCCGCCCGGATCCGCTCGACGACCTCGAGGCGACCGTCGATCAGCCCGCTCAGCGACAGCAGCTCGTCGCGGCCGACGATCGGGGGCGCGGTTGACGTCAGGGCGCTGAGCAGCGGGCCCCACGGCGTCATCTGGTCGAGCTCGTCGGCGACCGACGTGGCCACGGTCAGCCCCCGGTCGGCGGCGAGCTTGACCGCCTCGGCCAACAGCCGGCTCTTGCCGATTCCGGGCGGGCCCTCGACCAGTGCGAGCGCGCCCTCGCCGTGTTCGGCCGACGCGATCATTCGCTCCAGCTCGTTGCGCTCGGAGTCTCGTCCGCGCAGGGGACCGGCGCGTACGAGGTTCCTAGCGACTCCCGAGAGTTCGGTTAGCCGCCGTCGATCTTGCGCGTTCACTGCACTTGCACCCGGTCCGAACAGAGTGCAACGCTAGCCGTCCCGAGTCGCGAGCACAACGATCAACCGTCTTTGCAGGGTTGCGGCCGGCCGTGACAGCGCAAAACCTCACCAGAGCTACCGGTCCCGACTGACCGCCTCAGGCCAGCGGGTCGATCCCGAGCTCGGCGAGCAGCGTCGTCGCATGCGGGCCGTTGTCGCCAATCCGGTCCGGAACGATCGCGCCGCGGTGCAGCAGGAATCGCACGATCTCGGCGTAGGGCTCCTTGGGGATCTCGTCGAGCGTCATCATCGTCGGGCCACCCTCGGGCTGGTGGCAGTGGCGCGACCCGTGGAGCGCGGCGCCGATCGCACTGCCTCCGTGGTGGAAGCGCAGCGCGGCGCCGCGATCTACGAGCTCGCGGACCATTTGCACGCGGCCCCGCCAGCAGGCCTGGCCGAGCGGGGTTCCCTCGCCGTCGGAGTCGCCGTCGACGTGTGCGCCTGCGTCGAGCAGCCGCCGCATCGCCTCGAGGTGGCCGCCCTGGACCGACATCATCAGCATCTCGTCCAGCGCGGAGGAGGCGGCCGTTGGGACGCCCGCGTCACGGCCGCAGAGCAAGCTGCCGATCGCCCGATCGTCGTCGGTGACCGCGGCATCGTCGGCGCCGCGCTCACGCAGGGTTGCGGCGACGTCGTCATCGCCCCAGCGGACCGCGATCCGCAGCGGGGTGAGGCCTTGCTCGTCGGGTGTGTCGATCGGCGCGCCGGCGTCGAGCAGCGCGGCGATCGTCCGCGGCGGACGGCGGCGCCAGACCGCCTGATGGAGGTTGTCCGCGGAGGCCCGGGCGCCGTGGGTGCAGAACATCTCGACCATCTCCGGGTTGGGGAAGTTCAGCGCCCGACCGAGGTTGTAGTCGACGAGGTCCTGGCGGGCCCCCGCGTCGATCACGAGCAGTGCGCACGTGGGGTCGGGGAACTCGCAGGCGTGGTAGAGGACCTCGTTGCCGTGGTAGCCGTCCCGATCGTCGGTCGGATCGGCGCCCGCCTCCAGCAGCATCCGCGTCAGCTCCGGATCGCCGGCGATCCCCGCCGCGCCGTACAGCGCGACCTGGAGCCACCGGTCGTCGTTGATGAACGCGGCGTTCGGATCGGCCCCCGCGACGAGCAGCCGCCGCACGACCTCGCGGATCCCCGGCGCCCGCTCGGGGTCGCCGCGCAGCAGCCGTGAGAAGCACGCGTAGAGGATCGGCTGCCACCCGTTTGGCCCGGTCGGCTCGCCGACCGCGGCCGGCCGCGCCGCCAGCCGCCGCGAGACCTCGTCGGCCTCGCCCGCCACACACGCGCACGCCAGGTCGTGCACCGCGACGCTCGGATCAGCATCGAGCAGCGCCCGCGCGCGGCGCAGGTCCGACGACGTGGCGGAGGCGATCAGTCCTGACGCGCGCGCCGACGCGTCGAGGGTCACGGCCTCGATATGGAACTTCAGCCGCGGCCACGAGCTAAAGCCGTACTCGCGCGCAAGCGCGAGCTGGGCGAGCGACAGCGACGGAAACTCGCCCGCCTTGCGGCGGCGCTTGGCCTCGTCGCGCAGGTGGCGCAGGTCCGGACGGGGAGGCAGAGAACGCGGCTCGGACATGTCAACTCCTGTCTTCGGCGGGTCCGCACACCGGTCGGGAGTCGTCCGTCACCGGTCTACATCAATCAGTGATCACAGTTGGGCCTGAGGCCCTTTCCGCGGACCGGATGCGTCCTGCACGCTCCGGCGACGATACCGCACGCGTTCACGACCGCGTCACCCGGCGGTAACGAGCGCGTGACAACTCGGCGGCCGCGATGCGGCGCAATAGCGGGGTGCCGACGCCGCTGTTCGCTCACCGCTGCGGCCGTGCCTACGGGCCGGACTCCTCGCGCCTCGCGCTGACGGCCGCGCTCGCCGGCGGTCCGCTCGGCGGGATCGAGACCGATGTGTGCATCACCCGCGACGGAGCGCTTGTCTGCCTGCACGACGCGTGCCTGCCGGTGGCCACGACCGTGGCCGGGTGGGCGCACGAGCGAGCGGCCGCCGACGTGCTGACCGGTCGGCTGCTGGATCGCCACGGGCGCAAGACCGGCGAGCGGCCGCTGCTGGTCGACGAGCTGCTCGACCTCGTGCCGGCCGACATGACCGTGCAGCTCGACGTCAAGGCGCACGCCGACGCGGTCCTGGCCCGCCGCACGGTCAGTGCACTGGCGGCGCTGCTGGCGCGCCGTGCGGACGCCGGCCGGGTCGAGGTGCTGAGCTTTCACGCCGCCGCTGTCGAGCAGGCGGTCGCTCACGGCCTCGCCGCCCGGCTGGTGATCTGGGCCGACTACGCGCCCGCGGCGCTCGCCCGGTGGGCGGCCGAGCGCGGCCTGATCGGCGTCTGCATCGAGCACTTCCTGCTGGACGGGCCGGCCGTCGCGCCGCTCCGCGACGCGGGCCTGAGCGTCGCCACCGGCACCGTCAACCACGCCGCGATCGCCGAGCGCGTGCTCGCCCACGCGCCCGATGCGATCACCAGCGACCGCCCGCACGAGCTGGCGGCGGAGCTGGCGGGCAGGCACCCGCTGGCCGCCTGATCAGCCGCGCTGCAGCGTGCCGATGATCCGCGGGTGCCCCGCGATCGCCGGCGCGTCGAGCAGCTCGAAGCCGCGGAGTCCGGCGATTCGACCCAGGCTGTCGAGGCTGGCGCGGCTGAAGCCCCAGTACACGTCCTCGTCGCGGGCGTAGACGTCGCCTTGCTCGTGCACGAGCACCCACGGAGCATCCTGCCCGCCGGTCACCCCGTAGGTCTCGAGGATGATGCGACCACCTGGCGCCAGGCAGGCCGCCAGCACCCGCAGCAGCGTCAGCGGCGCCTCGACCCGGTGCAGGATGCCGAAGCAGAAGATGACGTCGAAGCACTCGCCGAGCCGCTCGACCTCGAGCGCGTCGAGCCGGCGATACTCGACCCGGCTGTGGAGTAGCCGGGCGATCGTGCGAAAGCCCGCGCCGGGCTCGAGCCCGATCCCGAAGCGGCTGGCGATCCAGTCGACGTACTGCTCGTTGTCGACCGCCACTACGCGCGCCGCGCCGCGCCGCTCGGCCAGGAACGCGTAGAAGCCATCGAACGTGCCCACATCGAGCACGCGGCCGCCGCTCAGGTCATCCGGGATCGCCTGTAGGCGGTAGCGGTGGTCGCGGGCGATCCCCGGCGTGTAGACGCCGTCGACCGCAAACGTGTGAAACCACAGCGGCACGCTCTCCGTCGCGGCCAGCGCGTCCGCTGAGCGGGCGGCGATCGGAAGCAGGTCCGCCACCGCCCGCTCGGCGTTCGTCGTAGCGGGGACGGGCTCGAGGCCTGGGTCGGCTGGCGGTGCATCGCGAGATGTGAACATCCTGTGACCACCTTAGCCTCCGGGTCACGAGGTTGTTATCCGGTCGACCGACCCGCGGGCCCCGTCAGGTGTTCTTGGTCAGCCCGCCATCGATTACCCAGTTGGAGCCGGTGACGTTTCCGGCGCGCGACGAGGCGAGCAGCGCCACGATCGATGCGACCTCGTCCGGGGTCGTGAACCTGCCGGTCGCCATCCCGGCCATCGCCTGCTGCCTGATTGCCTCGGCCCCGGCGCCGGTGGCTTCGCCGAGCGTGTCGGCGACCCCTCCCTTGCCGAGCCACAGATCGGTGCCGACGGGCCCCGGAGCGATCGTCGTGATCCGGATCCCCTCGGGGCCGAACTCCTGGGACAGCGACTTGGCGACGTTGGTGAGCGCGGCCTTGGCGGCGCCGTAGTCGAGCACCGCGGCGTCGGGCTCGAAGAAGGAGTTGACCGACCCGATGTTGACGATCACGCCGTCGCCCCGCTTGCGCATGTCGACCAGGGCCGCGCGCGTCGCCCGCAGCGCGGCGAAGAAGTTGAGCTGCAGTGACCGCTCGAAGTCCGCGTCGGTCGTGCCCAGGAAGCCGCCGAGGCGAACCGGCGCCGCACCGATGTTGTTGACGAGCACGTCGATGCGCCCGTGCAGTTCGATCGCGTGTGCCACCAGCCGGCCGGGACCGTCGGCGGTCGACAGGTCGATCGCCACCGGGGTCACCCGCTCGAGCTCGGACAGCGAGTCGACCGTGCGAGCACCGGCGACCACGCGAGCGCCCTCGGCGGCCAGCGTCCGCACCACCGCGAGGCCGATGCCCTTGCTCGCGCCCGTGACGACGGCGACCTTCTGGTCCAGCTCGAGGTCCATGCTTGCACTCTAGATGGACGGTGCGGATTGAGCGCCCCCGATAGCCTCCCGTACCTCCAGACACAAGCCAATCGAGATGACGTGCTGAGAACGCTGCTCACCTTCGCCCCCGTCGCCGCGCTGCTGACGATCACGCCCGGTGCCACCACCGCCCTGGTGGTGCGCAGCGCCTCACGCGGCGGGCGCCGCCAAGCGTTCTTCACCACCGCCGGGAACTCGATCGGCGTCCTCACCTGGGCCCTGTTCGCGGCGGTGGGGATCGCGGCCGTGGTGGCGGCGTCGACCGAGGCGTTCACCACGATCAAGCTCGCCGGCGCGGCGGTGCTGGTCGTGATGGGTCTCCTGTCGCTGCGCGGTAGGCACGCGGCCGGGCCGGAACGCGACCGCGACGATCGACGGTCGCGGTCGGATCTCGCGGGGCTCCGCGACGGACTGCTGACGAGCCTCGCCAACCCGAAGCTGGCCGTGTTCTTCGTCGCGCTGTTTCCGCAGTTCGTGCCCCACGGTGCGGCCGTGCTGCCGGCGGCGCTGGTGATGGCCGGCGTGATCGTGACGTTCGACCTGGTCTGGTATTCGACGCTGGCGCTGATCGTCCATCGCGCCAAGCGCGCGTTCGTCGAGGGGCCGTGGAGCCGGCGGCTCGAGCGGCTGACCGGAGCGGTGCTGGTCGGGCTGGGCGTGCGCCTCGCGCTCGAGCGTCGCTAGCGGAACTCGTCAGTGGGAGACCACGACCTCCGCGGCCACGAGCGACAGCCCCAGCGCCAGGTTGAACGTGACCGACACGATCGAGGCCGCCTAGCGAGAGCTCCTCGAGCCTGGCGTAGCGGACGCCCTGGGCGCCGAGGGTCACCACGCCGACCCCGAACGCCGCCCAGATCGCCGCGGAGGCCGAGAACAAGCCGGCGGCGCCGAGGCCCAGCACCACGACCGGCGGGACCGCGGCCAGTACGACGGCGTACTCGCGCCGCGCGATCCCTGTAACCTCGCGGGCGTCGAGGCGGCGCCCCTCGCTGAGGCTCTCCCCGAGGGCGTGCGAGTACACGTGCGCGAGCCACAGCACGACCGCGCCCGTGGCCGCGATCGCGTCGAGCCGCCACAGGTGGGTCTTGTACTTGTCGGCGCCCGCCGCGAGCACCGCCAGCACGACGATCGTCCCGTAGACCGTCCCGGCGACGGTCTCGCGGCTTCCGAGGATGAATCGCTTGATCACTGACCGCAGCGCGACCGGGGCCGGCGCACGTCGGCGACCAACCGAGCGAGCACCTTCCGGTTGACCGGGAGCGCGAAGTGGTTGACCCCAGGATTGTCGGTGAGCGTGAACCGGTAACACGGCATCGCCTTCCACACCGTGACGGCGTTGTTGGTGATGTCCTCCTGGTTGATGTCACCGCTGCGCTCGAGCAGCGCCGAGGGTTTGACGAGCTGTCCCACCTTGAAGCTGGGCAGCACCGCGCCGACGACCGTCGCGATGCCCGAGCCCTTCTCGGCGGTCACGTCGACATCGGGGAAGTAGCGCGGAGTGCGGAACTTCACGAAGCCGATGTAGTAGTCGGCGATCTGACGCGCGACCGGCAGGTGGCATCCGCGAACAGCCGGCGGTAGTCGGCGGGCGTGTATCTGACGCCGGTGGAGGAATTCCGCAGGACGACCTCGCGGTGGCCGAAGACGGCCGGATCGGCGGCGCTCATGTACGTCGCCGGCGAGGTCAGGTACATCCGCGCGCTGCTGACCGCATTGGCTCGGGTCTCGGGGTAGGTGAACTTCTCGATGTTCAGCCCGGTGAAGATGATCGAGTACAGCGAGCCCTGGCCGGGGAAGTTGCCCGCGATCGGGGTGAAGCCGTGGATGTACTTGTTCCGCCAGGCGCGGCTGGTATGCGTCAGCAGGTACTGCGCGTACAGCGGCCCGTTGGAGTGGCCGACCAACTCGACCGGCTGGTCGCCATTGGCGCGGTAGGTCTGCTCGATCAGAGCGATCGCGCGGTGCAGGAAGCCGCCCTGGTCGGGGGTCAGCCGCGCGTCGTAGCCGGCGACCCGGATGTTCACGTTCGCCGTGTACCCGGCGTGCTCGAGCGCCCGGTACATCGGCTGGTAGTACGGGGCGCTGTCGATCTTCCCGTAGTCGACGACGCTGACGGACACTCCGCGCTGGTCGGAGAACCGCCGGGGCATCGAGACCTTCGGGTCCGCCTTGTACCGAAGCGTCATCAGCTCGTCGCGGCACACCTGGGAGAAGCGGCCGCCGGGGTGCGGATTCTGGAACCAGTCCTCGAAGCTGCCCGAGCGGGGGCAGGCGGGATCGACCTTCTGGTTGTGGACCGTTACCCGCAGTCGGGTGAGATGGAAGGCCGGGAACAGGACCACCGGCGTCAGGCGAGGCTTGGTCGGCGGCGCCGCCGCGCCCGACGGGACGATCAGGGCGACGGCGGCGACGAGCGCGGCCAGCGGCGCGAGCAACAGGGTTCGGCGGTAGGACATGTGAGTCGTCGCCTCCTCGTGGCGTTGCGGCAGGTGCGCCGGGATTCTGACGGGCCGCAAGGCGACATGGCGCACGCCGATTCCCCGGGCCTGTTCGGGGGTAGCGATTCCGATGCGGATGAGCGACGTGGCACACGCAGCGCTCCGAGGAGCGATCGCATCGATGGCGATGACCGGTATGCGTGTCGTCACGGTCGAGCTCGGCCTCGTCGAGCAGCCCCCGCCGCAGCAGATTGCGGGCGAGGGGCGGGGCGTCCGGCGCGCGGTCGTCGAGCTCGCCCATTGGGGCTTCGGAGCCGCCGGCGGCGCGGTCTACGGAGCGCTGCCGAGATCCTGGCGCGACCGATCGTGGACCGGCCCGCTGTACGGTCTTGCGATCTGGACGGGGTTCGAGGCGACGGCGCCGCTGCTCGGGCTCCCGCACGCCGAGGGCTCGCGGATCGGCGAGCGCCTGGCGATTGCGGCCGACCATGTCCTCTACGGCCTGGTCCTCGACGAGACCCGGCGCGCGCCCCAGAGCTGATCGCTACCTGGGGCGGGGCGCGCCCGGGACGACCTGCCCGGTCTGCGCGCTGCGGCGCGCGGCGTCGAGCGTCTCCGCGGTGGCCACCGCGTCCCACGGATCGACCGGGACGGGTGCCTCGCCCCGGACGGCCGCGGCGAACGCCGGATAGAAGGTGTCCCAGGCTCCGCGCTCCGACGGCAGCGGCTCGGACTCCCCGTCGCGGAACACGCGTCCCCACCGGTTCTCGGGCTCGACGCCCCAGTCGCTCGCGGTCGCGGGAGACTCACCCGCGACCAGGCGGTGCTCCTGGCTATCCATGTCGGGCACGACGATGTAGGTGGCTTCGGTGCCGGTCACCCGGTAGCGCGGGCCGGGCGCGCTCTGGCGCCAGCTGCCCCACAGATGCGAGCGCACGCCGCCCGCGTGCGTGAGCGCGACGAACACGTCGTCGTCGAGCGCCGATGCGTAGTCGCTGGTGTGCATCTCGGCGTAAACCGAGATCGCCGGGCCGAACAGCACCAGCGCTTGGTCGACCAGGTGGCTGCCGAAGTCCAGCAGCGAGCCGCCGCCGGCCGCCGGCGGCCCTGGATCCGGGGCGTAGCGCTCGAATCGCGACTCGAACCGCGTCGGGTCGCCCAGGACGCGGCCGGCCAGGGCCTTTCGAACCGTGAGGAAGTCCGAGTCCCAGCGGCGGTTCTGGTAGACGGTGAGCGGGCGCTGCAGCTCCTGGGCAAGCTGCGTCGTCTCGCGCGCCGAGGCCGCATCGAGCGCGAACGGTTTGTCGCACACCACGGCCAGCCCCAGCCGCAGTGCCCGCTGCGTGAGCTCCACATGGGTGGCCGCCGGCGTCGAGATCGTGACGGCCTCCGCGCCCGCCGCCGCGAGGTCCTCGAGCGAGTCGAATGCCGCATGGCCGGGGAAATGCTCGGAGAACTCGGTGCGGCGCTGCGCCGACCTGGTGACCACGCCGAGAAACTCGCACTCGGCCGCGCTGGCGATCAGCGGGGCGTGGAAGTAGCGCCCGCCAAATCCGAAGCCGAGCAAGCCGAGCCGAACGGGCGTCACGCCCGCAACCTATCCGATCGCATACAGCTCGGACTCGGCCCGCGCCAGCACGGTGCTGAGCACGCGGCCGGCCGCCGCCAGATCCTCCGGCGGCAGGTCTCCCCACAGCCGCCGGGTGATCTCGACGACCTGGCCGCGGACTGCGGCGTAGAGGCGCTGCCCCTCGCCGGTGAGCGTCACCGGCGAACCGGGGTCATCCGGCGAGTCGATCAGCCGGCCGTCGACCAGCTCTGAGACTCGGGCCCGTGCGTCGGCCTCTCCATGCTTGAGCGCGCCCGCGACGCGCTCGGCCAGCCCGCTGCGGTCCAGCGGCTCCTCGCTGGTCGCGATCAGGGAGAGCGCGACCCATTGGGGCTCGGTCACGCCGGTTCCGGCGAGCAGCCGGTCGAGGATCGCGTTGGCCGCCTTCTCGGTCTGGCCGAGCAGCCGGGCGTCGAACGTGGGGGTGGTGGTCACGATGCGCTGCCTTTCGTTGGTGACGTCAACGTTGGTGTTGCCAACATAGTATCACCGTTGGTAACCCCAACGTTGGTCTGGCCAAGCGCTATGATCGCCCGCCGTGAACGACGCCGGCCACGAGCATCCCGACTACGATCCGCCCGAACGGCTGCGACGCCTACCGAGCTGGCTGTCGGGCCAGGTCGCCCGCAGGGCGCAGCGACTGGTCGGCGAGGAGCTCGCCCGAGAGGGCGTCCGCCGGCAGCACTTCACGGTCCTGGCATCGCTCGCCGAGCAGGGGCCGGCGAGCCAGGCGGAGCTCGGGCGGCGGCTGTGGATCGACCGCAGCGACCTGCACGCGATCGTGACCGAACTCGATCGCGACGGCCT
This sequence comes from uncultured Solirubrobacterales bacterium, assembly GCA_963831845.1. Taxonomy (GTDB): domain Bacteria; phylum Actinomycetota; class Thermoleophilia; order Solirubrobacterales; family Solirubrobacteraceae; genus Palsa-465. The sequence continues at coordinate 93,590 of CAWHRT010000035.1, read as the reverse complement.
CGTCAGGCGCGGTCGCGACGAGCGGGACCGCCGGCGCAACGTGGTCGCGTTGACCACTCGCGGCGGTCGCCTGCTCGACCGGCTCGGCCGCCGCGTCGACGCCGCGCAGGACGAGCTGCTCGAGCCGTTATCGGCGGCCGAGCGCGACGAGCTCCGCCGGCTGCTGGCGAAGCTCGTCGACGCTCAGGGGGCAGGCTAGGCGGCGTTCGCCGCGCCGTTGCCGGACGGCCGGTAGGTGAGGATGAACACGCCGTCCTCGAGATCGGTGGAGTCGACGAGCTCGAGCTGCTTGGTCTCGCTGGTGTCGCCGAACAGCCGCTTGCCCTTGCCGAGCACCAGCGGGAACACCATCAGGTGCAGTTCGTCGACGAGATCCAGCTCGACCAGCGACTGGACGAGCTGGGCGCTGCCGCCGACGAGGATGTCGCGCTCGTAGCGGCGCTTGACCTGCTCGACCTCCCGCTTGAGGTCACCTTGGAGCACCGTGGTGTTGTTCCACGTGGGCTCGCGCAGGGTGCTCGAGGCCACGAACTTCGGCATCTCGTTCATCTTCTCTCCGAATACGCCGGTGCCCTCCATCGTCGGCCAGGCCGCGGCGAACCCCTCGTACGTCTTGCGTCCGAGCAACTGGGCGTCGCTGGCCATCAGCTCTTCGAGCTTGAACTTCATGCTCGCGTCCCCGCCGCCCTGCGCCCAGCCGCCGCGCTCGTACTCGCTGGGATCCCCTGGCGCCTGGATAACGCCGTCCAGCGAGATGAACTCCGTCACTACAACACGTCCCAACTTGACCTCCTGGGATTCGATCGAGGCGCGAGTCTAGGCCGGACTGGTTCGCCCGCAAGGTCCAATCAGCGGCTGCTTGACGGGTCCAATTCGCCGACTCGGCCGAACGCCTCGGCGAGCAGGCCGACGCCGATCCGCAGCTCGGTCTCGGTCGGCAGCGCGTAACCCAGCAGGAACGCGGGCGGCCACGGCGCGCGCGTGGTGCAGTGGGCGTGCAGCTCGTGTAAGCCGACGCCGGCCTCTCGGGCGCGCATCGCGATCGCGTGCTCGTCGCACTCCTCGGGCAGCCACGCGATCAGGTGCAGCCCCGCCGCCGCGCCGCCGACTCGCAGGCCGGGGAGATCCCGGTGCAGCGCCTCGATCAGGATGTCGCGCTTGGCGCGATACCGCCGGCGCATCACCCGCAGGTGACGGTCCAGGGCGGCGTCGGCGATGAACGACGCCAGCGCGATCTGGTCTAGCGTCGGCGGCGTCACCCCGGTGGCGAGGAACTCGTTCTCGACGTCGTCGAGGAGCTCGACCGGCGGCACGATCCAGCCGAGCCGCAGCGCCGGCGCCAGCGTCTTGCTGGCGGTGCCGATGAACGCAACGCAATCCGGGGCGAGCCCCTGCAGCGACGCCACAGGGTCGCGGTCATAGCGGTACTCGGCGTCGTAGTCGTCCTCGACGATCAGTCCCCCGCTCGCCCGCGCCCACGCGATCAGCTCGGCGCGGCGATCGGGCGTCATCACCACCCCGGTGGGGTACTGATGTGCGGGGGTGACGACCACGGCGTCGGCGTCGGCTAGCTCGGACACGATCAGCCCGTCGGCGTCGACGGCCACCGGGACCGCCTCGAGGCCGGCGTGCTCGACCGTGTAGCGCTGCCAGCGCCAGCTCGGGTCCTCGATCGCGACTCGGCGGGCGCCGCGCCGGCGCAGCGCCTGCCACACGGCCATGAACCCGTGGGAAACGCCGCTGCATGCGACCACGTGCTCGGGCTCGACGACCACCGCGCGCGCCCGAGCCAGGTACGCGGACACGGCGTTGCGCAGCTCGGCGGTGCCGCGGTGTGGTCCGTAGGTGAGCCTCACGTCGGGCAGCTCAGCCAGCGCCTGTTGCAGCGCCGCCCGCCAGCGGCGGCGCGGAAACGCGTGGTAGTCGGCCTGGCCGGGCCTGAGGTCGTAGCGATATCGAAACCGGGTCGGCTGGGTGACCGTGCGCCGGGCGGGAATTCCCCACGGAGCTGGGAGCGAGGCGACGCGGGTCGCCGATCCGCGCTTGGCGGACAGGTAGCCCTCCGCGATCAGCTGCGAGTAGCTGTCGACCACGACTCCGCGCGACACCCCCAGTTGGTGGGCCAGCAGCCGGCTCGGCGGGAGCGCCGAGCCGGGCGCAAGCCGGCCCGAGCGAATCGCGACCCTCAGCGCGTGCTCGAGCTGCCGGCGGAGCGGTGCGTCTCGGGAGAGGTCGATCTGGAGGTCCACTGCCGCTCAACCTAACGGCAGTGGACCCCCTCGGGTTCAGGCCGCGATCGGTTGGGTGATCGTGTCGGCGTCCCGCTCGTCGGCGGGCTCGACACCGGCCACGAAGTCGCGCTGCCTGATCAGCGCCACGGTCGCGACGGCGCCGGCGAACGCGAGGATCGCGCCGATCAGCAGGATCGTGTTGAGGCCGTCGACGAATCCGGTCAGCGAGGCGTGCGCGGCCATGCCCTGCAGGTTCCCCGGGACGCTTGCCAGCGCCGAGCCGATCTGGCCGTTGGCCGCGGCGTGGGCGAGCTGCTCGGAGTGGCTCGTCAGTGGGCCGCCCCTCAGCTGCGAGATGATCGAGCTCGACACCTGGCTGGCCAGGATGCTGCCGAACGCGGCGACGCCGGTGGCGATCCCGACTTGGCGCAGCGTGGAGTTGATGCCCGACGCCATCCCCGCCCGCGCCGGCTCGACCACGCCGACGGCGGTCGAGGCGAGCGGCACGTTGATCAGTCCCGAGCCGATGCCCGCGAGGATCAGCCCCGGCAGCAGATGCGTCCAGTCGTCGCCGGGGGAGATCCCGTGCATCAGCAGCAGGCCCGCGCCGACCAGGGCGAATCCGGGCCCGATCAGCCATCGGGTCTGCACCTTTCCGGTCAGCCGGCCGGCGATGCCCGCGGTGAAGAACACGGCGCCAGTCAGCGGCAGCACCCGCACGCCGGTCTGGATCGCGCTGTAGCCGAGAATGTTCTGCAGATAGATCACCACGTAGGTCAGCAGCGAGAAAATCGACGCCGACACCGTCCACGCGGCGATCAGCCCGCCGTCGAACGTGGGAACGCGCAGCAGCTTGAGGTCCAGCATCGGTTGGGAGGACCGGAGCTCGATCACGATGAACGCCGCCAGCAACACCACCGAGGCGGCGAGCGAGGCCACCACCGTGGTCGATCCCCAGCCGTCGGGATGGCTGCGGATCAGCCCGAACACGAGGCCGGTGAGCGCCGTGGTGAACGTGACGCAGCCGGGCCAGTCGGGGCGGCGGGCGCCGGGCGCGCGCGACTCGGCCACGCGGGTCAGGGTCACGAATAGCGCTCCGATCCCGATCGGAACGTTGACGAAGAAGATCCAGCGCCAGGAGAGTCCGCTGGTCAGGGCGCCCCCAAGCACCGGACCGACGGCGACCGCGACCCCGGTGATCGCGCCGAACACGCCGAACGCGACTCCCCGCTCCTCGGGTCCGAACGCGTTGGCCAGCAGCGCCAGCGAGGTCGCGAACATGATTGCGCCGCCGACGCCCTGCAGCGCCCGCGACAGGGCCAGGAAGGTCGTGTCTCCAGCGACGCCGCACAGGGCGGAGCCCAGAGTGAAGACCACTATCCCGACGGCGAACACGCGCCGCCGGCCTGCCAGGTCGGCGATCGAGCCCGCGGTCAGCAGCAGCGCAGCCAGGGTCAGGGCGTAGGCGTCGATCACCCACTGCAGATCCGACAACGACGAGCCGAACGCGTGCTGGATGTCGGGAAGCGCGACGTTGACGATCGTCACATCCAGCAACAGCATGAATACGCCGGTGCATACGGCGATCAGGGTCCACCATTTGCGTTCCATCAAGCTACCTCCTTTACTGAGTGTGGACTCAGGATAACATAGATACTGAGCATGGACTCAATAAACCGGCAGCGATCTCGGACTACGCTTCACCGGCGATGACGGACGCGACGGCGAAACGACGCGGACGGCCGCCCGCCGGCGGTCGCGAGGCGATCCTCAAGGCGGCGCTCGCCCTGCTGCGCGAGCGCGGAATCGCGCGGTTGACCACCCGCGAGGTGGCGGCCCGTGCGGGGGTCTCCGAAGCGAGCGTCTTCTACCACTACCGCGACCGCGCGGGGCTGCTGCAGGCGGTATTCGAGGAGGGGCTCGACCCACTCGTCGCGCTCAACGACGCGGGCGCGATCTCGGGCCCGGACCGTCGCAAGGTGCTCAAGCGCCTCGGGGAGGCGATCGAGGCGTTCCTCGAGCAGGCGCTGCCGGTGCTCACCGCGGCGCAGTCCGATGCCGAGCTGGCCGACGAGCTCGCAACCTACATGCGCGTCAACGATCTCGGTCCGCACCGCGGCGTCAAGGCGCTCGGCGAGTACTTCGCCGCGCAGCAGCGTGACGGGCTGATCCGCGACGACATCGACCCCGACGCGGTGGCATCGACGTTCGTGGCCACGTGCATGATGCGCGCGTTCCAGACCTCGATGCGGCTCCCCAAACGCAGCCTGCCGCCGCTGTCGGCGGTGATCGACTCCCTCGACCGCATGCTCGAGCCGCCGGGCTAGAACATTAGGTGTGACAAGCCTCACGAGTCACTCCTTGCTTCGACGTTCTACGGTGAGCACGAAGCGACGTATTGGAGTCACAAATGATTGACGTAGCCTGTTTCTGCGGTTGTTCTTACTCGTTCGTTGGGAACGCGGGGATCTGTCCTAAGTGCGGTGAGCGCACGAGCTTCGCTCGCCGTCCGTACGAGTGGCGCGAGCCCGAGTCCGGCGACCTCGAGGATCTGATCCAGCGGCTTCGCGACGTCCCGCCCGAAGAGCTGGCCGCCTGATCCCGTCACCGGCGCCGCAAGGCGCCGGATAGGCTGGGAGCGTGCTCAGCCGGGGGCCGATCCGCTATGCACGCAACGGCGACGTCTCGATCGCCTACACGGTGATCGGCGACGGTCCCGTTGACGTGCTGTTCATCGGGGGCTTCATCAGCCACCTCGAGATCGGACTGGAGCTGGCGCTGGCTGAGCGGTTCTGGGAGCGGATGGGTTCGTTCGCCCGGGTGATCACGTTCGACAAGCGGGGCATGGGCTTGTCGGACCGCGACGGGGGCGCGTACGCGCTCGAGAACATCGTCGACGACGCGCTGGTCGTGCTCGACGCCTGCGGGGTGCAGCGCGTGGCGGTGGTCGGGGTGTCCGAGGGCGGGTCGGCGGCCACGTTGATGGCGGCGACGCACCCCGAGCGGGTCAGCGCGATGGTCCAGTACGGGACATACGCGCGTGTGTCGCGCGCCGGCGACTACCCGGAGGGAGTCCCGGTCGAGGTGGCGCGCCGGTTCTGGAGCCGGATGATCGACCAGTGGGGCGACCCGGTCAGCATCGACGTCTGGGCGCCGAGCGCGGCGAATGATCCCGAGCTGCGGGAGTGGTGGGCCAGGATGCTTCGGTCCGGAGTGAGCCCCGGCGCGATGCGGGCGATCGGGCTGATGTACGAGGACCTCGACGTCAGGCCGTTGCTGCCGGCCGTGCGCGTGCCCACGCTGGTCCTCTACCGCGCCGGGGATCGAGTCGTGGCGCCGGCGCTGTCGCGCACGGTCGCGCGGGGCATCCTCGGCGCGCGCGAGGTCGAGCTGGACGGCGTCGACCACCTGTTCCTCGCCGGGGATCAGGACGCGATGCTCGACGAGATCGAAGAGTTCCTGACCGGGCGTCCCGCGGTCGCTGCCGGAGATCGGGTGCTCGCGACCGTGTTGTTCGCCGACATCGTGGCCTCGACCGAGGTGGCCACGGAGCTGGGGGACCGCCGCTGGCGCGATCTGCTCGGCCAGTTCGAGCGGTTGGTGGCGCGCGTCGTGGGGCGCCACCGCGGCCGCGTGGTGAAGTGGATCGGCGACGGCGTGCTGGCGATCTTCGACGGGCCGGCCCGAGCCGCCCGGGCGGCGCTTTCGATGGCCGAGGGGGCGAGGGCGTTCGGGCTCGAGCTGCGAGCGGGCGTCCACACGGGCGAGTGCGAGCTGGCGGCCGAGGACGTCATCGGGATCGCCGTGCACCTGACCGCGCGGGTGATGGGAGCCGCGGAGCCGGGAGAGGTCCTTGCCACGGGCACGGTCAAGGACCTCGTCGTCGGGTCCGGGCTGGAGTTCGAGAGCCGCGGAACCCGCGCGCTCGCGGGAGTGCCCGGAGAGTGGACGCTGCACGCTGTAACCGGTGACTCGGACCGCCCGCCGGCCACGCCCGCGGTGACCGCGGCGTCACCGGACACGGCCGCCCGGCGCCAGCTCGGTGAGCTGAGCGAACGCGAGCTCGAGGTCCTGGCGCTGGTCGCCGAGGGTCTGCGCAACGATCAGATCGCGGCGCGGCTGTACCTGAGCCCGAGGACGGTCGAGCGCCACCTCTCGAACATCTACGCGAAGTTCCGGGTCACGGGGAAGGCCGCGCGAGCGGCCGCTGCCGCTCGCTTCTCAGGCTCGCGCTAGCGGGTCCGCCACGCCGCGGGACCGGCGACCCGGCTACGTGTATCCCGCCACCGCTCGGGGGTGGATTTGGGTGGTGTCGCCGATGTCACAGCGATCGCCGCAGCCGACGATTGCGGGCGACACCGAACGACCCCAGGAGGTCCCCAGATGAGTTCGCTGACACGCACGATCCGCAACGGCGTCGACACCGACAAGCTGTTCGCCACGCTCGACCTGATCGAGGCCGAGCCGGAGCTGGGGAAGTTCCAGTTCCGCGCCGCCAACCGGTGGCTCGACGGCGCCCACAACCGCTCGACGATCAAGAGCTTCTTCGGCGGCGGCGCCGAGGACACGACCCGCGCGGGCGGGTTTGAGCTCGACGCCGGCGAACCCGCGATCCTGCTCGGCACCGACACCGGTCCCAACCCGGCGGAGCACCTGCTGCACGCGCTCGCCGCGTGCCTGACGACCTCGATCGTGTACGTCGCCGCGGCCCGCAAGGTCGACCTGACGTCGGTCGAGTCAGAGCTCACAGGCGAGATGGACGTGCGCGGCGCGCTTGGCGTCTCGGGCGAGGTCCGCAACGGCTTTCAGCGGATCGGCGTCCGGTTCCGAGTCACCGGCAACGCGTCGCCCGAGAAGCTGCACGAGGTCGTCGCTCGGGCCACCGATCGCTCCGCCGTGTACGACATGGTCGCCCACGGCGTGCCGATCGCGGTCGACGTGACGTCAGGCTGAGCCGCGGCTCCGGTGCTTGCCATGCCGATCGAACTCACAGCCAGGACCGAGCCGGGCCGCCGTCTCCTATCGGTCGCCGACGCCCTGCTCGACGAGCTCGCGGCCAGCGCGCCGCGGCACGACCGCGACGGCACCTACCCGTTCGAGTCGATCGACGCGCTCAAGCGCGTCGGCTACTTCGCGGCCCCGATCCCCGTCGAGCTCGGCGGGCTCGGCGTCTCCTCGGCGCACGACCTGGTCGTGGCCTCGAGCCGCCTCGCCCGCGGCGACGCTTCGGTGGCGATCGGGGTCAACATGCACCTCGCCGCGGTGCTCAACCTGGAGCGCCGGCGGCGGGCCGCGGTCGCCGCCGGCGACGACCGGCGGGCCCGCGCGTTCGCCGCGTCGCTGGCCGGGATCGCGGGCAACGGAGTCGTGCTCGCGGCGGCCATCAGCGAGCGTGGCCAGGACCTGACCCGGCCGGCCACGGTCGCGGTCCGGACCGAGGGCGGCTGGCGGATCGAGGGGCACAAGCTGTTCTGCACGATGTCCCCGGCCGCCACCGACCTGTACGTCGCGGTCACGCTCACCGACGGCGACGGCGACGAGCGCTACGCGTACGCGATGGTCCCGGCCGGGGCGCCGGGGGTGGTCGTCCACGAGGACTGGGACGCGCTGGGGATGCGGGCCTCGGGCAGCAACTCGATCTCGTTCGAGGGCGTCGAGTTGCCCGAGCACGCCGTCCGCGGCGGGTTTCGGGCGGGCGACCCGCTGCCGTACATGGAGCGCAACCTCGTGGCCGGGCTGTTCCATGCCGCGGCCTCGCTCGGCGTCGCCGAGTCCGCCGACGCGATCGCCCGCAAGGGCTTGGCCGGGCGCATCAACGGCGACGGACGCCCGCGCATGCAGGTCGCCGACAACGCCGTCGACCTGGCGGCGGCGCGCGGGGTCTTGTCGCGGGCGGGCGCGCTGATCGACGAGCGGCTCGATGCGGACCGAGCGCCGGCGTTGAGCGGCGAAGAGCTCGAGGCGCTGTTCGCCGAGTCCCAGGCCGCCAAGGCGTTTGTCGGCGAGGCGGCCGTCCGGATCGTCGACCGCGCGATGGCGCTGTCGGGCGGCGCGGGCTACCTGAACGGCAGCCCGCTGGCCCGCGCCTATCGCGACGTCCGGGCCGGAGCGTTCATGCACCCGCTCGGATCAAACCGCCTGTACGACTACCTCGCGCGGGTCGTCCTCAGCGAGCCGTCGCCGCTCCACTGAGGCGAATCTGGAAGCGGGCCCGCACTGGCGCCGATGGCTTGCTGGTGCGGGTCCGCGCCCGGGCCACAAGCCGATAGCGACCGGGGAGGAGCGCGTGGCCGCCGATCCGGCCGGTGAAGCGCACGCGGCGAGTCCCACGGGATCTGGTGACGTGGAAGCTGCCCGCGACGGCGCCCCAGCCGCGGTGCCCGGAGCGAGCTCGCTGGACGGTGAACGTCACGGTCGCGCGCTCGTTGAGGTGGAAGCTGATGAGCGTCCCGCGCCGCGACGTGCGGTGCACGCTGTGCCCGGATCTCGCGGCCCGGAACTGCGTCGGCAAGAGCTTCAGCGCTGTGAGCCTCGGCGGTCCCGGCTTGCGGTGCCGGGGGTTGCCGGAGGGCGTCCCGCCGACGTTCCCCTTGCCGCCGGTCGGGGGCTTGGTCTGGACGGGCGGCGGTGGCGCCCCTGGGCCCGGCGGGCAGGTCGGGTCGGTGGCGGCGTTGCCGTCGGGATCGAGCCGGTAGACGACGCCGCTGGCGATGTCCGCGGCGTACACGTGGCCGGCTGGCGTCCTCGCCGAAGCTCGACAGGCTGCTGATCTGCGGACCGAGTGCAGCGGCCCCGAGCGCCGCAGGCTGGGCGAGGCGGACGACGCGCAGCGCGGGGGTGCTGAGGTCGCCGAACACGTAGCAGCCGTTCAGCGACGGCAGCCTGGGGTCGTGCATCACGTAGCCGCCGATGATCCCCGCGCCGCAGAATGGGGCGCCGCCGCAATTGGCCGGATGCGGGTAGGTGAGCACCGGCGCGACCGCGTTGGTGGGCAGCGGCGTGCACTCGGACGGCGGGCGGGCCGCGTCGAGCCCGGTGCCCTCAAAGCACGGCCAGCCGTAGTTGGCCCCGATGTTCTGGCCGGGGTGCGCGTAGTCGATCTCCTCGGCGGCGCTCTGGCCGACGTCGCCGATCACCATGTCGCCGGTGGCCGAGTCGAACGAGAACCGCCATGGGTTGCGCAGGCCGTATGCCCAGACCTCGGGGCAGTTCGCGCCGCCGTTGGTGCCGCGTTGACGCAGAGCGGCGTCCGGCGAACGGGTTGCCGGCCGGGATCGAGTACGACGTCGGCCCCGGTGCGATCCGCAGGATTTTCCCCAGCAGCCGGTCGGTGTGCTGGGCGTTCTGCTCGGTGTCGTCGCCACCGCCGCCGTCGCCGACCGAGATGTAGAGGTCGCCGTCGGGGCCGAACTGGAGCTGGCCGCCGTTGTGGTTGGACTGGTTGGGGTGCGGGATCGTCAGCAGCCGCTGCTCGGAGGAGGGGGCGGCGCTGTCCCCGTTGGCGGTCGCGGTGAACTCGCTGACGTGCTCGTCGCACCCCGGCGGGTTCGGGCAGGTCTTGCTCGTGTAGTAGACGTAGAACCGGCGGCTGGTGGCGTAGTCGGGCGCGAACGCCATCGACAGGAGCCCCTGCTCGCCGCCGACAAACGTGACCTCGCTGGAGATGTCCATGAACGTGGTCGGGGCGCCGCTGTCCTTGATCAGCATGATCTGGCCGGACTGCTGGACGACGAGCACGCGGTGGGTGTCACCCGGAGGCGCGGTGATGTAGGTGGGCGCCTTCAGCGTCGCCACGGGGGTCGCCTTCACCCCCGCGGTGGCCGCGGCCGGCGCGAGCAGCCCGAGGAGGATGCGCAACTGGGATCAGGCGTCGTAGCACTGGGCCGCGGAACGGTACCCGAGGTCGATCTGGCGATCCCGCGACGCGCGGTTAAGTTCAGGTCCGGGTCGGGCGCGGGGGCGTGGGCAGCTCCTCGGTGCCCGCTCCGGTCTCCGCGATCGCCGCGTCGATCTCGTCGAGCTGCTCGTCGGACAGCTGCACCGAGCCGGCGCCGATCCACTGATCGAGCTGAGCCGGTCGCCTGGCCCCGACGATGGCGCCGGTGACTCCGCCCTGCGCCAGCGCCCACGCGATCGCGACCTCAGCCACCTCGCATTCGAGCTCGTCGGCGATCCCACGCAGGCGCTCCACCAGCTCGAGGTTCTCCGATAGCGCGGGCTCCTGGTACTCGGGGCGATTGCGGCGCATGTCGTCCGCGGCGAGGTTCTCCAACCGCGCGCGGTCGAAGCTGCCGGTGAGCAGCCCGGAGGCCATCGGGGAGTACACGATCGCTCCGGTTCCGTGCTCGGACGCCCACGGGATCACGTCGGTCAGCGCCCCGCGCTGGACCATCGACAGCGGCGGCTGAACGGAGTCCACGTGGCGAATCGACTCGCAACGCTCGAGCAGGTCGACGGTGAAGTTCGAGACCCCGATCCAACGCGCCTTGCCTTCGTCGACGAGCTCGGCCATCGTCGACCAGGAGTCCTCCAGCCGCGCCCCGGTGTCCACATCGGGCCAGTGGATCTGGTAAAGGTCGATGCGCTCGACGCCGAGCCGGCGCAGGCTCTGCTCGCACTCGCGGCGGATCGAGTCCGGACGCAGGTCTCCGTAGGGGCTACCGTCGGGCTTGGTGTGCCGGCCGCATTTCGTGCACACGAACACGTCCTCGCCGGTGGCGTAACCCGTCAGCGCCCGCCCGACGACCTCCTCGGCGTGGCCGAGGCCGTAGATCGGCGCGGTGTCGACCCAGTTGATGCCCTCGTCGACCGCGCGGCGGATCGCGGCCGCCGAGTCGTCGTCGTCGACCGGGCCCCAGCCGAACTTCCACGGGCCGCCGATCGCCCAGGTGCCCAACCCCAGGCGGGTGAACTCCGGACCGGCGCGGCCCAGCGGCTTGGTCGGGATCACTGAGGGGCTTCGGTGGCCGGCGCCGGACCCGGGGTCTCCGGCTCGCTCGGCGCCGGAATCTCGGGCTCGCCAACCGCCTCGTCCGGGGCTTTGCGGCGGCGGGCCGAGCCCAGCACGAGCAGCACGATCGCGACGATCACAACCCCGATCGCCAGCGCCGGGAGCACCCGCTGCTTAGCGGTCTGCTCGGTCTTGCGCTGGCGGGACTTGAGCTTCAGGCCCAGCTTCATGGTCGGCTTCGCCGCGCCCACGGTCGCGCGCCGGAGCGTCGGGTGCTTGACGAGCATCCACGTGCCTTTGGCACCCGCTTTGGCTTTCGTCTTCGTGCTCAGCATCGCTTGGACCTCCGCTTCAGTGTTGGCTGCGCCGACGACGCAACACCGACGACGACCAAGTCTGCCCGGAATCGCCGCCCAGCGCATTCCGAGGCTCGATCAGTTGGCCCGGTCGGCGAGGTCTAAGCTCGGATGGCATGCGCGCGGACGCTGATCCCAGACCCCGATCTGGTGGCGGCGGCAACCGCCGGCGACGAGGACGCGTTCGCCGCGATCGTCGAGCCCTACCGCGGCCAGCTGCACGCCCACTGCTACCGGATGCTCGGCTCGGTCTACGACTCAGACGACGCGCTCCAGGAGACGTTGTTGCGCGCCTGGCGCGGGCTGGCGCGCTTCCAGGGACGCAGCTCGCTGCGCTCGTGGCTGTACGCGATCGCCACCAACGTGTGCCTGACCCAGATCGGGAGGCGCTCCAAGCGGGTGCTGCCGCTCGACTACGGGCCGGCCACCGATCCGCACGTGGTTCCGACAGATCCGGTGATCGAGTCGGTGTGGGTGGAGCCGTATCCCGACGAGGCGATCGGGCTCGACGACGGGTTCACCGCGCCCGAGGCCCGCTACGAGCTGCGCGAGAGCGTGGAGCTCGCGTTCATCGCGGCGCTTCAGCACCTGGCGCCGAACCAGCGAGCGGTGCTGATCCTCCGCGAGGTGCTGGGGTTCTCGGCCCGGGAGACCGCCGAGGTGCTCGACACGACGGTCGCGTCGGTCAACAGCGCTTTGCAGCGCGCCCGCGCGGCCGTCGAGGAGCGCGTGCCCGAGCGCAGCCAGCAGGCCACCCTGCGGACGCTCGGCGACGACCAGGTCCGCGAGCTGGTCGACCGCTACGTCGACGCCTGGGAGCGCAACGACGTCGACGCGTTCGCGGCGATGCTCGCCGACGACGCCACGTTCGCGATGCCGCCGCTGGCGAACTGGTACCGGACCCGCGAGGGCATCCGCAGGTGGGCGTCGCTGTCCCCGATGTCAGGCGATTGGCGGTGGCGGATCGTCCGGACACGCGCCAACGGGCAGCCGGCTCTCGGCTTCTACGCGTGGGACGAGCAGGCTCGCGCCTACATGCCGTTCGGCCTCAACGTGCTCAGCTTCGACGGTGACCGGATCGTCAACGTGGTCGCGTTCCTGAACCGGTCGACCGAGTCGGCCGAGCGCGAGGTGTACGCGCGGTTTCCCGAGCAGCCGCCCGATCCGCGGCTGCTGACCGGGACGTTCGGGCGGTTCGGGCTGCCCGAGCGGCTTGACTGAGCGGTCGCTACAGGTGCTCTGAGCGCAGCCACGCAACCGTGGCCGCAAGCCCCGCGTCGTAGCCGACCCGGGGCTCCCAGCCGAGCAGCTCGCGGGCCTTGTGGTTGCTGAAGTCCTGGTTGCGCCCGAGCACGTGGACTGCCTGGCGGGAGAGCAGCGGCGCGCACCGTCACGTTCGTGGCCCGGCGCAGCGCGCGGTAGCCGTGCTCGAGCGAGAAGCCGATGCCGTTCGCCATCCAGTACGGGATGCTCCAGCGGACCGTGGGGCAGCCGAGGCCGCTGGCCAGCCCGTCGGTGAACTGCTTCCAGGTGACGTCGAGGCCGTCGGAGACGTTGAACGCCTGCCCGGGGGCGGCGTCGTGGCGCATCGCCAGCACGGCCGCGTCGAGCAGGTTGTCGACGTAGCAGAGGCCCGGCGATCGCGCGTCCATGGTCGACCAGCAGCATGTGCCCGCCCTGGATCGCCCGGGCGATGTCGCCGACGACATCGGTCGACCGGGGGCCGTAGACGGTCGACGGCCGCAGGATCACGGCGTCCAGAGATTGCGCCTGCGCGGCGCGCCGGACCTCGGCCTCGCTGTCGAGCTTGGTCTGGGCGTACCAGTTGGCGAAACCGGTGGCAGGTCGTGGGTCTCCGGAACGGCCCTGCCGCCGGGATACCCGTACACGTCGGTGCTGCTGAAGTGGACGAAGCGCGTGCACCGAGGCGGCGACCGACGCGTCGAGCAGGTTCCGGGTTCCGCCCACGTTGATCCCGGCGATCTCGGCGGTGGTCGCCCAGTCGGACACGAGCGCGCCGCAGTGGAACACGTACCGGCAGCCCCGTGGCCGCCTGCGTCAGCGAGCGCGGGCTGGTGAGGTCGCCGACCGCGATCTCGACGTCGAGCTCGTCGAGCCGCGACGTGTCGCTGCTCGCCCGCACCAGGCAGCGGACCTGATGTCCCTCGCGGACCAGCCGCTCGGCCAGATGACCGCCGATGAAGCCGCTCGCGCCCGTGATCAGGCAGACGTCGTCGCGCTCGGGGTCGATCGGCTTGCCGCGGAACCGGGTCTCGCTGGCGACGGCCACCTGCGGGGAGGTCTTGCGTCGGGTGAGCGTGGCCGTCGCGATGTCGCGGACCACGCCCCAGTTCTTGCTCGCGGCGCCCGTGGCAGTCGGCCAGCACGGCGTCGAGCGCGGTCAGGAAGTCGCCGGCCTCGGACTCGGACAGCGTCAGCGGCGGCAGCAGCTTGATCACGTCGTTCTTACCGGCCGCCATCGTGATCACGCCGTGATCGCGGTGCAGCGGGATCACGATCAGCTGGGGGAACAACCCCTCGCTGGCCAGGTGGATCAGCCGCCAGTTCATCCTCGCGACCTTTGAGCTCGGCGCGCCCAGCTCGATTCCGATCATCAGCCCGCGCCCGCGGATCTCGCTGACCATCTCGTAGCGGTCCCGGAGCTCGGCGAGGCCGTCCATCAGCATCGCCCCGACGCTCGCGCAGTGCTCGACCAGCCGGTCGCGCTCGATGATCCGCAGCGTGGCCAGGCCCGCGGCCATCGACAGCCGGTTGCGCCCGAACGTCGACTGGTGCACGTAGGAGCGCTCGAGCGTGCCCACCGCCCGCTGGAAGATCTCGCGCGTGGTGACCATCGCCGCGACCGGCATGTAGCCGCCGCTGAGCGCCTTGCCGACCAGCACGAAGTCCGGCTCGAGCCCCCAGTGCTCCAGCGCGAACCACCTCCCCGTGCGCCCGAGCCCGGTCTGGATCTCGTCGACCACGAACAGCGTGCCGTAGCGGCGGCAGAGCTCCTGGGCGGCGCGCAGGTAGCCCTCCGGCGGGAGCGTGACCTGCCGTCCCTGGATCGGCTCGACGATGAACGCCGCGACGTCGCGCTTGGCGCAGCTGCGCCTCGAGGCGGTCGAGGTCGCCGAACGGGACCCGCTCGCAGTCCGGCAGCAGCGGTCCGAAGCCCTCCTTGAAGAACTCGTCGCCGACGATCGACAGCGGTCCCGAGCGTGACCCCGTGGAAGCTCGAGTCGCACGACAGCAGCCGCGGGCGTCTGGTCGCCGCGCGGGCGAACTTCATCGCCGAGTCGACGGCCTCGGCGCCGGTACTGGCGAAGAACACCGCGTCGAGGCCGGCCGGCAGACGCTCGGACAGTGCCTCGGCGAGCATCCCGGCCAGCACCGAGTAGTGGATCTGCACCCCGTCGACCAGCTCGGCGTCGAGCGTCGCCTTCAGCACCTCGCGCACGTCGGGGTGGTTGTGGCCGAGGCTGGCGAAGCCCTCGCCGGTGTGGAAGTCCAGGTAGGCGCGTCCGGACCGGTCGTAGAGGTAGGAGCCGCGCGCCGTCGCGTACTGCTTGTCGAACCCGAGAATCCGCAGCACGTCGACCAGCGACGGGTCGAGGTGGCGGGCGGCCAGCTCGATCGTCTCGTCGGCGCGCGCGGTGGCATCGGCGACGACGCCGAGGGGGTCGTTTGGCTGCGCGGTGTCGTCCATGGCGACCGGCGGGCCACAATACGCGAGCGGGTGCGCCCGGAGGCGCACCCGCTGCTGATCAGCCGCCTGTTGGCGGAAGCTCAGTGGGAGCCCGTGAGCGCTAGACCTGCATCACCTCGCTCAGCTGCGTCAGCCGGATGCCGTTGCCAGAGGTATCGCGGAAGCCGCAGTCGATCCCGTAGGGGCGCTCCTCGGGGGCCTCGAAGAACTCGACGCCGCGGTCCCGAAGCTGCTCGTAGTCGGACTGGACGTCGTCGGTGACCAGGAAGATCGAACCGGCCCAGCCCTTGGCCATCACGGTGCGCAGCTGCTCGGCGGTTTCGGCGTCCATCACCGGCGGCTGGGGGATCGCCATCAGCTGGACCGAGAACTCGGGCTGGCCGGGCGGGCCGACGGTCAGCCACCGGAAGTTCCCCAGTTCGGCGAGCGTGACGTCGGAACGCACCTCGAAGCCCACCTTCTGCGTATAGAACTCGAGCGCCTCGTCCTGATCGAGGACCCAGAGCATCGAGTTGGCGATTCTGAACATCGCGGCCTCCTGTGAACGTCGGCGTATCGGTCGCCAGCGAGACTAGGCGCGAGCTCTGGTTCTGTCTTCTCGAAACGTGCTGCGTTGCGGACGGCCGTAGGCGCGCAGCACGCAGCCGGGCACGAGCGCGTGGCTCGCCGCCGGCGGGAACTCAGCCCGGTAGGCGGTGGGAGACTTCCCGAACGAGCGGGTGAAGCTGGTCGTGAACGAGCCGAGGCTCTGGAGGCCGACCGAGAAGCAGATCTCGGTGACCGAGTGGTCGGTGTTGCGCAGCAGCGCCGCGGCCCGCTCGAGCCGGCGGCCGAGCAGGTATGCGTGCGGAGACTCGCCGAACGCGCGGCGGAACTCGCGGCTGAAGTGGGCCCGTGACAGCTTGGCGGCGTCAGCCAGGTCGTCCACGGTCAGGGGCTCGAAGTAGTGCGCGTCGGCGAGGTCCTTGGCGCGCAGCAGGTGACGGGCCGGAGGGACGAACGTCACGACCGCGAGCCTCGTTTGCCTTTGGCCGACCGGTTCTCCTGCTCGAGGAGCGCGGCCTCCTGCTCGTTGAATTGACGACCGTTGCGGACGAACTCGAGCAGCAGCTCCATCTGGTCCACGTTGTAGCGCTGATACAGACGCTCCGCTTCGGCCTGGTGCTTGGAGTAGAACCCGCTGGCGTGCGCCGCCAGCTCCGGCGTGAGCTCGACCAGCACCCGCCGGCGGTCGGTGCCGTCGCGGACACGGCGCGCATACCCGGCTCGCTCGAGGCGGTCGAGCGCGACCGTCATCGCGCCGGTGGTCAGGCCGGTCGCCTCGGCCAGGGCGCCCGCGGTCGCGGGGCCCTCGCGCTGTAGGTAGTCGAGGCACCGCATGTCCGTGCGGTTGAGGCCGACGGCGTCGGCCACCGCCTGGTCGTAGCGGTCGGTGGCGGACTGGGACCGGCGCACCTCGTCGATCAGCTCCTCGAAAACTCTTGCGTTTTTGCCTTGACATCTATATCTCTTGATTACTAAGATACTTTCCTGCCTAGGGAAAGTATAAGCGGCGAAGTAAGGAGAACAGTGGCATGGCGACGGCAGCAGATGTGGGGTCCGTGGCGGTAGAGGCCACGGAGCTGAGGAAAACGTATCCGCCCGACGTGACGGCGCTCGACGGGGTCAGCCTCGCGGTGCAGACCGGCACGATCTTCGGGCTGCTCGGGCCCAACGGGGCCGGCAAGTCGACCACGGTCAGGGTCCTGTCCACGCTCACGACCCCCGACAGTGGCAGCGCGCGGGTGGCGGGCATCGACGTGCGGGTCGACCCGATCGGGGTGCGCCACGCGATCGGGGTGGTGGGCCAGCGGCACGGCGCGGACATGGAGGCGACCGGGCGCGAGAACCTGGTGCTCCAGGGCGAGTTCTACGGGATCACCGGCCGCGACCTCAAGCAGCGGGTGGCCGAGTCGCTGGAGCGCTTCGGGCTGACCCACGCGGCCGACCGGCTCGTGAAGACCTACTCGGGCGGGATGCAGCGGCGGCTGGACATCGCGATGGGCCTGCTGCACCGGCCGCGGGTGCTGTTCCTCGACGAGCCGACCACGGGCCTGGACCCTGAGGCCCGGTCGGAGATGTGGAGCGAGATCGAGGGTCTGGCCGCGACCGACCGGATGACGATCCTGCTCACCACCCACTACCTCGAGGAGGCTGACCGGCTCGCATCGCGCCTGGCGATCATCGACCACGGCCGGGTCGTCGTGGAGGGGACGCCCAACGAGCTCAAGAGCGAGCTGCACGGCGACACGATCCAGGTCGAGCTGTCCGAGACCGATGGCGATGCCCGTGCGGCCCTGGATCGCGTGACGGGCGTCGCCGAGGTCGAGCTCGACGGCCGCCGGCTGCGGGCCCGCGCGCGCAACGGCGGCGAGGCGATCCCCGCGGTGCTGGCGGCGCTCGAGGCCCACGGCGTCACGGCCCGGGCGGTGACGCTCGCCCGGCCATCGCTCGACGACGTGTACCTGCGTCACGCGGGCCGCGCATTCGATCAACCGGACGAGACACGTGAGGAGGTAGCGGCATGACCGCGGTGAGGCAGAGCTGGCAGGTGTACATGCGAGGCGCCCGGGTGTACGCCCGGCAGCCGGCGTACCTGATGATGACGCTGATCCAGCCGATCATCTGGTTGCTGCTGTTCGGCGCCCTGTTCAAGTCGGTGACGCACATCCCCGGCTTCCACGGCGGCTCCTACATCGACTTCCTGACCCCGGGAGTGGTGGTGATGCTGGCCGTGTTCTCCGCGGGGTGGATCGGCATGGGGTTCATCGAGGACATCCACACCGGCGTGATGGACCGGATGCTCACCTCGCCGGTGTGGCGCGGGTCGCTGAACATGGGCACGGTCGCCTGTGGCGCGGCGACGGTGGTGATCCAGTCGGTGCTGATCGTGTTGCTGGCGCTGGCGCTCGGAGCCGACTACAAGGGCGGTGTCGCCGGCGTGGTGCTGTTGATCGCGATTGCGGCGCTGCTCGGATCATCGTTTGCGTCGCTGTCCAACGGCGTCGCGATGCTCGCCCGCCAGCGCGAGACGCTGATCGGCGCGGTGACGTTCGTGCAGCTGCCGCTCACGTTCCTGTCGGCGGCCCTGATGCAGCAGAGCCTGGTCCCGGGCTGGATCCAGACCGTGGCCA
Source organism: uncultured Solirubrobacterales bacterium (assembly GCA_963831845.1). Lineage (GTDB taxonomy): Bacteria > Actinomycetota > Thermoleophilia > Solirubrobacterales > Solirubrobacteraceae > Palsa-465. The sequence continues at coordinate 75,171 of CAWHRT010000035.1, read as the reverse complement.
AGTTCAACCCGGTCAACTGGGCGGTGGTGGCCGCTCGCGGCGCGGCGATGCAGAAGATCGACTGGGGCCTGGTGGCCGGCCGGGTGGGACTGCTGGCGGCGCTCGCGCTGCTGTGCGCCTGGTTCGCGACGTGGGCGTTCAACAAGTACGCCCGCTCCCTGTAGCGCCCGGCGGGCGACGATGAGCCCGCGATGGGGCGGCGGCGATTAGATTGTCGCCGCCGCCCCTTCCGCAACGAAAGGACATCGCTTCCATGCCGAACCGTGCCGCACTCGTGACCGGCGCCTCCCGCGGGATCGGACGCGCGATCGCCGAGCTCCTCGGGCGAGGAGGGCTTCGACCTGACGATCGCAGCGCGCAAGCCCGCGTCGCTTCAGGAGACCGCCGAGGCGCTCCGCGGCCACGGCTACAACGTCGAGCACGTCGCGGCCAACCTGGCCGACGAGGCGGGGATCCAGGAGGTGGTCACGCGCCATCGCGACCGCTACGGCCGGCTCGACGTGCTGGTCAACAATGCCGGCGTCGGGATCGGCGCCGCGGCCGGCGAGCACCAGACCAAGTTCGTCGCCATGCAGCTCGACGTCAACGTGCGCTCGATCGTCCTGTTCTACCGCGAGTGCCTGGACCTGCTGCGCGCCGCCGGCGCCGAGCATCGCAGCGCCCAGGTCGTCAACCTGGCGTCGATCGCCGGGAAGTCCCCGCAGCCGTGGCTGTCGGTCTACTCCGCGACCAAGGCGGCGGTGATCGCCTACACGGTCGCGATGAACAAGGAGCTCAACGGCGACGGGATCAAGTCGGCGGCGCTGTGCCCCGGGTTCGTCGACACCGACATGACCGACTTCGTCAAGGGCCAGGTCTCGCCCGACGACATGATCAAGACCACCGACATCGCCGAGGCGGTGAGGATGCTGCTGCGGGTGTCGCCCGCGTGCGTGATCCCCGAGATCGTGTTCGGGCGGCCGGGCGAATCCGTGTGACAGGGACCGCGATCATCTACTGTCCCTGGCGATGAGCGAAGACTGGCGACTCCGGGTCGACCTCCACGAGGACGGCCTCTCGAACCTGTTCACCGCCCGTCTGGAGAGCCGGGAGCTGACGCACGACCTCGAGACGTCGTTCCAGGATCGCGTGGTCGTCTCGACCGACGGTCCGGAGATGTTCTGTTACGCGGGGACCCGCGAGCAGGCCGAGCGCGCCGCGCAGCTGATCCGCAAGGTCGCCGACGAGCACAACTGGGAGATCGACTTCGAGCTCAAGCGCTGGCATCCGATCGCGGAGGAGTGGCGCGATCCCGACGAGGCGCTGCCCGCCGACGCGGACGCAGCGCGCCGAGGAGCACGAGGAGCTGATCGAGGATCAGCGCGAGGAGTCGGCCGAGCAGGGCCACCCGAACTACGAGGTGCGGGTCCAGAGCAAGTCGCACCACGACATCGTCAAGCTCGCCGAGCGCCTCCAGTCCGAGGGCTTCCCGGTCGTGAGGCGGTGGCACTTCCTGCTGCTGGGCGCCGCCGACCAGGACGACGCCAACGCCCTGGCCGAGCGGATCCGCGGCGAGGTGCCCGAGGGCAGCGTGGTGACGGTCGAGGGAAACTTCCGCGAGGTCGTCGACGTGCAACCCCCGAACCCGTTCAGCGTTCCTCGGAGGGCTCGGAGGATAGGGCCCGAATACGGCGACCAAGGAGCGACCATGACGTCAGCAGCCCCGCAGTCGCCGGAACGGCGAACGCCCGTAGCGCAAGATCCCGAAGAGGCCGAAGCGGCGACCTCGGACGTGCGGCCGGTGACGATGCCGATGGTCGACCGGGTCGCCAGTGCCGTGGTCACCGCCGTGCCGCCGATCATGGTCGGGATCGGGATGTGGCTCGGCTGGACCGGCAACCTGTTGGCGTGGCAGGACCTGCTGATCCTGGCGCTCAGCTACATGATCGTGGGCACCGGGATCACCGTCGGCTTTCACCGGCTGCTCACCCATCGCAGCTTCAAGTGCCACCGGGTGGTGCGGGCGGGCTTCGCCGCGCTCGGCTCAGCCGCCGCCGAGGGGCCGGTGATCGACTGGGTCGCCACCCACCGCAAGCACCACCAGTTCTCCGACGTCGACGGCGATCCGCACAGCCCCCACGTGGGCCACGGAACCGGGTGGCGCGGGGCGCTGTCGGGTCTGGTGCACGCCCACGTGGGATGGGTGTTCAGCGACATGGAGGTGGCCGACGAGCGCCGCTATGCAAAGGATCTGCTGGCCGACCCGCTGATCCGGTTCGTGGACCGGACGTTCGTGCTGTGGGTCGTGCTGGGGCTGGCGGCCGCGTTCGGCCTCGGCGTCGCGTTGACCGGCACGGTCCGCGGAGGGCTGGTCGCGCTCCTGTGGGGCGGCGCCGCCAGGATCTTCTTCATGCACCACGCCACGTTCAGCATCAACTCGCTGTGCCACTTCTTCGGCCGCCACGACTACGACACGGGCGACGAGTCCAGGAACCTGGCGTGGCTGGCGATCCCGACCTGGGGCGAGGCGTGGCACAACAACCACCACGCATTCCCCACCTCGTACCGACACGGGCTCAAGCGCTGGCAGATCGACCCCTCGGCCGCGATCATCCGGACGATGGAGATGACGGGGCTGGCGTGGGACGTCGTCCGGGTCGACCCCGACCGCCGCGCGCGCAAGCCGATGCCGGCGGCCGTGGCCCCCTGACGCGCGCCGTGGCGTTCGCGCAGACCGAACCGCTCCGGCGGGAGCTCGAATCCGCGCTCCCGCGCCGGCCGTTCGCGATCCGGTTCTGGGACGGCACCTCGGTGCCCGCGACCGAGGCCCCGGCCCCGACATTCAACTTCCGGTCGCCGCGCGCGCTGGCGCACGTGCTCCGGGCGCCCGGGGAGCTCGGGCTCGGCCGCGCCTACGTGGCCGGGCTGCTCGAGGTCGACGACCTCGACGCGGCGCTGCGGATCGTCGACACCTACGAGCCGCCGCCGCTGTCGACCCGCCAGAAGCTCGGGCTCGCCACCGGGGTCGTGCGCGCCTGCGGGCTGGTTGCGCCGCCCAAGCCGCCGGCCGCCGAGCTGCGGCTGCGGGGCGAGCGCCACACGCTGTCGCGAGACCGCCGAGCGGTGCGCCACCACTACGACGTCGGCAACGAGTTCTTCGCGCTGTTCCTCGACGAATCGATGACGTACAGCTGCGCGTACTTCGCGGGCGGCGCCCAGACGCTCGACGAGGCCCAGGAGGCCAAGCTCGAGCTCGTCTGCCGCAAGCTCGGCCTGCAGGCGGGCGAGCGGGTGCTCGACGTCGGCTGCGGGTGGGGCAGCTTCGCGATCCACGCCGCGCGGCGGCACGGAGTGCACGTGCTCGGGGTCACGCTGTCGGCGCCGCAGGTGCAGTTCGCGCAGGAGCGGGCCCGCGCAGCCGGGGTTGAGGACCTCGTGGAGTTCCGGGTGGCCGACTACCGCGAGCTCGGCGCCCGGGAGTTCGACGCGATCTCGAGCATCGGCATGGTCGAGCACGTGGGGGAGGAGCGGATCGATCTGTACGCGCGGACGCTGGCGGGGTTGCTGCGCCCCGGCGGCCGGCTGCTCAACCACGGGATCGCCAAGCTGCAGGACTTCGAGGACGACGACGAGGGCGACTTCTCCGAGCGGTTCGTGTTCCCCGACGGGACGCCGCTGCCGCTGTCGCGGGTGTTGCGGGCGCTCGAGCGGACCGGGCTGGTCACGACCCACGTCGAGGGCTTGCAGGACGACTACGCGCGGACGACCAGCATCTGGACCTCGCGGTTCGAGGAGCGCTATGCGGAGGCGGTGCGGCTCGCGGGCGAGGAGCGCGCGCGGGTCTGGCGGCTGTACCTGCGCGCCGCCCATCAGGGGTTTGCGACCGGCTGGGCGTCGGTCTACCAGGTGCTCGCCCACAGGCCCTAGTAGCCCACGGGTCGGCACGGGATGCGTAGGGGTGCCACGTGCCACGTGCCACGAAATATGCGGGGCGAGGGTGGCGCTCGGCCGGGAAGTTTGTTCCCTTCGGCAAACCGCGCGCCTCGAGCGGAACGAACTTCCCGCTCAGCGGGAATTTTGTTCCCCGCGACTGGGTGGACGCCTCGAGGGGAACGAACTTCCCGGCGCACGAGGTGCCCGCCGGCCCTCACGGCCCAGGTCGGGCCATCGAGCGCCGCCGATCCCGGTGCGTACGCGGGCGAAACGTCACATGCGGCGAGTCCGCCGCGCCGCGTGTGACGAAGTACCCCTCTGAGCGGGCATAACGTCACACGCGATGGTCGGGCCGCGCCGCGTGTAACGAAATCGTCGCCCGGCCGCTGCTGAATCGCGCCCGCTAGGCCACGGACAGCCGCCGCCCGGGCACGGCGACCCCGCGTCCCTCGACCGGCGAGGACTGGATGATCGACGTGGTCGTCTGCCCGTACGGGGCGAGCGCGTCGAGGATCTCCTCGAGATGGCCCATCGAGCGGATGTGGGCCTTGATCAGGTAGCAGTCCTCGCCCGTGATCCGGTGGCACTCGACGACCGCTGGCGTCTCCCGGACAATGTCGGCGATCCGCTGCAGCTGCCGGGGCAACGGGCGCACGCGGATGATCGCGCTGAGCCCGTAGCCGAGCGCCGCCGGGTCGATCTCGGCCCGGTAGCCGCGGATCACGCCGTCGCGCTCGAGCCGCTGCAGCCGCTCGGCCACAGCCGGCGGCGACAGGCCGACCCGCCGGCCCAGCTCGGCCAGGCTCAGCCGTGCGTCGCCTTGCAGCTGCACGAGCAGCTCGCGGTTCGTGTCGTCCAACGGACCACCCTCGGTCTGAGTGCCGAACGTCCTTTGAATCGATGGCATGAAACGCAGCATACCTTCGATCACCTATGTACATCAACCCGGCACCCGCACATCATGCGAACAGATGAAAGTCCGCGCACACACGCCGCCGCCGCACGCCTATTTCGTCGTCAGCGCGGTCTTCCACTACCTCGGACCGTCGTTCGCGGTCCTGTTGTTCGCCCGGGTGGAGGTGCTCGGCGTGGCCTGGCTGCGGATCGCCAGCGCGGCCGTCCTGTTCACGATCTGGCGCCGGCCGTGGCGGACGTGGGGGCGGCTCGACACGCCGACCCAGCGCCTCCTGATCGCCTGGGGTCTGGTGCTCGCCGCGATGAACTGCTGCTTCTACGAGGCGATCTCGAAGCTGCCGCTGGGGACCGTCGCCGCGATCGAGTTCCTCCCGGTCGTGGCGCTGGCGGCGATCGGCGCCCGCACGCCCCGCAACTACGCCGCGCTGGCGCTCGCCGTGGGCGGCGTCTACGAGCTCAGCCACGTCCAGCTCGCCGCTGAGCCAGCCGGCCTCGCGTTCGCGTTCGCCAACGCCGCGCTGTTCGCCACCTACATCGTCCTCGCCCATCGCGCGGCGCGCCACCCCGCGATCGAAGGCATCGATGGGCTGGCGGTGGCGATGCTGATCGCGGCCGTGGTGGTCACGCCGGTGGCCGGACCGGCGGCGGCCAAGGCGCTGGCGGACCCGATCGCGCTGCTGGCGGGCGTCGGAGTCGGGATCTGCTCATCGGTGATCCCGTACGTCACCGACCAGCTGGCGATGGCGCAGCTGAGCCGCTCGACGTACTCGCTGATGGTCTCGTTGCTGCCGGCGATTGCGACCCTCGTCGGCGTGGTAGTCCTCGCGCAGTTGCCGAGCATCGGCGAGCTGGTCGGTGTGGCGTTGGTGATCTCTGGTGTTGCAATGCACCAAGATCTGGATCAGGATGCACGATCGCGACTCTCGACCTCTGCCGAGGAGTATGGTCGCGGTTAGCCCGCAAATACGGAGGGAGAGGCATGAGCAATACCGTTCCTGTGCGTCTCCGCGTCAACGGCGTCGACCAAACGCTGGACGCGGAGCCCCGGCTGCTGCTGGTGCACGCGCTGCGCGAGAACCTGGGTCTGACGGGCACGCACGTCGGATGCGACACGTCCAACTGCGGAGCTTGCACCGTTCATCTCGACGGCCGCGCGGTCAAGTCGTGCACGGTCCTGGCAGTCCAGGCCGATGGCGCTGAGGTCACGACGATCGAGGGAATGGGGAGCGAGGACAACCTGCATCCGCTGCAGGAGGCTTTCTGGAATGACCACGGCCTGCAGTGCGGCTACTGCACGCCCGGCATGATCATGGCCGCCGCCGGCCTGCTCGCCAACAACCCGAATCCCAGCGAGGGTGAGGTCCGCAAGGCGCTCGAGGGCAATCTCTGCCGTTGCACGGGCTACCACAACATCGTCAAGGCGGTGCTCGACGCCGCCAAGGCCAAGGGCGCGACGGTCTCCGGCGGCCAGCCGGAGGTGACGGCATGAGCGCCACCGATGGGGCTTCATCTGGAAACGGCGCCGCGGCCCCCCATGTAGGTCGGGCGCTGCGCCGCAAGGAGGACCCGCGGCTGATCACCGGCCAGGGCTCCTACGTCGACGACATCAGCCTTCCGGGCCAGCTGTGGGCGGCGTGGGTGCGCTCGCCCGAGGCGCACGCGAAGATCGTCTCGATCGACGCGTCGGCGGCCAAGGCCCGCGACGGCGTCGTCGCGGTCTTCACCAACGAGGACCTCGACATGGAGGCGGGCCTGCCGATGGCCTGGGTCCCGCCCGGCGTGCAGGTCAACACCCCGGACCACTGGGTGCTCGCCAAGGGCGAGGTCAAACACGTCGGCGACCCGGTCGCGGTCGTGATCGGCGACGACCGCTACGGCGTCGTCGACGCCGCCGAGGACGTCGTGGTCGAGTACGACCCGCTGCCGGTCGTGACGGACCCGGAGGCCGCGCTCGAGGGCGGGCCGCTCGTGCACGAGCAGTTCGGGACCAACAAGGTCTGCGACTGGTCACTTGGCGGCGGCGACCTCGAGGCGGGCTTCGCGGAGGCCGACGTGATCGTCGAGCGGCGCGTCGTCAACCATCGGATGGCCGGCGCGGCGATCGAGTGCCGCGGGGTGCTCGCCGAGTACCGCGGCGGCAGGCTGACGGTCTGGAGCTCCACCCAGGTGCCGCATTTCCTGAAGCCCAACCTGGCGGGGCTGCTGGGCATCGGCGAGGACAGAGTCCGAGTGATCGCGCCCGAGGTCGGCGGCGGCTTCGGCTCAAAGCTCCAGATCTGCGCCGAAGAGATCGGGTGCGCGTGGGCCGCTCGCAAGCTCGGGCGGCCGGTGAAGTGGATCGAGACCCGCAGCGAGGGATTGATGGTCACGCACCACGGGCGAGACCAGATCGACTACGTCAAGGTTGGCGCCAAGCGCGACGGCACCCTGACCGCGTGGCACGCGAAGATCATCGCGGACCTCGGCGCCTACCAGATGCTGCTGACGCCGCTGATCCCGCCGCTGAGCGCGTTCGTGATGTGCGGCGTCTACAAGACGCCGGCCGTGCACACCGATGTCACCGGCGTGATGACGAACAAGTTCCCGACCGACGCGATCCGTGGGGCGGGCCGGCCCGAGGCCACGCACATGATCGAGGTCGTGATGGACCAGCTGGCAAGCGAGCTCGGGATGGATCGGCTGGAACTCCGGCGCAAGAACTTCATCGAGCCGTTCGCCAACGGTCACGAGCTCCCGATCGGTGTCGCCTACGACTCCGGCAACTACGTCGCGGCGCTCGACAAGCTGCTCGAGCACATCGATCCCGCGCAGGTCCGGGCCGAGGCCGAGGAGCTGCACGAGCAGGGGATCTACCGCGGGATCGGTTTCAGCACCTACACGGAGATCTGCGGGAACGCGCCGTCGCGGGCGGTTGGTCCGAGCGGCTTGGGGCTCGGCGGCGGCTGGGAGTCGGCGGAGGTACGCGTCCACGGCAGCGGCTCGGTCACGCTGTACACGGGCACCTCGCCCCACGGCCAGGGCCACGAGACCGGCTTTGCGCAGATCGTCGCCGACCGGCTGGGCATCGACCCGTCGCAGGTCGAGGTGATCCACGGCGACACCTCCACCGGACCGGAGGGACTCGACACGTACGGCTCGCGCTCGCTGGCGGTCGGCGGTGAGGCCGCGGCCCGGGCGGTCAAGAAGGTGGCCGACAAGGCGAAAGCGCTCGTCGCCCACCAGCTGGAGGCGGCGCCCGAGGACATCGAGTTGCGCGACGGCAAGTTCTCCGTTCGCGGGTCCCCGGACCGCGGGATGACGCTCGCCGAGGTGGCCGGCGCCGCGTACGCGCCCGAAAACATCCCCGAGGGGATGGAGCCCGGGCTCGACGAGCAGTCGTTCTACGACCCGGAGAACTTCGTGTTCCCGTTCGGCGCGCACGCTTGCGTCGTCGACGTCGACGTCGAGACCGGCAAGATCAAGGTCGTGCGGTACGTCGCGGTCGACGACTGCGGGCCGGCGATCAACCCGATGCTGATCGACGGCCAGGTGCATGGCGGGATCACGCACGGAATCGGCCAGGCGCTGTTCGAGCGGATCCACTACGACGAGGACGGACAGCTGTCGACCGGATCGTTCGTCGACTACGCGCTGGCGACGGCCGCGGAGCTCCCGAGCTTCGAGACCGATCGCACCGAGACGCCGTCGCCGGTCAACTCGCTGGGCGTCAAGGGCGTCGGCGAGGCCGGCACGATTGCCGCCAGCCCCGCCGTCACGAACGCCGTGATCGACGCGTTGCGGCCGCTTGGAGTCACCTACATCAACATGCCGCTCAGCCCGATGCGGGTCTGGGAGGCCATCGAAGAAGCCAAGGGAAAGGCAGGTGCGCCGGCATGATCCCCGCCCAGTTCGACTACATAGCGCCGGAGTCGCTCGACGAGGCGATCACGACGCTCGCCGACGGCGGCGAGGACGCGAAGCTGCTCGCGGGCGGCCACTCGCTGCTTCCGCTGATGAAGCTGCGGCTGGCGGCGCCGGCGCTGCTCGTGGACCTGCGCAAGGTCCCGGGCCTGCACGGAATCAGCCGCGAGAACGGCACCTGGCGGATCGGAGCGATGACGCCGCACGCCGAGCTTGAGTCTGCGCCCGAGCTGGGCCTCGTGTCGCAGGTGGCGGGCACGATCGCCGACCCGCAGGTGCGCAACCGCGGGACGATCGGCGGCTCGATCGCCCACGGCGACCCGGCCTCCGACCTCCCCGGCGTGCTGCTGGCCGCCGAGGGCACGGTGACCGTGCAGGGCCCCGACGGGCAGCGCACGATCGCCGCGGCGGACCTGTTCCAGAACTACATGGAGACCGCGATCGGGCCGACCGAGGTCCTGACCGAGATCCACCTGCCGACGTTCGACGGGTGGGGCCACGCCTACGAGAAGTTCAACCGCCGCAGCGAGGACTGGGCGATGGTCGCCGTCAGCGCGTTGGTCAAGCAGACGGGCGACATCTGTGAAGATGTTCGTATCGCTTTGACCAACATGGGCTCTACACCACTGCGCGCGACCGCCGTCGAGGAGGCGCTTCGCGGCCAGCCGCTGAACGCCGAGGCGATCGCCAAGGCATCCGAGCAGGCCGCCGAGGGCACCGACCCGCCGGCGGATCTCAACGCGAGCGCCGAGTACAAGTCGCACCTCGCGAGGGTGCTGTGCCGGCGGGCGATCGCGACGGCGGCCGGCCTATGACCGGGGTGCTCGCGCCGGCGTGAGCTTGCAAGAGATCGGCTCGGTAGAGGCGGCGAGCGCCGCACTCGCCGCCCAGGGCTACCTCGCCGACCGGCCGCTGGCTCTGGGGGTCCACCTTGCGGTGACCCTCGAGCAGCCGCTGCTGCTGGAGGGAGAGGCCGGCGTCGGCAAGACCGAGGTGGCCAGGGCGCTGGCGGCCGCGGCCGGTGCACGGCTGATCCGCCTGCAGTGCCACGAGGGGATCGACCTGCATCACGCGGTCTACGACTGGGACTATGCGCGCCAGCTGCTCGCGCTCCGGGCGGCCGAGAGCGGGGTCGACGAGGGCGAGCTGTTCTCGCGGCGCTTTCTGCTGCGCCGGCCGTTGCTCGACGCGCTCGAGCACGACGGACCGGTCGTGCTGCTGATCGACGAGATCGACCGCGCCGACGACGAGTTCGAGGCGTTCCTGCTCGAGTTCCTGTCGGACTTCGCGGTCACGATCCCCGAGCTCGGCACGATCAGCGCGCGCCAGCGCCCGGTCGTGATCCTGACCTCGAACCGCACGCGTGAGCTGCACGACGCGCTCAAGCGGCGCTGCCTGTACCACTGGATCGACTACCCGACGCCGCAGCGAGAGCGCGAGATCGTCCACGCCCGGATCCCGGGCGTCTCGGAGGAGATCGTGCTTCGGGTGGTGACCGCGGTCAGCCGCCTGCGAGAGCACGGCGATCTGTACAAGGTCCCAGGCGTCGGGGAGACGCTCGTCTGGGCGCAGGCGCTGATCGCGCTGGGCGCCGATGCCGACCTCGACGAGACGCTCGGAACGGCGCTCAAGGTCCACGAGGACGTGGTCCGGGTGCGCGAGCGGAAGGTGTTGGAGGGTGTCTGACGGCGCCACCGCCGTCGGCCAGCTGGGCGACGCGGTGGTGCAGCGCCTGAGCGCCCTGACGGCGGCGCTGCGGGCCCAGGGGATGCGCGTCGGGCTCGGCGAGCTGCTCGACGCCCATCGGGCGCTGGCGGCCGTCGACTCGAGCTCGCGCGAGGACGCGCGCCTGGCGCTGCGCACGGTCCTGTGCTCCAGCCACCGCGACCTCGAGCGCTTCGAGCTGGCGTTCATTGCGGTGTTCGGCTCCGAGCCGGTCGCCGAGCAGGAGGACCCGTTCGAGGCGCTGGGCAAGATCGAGAAGCCGCTGCCGCGCGCGGGAGTCCCCGGCACCGCCCCGACGCCGCCGCAACAGCAGTCGGATCCGACCGCCGTCCCGGCGGCGTGGAGCGACGTAGAGCTGCTCGGCCACAAGGACTTCTCCCAGTACACCGACACAGAGATGGCGATCGCCCGCGAGCTGATCGCCCAGCTGGCCCGACGCGGCCCGACCCGGCTGTCGCGCCGGACCCGCCCGGCACGGCGGCGCAGCCACACGCCCGACCTGCGGCGCGTGGTGCGGGATTCGCTGCGCACCGGCGGCGAGCCCGTTCACCGTCACTGGCGCGCCCCCAGCCGGCGCCCCCGTCCGCTGGTACTGGTGTGCGACGTGTCGGGATCGATGACCCCGTACGCGCGGATGCTGATCCAGTACCTGCACGCGTCCGTGGCGGCGCGGCGGCGGGTCGAGGCGTTCGCGTTCGGCACCCGGTTGACGCGGATCACCAACGAGCTCTCAGGGCGCGACCACGACCGTGCGCTCGAGCGCGCCGCCGCCGCGGTCACCGATTTCGCCGGGGGAACCCGGATCGGGGAGGCGCTGGCCGAGCTCAACCGGGTCCATGGCCGCCGTGTCGGGCGCGGCGCCGTGGTGGTGATCCTGTCCGACGGATGGGACCGCGGCGACCCCGACCAACTGGCGCGCGAGATGGCGCGGCTGCGGCGCAGCGCCCACCGCCTGGTGTGGCTCAACCCGCTCGCCGCCCACCCAGACTTCGCGCCGCTGACGCGCGGCATGAAGGCCGCGATCCCGTTCACCGACGAGTTGTTGGCGGGCAACTCGCTTGACTCGTTCGAGCAGCTAGCTGTCATCCTGGAGGAGATCTGATGTGACCGAGGCGTTGACGGCAATCACCGAGTGGACCGAGCGCGGAGACCGCGCCGCGCTGGCGATGGTGGTCGACACGCAGCGCTCGGCGCCGCGCCCGGTCGGCACGAAGATGGCGGTCAACGAGAACGGCGAGGTGATCGGGGGTGTCTCGGGCGGCTGCGTCGAGGGCGCGGTCGTAGAGATCGCCGATCGGGTGATCGGCGGCGAGGGCCCGCAGTTGGTCCACTTCGGGATCGCCGACTCCGAGGCCTGGGACGTGGGACTGCCCTGCGGCGGCGAGATCGACGTCTGGATTCAGTCCTACCAGCCGGGGCGGTTCGCCGAGATCTCGCGAGCGGGCGGCCGTGCCGCCGAGGTGACGCTGCTCGAGGGCTCGGACCCCGGCGCCAAGCTGCTGCTCGAGGCCGACGGCGAGCGCTCGGGGACGCTGGGCGCGCCGGAGCTCGACGACGAGGCGCTGAAGGTCGCCGGCGAGCTGCTGTGGACCGACGAATCGGTGCGCCGCGGCTCGCTGTTCGTGGACATCGCGGCGCCTTCGCCGAGACTGATCGTGTTCGGCGCTATCGACATCGCGGCGACGCTGTGCCGGCTGGCGCGCGACTCCGGGTGGATCCCGTACGTGGTCGACCCGCGCGCCCAGTTCGCCACCCGCGAGCGCTTCCCCGACGCCGAACAGGTGATCGCCGCCTGGCCACAGGAGGCGCTCGAGCGGCTGGGCGGGATCGACCCGGCGACCTCGATCGCGGTGCTGACGCACGACCCCAAGATCGACGATGCGGTGCTGCAGATCGCCCTGCGCTCGCCGGCGCGCTTCATCGGCGCGATGGGCTCCAAGCGGGCGCAGGCCAAGCGGCGCGAGCGGTTGCTCGCCGCCGGCTTCGCCGACGCGGACCTGGAGCGGATGTCCGCGCCGCTGGGGCTCGACCTGGGAGCGGTGAGCGGCGAGGAGACGGCGTTGTCGATCCTGTCGGAGGTGGTGGCCGCGCGCCACGGCCGCGAGGGCGGCCGACTGGCCAACCGCAAGGGACGCATCCACGAGGTTGCGGCTTGATCGCAGGCCTGATCCTGGCGGCCGGGGCGGGGACGAGGTTCGGCGATCAGCCCAAGCAGCTCGCCGATCTGAACGGGCGGCCGCTGCTCGAATACGCGATCCGCGCGCAATGCGCCGTGGCAGAACTCGACCGCGTCGTGGTCGTGCTCGGCTCCCACGCCGACGAGGTGCTGGCAGGAGTCGAGCTCGATCGCGCCGAGCCGGTGATCTGCCCGAACTGGGACGACGGCCAAGCCGCGTCGCTGCGCGCCGGCCTCGAGGCGCTGTCGGACGTGGACAAGGTCGTGGTGACGCTCGGCGACGCCCCGCTGATCACCCCGGAGGTGATCGCCCGGTTCACGGCCGAGCCCGGCGGGACCCGAGCGACGTATGCTGGACGCCCCGGACACCCCGCGGTGCTTGATCGGCCGCAGATCCGGGCAATTTCCTCCCTGGCGGGGGATCGCGGCGCACGTGACCTCCTCCGCGGCGGACCAACGATCGAGTGCGGCGAGCTGTGCTCAGGCCGCGATGTCGACACACCCGACGACCTGGAGGCCATTCGCCATGAAACTAGAGCAGTCGTTTGAGGTCTCAGCGCCGATCGAGCGAGTCTGGAAGGCCCTGGTCGACGTCGAGCACGTCGCGCCATGCCTGCCGGGCGCGGCGGTCACGGGCCGTAACGACGACGGCAGCTACAACGGCACGTTCTCGATCAAGATCGGCCCGACGACGGCCGCCTACGCGGGCAAGCTCGAGATGAAGGAGATCGACGAGCAGGCCCACGAGGCGACGATGCACGCGCAGGGCAACGACAAGCGCGGGCAGGGCGGCGCCAACGCCACGATCGTCTCGAAGGTGGTGGAGGAGAAGCCCGGCGAGACGCGCGTGGACGTGGCCACCGACTACCACATCACCGGACGGCTGGCCCGGTTCGGCCGCGGCGGGATGATCGAGGACATCTCCGAGCGGCTGTTGCGCGAGTTCGCGCAGCGCCTGCAGGCCTCGCTGACCGACGAGCCCGCCAAGGGGCCCGACGAGGCACCCGAGCCCGAGGCAGCCGCGGAACCCGCGGCGCCCGCGCCGGACGCTAAGCCCGAGGAGCCGGAGCCCAAGCCCGAGGAGCCGGAGCCCAAGGCCGAGGAGCCGGAGCCCAAGGCCGAGGCGCCGGAGCCTCCCGAGCCGATCCTGCCCGAGCCCGAGCCTGAGCCGCTGATCCCCGACGCGGCCGCCGAGCCGGCGGCGGCGACGCCGCCGCCTCCGCCGCAGGAGAACGAGCCCCTCGACGCCGGCTCGCTGGTCGGCTCGGTGATGGCCGAGCGCGTCAAGCGCAACCCGGGCCCGCTGGTGCTGCTGCTCGGCGTGGTGGTTGCGCTGATCGCCCTGCGCCGCAAGCGCGGCTGAGCCAACTCCGCAACCCGTCTAGGACCCCCTAGGAGCCACCCCTCAGGACCCCCGACAAAGATCGGGTGGGGGTCCCGATGCGAAGCGCGCCGGCACCGGGCACCATCGTGTCAGTGCCGGATGCAGCAAACAACGGAGACACGACGCGGCGAGGGGCGCAGGCTCACGGCGCTTGCGCACCCCGGGGCAAAGCCGTCGCGCCGTCGCTCCGATCGGGGGCAAACACGCGGCGCCGAGCGGGGGGCCGCTCGGCGTCGCGGTGACTTCGAGGCTGGGGCCGAGCCAAAAGATCAGGAGGGGCACCCGATGCGAACTCAGGGGGTCTGCGGCACGATCTCCCCAGTGGCACAGACAGGGGAAAGCGTGGAGCTGACGATGACACTCGTGGTCGGATCGGATCCGATCCAAGGCAGCACTCGCGTCGCCGGGGGCGAGCGGCGCGAGTTCTGGGGCTGGCTCGAACTGGCCGAGGTCGTTCAGAAGACGGCGGATGGCGGCGAAGACGCGAGTGATCGCGGGTCGGCGCCGTGCAACGGGGCTTCGCCGCGATAACGAACCATCCGGGGGCAGCCGGGCTGCGCCGAACGCCTGTGAGCGTTCGGCGCAGCCACGGCGTTGCCGATCAATCGTCGCCGGTAACCGTCGAGTGCCGGGCCCGCCGGCTAGTGTCGAGACACTAAAAAGTGCCGAAGCGCTCGTAGGCGTCCAGCGGGAGCGTTCCCGCGCGGACCGCGTCCCGGATCTCGTTCTCGGTGGCGACCTTGGCCTCGGCCTCGGCCAGGATCTCCTCCACCCGCTCCCCGGGCACGACGACGATCCCGTCCACGTCACCGACGATCCAGTCCCCGGGAGCGATCCGTACGCCGCCGATCACGACCGTGACGTCGCCGTGGGCGAGCAGCTCCCAGCGAGGCACGCAGTCCTGTGGAGTCACGTACCGCGAGAACACCGGGAAGTCCTCGCGGAGGATGTAGTCGGCGTCTCGCGCGCCGCCGTCGATCACCGCGCCGGCGCAGCCGCGCGAGGCCAGCGAGATCACCGAGAGCTCGCCGAGATGGGCGCAGGAGCGGTCGTTGGTCTGATAGACGGCGACGCTTCCGGCGGTGACGGAGCCGAGCATCTCCAGGATCTTGCGGATCGACGTGTCGTAGTCGTGGCCGGGGTGGGGGCGTCCCAGGATCGGATACGCGGGACCGGCCAGCCGCATCCCCGGACGCAACGGCAGCAGCTCGGGCGGGAGCGTCTGCTGGAGGTATCGATGCCGGTCGAGCACGTCGGTCAGCGCGCCCGTGTAGAGCGAGGAGAACCTGGCGGCGAGCTCCGGGATCGCGCTCACCGGACATAGATTAGGTTTTCGGGGGTGAAGGCGGTAGTCGTGGAGGCCCCCAGCCGGGTCGCCTACCGGGAGGTGGACGCGCCCGTGGTGGGCCCGGACGACGTGCTCGTCCGCAGCCGCGAGGCGGGATTGTGCCGGACCGACATCGAGGTGATGACCGGCCAGTTCACCGATCCCCGCTGGGTCCGGTTCCCGGTGATCCCCGGACACGAGTGGTCCGGGACGGTGGTCGGCGTGGGGTCCGACGTGACCTCGGTGCGCGCCGGCGATCGCGTAGTCAGCGAGGGGATGATCACCTGCGGGCGCTGCGCGCCCTGCCGCCGAGGCGAGACGCAGTGGTGCGAACGCATCGAGGCGCTCGGCTTCACCCGGCCCGGCGGCTACGCCGAGCTCGTCGCGGTCCCGGAACGGGTCGTACACCGGCTGCCCGACCACGTGTCGTTCGACGCCGGGGTGCTCGTCGAGCCGGCGTCGGTGGTCCTGCACGGCGTCGACAAGGCGCGGCCCCAGCCGGGAGAGTCCGCCGCTGTGATCGGGGTGGGCACGCTCGGGTCACTGGCAATCGCGCTGCTCGCCCTGCACTCGCCGTCGCGGATCGTGGCCTACGGCGTTCGGGAAGAGGAGCTCGAGCTCGCTCGGACGCTGGGCGCCACCGAGGTGGTGCTGAGCGGCGAGCGCGAGCCGGCACGGGCCGAGATGGACCTGGTGGTCGAGACAGCGGGCGTCCCCGAGGCGGTCGAGCTGGCCACCCAGCTGTGCCGCCCCGGCGGCAGAGCCGTGCTGCTCGGCATCGCCGGCGAAGGCCGGACACTGACGCTGCCGTCAGACCTGCTGGTCGGCAAGGACATGACGCTGATCGGCAGCATCGCCTACCCCGCGGCGACCTGGTCGCGGGTGGTCGGGCTGCTCGCCGACGGCGTGCTCGAGCTCGACCGGATCGTCACCCATCGCTTCCCGATCGGCGACTTCGAGGATGCGATCGCGCTGATGGACGACCGGCGTGGGATCGTCGCCAAGATCGTCCTCGAGCACATTCAATGAAAGGAGACACATGCCGACGATGCGAAACGGCGACCTCGGACGGGCCAACGGGCGCCGCAGCTCGGAGTGGATGGACCGCCGCGATCTGGACGGGTTCCTGCACCGCTCCTGGCTGAAGTCGACCGGGGTCACCGACGAGAGCTTTCGGGGTCGCCCCGTCATCGGCATCTGCAACTCCTGGTCGGAGCTCGTCAACTGCAACATCCACCTGCGCGGCCTCGCCGAGGCGGTCAAGCGCGGCGTGCTCCAGGCGGGCGGATTTCCCCGGGAATTTCCCGTGATGTCCCTGGGCGAGTCGCTGATGAAGCCGACCACGATGCTCTACCGCAACCTGATGGCGATGGACGTCGAGGAGTCGATCCGCTCGTACCCGCTCGACGGGGTGGTGCTGCTCACCGGCTGCGACAAGACCAACCCGGCGTCGGTGATGGGGGCCTGCTCGGCCAACATCCCGACGATCGTGGTCACCGGCGGGCCGATGCTCAACGGCCGCTGGCGCGGGAACGAGCTCGGGTCCTGCTCCGACTGCTGGCACTACAACGAGGAGCTCCGGGCCGAGCGGATCACCGAGACCGAGTTCACCGAGATCGAGAACTCGATGTCGCGCTCCAACGGCCACTGCCAGACGATGGGCACCGCCTCGACGATGGCGTGCATGACCGAGGCGCTCGGGCTGACGCTGCCCGGCGCGGCCGCGATCCCGGCGGTCGACTCGCGGCGGGCCCACGTCGCGGAGAACGCGGGGCGCCAGATCATCGAGCTCGTCGAGCGTGACATCCGCCCGGCCGACATCGTCACGCGCGAGGCGATCGAGAACGCGATCCGCGCCCTGCACGCGATCTCCGGATCGACAAACGCGATCATCCACCTGATCGCCTACGCCGGCCGGCTCGGGATCGACTTGCCGCTGTCGCTGTTCGACGAGCTGTGCGTGACCACGCCGTGGCTGGTCAACCTCAAGCCGGCGGGGGAGCGCTTGATGGAGGACTTCTACTACGCCGGCGGGCTGCCGGCCGTGCTGGATCAGATCCGCGACCTGCTGCACCTCGACGCGCTCACCGTGACCGGCAGGACGCTCGGCGAGAATCTCGACTCGACGCCGACTGAGATCATCGATCGCGAGGTGATCCGCACGCGTTCGGAGCCGCTGGACGAGGGCGGCGCGCTGGTCGTCCTGCGCGGCAACCTCTGCCCCGACGGCGCCGTGATGAAGATCTCGGCGGCTGATCACCGGCTGCTGGCGCACGAGGGGACCGCGATCGTGTTCGAGGACATCCACGACCTCGCCGCGCGCGTCGACGACCCGGAGCTCGAGGTCGACGAGAACTCGGTGATGGTGCTGCGCAACGCCGGCCCCGTGGGCGCACCGGGCATGCCCGAATGGGGCCACCTGCCGATCCCGGCCAAGCTGCTGAAGGCCGGCGTCACCGACCTGCTGCGGATCTCCGACGCGCGCATGAGCGGCACTTCCTACGGAGCGGTGGTGCTGCACGTGGCGCCCGAGTCCGCCGTCGGCGGCCCGCTGGCGCTCGTGCAGAGCGGTGACCGGATCCGGCTCGACGTGGCGCAGCGCTCGCTCGATGTGCTGGTGCAGGACGCCGAGCTCGATCGCCGCCGCGAGGCCTGGACGCCGCCCCCGCTCAAGGACGAACGCGGCTACCGCCAGCTCTACGAGCAGCACGTGCTGCAGGCCAACGAAGGCTGCGACCTGGACTTCCTGCGCGGCCGCTCGCCCGTCGTCGCCGACGCCGTCACCTATCTCTAGCGATGATCGCCCAATACGACTACTCAGGACGGACCGCGCTGATCACCGGCGGCGCGGGGGACATCGGCGAGGCGGTTGCGCGCCGGCTGCTGGCGGGCGGAGCCCAGGTGGCGACGCTCGACGCGCGCGAGGCTGGGCTCGAGGACGTGCTGGCGATCACCGGCGACGTCAGCCGATCCGAGACCGTCGACGCGGCGGTGGCCCGGGCGGTGCAGGAGCTCGGGCAGCTCGACATCGTCGTCTGCGCGGCGGGAGTCAGCGGCCTGTCGCTGCCCACCCGGGAAGTGCCCGACGACGAGTGGCGGCGGGTGTTCTCGATCAACTGCGACGGCGTCTTCTTCGCCAACCGCGCCGCCGCGCGGGTGATGGTGCCGCGGGGCTACGGCCGGATCGTCAACGTCGCCTCGATCGCGGGCAAGGAGGGCAACCCGATGGCGGCGGCGTATTCGGCCTCCAAGGCCGCGGTGATCGGGATGACCAAGTCGATCGGCAAGGACCTGGCCGAGACCGGCGTGCTCGTCAACTGCGTGGCGCCGGCGGTCGTGCAGACGCGGATGCTCGCCGACATGAGCGAGGAGCACGTGTCCTACATGATCGAGAAGATCCCGATGAAGCGGATCGGCACCCCGGAGGAGGCGGCGGCGCTGATCGCGTTCCTGGTGTCCGACGAGTGCAGCTTCAGCACGGGGGCGGTGTTCGACCTCTCGGGAGGCCGGGCCACGTACTGATCGCGATCTCGCCGTGAACGATCAACCGCCCCCGAAGGTCCTGCTCGCGGCCACCGGACGGCCGCGGGACGTGATCTTCACGCCCGACGCGCTGTCGGCCCTGCGGGCCCGATTCGCGGTGGTCGAGCTCGACGACCGGGCGGCGGAGGGCGAGCTGGACCGGCACCTGCCCGATGCGTTTGCGATCGTCGGCCAGCCCGACCTCCCGACCGAGCGGCTGGACCGGGCCACCGAGTTGCGCGCCGTTCTCAACGTCGAGGGCAACTTCTTGCGGCAATGTGGACTACGAGACGTGCTTTCGCAACGGCGTGCACGTGCTCGGCTGCGGTCCCGCCTACGCCGACGCCGTCGCCGAGTACGCGCTCGGCCTTGCGATCGATCTGGCGCGGGGGATCTCCCGCGAGGACCGCGCGTTCCGGGCCGGCCGCGAGCGCTACCTCGAGGACGGCAACGCCGACGCACTGCACCTGCGCGGCAGTGACATCGGCTTGGTCGGCTACGGCAACCTCGGCCGGGCTCTGCACCGGCTGCTGGTGCCGTTTGCCCCGACGCTGCGGATCCACGATCCGTGGCTGCCGGCATCGGTGATCGAGGAAGCCGGCGCCCGGGCGGCGACGCTCGAGGAGCTGTTGCGCTCAAGCGCGATCGTGTTCATGCTGGCGACGGTCACGTCGGAGAGCGCCGAGCTGCTGGACCGCGACCGGGTCAACCTGATGCGCCGCGGGTCCCGGCTGGTGCTGGTCAGCCGGGCGGCGGTCGCCGACTACGAAGCCGTGCTGGATCGGGTGGCGGCCGGCGAGCTGCTCGCCGCGATCGACGTGTGGCCCGAAGAGCCGGTGGCACCCGGACACCGGGCGCGGGCGATGGACGGTCTGGTGCTGTCGGCACACCGCGCCGGCGGCACCGCGGCGGCGTTTGCCCGGATCGGCGACATGGTGCTCGACGACCTCACGCTGATCGCTCGCGGGCTGCCTCCGGCTCGGATGCAGCTTGCTGCCCCCGAGCTCGTGGGCCGCTACCGCAACCGGCCCGCGACCTGACCGCGCCAGGCGGGACCGTCGGGGAACGAATACTCGGCGACCGACTCGGGGAGCATCTCGATGCTGTAGCCGGGCGCCTCGGGCACCAGGTAGCGGCCGTCGCGGATCCGGGCAGGATGCACGAAGTGCTCGTGGAGCTCGTCGACGAACTCGATCCGGCGGTCCTCCAACCGCCCCGAGACCGCGATGTAGTCGATCAGCGACAGGTGCTGGACGTACTCGGACAGGCCCACGCCGCCGGCGTGCGGGCACACCGGGATCTCGAACTGCGCGGCCAGCAGCAGCACCGCGAGCACCTCGTTGACGCCGCCCAGCCGGCAGGCATCGACCTGGCAGACCCCGAGCCCACCGGCCTGCATCAGCTGCTTGAACGTCACCCGGTTCTGGCAGTGCTCGCCGGTGGCGATCCGGATCGGCGCGACCTCACGGGCGATCCGTGCATGCCCGAGCACGTCGTCGGGGCTGGTCGGCTCCTCCATCCACCACGGGTCGAACTCGGCGAGACGGCGAGTGGCGTCGATCGCCTGATCGACGTCCCACACCTGGTTGGCATCCATCATCAGGAACCGCTCGGACCCGATCTCCTCGCGGATCAGGGCGGCGCGGCGGACGTCGTCGTCGAGGTCGGCGCCGACCTTCATCTTCATGTGCGTCCAGCCGGTGGCGATGGCGTTGCGGCAGCGCTCGCGGACCTCATCGTCGCTGTAGCCGAGCCACCCGACCGACGTCGTGTACGCCGGGAAGCCGTCCCGGCGCATCTCGGTCTCGCGGTGCCCGCGGCTCTCGACCACCGAGTCCAGTAACTCGACCGCCCGCTCGGGCGTCAGCGCGTCGGTCAAGTACCGAAAATCGACGCAGCCCACCAGCTGCTCGGGGCTCATGTCCACGATCAGCTTCCACAGCGGCTTGCCCTCGGCCTTCGCCCACAGGTCCCAGACCGCGTTGACCAGCGCCGCCGTGGCCATGTGGATCACGCCCTTCTCGGGGCCGAGCCAGCGC
Organism: uncultured Solirubrobacterales bacterium; assembly: GCA_963831845.1. GTDB lineage: Bacteria > Actinomycetota > Thermoleophilia > Solirubrobacterales > Solirubrobacteraceae > Palsa-465. The sequence goes on along the minus strand of CAWHRT010000035.1, from coordinate 54,271 downwards.
AGCTGCGAGTCACCGGTCACCTCGCGCCAGAACCGGCGCGGATCGGCGGCCACGTCCGACAGCCGCCGGCCGCGGACCAGCGGCGCCAGTGCATGGATCGCGGCCACCACGATCTCGGTCCCGCGCCCGATCGTGAACGTCAGCCCGTGCCCGCTCAACTCGGAGTCGGTGCTCAGGATCGCGTACGCGGCCGAGTAGTCGGGCGCCTCGTTCATCGCGTCCGAGCCGGCCAGCGTGCGCGATGTCGGGAAGCGCACGTCGTGGACGTCGACGCCGGTGATCACGCAGTCACGCATCGCCCGTACGCACTGTCACTGGGCGGTGAAGCCGCCGTCGACCGGCAGCGCCACGCCGGTGATGAACGAGGCCGCGGGCGAAGCCAGGAACAGCGCCGCCGCCGCGCACTCCTGCGGGCGGGCCAGCCGTCCCAGCGGCTGCGCGGTCGAGGATTCCTGCCTGGCGCGCTCGGGGTCGCCCAGCTGCGAGAAGAACTCGGCCAGCATCGGCGTGTCCACGATCCCCGGACAGACGGCGTTGACCCGGATTCCCTCGGCCGCCCAGTCGAGCGCCAGCGCCCGGGCCAGCAGCACCGCCGCCCCCTTGGTGGCGCAGTAAACGGGCGAATCGGGCTGGGCCACGATCCCGGTCTTGGACGCCATCACCACGAGGCTGCCCGACGTGCGGGCGAGCGCGGCGTGAGCTGCCTGGGCGAGGTAGATCAGCGCGTTGACGTTGACGGAGAACAGCCGCTCGATGTCGGCGTCGGTGGTGTCGTCGATCGAGCGCGCGAGGTTCACGCCGGCGTTGGCTACCGCCGCGTGCAGTGCTCCGAAGCGCTGCTCGCACAGGTCAACCGCCGCCACGTTGGTGTCGGCGGCCGAGACGTCGCCGACCAGCGGGACCGCTCGCTCGCCGCACGCGGCCGCGACCTCGTCCAGCGGTCCCCGGTCGCGGTCGACGAGCACCAGGTCCCAGCCCGCGGCCGCGAACTCGGTAGCGCACGCGGCGCCGATCCCCTTCGCGGCACCGGTGATGATCGCCGCACTCAGCGGCTCATCCCAACCGCTCGGCGAGCCGCTCGCGCGCCTGCGGCCCATCGAGGTCGAGCTTGCGGTAGATGTGGCCGAGGTGGGTGCCAACCGTCTTGGCGGTCACGAACAGCGACTCCGCGATCGCGCGGTTAGTCATCCCGGCGGCCGCCATCTCGGCCACGCGGCGCTCGGCTGGCGTCAGCGCGTCGGGACCGGAGAGTCGTTCGCGGCGCGGGTGGGCGCCGGTCGCCATCAGCTCCTCGCGCGCCCGCTGGGCGAGCGACTCCGCGCCGCAGCGCTGAGCCAGCTCGAGCGCCTCGCGCAACGGCTCGCGCGACACCGCGCGGTTGCCGGCCCGGCGCTGGGCGCCGCCGAGGTCGCACAGGGTCCTGGCGAGCTCGAGCCGGGACGGAGCTTCGCGCAGGATGGCCACGGCCTGCTCCAGCATCGCGATCCCTGCATCGCCGCCCTCGACGATCCCGGTGGTCCGCAGCGCCACGCCGATCCCGCGGGGCTGCCCGAGCTCCCGGGCGCGCGCCATCTCGGTGTTGGCCAGTTCCCGCGCCTGCTCGGGGTCCTCGCGGGCCACGACCAGCGCGAGCGTCGATCGCCACGGCACGTAGCTGGGATTGTTGGTCAAGACGCTGCGCTCCGTGGCATGCAGGTCGTCGATCGCCTCGGCACGCCGGCCCTGGGCCACGCGCAGGCGCGCCCGTGCGAACAGCGCGTGCAGTACCGCGGCGGTGCCGAGTACGGCGTCGGTCGGGATCGGTGCGAGCACGCTGTCGGCCTCGTCGAGCTCGCCGCGCTCGATCAGCGCGCCGGCCAGGATCGCCGCCGACCAGATCTTCGTCCACAGCACCCCGTAGCGGGTGGCGATCTCGAGCGATTCGCGGGCGTCCGCCTCGGCTCGGACCACGTCCCCGCGCCTGACCGCCAGCAGCGCACCCCACGTCAGCCCGGTCAGGTGCGCGTCGATCGATCCCCGCGCACGGGCATCCGCGCGGATGTCGGCGATCAGCGCCTCGGCTCGCTGCACCTCGTCGGCTAGCACCAGCACCGCTGCGGCGTAGCTGACGATCGGGGCGCCTGCCGTGTGCTCGGCCACGTAGCGGCCGCCGTCGAGCCCAGCGTCGACCAGCTCCCTCCAGTCGCCATCGTACGGCCCCACCTGGCCGCGCCAGCAGCCCTCGAAGATCAGCAGCGCGTGGCCCGCCGAGCCGGCCTGCACCGCGAGCTCGTGGAGCTCGGGCAGGCGCCGTTGCACCTCGGCGATCAGGCGCCGATCGAGCGAGGCGATCGCCACTCCCACGGTTTCGAGCGCGACCCGCAGGGCCAGCGGCGACAGGTCGGGAAGGCGCTCGATTGCGCTGGCCACCACCTGGTGTGCCTCCAGCGGCCGCCCGACCCACACCAGCAACGCGCCGAGTGCGATCGACAGCCGCGCGGTGGCGCGGGGATCGGTGCTGCGCTCCAATGCCTCCTCGAGGTGTCCGACCGCGGCCGGGTCGCGGGCCAGCGCCTCCGCCTCACCGAGTTCGCCGATCAAGATCGCGCGCAACTCGGGCGCCGGCGGCTCGCTCAACGCCCGGCGCAGCAGCCGGACGGCTGATGGCGGCGCTCCGTCGGCCAGCGCTTCCCGAGCGGCGGCCCGCAACGCCTCGACGACCGCCGGATCATCGGCCGGCTCGCCGCGCACCAGATGCCCGGCCGCAATCGTGCTGCGGGCGCCCTCCGACGCGAGCAGCAGGCCGGCCCGGCGGTGGTTGTCCGCGCGCGTGGCCGGGAGGATGCTCTCGTATACGGCGTGCCGGAGCAGCGGGTGGACGAACGCCAGCGGCGCCGAGGGCGCGAGGATCTGCGCGGATACCAGCTGGTCGGCCGCCCGTCCGGCGCGCTCCTGATCGAGCTCGGCGAGCGTCGCTGCCTGGCGCAGGGTGCAGGTCTCGAGCACGGCCACGGCGCGGGCCAGGTTGGTGGCGTCGCCGCCGAGCCGGGCCAGCCGGGCGACTGCCGCATGCGCCACCGAGTCCGGGCGCACGGCCTCGACCCGGGCGGCGCTGGCGGGGACTGGCTCGATGCGCTCGGCCTCGAGCTCGGAGATCAGCTCGTGCAGCAGGAACGGGTTGCCCCCGCTGGCATTCGCGCATGCCGAGCAGAAGGACGCGTCGGCGTCCTCGCCGAGCGCCGAGCGCACCATGCTCGTGACCGCGTTCTCACTGAGTGCCTCCGGCGCGACGCGGACGGCCCTGGCGTCGCTGCGCAGTGCCGCGATCATGTCCGCCGCCGCGGTACGCTCGCCCTCGCGGGCGGTCAGCGCGACCAGCACGCCGAGCTCGTCGCATCGGGCGGCCAGGTAGGCGAGGAAGCGCAGCGAGGAGGTATCAGCCCAGTGGGCGTCGTCGACGGCGACCATCACCGGCCCGCGTTCGGCCAGGTTCGCGGTCAGCCAGTACAGGCCGTGGACGAGCGTGAACGTGAGGTCGGAGGCAGGCCCTGGGGTCACGCCGGTCTGGGCCGACCGGGCCGGACCCTCCGGCTCGTGGCGGCCGGTGGGGGGAGCGAGGTCGAACAGCGGGCTGGCCAGCGCCGCGGCGCCGCTCAGCAGCGCCGCCCGCTCGGCCTCGTCGGCGCGGGCGAGCACCGCCTCCAGCAACTGCCGCACGACGCCGAACGCGAACTCCTGCTCGAGCTCGCTGCACCGGGCCCGCAGGCACCGCATCCCGCCCTGCGGGGCCAGCTGGCGGGCTGCGAGCAGCAGCGCGGTCTTCCCGATGCCTGCCGGACCCTCGATCAGCACGACGCTGCCGGTGCCCGCGCTGGCGGCAGCGACGGCCCGCTGCAGTCGCGCTAGCTGCTGTTCGCGTTCGAGCAGCACAACTTCCCCCGCTCCCTGTGATTCTGCTGCGCTGTGTTGCCCGGCGAGAGTCACGAGGCTACTTCCACGCCGGGAGTCTACGTCACCAGACCTCCCCTGAAACGGGCGGTTTTACAGGTGGTTGCGTCCCGGCGGGTCGTCGAACGAAGCCGCGGGGAGGACCGCGACGAGGCCGCTGGGATTGATCTGCGGGTGCGTGCGGTAGTAATGGGCCCGGATCTCGTCAAACGAGACGGTGTCGGCGACGCCGGGCCACTGATACAGGTCGCGGGTGTAGGGCCACAGGTGCTCGTATTCGATCAACTTGCGCAACGAGCACTTGAAGTGGATCTGGTAGACGGCGTCGAACCGCAGCAGCGTCGTGAACAGCCGCCAGTCGGTCTCGACCGGCTCGGGGCCGAACAGGAAGCGGCGGTCGGCCAGACGCGCGTCGAGCTCGTCGAGGGTGGCGAACAGCTGCCCGACCGCGTGTTCGTAGGCGTGCTGGAGGGTGGAGAAGCCCGCTTTGTACACGGCGTTGTTGACGTTGTCGTAGATCACCTCGTTGAGCGTCTCGATTTCGGCGCGCAACGGCTCCGGGTACAGGTCGACGGGGTGCTCGGCCAGCGGCGCGAACACGGTGCAGAGCATCCGCAGGATGTCCCGCGACTCGTTGGAGACGATCACGCCGGTCCGCTTGTCCCACAGGACCGGGACGGTCACCCGCGCGTTGTAGTCGGGATCGGTCGCGTGGTAGCCCGCAGACAGGAACTCGAATCCGTTGACCGGGTCGACGTACTCGCCGCCGCTGAACTTCCAGCCGGTCTCCTCGTTGCGGATCGGGTCCACATAGGAGATCCCGATCGAGTCCTCGAGGCCCATCAGCATGCGGCCGATGATCGTCCGGTGGGCCCAGGGGCAGGCGCGCGAGACGTACAGGTGGTAGCGGCCGGTCTCGAGCGGGAACTCGGTCGAGCCGTCGTCGGTGACCCAGCGGCGGAACTGACTCTCCTGGCGGCGGAACGCGCCGTCTTGCAGCTCCCGGTCCAGCGACTTCGTCGAGGTGCCTGATTCCCGCACCAGGCCCACTCTAACGACCGGAGGTGAACCGGCACGCGGGGTCGTGGAATCAATCATCTAGTGTGGCGACGATGAGCGATCAATCGCAGAAAGTCACCGAGTTCCTGTCCCTTCACCGTCCCGGCGAGCCGTTGCTGATCCCGAATCCGTGGGATGCCGGCTCGGCCAAGCTGCTCGTGTCACTGGGCTACCGGGCGCTGGCCACCACCAGCAGCGGCTATGCCGCCACGATCGGCCGCCTCGACGGCGCGGTCACCCGGGAGCAGGCGATTGCGCACTCCGCCGAGATCGTCGCCGCCACCGACGTCCCGGTCTCAGCCGACCTCGAGAACGGATTCGCCGACGATCCCGCGGGCGTGGCCCAGACGATCGAGCTGGCGCTCGAGACCGGGCTCGCCGGGTGCTCGGTCGAGGACTACAGTGGCCGCGACGACGACGAGATCTACGAGCTCGGCCTGGCCAAGGAGCGGGTGCAGGCCGCGGTCGAGGTCGCCCATGCCGGGCCGGTGCAGTTCGTGATCACCGGCCGGGCCGAGAACCACATCCACGGGCGCGACGACCTGGCCGACACGATTGCCCGGCTGCAGGCCTACCAGGAGGCAGGCGCCGACGTGCTGTACGCCCCGGGGCTGACGAGCGCTGAGGACATCAGGCAGGTTGTGTCCTCAGTCGATCGCCCGGTGAACGTGCTCGCCCGCCCCGGGGCACCGTCGGTGTCCGAGCTGGCGGAGCTCGGCGTCGCCCGGGTATCGGTCGGCGGCGCGTTCGCGTTCGCCGCACTCGGCGGGCTGGTCGCGGCGGCCGAGGAGCTGCGCGACCAGGGGACCTACGGGTTCGCCGACGCAGCCGCGACCGGGATCCGCGCGGTCCGCGCCGCGTTCAGCTGACCGGCCGATCCGACCCTGGGTCAGGCAGCCGCGCGGAGGCTCTGCAGCGGTGGGCGCTCGACCGGGTCGCTGACGACCGTGTGCGGGCCGCTCTCGCCCGGGGCGGTGAACTTCGCCGCCAGCGGCCCGCTGAGCCTGCCCTCACGCTCCAGCCGGGCGGCCACCGACTGCAGCACGGCAAACGCCATCGGCCCGAGGTCCCGCAGCGGCTGGTGGGCGTTCTGGCGGACCTCGAGGTCGACCTGGGCGATTGCGTCGAGCCCGAGCAGCGCGTAGGCGTCCAGCAGCAGCGCGATGTCGACGCCGTAGCCGGTGACGAACGGGAGCGACTCGAACACCTCGCGGCGGGCGGCGAGCTCACCCGACAGCGGCTGGGCCACGCCGGCCAGGTCGGGGTAGAACAGGTTGAGCAGCGGCCGCGCGGTCAGCTCGGTCACGCGCCCGCCGCCGTCGGGGAACGTCACCTCGCCGACCCGCAGCGGGCGGCGGTAGAAGCCCTTCACGAACCCGATCGACGGCTCGCAGAGCAGTGGCCCGAGCAGGCCACAGGCGTAGTGAGATCCGAACTCGTCCGAGTCGGCGTCGAGGAAGCAGACGAGCTCGCCGGTGAGCATCGCCAGGCCCCGCCACATCGCGTCGCCCTTGCCGAGCACGGGACCGTGCTCGGGGAGCAGGGACTCCTGGTCGTGGACCTCCGCCCCGTAGCGGCTCGCGATCTCGCCGGTCCCGTCGGTGGAGTGGTCGACGACCACCACCTGGTTGATGATCCCCAGCTCGCGCAGCGGCGTCAGCTGCTCGAGGATCCGGCCGATCGTCCGGGCCTCGTTGCGGGCCGGAAGGCACACCGAGACGGTCGTCTCGCGCCGCTCCGCGAGCCGCTCGAGCGGAAACTGGCGGTGCGACAACGTGTTGGTGCGATACCAGGACCGAGCGGCCGGTGACATCGGGACGGACTCCGGCATTCAGGCGCGCGCGTTCAGGAGTCGGGTGATCGATCGCTGCGCCCAGGGGGCCTCGCCGAAGCGCTCCTGGAGAGCGTCGATCGCGGCCTGCGGATCGTAGGCAACCCGGCGCTGCTCGATCGAGCCGTCATCGTGCGCGATCGCGTAGGCGGCACGCCGGTCGCCGTCGAACGGCAGCCCGACGCTGCCCGGGTTGAGCAGCTCGACCCCACCCGGGCCGGCGCGGCTGAACTGAAGGTGGGTGTGGCCGAACACCACCCGGCGCTCGGCGGCGCCGGCGAGCAGCTCGCCGTCGTCGTCGCCGGCCTCGGGCATGAACGAGCGCATGTCGGAGAGGGGGGAGGCGTGGCAGTAGAGCGTCCCGTCGAGCACCTGGCGCTCGGGCAGCTCGCCGAGCTCGGCGGCGGCCGGCGCTCCGATCGCCTCGCGGGTGTCGGCGACCGCGCGCGGCAGCAGGTCGTCGCCATCGCTCAGCCGGTCGGGCTGGGCGGTCCAGCGGTCGACGTTGCCTCGCACCCAGAGCGCGTCGTCGAGCCCGCGCAGCAAGGCGATCGCCTCGGCCGGGAACGGGCCGAACAACGCGTAGTCGCCGCCCAGCAAGAACCGCGCCGCGCCCGCCTCGCGGGCGTCGGCGAGCACTGCCTCCAGCGCCGGCGTGTTGCCGTGCACGTCGTAGATGATCGCCAGCGGCGGCATCGCGAACCGTGATAGCAGAGCTCAGCTCCGCCGCTGCTCCCAGCTGAACCCCGTCACCGCCAGCCAGATCCCGAACGCCGCCCAGACCGCGATCACGCCCAGGTCGCTGAGGTATCTCGACAGCGACGCGCCGGTGACCATCGCCCCGGACAGACCGTGGATCAGCGGGTACAGCGGCACCGCCTCGGCGATCGTCCGCAGGAACTGCGGGGCGCTGCTGGAGTCAAACACGTAGAACGAAACGAATACGACGGGCAGGAACACGGCGTTGACATACGCGGCGGTCGACTCGAAGTTCGGGATCGCGTGGGCGAACGCCACCCCGAGCGACGCGAAGCAGATGACGCCGGCGAGCACCAGCACGATCAGCGCGCCCCACTGCTGCGGCCAGCCGATGCCGAAGAACAAGCGTCCGGCCACGACCACGATCGCGATCTGGAGCGCGGTGTTGGTCACCGCGTTGGCGGCGACCCCGCCGAAGTAGGAGATCGTCGGCATCGGCGTGCCGCGGATCCGCTTGAGCACCCCGCGCTCGCGCAGGAACACGATGTTGTAGGCGAGCGCCGTGAACGTGGTCGACATCACGCTCATCCCGGCGATCGACGGCACGAGCTTGTCGAGGTTGTCCTGGTTGCCGCTGAGGATGATGCCGCCGGCCACCAGGAACAGGAGCGGGAGCAGGAAGTTGAAGAACGCCGCGCTGGGGTTGCGCCAGAACAGGCGCCGCTCGAGCCGGTACTGACGCCAGGCGATCTCCAGGCCGGACGGCCCCTGGTCGCTGGCGGTCGGTGGCCGCGCGTCGACGCGCGGGGGATCAGCGATCATCGGCGACCTTCTGTGTCCGGCGGCGGCCGCGTCTTACCGGGTCCGGTTCGGCGCGGTCGCGGCCGAGATCGTGATCCGCGGTCAGCTCGAGGTACACGTCCTCGAGCGTGGGCCGGGTGACGGTCAGCGCCTGCAGCCGCGTGCCGCGCTCGAGCGCGCCCGCGGTGAGCTCGTGGAGAACCGTGGTCGGATCGTCGGTCTCGAGCTCGACCAGCTCGCCCTGGTCGTCGCGGTAGGCGATCCGGTAGGGCGCGTTGCTGCTGCTCGCGCTGAGATCCTGCGGCGCTCCCTCGACGACGATGCGCCCGTCCTTGATGATCGCCACCCGGTCCGAGAGCGCCTGGGCCTCGTCGAGGTAGTGGGTGGTGAGCAGCACGGTCTTGCCGAGCTTCTTCAGCGAGCGGATCGTGTCCCAGGCGTTGCGCCGGGCGGCCGGGTCAAAGCCGGTGGTGGGCTCGTCGAGGAAGATCAGCTCGGGGTCGCCGACCAGGGCCAGCGCCAGGTCCAGGCGGCGCAGCTGGCCTCCCGACAGCGTGCGCGCGGTCGAGTCCTCCTTGCCCTCCAGCCCGGTGACCGCGATCACCTCGTCGACGTCGCGTGGGTGGGGATACATCGAGCCGAAGTGCTCGAGCGCCTCCCGGACGCGGATGTGGCGGTACAGGCCGGTGCTCTGCAGCACGATCCCGACCTTCGAGCGCAGCGCCCGTGAGTGCTTGCCGGGATCGAACCCCAGCACGCTGACCTCCCCCGCCGAGCGCCCGCGGTAGCCCTCGAGGATCTCGACCGTGGTCGTCTTGCCGGCGCCGTTTGGCCCCAGCAGGCCGAACACCTCGCCGCTGCGGACCTCGAACTCGATCCCGCGAACCGCTTCGAAGTCCCCATAGGCCTTGCGAAGCCCATGGACCTCGATAGCTGGATCAGACACGGTCCCAGATCATGCCAGGAGGCGTGTTCGGGGCCCACACCACCGGAAAACGGCGATACTCACTGAGGGATGAGGCGGGTTCTGCAGCTGCCTGTGTACCGGCGACTACTCAGCGCCTACACGCTCAACGAGCTGGCGTGGTCGATCGGCACGCTCGCGCTGTCGTTCCTGGTGTACGACCGCACCGGGAGCGCGCTCGGCGCGGCGGGGTTCTTCCTGTGCGCACAGTTCATCCCCGCGCTGCTGTCGCCGCTGCTGGTGGTGCGGCTGGATCACCGCACGCCGCGGGTGACGTTGCCGGCGTTGTACGCGATCGAGGCGGTGACGTTCATCGCGCTCGCGTGGATCGCGAGCCACTTCGCGCTGCTGCCGATCCTGCTGCTGGCCGCGCTCGACGGGATCGTGGCGCTGGTCGCGCGCTCGCTGGCCCGGGCCACGACCGCGGAGGTGACCGCGGACGCGGGGCTGCTGCGCGAGGGCGCCGCGGTCGCCAACACGGCGTTCTCGTTGTGCTTCATGGCCGGTCCGGCGATCGGCGGCGTGATCGTGGCCGCGTCGAGCACCAGCGTCGCGCTGCTGGTCAACTGCGGGCTGTTTGCGGCGATGGCACTGTTGCTGATCACATCGCACGGGCTCCCGGGCTCGGCCGCCGAGCGGGCCGAGCCCAGGGGGCGCCTCCGCGCCGCGCTCTCCTACGTGTCACAGCGGCCGTCGATCCGGGCGCTGCTGGCGGTGGAGGCCGCCGGCGTCCTGTTCTTCACGATTTCGATCCCGACCGAGGTGGTGCTGGCCGAGCACACGCTGCACGCGAGCGCCGGCGGGTACGGAGCGATGCTGTCGGCCTGGGGCGTCGGGGCGGTCGCGGGCAGCGCGGTCTACGCCCGCTGGCTCGCCCTGCCGGCGCGACGGCTGATCGCCGGCGGCGTCGGCGCCCTGGGGATCGGGTTCGTGGTGATGGCCGTGGCCCCGGCCCTGTGGGTGGCGATCGTCGGCGCCGCGATCGCCGGCGTCGGCAACGGGGTCGAGTCGGTCGCCGGCCGCACGGCGCTCCAAGAGGAGGTCGACGAGGGGTGGATGGCGGTGATGATGAGCGTCAACGAATCGATGTTCGAGCTGATCCCCGGCGTCGGGATCCTGCTCGGCGGCGCGATCGCCGCACTGGCGGGTCCCCGGGTGGCGCTCGGGGTGGCCGGGCTGGGATCGCTGGTCGTGATGGTCGCCGTGTGGGTGGCGTTGCGACCCGGCGTGCTGCGGTCCGAGGCGCCCAGGATGGCCTCCCCGGTGGGCCACCCCGATAAGGCCGCGGCTCAGCCGCGGACGAAGCGCCCGACGGCCCGCGCGCAGTCCCAGCATCCGCAGTAGAGTCCCGCATCGGGGTCCCAAATGAGTCCGGAGTCGACACTCAGGTAGCGATTGCGCAGCGCCTGCATCGACATCGGATCGAATACGACACGGCTGCTCGTCGCCGACTGCGACGGCCGCGGCGGGCTGCGAGAGGTCGACCAGCAGAAGGTGTTCACGCGCATCAGGCGCGGGATGCTCGAGGGCGATCGGATCGCCCCGCACAAGATCTCCGAAGTGGTGGCGGCGGTCGCCGGCCAGCTGCGGATGGCCCGGGATCTCGGCTCGACCGAGATCCACGCGGTTGCCACCGCGGCGATCCGGCAGGCGGCCAACGGCGACGAGCTGGTGTCGGCGATCCGCGAAGCGTGCGGGCTCGAAGTGGTGGTGCTGACCGGTGAGCACGAGGCGCGGCTGGCGTTTGTCGGTGCCGCCCGCACGCTCGGCCACGTGCCCGACGGCGAGCTGGGGGTGGTCGACGTCGGCGGCGGCTCGTCGGAGCTGATCGTCGGCACCGCGCCCGACGCTGTCAGGTGGTGCACGTCGTTCGCGCTGGGCTCGGGCGACCTCGCCGACGACTGCCTGCGGTCCGATCCGCCGTCCGAGCGGGAGCTGAACGACGCACGGGCGCTGGTCGTCGGAGCGCTCAAGGATCTCGACGCGCCCCACCCGACCGAGGCGGTTGCGGTCGGGGGCAGCGCCGCGTCGCTCCAGCGGCTGGCGGGACCGATGCTCGACGCGGCGGCGTTCAACCGCTCGCTCGCGCTACTGGCGGCCGAGAAGGCGGTTGACGTGGCCAAGCGGTTCGCGCTCGACGTGGAGCGCGTGCGGCTGCTGCCGGCCGGGTTGCTGATCCTGCAGGCGGCGTCGGAGCTGATGGGCGCCTCGCTGCAGATCGCGCGCGGCGGCCTGCGGGAGGGGGTTCTGCTGGAGGCCGCGCACGGCTAGTGTGGCGATTCATTAATTCGGCCGCTCGACTGCCATCCAATTAATGAATGGGGACACTAGTGTGGGGCCGATGAGCAGCTCCGAGCCGCCGCTGTCGCCGCGCGAGGCGCTGGCCGACGTGCGCGTTCGAGCGCCCACCCGGGGCAACCGCCGGCTCGAGCAGCTGCTCGACGCCGTCAACGCCGACGAGCAGGTCAAGGCCTGGTGGCACGTGTCGGCGGTTAACGCGACGCGGCGACTGGGCATGTCCGATCACAGCTGGGTGCACATCCAGATCGTGCTCAACATCGGGCTGCGGCTGGGCCGGCTGCTGTTCCGGCGCGGCGTGACCCCGAGCGTGACCGCCGACTTCGGGCTGGGCGACCGCGACGCCGAGGTGGTGATCGCCGCCGGCTGCCTGTTCCACTGCGTGGGCATGTCGATCCACCGCGACGACCACGAGCGCTACAGCCTGTTCCTGACCGCCGACAAGCTCGGCTCACTGCTGTCGGAAGCCTACGAGGAGCCCGAGCGGTCGATCGTGGTGTCAGAGGCGCTACACGCGATCATCGGCCACCGTCGCAAGGGCAATCCGTTCACGATCGAGGCCGGGATCGTGCGCGTGGCCGACGCACTCGACATGGCCCGCGGCCGCTCACGGGTCCCGTTCGAGGCCGGCCGGCTGAACATCCACTCGCTGTCGGCGTACGCGATCGAGGACGTCAAGATCAGCCCGGGCGAGGATCGCGCCGCCCGCGTCGAGATCGAGATGTCCAACAGCGCGGGGATCTACCAGGTCGACGAGCTGCTCGCGACCAAGTTGCGGGGCTCGGGGCTGGAGGAGCACGTCGAGGTGATCGCCCGGATCGACGCCGAGCACGAGGAGCGCCTGATCACCGTGTTCCGGATCTAAAACCGGGAACCAGTGAGCGGTCCGTGCTTAACGTCCCACCGGAGGGTGTCGCGGGTTGGCCTGGGACGTTGATCACGTCCCACGTGGCGAACGTCCCACGGTGGCGGCCGGCGCGCTCGAGTGGGACGTTATGCATGCGGTTTGCCGCTCGCGGTCAGCTGTCGCCAACGGTCGGGCTAGTTGGGACCGCGTCCGGAGCCTCCGCCGCTCGACCCGCCCCCGTCGCTGGAGCCGCCTCCGCCGGGGCCGCCACTGCCCGACGTCGAAGCCGTCGTCGTCGTGCTGGCCGGCGGGCCGCCGGGTGAGCTGCCGCTGCTGACCGGAGCCGTGGGCGTGGTGGAAGTGGTGAGCTCGCCTCCGCCGGAGCCCGAACTTCCGCCGGAGCCGCTGCCCGTCCCGCCGGGCGACGAGCCGCTCCCAGCGGATCCGCGGCCACTCGAGCCGGTCCCGGAACCGCCGGGGCTGGAGCCGCTGCCGCTCGGTCCGGGGCCGCCCCCGGATCCGCTCGAGCTGCCGGAGTCGTTGGATCCGCGGGAACCGCTCGATCCGCTGGAACCACTCGAGTCCCGGGAGTCGCCCGGGCCGCCGCTGGAGCCGCCGGACCCCGCTCGACCCGCCGGGACCGCTTGAGTCTTCGCCCGACCGGCCGGACCCGCTCGACGCACCGGACCCGCCCGACGTACGGGAGCCACCGCGGCCGGACTGGGCGCCGCCGTCGTCCCGTCCCGAGCTCGATCCGCGTCCACCGCGCGTCCCGCCACCGTGCTCGCTCGCGTGGTCCCGTCCGGACCCGCGGCCGCCGTGACCGCCGGAGTCGTCGCCCGGCTCAGCCGCGCCGCCCCGGTCGTCGCTGTTGCCCGACCCGCCGTTGCTTGCCCCCGGCATCCTTCCGGTCGAGTCGGCCACGAGCCTGTCGTGAGCGAGCGTCGGAGCGCCCGTGCGGGAACCGGACTGCCGCTGCGCCGCGATGCCCGCTCCGGCGCCGGCCGGATGGGCGCGGTGATGGTCCTCGTCGGCGGCGATGCCTGCCGTCGCCAACGCGCCGGCGGTCACCGCGATCGCCCCGCCCTTGACGAGCAGAGCGCCGAGGCCGGCGGAGCCTCCGCCGGCCAGCGCCTCGGTCAGGCCGGGCGAGCCTCCGCGCTCGGCGCTGCGCAACGACCATCCGATCAGTGGGCCGGGGAGCACGGCCGCCGCGGCGGCGCGCAGCGTGGCGCGCGCCCGGTAGACCAGGCCGCGGACGGCGCCGCTGCTGAGCCCGAGCGCGTGGGCCACCTCCTCGTGACTCAGGCCGTCGACGGCGGTGCTGACGAGCACGTCGCGCTGCATCTCAGGCAACGCCGCGAGTCCCTCCAGCGCCTCGCGCACGGCCATCCGGCGCTCGGCCTCGTGGTCGGCGCCGTTGGCGCACACCGTGTCCTCGATCTCGACCGGGATCGGGCGCGGGCGGCGCTGGCTCGAGATCGCCACGTTGTGGACGATCCGATACAGCCACGCGCGTGGGTCGCGGACCTCGGAGCCGGTGCGGATCGCGGTCCAGGCCTGCAACAGACCCTGCTGGAGGGCGTCCTCCGCGCTCGCCTCGGATGACGTCATCCGCCGGCAATACGCCAGCAGCGGCTTTCGGTAGCGGCGGACGAGCGCTTCGAAAGCCCGTTCGTGCCCTTCGCCCGCCAGCTTGGCAAGCTGCGCGTCCGACTGCGTTTGCAGGAACCTCAGGGGAAGGGCCAGCGGGCTCAATTCAGTTGTCGCCTCCCAGCGAGAACGGCTACATCGGCGGTCGTATAAGGACAGACGCCGCCGCGTGGCCAGCCCTTCCCGGCACCGATGACCGGCGGCCCCAGGGCGGGGCCACCGGTCACGGCGCTGTCGGTCAGTGGTCCTGGCCCTGGGGGAAGCGGACCACCAGCTCAACCTCCTGCCAGATCGCGCCGGACGGCGAGAGCCGAAGGTCGGCCTCGTGGACGACCGTGCCGGGCCGCAGGTTGATCCGGCCGCAGTTGCGCATGTCGTTGTCGTCGTTGCGGTCGTTGTTGTCGTTGTCGTCGCCGCGGTCGTTGTCGTTACGGTCGCCGCGGTCGCCGTTGTCGTCACCGCGGTCGCCATTGTCGTGACCGCTGGGCGCGCCGCTGCCGGGGCTCCCGGAGCTGCCGGAATCGCTGCTGCCGGGGCCGCCGCTGCTGCCCGAGCCGCTGCCGGGCCCACCGCTGCTGCCCGAACCGCCGCTGCCGCCGGAGCTGCTGCCTGGGCCGCCGCTGCCGGATCCGCCGCCGGGACCGCCGCTCCCACCGGAGCCGCTGCCGCCGCCGGATCCGCCGCTCCCGGATCCCCCGCTCCCGAATCCGCCGCCGTGGTCGTCGTTGCGGTGCAAGAACCGGTCCTCGCGGCCGAACGCCACGCAGCGGATCTCGGTGCCGCGGTTGACCACGCCGCTGACCGTGGACCCGTTGTTCAGGCGGATCGCCAGCGTCCGCCCGTCGAACGAAGCGACGGTCCCGGCGTTCTGCATGGCCGGCGCGTCAATGCGTCCGAAGTGCCGGTGGTGGAACCGGGCATGGTGCCGGTGATGGCGCTCGTTGTCGCGTCGATGGCCACGGTCGTGGCCCTGGGCCAGCGCGGTGGCCGGCACCGCGGACGCGATCGCCGCGCCGGCGATCAGGGTGTATAGAAAACGTCTCAACGCACTACCTCCTTGGGCTACCTGCACGCGGCGCCTCGTGGATTGACAGACACAGATGAGACGCCCGCACGAGGAAAAGCTCACGCGCGGAGAGACAAAAAAGGGGCGCCCGCCCCGTCAGGGGCAGGGCGCCCGATAAGAATCGGTCAGCTGACGGTCAGCGTTCCCTGCATGCCCGCCTGGCGGTGTCCGGGGACGCTGCAGTAGAACGTGTAAGTGCCGGGCTTGAGGGTGACGGTGAGCGTCTTGGTGCCACCACTGAACGTCGGCGTCGCCCCGACCTGCTTGCCGTTGGTGCCCTGCTGGATCGTCATGTTGTGGCCCACGGACGACATGTTGGCGAACTGGATCGTCACCTTGCCCGCCTTGGCGCTCAGCGAGTCCTTGGTGAACTTGAGCTGGCCGCTGGGGTCGGCCGCATCGCTGATCGTGCTGGCACCCCCGCCGCCGGCGCTGGCGCCGCCCGAGCTAGTCGACGAGGTCGAACTCGACGAGGCGGGGGCGGATGACGAGGTGCTGCTGCTGCTACTGCTGTTGCTCGAGCTACCACATGCCGCCACCCCTACGGCGAGGGCGGCGACGCTGAGCGCAAGAGCCGAGATCCTGGGCACTGGGTTCCTCTCGTTTCAGTGGCGGATGCGGCGCCCCTGGGGCACGTGTCTTGTCCGCGGCCGAGGAGTCGCCATCGGTGAACCAAGACGCTACCGCACCCTCGTTACTTCCCTTCATAGCCAGAACCGCCCGCGGCGTCAAGTTCATCGGACGCTAACGCGGCCCGCGGGAAGGAACCACCGGGGGCGGCGTCTGACAGGTCAAGAACGACCGGAAGGCGACGCTATGCGATACATCAGACCCTCACGCGTGCTGATCGTGGCGCACCAGACTGCGGATAGTCCGGAGCTGGCCAGAGCGGTCGCCGACCGGACCGACGCTGGGCCCTGCATGTTCACCCTGCTGGTGCCCTCGGCGCCGCGCGGGCTGCACCGCGTGGTCGATCCCGAGGACCACGGGACCTCAGAGGCGGAGACGCGCCTGGCCGCGGCGGTGCCCGCGCTGTCGGAGGCCGCCGGCGACGAGGTGATCGGGGTCGTGGGGTGCCACGATCCGTTCGCGGCCGTTCAGGACGCCGTCAACCTGCTCGGGTTCGACGAGGTGATCATCTCGATGCTGCCGCGGCGCACGTCGCGGTGGCTGCGTCTCGACCTGCCCCACAAAGTCCGTGCGCTCGGGTTGCCGGTCACCGAGGTGATCAGCTTCGAGCGCGACGCAACCCCCCTCCCTGCAGCTTAGGAGGGGCGCCCGGCCACCGCGCGGGGTCTACCAGCCGCCGCGCCAGTCGGCGTTCGCCGCGCGGCGCTTGGCGGCGTCCATCCGCGCGTGCTTGCGCTTCTCCAGACGCCACTGGATCAGCGAGAAGACGATGATGACCGTCGGGAAGAACAGGATCACGAGGAACATCGCGTTCGTGATCACCTTGTCGGTCGTCTGCCCGTAGAGGCCCTCGCCTCCGGTCTGGCGGGCCAGCGCGTCGGGCGCGAGCACCAGCAGGGCTACCGTGACCGCCGTCAGCGTGGACATGAAGCGAGCGCGGCGCATTGCGAGTTGAAGCGTAACCGACCGGTCAGCGCTACGCGACTGCGGCCGGTTCGGCGGAGCTGACCGCCATGAGCGCTTCGAGCAGGGAGGGGTTGTAGCGCTTGGCCTTGGTGGTGATCTCGAGATGCCCGAGCGGCACCTCGAACACCCGTGCGCGCAGGGCGGTCGCCAGCTCGCGCTGCTTTCGCGGTGGGACCGCGGTGTCGCGGCTGGTGAGCACGACCGCGGCCGGGACGTCGACGGCGTGCAGCCACGGGCGCGAATCGAACCGCCCAAGCTCGCGTCCGGCCTCGGCCATGTCGCGCGCGGACTGGCGCAGCATCTCGGACTGCAGCCATGCCGTCCGCGGCGAGTCCTCCACGCCGACGCGGCGCAGTCCCGACCGCCACGTGGCTCGCGGCGCCATCGACAGCATCATCCCGAGCGCGCCCATCGATCTCCACACGCGCCGGCTCTCGGAGTCCTGCCAGTGCTGGGCGGTGCCGCTGCAGACGAGGCCGCGAACGACGTCGCGGTGATCGCGGGCGACCAGCTGGGCGATCGCCCCGCCCATCGAATAGCCGACCACGAGCGCGGGGCTGGCGTCCAGCGTCCGCAGCACGTCGGCGGCGTCGGCGGCGCAGTCGGTCAGCCGGAACGGGACCAGCCCCCGCAGGCCGCGGCCGTGGCCGCGGTGGTCGATCGCCAGCACCCGGTAACCGGCGTCGGCCAGGTCGCCGTAGGCGCCGGACCAGTTCAGGTCGGCGCTGGCCATCCAGCCGTGCAGCAGCATCACCACCGGCCCGTCGCCGCCCGTGTCGCGGAGGAAGAACTCCCCGCGGCCGGGCACGCTGACGGTCCGTGCGGGCGGCATCTCGATCGGAGGCTCGGGGGGCCAGGGAGGTCCGGGCATCGGACGGATCGTAGTGCTCCCGGCCCCGCCTACCATGATCGGCATGGCCGTGGTGATCGCATCTGACGTCGGCAAGGACATCGCCGGAGAGCCCCTGCTGCGCGGGATCTCGTTCAAGCTCGAGCGCCGCGACCGGATGACCCTGTCGGGCCGCAACGGCTCGGGCAAGACGACGCTGCTGCGGATGCTCGCCGGCGAGGCCGGGACCGACTTCGGCGAGCTCGTGTTCGCCAAGGGGACGAAGGTGGCGCTGCACGACCAGCGCCCGCCCCGCGAGCGGGAGCTGACGCTGCGCGAGTACGTGCTCTCGGGCGCGCGCGAGCTGGTGGCGATCGAGCAGCAGCTGTCCTCGCTCGAGCAGGCGATGGCGGACGGGGCCTACGACGAGACGACGCTCAACCGCTACGCCGAGACCCAGGCGCGGCTCGAGCACGCCGGCGGCTACGGCTGGCGCGAGCGGGCGCTGGCCACGCTGCACGGCCTCGGGTTCCGCGACGACGCCGATCTCGACCGTTCGCTGCGGACGTTCTCGGGCGGCGAGCTGACGCGCGCGTCGCTGGGCCGGGCGCTCGCCGGCGACCCGGACCTGCTGCTGCTCGACGAGCCCACCAACCACCTCGACATCCCTTCGCTGGAGTGGCTCGAACAGCACCTGGTCGGGCTCGACGCCGCGGTGATCCTGGTCGCCCACGACCGCTGGTTCCTCGAGGCCGTCGGCACTTCGGTGCTCGAGCTCGAGGCCGGCCGGGGCAAGTTCTTCCCCGGCCCGTGGCACGCGTGGCGTAAGGAGAAGGCCGCGCGCGACCTGGCGCTCGGCCGGGCGATCGAGCGCCAGCAGGTCGAGATCGAGCGGCTCGAGCGGTTCGTCACCCGGTTCCGCGCCGGTACCCGAGCCCGGCAGGCGCAGTCGCGCGCCAAGCAGCTCGACAAGATCGACCGGCTGTCGCGCGACCCCGCCGACGGGGCGACGCTCCAGTTCGCGTTCAAGCCGCCCGAGCGCAGCGGACGCGTGATCTTCGAACTCACCGACGGCACGATCTCGATCGGCGGCAAGCCGCTGCTCGACGACGCCGAGCTGTGGCTCGAGCGCGGCGAACACGTGTCGATGGTCGGCCCCAACGGGTCGGGCAAGACGACGCTGATCGAGACGCTCGCCGGGATGCGCGAGCTCGATGCCGGCAAGCTCAGTACCGGCCACAACGTGAAGATCGGCTACCTGTCACAGCACGCCGACGAGGTGTCGTCGGGCAACGCGCGGACCGTGCTCGAGGCAGCCCAGCACGCCACCGGGCTGACCCCGGGCAAGGCGCGGGCGCTGCTCGGGAGGTTCCTGTTCTCCGGCGAAGACGCGGAGAAGCCGCTGGACGGGCTGTCGGGCGGCGAGCGCCGGCGACTGTCGCTGGCGGTGCTCGTCCAGTCGGGCGCCAACGTGCTGATCCTCGACGAGCCGACCAACCACCTCGACCTGGAGAGCCGCGAGGCGCTCGAGCAGGCGCTGGGCGAGTTCCCGGGCTCGCTGCTGCTGGTCTCCCACGACCGGGCGCTGCTCGACGCGGTCGGAACGCGGACGGTCGCCTTCGAGGACCGCAAGCTGCACAGCTACGTGGGCGGCTGGCCGGAGTACCTGCGGGTGGTCGAGGAACGCAAGGCCCAGAGGGTGGGCGCCAAGTCCGCTCGGCGCAAGCCCGCGACCGCGCCCAAGCCCAGGCCGAAGGCCAGGCCCACGGCCGAGCGGGAGCGGCCGCGATCGCCGCGCGAGCAGGTGCGGTTGGAGCGCGAGATCGAGGCCGCCGAGGCGACACTGCGGGCGATCGAGGACGAGCTTGCTGACCCGGCGGCGTGGGCGACCCCGGAGAGCACGGCGCGCTCGACCGAGCGTCACGACAGCGCCAAGCGCACCGTCGACGAGCTCTACAGCCGCTGGGAGAAGGTCGCCGGCTAGCGCCTCGGCGGCCGGCGGCGGAGGGTTCCCGCAGTGAGGTCCTGGGGCGTCTCTAGACTTCGACGGAGATGGCACCGCCAATCGCGGCGTCCCCGATCCGGGTCGCGATCATCGACGACGACAGCGGGCTCGTCACCGTGCTTGACCGGCGCTTTTTGGCATTGCGCTGGGAGCGCGAAGTTCTCGGTTATGCAGCCACTCCGGATCAGCTCGCGGCTCTACGGCTGCACGCCGTGATCATCAACCCGGAGATCACCGGACTGGACTACCTGGAGCGGCTGGCGATGGCGCTGCCGGGGCCCGCGCTGCTCGTGTGCACGCGATCCGCGCCGGTCGCCGACCGGGTGCGCGGCCTGCGCGGCGGCGCCGACGACTGGATCACGAAGCCGTGCCATCCCGAAGAGCTGGTGGCGCGGATCCAGGCGGTGATGCGCCGTCGCCGCGTGGGGGAGATGCCCGCCGACGACTCGCCGCTCGTCGCGGGCGAGCTCCGGATCCGCCCCGACATGTTCGACGCGTACGTCGGCGACCGGCCCGCTTCGCTGTCGCGCAAGGAGTACGAGCTGCTGCGCCAGCTCGCCAACGCCGATGGACGGGTGCTCGAGCGCGAGGAGATCTACCAGCGGGTGTGGGGCTACACGATGGTCCGAGGCGACCGCTCGGTCGACGTGTTCGTCCGCAAGCTCCGTCAGAAGCTCGAGCAGCTGTCGCCCGACTGGCGCTACGTCCACACGCACTTCGGAGTGGGCTACCGGTTCGCCGCCGAGCGGGTTGGGGGACAGCCGGCGGCGCCCGAGCGCGTTGGGGGAGGACCGGCCGCGCCCGAGCGGGTCGGGGGAGAGCCTCACGCGCCCGAGCGGCCGGTGCAGCAGCCGGTCGCGCCCGAGCGGGTCGGCGAAGAGCCTCACGCGCCCGAGCGGCCGGTGCAGCAGCCGGTCGCGGAGGAGCCGGCACAGCCGCCGCAGACGCCGGCTGGCCACCCGGCGTACGCTTAGAGGACCATGAGCCTGGCCACGGCCCGCAACATCGGAATCATCCTCGTGATCGCGGCGATCGTCGTCGTCGTTCCCGGGGGCGGTACCGGCGCGAGCGTCGTGATCCAGGCGATCTCGCTCGCGTTCCTGGCCGCCCTGGGCTGGGTCGCCTCGCTGATGTACCGGCAGAACCGCACCACGCTGTACGCGCTGGGCGACGCGCGCCGGGCGGTCCTGTACGCGGCGCTGGTGGTGGCGACGCTGACGCTGACTGCGACCTCGCGGCTGTGGAGCACCAGCGCCGGCTCGGTGGCGTGGCTGGTGCTGCTCGGCGGCGCGGCGTACGCCGTGTTCGCGGTCGTCTGGTCCGCGCGCAAGTACTAGTGGACCCCACCGGAGCATTTCACCGGTTGGCCAGCTGAGCGCCCGATGAGCAGGGAGGTGCGAGAGGTCGTGGCCGACTGGATGATTGTGGTCAGCTCGATCGCGCTGTTCGTGTCGCTGTTCCTGGTCTGGAGTCACCAGTTCTCGCACGCGTTCGTGCTCCGGGTCGGCGCCGAGCAGCTGCAGGGGATTCCGCGGAATCCCAGCGCCTGGCAGGTGTACTCGATCGCCGACGTGCTGCTGGCGCTGGTTGCGGCGGCGCTGTTCGTGGCGGCGCTCGTGGGCGGGCACAAGGCCCGAACCGCGGTGCTGGTCGTGGCCGTGGTCGCACTCGTGTTCGTGATCCACGCGATCGCGGCGGCGCCGACCAACGGTGCCAATGTGGCCGACCCGAGCGCCGGGCCGGGCCATTACTTCCCGAGCTCGGCGACGTCGGGGGCCGGAGAGCTGGTGGCGGTGTTCGCGCTCGGGGTGTCGATCGCCGGGCTGGCGCTGTCGTTCACGGCGGACTAGCGGTAGTTCCCGATCCCCTGCCTCGGCCGATGAGCTGGCCATCCGGCGCGGCTCGGGCGGCGACGTGCTTAACGTCCCAATCGAGGCCTTCGCGGGTCACCGTGGGACGTTGATCACGACCCACGTGGCGAACGTCCCACGGTGGCGCCCAGAGCGCTCGAGTGGGACGTTGTACACGCGGTCTGGCCGTGATACGTGGTCGACGGCCACCCCAGCCACGCCGTCCCCCGACCTATCCTCGGAAGAGATGTCGATCTTCGCCGCCGACAAGCGCCGCGAGCTCCCGGACGAGCCCGGCGTCTACCTGTTCCGCGACAGCCGCGGCAAGGTCATCTACGTCGGCAAGGCCAAGTCGATCCGCAAGCGGGTCGCCTCGCACTTCTCCAACCCGAGCACCCGTGGCGGCCAGGGCCTGGTCGGGATGATCGACCACATCGAGGCGCTGGTCGTGCAGACCGAGTCCGAGGCGCTGCTGGCCGAGCAGAACTTCATCAAGCAGTACAAGCCGCGCTTCAACATCCGGCTGCGGGACGACAAGTCCTACCCCTACATCGCGATCTCGCTGGACGAGGACTTCCCGAGGGTCTACTTCACGCGTGAGCGACACCGGCGCGACCGCGCGTACTTCGGCCCGTACAGCAACGCCAAGCGGGTCCGCTCGACGCTCGACGTGCTCGGCAAGGTGTTCATGTTCCGCTCGTGCGAGGGGCCCGAGCCCGGCCGCCGCAGCGGCTCACCGTGCCTGGACTACTACATCAAGCGCTGCGAGGCCCCCTGCGTCGGATACGTCAGCAAGGAGGACTACCGGCGCGGGATCGACGGCGTGATCGACTTCCTGTCGGGTCGCTACCGAGAGATCGAGCGCCAGCTCGACCGCTCGATGCGGACCGCCGCCGCCGAGCAGCGATTCGAGGACGCTGCCCGCGAGCGCAACCGCCTGCGCGCCGTCCGCTCGCTGCTCGAGCGCCAGCGCGTCGCCAACGAGGCGGTGGGGACGCTGGACGCGATCGCGGTCGCGGTCCACGAGAACGAGGCCAACGCGCAGGTGTTCCAGGTCCGCGACGGGGTGCTCTCGGACCGGCAGAGCTTCTACCTGGACAACGAGGCCGGCGGCGGCATCGCCGAGGTTGCCGAGGCGTTCATCCTGCAGTACTACGCCAACGCGATGATGGTCCCGCCGCTGCTGGTCGTCCAACGAGAATTGGCCACCCCACCCACCCTCGCTCCGGTGCTGGCGGAGGCGCTGACCTCGCGGCGCGACGGGCACGTCGAGATCCGCCCGGCCGAGCGCGGCGACAAGCGGCGGATCCTCGAGCTGGCCGAGCGCAACGCGCGGCTGGCGCTGGACCAGGAGCGGCTGCGCTCCGAGCGCCGTCGCCAGCAGCGGGTCGAGGCGCTCGACGGGCTCCAGCAGGCGCTGGGGCTCGACACGATCCCGCTGCGGATCGAGTGCTTCGACATCTCGACGCTGATGGGCACCAACACCGTCGCCTCGATGGTTGTGTTCGAGGGCGGCGCGCCGAAGAAATCCGACTACCGCCGCTTCAAGGTGTTCGAGCGCGACGGGAACGGCAACGGGGACGCTCCCGGGCGCATCGGGTACCCGGACGACTTCGCGGCGATGGAGGAGGTCCTGGGCCGGCGGATGCGCCGGTTCGAGCGCCAGCACGACGTCTCCCCGCACGACAAGGATTACGACCCCAGCTTCGCGGCGCTGCCCAACCTGATCGTGATCGACGGGGGCAAGGGCCAGCTGGCCGCCGGGCTGCGCGCGCTGGCCCCGTTTCGCGAGCGCGGCGTGGTGGTGATATCGCTGGCCAAGCGGATCGAGGAGGTGTTCATCCCCGGCCGCAACGAGCCGCTGCGGCTGGCTCACGACACGCCCGAGCTGCAGCTGCTGCAGCGGGTCCGCGACGAGGCTCACCGGTTCGCGATCACCCACCACCGGACTCGCCGCGACCGGGCGATGACCGCGTCGATCCTCGACGAGCTCCCCGGCGTCGGGCCCGCCCGCAAGCGCGCGCTGCTGAAGCACTTCGGCTCGCCGGAGGCGATCGTCGCGGCATCGCGAGAGCAGCTAGAAGCCGTCCCCGGAATCCCGGGCAAGCTCGCGCGGGACGTCTATCGGGAGCTGCACCGCACCGGGGTCTGAGCGCCGGTTGCGGCGCCCGGCCGCGCAGCCCGTCGGCTACTGCGTGAGCATCACCGCGCTGGCGGCCGGAAGGTCGATCGTGTAGACGCCGCCACTGGCCGTGATCGGCGTGGTGATCGCCGGCTGCAACAGTCCCGTGCGGGTGGCGGCGCCGTAGGACTGACTGCCGAGCGTGACCCCGCCGGTGGCGACGATGCTCGGCGCGCGCAGGAAGTCGAGGCTGGCCGGGCCGCCGGCGCCGGGGACGCTGACCTGGACCGTCTGGGGGTTGACCGGGTCCTTGTTGATCACGACCACGCGGGTGCGGCCCGTGGTCGAGCGCGTCGCCCAGAGCTTGACCGGGCCGGCGGGGGCGGTGACCGGGAGCAGCTGCGCGCCCGGCGGGAAGGCCTCGGCGAACATCAGCATCGCGTAGTACGCGGGGTGAACGAACGCCTGCCACCGACCGTGCTGCTTGCTGAGCGTGAACGGCTCGTAGCGCGCCCCCGGGAGCGAGTGGATGTTGACGCCGTCGACGCCGACGCTGGCCATGTTGAACAGCGTGTCGAGCATCCACAGAGCCGAGGCGAACGTATCGGAGACGCCGCGCTTGCCCGAGCACGACACCGAGTTCAGCTCGTCGAGCCGGAACTGGACGCCGCGCGCGTGGGCGGCCGCCGCGTACGGGGCCACGCCCGCGGCCAGGCCGCTGGAGGAGCGGTCGGCGAGCAGGTTCGGGATCGAGGCGAACAGCGGTGAGCTCGGCGGGGTCGGGCAGGCCCGCAACGCGTAGCGGTGGACGGTGATCATCGGCGCGCCCGGGTCGGCCGCGAGGAACTGATCCAGGCCGGTGGTCAGCCAAGTCAGCGAGGCCAGTGCCGGGCCGACCACCGGGATCGGCGGCAGCACCTGGCGCCAGCGCGCCACCTCCGACAGATACGTCGAGAAGCCGTAGCTGGCCGGGCGGGCGAAGAACTCGCGGCCGCGGCGGTCGCGGTACCAGACGGCGTTGTTGTAGAGGTCGGGCTCGTTGCCGATCTCGAGCGCGTCGATGTAACGGGTGCCGATTCCCTCCATGAACGCGCGGGCCTCCGCGGCGGCGAGCGCGGGGCGGCCCCCGGCGAGGTTGACGCCCATGATCAGCTTCGCCCCGGCCTTGGCGGCGAACGATTTGGTCATCCTCAGCCAGCCCTTGGTCAGCGAGTAGCGGACCGCGCCGGGCGGCAGCACCCCCCGGATCGGCCACCAGCTGTAGTCGGCGCTGTTGCCGCCGATCCGCACGATCGGGGTCTGGCCGGGCACGAGGTTGCGCAGCAGTTGGATGAACACCGGGTCGACGTGGTTGGGGTCGCGTCCGGTGTAGACGTGAAGCGCCTGGTACTCCAACGACATCCCCAGGAAGCTCGAGGGCATCGGCTGTCCGGTCGGGGCCGTGGACACCGTCGCGGCCACCGGCGGGAGCGCCTTCGCACCGGCGCCGGCGGCGAGACTCGCCGCGCACAGGCCGACTGCCGCCAACGCAACGAGCCAGGTGATGCCCCTCCGAACGAGGAGTGCGGTCCGGCTTCCTCGTCCGAGCACCCGCCGATAGTGTCATACCTTCACGCGGTGGCCCCGCACACATCCGCCGAGCGCGTCAAGCTATGCGTATGGAGACAACGTCCGGGGAGCGGCTTGAGACGGACGCCGCGGACTCATCTCCGGCCATGTCGGCGCTGACCGACCTGGTGGTGATCACCGGGTTCTCCGGCGCCGGCAAGTCGACGGCGATGGCGGCCTTCGAGGACGAGGGGTACTTCTGCGTCGACAACCTCCCCTCGGAGATGATCCGCACGCTGGTCGAGCTGTTCATGCACGAGGGCTCGAAGGTGCGGCGCGCCGCGGTCGTCTCCGATGTCCGCGGAGGGAGCTACTTCGAGGGGCTGATCGCGATGCTCGACGACCTGCGGACGATGGGCGTCAACCACCGGGTCCTGTTCCTGGAGGCCGACGAGCAGACGCTGCTCACCCGCTACAAGGAGACCCGGCGCCGGCACCCGCTGGCGGCCACCGGAAGCGTGGTCGACGGCATCGCCCGCGAGCGTGAGATCCTGGCGCCGCTGCGCGCCCGGGCCGACGTCGTCGTCAACACCAGCGGGCTGACCGCCGCGATGCTGCGGCGAAAGCTCGCCGACGACCTGCTGCCCACCCGCACGCCCGGCCGCCTGGCCGTGACGTTTGAGAGCTTCGGGTTCAAGTACGGCCCGGCGCGCGACCCCGACCTCCTGCTCGACGTTCGCTTCCTGCCCAACCCCCACTACGAGCTGGACCTCCGCCAGCTGACCGGCGACGACCCCCGCGTGGTCGAGTTCATCAACCGCGACGGCGAGCTCGACACGTTCTACGAGCGCCTGCATCCGCTGCTCGACTACCTGCTCCCGCAGTACCTGGCCGAGGGCAAGGCCCACCTGGTGGTGGCCGTCGGCTGCACCGGGGGCCGGCACCGATCGGTGGCGATCACCGGCCACCTGGCCGAGCGTTACGGCCAGCAGGAGCCCTACCTGATCAACGTCGTGCACCGCGACGTGAGCCGCCCCGCGTGATCGACCACGTCGGCTACGAGGTTTTCGACCTGGCGCGCTGCACGCGCTTCTACGACGGCGTGTTCCGCGCACTCGGCGCACGCCGGATGTTCGAGTCAGAGCACGCCGTGGCCTACGGGATCAACGCACCGCTGGTGTGGTTCGTGGTCCGGGGCCGAGTGCCCGCCCCGGGATACGGACATCTTGCGCTGTCGGCCAGCGGCAAGGCGGCCGTGGACGGCGCCCATCGGGCCGGGCTGGCCGGCGGGGGCAGCGACGACGGCGCCCCCGGCAAGCGACCCCAGTACGGCCAGGGCTACTACGCGGCCTACCTGCGCGACCCCGACGGTCTCCGGGTAGAGGTGGTTTCCCGCAGATAACGGATAGCCTTGCGGTGCCGGCAAAGCCGGGCGCGGTCGGCACCTCGGTTGCGTAAACCACTACCACAGGAGCGGAGAAGCGCATGCCGATACGGGTCGGAATCAACGGCTTCGGCCGGATCGGTCGAAATGTCTTTCGTGCCGCCTACGAGCGCGGCGCCGACATCGAATGGCTAGCGGTCAACGACCTCGTCGACCCCAAGACGATTGCCCATCTCCTCAAGTACGACTCCAACTACGGGCCGTTCCCTGGCGAAGTGGAGGCGACCGATACCGGCTTCAAGATCGACGGCCGCGAGATCAGGGTGCTGGCCGAGCGCGATCCCGCCGCGCTGCCCTGGGGCGAGCTCGGCGCGGAGGTCGTGATCGAGTCCACCGGGCTGTTCACCGACCGCGAGAACGCCGCCAAGCACCTCGAGGCGGGTGCGCGCAAGGTCGTGATCTCCGCGCCGGCGACCAACCCGGACGTGACCGTCGCGCTCGGCGTCAACTTCGACGAGGCGTACGACCCCGCCAACCACCAGGTCGTCTCAAACGCGTCGTGCACCACCAACTGCCTGGCCCCGGTGGCGAAGGTGCTGCAGGACACGATCGGGATCAAGCACGGGCTGATGACCACGATCCACGCCTACACGGCTGACCAGCGGCTGCAGGACATGCCCCACCGCGACCTGCGCCGGGCCCGGGCCGCGGCGATCAACCTGATCCCTGCCTCGACCGGCGCCGCGAAGGCGATCGGCCTGGTGATCCCCGAGCTCAACGGCAAGCTCAACGGGTTCGCCGTGCGGGCCCCGGTGCCCACCGGCAGCGTCGTCGACCTGACGGTCGAGGCAACCCGCGAGACCACCATCGAGGAGGTCAACGCCGCGATGAAGGCCGCCGCCGACAGCGGCCCGCTGAAGGGCCTGCTGGCCTACACCGAGGACCCGATCGTCTCCTCCGACATCGTCAAGAACCCCGCCTCATCGATCTTGGACTCGAGCCTGACCGCGGTCATGGACGGGACGATGGTCAAGGTCGTGTCCTGGTACGACAACGAGTGGGGCTACTCCAACCGGATCGTGGAGCTCGTCCAGAAGCTGTCGTGAGGACCCTGGCCGACCTCGGCGATCTCGATGGCAAGCGGGTGCTTGTCAGGGTCGACTTCAATGTGCCGCTGGACGATGGCGAGATCGCTGACGACACCCGGATCCGCGCCGCGATCCCGACGATCGAGGAGCTGCGCCGCCGCGGCGCCCGGATCGTGCTGGTCTCGCATCTGGGCCGGCCCAAGGACCGCGAACCGGGGCTGTCGCTGCGGCCCGCGGCCAACCGCCTGGCCGAGCTGACCGGCGCGGACGTGACGCTCGCGCCGGGGACCGTCGGCCGCGACGTCGACGCGTTCGTGGACAACCTGGCGCCGGGCAACATCCTCGTGCTCGAGAACATCCGCTACGAGCCGGGGGAGACGAAGAACGACCCGGAGCTGTCCGAGGCGCTGGCCAAGCTGGCCGACGTGTACGTCAACGACGCGTTCGGCGCGGCGCATCGCGCGCACGCGTCGACCGAGGCGCCGCGCAGCGCGGAGGCCTACAGCGCCGCGATCGCCAGCCCCGGCACCGTGTTCTGGAACGGGCCGATGGGCGCGTTCGAGATGGAGCCGTTCGCCGCCGGCACTCGCGCGGTGGCGCAGGCGGTCGCCGACGCCCCGGGCACGACCGTCGTCGGCGGCGGCGACTCGGCGGCCGCGCTGGTCCGGTTCGGGCTGGCCGACGAGGTCACCCACCTGTCGACAGGTGGCGGCGCCGCGCTCGAGCTGATCGAGGGCAAGCGGCTGCCGGGCGTGGAGGCGCTGGCATGAGCGCCGCCGGAGCTCCGCGGACCCCGTTCATGGCGGGCAACTGGAAGATGCACAAGACGGTCGCCGACGCCGAGGCGTTCATCCAGGCGTTGCTGCCCAGGGTGTCCTCGGTCGACGGCGTCGAGGTCGGCATCTGCCCACCGTTCCTGGCGCTGTCGGCGATGGTCGACTCTGCGCGGGGGTCCCGGGTTCAGGTGTTCGCGCAGAACATGCACCAGGCCGACCAGGGCGCGTTCACCGGCGAGGTGTCGGCGGCGATGCTGGTCGAGGTCGGCGTACAAGGTGTCGTGCTCGGGCATTCCGAGCGCCGCGAGCTGTTCTGCGAGACCGACCGCGCGCTTGCTCAGAAGGTGCCGGCGGCGCTGGACGCCGGCCTGCTCCCGATCCTGTGCGTCGGCGAGACCGAGGATGAGCGCGAGAGCGGCGACACCGAGCGCAAGCTCCGCCACCAGATCCAAGAGGATCTGAGCCGCGTGGCCACCGAGCGGCTGGGCGACGTGGTGATCGCGTATGAGCCGATCTGGGCGATCGGCACGGGCCTGGTGGCGACGCTCGAGCAGGCCCAGGACGCGATCGCGTTCATCCGCGCCCTCGTCGGCGACCGCGACCGCGAGCAGTCCGAGCGCACCCGGATCGTGTACGGCGGCAGCGTCAAGCCCGAGAACGCGGCCGAGTTGCTGGCGCTTCCCGATATCGACGGCGCGCTCGTCGGCGGCGCCAGCCTCGACGCCGCCTCGTTCGCCGAGATCATCGACGCAGCCGGCTGATGGCGATCGCGCCCGGGCCCGGGGAGCTGCCCGCGCCGTCCGCCGTGCTGATCGTGCTCGACGGGTGGGGACTGGAGGCCGACGGGCCCGGCAACGCCGTCTCGCAAGCGGACACGCCGGTGTTCGACGAGCTGTGGTCGCAGTACCCGCACACCCAGCTGACCGCCGGCGGCCGCGCGGTGGGGCTGCCCGAGGGCCAGATGGGCAACTCCGAGGTGGGTCACCTCAACCTCGGCGCCGGCGCCGTGGTCAAGCAGGACCTGACCCGGATCGACGAGGCCGCCGAGGACGGCGAGCTGTCTGCCAACGAGGTGCTCCGCAAGGCGTTCTCGGACGCGGACCGCGTGCACCTGATCGGACTGGTCTCCGACGGTGGCGTCCACTCTGGCTGGACCCACCTCCAGGCGCTGATCCGGATGGGTGCCGAGCTGGGCGTCCCGGATCTGGTCCTGCACGCGTTCACCGACGGGCGCGACACGCTGCCGACGTCGGGCGCCGGGTACCTGGGAACGGTCGAGCATTGGATCAAGGACGCCGGAGCAGGGCGGATCGGCTCGGTCGTCGGCCGCTACTACGCGATGGACCGCGACAAACGCTGGGACCGGATCCAGCTGGCCTACGACCTGCTCGTGCACGGCACCGCCGAGCACTCAGCGGACACCGGTGAGCAGGCAGCCCGCGATGCCTACGAGCGCGACGAGACCGACGAGTTCATCAAGCCGGTGCTGGTCGGCGAGGAGGCCAGGATCCGCCCGGGCGACTCGGTGATCGCCTTCAACTTCAGGCCCGACCGGATGCGGGAGATCACCCAGGCGCTGGCCGACCCCGAGTTCGGCGAGATCGAGCGCGGCGGCGCCGAGCCGGTGGAGCGCTATACGACGATGACCGAGTACGAGGCCGACTGGAGCTACCCGGTGGCATTCCCGCCCGAGCACCCGGCGACGACGCTGTCGGCGGTGATCGCCGGCCACGGGGGGCGCCAGCTGCACGTGGCCGAGACCGAGAAGTACCCGCACGTGACGTACTTCTTCGGCGGCGGCGACGAGCGGCCGTGCGAGGGGGAGCGCCGCGAGCTGGTGCCCTCGCCGCGCGACGTCCCGACGTACGACCACAAGCCCGAGATGAGTGCGTCGGAGGCCGACGTCGCGTTCGTCGAAGCGTGGAGAGAGGACTCGTTCGAGTTCGGGATCATCAACTTCGCCAACGCCGACATGGTCGGCCACACGGGCGTGATCCCGGCGGCCGTGAAGGCGATCGAGACCGTCGACCGATGTCTGGGAGACGTCGTCGCGGCCGTGCACGAGTCCGGCGGCGCCTGCGTGATCACCGCCGACCACGGCAACGCCGACCACATGCTCGAGGACGACGGCAGCCCGAACACCGCGCACTCGCTCAACCCGGTGCCGCTGATCGTGACCGTCCGCGGCCTGGCGCTGCGGGACGGGGGGGTCCTCGCCGACGTCGCGCCGACGTTGCTGCAAGTGCTGGGGATCGAGCAGCCCGAGGCGATGACCGGCAAGTCGCTGATCGACAGCTAGCCAGTAGCGCCACGAATCGCCAACCGCTGTCCGGGCCGCGCCTGCGGTCTGGAAAACCTCTGCCTCGTACTAGAATAAGACCTGACAGGTATGGACTTAGATTTCATACCGTCGCAATCTGAAATCCTGAAACCGAGTACGGAGGGTGAAAATGGCACTAATCCGATGGGAGCCCACTCGTGAGCTGGCGTCGATCCAGACCGAGATGAACCGGCTCTTCACCAACTTCTTCGAGCCGACGACCGGCTCGAACGGGGGCAACGGCGTGTTCCGCCGCTGGACCCCGGCGATGGACGTCGTCGAGACCGACGACCACTACGTCCTGCGCGCCGACCTGCCCGGCGTGTCCGAGGGCGACGTGAAGATCGAGGTCGACGACAACGTCCTGACCGTCTCCGGCGAGCGCAAGTCGAGCCACGAGGAGACCAAGCAGGGCTACTACCGCGTCGAGCGCTCCTACGGGCACTTCTCGCGGACGCTGACGCTCCCCGAGGGCGTCGACGCCGACAGCATCAACGCGACGTTCGATCGCGGGGTGCTCGAGGTGAAGGTCCCCAAGCCCGAGCAGCGCAAGCCGCGCAAGGTCGAGATCTCCGTCGGCGCCACGCAGCCGGCGATCGAGGCCACCGAGAGCGACGCCGGCTCCGACGGCGACGCCTCCTAGACGTCCGGTACACCTGGTCCGGGCCGCCGTTCGCGGTCCGGACCGCAGCCGGACCCTCAATCGGGGTCGCTGCGCTCCAGACGGCTGAGCGTCGTCTGGTCGAACCAACCGCCGCGCCGCGGCGGCTCCACGCTCGGCGGAAGCTCCACGTGCAGGCCGGTGGCGCTGTCGAGGTGCACGGTCGCGTCGCGCACGGTGTAATCGAGCACGTGGCCGCCGCGCTGGCGCTGGTGACAGGCGAAGTGCAGGTGTGAGCCGAGGATCTCGATCCCGGCGAGTCCGTCGGGAAAGCAGAAGCCGACCATCGTCCCGGGGATGTCACGCAGTTCGGTCACGCGCTGCGTGGCGATCGCTTCGGCCAGTGTCGGGTACGGCGGCGACTGCCGGGGGACGGATCTGACGCTCACGCGGGCGAACGTCCCGTCGATCCGGATCGCCTGCGGGCGGTCGGGCAGCTTGCCGCCCTCCCACAAGCGCGCCTCGAGCGCCCGCGCTCGGGTCGGGCCCTCGATGTGGACCCTGCGTCCGGGGGCAAACGGGACCACGACCGCGTACGGGGTCCGCGTGCGCTTCTCCGGGCGGGTGAGCGTGCAGTCGAGCTCGGCCTTGAACGCCTCCCCGTCGACGACGATCAGCTCCCCGTCGAGGCCGTCGAGCGTCCCCAGCCCGAGGTCGCCGTGGAGCAGCAGCTCGCCGAGCGTGACGTCGCCGTCGAACGCCCCGTTGACCAGCGCCTGCACCGTCGAGGTCTGAAACAGCTCGTGCGGGGACTCGGCAAAGCCGATTCGGTCGTGGCGCAGCATCTCGACGTGGAGCGCGCGCAGGAACTCGAGTTCGCTCATCCGATCAGGCTCATATGAGGAGACCGCCCGGGCGGCTACTTCGTGTACTTGTTGATCTCGCTGCGCACCTGATCGATCGCGCTCTGGGCGTCGCGCCCCACGATCGTGCGGAAGTGCACGACCTGGTTTGAGGTGCTGGAGGCGATCACGATCGCGACCACCACCGCGGCGATCAGTACGACGAACACCGCCAGCAGCGCCATGAACCGCCGGAACGCCCGGCTGCCGCCCCGCTGCCGCTGCGCGTAGGCCGAGGAAGGAGCGCTGCGCGGCTGGCGCTGGGCGCGCTGGGCGGGCGCCGCCGCCGCCGGCGCGGCCTGCCGGGGACTGCGCGGCTCGAGCTGCCTGACCTGGCGTGTCGCCGTCGTCGGCGGGCGTGGCGCCACCCGGGGCGCCACCCGCGTCGCGGCGGTCGGGGCCGCCGAGCGATCGGGGAGCACGCGCGTCGCCGCGCGCGTGCCAAGGTGGGCCGTCTGCGCCCCGTCCGACAGCGGCGAGCGGCCACGAAGGCCGTTCTGGAGCGCGTCGGCGAACATCATCCCGTCGCTGGGGCGGGACTCCTTGTCGATCGCCAGCGCCATCGCCACCGCCTGTGCCAGCTCCGGCGGGACCTGCGGGTTGAGCGCCTCGAGCGGCTGCGGCGACTCCCGCTGCTGCTTGAGCGCCAACTCCGACAGGGACACGGCCTCGTAGGGCAGCCGCCCGGACATCAGCTGGTAGGCCACGACGCCGAGCGAGTAAATGTCCGCGCGGGCGCCGGCCTCCTCGCCGCGGGCCTGCTCCGGGGCCAGGTAGGCCGCGGTACCCAGCACCGAGCCGACCTGGGTGATGCTCGACTGGTCGGTGGCGCGGGCGATTCCGAAGTCCGCGAGCTTGACCACCGCGGAGTCGGACACGAGCAGGTTGCCGGGCTTGACGTCGCGATGCACGACGCCGTTGCGGTGCGCGTACTCGAGCCCGCGGCAGGCCTGGGTGAGAACGTCGACGGACTCGTCGACCTCGAGGTGGCCGCGATCGCGCAGCAGCTCCGCGCAGGAGTTGCCCGAGACGTGCTCCATCACGATGAAGTGCCGGTGCTGGCGATCGTC
This sequence comes from uncultured Solirubrobacterales bacterium, assembly GCA_963831845.1. GTDB lineage: Bacteria > Actinomycetota > Thermoleophilia > Solirubrobacterales > Solirubrobacteraceae > Palsa-465. The sequence goes on along the minus strand of CAWHRT010000035.1, from coordinate 21,035 downwards.
GAAGCCGAAGTCGAACACCTGGACGATGTTGGGGTGCACCAGCCGCGCGGCCGACAGGGCCTCGCGGCGGAAGCGCGACACGAACGTGGGGTCGTCGGCGAGATGCTCGGCGAGCAGCTTGATCGCGACGTTGCGCTCCAGGCGCTCGTCGAACGCGAGGTGAACCGTCGACATGCCGCCGACTCCGAGGCGCCCGTCGATCCGGTAGCGCCCGGCGATCATCCTGTCGTCATTCATTAGCCGTTGCCGTCGCCGCCGTTGCCATTGCCATTGCCGCCGCCGCCGGTACCCGAGCCCCCGGTGGGGTTGGGGTTCCCAGTCAGTCCGGCGCCCCCCGAAGTTCCCGTGGATGTAGTACCCGAGGGATTGGTCGGGGTTGCAGGCGTGGTCGTCGTGTGCGGCGTGGTGGGCGTGGTCGGCGTCGACGGAGTCGTGGTCGTGGTGGTGGTCGGCGTCGTCTCGGTCGTGGTGGCCGGCGGGGTGGTCTCGGTGTCGGTCGTCGGCGTCGTGTCGGTCTGCGTCGCGGTCTGCGCGGGGCGGCACTCCCGGCGCGCGAGCTGGGCGACCGTAGAGGCGCCCTGGCTGAGGTTGTTGCGCAACGTCGCGTTCACCGAGGTCGGAAGGTTGGCGACGGCGCTAGAGAGCTCGTTGGTGGCGCTCGACACGCCGTTGCAGCTCCCCGATGACAGCTTCGAGGACACCTGGTCGAGCTGGCTCTTGAGCGTGTCTGCCTGATCACCTGAGAGCAGGCCGGAGCCGCCGCCACAGGCGACGACAAACGCGGCTGCGAACCCGAGTGCGCCAGCCAGGATTGCGCGATGCGCAAAGCCCATCCGCCGCCTGACTTTAGAAGGTTCCGCGGTTGGGTTTCCGTTAGTCGCCCGGGCTGCGCGGGCGGCCATGCCCGCCGAGCGCTTTCATTGCCCATAGGCAAGGCGGTCGGCGAGCGAATCGGGCAGCCGGGCGGCCCGGATCGCGGCCGCCGCGCCGGCGATGTCGTAGTCGGTCCGGCGGTAGATCGCCCGCCACCCATCGGTGTCCAGCTCGAGCCACGCGGCCCGAGGATCGCCGTCACGAGGCTGGCCGACGCTGCCCGGGTTGATCAGCCACTCACCGGCCTCGACGTCGAGCTCATCGTCTGGCCCTCGGGTCTCCCCGCTCGCCGGCTCGCCGGGCCTCCGGGAGAACGACAGGGCCACGTGCGAATGGCCGATCAGGCACACCCGGTGGGCTTGGACGTCGAGGCACAGTTCTGCCTGCAGCGGCGACAGCACGTACTCCCAGACGGGATCGCGGGGGCTGGCGTGAAACAAGCCCACGGCCTCGTCGAGATCCTGCGGCTTGAGCGACAGCAGGTAGTCGAGCGTGGCGGGGGAGATCGTCTCTTGCGTCCACCGCGCCGCCAGCGCCGCGCCCCGGGAGAACTCCTCCAGCGGCAGGTCTCCGCGGACGCCCATGTCGTGGTTGCCGGCCAGGCACACGGCCGCGTGGCGCCTGGCCAGATCGACGCACGCGTCGGGCTCGGCGCCGTATCCGACGAGGTCGCCGAGGCACCACATCTCGGTGCATTCGGAGAGCTCGATCTCGTCGAGCACCGCCTCGAAGGCATGCCGGTTGCCGTGGATGTCGGACACGATCGCGACCCTCATCGGTGGCTACAGTCTCGCTGGTGAGGCACTACTCGCGCTACCGCGCCGCCGCATCGCTACTGACGGCGCTCGCCGCCGCCGAGCTCGGCTCCCGGCTGCTCTCCCCGCGCGAGCGGGCGATCGAGCCCGCCGAAGTTGATCTGCGAGCTCACTTCAGCCCCGCTGAGATCCGCCGCGGCTCGGCCTTCGCGCGGCCCCAGCTGGCGATCGGCCTGGCCCGGTCAGTGGTCGACCTCGCTGCGCTGGCGCTGGTCGCGCAACGGCTCCCGGCGGCGCTCCCCAGGAAGCTGCGGCGACCGGTGGCCGCGGGCGCGCTGACCGGCGCCGCGCTGGCCGTCGCGGGCACCGTGCCGACGTTGCCGCTGGCGGTGCTCTCGCGCCGGCGGGCGATCGCGGTCGGGCTCGTCACCCAGTCGTGGCGCGGATGGGCCGGCGACCTGGCCAAGTCGACCGCGATCGGCGCCGGGCTGGCGGCCGGCGCGGGCGCCGGGGCGGTCGCGGTCACGCGACGCTACCCGAGCGGCTGGTGGCTCCCCGCGGGGGCCGGCTCGGTGGTCGTGGGCGCCGCGTTCGCCGCGCTCGCGCCGGTCGTGCTCGACCCGCTGTTCAACGACTTCGAGCCGCTGCCGGAGGGCGAGACGCGGTCTGACGTGCTCGAGCTCGCGAACGCCGCCGGAGTCCGCGTGCGCGAGGTGTACTCGGTCGACGCCAGCCGGCGCACCACCGCCGCCAACGCCTACGTCACCGGTCTGGGGCCGACCAAGCGGGTGGTCCTGTTCGACACGCTGCTCGACCGCTACAGCCGCGACGAGGTCCGGGTGGTGGTCGCCCACGAGCTGGCCCACGTGCGCCATCGCGACGTGCAGCGCGGCGTGCTGTACGCCGCGATCGTCGCCCCGGCAGCGGCCCTGGCCGTCCAGCGGCTCAGCTGGACGCTGTCGCCGGAGCGGGGGACGGCGGGAGCGCTACCCGCACTCGCGCTCGCCGCCGCGCTCGTGGGGGCGCCGGTCGGGCTGATCGGCAACCGGATGTCGCGCGCGGTCGAGCGGCGGGCCGACGCGTTCTCGCTGACGCTGTCCGGAGCCCCGGAAGCGTTCATCTCGTTCGAGCGCGCGATCGCACTGCAGAACGTGGCCGACCTCGAGCCGCCCCGGTGGGTCAGCGGGCTCCTGTCGACCCACCCGCCGACGACCGAGCGGATCGGCGCAGCCGTCGCCTACCAGCGGTCCGCTGGGGAGGCCGTCGCTAGTTCGCGACGCTAGCGACGCTAGTCGTCGTTGTCGGAGTCGTCGAACTCCTGGCCGCCGGGGTACTCCGGCAGGTTCTTGATGCCCTCGCGGGTCTCCCACTTGGAGTAGTTGTCCTGCATCGCGTCGATCAGCTCGCGCATGAACTTGGGGGAGAGGTTGATCCGCGAGACGACGACTCCCGGGATCTCTTCTTCCTCCACCTCGTGGTCCACGCGCGCGAAGGTGATCGTGAACTCGTACTCGGAGTGGCTCACGTTGGCGAAGTTCGCGTAGACGCCGGCCATGATCTCCGGCGAGAAGTGGATGTTGATTTGGCGCTCGGGCCGGTTGGGGTCGTCCATCGAACGTAGTATGACCGCCGTGCGGATCATTGTCGTGGCCGTGGGGCGGCTGCGTCCCCCTTACGCAGACGACGTCCGGCACTACCAGAAGCTGCTGGCTGGACACACGCGGCTCGAGCAGATCGAGGTCCGGGAGGACGATCGGGTGGAGCGCCGCCTGCCCGACCGCGCGTTTGTGTCGCTGCTGCACCACGAGGGCAAGGAGATGGACTCGATCGAGTTCAGCCGGTTCCTCGAGGAGCGGCGGCGCAGTGGACGCGACGCCTGCTTTGTGATCGGCGGGCCGTTCGGGCTCGAGCTCGACCGCGTCGACCACCGTCTGTCGCTCGGCAAGATGACGCTGCCCCACCAGCTGGCCCGGGTGGTCCTGCTCGAGCAGCTCTACCGGGCCCACAAGATCCTGGCCCGAGAGCCCTATCACTACTGATTGGTCACACTGAAGGTATGACGGCGACCAACGGCGACTCCACAGGCTCAGACCCCGCGCCGCTGGCAGGCCTCGCGGCGACGGTCAGAGGTGTCGCTCACGCAATCCGCGGGGGCGCCGGGGAGCCGTCGGCGCAGGTCCGGCTCGAGCGCTCCAAGCGCGACGACCAGGGTGACTACTCGACCAACGCGGCGATGCTGCTGGCGCCTGTGCTGAGCGCGCCGCCACGCCAGATCGCCGAGCGGATCGGAGCCGAGCTCGAGTTCGCACTGAGCGAGGATCTCAACCGCTGGGAGGTGGCGGGCCCCGGCTTCCTGAACCTGTTCATGTCCGACGCCTGGCTGCGGCGGGCGCTGCAGTCGGTGCTCGCCGCCGGCGAGCGGTTCGGGGCCGGCGGGGCCGATCCCGCGCAGCGGATCCTGATCGAGTTCGTGTCCGCCAACCCGACCGGGCCGCTGGTCGCCGCCAGTGGCCGCCACGCTGCCTACGGCGACGCGCTGGCGCGGATCCTCGAGCACCACGGCAACGAGATGTCGCGCGAGTACTACTTCAACGACGCCGGCGGGCAGATCCGCCTGCTCGGCGAGTCGGTCCAGGCCAGGGCACGCGACGAGGAGGTGCCCGAGGGCGGCTATCAGGGCGAGTACGTGGCCGAGTTGGCCGCCGAGATCCCCGGCGCCGCCGACGGCGATCCGCTCGATGTCGCCGCCAGGGCCGTCGCGCTGCTGCTCGCCCAGATCAAGCAGACCCTGGCCCGCTACGGGGTGCGTTTCGACCGCTTCTTCAGCGAGCGGACGCTGCACGAGGGGTCCCCGAGCGAGCTCGACCAGGCGCTGGCGCGGCTCGACGAGGCCGGCCACACGTACCGATCCGACGGGGCCCTGTGGCTGCGTACGACCACTTTCGGCGACGACAAGGACCGGGTCGTGGTCCGCTCTAACGGCGAGCCCACCTACCTCGCGGCGGACATCGCCTACCTGCAGAACAAGCGCGACCGCGGGTTCGAGCGGCTGCTGCTGCCGGTCGGCTCCGACCACCACGCGTATGCGCGCGAGCTCAAGGCGGTGATGGCCGCGCTGGGCGGCGATCCGGACACGCTTGACGTCCCGCTGGTGCAGTTCGTGCACCTCGTGTCCGGCGGCGAGACGTTCGCGATGTCCAAGCGCCGCGGAGACTTCGTCACGCTCGACGACCTGCTCGACGTGATCGGCGTCGACGCCACGCGCTTCTTCATGCTGCAGCGCTCGCACGACCGCACGCTCGATCTCGACATCGATCTGGCACGCAGCCAGTCGCGCGAGAACCCCGTGTACTACGTGCAGTACGCCCACGCCCGGATCGCGTCGATGCTGCGCCGGCTGCCCGAGGAGCGGGTCCAGGCCGCGGTGAGATCGATCGGCGCGTGGGGCGACGCGGATATCCATCCCGCCGAGCGCCGCCTGATCAAGAAGCTGGTGTCGTTCCCGGACGAGATTGCCGAGGCGGCGGAGCGGCTCGCGCCCCACCGGATCGCCGGCTACGCGCTCGAACTGGCCCAGGACTTCACCGCGTTCTACGAGCAGTGCAAGGTGATCGGCGCGACTCCCGAGGAGGTCGAGTCGTTCCGGATCGCGCTGTCGCGCGCGGCCCAGCGAACGATCGAGATCTCGTTGGGGCTGCTAGGGGTCAGCGCGCCCGAGTCGATGTAGCCGCTTGCGCCCCCGACCCCGCGCGGTCAGCCCCGAAGCCGGTCCGCCCCCGAAGCCGGTCAGCCCCCGAAGCCGGTCAGCCCCCGTAGCGGGTCAGCTCTTCGTCGAGCCGGCGCGCGTCGGCCGAGTCGAGCGCGGGACCGGGGCGGCCGCGCGGTCATCGGCGGCCGCCCGAGCACGGCGGCGCCAGCGCGGCAGCGCGAACGCGAGCACCGCGACCCCGACCAGCACGATCGCCGGCGGCAGGATGTAGACGGTCAGGTTGAAGCCGTTGGCGGGCGGCTTGCCGAGCACCGACTCGCCGTACTGGGCCACCAGCGCCTGCTCGATCTGGGCCTTGGTCTGGCCCTCGGCGATCAGGTGGCGGATGAAGTTGCGCTCGGCCTCGGCCTGCGGGGACTGCGCCACCGCCAGCGGCTCCCGGCAGGAGACGCACATCACGTCGTTCTCGATGTCAGTCAGCGACGCCCGCGGAGCCGTCGTCGCGGCCGCGGCGACGACCGGTGTCGCAAGCGTGGCGAGGATCGCGATCGCAAGCACAAGCGGTACGAGCCGGAGTCTCACGAGGACTGCTTGAGGATCGAGGGCAACGTCTGGTCCAGCCACTTGCTGTCGACCTGGAAGCGCCGCAGCGCCGCGATCTTGCCCTGGCGGTTGATCACGAACGTCTCGGGCACGCCGGTTGTGCCGAACGAGCGCACGAAGCTGCCACTGACGTCGCGCACCACCGGGTAACTGATGTGCTCGCGGCGGACAAACGCCTCGGAGTCGCTGGAGTTGTCGAGGTACGTGACGCCGAGGATCGTGGCGTTCTGGGTTGCCAGCCTGCGCTGCTCCTGCTCGAGGATCGGCGCCTCGGTCTTGCATGGATCGCACCACGACGCGAACACGTTCAGGACGACCACCTTGCCGCGCAGATCGGCCAGGCTCTGGGTCTTCGAGGTCCCGAGCACCGGCAGCGCCAGGTTCGAGTGCGGGGCCACCGGAAGGTCGCCGCGGCGCACTGAAGCGTCGATCGACGAGCTCGTTCCTTGGTTGAAAACCCCGAAGGCCAACAGTGCAAGCAACGCGACCGCCGCGGCACTGACGACACCAGGTACGACCAGACGACGCATTGATCAACCTAGGGTAATGGGTGCCGGTGGCTCCCATACCGTCGCCGCACCGGGGCGGGCGGTGAACGCCTCGAGCAGCAGCTGAGCGAGCACAGCACCGGCGACGAGCGCGACGAACGCCCACGGTGCGATCCGCCCGCCGGCCGCCGCCAGCGCCAGCGCCAGCGCCGCGAGACAGACCCGGCCGGCAAACGTGCGGTCGCGAAGCGAGGTCCATTCGGCGCCGAGGTGAAGCACGGCAAGTGACAGCGCGAACACGCCGATCCCGCCGGCCAGCGCCCAGCGGGCCCCGGCGCCGAGGCGGTTGCGCCGCACCGCACCCCGGCGACGTCCGAGGCCAGAGACACAGCGGATAAGCGGCGACCGACGCACGCCTCTTACTGCTGGGTGCGTGCGACACCGCGGTAAGAAGCGGTCGAGCCCGCGCTTCTCATGTCGCCAAACGGGCCGGCAGCACCGGCCCACCGGCCGAAGGGAGCAGCATGATCACGTTTCGCAGGGTCCAGGTCGACGGAACCGAGGTCTTCTACCGGGAGGGCGGTGACGAGGCAGCCACGGTGCTGCTGCTGCTGCATGGGTTCCCGAGCTCGTCGGCGCAATATCAGTCGCTGATGGAGCGGCTGGAGGACCGCTATCACGTGATCGCGCCCGACTACCCCGGGTTCGGTCAGAGCGCGCCGCTCGAGGGCCCGACCACCTTCGATCGGCTGGCCGACGTGGTCGAGGCATTCGCGGACGCCAAGGGCCTCGAGCGCTTCAGCCTGTACATGTTCGATTTCGGATCGCCCGTTGGCTTCCGGCTGGCCACCCGGCACCCCGAGCGTGTCCAGGGGCTGGTCCTGCAGAACGGCAACGCCTACGAGGAGGGTCTGGGTCCGAACATGCAGGCGTTGAAGCCCTACTGGCAGGATCGCTCGGCGAACGAGGCCGCCATCCGCGGGTTTCTGGAGCTGGACGCCACGCGCTCGCAGTACCTCGACGGGGTCGCCGACGCGACCACCGTCAACCCGGACCTGTGGGAGCTGGACCAGCGGTACCTGGAGCTGCCCGGACGCGACCAGGTGATGCTGGACCTGCTCTATGACTACCGCACCAACGTCGACCTGTACCCGCAGTGGCATGAGTACCTCCGCGTCAACCAGCCGCCGGCGCTGCTTCCCTGGGGGCGCAACGACCAGTTCTTCCCGCCCGAGGGCGCGCGAGCCTATCTACGCGATCTGCCCGAGGCCGAGCTGCACCTGCTCGACACCGGCCACTTCGCAACCGCGACCCACCCGGGTGAGATCGCCGGCCTGATCACGGCCTTCCTCGACGGGCGCGTCGCGGCGGACGGAAGCCGCCGGATGGCCGCGGCACCGTGAGCTGGGCGGCGGCCCGCTGGCTCGAGCGGACCCCTAGAATCGCCGCCAGCGCGGACGTAGCTCAGTTGGTAGAGCGTCGGCTTCCCAAGCCGAAGGTCGCGGGTTCGAGACCCGTCGTCCGCTTGCGCGAACCGTCTGTAAACGAAGGGGCGGCGCGTAGATGGGTCAGCGACCGCGTGCGCGTAGCAGGGTGCGCAGCAGGGGGCTCGTGAAGACGGCGTGCGGGTCGAGGCGGTCGAGGGTGCGGATGGCGGGGTCCCAGTTTGTTTTGGGACCGAAGGCGTGCGGAACGGTGCGTTGGATGATCTTGTGGTCAGTCCACGCGCCGTGGTCGGTGTAGGCCCAGCCCTTTGACCATTCGGGGCGGGCGGCGGCGTATGGGGGCCGGTAGTTGGAAAACACCCAGCGCTCGATGTCGCGGTAGGCGCGATCGGCGGCGGGGGTGCCGGGGAACGAGAGGATGTCGAGCCACACGGCGACGTCCCATTCGGGGCGGCCCGCGCGCGGCGCGAGCGCCGAGAGCAGCGCGGGCTGGGCGCCGTCGATGCCGCTGTCGCGGGGATGGTCGAGGCCGGTGACACGGATCTCGACGGGCATGTTGAGCGGGTACAGGCCCTGAGCGCGGTAACGCGCCACGACCTCGCGGTAGCGGCCGGTGAACTCGTGGATGACGCGCTGGACGTCGCGGCGGCGGGTGAGGATCGCATAGCCGTTGGCGCTCACCCTCAGCGTGGAGGGGCGGACGTAGAGCAGCACGTCCTTGGCGGCGCCCCAGATGTCGCCCGACCGCTCGGTCCGAAGACCGGCGACCGTCTGAGCGTAGGACGCCTGGCCGAGCGCGACCGCCTGGCTGGGGTCTGCAACCACCCCGTGAGCGATCGCGTGCTGCTGGGCGTCGGTGAGCGTGTCCGAGAACGGATAGTTGTACGGCGCCCGGACGATGCGCGAGCTCCTGGGCCGGCGCGGGCGCACGGTCCAGACCTTCAGCCACGGCGTTTCGGTGAACGGGTACCAGATCGCCTCGACCCGGCCGCTTGCCTCCAGAAAGCTCGCGAACGTCCGTCCCGCGCCGCCGGGCGGCGCGAACAGCTCGCCAGCGGGAATGTCGGTGTGGCTGACGCACCGCAGGTGGCGCAGCGGCGCGGCGCGCAACGTCACGCTGGTCACCAGCGCCCGGCCGAGATGCGCCAGCAGGCCAGCGGATGCTGTGTCGTCGCGATCGAACGATCGCAGCACGTAGCGGCGACGGCGCTCGCTCCACACCACCGCGGTCAGCGACAGCACGAGGTTGCTGACCGAGCCGAACGTCTCCCCCGGCCTCCGGTGCTCACCGCGCGCCGGGATCGCGGTACCGTGCCCGTCGATCGCGACCACACCCCCGATCGTCAGATCCCCCGGCGCCGGATGGGCGACCAGCCCCAGGCCGGCACGCTCGAGAAACCCCAGCAGGTCCTCCATCGTGGCGCCCGCCTGCGCGACCACCGCCGCCGGACCGGAGGCCGACAGGCGCATCCGCGTCAGATGCGCGGTCGTGTCGACCAGTAGCACCCGCGGCCGGCGCGACGGCGTCCCGGCCAACGCCAGCGGCGACCACCCGTGCGCGCGACCCAACGCGCGCACCCGATACCGCTGCCGCCACCCCCAATTCACGACCGCGACGACCTCGTCCGGGGTGCGCGGCGCGCACGTCCACACCCCGTCGACCTCGATCGCCCCCGACCAGTTCACAAACCGCCGCCGCGACACCGCGACACCGTCCGGGAACCCGCGCGGCGCTCCCGCGACCGCCGCATCGGCCCACGACCACACCCCCGACAGCGGATCCCAGCCGACCGCGCCAGCCGCCAGCGCCGCCCCAGCGCCGACGAAGCGCCGCCGCGAAAGTCCCTCGCCGATCTCGCCGCCAATGCCCATCAGTCCGTCACCGCCAGTGCTCGGATCGACGCCAGTGTAGGAGTCACGGGTGGGCGCTGTCCAGGTGCTGCGCGGCGTCGGCAACGACCACGGGACCGGCCCCGGCGCAGTCAACGTCGGTGGCTGGCGCTTCGAGGACGTGCGCCGCGATCGCGAGGCTGTTGACCATCCGGTCGGTCTCCTCTGCGAGCGGCGCCGCCGGTCCGACCAGCGCCGCGAACTCCTGCTGGGTCTCGCGCAGCGGCGGCAGATCCGACGGCGCGCGGTGCTCGCGGGCCGCTGCTGCGAGCTCGGCGAGCGTCGCGTCGAGTTGATCCGCCAGCGTCCGCGCCACGGGCGGCGAGGGCGGCAGCTCGTCGTCGAAATACGCCTCGAGCGCGAGCGCTGCGTCGGCGAAGCGGCGCATGCTCGTCAGGATCCCGGTTGCTCGATCGGTGCCGAATTGCGCGCGCCTGAGCTTTGGTTCGAGCAACGCGCGCTGAACCGAGGCTTCGGTGTTCGTCCGCGCCAGCCGCGCGCGAGCGCGGGCGTCGACGACCGCGTCGCGGCTCTTGCCGCCGTCGAACCATGAGCCAAGCAGAGTGTGGACGTACACACGGTCGGCCTCGATCAGGCCCGCGGTCGTGTCGGGGAGCAGCACCCGCTCCCAGGTTGGCCAGAGCGCGTAGATGCCAAGCGTGATGGTTGCGCCGATCGTCGTGTCAAGCAGCCGGTCGAGCGCGGTCGCGAACTCATCGTGCACTCCCGCGTACGCCACGAAGAAGATGATGAAGGCGGTGACCGACAGCGTGAACAGCCCGTAGTTGGCATACAGGAACGCCGAGAACCCGAAGGCGAGCGCGGTGATCAGCACTGCGAGCGCATATGGCCCAGGATGCAGTGCCGCGGTGATGAGCGTCGCGAGGACGACGCCGAGGGCGGTCCCGGCGTAGCGCTGTAGGCCCCGCGTGAAGGTCGAGCCAAAGTCCGGGCGAAGCACAAACAAGACCGTCAGCGGGAGCCAGTAGCCGCGTGCCAGCCCCGAGATCTCGGCGACCGAGGTCGCGACAGCGACCGTCAGACTGAGGCGGATCGCGTGCCGGAACGCGCTTGAGCGCAATGTGAGGTTGGCGCGCAGGATGGGCCAGGGGCGGCGCACCGCTAGCGCCGCACGCCGCGGACGCGCGTGGCGCACGGGATCGGGGGGCGGCCCCTCACCCTGCCAGGACGTGGCCAGATCGATCGCACCGCGGAGGTCTCCTCGTACCGACGCGCCTCGTCGCAGCATCTCCTCGAGCTCGGTCGCTCGCAGAGCCTCGCCGGCGGCGCGATCGACTGCGAGCTCGTCACGCAGCGCAGCCACGGAGTCGTCGAGACGGGCACGGATCGAGTCGGCGTCAGCCTCCCAGCGCCCGAATTCGAGCGCTTCCGCGACGGCGACGAGCGCCTCCGCCGCGGCACCGCGGCCGACATCGACCGAACGCCCCGACACGACCGGGTCGACGGGCGCGAGGAGCTGCCGCGCGCTGCGGAGCGAGACGAGGTCGCGGTACGTGCGATCGGCCTCGTCGACGAGGATGCGGAACGCCTCGATGGACGGGCTCGGCACCGCAGTCGACCCTACCGACGCATCGAGCGCCTGGCGGGCTTTGGCGTGGGCTTCCCGGATCGGCCCGCGGTCGTCGGCGTTCGGGTCGCGGACCCACGTGGCCAATGCCCGATAGACGCTGGCGATTGCCCGGCGCTCGGGCAGATGGGCGTGGGCGCGCCAGGGCACGAGCTCGAGCGCGATGGCGAACATACCGCCCGCGAACGCGAGCGCGGCTCGCTCGAGCGCATGCGCGGCGTCCGCCGGCGCGCTCGAGACGACGGTGATCGTGAGCGGCGCCGTGAGCGCCACAACATATGTCGGCACGCCGAGCGCGATGAACATGCCCGCCCCGAAGCTCGCAACCGCGAGCAGCGCGACAAGGACGACGGCGTTGTTGCCAGCGAGCTCGCCGACAAACGTGCAGACCGCGACGCTCACGGCCGTGAACAGCATGGCGCGGACCCGGCTGCGATATGGCGCCCCCGAATCGGTGAGGCCGACCAGCAGCGCTCCTCCCGAGATAGCCACCGCCTCGATCAGATCGCCGGTCGCGGCACCGATGAACAGCGGACTGCCGACACCGAGCGCGAACCGCACACCCCATTGCAGCTTCAGCCCTTCGCCCTCGAAGCGAATTGTTCCCCGGAGGATGCCCCGCGTCGCGCCCACGGTGCCCGCAGACGCTACCGAGCCGCGATCCTGCCGACCGGGGTTCGCGACCGAAACCCACCCCAGGCTTGGTTGCGGCAGGCCTGAGATGTCGGGACACGCGGGTATCTGACTGCCGGTCGGCGCGGAATCCTCACCGCTACCGTGCGCAACCGACCGCCAGGACCGCCGAGCACGTGTACGTCTAGGTCGTTGTTCGGCGCGGGCTGCGAGTCGTCAGATCCCGCCCCGAGAGCGCGCGTCGTAAGCCGTGTGACCGCGTGGCGCTTGGCTACCCTGCGCCACCACCGCTCGCGGACCGTCCGGCGCGACGATCGGCTTGGTACGTACTCGCGCTGGCTATTCGCCGTCGCGGCTTCGTCTGCCCCAGCACGCGTGCAGCAGCTCCCTGAGGACCCAGACTGTTGGATCGGCCAGCGCTCGGGTGATCACGTCGAGTTCACGCTGGTAGGACTCCACGGGACCGCCTCCGCCAAGCTCATTGATGACTTCGAGGGTTACCGCCCACCACCTTGACCACGGTGATCCTCCACGCACGACTTCCGTGGCCGCTTCATGACGTATGTCCTCGAGACCGCAGCGCTCAAACAATGCTGGCAGCTTGCGGCCAAACACCTTGTCGTAACCGCGGACGGTCCACCAATCGCCGTCTCGCCACGCGTCGTGATAGCCGGCATACAGCGGATGCGACGGATCGACCGGAGCGGCCATGCCCCAATCGGCGTCTTCGTCAACCAGCCAGCCCCCGGGGCGCAGGCACTTCACCATCTGCCGGATCGCCAAATCCTGCTTGTCTCGGAGGTGAAACAGCATCAGCCGCGAGCAGACCAGATCAAACGAGCCGGGGCCCAGCGGCTCGAGCGGATCCTCGAGGATGTTGTGCTCGACCACCTCTAGATTCGCAAGGTCAAGCCGCCGAAGGTAGCCGAGGTCGATGTCGGTCGCGACAACGTGGCCGGTCGGTCCGACCTTCTCCGCCAGCCACGACGCCATCGATCCCCGCCCCCCGCCAACCTCCAGACACCGCCAGCCTGGCCGGACCAAAGCTCGCCTCCGACGCGAGACCGGATCGTAGATCTGCTCCAACAGATCTAGCCGCTCACCTTCCGCCGCCTCGCGACCGGCAGCGGCAAGCCGATACCCCGGCTCCTCTCCCCGTGCCCCCGTGCCCCCGTGCCCCGCCTCTGATCGCGCCACATCAACAAGCTAGCTCGCCCGTTGCTCAAGCACAACCCGTTCTCATGAGTCAATTCACCTGCTGGAGGGCCGGGAACACGTACGTGGCTCCCCTCCGATGATTTGGCGGGGGCAGGATCGACGCCTGCGTGTTGCTTCCGGGTGTTGGGTAGTAGATGCGGATCAGTGGCCGGACCTGCGTCGGTACGGAGACTCCCGGATAGATGCTCGCGTAATAAGTGCTCGATGGTGTCGGGAGCCAGTTGGTCGCGGGTGCCCCTGGCGGGAGCGTCGGCGCGATCCAGATCGTCACGGACCCGTCGGCGTTCTTTGCCAGCTTGCCCGACGTCAGCTGCTGCGATCCCAGCTGTGAGACCGGGTGGATCGGTCCCCACTGCAGATTGACCGGTCCACCCGGGTTTGTCAGCTGGACGATGGGCCCAGGGGTGCCCGTGTCGCCTTGGATCGGAACGTTGGCTTCGGACAGTTGCTGCTTCCAGATGGTCGAGACCTTGAACGAGTATGTCGTGGTATTGGTCGTTGGGTCGGTGTGTTGTGTCGGTGTGGCAGCAACGTAGTACGGAACGCCGGGCATGAGCCCGTACTGTGCCGCGGTCGAACCGAACAGGATCGGACTGCTCGCGATCAGCGTTCCGGCGCCCTGAACCGTGATCGTGTCGGTCGACGGGTCAACGGCTGTCACGGAAATGTTGGCGGTCGAGTAGGCGGTGTTCAGGACGGTCGCCTGGGTGATGAACGGGGCGGCGGCCTGCGTGCTATCGGTCTGGTAGACGTGGATCGACCAGAATCCCCGCGGCTTGCCCTGGCGGTTGTTTACTGTCGGCGGCAGGGAACCTACGACGGGCAGGGTCGCCGGGTTGGTAACGGGTGGGGTGAACGTCAGCTTGTAGGTGTTGTTGCCGTCGATCTGCGTGGCCGACGTACCGTCGAGGTTATTGATCTGGGCATAGACTCCGTCGAGGGGCAGATTGGCCGAGCCTCCTTCGAGCACGATCGCCGCTCGGTAGACATACCCCAAGGGTGTGTTCGGATACGTTCCGATGATCGTGTTCAGATAGCTCCAGAAATTCGTCGCCGCGCTCGCCCCCGCCGTTGCCAGGACGCGATTGACCCTCGCCTGCCCGTCCCCGTAGCCCTTCTGGAGGGCCTTTATCTGTCGTGGGCCCCAGTTGCTCGGTATCGTAAAGCCGCTCGCGGTGAGTCCTAGAGGCTTGAACTGAGCCAGCGTTTGCTGTTGGGGGTAGGATGGGTTGCGGTAGAGGCGGGTGGCACCATATTGTGGAGCGATCCAGTTCGGCAGCGACCGCAGCGGGATGCCATTGATCCCGGTCACCGCGTGTGGGAGCGGGCTGAGTCTAAGCGACTCACCCATCTGCTTGAAGAACGCGGTTGCGTTCGTTGGGGCGTTCTGCCACTTCGTCGCACGGTCTATCTGCGACTGTGTTGGTGGATACTGGTTAGGCTTGAAGTACTTGGGCTGATGTCCCCGAGCCTCGAACTCGGCGAGTGTGCTCATAGCGAAGCGCTCTACAACGTTCTTCTGGATTGAGCCGACGGAGGCAGGGTCACTCGCCGGGACGAGAGCGTCGGCGCGGATCCGAATGAGGATCCACCCGAGATTGGTGTCATAGGGCAGCACCCGGTAGGTGAACCCATGGATCCGCGCGATGCGCTCATGGGCGTACCGCGAGGTCGGACCTGCGAGCAGGTAGGTCTGCGCGCGGGTCGAGGGCGTTGTCCGCGTGCCGATACTTCCCACAGTGTTGACGAAGTCATCGAGCAGGTTGGCGACGTAGTAGTGGCGGTTCGATGGCGGCACGGTGAGCACGAGCTCCTTGGTCCCGCCACGGCCCTTCTGCCCGCTGAGATCGATCATCGCATTGAGGTAAAGGACCGAGGCGTCGCCGGCGTTAGTCGCGTCGTTGTTCCACGCCGCCGCCGCCTTTCCACCACCGAGCTTGTTGCGGGGTGCCGTCACCAAGACGCTGTATTTCCCGAACCGGTAGACAAACTCGGCCGGAAGGCCCCAGACGTACGCGTGCGCGGCCAGCTTCTCGATTCTCTGGGGATTCGTTAGCGGTGACACCAAGCCGGCGGCTGATGAAGGCGCCAGCACACCCTTGAAGCCAACAACGACCACGACCGCTAACGCGAGCGTCGTACCGAGACTGTGGCGTGCGTATGACGATCTCACGTAGTCCCCTTTCGTAGACCCGCCGCGAGCCAGGCCACGGCTCGATAGTCCGGACCGGGCGGGACGTCGGTCGAGGCTTTCGTCGGCGGGCGGTCACCGGAGATAGTCGGTGTCTCTGCGCATCCCTACAAGAGGGGAAACCCCCATGTTTACCCCACCCTATTCGCAGCTGACCCGCCGAGCACGCAGTGTCAGGCCCGCGAGGCGAGCCTGTCTATCGCGAAGGTCAAGGTGGTATTGAGATGCACCGCGCGAGCGTGTCCGGGCCTCGGAGTCATGATGCACCTCGGATTTGCCCTGCGGCTAAAGACACCGAGGCAAAGCTGTGACGGAGCGGTCAAAGCCGGATCGTCGACCGAGCACTCGAGCTCGAGCGGCGGGTCGGGGTCGACTTCAAAGCAACCTGCCTTTGGTCCAAGCGGCGCCTTGGGTCCCGGCAGTGGTGCGCGAGGGACGCAGTAGGAGACGCCGGCGAGTGATTAGCCAGACCTCTCGAGAACCGATAGGAACCGCGTTACTCGTAAAGCTTGGTAATCGCGCCCGACCGTGGCCACGTCCGGGCCGCTCAGATTGCGAGCTAACAGATCACGGCGACCGAGAACGGCAGCTGCACGCGAGCCCCGGTGGTGTCGTACGTGTCAATGATTACCCCGGTCCGCTTCTGAGCAGCAACCTTGACGGCACTGATCAGCCCGGCCAGCGGGGACGGTGGGAACCCGCGCTGCACGTTTGCCATCACGGTGCATCGATTGGGGATCGCATCGCCCCATGTGATCTCCGAGGTGCCCGCGCTGTGTGGCGCGAACAGTTCCCGAGCTCCACGGCTGCCAGAGAGGATTCGCCCGGAGCGCGGGCCGACGCGTGCTCGGATTCCGCGTATTGCGAGACTGCCGGCGCTACCGCAAGCATGCGCGTCGGAGACCGAATGCAGGTCTTCACTAGCTCGAGTGGATGAGTCGCAGCGGCTATGACGAGCAGACGCTGGCGGATCTTCCGGTGCTCGACCCAGCAGCGACGATCCCGCGCCGACGTGGAGTGCCTCCTGTCAGATCCGCGCATCTCACGGCGTATCACGGTGTCGGGCCACGTCTGCGATGTCCACACCGGACTGGTCACGAGGATCGCCGAACCACGGTCACCCAATACGCGCTCGCCGCGATCGCCGGAACCGCTCTCTATGCGCTCCTGATCCGAACAAGCGTCAACGCGGCCCTCGCCTGGTGGATCTCGGTCGCCGGCGTGTTCGAGCGTGAACTGCGACCGCGAAGGCCAGCGGGCCCCGGATGTCCCGGGCCCTTGCTGGCCGGTTGATTGGCGTCAAATGCGAACCCCACCAGACGCCTCGATCCGCTGGCCGGTAACCCAGGTCCCGGACGCGGTGGTGAGGCCGGCGATCGCCTCGCCGATGTCGTCTGCCGTAGCCAGGCGGTGTAGTGCGGCGGCCTCGATCATCTGCTTCTGCAACTCGGGGGTTGACCGCAGATGACCGTTGCCGAAGTCGGTCGGGACCGCTCCCACGGCGACGGTATTGGCGGTAATGCCACGTCCGGCGTACTCGAGCGCCTGATAGCGGGTGAGCACCTCCAGGGCGCCCTTGGCCATCGCATACGGCCCGGAGCGAGGGAAGGTCATACGCGTCAGGGCACTACTGATGTTGATGATGTGCCCGCCCTCGGCGATCAGCGGCTCGAGCGCCTGGCTGAGGAAGAACGGACCCTTAACGTGCACGGTCAGAACCTGCTCGAGCTCATCTTCAGTCGTTTCCTGCAACGCGCTGTAGAGCGCGGTGCCGGCGTTGTTGACGAGGATGTCGAACCTGCCGTCGGGCAGCTCGCCGTGCACGGTCTCGACGAACGCGTCGAACGACGCCCGATCCGTGGTGTCGAGCTTGAGCGCGGTGGCGCGGCGGCCCTTGGACTCGATCGCGGCGACGACCTCGCGGGCCTCATCTTCATGGCTGTTGTAGGTGACGATCACGTCGACATCAGCGTCCGCGAGGGCCAGTGCTGCCGCGCGGCCGAGGCCACGGCTGCCGCCCGTGATCAGAGCGATTGGGGTGTGGTGGTGATTGGTCATGGACCTCACTGTGCTTCGCCGGCGGCACCGCTACAAGAGACTTGCGCAACCAGGGATCGGCAGTCCCTGGCTAGGCCTGGGAGGCCGGCGGATAATGGTCGTCATGGACCGTGAACCGCTAGCCGACTTCCTTCGGAACCGTCGCGAGTCCCTGCAGCCCGAGGACGTTGGGCTCGCGCGCGGAGCGCGGCGGCGCACCACCGGCCTGCGCCGCGAAGAGGTGGCGTTGCTAGCGAGCATGTCCACCGATTACTACGCGCGGCTGGAGCAGCAGCGAGGCCCGCAACCGTCGCCGCCGATGCTCGCCGCGATCGGCCGCGCGCTGCATCTGACCCTCGCCGAGCGTGATCACCTATTTCGGCTCGCCGGCCACACCCCGCCGGACAGCCCCATCCGCAGCGATCATGTAGCGCCCGGCCTACGCCGCGTACTCGACCGGCTCGACACGCCGGCGATGATCACCAACGATCTCGGCGAGGTGCTTGCCCAGAACCCGCTCGGCGTCGCGCTGTTCGGCGACGAGTCACGATTTGGGCCCGGCGACCCCAAGCGGTCGCGTTTCCACCGCTGGTTCACCGATCCGCGCGAGCGTGACTTGCATCCCGCCGAGGAGCACGAGGAATACTCCCGTTCCTACGTCGCGGTGCTGCACCTCGCCAGCGCACGCCATCCCGACGATCCATACGGCCGCGCGGTGGTTGACCGCCTACTCGCGGCGTCACCGGAATTCGCATCGCTGTGGGCCGAACACGACGTCGCCTGGAGTCCCGGTCCCCATCGCAAGACGTTCCTGCATCCCGAGGTTGGGCCGATGGAGCTCGACTGCGAGGAGCTCACGGCAGCGAACGGTTCGCAGATCCTGCTCGTCTACACCGCAACGCCGGGGACGGAGTCAGCTGAGCGTCTACGCCTACTCAGCGTAATCGGCAACCAGGACTTTCGAGACCTCCCTGCCCGCTCATAGGACTAACCCGACACCGCAGAGTGTCGCGGAAGTGTCGGCGACCGATCCGTTCCGGGTTATCAGCTGATCGACATCATCCCGAAACGCTGACCTTCCAATGGCGGGCCTTGGTCGCCCGGCGCTTGCGGCTTAGCCGCCCTGCGAGCAAGCACCATCGAACGCGAGGGGGTGCTCCGCGGTCCATCGTGAGGGTGGTCGGGTAGGCGAGAGGCGCCCGGGTCGGCCGGTGGCTTGGCAGCAGCGTTCGTTGGTTTAGCGCGCGGTTGCTTCGATCACGTGCAGTGGCGTCGCGGTTGGAATGATCCGTTTGAGCTCGTAGCCGGCTTGTTCGAAGAGCGCGCCGTACTCGGCCTGTGTGCGCTCGCGTCCGCCGACCATGAGCATGAAAAGGTCGAGGATCTTCCCTGGGCTTGGCGCGTTGCCGGGCGGGAGGGCTTCTTCGACGACGAGCAGCCTGCCGCCCTCGACGGTCGCGTTGCGGGAGCTGCGCAGAATCGCGACGCAGTGCTCGTCGTCCCAGTCGTGGAGGATGTGCTTGAGGATGTGGGCGTCCCCTGTGGGGATTGACTCGAAGAAGTCGCCGCCCACGACCGTCGCTCGATCGGCAACCCCGTGCGCCGCTGCGAACAGCTCGGCCGCGCCCTCGACCATGACTGGCAGGTCGAAGAGCACCCCGCGCATCGACGGGGTCGCGCGCAGGATGGACGCGAGCAGCACGCCCTGGCTGCCACCGACGTCCACCAGCGTCCCGATCCCGCTGAAGTCGTAGGCGTCCGTGACCGCTGCGGCCTCGGCTCCCGAGAACATCGTCATCGCGCTCTGGAAGACCGTCGCCTCGTCTGGATGAGCAGGGAGATACTCGAAGATCGGCATCCCGTGCGCCAGGTCCCACGCCGTGGCTCCCGCCTCACGGACGGCCGCGGGGAGCGCCTCCAGCGCCCTGCTCCAGCCCGGTGTGAGCGCGAGCGCCGCGATGTCGCGCATCGACATCGGAGCACCGGCCGCGAGCGTCTCCGAGAGGCGCGTGTTGACGTACTCGCCGTCGCCGTTCTCCGCGAAGATGCCGAGGCTCGCGAGCAAGCGCAACAGCCGTCCGAGCGCGTCCGCATCCAAGCCCGTCGCGGCCGCGAGCGCCGAAACGGATCGCGGCCCTTCGAGCAGCAGATCGGCAATGCCAGCCTCGGCGACAATCGGGATTGCGATTCTCACCGCCTCCGCGGTCAGGTACAGATCCACCATCTCCACGACGGGCGGCTTCTCGGCGGCAGCAGCGCTCGAGCCCGTCTGGGCTTCGGGTGTCGCGGTCATCAGTTCCCCCTGAGGTCGTCTACCAGGTCTGACGCGCGTCAGCCGTTCCCCGGCGACAGCGAGCCCACGTGCGACCGCGGCAGTTCCTCGATCCATGCACCGCGCAGCTACGAAGTCAACAATGACATCTCGAGTGACGTCCGTCTACCGATCACGGACAACCGTCTCGAGCTCCGACCACGAGAACAAACCATCCCCCGAGCGCTACCGCTCCCGCGTGATCCCGACACTCTCCGACCCAAAAACCGGCGGCTCCCGCAATGATCGAGTACCGGTGGTCCTGACGACGCTGCCCCCTTTTTGAGGTCGCGGGCTTCGGCGCTGACCCTCTTCGCGTAGCGCACGCCGTGGGCCGGGCCGGTGAACAGCGGGAGACCGCCGTCACCGGTGGTTTTGATCATCTGACCGTCATGCGCGCTGTCGAAATGGGAGAGCCCGACCGTGACCTGATGCCCCACCAGATTCGAGCCGCGGGAGTCCGCACCGTCGTCCATCCGCGCGCACGCGTCGAGCCAACACTTGCGCAGCTGCTCGCTGCAGCCGGGGTTCCGGTGGCGCCGCCGCGGCGGATGCCGGGCCGAGTTGGTGTCCGGCCTGGTCGTCGCCGCGCTCGGCGATCACGGAACTGGCTCGCCGGGCGGTGGTTGCCCGAAGTTCGGGTCAAACGGCTGTCGGTCTGGCTGGCACACGGTTCCCCGCGGTGGGGTCGCGAGCCGGACCAGGTAGGCGGTGACCGCTTGATCGATGCAGCGGCTGGGGTCCACGTCGGTGGTGTGGCCATAGCCGTCGAGGGTCAGCAGCCTGGCGTTGCCGAGGAGGCGCGCAACCCGGCGGGCGCCGGCGTACGCGGTCTGGGGGTCATACCGGTTGCCGATGACCAGGATCGGGTTGTGCGTCGATGCGTTCCACGGTCCGCTGTAGCGGTCAGCGTTCAGCAGCGGCCATGCGGCGCACGGCACCGCCAGCCACCAGCCGTTGACCGCGAGGTACGGGCTGACCCGCGTCAACCGGCCGAGGATGCTCGGCCACGCCTGGGGGCCCACCCGGGGCCGCGGCTTGTCTGCGCACTGCAGCGCCGTCGCTGAATTCAGCCCCGACTGATACGAGGGCCTTTGCGGGTTCAGTGCGATCTCGATCGCTGATCCGTCACCGCTCGCGGCCTGCTCGAGCGCGGCCGCGATCTGTGGCCAGCTCGCCGGCCGGCCGAGGTTTGCGAATACGTAGAACAACAGATCGCCGTAGCTGAGCCGATGCGGCGCAGCCGCCGACGGCGCCGGGATCGGACCGTGCCGCAGCCGCGCCAACAGGCGGC
>CAWHRT010000034.1:0-138915 GCA_963831845.1 uncultured Solirubrobacterales bacterium | reverse complement strand
CGCGGCCATCGGGCTCCTGATCGCCGCGGCGAGCGTTGCGGTGCGCCGCCGTACCGAACCGCGTCACCCGTAGCGACAGGCATGCAGGCGATCGAGGGCGGGCGACCGTTGCCCGCCCTCACGCCGCCTCGGGGTGGCGAACTCGAGGTCGCCTACGTGGCGATCGGAGGCGGCGCCGCCGTGCTGCCCCTGATCGTGTGCGCGATCAGAGCGCTAGGACGGCGCCTGGGTTCAGGAGGTTCGCGGGGTCGAGCGCGCGCTTGATCGCACGCATCGCCGCGACCTCGTCGGTCCCGCGGGCCCGCTCCAGCCAGCGCGCCTTGGACACGCCGACGCCGTGCTCGGCGCTGATCGTTCCGCCGCACTCGAGCACCAGCTCGAGCACCGCGTCGTCCGAGCGGGAGTCGTCGGGGTCAGCGCCGAGCACGTTGACGTGGACGTTGCCGTCGCCGAGGTGGCCGAACAGGATCGCGCGCTCGGCGCCAGCGCGTTTGACCACGCCGGGGACCTCCTCGAGGAACCGGTCGAGCTGGGCCAGCGGCACGCCCACGTCGAGCTTGTGCGGGATCCCCACAGCGCCGATCGCCTCGGCGTGGCCCTCGCGCAGCTTCCACAGTCCCTCGCGGCCGGCGGTGTCGTCGGCGACGAGCGCGTCCTCGACCCCGGCCTGTTCGAGCGCCTCGGCGAGCTCGTCTATCGGATCGGACTGGGCGGCGCACTCGGTGATCACGTAGAACGGCGCCCGCTCGGTGACCGGGGACTCGCGCTGCTGGTAGTCGAGCACGAGCTGGAGTCCCTCGTCGAGGAAGAAGTCGCAGCTCTCCAGCGAGGGAGCGTTGGCGCGCAGCGAGGCCAGCAGCTCCGCGGCCGCGCGGCGCTGACGGCAGCGGCACGAGCGCCGTCACGCGCGATCGCAGCAGCGGCGACAGCCTCCAGCGCACCCTCGTGATCACCCCGAGCGTCCCCTCCGAGCCGACCAGCAGCGCCGGCAGGTCGTAGCCGGCGTTGTCCTTAGTCATCCCTGCCAGCCGCGAGACGATCGACCCATCGGCCAGCACCGCCTCGAGGCCGGCGACGTGAGCCCGCGCGGTGCCGTGGCGCAACGCCCGGGCGCCGCCAGCGTCGCACGCGACCACGCCACCGACCGTGCAGGAGTCGCGCGCGCCGAAGTCGAGCGTCGCGTCGAGCCCGCTGCCGCGCGCGGCCGCCTGGAGCGCCGCCAGCGTGGTCCCCGCAGCGACCGTGACCTGCCCAATCGCTGGGTCGACCTCGCCGACGTCGTTCAGGCGCTGCAGCGACAGCAGCACCTCGTGGTCGCGCGGCACTCCGGCGCCGACCAATCCGGTGTTGCCTCCCTGGGGCACGATCGGCGCGCCGTGGGTGGCGCAGACTGCGAGCACGCCGGCCACCTCCTGGCTGTCGCCGGGGCGGACGACCAGGCTGGCGATGCCGGAGTAGCGGCCGCTGAAGTCGTGTTCATAAGAAGACTTGAGGTCGGGGTCGCTAAGCACCTGTTGGGCGCCGACCACGTCCGCGAGCGATTGCTCCAGGCTCATCGCGGGAACGAATCAGCCGACGGCCGAGCGAAACCGACAGGAGGAGACGCGCACATGGCTTCCGAGCACGAGACGATCTTCACGATGGAGGCCACTCCGGTGAAGTTTGGCAGCGGGGCCTCCGACGACGCCGGCTGGGAGCTCAAGCGCCTGGGCGTCAAGCGCGTGATGCTCGTGACCGACCCCGGCGTCGCCGCGCTCGGCCACCCGGACCGGATCAGGAAGCTGATCGAGCAGGAGGGCATCGAGGTCGTCGTCTACGACCGCTCCCGGGTCGAGCCGACCGTCGAGTCCTTCCAGGACGCCGCCGACTTCGCCGTGGAGCACGAGGTCGACGGGTTCGTGTCGGTGGGCGGCGGGTCGAGCATGGACACCGCCAAGACCGCCAACCTGGTGTCGACTCACCCGGCGCCGGTGATGGACTACGTCAATCCGCCGGTGGGCGAGGGCCGCAAGCCGCCGTCGCCGCTGAAGCCCCACCTGGCGATCCCGACAACCTCGGGAACCGGTTCGGAGGCGACCACGGTCGCGGTCCTTGACATCCCTGAGATCAAGGTCAAGAGTGGGATCTCACACCGCTACCTGCGCGCCACGCAGGCACTGGTCGATCCCGAGCTCACCCGGTCACTGCCCGCCGAGGTCACGTCCTCGACCGGGCTCGACGTCGTCTGCCACGCCGCCGAGTCGTTCCTGACCAGGCCGTTCGATGCCCGCGAGCGGCCGGCCTCGCCCGACGACCGGCCGCCCTACCAGGGATCCAACCCGATCGCCGACGTGTGGTCGGCCAAGGCGCTGGAGCTCGGGGGCCAGTATCTGCGCCGAGCAGTCGACGACAGTGACGACGTCGAGGCCCGTGGGTTCATGATGCTCGCGGCGACGATGGCCGGCGTCGGCTTCGGGTCCGCCGGCGTGCACATCCCGCACGCCTGCGCCTATCCGATCGCCTCCTACAAGCACGAGTATCAGCCGCCCGGCTACCCCGACGATCACCCGTTCGTCCCCCACGGCCACTCGGTGATCGTGACCGCGCCGGCGGCGTTCCGCTTCACCTACGACGCGATGCCCGAGCGCCATCACCAGGTCGCCGAGCTGCTGGCGGGCGGGCCGATCGACGATCCCGGGCCCGACACGCTGCCCGCGACCCTGCTCGCGCTGATGAAGGACGTCGGCGCGCCCCGCGGCGTCGCCGAGCTCGGCTACGGCGAGGACGACATTCCCGAGCTGATCGAGGGCGCGCTCAAGCAGCAGCGGCTGCTGGCGGGCGCCCCGAAGGAGGTGACCGCGGACGACCTGCGTCACATCGTCACCGCGTCGATGAGCAACTGGTAGTCACAGGAGGAGAGCGATGAGCACAGCTACTCAGCAGAGCGCCACCACGGGACCGTCAACGGTCCCGGAGGGCGTCAGGCTTCACATGTTCGACGGAGGCACCCTCAAGTGCCACGTCGAGAACATCAAGATGAACCAGGGTCTCGGCGAGGAGTACGAGATCCCGGTGCCCTGGTTCCTGATCGAGCACCCCCGCGGCCTGGTGCTGATTGACGGCGGCAACGCCGCCGAGTGCGCCACCGATCCCGAGGGGCACTGGGGTCAGATCAGCACTGTCTACTGGCCGGTCATGACGCCCGAGCAGGCGTGCGTCGCCGACGTTGAAGGCGGCCGGATTCGACCCCGCCGACGTGCGGTACGTGCTCCAGTCCCATCTGCACCTGGACCACACGGGCGCGCTGGGCGCGATCGACCAGTTCCCCAACGCCAACGTGCTCGTCAGGCGCGCCGAGTACGAATACGCGTTCACTCCGGACTGGTTCGCCGCCGGCGGCTACATCCAGAAGGACTTCGCAAGGCCGGCGTCCCCTGGTCGATCCTCGAGGACAACGAGGACGGCTACGACGTGTTCGGCGACGGCGTGATCCGCTGCTGGAGCACGCCGGGCCACGCCCCCGGTCACCAGTCCTTCGAGGTCACGCTGGCGAACTCCGGCACGATGCTGCTGACATCGATGCCGCCTACACCACCGACCACTGGAACGAGAAGGCGTTGCCCGGCTTTCTCGCCTCGGTCGTCGACACCGTCCGGTCGGTCCGCAAGCTGCACCGGATTGCGGCGCGTTCAGACGCGACCGTGGTCACCGGTCACGATCCCGAGGCCTGGCCGACGTTCAAGCACAGTCCAGAGGCGTATGACTGAGCTCGCGTCCTCCGAGGATCTCGACGGCTAGGCAGCCCTCAGCGGGCGACCCCGGACCGCTCCGGGGTCGCTCGTGGCCTCAAGGGCCGGTACGGCTACCTGATCGTGGCGGCGCAGAACGCCCCGCCGTTCTTCTCGAAGTACTGCTGGTGGTAGTCCTCGGCGGCGTAGAACGGGCCAGCCGCGACGATCTCGGTCACGATCGGCCGGGCCGACCGACTTCTGGCGCTCGTCGCGCGACGCGATCGCGGCGCGCTCCTGCTCGGCGTCGTGGAAGAAGATCGCCGACCGGTACTGGCTGCCGAAGTCCCAGCCCTGGCGGTTCAGCGAGGTGGGGTCGTGGATCGCCCAGAACGTCGTCAGCAGCTCGTCGTAGCTGACGACCGCCGGGTCGAACCACACCTCGACCGACTCGGCGTGGCCGGTGGTCCCGGTGCAGACCTGCTCGTAGCTGGGGTCGACCGCGCTTCCGCCGCTGTAGCCGACGGTCGTGTAAACGACGCCCTCGATCTCCCGGAACGACGCCTCGATGCCCCAGAAACAGCCGGCGGCAAAGGTCGCGCGCTGCAGGCCCTCAAGCTCTCTGTTGGACAACTCTCGGTCCTTTCGTCTCGATGTTCATGTCTAGATAGACCCGGATCGAGGCGAAAACGGTTCAGTGATCGCGCAGCTCCCGGGGTATCTAGGACTCCGAGCGACGCGAGTGACGACGTCCGCGGGGGCCGCCGCCACGTTCTGTGCGGGGAGCCTTCCGAGCCGCGGCGAACAGCTCCGCAACCTCGGGCTCCATGTAGTAGTCGGTGCCACCGTCGTCGCGCCCGGCCGTCGAGATCGGGAGCTCGCGGTCCAGGTGGCGGCAGTAGCGCCCCGGCCAGGCGAGGATCCCCGCGACACCGTGCGAGCCTTTCTCGAGGCCCAGGCGCTTGGCGATCGCCTCCCCGCCGAAGCGGTCCCCCGGCGACTCCGCGAGCAGATCGAACAGCTCACGCGCCGGCGGCGCCAGCTTGCCGTACAGCCAGGCGGCCTGGTCGGCGTCGTTCGCCGACCAGGCTTGTGCCTCGCCGTGGCGGCGCGGCCCGCGCGGGCCCCGCCGCTCACGCCCCCATGACGGGGGTGGGGTCCCAGGCTCGGCCGCCAGGAAGACCGCGAACCAGGAGTAGAACTCCGGCACGCGCTCCTCCGGGACCGCGACTGTGACCTGCTTGTCTGCCATCAGATCTGGGTGGTCTGCCCGGGCTGCTGGCCCGTGGCCTGCGCCTCGGTCGTCGGCTCCCCGCGCTCAGCGCCCTCGCGGCGCTCCGCGCAGCGGCGGCCGTGGTGGCCATGACGGCCGTGGTGAGGCCTGCCGTGGCGGCCCCGGCGTCCCCGGCCGGCCAGGAACCGCGCGAAGAAGGCGTGGAACTCGGCGACTCGGTCCTCGGGAACGTCGACCGTGATCTGCTGGTAGTTGGGATTGGTTTGAGTTGAACTGGCTTCCACTTTTACCTCCTGTGGATTGCTTACGGATGCAAGCATAGCACAAGTAAATACTTAAGTAAATACCGTCCATCTCGCGTGCTCAGACGCCCGGTTGACTGGGGGGATCGCTAGCGTGAGTGGGGTGACCGTCGAGCTCGTCCCCGACCGCCCGAACGTCGAGTTGCGCCGCGACCGCGACGGCACCAGGGTCGTCGCGCTGGCGTTCCCGTACGACCGTGCGCTCGTCGACCTGGCGCGATCGATCCCCCACCGCCGCTTCGACTGGGACCGCCGCGAGTGGCTGGCGCCGGTCAGCGACTGGGCCGGGATGAAGGTCGCCGAGCTGCTCGAGCGAAACCCCGAGCTGACCACCGACGACGAGGCGCAGGAGTGGCTGGCCGCGCTCAGGCGGCGGTGGATCGGCCACGTGCACACGACCCGCCACGACGGCCGTGGCTGGTTCGTGCTCGAGACGCTGGCGGGCCCGGTGCCCGAGGAGCTGGCGCGGATCGCGGTCGAGCACGAGGACCGGTTGCTGGTACCGCTCACCGCCGATGCCGGGCGGGCGATCCGCGAGCAGCAGTCCGCGCGGCTGGACATCGCCGCCGAGCGGTGCCTGTCGATCGTCGAGGCCGGTCAGGTCCCGCCCCCGGCGCGACTGGTGTGGTTCCGCGGGGTCGACGGCGAGCAGCTCCGGCTCGAGGTGGTGTGGGATCCCGACGTCGGCGCCGCCTTCACCCAGCTGCCGGGCGCCGAGGGCACTCGCGCCGTGCCGCTCGACCCGTGGCTCGCCGAGGAGCTCGACGGTTTCATCGCCCGCCATCAGGTCCAGGTCACCCAGCCGGCCGGCGAGGTGCTGGAGCGGCTGCTCGAGGAGCGCCGCGCCGCCGCGGATGCCGTGCGCCGCTCGCGCTCAGACCACGCCGAGCCGATCGAGCCGGTTGCGTCGGCGCTGGGCGGCGAGCTCGCTCCGTTCCAGTGGGCGGGCGTCCGCTACGTGCTCGACGCGCGCCGCGCGTTCCTGGCCGACGAGCAGGGGCTCGGCAAGACCGTCGAGGCGCTCGCTGCGCTCGAGGCCGACGGCGCCTATCCGGCGGTCGTGGTGTGCCCGGCGTCGATGAAGCTCGGCTGGCAGCGCGAAGCGCAGAGGTGGCTCCCCCACCGCTCGGTGGCGGTTGTGGAGGGGCGCGGCGCGGTCCCACCGCGCGGCGAGATCACGATCCTCAACTACGAGATCGTCGCCGCCCACCGTGAGGCGCTGGCCCGCACGCGCCCGCGCGCGCTCGTGGTCGACGAATCGCACTACTGCAAGAACCCCCGTGCCAAGCGCACCCAGGCGGTCCGCCGCCTCGCCGGCGCGGTGCCGCCCGACGGGCTGCGGCTCGCGCTGACCGGCACGCCGGTGCTCAACCACGCCGAGGAGCTGATTGCGCAGCTGCGGGTGATCGGCCGGCTCGAGGACTTCGGGTCGGGCGCTCGCTTCGCCCACCAGTTCCAGGGCCAGCTCAGCGAGGAGCGCCTGCACTGGCACCTGCGCCGGCGCTGCTTCGTCAGGCGGCTGAAGTCCGAGGTGCTGCCGCAGCTGCCCGCCAAGCGGCAGGTCGTCGTCCCCGTGCGGCTCACCAACGAGCCGGAGTACCGACTCGCCGAGCGCGACGTGATCGAGTGGCTGCGAACCCAGCCGCTGGACCTGTCCGAGCTCAACGCACGGATCGCCGCGACCCTGCGCGCGGAGCGCCTCGCGCAGCTGGGGACGTTGCAGCGGCTCGCCGCCCGCGGCAAGCTCGCCGCCGCGCTCGCCTGGATCGACGACTTCCTCGCCTCGGGCGAGCCGCTGGTCGTGTTCGCACGACACGTCGAGGTGCAGCAGGCCGTGCTCGAGCGCTTCCCGGACGCGCTGCACCTGCTCGGCGGCGACTCGATCCGCGACCGCGAGGCCGCGATCGCGGCCTTCCAGGATCCCGCCGGGCCGCAGCTGATCGTCGGCGCGACCAGGGTTGCGGCCCAGGGGATCACGCTCACCCGCTCGTCCAACGTCGCGTTCGTCGAGCTCGAGTGGACGCCGGCGATGCACGACCAAGCCGAGGACCGCTGCCACCGGATCGGTCAGCGCGACGCCGTCACCGCCTGGTACCTGCTGGCGGCCGACACGATCGACGAGACGATGGCGCGCCTGATCCAGAGCAAGCGCCGGCACGTCGCCGCCGTCACCGACGGACGCGCGGTCGGCGGCGAGGGCCTGGTCGACGCGGTCGTGCGCGAGTTGCGCGGCGGCGAACCGTTCGCGCACCTGCGCGCGGTCGGCGAGGGCTAACAGCTCCCGCTCGGGTGGGTGGCGGTCAGCGCGAACGTCTGGCCGACCCACCTGGCGATGTCGGTCAGCAGCTCCGTCCCAGTTGCAAACTCGCCGTTGGACGGCTTCGCGAGCATGCTGAATACGTATCCCTGATCGCCACTGCCAACGATCGCCGTTTGCCGGACGAGGTAGCGGCCGTCGGCCTCAGGTCCCCAGCCTCCCTTGAATCCGAGCGACAGCGAGCTTGGGAATCCGCCGGAACCGGCGCCCCACCGCTGGTCTGGCTCCACCTCTCGCATGAGCGTCAGCACGTACTGCGTTTGGTCGCCGTCGAGCACGCACCCGCGCGCCAGCGAGCGATAGAACCTCACCTCGTCTCCGGCTGACCACTCGCTCTGTCCCCAGGTCGTGAAGCCCTCGTTGTTCGGCGCCGTGTTGATCGTCGTCGTCCCGTCGCCGCTCTGTCGCAACGTTTCCTGGACCGCCTCGCTTGCCCCAACGAGGCCTCCGTCGGTCCGCTCGAGATCAGCGAACAGCGCCTCGGCCGCGGCGTTGTCAGATGCCTCCAACGCCCGCGCGGCCAGGGCCTGCTGGTCGAAGCCGCCTTCGGACTTAGCGAGCACCGTCGCCAGCACCGGCACCTTCATCGTGCTCCAGGCATGCCCCACCTGGAGCGGGCCGAACGTGGAGACATGGCCGCCGCCCAGCGGCGCTATCGCCAGCCCGACGCTGCCTGGCAGAGTTGCTGAGAAGCGTGCGAAGCTCGCTTGAGCGTCCGCCGGTCCGGAATCCGCAGCCGCGGTTGGCGACGGTGTACGATGAGGCGAAGTCGCCGGCTGGTGACTCGGGTGCGTAGGTGTGTGCTTAGCGACGTGCTTCACCGGCTTGCGCGCGGGCGGCACCGTCGTCGCAGCGGGCTTCGGCGTGGACGCGGGGAAGCTCACCACCGCGACCTTCTGAGACGAGTGATGGCGGGTCAACGCCACCGCGAGCGCTGCCCCGCCGAGCACATCCACGAACACGACGGCGGCGATCAGCCACCGCCGGCGGCGCGAGCGCCTACGTTGGAGCTCGCGCCGACTCTGCGGTTCGTTCACCAGGAGACCGACGCGTTATTCGCGCCGGTGCACGACACCCCGGCGCCCGCTTCTGTACAGGTCATCGTGTATGCCTGGTTAGTGACTGGCGAGTAACACCTGTAGCGAGTTGTGCTTCTCCGATAGGAGCATTCTCCCACGCCATCCGTACGTTCGCGGCGAACGGGCACGATGTGTTCGGCCCTGCGTGCAACCCGCCACCGCAATCGCTGCCACCGCTCGTTGAAGCCGGACCTGCAGTGGTGGTCGTGGTGGGCGCGATTGTCGTCGTGGTCGTCGTAGCCGTGTGCGAAGTCTTGTGCGCTGCAGCCTTCTGCGCCTTCTTCTGGGCGGCTGTGGTGGCGTTGATTCTCCCGTTTGCCCATGAGGCCAGCGCGGCGGAGCCGTTCAGACTGCCACTCGCCCCGGCGGCTACGCCGGCCAGGGGAACGAGCGCGCTCTGGGTCTGAGTCGCCGCGGACCGCAACTGTGCGATGTTCTCGGCGTTCTGGCTCGACAGCGTCGCGGTAACGGCCTGCATGTAGCCGTCCTCCTGAGTGAGCGCTTGCTGGACCTGCTGTGAGAGCTGGGTCGAATCGGACGGTACGGACAACGCGCCCACCGCGCCTCGGGCCGATGAGATCGCGGACTGTGCCTGGTTGGCAGCGTTCTTCGCGGCCGTCGTGTTGGTGCCCTGCAGCGACTGCACGCTATTTGACACCGACGTATTGGCGGCGACGACCGGAGAGAGCGCGCCGGTCAGCTTGCTGCGGTACGAGGCAGTGGTGTCCGAGGAGTCGTGCCCGTTAGCAGGACGACTGCCGCGACCGCGATCGCTGCCAGGCCGAGCGCGAGGCCTGCCAGGATCAGAGCGAGACGAGAACGGCGCTTCCCCGTCGAACCGGGAGGTGGCACTGCCGGCATCGCACCAGTCGTCGCTGGGCCCGCCTGATCGGCGTCGACCGCGCGCATGCCGTTCCACGTGGTCGCCGTCGTATCGAGCTGGTACGAGCATTCCGGACAGAACTTCGCGTCACCAGCCGAACATCCACAGTACGGACACAGCCGCGCGTTACCCGCCGCAGCGGGCTGCTCATCAATCGTCGCCATCTCTACTCCGTTTCTAATTGCGAAGCGTGTCCGTGCTTCGCGATCTGCCTCAGCGCTCGTTCTGAGCCCTGCGTGATAGAGCCACTGGGGCCCCGCTAGGTTTCCTATCGGACGTAGGTCAGTCGGACTTGAGTGAAGCTACTGATGAGTGACCTCGCTTGACGCCGCTCAGCGTTTCCGGAACCGCGGCCGCCGCCCCGGTCGAGTAGCCTCGCCGCCGTGCCGCCATGGTTTGACGAGCTGGCCGAGTTCCTGCGGATTCCATCTGTCAGCGCCGATCCCGAGCGTGCCGGCGACGTCGCCAGGGCAGGCGAGTGGGTCTGCGCGCTGATCCGCGCCGCCGGCGGCCAGGCGCAGCTGCTCGACTGGAATGGGCAGCCGCTGGCGGTCGGCGAGCTGCGCGCCTCGCGCGATGCCGACGACGCCCCAACCGTGCTCTGCTACGGGCACTTCGACGTCCAGCCGCCCGACCCGCTGTCGCTGTGGGAGTCGCCGCCGTTCGAGCCTGAGATCCGCGGCGAGGACCTGTATGCCCGCGGCGTGGCCGACGACAAGGGCCAGCTGTACTTGCTCCTATCGGCGGCGCGCGAGCTCTCGCAGGCCGGTGAGCTGCCGGTCAACGTTCGCTTCGCCTGCGACGGCGAGGAGGAGACGGGCGGCGAGTCGATCCTCGAGTTCCTCGCAGCCGACGAGCGCGGCGCCGACGCCGCCGTGATCTTCGACAGCGCCATGATCGCCCGCGATCGCGCCGCTTTCAACATCGCCACCCGCGGGATCGTCTACTTCCACCTGACGATGCGCACCGGCGCTCGCGACCTGCACTCGGGCGTGTTCGGCGGCGCCGCGCTGAACGCTTCACACGCGCTGATCCGCACGCTCGATGCCCTGATCGCGGTCGACGGGCGGCTGGCCGAGCCGCTGCGGGCCGGGGTGCTGGCGCCGACCAGCGAGGAGCTCGCCGACTGGCGCGAGCTCCCGACCGGCTCCGACGAGCTCGCCGACCAGGGTGCCCGGCCGATGGACGCCCGCGCGGCCGAGGAGTACTACCTGCGGACGTTCGCCGAGCCCGCGCTCGACGTCAACGGGATCGAGAGCGGCTCCCCGCACATGCAGAAGACCGTGCTCCCGGTGCAGGCCTCCGCGAACGTCTCGATCCGCCTCGCGCCCGGGCAGCGGCCCGCCGAGATCGAAGCCGCATTCGAGCGCCTGCTCCGCGATGCCACGCCCCCGGGCGCCGAGCTCGACGTCGAAAAGCTGGCTTCCGCGGATCCGGCGATGGTGGCGCCCGACGCGACCGCGATCCAGCTCGGCATCAAGGCGTTCGAGCGGGCCCTGGGCAGCCGGCCGGCCCTGATCCGGACCGGCGGCACGCTGCCGGTCGCTGCCGCGCTCGCCGACCGCGGTATTCCCACGGTGATCACCGGGTTCTCGTTGCCCGACGCCAACATCCACTCCCCCAACGAGCGGATGCTGGTCGACTACATTCCGCTCGGGATCGCCGCCGCGAAGGCCCTGTTCGAGGAGTTCGCGGCCCTCTAGCCCGAGGTTTCACCTCGCGCGACCGTGGGTACCACGCCCACCGTGGCACGAGGGAGGCCAGCGAGAGTCATCCGTCCGCTGCTGGCTCCGCTCGCAGTCGCTGCCGCGCTGCTCATCGCGGCGGCCCCGGTGTCCGCTGCTCCGTCCGGGCCGACTGCCACAAACGCGCACCTCTGGCTGACCACCCCCGATGGGCAGTACAAGCTCACCGACATGGGGACCGTCCCGTTTTCCAGCGCTACCCCGACAGCAGTCACCGCGGTCGTCGACCCGTCACGCACGTTCCAGACGATGTCGGGCTTCGGCGGCGCGATCACCGACTCCTCGGCGGTCGTGCTCTACCGGCTGTCGCCCGGCGCGCGCACCGCCACGATGCGCTCGCTGTTTGACCCGCGCACCGGCGACGGGTTGAGCTACCTGCGCCAGCCGATCGGCGCGTCGGACTTCGTCGCCAAGCGGGACTACACCTACGACGACATGCCGGCCGGGCAGACCGACTATCGCCAGCGCCACTTCAGCATCGCCCACGACGAGGCCAAGATCCTCCCACTGCTGCGTCAGGCCAAGCGGCTGAACCCGCAGCTCCAGATCGTCGCCAGCCCGTGGAGCCCGCCGGCGTGGATGAAGACCAACGACTCGCTGATCGGCGGCCGCCTGATCGACAGCCACCGGATCTACCGCGCCTACGCGCTGTACCTGACGAAGTTCGTCCAGGCCTACCGGGCCCAGGGCGTCAGGGTCGACACGATCACGGTCCAGAACGAGCCGCAGAACCGGGCGCCGTCGGGCTACCCGGGGACGGACATGCCCTCCTGGCAGCAGGAGAAGGTGATCGAGGCGCTCGGCCCGATGCTGCACGCGGCGCACCTGCCGACGAAGATCCTCGCCTACGACCACAACTGGTCAGAGCACCCCAACGACATCGCCTCGACGCCGCCCGACGAGACCGCGGACGTCGACGACTACCCCCAGCAGGTGCTGTCCTCGCCCGCCGCCCGGTGGATCTCCGGCACCGCCTACCACTGCTACTTCGGCGACCCGAGCGCGATGAGCGCGCTCCATGCGCAGTACCCGGACAAGGACATCTACTTCACCGAGTGCTCCGGAAGCCAGTCCAGCGACCCCGCCAACACGTTCTCCGACACGCTGAAGTGGCACGCCCGCAACCTGATCATCGGCTCGCCCCGCAACTGGGCGAAGACCGTGATCAACTGGAACGTCGCGCTCGACCCATCGGGCGGGCCGCACGTCGGCGGCTGCGACAACTGCACGCCGATCGTCACCGTCGGACCCGGCGACACGGTCACCCGCAACGCCGAGTACTACACGCTCGGCCACCTCAGCCGATTCGTCAAGCCGGGCGCGGTGCGGATCGCCAGCACCTCGTTCGGGACCACCGGCTGGAACGGCCAGGTCATGGACGAGGCGTTCCGCGACCCCGACGGCACGACCGTGCTCGTGGCCCACAACGAGAACGACAACCCGCAGGCGTTCGCGGTCTCCGAGGGGGGCCGGAGCTTCACCTACACGCTCCCCGGCGGCGCGCTGGCCACGTTCACCTGGCCCGGCAACCCCGGCGGCCCGAGCTCGCTCCGGCAGCTCGACCCGAGCGGCTGGCACGCCACCGCCGACCCGGCCGGACCGACCGACCCGTGCTGTCAGGGAGACGTGGCCGCCAACGCGGTCGACGACGACGCCAGCACCCGCTGGTCGACCGGCGCCGCGCAGCAGCCCGGCCAGTACCTCCAGGTCGACCTCGGCCGCGCCCGGCACGTGCGCCAGGTCGTGTTCGACACCGGCGCGAGCACCGGCGACTTCCCGCGCGGCTACGCCGTCACGGTCAGCGCCGACGGGACCAACTGGCGCACCGCGGTGGCCAACGCCGCCGGCACCGGCCAGCTGACCACGGTCGCGCTCGACGGATCGCCCGTCCGGTACGTGCGGATGACGCTCACCGCCGCCAGCGGCAGCTGGTGGAGCGTCGCCGACGTCCGCGCCTACGCCGGGCAGCGGCCCTAACGTCACACGCCGCGCCGAGTGATCGTCGCGTGTCACGAAACGCCCGCTCAGCGGGCATAACGTCACACGCGGCGAGCCGCGGTCATCCGATGGAACGTTTCGCCCGCCGGGAAGTTCGTTCCCCTCGCCGCTCCCGAACCAGCCGAGGGGAACAATGTTCCCGCTGAGCGGGCAAAACGTTCCTTTCGGCATCGGTGGTGGCTCGAAAGGAACGAACTTCCCGCTCGGTCACGACCTCGCCGGCAGCCCCTAACCTGACGCGATGATCGTCGTCGCCGGCGAGTCGCTGGTCGATCTCGTGCCCAGCGGCGACGATCGGCTCGCGGCGCATTGCGGGGGCGGCCCGTTCAACACCGCCCGGGCGCTGGCCCGGCTGGGACAGCGGGTCGAGTTCTTGGGCTGCGTCTCCGACGACGGGTTCGGCGTCCGGCTGCGCAAGGCGCTGACCGACGACGGGGTCGGCGTGGAGACCGTCGTGGACACCCGGCTGCCGACCACGCTGGCGATCGCCGCCCTGGGGAGCGACGGCGCCGCCCACTACCGCTTCTACACCGCGGGCACCGCGGCCGCGGCGCTGACCCCGGCCGACGCGCTCGCGGCGCTCCCGGAGACGCTTGACGCGCTCGTCGGCGGCAGCCTCGGGCTGATGCTCGAACCGCTCGCCGACGCGATCCTGGCGCTGCTGGAGACCGATGCGGCCGCGACCGCGCTCACCGTGCTCGACCCGAACGTCAGGCCGTCGCTGATCTCCGATCGCTCCTTGTACCTGCGCCGACTCCAGCGCGCATTGCGGCGGTCCGACGTGCTCAAGGCCAGCCAGGAGGACCTCGCCTGGCTCGAGCCCGACCTCGGTCCCGAGGCCGCCGCCCGCAAGCTGATGCAGGCTGGGCCCGGCGGTGGCGCTCGTCACCCGCGGCGCCGACGGGGCGCTCGTGGTGTCGGGCGACGATGCGGTGCCGGTCTCCTCGCCGCCGGTCAAGGTGGTCGACACGATCGGCGCGGGCGACGCGTTCACGGCCGGGTTCCTGGCGCGCTGGCTGCACGACGGATTCGGCCGTGCGCAGCTGTCCGACCGCGAGGCGGTCGTCGAGGCGGCCGAGTTTGCCTGCCTGGTCGCCAGCAAGACCTGCGAGCGCGCCGGCGCCGATCCGCCCAGGATCACCTTGTAGACCGCGGCCGACGGCCGGACGCTACCTTCGAGCCGATGCTGGGCACGCTCCGCTTCGACGATCCCGAGCGCCGGTATGCGGCCGTGCGCCTGCGGTCCGATCTGCCTCTCCGCTCGCGCGACTTCCAGCGCGACGACGGCGCCTGGGTGCTTCGACTCCCGCGCTTTCAGATCGCCCGGCTCGAGTACCGGCTCGAGCTCGTCGGCAACGACGGTGCCAGCGAGGTCGTGTGCGACCCCGGCAACCCGCGGCGAGCGCCGGGCGCTTTCGGGGAGAAGTCGGTGCTGTCGGCGCCGGGGTACCGCCCGCCGGCGTGGCTGCAGGAGCCCGGCGTGCCGGCGACCGTCGGCACATTGAGCCTGCGCGTGCTCGGCCGCCCGCTGGAGATCGGCGTGTGGTCGCCCGGCGACGGCGAGCTGCCGCTGCTGGTCGCCCACGACGGCCCCGAGTACGACGCGCTGGCGGGCCTGACCCGCTACGCGGCGGCGATGATCGAGCGGGGCGCGCTGCCGCCGTTCCGGGTGGCGCTGCTGCCCCCCGGCGACCGCAACGAGTGGTACTCCGCCTCGGCCGTCTACGGCCGCGCGCTGAGCTCGCGGATCCTGCCCGCGCTGCGCGATCAGCTCGGGGTTGCCGGCCGTCCGGTCGGGATCGGCGCCAGCCTCGGCGGCCTGGCGATGCTCCAGGCGCAGCGCACGTGGCCGGGCACGTTGGCCGGGTTGTTCATGCAGTCGGGCAGCTTCTTCGTGCCCCGGTATGACCGCCACGAGTCGGGTTTTCAGCGCTACCACCGGATCGTGCGGTTCGTCGGCGGCGTGCTGCGCGGCCGCGATCCGGGCGAGCCGGTGCCTGCGATCATGACCTGCGGCGTCGAGGAGGAGAACGTCCACAACAACCGGCTGATGGCGTCGGCGCTGGCCGCCCAGGGCTACGCCGCCGAGCTGCACGAGGTGCCCGACCTGCACAACTACACCGGCTGGCGCGACGCCCTGCACCCCCACCTGACGGGCCTGCTCGAGCGGCTGTGGGTGGTGCGGTGAACGGCGTCGCGACCTACGGGCACTGGGGCCGCCCGGTGCTCGCGTTCCCGGCCGAGCGCGGCGACGCCGGCGAGTTCGAGCGGCGCGGGATGGTCGACGCGGTCGGCGACCTGCTCGCGGCCGGTCGCGCGAAGCTCTACTGCGTGGACTCGTTCGACGGCGAGTCCTGGTCTGACCGGTCGATTCCGCTCGAGGAGCGCGCCCGCCGCCACCTGCTGTACGAGTCGTGGATCCTCGACCAGGTGGTGCCGTTCGTACGCGACGACTGCGGTGGGACGAGCGAGCTGATCGCCTGCGGCGTCAGCCTTGGCGCGTTCCACGCTGCCAACTTCGCGCTCAAGCGCGCCGACGTGTTCCCCCTGGCGATCTGCATGTCGGGCAGCTATGACCCGGCGTCCTGGGACGGCTGGGGCGAGCGCGGCGACGCCGCGTACTTCAACAACCCGATGGACTACGTCGCCCACCTCGGCGGCGACCACCTCGAGTGGCTGCGCTCGCAGCTGAGCCTGCTGCTGGTGTGCGGCCAGGGCCAGTGGGAGGACACGACCGGCGCGCTCGCCTCGACCCGCTGCATGGCGGCGTTGCTGGGATCCAAGGGGCTCCGGTACGAGCTCGACCTGTGGGGGTATGACATCGCCCACGACTGGCCTTCGTGGCGCGCGCAGCTCGCGCACCACCTGCCGCGCTTCTGCTGATGACAGACACAACGCACCTGATCGGAATGTTGCTCGGGACCGAGGAGGACTGGCCGACCGCGTTTGAGACGCTCGCGTCCCGCCTCGGGGAGATCACCGACGCCGCCGGGGACCGTCACCGCCTCGCGACCGAACGGATCACGATCGAACCGTTCGACCTGCGCGACCAGCCCCGCTACGAGCTGGTGATCGACCGCCTGGCCTACTGGTACTACCTCCCGCGCGAGTGGCTCAAGAAGGTCGCGCTGATGAACGACGTGTACCTGCTCAACAGCCCGTTCACGTTCCAGGCGATGGAGAAGCACGCGGCCTACTGCGCGATGATCCGCCTCGGCCTGAAGGTCCCGCCGACCGTGCTGGTCCCCCAGAAGGACCCGCCCGACAACGCTCGCTTCCAGTACACGGCCGCGCGCTACAACCTCCCGTTCGACCTGCCGGCGATCGCCGAGAAGATCGGCTACCCGCTGTTCATGAAGCCCTACGACGGCGGCCAGTGGGTCGGCGTCAGCCGTGTGCGCGACCGCGCCGAGCTCGAGCGTGCCTATGACGAGTCCGGGCAGCGGCTGATGCACCTGCAGGCCTCGGTCGAGGGCTTCGACGTGTTCGCCCGCTCGCTGTCGATCGGCCCCGAGACGATGGTGATGAAGTTCCGCCCCGACCTGCCGATGCACGACCGCTACGCGGTCGCCCACGACTTCCTGTCGCCCGAGGTCGGCGAGGAGGTGCTGACGATCAGCCAACTGGTCAACGCGTTCTTCCGCTGGGAGTTCAACTCGTGCGAGTGCCTGGTGCGCGGCGACCAGGTTCACCCGATCGACTACGCCAACGCCTGCGCCCGACGTCGCCCTGACCAGCCTCCACTACTACTTCCCGCGGGCGATCAAGACGCTGCTGAAGTGGTGCACGTTCTGCACGGTCACGGGCCGCCGACCGCCGCTGGACCTCGACACGCGCCGCTACTTCGAGATCGCCGACCGCGAGGACCTGAGCTACCAGGAGAAGCTGACCGCTTACCGGGCGCTGACCGACGAGTACTTCGACACCGACCGCTACCGCGACTTCTGCGACAGCCGGCTGGCGCACGTCGACGAGCTGGTGCTCGACTGGGTCGTGTCGGGCGACTTCGACCGGTTGCTGGTCGACACGGTGCGCTCGACGTACCCCGCCCACGAGCACGACCGGTTCGTCGCGCACCTCCGCGGGCTGGTCGGCCAGTGGGTGCGCGAGCAGGGCGCGGAGCCGGCCTGGACCGCCTGACCGGCGCGGCCCCGGCTAACCGGGGACGGGCCAGTCGTGGACCGGCTGGTTGCTGTGCATGTGCTCGCGATACAGCGTCGTCATCCGCCGCAGCGCGTCGAGCCGATCCATCTGCTTACCGTCGAAGAAGTGGTGAAACGTCTGGCTCTGCCAGGAGGCGCCGTTGCGCAGGGCCACGCAGCGGCGCTCGATGATCCCCAGCAGCCGCTCCGCGTCGGCCGTGTCCACGCCGCAGCGATCGAGCCCCTCGCGCGCGATCGGCAGCAGCCGCCTGACCACGAGCTCGGCCGCGGGCACCTCCCCCACCCCCGGCCAGTACACGCGCGCGTCGATCCCTTCGCGGGCGCCGACGTGGAAGTTCTCCTCGGCCGCGCTGAACGACATCTGCGACCACACCGGCCGCTCCTCCTCGGCCATCACCCGCAGCAGGCCGTAGTAGAACGCGGCGTTGGCGAGGATGTCGACGACCGTGGGGCCGGCCGGGAGCACTCGGTTCTCCACCCGTAGGTGCGGCTGGCCGCGGACGACGTCGTAGATCGGGCGGTTCCAGCGGTAGATCGTCCCGTTGTGCAGCCGCAGCTCGTTCAGGTGCGGGACGTCGCCGCGCTCGAGCATCTCGAGCGGGTCCTCCTCGTCGCACACCGGCAGCAACGCCGGGAAGTAGCTGACGTTTTCCTCGAACAGATCGAAGATCGACGTGATCCACCGCTCGCCGAACCACACCCGCGGCCGCACTCCCTGCACCTTCAGCTCCTCGGGGCGGGTGTCGGTGGCCTGCTCGAACAGCGCGATCCGGGTCTCGCGCCACAGCTCCTTGCCGTAGAAGAACGGCGAGTTGGCGGCGACCGCGACCTGCACGCCGGCGATCGCCTGGGCAGCGTTCCAGTAGCGCGCGAACGCCTCTGGGTCGACCTGCTGGTGCAGCTGCACGCTCGTGCAGGCGGCCTCGGGGGCGATCGTGTCGGCGTGCGTGAACAGCCGCTCGACACCGTCGATCGAGATCTCCAGATCCTCCCCGCGGGCCGCGAAGATCTGCTCGTTGAGCAGCGCGTAGCGCGGATTTGGGCTGAACGTCTCGGCGTGCAGGTGCTGCTCGTTGATCGTCGGCAGGATCCCGATCATCATCATGTGCGCGCCGACGGTGCGAGCGCGGTCCTCGGCGTTATTGAGGCTGGCGCGTGCGTCGCGCTCGAGCTGCGAGAACACGCCGTCCTGCAGCAGCCGCGGCTCGATGTTGATCTCGATGTTGAACTGCCCGAGCTCGGTCTGGAACGCCGGGTCGGCGATCGCCTCCAGCGCGACGGCGTTGATCAGCGCCGGGTCGCCCCGGTCATCGGTCAGGTTGAACTCGATCTCGAGGCCGAACGACCGCTTTTCGGGGTGAAACCGCGCCTCCGACAGCATTCGCGCGAACACGTCGAGGCAGGCGCGTACCTTCCGGCGGTAGCGCTGGCGGTCCTCGCGCGTGAACGTTCTCGCCGCGACCTGCTGTCCCACGTCGCCACAGTACCCGGAAACGGCTCGGTCGCTACATGTTTGTTGGGCGGTCCCCGTAGGCTGAGGCGATGCAGCTGAGGGTTGCGCGGCACACCGAGCGCCTGGACGAACTCGTGCGCTTCTACCGCGACGGCCTCGGTCTGGTGGAAGTCGGCGGCTTCAGCGAGCACGACGGCTACGACGGGGTGTTCCTCGAAATCCCAGGCACCGAGGCCCACCTCGAGTTCACGTCGGGCGGCGATGATTCCGGTCCGGTTGCGCATCCCGAGTCGCTGCTGGTCCTGTACCTGGGCGACGAGCAGGCGGTGCAAGCGGCGACGGCCCGGCTCGGAGTCGAGCCGGTCACGCCCGCCAACCCGTACTGGGCCGAGCACGGAATCACGGTCGCCGACCCGGACGGGTTCCGCGTCGTGCTCGTGCCCGAGCGCTGGCCGTCCTGAAGGCCGCTCAGCGCCGAGCCGCCGCCATCGGGACCAGCTCATAGGTCATGCTGGCGCCGCAGTGCGAGCAGCTCCAGTCGAGCGTCGGGAGCGTGTGCTCTGACCTGGTCGGGGGCGCGGTCGGCTGATCGCCGGTCTAGGGCACCAGCCGGTAAATCTCGCTTGCTCCGCACTGCGAGCAGGTCCAGTCGAGGACGCGCGTCGGCTGACATTGGGTCTCCTTTGCTCGGGTCAAGGTTTGGTTGGTCTCCGCACGGCGCGATCCGTTACAGATCACGTCTCG
The DNA here is from genome assembly GCA_963831845.1 of uncultured Solirubrobacterales bacterium. Taxonomy (GTDB): domain Bacteria; phylum Actinomycetota; class Thermoleophilia; order Solirubrobacterales; family Solirubrobacteraceae; genus Palsa-465. The sequence goes on along the minus strand of CAWHRT010000034.1, from coordinate 119,290 downwards.
CGGGCCCAGACTCTCATCCCCGGCAAGGGCCGTGCACAGCGCGTCAAATCCGGCAGCTCCGGCGAGGCCTGCCGCGTCGTGCACCGTATTCGTGCTCGGACGGCAAGCCCCGTTCACGGTCGGATTTGTCGTGTTATGCACCCCCGAGGCCGCGCGACGCGTCAGCTCGACCTGCCGCGAGCGCGGGTTGTGCTGATCGTAGCTAGGCTGGCTTGCCGATGCCACGGCCGCCGACAGCCGCTTGAGGCGCCTCGGCCCCGCGCTCGGGGAGCGCGACTTCCTCCTCTGGTGGCTGGCCCTGCTGGGGATGGACCTCGCGCTGCAGATGCTCGAGGTCGCAATCGGCTGGGAGGTCTACTCGCTGCACGCAGCGCGCTCGACCTCGGCTGGATCGGACTTGCCGAGTTCATCCCGCTGTTCGTGTTCGCGCTGCCCTTCGGACACCTGGCGGACCGGTTCCCGCGGCGCCTGATCTTCGCCGCCGCGCTGGTGCTCGGCGCGGGCGTCGGCGCGGGGCTGGGCGGTCGTCAGCTCGGCGGGCGTGACCGAGGTGTGGCCGTACCTGGCGCTGGCGGTGGTGGCTGGGACGTCGATGGCGCTGGGCCTGCCGGCGGCGCGGGCGATGCCGCCGACGCTGGTCGGTCCCGAGCTCCTGCAGAGCGCGATGAACCTGCGGTCGATCGCCACCCAGGGCGGCACCGTGATCGGGCCGGCGCTCGGCGGCTTTCTGTACGCGGTGTCCCCCACGTTCGTGTATCTGCTCGCCGCGGGCGTGTGCCTGGCGTCGTCGGTGTGTGCGGTCGTCGATCCGCCCGCGAGCGGTGCCGGCCGCCGAGCGAAGCTCAGGCCCCAGCCGTGGTCGAGGAGCAGGCTGCCCCCGCGTCCGCGAGCATGGAGGGCGTGCTCGAGGGGCTGCGGTTCGTGGGGCGCACCCAGATCCTGCTCGGCGCGATCCTGCTCGACCTGCTGGCGGTGCTGTTCGGCGGCGCGATCGCGCTGCTGCCGGTGTTCGCCAAGTCGATCCTGCACGTCGGGCCGACCGGCCTGGGCGTGCTCCGCGCCGCGCCCGCGGTCGGGGCGCTGCTCGGCGCCGCGTACATCACCCGCCGGCCGATCCGCGGCCGGGCCGGACGCACGCTGCTGATCGCGGTCGGGCTGTACGGCGCCAGCATGATCGTGTTCGGCCTGTCGCGCGTGTTCGTGATCTCGCTGCTGGCGCTGATCGCCAGCGGGTTCGTCGACCTCTACAGCATGAACATCCGCGCGACCACGGTTGCGCTGGCGACCCCGGACCGCCTGCGCGGCCGCGTCAACGCCGTCGAGATGGTGTTCATCAGCGCGTCCAACCAGCTGGGCGCGTTCGAATCCGGGCTCGCCGCGTTCCTGGTCGGCACCGTGCCGGCGGTCGTCGGCGGCGGTGTGATCACGATCCTGCTGGCGCTCGTCTGGGGCCGACTGTTCCCGGCGCTGGCGAGCGTCGACCGACTCGAGGAGGTCCGGCCCTCCGAGCCCGATCGACCTGTGGCCGGCCTGGCCGCGTAGGCTGCCCCGGATGGCGGGGGTGAAGGCGGCCAACCTCGGGTTGAAGTTCCTGCTGGAACTGGGGGCGATCGCCGCGTTTGCCTACTGGGGCGCGAGCCACTCCCCGGTCGTGCTCGCGGTGATCCTGGCGGTCGCGCTGCCGGCGCTGTTCATCGCCGCCTGGGGAATCTGGGCGGCGCCGCGGTCGCGGCGGCGGCTGCCCCGTGAGACCCGGGTCCCGTTCGAGCTCGGCTGTTTCGCGCTCGCGGCGGTGGCGCTGATCGCCGCCGGTGCCACCGTCGCCGGGATCGCGTTCGCGGTGATTGCCGCGGTCAACGCAGCGCTGCTCGCCGCCTTCGGCCAGCTCGAAGCGTGACCTCGACCATGCTCGTTCTTGCGCGAACAAAAGCCAAGTAGGACACTATCGATCATGACGAACATCACGCTGATCGGCGCCGGGAGCGTCGAGTTCACCCAGATCCTGCTCGCCGACCTGTCCGACTTCCCGGAGCTGGCGGGCACGACGATCGCGCTCCACGACATCGACGAGCAGCGGCTCGACACCGCCGAGCGGCTCGCCCGGTACGTGACCAAGGAGACCGGCGCGGGCTTTCAGATCCGCGCCGAGCTCGACCGGCGCGCGGCACTCGAGGGCGCAGACTTCGTCGTCAACGAGATCCAGGTGGGCGGGTTTGACGCCACGCTGCGTGACTTCGACATCCCGGGCCACTACGGCCTGCGCCAGACGATCGGCGACACGATCGGCGTCGGCGGGGTGTTCCGCGGGCTGCGCACGATCCCGGTGCTGGTGGCGATCGCTAACGACATGCTCGAGGTGTGCCCCGAGGCGATGCTGCTCAACTACGCCAACCCGATGGCGATGCTGCCCTGGGCCGTGTGGGAGGGCACCGAGCTGCGCAACGCGATCGGGCTGTGCCATTCGGTGCAGAACACCCACGAGCAGCTGGCCGAGATCGTCGGCGTGCCGGTCGACGAGATCGACTACACCACCGCCGGCCTCAACCATCAGGCGTTCGTGCTCAAGTTCGAGCGCGACGGCGAGGACCTGTACCCGCTGCTCGACGAGGCGATCGAGCGCGACCCCGAGGGCCTGGGACGCCGCGTGCGGATCGAGCTGTACCGCTCGTTCGGCTACTTCCCCACCGAGTCCAGCGAGCACAGCGCCGAGTACGTGCCGTGGTTCATGCGCCACGACGACCAACTCGAGCGCTACCGGATCCCGGTCGACGAGTACCTCCGCCGCTCGCTCGAGAACCTCGACGAGTACGCCGACGTCCGCCGGGCGCTCCACGACGGCGACGCGATCCCGATCGAGCGCGAGGGCGAGCTCGCGCCCCGCTACATCCACTCGCTGGTCACCGGCCAGCCTCGGGTCGAGTACGGAAACGTCCGCAACGAGGGGCTGATCGACGATCTCCCGCACGGCTGCTGCGTGGAGGTCCCGTGCCGCGTGGACGGCGACGGCGTGCACCCGATCGCGATCGGGTCGCTGCCGCCCCAGTGCGCCGCGCTCAACCGCACGTTCGTCAACGTCGCCCAGCTCACGATGCGGGCGGCGCTCGAGGAGAGCCGCGAGCACGTCTACCAGGCGGTGATGCTCGACCCCAACGCAGGGGCGACGCTCACGATCGAGGCGATCCGAGAGATCGTCGACGAGCTGATCGACGCCCACGGCGACCTGCTCCCGGCAGGCATCCGGGCCGGCTCCAAGACGGCGGTCAGACGGTCGTGACCCGCACGCCCGCGTCCGCAAGCGCGGCGATCGCCTCGGCGTCGGCGCCGTCATCGGTGATCAGCTCGTCGACCTCGGACAGCTCGCAGATCCGCGCGAACGCGACCTTGCCGATCTTCGAGCTGTCGGCCACGACCGTCACCTGGTGGGCGCGGCCGAGCAGGGCGCGGTTGGTGTGGGCCTCGATCTCGTGGTGGGTGGTGAGGCCGGCGACGCGGTGAGATCCCATCGACGGCGAGGAACACCATGTCCAGGTTCAGCCCGTGCAGGCTGGCCTCCGCCAGCGGCCCGACCAGCTCGTAGGACTCAGAGCGGGCGACGCCGCCGGTGACCACCAGCTTGAGGTTGGGCCGCACGGCCAGCTCGGAGGCGATGTTCAGCGCGTTGGTCACGATCGTCAGCTGGTGGCGGTCGACCAGCACGCGGGCGACCTCGGTGGTCGTGGTCCCGCCGGTCAGCCCGATCGCCCAGCCCTCGCGCACCCGCGTCCCCGCCTCGCGTGCGATCCGGAGCTTCTGCTCGGGCTGGCGCGTGCTCTTGTAGCGCAGCGGCAGCTCGTACAGCACGCCCTGAGGCACCGCCCCGCCATGCGTGCGGCCGAGCAGGTGCTGGCTCTCGAGCAGCCGCAGGTCGCGGCGGATCGTGGCCGCTGAGACGTCGAGCTGGCCCGCGATCTCCCCCACGTTCAGGCTCCCGTCAGCTGACAGCCGCTCGAGGATCGCGCCGAGTCGCTCAGGCTGCTGCATGTGCGAAGTGTATGTCGAAGGCAGGCGTAATGAGCATCCGACGGCGCATCTGGTGTTGCATCTTGCACATCTGAGCCATATATTGCGCAGAAGTGAGCGTGACGCTGCGCGAGATCGAAAGCCAGCCGGCACTCTGGGGAAAGGCCGCCGGCGTGGCCGCCGAGGTGCGGGCGAGGCTGCCCGAGCCGGGTCAGCGGGTCGCGATCATCGGCTGCGGCACTTCGTACTACATCGCCCAGGCGGTGGCCGGGATCCGTGAGTCGCACGGCATCGGCGAGACCGACGCGTTCGTCGCCTCAGAGATGCCGAGTACCCGCCACTACGACCTGGTGGTAGCGATCTCGCGCTCGGGCACGACGACCGAGGTCGTGCGGGCGCTCGACGCGCTCTCCGCCGGGACGCCGTCGCTGGCGATCTCCGCCGTGCCGGGCACCCCGGTCGTGGAGACGGCCGGCGATGCGGTGCTGCTGAAGTTCGCCGACGAGTCCTCGATCGTCCAGACCCGCTTCGCCACCACAGTGCTCGCGCTGCTGCGCGCACACGTCGGCGACGACGTGGGACCGGCGATCGCCGACGCCGAGGCGGGGTTGTCCCAGCCGCTGCCGGTCGAGCCCTCAGAGTTCGAGCACTTCGCGTTCCTGGGCCGCGGCTGGAGCGTCGGGCTCGCGTTCGAGGCCGCCCTGAAGTTCCGCGAGGCGGGCGGCGCGTGGGCGGAGTCCTACCCGGCGATGGAGTACCGCCACGGACCGATCAGCGTCGCGGGGCCGAGCACGCTGGTGTGGTTCCTGGCCGGCGCCGACGAGGACCTGGTCGCGGCGGTCCGCAGCACCGGGGCCTCGGTGCACGAGGGCCGAGGCGACCCGATGGCCGAGCTGGTCACGCTCCAGCGAGCGGCGGTGGCGCTCGCGCAGTTCCGCGGCCTTGACCCAGACCAACCACAGCACCTGACGAGATCCGTCGTTCTGCCATGAGGTGACTGGAGGAGAGATGAAGCGCGTTTGTCTGTTTGTCGTCGCGGCCGCACTGATGCTGGCCGCCTGTGGAGGGAGTTCGAGTAGCAGCAGCAGCAGCGGATCCTCCAGTGGTTCGAGCGCCAGCTCTCAGGGCCACGTGAACATCACGCTGTGGCACGGCTATACCGACGTCGAGGCGACGTCGATCAAGGCCCTGGTCAAGGAGTTCAACGCGACGCACCCGAACATCACGGTGACCGCGCAGTTCTACGGCAACGCCGACTACGCGCTGCAGAAGGTGCTGGCCGCGGTCGCCGGCGGCAAGCCGCCCGACATCGCGTATCTCTACGGCTCGTGGGCGGCGAACATCGCGACCAACCCGAGCACGGTCGATCTGAGCTCCTACATCAAGTCGCCGTCGTGGAACTGGAACGACTTCTGGCAGGCGGCGCGTAACGTGACCACTGTCAACGGCAAGGTGATCGGCATCCCGGCGCTGATCGACAACCTCGCGCTCGTCTATAACAAGCGGCTGTTCGCCCAGGCCGGGATCTCACCGCCAACCGCCAACTGGACTTGGACGGACTTCCAGAACGCGGCGATCAAGCTCACCAACACGGCCAAGAAGCAGTTCGGGTGGGCATACGTCAACGACGCCAGCGAGGACACCGTGTGGCGGTTCTGGGCGATGCTGTGGCAAGCGGGCGGCTCGATCCTCACCCCCGACGGGAAGCAGGCCGCATTCGACTCGGCCGCCGGCGTGAAGGCGATGACGATGCTGCAGACGTTGACCAAGCACAACTCGATCTACCTGGACAACGGCAGCGACAACTATCCCGGCGTGTTCACCTCCGGCCACATCGGGATGCTGTGGACCGGCCCGTGGGACCTCAGCCAGATCAACACCGGCCAGCAGCCCTACGGCGTCACGATCCTCCCCGCCGATCAGAATCACCAGACGATCTCGGGCCCGGACAACTGGGTCGTGTTCAACAACGGCTCTGCCCGGGTGAACGCCTCGGTCGAGTTCCTGAAGTGGCTCACCTCTCCCGCGATCGATCTCAAGTGGGCGACGATGACCGGTGACCTGCCGATCCGCGCCTCGGTCTCGAAGCTGCCGGGCTACAAGAAGTTCATCGCCAAGTACCCGGGCATCGGCGAGTGGGTCGCGAACCTGCGCAACGCGACGCAGTCGCGCCCGGTCTCGACCACCTATCCGAAGATCTCGACGGTCGTCGGCCAGGCGGTCCAGTCGGTGCTGCTCGGCAAGGCGCAGCCCCAGCAGGCGCTGTCGAACGCGGCCAATCAGGTGAACGGCATCCTCTCGGCCCCCAGCTGAGACGCCCCGCGAGGCGATGACCGCGCTGGCGCAACGCACCCCGACGACACACCGCAGGCCTCCCGCCTGGAAGCGGCTCGTCGGCTCCGAGCACTTCGCGGGCTGGGCATTCGTGACCCCGGCGGTGTTGCTGATCGCGGTATTCGCGCTGATCCCGATCGGCTGGTCGCTGCTGCTCTCCTTCCAGGCCAACAACCTGCTCGCCCCCGGCCACTACGTCGGCCTGGCGAACTACAAGGCGCTGGCCAAGGACCAGCAGTTCCGCTCGGCGATCGGCCACACGCTCGTGTACACGGTCGTGTTCGTGCCGGTGTCGATCATCGGCGCGCTCGGCCTGGCGGTCGCGCTGAACCGCAAGATCCGCGGGATCCGGTTCTACCGGCTGGCCGTGTTCGTGCCGCTGGTGACCTCGACGGTGGCCACCGGGATCGTGTTCCTGTGGCTGCTCGACCCGACGTTCGGGCTGGTCAACTACGTGCTGCACGAGCTCGGCCTGCCGCAGCAGAAGTTCCTCCAGGACCCCAACCAGGCGATCTACTGCATCGTCGCGATGACCGTCTGGGGCTGGCTCGGGTTCGACGTGATCATCTACCTGGCCGCGCTGCAGGGCATTCCTGAGGACCTGCTCGAGGCGTCCGAGATCGACGGCGCCAGCAAGTGGGCCACGTTCCGCAGCGTCGTCCTGCCGCTGCTCGGCCCGGCGACGCTGTTCCTCGTGGTGTGGTCGACGATCAACGCGCTGCAGCTGTTCGACGAGATCTACGTCACCACCCGCGGCGGCCCGCTCAGCTCGACCACGGTGATCGTCTACTACCTCTACCAGCAGGCGTTCCAGTTCTTCAACGCCGGGTACGGCGCGGCGATCGCCTACGTGCTGTTCGTGGGGATCCTGATCGTGACCCTGTTCCAGCTGTGGGTCGGCCGCCGACGCGTCTACTACACCTCGTGAGGCGCTAGTGGCATCGACAGCCGCAGCGGACCGCCTGATCGCGGTCGACGCCCAGCCCGAGAAGCCGCGCCGCCGGTGGCCGTTCAGCCCGTGGCACCTGTTCCTCCTGCCGGTCGCGCTGATCATGCTGATCCCGCTGATCTGGATGGTGATCCTGTCGCTGGAGACCAGCTCGGAGGCGCAGAGCTTCCCGCTGGTCGTCCTTCCCTCGGGGATCCACCTGCACAACTACGTCGCGACCTGGAACTCCGAGCCGTTCGGCCACTTCTTCCTCAACAGCGCGCTCTACTCGCTGGCCACGGTCGCGGGCAACCTGCTGTTCTGCAGCCTCGCCGCGTACGCGTTCGCGCGGCTGAAGTTCTTCGGGCGCGACGTGCTGTTCGTCGTGCTGCTGGCGACGCTGATGGTCCCGTTCCAGGTGCTGCTGATCCCGACGTTCCTGATCGTCAAGCACCTCGGCCTGGTCGACAGCGTCGGCGGCTTGATCATGCCCAACCTGTGCAGCGCGTTCGGGATCTTCATGCTGCGCCAGTTCTTCCGCACGCTGCCGATCGAGCTCGAGGAGGCCGCTCGGATCGACGGCACCTCGCGGCTGGGAATCCTGTTCAAGATCGTGCTGCCGCTGTCGTTGCCGGCGCTGGCGACGCTCGCGATCATCCAGTTCATGTGGTCGTGGAACGACTTCCTGTGGCCGCTGATCATCATCGACACGGCCAGCCACGCACCGCTGCAGCTCGGTCTCTCGACCCTGCAGGGCGCTCACCGCAGCCACTGGAACCTGGTGATGGCGGGCACGGTGATGAGCCAGATCCCGATGCTGATCGTGTTCCTGCTCGCGCAGCGGTGGTTCGTCCGCTCGATCGCGTTCACGGGGATCAAGTGATGAGCGCTCCGGGGTGGCACTGAGATGCCGGGCGTGGCGCTCGACGAGGTGACGAAGGTGTTTCCGGGCGGCACGGTGGCGGTCGATGATCTCTCGCTCGAGATCGGCGACGGCGAGTTCATGATCCTGGTCGGCTCCTCGGGCTGCGGCAAGACGACCGCGCTGCGGATGATCGCCGGCCTGGAGAAGCCGACAAAGGGGACGATCCGGATCGGCGAACGAGTCGTCAACGATGTCTCGGCTCGCGACCGGGACATCGCGATGGTGTTTCAGAACTACGCGCTGTACCCGCACATGTCGGTCTACAAGAACCTCGCCTATCCCCTACGCCAGCAGCGCGTGCGCCGCGCCGAGATCGACCGCCGGGTCAACGAGATCGCGCAGATGCTCGGCCTCGAGGCGCTGATGAAGCGCCGCCCCGGCCAGCTGTCGGGCGGTCAGCGCCAGCGGGTGGCGATGGGCCGCGCGCTCGTCCGCGAGCCCGAGGTGTTCCTGCTCGACGAGCCGCTGTCGAACCTCGACGCGAAGCTGCGCGTGCAGATGCGCGCGGGCCTCAAGCGCCTGCACGGCCGTCTCGGCGTTACGACCGTGTACGTCACCCACGACCAGGTAGAGGCGATGACGCTGGGCGACCGGATCGCGGTCCTGTCCGACGGCAAGCTGCAGCAGCTCGGACCGCCGCAGGAGGTCTACGACCGCCCCGCCAACGTGTTCGTGGCCGGCTTCATCGGCAGCCCGCCGATGAACCTGTTGCGCGCGTCGGCCTCGGGCGGGCGCGTGCACGGCCGGCGAGTTGATCTTGGAGCGGGCGGGCGTGCCCGACGGCGAGCTGGTCGTGGGGCTGCGCCCCGAGGCGTTGCGGCCGGCGGTCGACGGGATGCCGGCGCTCGACTTCCGCGTCGACGTGGTCGAGCCGCTGGGCGACGAGCTGATCGTCCACGGGTCGCTGGCCGCCGACCTGATCGCCGCCTCCTCAGAGGAGCCCGAGGCCGACGCGATCGCGCCGCAGAACGGAACGCAGCTCGAGGCGGTGGCGTGCCTGGATCCGCGCGACCGGCCGGCTGAGGGCAGCGTCATCCGGCTCGGCGTCGAGCCCGAGCAGGTCCACGTGTTCGACGCCCGGACCGGGCTGGCTATCCGCTGAGCTCGGTGATCTCGGCCCGTGCCGCGAGCGCCCGCGCGCGGCTCGCGTCCAGGTGGCCGGCGCCGGGGATCTCGGCGTTGGCGGTCGCCGCTCCGAGCGCCAGCGCGATCGCGTCCGGCCACGGGTCGTCCCGGTCCAGGCCGGCCAGCAACCCGCCGAGCAGCGCGTCGCCGCTACCGACCGGGTAGCTGCCGCGCTCGTACAGCCGCCCCCGGTGGACCCGACTGGTGGGATCGACCGCCACGACTCCCTCCTCACCCATCGTGATCACCGCCGCGTGGCCGTCGCCGCCGATCTCGTCGCGGATCTCGAACGCGGCGCGCTTGACCTGCTCGACGCCCTCGATCTGGCGGTCGAGCAGCTCGGCCGCCTCGTGGACGTTGATCTTGACCACGGTCGGTCGCGCGCTCAGCGTCTGAGCCAGGCCATCCGAGCGCGAGTCCAGCGCGGTCGGCACCCCGGCCTCGTGGGCGAGCGCGATCATCCGGCTGTAGCCGTCGTCGGGAGCGCCCGGGGGCATCGAGCCGGCCAGGGCCAGCCACGAGCCGAGCGGCAGCAGGTCGGACGTAAGCCGCTCCAGATGGCCCCACTCCTCGGGGTTCGACGGGCTCCCGGCCTCGTAGAACTCGGTCAGGCAGCCGGTCTCGCGATCGGCGACCGAAAGGCTCGAGCGCGTCTCGCCCTCCCCCCACACGAACCGCCCGTCGACGCCTTCGGCGGCCAGTTGATCGACGATCCAGCGGCCGGCATGGCCGGCGAGGATCCCGGTCACGATCGCCTGGCCGCCGAGCGCCTTGGCAACCTGGGCGACGTGGATCCCCTTGCCGCCGGGGAGCGCGACGAAGTGGTCGGGGCGGTGGATGTCGCCGTGGTTGAGGCGCTTGACCTCGAACAGCTTGTCGATCGACGGGTTTCCGGCCACGCATACGATCATGCAGCGAGCGCCTCCTCGAGCGTCGGCTGCGCGGTCGTTCCGCCGACCGCGCGGGTCGACAGCGCGCCACACGCGCACCCCAGCGCGAGCGCGTGCTCGATGTTCGATCCGCTCAGCAGCCCCGCGAGCACACCGGCGTCGAACGAGTCCCCGGCACCGACCGTGTCGACGGGCTCGGTGCCCACCGGTGATGCAGCACGCACAAGCTCGCCAGCGGCGCTGGCGGCGAGCGCGCCCTCGGCGCCGAGCTTGACCACGACCGTCGGGCCGAGCCTCGCGAGCGCCCGGGCGGCGTCGGCGGGATCGTCGCGGCCCGCGATCCGGGTCACCTCCTCGGCGTTGGGGAGGAACAGGTCGGTGACGGCGAGCACCTCGCGCAGGCCGCCGTCCCAGTGCTCGGCCGGGTCCCAGTTGGGATCGACGGAGGTGGTCGCTCCGGCGTGGCGGGCTTGCTGGAAGAGCTTGACCAGACCCGGGATCAGCGAGGTCTGCAGGAAGTAAGACGCGACGTGGACGTGCCGGGTGCGCGTGATCAGCTCCGGGATCGCGCCGTCGGCCGACAGCGCCGCGATCGACCCCGGGAACGTGAGGATCGCCCGGTCACCCGGGCGGCTGAGGATCACGGTGAGCCCGGTGCGGGCGGACGCATCGACGACGATCGCCTCGGTGTCGACGCCCCGCTGCGCCAGCGCATCGCGCATGAACGACCCGAACAGGTCGTCCCCGGTCACCCCTACCAACGCGGTGCGCAGCCCAAGCCGCGCGGCCCCCGCGGCCATGATCCCTCCGGAGCCGCCGATCGTCAGCTCCGCGCCGTCGACGAGCCGCTCGACCTGGCCGAACTGCGGGACGACGTCGTCACCACTGAGGACCAGATCGGGGTTGCAGTCGCCGAGCACGACGACGTCGAAATCCCGGTGCGAGGTCTCTGGCACCGCGGCATTCTCGCACCGTCCGGGGCCGCAGCTTGGATCCGCTTCGCGCTAGGAGGTCGCCGGCGTCCGCAGCCGCAACCCGGTCGTACAATGCAGCCGCCACCGACTTGCGCCGGATTATTTGTGATTGATCACAAACTCGCGGGACCGTCCACCGACCGCGACACCCTCGCCCAGATCGTCGCCCGCGTCAGCCGCGAGGGGCTAGCTGACCGGATGGTGACGACGTTCCGCGACGGGATCCCGGGCTACCAGCGGCTGTCGGAGCCGGTACTCGCCGGCCAGATCCTCGGAGTCTCGCGTCGCAACGTCGACCTGTTCTTCCGCTCGGTGCTCGAAGGCCGGTCCCCGACGCACGAGGACATGGCGGCATTCCGGGAGTCGGCCAAGGACCGCGCGACCGAGGGCATGCCGCTCGAGGACCTCCTGCACGCCTACCGGCTCGGCGGCCGGATCGCCCTGCACGAGCTCGAGGAGACCGCGCTCCCCGAGGAGCGGCCCGCGTTGCTGTACGGAGCGGAGCTGCTGATGGACTACGTCGATCGGGTGTCGTCGGCGGTATCGCAGGCCTACCTTGACGAGCGCCAGCACCTCGTGTCCGAGGAGGAGCGAGCGCTGCGCACCCTGCTCGACGCGCTCGTCGACGGCGATACACCGCCGATCGAGCTCCGTGGCCTGGCCGACCGTCTCGGGTTTGCGCTGCGCGAGCGCTACCGACCGTTCGCCGCGGCCGTCAACGGCGCCGAGGGCCGGCGCCACTCCGAGCTGGCGGCCGAGCTCCGCGTACGGGGCGCGCTCGCGCTGACCGAAGGCGTCCGCGTGGCCGGGCTCGCTCCCGACGGCGCCGTGCCGCTGCATCCCGCCGCCGACCCGAACCTCGTCCTGGCGATCGCCCCGCCGCTGCCCCGCGCCGCCCTGGCCAAGGCGCTCGACGACATGCGCCTGCTCGCCGACCTCGGCCTACGGCTCGGGCGACGCGGCGTGCTCGAGCCCGACGAGATGATCCCCGAGCTGCTGCTGGCGAGCGCGCCCCGCGCCGCCGACGCGCTCAGGCGCCGGGTGCTGGCGCCGCTCGAGACGCTGCGCCCAGCACGTGCGGCAGACCTGATCGACACGCTCGTCGCCCATGTGGCCGAGAAGCTCGACCGGCGCCGGACGGCCGAGCGCCTGCACGTGCACCCCAACACGCTCGACTACCGGCTCCGGCAGATCCTCGAGCTGACCGGGCTGGACGTGCACGATCCCGACGACCTGGTGCTGGTCGTGCTGGCGTTGCGCGGGCGGGAGCTGGGGTTCGGGCTCTAGGCCGCCGCTAGGCCCAGCAGGGCTTGTACAGGCGGCCGTTGAGGTCGAGGTTGTAAAGCACGCCCATGATCCCGAGGCGCGCGTCCGAGGCGCAGAACGCCGGGAACAGCGAGGCCTTGTACTCCGCGTTGAGCACCGGCTTGCCCGCCCTCAGGTACGGGCGGTAGGCCCCGCACTCCGAGTACTGGTTGCACTGCTCGTCGAGCGCGCCGTCGAAGTGCGGCTCCAGCTGGCGCGCCTGTTCGGGATCGTTCTTCTCGAACACCGCCAGCCCGAGGCGGTGCGCCTCGGCGGCGATCCACTCGTCGTAGGCCAGCTGGTTCTTCGCCGTCAGCTTGAACCCGGTCTGGTTGCTGTAGCCGTCCATGTTGTCGGGCTCGAGCGCGTCGAAGTGCTTGCGCGCGCACATTTGCAGGCGGCGGGTCATGATCGGCTTGAGCACCGACAGGCGGCGGATGTCCAGCCACCGCTCCCCGGGCCACCCGTTGCTCTTGCCGCGCACCGACATCGGGAACCTCTTGGCGTCGGGCCGCCAGTTCTCCCAGGTGCCGATGTCGATGTAGCAGACAACCCGCTTGCCGAGCTTGTGCAGGGCGGCGACCTCGGAGGGCTTGGTGTTGAAGCCGTCGATGTCGTAGACGGACGCGTTGACCGAGTTGGGGATCCGGCCGTCGAGCTGCCAGTACCAGGTGAAACGCGTTTCCGGATGCCAGCGGGCCAGCGCGGCCGGAGCGAGCCCGAGCAGCAGCGCGATTGCCGTCAACGCCGCCACGCGGCTGAGCTGCCTCACGGTCATCGGTGCAGCTTGCCAGCTTTTGCCGTGGGCTGAAAGGATTCGGCGGACACGCAGGGCCAACCAACTCGCCGGGAGGACAGCAACGAATGTCTGAGATCGTCGTCGTCGGATCTTTCACCGCAGAGCCGGGCCGCGAGGCCGAGGCGCTGGAGGCGTTGAAGGCGCTTGTCGAGCCGACCCACGGCGAGGACGGGTGCATCCTCTATGCCCTGCACCAGGGCCACGATGACCCCCGCCGCCTGGCGTTCGTCGAGCGCTGGACGTCGAAGGAGGAGCTCGAGGCACATCTCGCCAGCCCGCACGTCCAGGAGGTGCTCGCCAAGGCTCCCGAACTGTTCGGCGAGAGCGGCGACATCGTCATCTACGAAGCGGTTGCCGGGGGCGAGGCCGGGAAGGGCTCACTCGCCGGTCACGCGGGCGGCTGACAGCTGGGGCCTGTGAGCTAATGGAAATCGTCCTGGCCTTGTTCGCGTCGCTGATGTTCGCGATCGGCACCGTGTTGCAACAGAAGGCGGGTCTGGACGAGCCAGTGGAGACAGAGGGGTCGGGGCTGCTGCTGCAGATGGTGCGTCGTCCGACCTGGATGGCGGGGATCGCGGCAGACGTGGTCGGCTTCGGGGCGCAGGCCGTGGCACTGACGATTGGACGGCTGGCGGTGGTCCAGCCGCTGCTGGTGCTGGGTGTCGTGTTCGCGCTGCCGCTGGGCGTTCGGCTGACTCACCAGAAGATCGGCCGGCTGGATGTAGGCGCGGCGGTGATCGTGGTCTGCTCGTTGGGCGTGTTCCTGGTCGTCGCCGATCCGTCGGGAGGCCGCAACGACGCGCCGCTGGGTCAATGGCTGATTGCCGGTTCCGCCTGCGCACTGGTCAGCGGTGCGTTGTTCACCTCGTCCCGGACTGCGCGTCCAGCGCTCAAAGCGGCGTTGCTGGGTACTGCGACCGGCGTGCTGTTCGGCTTGGTGGCCGCACTCACCAAGTCCGTCGGAGACCAGGTCGAGAACGGCGTGCTGCAGATCTTCACCCACGGCCACCTGTACGCGCTGATCGCCGCCGCCTACGTCGGGCTCACGTTTAACCAAATGGCGCTGAACACCGGCCGGCTGGCGCCGGCAATCGCAACGTCGATGTCGTTCGACCCGGTCGTGTCGGTGATTCTCGGTCTGACCCTCTTGCAGGAGGGGCTGGACACCACGGCCGCCGGCAAGGTCGTGGGCGTGATGGCGCTCGTGGTCGCCCTCGGGGGAATCGGGGTGCTCGCGCGACGGCGCGAGGGAGCCACCGCCGCCAAACCGGTTCACGGCACCCACGTCGTCGGCGCCAAGACGATCGCCGGCTCCGGCCCACCCCGGCCGGTCCCAGCGGATCCGGCCGGCTAGGCGTTCGAACTCCTGGCCATCGAGCCTGCCGGGCATGTGTTCCATGCCGCTGCGGGCTACATGGTGGCCGAACGGGTCGTCTCTTCCGCGAAGCGATGAATCGCCGCGAGGACCTGCACCGGCTGCTCGAGGTGCGGGAGATGCCCGGCTTCCCGGATCGGCTCGAAGCGGCCATTCGGGAATGCAGCGGCGTACGCGCGCCCGTAGGGCTCGGGGGCAATCTGGTCGCTCTCGCCCCAGATCGCCGCGACCGGCGTCGGCACGAGCGCGAGCCGTCGCCGCAGCTTCGGATCGTGCATGTACGGCTCGCGGGCGTAAACCGCGACCGTCGCGGCGTTGGCGGCCTGGATGTCGCGTGCCTCCTGGGGAAGCCGCGTCGGGTCAGGTGCGGCGGCGGGGTCGTGGAACGAGTACGTGATCAGCTCCTGGGGCGTGAGGGAGAAGAAGTCGGCAAGCTCGATCCCCTCAACATTGATTCCGACCGCGTTGAGGAGCACCGTGCCGCTGATGCGGTCGTGCTCGCGCACCGCCATCTCGGAGGCGATCCAGCCGCCGATCGATGAGCCGACAACCAGTACGTCGCGCAGATCTCTTTGCTCGAGCAGCTGCAGGTGTTCTCCAAGCTCGACATCACCTCGCGCAACCAACTCGAGCGGGTATTGCCCGAGAGCGCGAATGCAGGTCAGGTGGCATAGCCGCCCGTCCGCCCGCCTAGCCTGCAGCGCCGTTGCGTGATGTCGGGCTGGCTACGCTGATGGTATGGCAGGGTCCGTGCGCTCAGCTCCACTACCAGCTAGTCCGACGCTGTCCGCGTCGCAGCTCGCGACCCTTGCTGAGCACGGCGACGAACGCACGGCGAACGTCGGGGATGTGCTGTATCGCGTCGGCGACCAGCGCTATCCGTTCATCGCGATCCTCGAGGGCGAGGTCGCGATCCTCGATGCCGCCGGCAACGAGATACTCAGGCACGGGCCATCGGGCTTCCTCGGGGAGCTGAACCTGCTTTCCGGTCAGACGGTTTTTGTCACAGCGGTCGTCACACAGCCGTTGCGATACACGGCGGTCGACCGCGACACGATGCGTTCGCTGCTCTACGAGGACGAGCCGCTCAGCGATCTCGTGCTCTCGACCTTCATCGCCAGGCGCGAGGCCCTGCAGCGGGTCGAGGGGATCGGCCTCGAGATTGTGGGCCCTCGGTCGTCCCAGGCCACGATGGGGATGCTCGCATTCGCGCGCAGTAATCGCCTGCCGTTCACGTGGCGCGACTCCGAGCGCGGCGACGATCCCTCGGCGGCTGAGCTCGTCGCGGGACTTGACCCGGCGAGCTTTCCGCTGGTCAAGCTGCCCGGCGGGAGCGAGCTGCGTGGCCCGTCGACCGGCCAGGTCTCTCGCGCGCTGGGGATCGGCCGCGAGCTAGCGTCGCGGGAGGAGGTCGACCTAGTCGTGGTCGGTGCCGGGCCGGCAGGCCTGGGCGCCGCGGTGTACGGCGCCTCCGAGGGACTCGACACTTTGGTGATCGACAGCACCGCGCTCGGCGGCCAAGCGGGCGCGTCCCGGAGAATCGAGAACTACCTCGGGTTCCCGGCCGGGATAACCGGTTCGGAGTTGACCAGCCGCGCCGTCACGCAGGCGCGGAAGTTCAACGCTCGCCTCGCGACGCCGTACCGCGCGATCTCTCTCGAACCCGGGAACGGACGCCACGTCGTCCGGTTGGAAGAGGATCGCGAGGTCGCGGCACGCGCCGTTGTGCTCGCGACCGGCGCGCAGTATCGGCGGCTACCTGTGGAGAGCCTCGACGAATACGAAGGCGTGAGCGTGTTCTACGCCGCTGGACCGCCCGAGGCGCAACTCTGCGGCGCCGAACGGGTGGCAGTCGTCGGCGGAGGAAACTCGGCCGGCCAGGCCGCCGTCTGGCTGGCTCGCGGCGGCGCTCTCGTGACGCTGCTGCACCGCCGAGCAGACCTTCGCGAAACCATGTCCGACTATCTCGTGCGCGAGCTCGACCGGTACGGCGTCGCGGTGCGAGACCAAAGCGAGATCGCCATGCTGCACGGCACCGGCGGGCAGCTCGAGGCAGTCACGCTCAAGAGCGGCGAACGTCTTCCCTTCTCGTACCTGTTCCTCTTCCTGGGCGCGTCGCCGTGCACCGACTGGCTCGACGACGCGGTCGCTCGCGACGCCAACGGCTTCATTCTCACCGGCGGTGACGCGGGCGCCGACAATCTTCTCGACACCAACGTTCCGGGCATTATCGCGGCCGGTGACGTCCGCTCCGGCTCGACGAAGCGCTGTGCCACAGCCGTTGGTGAAGGAGCAATGGCGGTCCAGCTCGTCCACGCTCACCTCGCGGCGCGCTGAAAGTCGTGAAACGCCGCGCGCGGTTCAGGCGCGCCTGTGGACGATGAGCACGGTACGCCCGGAGTGCGCCGCCACGTCGCCCGCCACGCTGCCGAGGAAAATGCCTGAGAGACCGCTCTTGCCGTGGGAGCCGAGCACGATCAGGCTCGCGTCGCGGTCGTCGGCGACGCGGGCGATCCCCTTCCAGGTTGTCGGTTCCTTGAGCGCGAGACTCTGGGCGCGGAAACCGGCGGCTTGCGCCATCGAGGCTCCCTCCGCAGCGGTTTCCTCAGCAGCTCTTCTGACCTCGTCGCTTGCCGCGGCGTCGAACTCGACCCCGGGTGGCGGGATGAACCCAACCCCAAACGGACGCCATACGGTCAGCACGACGGCGTCGCGTCCCGGCTGGAGCTGGCGGCCCGCCTCCTCGAATGCGAGCCTGGCCAGATCCGAGCCGTCGTAGGCGAATAGCACCGGGCCAAGGTCGCCGGCACTCATCGCGCTGCGCCGGCTGAATGGTCGGCCACGGGCTCCGCCGAGTCGCCGTTGCGCGGGCCGCCATACTGTCCGCCCGCGTCACAGGCGAGCGGCTCGGTCAGAACCGTCGCCCTGGAGGAGTCACGGATTCGGTCGAGCAGCGGCGGTGAGTACCACGCCGGGGCCTCGCCGCTCTGCCATGTCTCCAGTGCCGGCGCTGGCGGGCGTACCCCGCCGAGCGCATAAAGGGATACGGCGACCAGCGTGCCGGCGCTCGCGATCCCGAAGCAGATCCACAGCGCGGTCCGGGTGCCTGCCGCCGGGCTCCCTCCGACGGTCGTGGCCACATGTACCAACACCGGCCCGACCGCGAATGCTGCAACTCCCCGGAGCAGCTCGATGATCGCGAACACGCGCTGCAGGGCGTTGTTGCGCAGCGAGAAGCCGGCGATGAACAGCGCCGGTGCCACCGAGCCGCCGACGCCGAGTCCGACTAGTCCAGAGCCGATCGCCATCCGCAGCGACGTGGGCGGGAGGTGAGACAGAAGTACCAGGATCCCCGCGATCAGCGAGAGCATTCCTCCGAGCACGAGGTAGTGGAGGCCCCGGGTACGGAAGACCAGTCCGAGCAGGACCGCGGTGATCAGCGCAGCGATGAATTCGGGGAACTGAAGCAGGCCCAGGTGCACAGGACTGTACTTGTCTGTGAGTAGGACGGCGGCCAGTGCGACCGCCGATATGGAGCTCGCCGCGGCGCACATCGCAACCACGATCCCGCTCACCGGGAGCGTGCTGCCGAGCGGGCGAATGCACAGCAGCGGACGCTTGGCGCGGTACTGGTACACCAGGAGAACCACGATCAACGCGAGCCCACATGCCAGCGGCACGAGCGTCATGACGTCCACGAACGGGTGGGTGAGCAGCTCCGAGGCGCCGTAGAACAGGGCCACGCATCCCACAGCAGCCAATGCGACGGGGAGAGGGTTGCGAGTGGCGCTGCGGTCAGCCGGCGGGGCGTCCTGAAAGGTCAGCAGCGACAGCACCAGCGCCGCCGCGGCGATGCCCGCGATGATCCAAAACAGTGGACGCCACCCGTTGGCTTGCGCCTGGATGCCGCCCACGAGCGGTCCCAGTGCGACCGCTCCGAAGATGCAAACGTTTAGGATCATCGCCGTCCAGCGCAGCTTCGAGATGGAAAACGCGACGACCAGTGGGGGGACGGCCGCAATCAGTAGCAGGCTCGTGCACAGGCCCTGCAACACGTGCCCAGCGATGAAGAAGCCCGCGTCGGGAGCGGCCGCTGCGAGCACCGAGCCGAGCACCAGCAGCGCGGCATAGAGCACCAGCATCCGACGCTGGGGAAGATGCTGGGCCAAAAGCACAGCCAGGACCGTCCCGACGGCATAGCCCGCGTTGGCCATGCCCGAGGCGAGACTGATCGCCTGGAGACTCATATGCAGGTCCCTGGCGATGATTGGGGTGATCGGCTGCAGTGCCGCCGAGAGCGCCAGGTACGGCACGAGGGCGAAGATCACCATGGCCGCGGCCGCCGGATAACGGCCTGTCCACGGGCCCTGTCGCATCAGTCGATCTCCCAGTTCACGGCGACCAACCCATCATAGGGTGACGGCGGCGCCGACGGGCGATTGGCTGCCCCAGCTGCCGCCGGGGCCGAGAGACCACGCTCGAGGGCGACGGCGGATCAACCTAGACCTTGTCATGCGTGGTACGTTCGGCTCGACTCTCGATTCGGATGTCCACAGGGGCGGCGTCACCAATTGCTCGCAGCATCTCTCGCGTCGACCCGAGCGCGGTGCTGGCGGTCGTCGCCATCGCCCAGTTCATGGTCATCCTCGACGCGAGCATCGTCAACGTCTCGCTGCCGACGATCAAGCGCGACCTCGGGATCTCGCAAGCGAATCTCGCGTGGATCCTGAACGCGTACACGCTGATGTTCGGTGGCTTTTTGCTGCTCGGGGGCCGGCTCGCGGACCGGCTCGGCCGGCGCCGCATGTTCATGGTCGGCATTGCGGTGTTCTCGGGCGCGTCACTCGTGTGTGGGATCTCTCAGTCCGAGGGCACGTTGCTCGTGGCCCGGGGTCTTCAGGGGCTGGGCGGGGCACTGTTGTCGCCGGCCGCGCTTTCGATCATCCTGACGACGTTCGCCGAGGGGACAGACCGCAATCACGCGCTCTCGGTGTGGGCTGCGGTCGCGGGCGCCGGTGGCGCCGTCGGGCTGCTGCTCGGCGGCGTGATCGTAGATGTGCTCGGCTGGCGCTGGGTGTTCTTCGTGAACGTGCCGGTCGGCGCCACGATGCTGGCACTGACGCCGCGGATCGTTCCGGAGAGCCGAACAGAGGCGGTCGGCAAGAGCGGGTATGACATCCAGGGCGCGGTCACGATCACGCTCGGAACGCTCGCGCTGGTGTTCACGCTGATGAATGCCGATCGCTGGGGCTGGACGTCGGGACGCGCCATCGCCGGCTTCGTAATTTCAGCTGCACTGATCGCGGCGTTCTTCGTGATCGAGCGCCGCCAGGAGGATCCGTTGGTCCCGTTGCGGATCTTCTCGAACCGCAGCGTTTGCATCGCGGACGCGACGCTGCTCGTCATGGCCGCCGCGCTGTTCGGGATCTACTTCTTCGTCACGCTCTACCTGCAGCAGGTGCTCGGGTTCAGCGCGTCCAAGACCGGGGTCGCATTCCTGCCGCTGAGCCTGACGATCATCGGCGCATCGGCCGTTGCGTCGCGCCTCGTCGACCGCTTCACGCCCAAGCCCGTGCTCTTGGGTGGTCTCCTCATCACGATCGCCGGGTTCGTCCTCCTCGCCACTCTGTCCACTCACAGCGATTATGGAACCCACGTGGTGCCGGCAATGATCTTGCTCGGGGTCGGCCCGGGAATCTCGTTCGTCCCGATCACGATCGCCGGGACCAGCGGCGTCGGCCCCGAGGACTGCGGGCTGGCGTCGGGCCTGCTCAATACGACGCAGCAAATCGGCGGCGCACTCGGCCTGGCGATCCTCTCAACGGTCGCGGCGCACCGGACGACGAGCGCGCTTCATGCCGGCTCGACGCAGACGGCGGCGCTGACCCACGGATTCACGGGCGCCTTCTTCGTGTCCGGGGTTCTGATTGCCATGGGCGCCGTCCTGTCGATCGCGCTGCTGCCTGGCCGCCGACACGAACGCCCCCACGAGCACGTCCAGACCGTCGCACTATCGTTCGCGCGCTTCCCCGGTGCACCGCATTGGGGGCATCACGCGCGGGTCGCTTTGAGCCGTCGTCTCCGCGACGGCGTCCCGCGCCCCTAGGGGTCCACTAGCCCCGACGACGGGAAGTAGGTTGGGTCACGGCAGGTTTCCCGCGATGAGTACATCGTCGCCCACAGCGTGAACGGCCCGCCCGCTCAGTCGCAAGCTATCGGCGACGGACGCTGTCTCCAGGTCACCAACGGCGTCGGTCCCCGCGCCGAGGATCGTGGGTGCGATTCCCACGATCAGGCGGTCGACCAGTCGGTCCCGCAGGAACGAGGTGATGACGGCACCGCCGCCCTCCACGAGCAGCGTGCGCACGCCGCGGGCGCGCAGCAGCTGCAGCGTGGCCTCGAGGTCGACTCCCCAGGGTGGGTGGGCGTCGACGACGTGAACCGCGACACCCTGGGCTTGAAGTGCCTTTCTCCGCGAGGCGTCCGATCGTTCCGTGGTGACGACCAGCGTGGGCGCGGCGTCGGCGAGGATTTGCGCGTCGGGAGGGAGGCGCAGCGTGGAGTCGAGGACGATCCGTAGGGGCGATGCTCCAGGCACGAGGCGGACCGTGAGTTGGGGATCATCGGACAAGACGGTTCCAACACCTACAAGGACAGCGTCGCAAGCCGCGCGCAGGGCGTGCGAAGTGCGACGCTCGGCCTCGCAGCTGATCCATTTCGCGTCGCCCGTGTGAGTTGCGATGCGGCCGTCGAGCGTCTGTGCATATTTCAGAACAACGTATGGCCGCTCGTCAGTTGCCGACACAGTGCCGAGCAGAGCGCTCAGGTCGGGGACTTGGGAGATCCCCTCGGAGAGTCCGTCTCCAGCCGGAGTGGTGTGCTGCATGCGCAGCTCCTTGGTGTGCAGGTACTCTCGGTTTCGCACGTGCGCTGCGGTGGGCAGGCGGACGACATCGTCGATCGCGAGGCCGGCGCGCCGGAGACCGTCGACCTTGTGGGGGTTATTCGTGAGGAGCCGCAGCGACCGGATCCCGAGCGCCGCCACGCAGGCGGCCGTCTCGGTGTAATCGCGCGCGTCGGGAGGGAAGCCGAGGTGTACGTTCGCCTCCAGCGTGTCGAGGCCGTCTTCCTGGAGGGCATACGCGCGCAGCTTGTTGACGAGACCGATGCCGCGACCTTCGTGCCCCGTCGCGTAGATCAGAACGCCCCGGCCTTCAGCGGTGATGGCCCGCAGCGCCGTGCGTAGCTGGATTCCGCAGTCGCACCTCAAGGAGCCGAGGGCGTCCCCGGTCACGCACTCCGAATGCACTCGCGTCAGCACGCGATCGCCGTCCCCGAGTTCGCCGCTTACGAGCGCGAGGTGAATCGCCCCTGATGGGCACTCGAACGCACGGGCCGTGAACTCGCCGGCAGATGTCGGCAGTAGCACGCGCGCCACCTCCCGCGGGGAATCTGGCCCGACAGTTTGCAAGCGTGCAATGCTAGCTGCAATGGCTGGGCAGCGCGGCACCGGTGGGTTAGCCAGCGAAGTGAGGCTCGTGCTCGATTGGGACGGCACCGTCACCGAGCGTGACACGCTCGCGCTGGTCATGGAGTGGTTCGGCGACGCGTCGACGTACCGTCGGAACGGTGAGCTGATGGGGCGTTCTCTCACGCACGACCAGGCGCTGGCGAGCAGCTTCGCGACTGTGGCGGCGAGCCTTCCCGAAGTTGTCGATCGGCTGCTGCGAAATGTGCGGATCCGGCCGGGCTTTCGGGCGCTCGTCGAGCGCCACCGGCCGCTCGTGATCTCCAGCGGGTTCCACGAGCTGATCGAACCCTTCCTGGCGCGGGAGGGCGTGAACGTCGAGCTCCTGGCGAACCGGTTAGACGCGCGTCCGGAGGGCTGGCAGATCCGCTTTCGTGACCGTGCGGTGTGCACTGCCTGCGGGGAGCCCTGCAAGCGCTCGGCGCTGCCGCCAGGCGACGTCGTCTACGCGGGAGACGGTTACTCAGATCGCTGCGCTGCCCTCGCGGCGACGCGTGTCTTCGCCACCGGCGCGCTCGCAGAGTGGCTGCACGGACGGGACGTCGCGTTCGAGCGGTTTCGCGATTTCTACGACGTGCTGACCGCGCTCGAGGCCGGGCACGTGTGACGACCGGCTGGCCCTAGCTGTCCAGAGCCGAGCGGTGCGCCAATGCCGAGGAGATCGGTATGTGGTGCAGTCGGCAGTAGAGAGCAAACTGCTCGGGGGTCAGCATCGCCGGAATCCGCGCGGACCCATACGCCGACGAAGCGACCTCGAAGCCACCCTGATCGCTCACCGACGCGCGAGCCTGGGCGGCCGTGGGATTTCGCACTACTTGGACGGCCGCCATCATCCCGTGGTCCTCGTGGAACGTGACGTGGCAGTGAATGACGAACTTGCCCGTGTAGTCCACCGGGTGCTGGAGGATGACCACCTTCGATTTGGGTGGTAGCGCGACGTTGTCCTCGTAATCGACGTACGGCACCCGCTTGCCGGCGACGCTGACCACCTGGAAGTCGTTGACGTGGATGTGGAACGTGTGCCACTCGGTGTTGGTGTTGACCAGGGTCCACCGCTCGACCGAGCCGAGCTTCATCGACACGGCGATGTAGTTCGGGTTGAACATCTTGTGGTTGAGCAGGTAGTTCGTGTTGGTCGGGCTGGTCTGCATCTCCGAGAACACGATCGTCCGGTTGCGGTCGACGTGCTTCTTACGGAGATCGGCGAAATAGGAAGGATGCGGGAGCGCCCCCGTCGGGAAACGATCGTGAGCCACCCGACCGGTCGAGCGGACCGTGAGGAGGGTCTGGTTGGGCCTATATCCGCCCTTCTTGATGCTGTTGGCACCCGGGAACTGCTTGAACGGGAGCGCCTTCAGCGTGTACTTCCCGGGGCGACCCCCGCGCACCAGGACGTCGCGCCGGGACCCGGGGCCGATCAGGAGCTGGCGGACCGTCCGCGCGTGAACCAGCGTGTCGGCGTCCTGGGCGACCACTCGGAAAGGCTGGCCGGCGAGCCGCAGTACCACGATGCGGTCGGAGTTCGCGTTGAAGATCCGCCACCTCTGAATCTGGCCGGGACGAATCTTGGCCGTCGGGTTCAGGTTCCCGTTGACGTAGATCGGCGTTTTTGGACCCTTGGCGCTACCGACCGGCACGGTCTTGCCGTCCTTGACCTGCGTGCTCGTCAGGAAGATCCATCGCTGCGGGAACTTGCGCAGCGAGGGCACTTTGTCGAGGCCACCCTCGATCACGATCGGGCCAGCCATCCCCGCGAAAATCTGGCCCTCCACGAACATGTGGAGGTGTGGGTGATACCAGTAGGAGCCCGCCGGGTTGTCCTGGGGGAGCTGGTAGGTGTAGGTGAACTCGTGCCCCGGGTTGATCTGCAGAAATACGTTGTCGTGGTTCGCCCTCGGCGAGACGTGGAATCCGTGCGTGTGGAGGTTGGTCGGCTGCGGAAGGTTGTTGATCAAGTGCACCGTGAGCTTGTCCCCATCGCATATCACCAGCGCGGGCCCCGGGTAGCTTCCGTCGTAGTTCATCGTGACCACGCGGTGGTGATTGATCTGCACCGGACTGACCGACGCGCGCAAAGTCGTGTTGAGCACCCCGTTCCGGCTATAGCGCAACGGCGGCTCGGGGAAGCCGTCGTGGAGCAGCGGCGGGACATTTTTGTGGCATGCCGAGCGGCCCGAGGCGCTTTGGGCACCCTGCTTCGCCGTGCCGCCAGCCGCGCTCACGCCCGACCCCGCTATGAAGCATCCCAGCGCCGCAGCCAACACGACGACGACCAACCAAGATCTCGAGCGACCCCTCACGATTCCCCTTCCACGTTCCCGCAATCATATGCACTACCGACAGGTCCGTGTCAAGGGGTCCGGTTCCCTTCGACGCGTCGGCGGCACGGCGCTTGAGCTCGCTCGAGCCTCGCAGCCGCGGCCTAAACGCCAGGCTCGACGTTCAACGGGCCTCGGCTCGCGCCGCGTAGTGGGTGCGCACCCACTTGCCATAACCAGAGAACGGGGTTCCTCTGTAGTCCCTGATGAGAGCGCCGCAGTTCCCCCATGTGTCCCAGGTCCAAGCCTCGTAGCCGACGCCGTGGCGATCTGCCCAGTTCATGAAGCTCGAGATGTAGCGCGAGCCACAATCGGAAGCGTCATAGGTTTCGCCGGTCTCCGCGAAGAGCAGCGGAACGACCTTGGCGATGGGAGCCATGCTCGAGTCGAAGCACGCCGTTGTAGCGCATGCGTTCTTCCCATAGACGTGCGCCTCTGCCATCAACTGCCTTGCGGGGTCCGTCGGGCGAGACCTCAGCCACGTCGAACCTCGGTAGAGCGACCCGTTCGGCGACCGTCCACACGCGTTGGCGTAATTGATGCATGAGATCGCGATCACGCCCTTGTATCCGGCGCCCCGGATCCGGTCGACCGCCTGTTGCATCGATGCCGTCTTGTAGCGCGTTTGCTGCGGCCCGAATGTCGCTTGGTTGCTGCATCCGGTGCGCATGAAGCACGTCCACCCGACCGTCGTCTCACCCCACGGTGCCAGGATCACGTTGTGGTCACGCCTGAATGTGTTAGCCATCGAAGCCCACATCGCCGGCGAATGGCTCTCATCCGGCGCCGCAGGCTGATACGTGGCGCGGTGGTTCCCTGGCGCGCCCCACATCAGCGACAGCTCGGCGTACATTCCGTACTTGTGCAGTAGCTTGACGTACGCAACGATCGCGTCACGGTAGTGCGCCCCCGAGTACGCGGGGTTGACCCCGTTGATTCCGAGCCAGCAATCCTCGTTGAGCGGGATCCGCACGATGTTCACATGCCACGAGGAAATCGCCTTTACCGACGCGGCATCGCTCGGACCGTCAAAGATACCCCAGCCTTGGACGCAGGCGTACTCGGTCCCTGAGCGGTTGACCCCACGAAGCTGAACCGGCGCGTCGTTTCCATTGACAAGCCTGTTGCCTGACACACGGAGACCGCTCGGCGTGAGGTTATGGCCGTGGATCGGTTTGGCCTCGACAACAGACGCGACCACGATCGACAACAGGACTCCGATCGCCAGGGTTCTCAGGAGAGAGTGATGGTTGCGCGCTTGATGATCCGCGGATGGGAGCTGCGGGTTCTGAGCGTGAGCGTGTAGAGCCCGCGGCGCAGCGTGCGGATCCTGTGTGTGAGCACAAGCTGCCAGCGGCGGTTGCCGTTCGCAGTGGCCAGGCCGGTTGCGTAGGTGACAGCGCCGCGCGAGATGCGGGCTGCCAGGTCGCCGCGGGTGGCCGTGACCTTGACCGTCCCGGCGAGGAACCTTGACGTACACTTGTGGACTGTGAGCTTGTGCTTGCGGCCGTGCGAGGTCACGGTTTTGGTGATCGTCGTGTTGCACAGGACCACTTCGGTCTGTCCGCGAGCGCCTGGCGAGGGCACGCGCCCGGTTCCCGACAGCTTGTAGCCGATCAGCACCTGCGCCGGGGAGGCCGGCGCGGGCGGCCCGCTGACCGTCGCCAACGGGGTCACGAAGCTCGAACCGCCGCCGCCACCGCCGCCGAAAATGTTGGCCGTGGCGCTGGAGCCGCCGCCTCCGCCGCCGTAGTAGCCACCGCCGCCTCCCCCGCCGTCGTTGTCAAGGCCGCTGGCGACGCCGCCGGCGCCGCCGAAGCCGAACTGCCCGGGCTGACCGGCGGACCCGCCGCCGACTCCCCCACCGCCGGCGCCGCCCGCGGTCTGCGTCCCGGCGGAGCCGGAAGCGGCGCACGAGAGAGGGCCGGACTGGTTGCAGCCGGCGCCACCGGAGTCGCCATTGCCGCCGTTCGCGCCGTAGCCGGCGCCGCCGCCGCCGGCGGCGACCACCAGCAACGACCACGGGAACGGCGAGCCGGCGGACACCACGGACGCGCCGCCGCCACCACCGCCGCCAAGGCCGGGCGAGCTGCCACCGCCGGCGGCGCCGCCGCCGAAGCCGCCGGCGCCTCCGGCCTGGCGGCTGCCTCGGGCGCCGGGGGCGCCGACCGCGACGTAAAGCTGCTCACCGGGCGTGACCGGGACGGTAACCGCCGCCGGGTTCCCCGCCGAGGTGACACCGCCCGCGGAGGAGCCGGCGCCGCCGCCGTCCGTGCCTTGGGACGAGCCGCCGTTCGCGCCGACGGCGGTGATCTGAACGTTGCTCACCCCGACCGGCACCGTGAACGAATACTGCCCCGGCGTCGTGAAGCTTGCTGTTGCGAGCGTTGCGCTCGCCGACGCGGCGCACCACAACGAGGCTGCCGCCACGCCCCCGAACGTGATTATGCGCCGCACGCGCAGGCCGCCAGGCCTCGACCCGGCACCCGCCCTCACATCCAGCATCGCTATCTCCCTTTGCCCTTGCTCGCGGATTCTCTAGCCGCCCGACCGAGCGCCAACGCTACCGCACATCCAGCCAGCGCTCCAACCCGTGCGCACCTCAGACTGCCGGGTTGATCAACCGCGCGGCTGTGCGGTCTCGGGATTTCGTCGACACTCGGCCTTGAAGTTTGTCGGGGTGTCTGGGAGCCTCCCTTGCCGCATCGGGTGGCGCTTGGGAGTCAACGTTTGGGCGAGAGGATTGATGCTTGCAATGGTTCTAGGGACGCTGCAGCTCGTCGCTCCGCCCGCCCGCTTAGAAGTTCTGCGGGAACCGGCGCGTTAATTTCGACTTGATGAGGCCGGTGTTCCCATTCTGCTTGGTTGCGCTGTGCTCATCGGCGGGTGCGGCAGCCGTATCGGTTGCGACCAACGCTCCTCACACGCTCGACCAACGGCATTCGGGCCGTACGGTCTTCACGCTCGACTCAGCCGCTGTGCTCGACTGAGGATGGTCCATGCTCGAGCAGCTTCACGCCGCCGGACGAAGCGCGAGCCACGCGATCGGACTGATCGTCGACCGCGCGGCGTCGGTCGACCTTCGCTGGCTGGCCGCGGGCACGATCCTGTACTTCGTCGCCCAGGCCGTGCGGACGCGCGGCTGGTACACGATCCTGCGCGCCGCCTATCCGGAGGCGACCGACCTGCGCGCCGGCCACGTCACGCGCGCCTACCTGGCCGGCGCGGGCGTTAACTCGATCGTCCCGGCGCGCGGCGGCGACGTCATCAAGTTGGCGATGGTCCACCGCCGGATCGACGGCTCGCGATACCCGACGCTCGCCGCGACCTTCGTCCCCGACGCGCTGTGCGAGGCCGCGTTCGGCGCGGCGCTCGTCGCGTGGGCGCTGGTCAACGGGTTCCTGCCCGTCCCGACCGCTAACGGCGAGCTGCCTGAGGTCGACGTCTCGTTGGTGGTCAGCCACCCGATCACCTCAGCGCTGGTGGCCGCCGCCGTGGCCGCCGTCGGCTGGCTACTCTTCCGCCTCCTGCGCGCGCAGCTGCGCCAGGGGGCGGCCATCCTCGGCACGCCGCGGCGTTTCTTCACCGGCGTGGTGAGCTGGCAGGCGCTCGCGCGGCTGATCCGGCTCGGTTCGCTGGCCGCGTTCATGGCCGCCTTCGCCCTGCCGGTGACCGCGCGCGACGGTCGTGCTGGTCATGGCCGCTCAGGGCGGCGGTCGCATCGTGCCGCTGGCCCCGGCCAGCGCGGGCCTGCGTCTGGCCATGCTCTCCTACGGCTTCGTCGAGGTCACCGGCCACCAGGTCGACATCGCGGCCATAACCGCGTTCACCTTCGGCGTCGGCGCCGTGCTCGCGCTGGTTGGGCTCGTGCTCGCCGTGACGATCATCGCCGGCGAGTTCGGCACGCTCTCGCCGCGACGCGCGCTGGCCATCGCCCGCCAGCGTGTACCCGGACCGGCATGGACGAAGCCGCTCCCGGCCTCCTCGACCACCGGGCCTTCCACCGACGTTTAGGGCCGAAGCGCACTTGCTCAACCACGTGAGCCGGCGTTACGCTCCGCCGATGAGTCCTCCCGCGACTCTTCTCATGTGGTTTCAATTGCGGTCGCCGGAGCTGGCCGAGGACTTTGAGCGCCTGATGACGGAGGATCGCGACATCGTCCGCGGGTCGCTGGACACGGTGTCCGATTGGCGTCTAACGCGGCCGGCGGATGTGCCCGGACAGGCGATCGGTCAAGCCGATTACGTGCTGATCGCCGAGATCGTCCAAGTGGAGCGCTTCGAGCAACAGGCGAGCGAACAGGTCCAACGCTTGGAAGACGACTTGGCGCATCTCGTCTCGAGCCGGGGGATGCTCGTCGTGCGTTCCGTTCTTTGAAATCCGCAAATCCCCAAGGATGCGCCGCGCGCGCCCCTCGTGGCCCGCCTCACCGCCGCGCGATCAGCTCCGCATGCACGACGACAAAGAAGCCGTCGTCCTGCTCGAGCCACTGCCGCCACGCTGCAGCGATCGCCTCGAGTTCGTCACGGCTGCTGAGCCCGTACTCCACCGCCTGCTCGGCCAAGGACGAGGAGACCACCGGTCGGCCCACAGCTCGCCCCACCACCGCCTTGACTTCGGCTCTGCGAACGTCCACGTCGAGCTGCTCGGCTGGATCTCAGTGAAGCCGGCGGTCTGCGCCCAGCCGAGCAGGCTCCGGCCGGCGTCAGCGTCGGCTCCGTTGTGACGGCACACGTCGTGGTAGAGCTGCATCCAGCGATCGAGCAGCGGGTCGGACGGCGCCCAGACGAAGCCGCCGTAGTCGCTGTCGCGCACGGCGAGCACACCGCCGGGCCGCAGCACGCGGCGCATCTCGACCAGCGCCGCGACGGGATCGGTCAGATGCTGGAGCAGCTGGTGGGCGTGGACGACGTCGAATGACTCGTCGTCGAACTCGAGCGCGTATGCGTCCGCGGTCCTGAACTCGACGCCGGAGATCGGGCGCGAGTCGAGCAGGCGCTGAGCCTCGGCAACCACGCCCGCTTCGCGGTCGACGCCGACCGTGCCACCGGGGGCGACGCGAGCGGCGAGATCGAGCGTGATCGTGCCCGGTCCGCACCCGACATCGAGCAGCCGCATCCCCGGCGCAAGAAACGGCAGCAGATAACCAGCCGAGTTCTCGGCCGTCCGCCAGCGGTGGCTGCGGAGCACCGACTCGTGGTGGCCGTGGGTGTAAGTGTCGCCCACGGGTCCGTACGTTATCACGTACAAATGTATTGAACGGCGAGGCGCGTGGCCGTCGCCCAAGGTGGGGCGGAAGCGTCAGGTACCAGGCTTGGCGCGTCGTTCGGCGCGCCGGCGCAGCGTCTCCCAGGCCCGATCGAGCTCCTCCGTGATCGCGTGGAGCCGCTGGCGGTGCTCCTCCTTGCGGCCCTCCTCCGCCTCCTCCAGGAGCTCGTCCTCCTCGCCGACCAGCCCTTCGATGTGCGCGTAGGTCTCGAGGTCGCGCGGAAGCCGAGACAGGTCCCTGTCGTGCTCGCGCGAGAGACCCTCGTCTGCACTGAAGCCGCTCATAGGCCCATTCTATGGCCCACCCGCACCGACTACGACCCCGCCGGTCGTCGACTACGTCCGAAAGGCTCGACCGCGCGCCGGGGTGAATCGTCGCCACCCTTCTACCGTGTGGTCAGCCCGGCCTCGCGCACGAACGGCCATCGCCGCCCGATCGCGACGTGCAAGATGATTCCGAGACCGATCGCGTTCAGGCCGGCGTAGGTGACCCACTCCGATGGGCTTGCTGAGGTCCAGGTGCCCTGGTGGGCGATCGCCGTCAGTGCTCCGTACAGCGCCGCGGTCACGACAACTATTGCTCCGACGATGATCACTCGTGTCCTGCTTCCGTGCGCGGCGGATTGCCCAGCCCCTCGAACAGCATTCCGCAGACGAGGACGGCCGTCAGCGCAGATCCGGCGACGGCGCTAGCGACCGGCGGACTGAGCGCAAATCGCGGCGTGGAGGACGAGGTACGTGGCGATGCCGGCCGCCATCGTGGTGATGTTCGCGACGGCAAGGCGCACGGCCCTTTTGGACAGGGCTGCGAACGGCCATCCGCGAAACGCGACGTAGAACATGACCTGCCATAGCCCGATCGCGGTTAGCACCGCGCCGAACTGCGCGCCGGTCAGTCGGGGTCCCGCCCGGGGATACAACCCGCTGGATGGTCTCGGATGAGTGTGAACGAGGAGCAGGTACAGCGTGACGGCGATCGCCCACGCGACGAGGAGGGCTACCGGGCCTGACGACATCCGGCCGAGGCGACGGAGCGGCCATCCCTCGTTCACGAGAGTCAGTTGCAACATGACGACGAAGAATGCGCCGGCGAGCGGCATCGTGGCCGGGAAGGTCGGCGAGCTGTGCGGGCCCGGTGTGGCGTCGAAGATCCCGCGCACGGATTGCCGTGGCCGACCACGAGCTGGCCGATGAACGTCAGGACGACGCCGCCGGCGATGACGAGGACCGTGTTTAGGAAGCCTGACAACGGCGCTTTCAATCGCGTTCC
Organism: uncultured Solirubrobacterales bacterium; assembly: GCA_963831845.1. Classification (GTDB taxonomy): domain Bacteria; phylum Actinomycetota; class Thermoleophilia; order Solirubrobacterales; family Solirubrobacteraceae; genus Palsa-465. The sequence continues at coordinate 88,251 of CAWHRT010000034.1, read as the reverse complement.
GGGCCAGTCCTCCCACCAGAAGGCGATCATTGCGACGACGGGCAGCGCGAAGGTAGAGAGCGGCCCGAGCACGCGCAGTGAGGCCTTGAGGCTCCCGGCGCCGACGCCGAGCAGGACCGCGACTGGCGCGACGAGAAGGAGACCGGCGAGGCCCAGAGCCGGTTGCCGCGCGGCAGCGTCCTGTTCCGCGTCACGCAAGTCGCGTGGCTGCGAGGCTCGGCGGCGCGAGATCGGTGGACGGTCAGGCGAGAGCCTCGGAGCCCGGCACCACGGCCGCTGCTGGCTCGGGTGCCTGGAGCGGCGCGGTGCCTGCGGTCATGACGCGGGCTGGCGCTGTGTCCATGACGAGTTCGGCGGCGATCGGCAGTTCGCGGATGCGCCGAGCCGGTCGCGTTGAAGACGGCATTGGCGATCGCGGCTGCGCGCCGACCTGGCCGATCTCACCGACGCCTTTCACCCCGAGCGGATTGATGCCGCTGTCTTCGACTTCGACGAACTCGATCGTGATCTCGGGAGCGTCGGCGTTGACGGGGACGAGATACTCGCCGAGGCTGATCGCTCCCCAGCGCCCGTAGCGGCTATCCATCGGGTTGCCCTCCAGCAGGGCCTGGCTGAGACCCCACAACATCCCGCCCATCAGCTGGCTGCGCGCGAGCTTGGGGTTGAGCACTCTGTCCGGGGGCGAAGGCGCCGAGCATGCGCCGGACACGTACGAGGCCCAGGTCCGGATCGACGGCGACCTCCGCGAACTGCGCGCCGAACGTCAGCAGCCCGTGCGGGGTGTCGAGCGGCGGCGGCCTCCAGCGACCGATCGCTTCGGCGTAGGTCCGTCGGTTGCGACCGAGCAACTCGGCGTAGCTCTCGCCGACATCTTGCTTGTCGCGCAGCGTCAGCCGCCCGTCGTTGACGTCGACGGAGCTCGGATCGGCACCGTGGAGCGGGGACTGCTCGTCGGAGACGGCCAGCGCGATGAGCTGTTGGCGCAAGTCGTTGCGCCGCCTCGATGCACAGCGGCGCTGACCATCATCGAGCCGGCGGAGCCGACGGCGGAGGTGATGTTCGGCAGATCGCTGTCGCCGAGCTTGTAGCTGACAGCTTCGAGCGGCAGCCCGAGCGCGTCGGCGGCGACCTGGGTCATCATCGTCCCGACGCCGGTGCCGAACTCCGGCGTTCCCGCTTCGATTACAGCACTGCCGTCGCTGTAGATGCCGGGCCCGCGCTTGCTGCTCGGGCATGAACAGCGCGACCGGGTAGCCGGCGGCGGCCATGCCGTGGCCGATCAGCCAGTCGCCGTCTCGCTGCGAGCGCGGCGTCGGATTGCGCTTGTCCCAGCCGAACAGCTCGGCGCCGCGGCGCAGACACTCCGGCAGGCCGTCGCTCGACCACGGATTGCCGCGCGGGTCGTTCGGTCCGTGGTTCATGAGGCGCAGCTCGACGGGATCGATCTCGAGCTCGTGCGCGAGTTCGTCCATGCGACGACTCGAGCACGAATGCGGCGACGCTCTCACCCGGACCACGCGTGAAGGTCGGCGTCATTGTGTTGCCGCGAATCAGCCGATGCGCGCCGGCGAAGTTCTCGAGGTCGTAGATCTGCGAGCTGACGCCGGTTGCCGGTTCGGCCCAGTCATCGAAGTGCGAGGTCACCGAGAGCTTCTCGTGCCTGATCGCCGTCAGGCGTCCGGTCGCGGGTCGCGCCGAGCGTCAGATGATGTTCCTGTTCCTCGCGATGACCGGTCGCCGTGAACGCTTGCGGGCGCGTCAGCGCGAGACGTACCGGCCTGCCGACTTCGCGGGCTGCGAGCGCCGCGAGCGTGACGTGAGGCCAAATCATTGCCTTGGAGCCAAAGCTGCCGCCGACGAAGTTCGAGACGACGCGGATCTTTGACAGCGACAAGCCGAGCAGATGCGCAACGGTCAGCTGCGTCGCCCTCACGCCCATGGTCGCGTCGTAGAGGGTCAGGCGATCCTCATCCCAGACCGCCGTCGTCGTCGGAGCTTCCAACGCGTTGTGGTGATTGGCCGCCATGTGGAAAGTGCCGTCGACGACAACGTCGGCGCTCGCAAGCGCTGCCTCGACGTCGCCGCGCGCGTCCGCGCGGGCATCAGGCCACCGAAGAGCTTGTCTGGCTCGTAGGCCAGCTCGCGCCCTTGATCGATCGTCGTGATCGACGGCGTCTCGTCGAAGCGTGCCTGCGACGAGCCACGCGCGCGTGTTGCGCGCGCTCGTAGCTGTCGGCAACGACGATCGCGATCGGCTGGCCGTAGTAGTGGATCTCGTCGTCTTGCAGCGGGAAGAAGCTCTGCCCGGGCGCGGGTGCCGCCGACGAGCGAGGGCAGCAGATGTGGCTCGCCGGGGATCGTGGGCAGGTTGTCGTGGGCCAGGATCGCGATGACCCCATCGGCATCGAGGGCGGCGCTGCGATCGATGGCTTTGATCTTTCCGCTGGAGATCGTCGCGCCGACGATCGCCGCGTAGGCCATGTTCGGCAGGAAGATCTCACCCGTGTAGCGGGCGCGGCCCATCGTCTTCTCGTAACCGTCGAGACGGGAGACGGGCTTGCCGATCGAGCCGGTCATGCTGCCTGGCCGTTCATCGAGTGACGCAGGCCGCGGACGATCGCGCGCTCGGCGAGGGCGACCTTGAAGGCGTTACCGGCGCGTGGCGTCGCCGACGGAAAGCTCTGCGGCCGCTGCCCGGGCAAAGGACTCATCGCTCGCCGGTGCACCCCGCAACTCCTGCTTCGGCGCGGCGCGCCCGCCAGGGCTTGGTGCCGACGCCGCCGAGCGCAACGCGCACATCGAGCGACGACGCCGTCTGTGACTGTGAGCGCGGCGCAGACGGAGACCAGGGCGAACTCGTACGACTGCCGATCGCGGAACTTGAGGTAGAGCGATCCGGCCGCCAGCGGAGACGGCGGCAGATCAATGGCCGTGATCAGCTCGCCGTGGGCCAGCGGATGCTCGATCTGTGGCGTGTCGCCGGGGAGGAGGTAGAAGTCGTCGATCGGAATGGTCCGCTCCCCGTCGAGCCCGGCCGTGTGTACGACGGCGTCGAAGGCCACGAACGCAACGGCGACGTCGGACGGATGCGTGGCGATGCAGCTCTCACTGACGCCGAGAATGGCGTGGCCGCGATTCAAGCCTTCGAGCGCCGAGCAGCCGGTCCCCGGCTCGCGCTTGTTGCACGGTGAGACGCCGTCGCGGAAGTACGTGCAGCGAACGCGCTGGCACAGATTCCCGCCCATCGAGGCCATGTTCCGAAGCTGCTCGGAGGCGCCGAGAAGGAGCGCTTCCGAGACGGCCGGGAACCGCTCTTTGATGATCGGTGTCCGGGCAACGTCGCTCATGCGGGCAAGAGCACCGATCCGAATCGTCCCGTCTCGCCAGCTCCTCGACCGCCGTCAAGGGGAGGTCGTTGATGTCGACGAGACGGTCGGTGTGCTCAACGCCCAGGCGGAGCAGATCGACCTTCGTCGTGCCGCCTGCGAGGAAGCCGCTGCCGGGGTCGCCGGCGACGAGCGTGATCGCCGACTCCGACGTCGGTCGCGCGGGCATAGCTAAGCGGTTGCATCGCGCACCTCACGAATCGCCGCGCGAATGTTCGGGTAGGCCGCGCAGCGGCAGATGTTGCCGCTCATGAACTCGGCGATTGCCTCGTCCGTCGACGCGTTGCCCTCTTCGATCAGGGCGATCGCCGACATGATCTGGCCGGGTGTGCAGTAACCGCACTGGAACGCGTCGTGCTCGACGAACGCGCGCTGCATCGGGTGCGGTTCGCCGTCGACGCCGATGCCCTCGATCGTCGTCACCTCATGGCCTTCACACGCGACGGCAAGCGTCAGGCAGGCCAGGACACGCCGCCCGTCAACCCAGACCGTGCAAGCGCCACAGGTCCCCTGGTCGCATCCCTTCTTCGAACCGGTGAGTTCGAGATGCTCGCGGAGCGCGTCGAGCAGACTGGTGCGCGGCTCCAGATCGACCAGACGCTCGGTTCCGTTGACGCGAAGCGCGACGTGCGCGCTGGTCGGCCCACGCTCAGCCTTGCTGGCGTCGTCGTAGTGGATGTCGATGGCCGACATGTTGTCCTTGCCGACGTTGATGTACGGCATCGCTTCTCCGTTGGTGGTTGCAGTTGGCGACGGAGCGTAGGTGCGCCGCGGGTTCGCTCGAATCACGCGAACGCGTAGTCCGCGACGACGCCCCTCGTAGTCCGCGGCGACAGACCTCGTAGTCACGAGGGGTGTCGACTGCAGCGGGGCGCGGTATCGTCGGTGTTGCATGGTCACCGAGGGGCCGGCGGAGGTGTTGCACGGCCGGCGCGAGGAGCGCGAGGCGCTGGAGCGGCTGCTCGAGGCAGTGCGCGGCGGACAGAGCCGGGTGCTGGTCGTGAGCGGCGAGCCGGGGGTTGGCAAGACGGCGCTGGTGGAGTCCGCGATCAGCTCGGCGTCGGGGTTCCGAGTGATGCGGGCGGTTGGTGTGGAGTCAGAGATGGAGCTCGCGTTCGCGGCGCTCTGCAGCAGTTGTGCGCGCCGATGCTCGATCGCCTGGACCGGCTGCCTGCCCCTCAGCAGGATGCGCTCGGGGTGGCGTTCGGGCTGCGTGCGGGGGACGCGCCGGATCGGTTTCTGGTCGGGTTGGCGGTGCTGAGCCTGTTGGCGGAGGTGGCCGAGGAGCGGCCGCTTGTGTGTGTGGTTGATGACGCGCAGTGGCTTGATCGGGCGTCGGCGCAGGCGCTCGTGTTCGTGGCGCGACGGCTGTTGGCGGAGTCGGTCGCGCTGGTGTTAGTGACGCGCGAGCCGAGCGAAGAGCTCGAGGGATTGCCGAGGCTAGTGGTCGAGGGTCTGCGTAATGGCGATGCGCGCGCGCTGTTGGGCTCGGTGGTGCGCGGTGCCGTTGGACGAGCGGGTGCGGGAGCGGATCGTCGCGGAGACGCGCGGCAACCCGCTGGCGTTGTTGGAGTTGCCGCGGGGGTTGACGCCGGCGGAGCTGGCGGGCGGGTTCGGTTTGCCGGACGCGCCGGGGCTGTCGGGGCGGATCGAGGAGAGCTTCCGCCGCAGGCTCGCGGCCCTTCCGGCGGAGACCCAGCGGCTGTTGCTGGTCGCGGCGGCGGATCCGGTCGGCGACCCGGTGCTGGTGTGGCGGGCGGCCGAGCGGCTCGGGATCGGGGTCCAGGCGGCGGCCGACACCGACGGGTTGCTCGCGATCGGCGCGCGGGTGACCTTTCGTCACCCGCTGGTCCGCTCGGCCGTGTATCGCGCGGCGTCGCCCGAGGACAGGCAGGCCGTGCATCGCGCGCTGGCGGACGCGACCGATCCTGAGGTCGATCCCGATCGCCGTGCCTGGCATCTTGCCCAGGCGACGCCGGGGCTTGACGAGGACGTCGCCTCCGAGCTCGAGCGCTCGGCCGGCCGCGCTCAGGCGCGCGGAGGATTGGCAGCAGCGGCCGCGTTCCTCGAGCGTGCCTCCGCGCTGACGCTCGAGCCCTCGCGCCGGGCCAGGCGGGCGCTCGCCGCGGCGCAGGCCAAGCACCAGGCCGGTGCGTTCGACGCGGCACTCCGACTGGTTGCGATCGCAGAGTCGGGACCGCTGAACGAGCTCCAGCGCGCCCAGGTGGAGCTGCTGCGTGGTCAGATCGCGTTCTCGCTGGGCCGCGGTAGCGACGCTCAACCCCTGCTGCTCAAGGCCGCCAAGTGGCTCGAACCGCTCGATCCGAGGCTCGCCCGTGAAACCTATCTAGAAGCGCTCAGCGCCGTGTTCTTCCCCGGCCTTCTGGCGAGCGGCGAGAGTGTGCTGGAGACCGCCCAGGCCGCCAGGGCAGCGCCTCCATCGTCTCAGCCTCCGCGCGCGTCTGATCTGCTGCTGGATGGCCTGGCGTTACTGATCACAGAGGGATACGCCGCAGGAACGCCGATGTTGAGAAGGGCGGTCAACGCCTTCCGAGGCGAAGACATCCGCCGAGAGCAGGGGCACCGGTGGCTGTCGCTCGCAGCCCGCGTCGCGGCATTCTTGTGGGACGACGAGGCCTGGGACGCGATCTCTGCGCGCTTCGTCCAGCTCGCGCGTGATGCCGGTGCGCTGAGCGTGCTCCCCTTGGCACTCACCTCACGCGCGGGGGTGCACGTGTTCGCGGGGGAGTTCGCGCATGGCCGCGTCGCTGGTCGACGAGGTGGCGGCGGTCAACGAGGCGACGGGTGGCAGCCTCGCACCGTGGGCGGCGCTGGCACGGGTGACCTTCGAGGGCCGGGAAGCCGAGGGCTTCCAGCTGATCGAGGCCGCCACGAGCGAGGTCGTGCGTCGGGGCGAGGGACAGGGGCTGACGTTCATTCACTGGGTAACGGCTGTGCTCCATAACGGTCTGGGTCGCTATGAGGAGGCGCTCGCCGCGGCGCAGCAGGCCGGCGAGGACACTCACCCCTCGTGGTGGCGCAACTATGGATCGGTCGAGCTGATCGAGGCGGCCGTCCGGAGCGGGAGGCCGGAGCTCGCGGTCGATGCCCTCGGCCAGCTTTCGCAGGCAACCGGGGCCAGTGGCACCGACTGGGCGCTCGGCGTCGAGGCCCGCTCGCGGGCGTTGCTGAGCGACGGGGAAGCCGCCGAGGCGCTCTATCGCGAGGCGATCGAGCGGCTCGCCCGCACCCGCGTCCGGGTGGAGCTCGCGCGCGCCCATCTCGTGTACGGCGAATGGCTGCGCCGGAGCGCCGCCGGCGCGACGCGCGCGAGCAGCTGCGAACGGCCCACGAGCTATTCACGGAGTTCGGCATGGAAGCGTTCGCCGAACGAGCCCGCGTCGAGCTCGAGGCGACCGGCGAGCACGCCCGCAAACGGACCGTCGAGACCCGCGACGACCTGACTCCCCAGGAGGCGCAGATCTCGCGCCTCGCAGCCGACGGGGCCACCAACCAGCAGATCGCCGCCCAGCTGTTCATCAGCCCCAGCACCGTCGACTATCACCTCCGCAAGGCGTTTCGCAAGCTCGGGGTCAGATCCCGCACCCAGCTCGGGCGTCACTTGCTCCAACCGGGCACCCGCCGCGAGCCGGCGGGGCGGGAGTCTTGACGCGAAGAGCTAGCCGGGAGGGGCGGCCTCGCCGTCGCCAGCAGCCGGCTGCTGTGCCTTGGCGTCGTCAGCCGTGCCGGTGTCGCCGGCAGGGAGCTCGGATTGCGGAGCGCCCGACTGGACCTCCGCCTTGAGGCGGGCGAACTCGTCGTCGACGGCGCTCTTGGCGCCGAGCTCGTCGAGCTGGCGATCGACGTCGTCCTCGCCGGGGCCGAGCGCTGTCAGATCCTCGAAGGTCCCCGCCGCCTGAAGCTCATCGACGGCCTCCGCGCGAGCCTTCATCGTCTCGGTCTTGTCGAGGGCGCGCTGCGTTGCCATGCCGACATCCGCCATCGAGTCACCGACTCCCGTGGCCGCCTCGGACACCTGCACCTGCGCCTCGGCAGCCGAGTACTGGGCCTTGATGACTTCCTTCTTTGAGCGGAATTGCTCGGTCTTCGCCTCGAGCTGCTTCTCGGACTCGATCAGCTTCTCCTGCTCTGACTCGAGCTGTGCGATCTGTTGGTCGAGCGAGCCAGCCTCCTGAACGGCCACCTGCTTGCGTTGCAGCGCTGCGCGAGCAAGATCCTCACGTCCCGCGGACATCGCCTCGCGGGCTTGAGCGTCGAGCTTGGCGCCCTGTTCACCGAGCTGCTGCTGCTGGCGCGCGAGCCGCTTCTTGGCGGTGACGATGTCGGCGATCCCCTTCTTGACGTTCTGGAGGTTCTCGATCTGGCGCTCATACGCATAGTCGAGCGTTTCGCTCGGGTTCTCGGCGCGGTCAAGCTGCTTTGAGATCTTCGACTTGACGACGGTCGAAAGCCGTCCCTTCAGTCCGGGCATCGAAACCTCCTAGCGGCTTCGTCATGGGCGTGGCTCACTCATCCGAGCGTACTCCGGCTCACCGGCCAGCTTCCAAGAGGCCGGCTCGCGAGCGCGGCTATCAGCGTGCGGACCGAGCGGCCCTATCCGTGGCGGCGACCGCCAGCAGGTCGGCTCGCTCGTTGAGCGCGTGGCCGATGTGGCCCTTGACCCAGTGCCAGCGAACCTGCTCGTGGTCTGACGCTGCGGCGTCGAGCTGGACCCAGATCTCCTTGTTCTTGACGGGGTCACCCGAGGCCGTCCTCCAGCCCTTGCGCTTCCAGCCCGCCATCCAGGAGGTCATGCCGTCGTGCAGGTAACGCGAGTCGGTCACCACACAGGCCCGCGACCCCGACGGCAGCGCGCGCAAGCCCTCCAGTGCGGCGACCATCTCCATGACGTTGTTCGTCGTATGGGCCAACCCACCGGTGTGCTCCTCAACGACCCCGTCCTCCCAGCAGACGACCGCGGCCCACCCACCAGGGCCGGGATTGCGCCGGCATGCGCCATCGGTCCAGACCAGCACCTCGCCCGACACCACCTCTGGGAGATGGCCGGGGAGCGACCTGGATCGGCGACGCGGACTGACGACCATTGGGCGGGAGTCAATCACGAGCCGCGGCCGGATCGTGTTTGCCCAGCCGCTCTTGCTGGCCACCATGATCGCAGCCACCCCGTGCCCTCTCCACCTCCAATTTATACCGGATCTAAGGCCCTCATGAGGCCTTGACTTGTGCCCCATAATCGCCCACCGCAAGCTGCAATCAATGGACAGGAGTGGAGTGACAGGGTCCACTCCGCGGGAGGTGAGCGTATGGGCGACGTGTTGGATTTCCAGGAGATCGACCAGACCCAGGTTGCGGTAGTGGGCAGCAAAGGCGCGCTCCTAGGGGAGCTTTCGCGGATCGAAGGCATCCGTGTGCCGGCCGGCTTCTGCGTGACGACGAACGCGTTTGAGCGGATCCTGGCCGACACGCCGACGATCGGCGATCGGCTCGACCGGCTGTCGCGCCTGAGGCCGAGCGACCAGGAGGCGATAGGCGCGCTCAGCGGAGAGATCCGTCTGGCGCTTGAAGGGATCGCTATCCCAAAGGATCTGGCGTCGGCGATCACGCACGCGCTCGCCCGGCACGGCGAGCAAGCCGCCTACGCGGTCCGATCCAGCGCGACGGCGGAGGACTTGCCGAGTGCATCCTTCGCAGGTCAGTACGACACGTACCTGAACGTCGTGGGCCCGGCGGCGATTCTCCGCCACGTCAGCCAATGCTGGGCCTCGCTCTTCACCGAGCGCGCAGTGACCTACCGCCTGCGCAACGGCTTCGACCACCGGAAGATCAGCATGGCTGTGGTCGTGCAGCAGATGGTCTTCCCGCAGGCGGCCGGCATCCTGTTCACGGCCGACCCCGTCACCTCCAACCGGAAGGTCGCCTCCGTCGAGGCCAGCTTCGGTCTCGGCGAGGCCGTGGTCTCCGGGCTGGTGAACACAGACGTCTACAGGGTGCGGGACGGCGAGCTCGTCGCCAAGGCGGTCGCCACCAAGCAGCTTGCGATTCAGGCCTCGCCGGCGAGCGGGACACAGGAACAGGCGATCGACCCCGAGCGCCAGCAGCAACCGGCGCTGACCGATGCCCAGGTCGTGGAGCTCGCGCGGCTGGGCCGGCGGATCGAAGCGCACTTCGGCCGTCCCCAGGACATCGAATGGTGCCTGGCCGACGATCGCATCTGGATCGTCCAAAGCCGGCCGATCACCACGCTGTTTCCGATCCCCGCGGCCGACGACCGAGAGAACCACGTGTATGTGTCAGTCGGCCATCAGCAAATGATGACCGACCCCATGAAGCCCCTGGGGCTCTCCCTATTTCAGCTCACGGCCTTACCGCGGATGTACGAGGCCGGCGGAAGGCTGTTCGTCGACGTCGCCCCTAGGCTGGCGTCAGCGGCGACCCGCGCAGGCGTCCTTCAGGTCCTCGGGAAATCCGATCCGCTGATCGGAGACGCGCTCCAGACCATCCTCGACCGCGGCGACTTCATCCGGCCACTCTCGGACGAGGGTCCCGCCGCTGCCGGGCCGCCGGCCGGCGGACCACCGGCCCCGGTCGAGACCGATCCGGCCATCGTCGCCGAGCTCATCGCGCGCAACGAGGCCTCCGTCGCCGCCTTGAAGCGCGACATCCAGACGAAGTCTGGATCGGCGCTGCTCGACTTCATCCTGGACGACATCCAAGAGCTCAAGCGGCTCCTGTTCGAACCCCTCAGCCATCAGGTGATCATGGCTGGGATGGAGGCAGCGTGGTGGCTCAATGACCACCTCGAGGAGTGGCTGGGCGAGAAGAACGCGGCCGATACGCTCGCGCAGTCCGTCTCCGGCAACGTGACCTCTGAGATGGGACTAGCGCTTCTGGACGTCGCGGACGTGATCCGCCCGTATCCGAACCTGGTGGCATTTCTGGAGAACGTCGAAGACGAGGGCTTCCTTGACGAGCTGGCAACGCTCGAGGGCGGCCGGGAAGCACGCGCCACCATCGAGGCCTACCTCGACAAGTACGGCATGCGCTGCGTCGGCGAAATCGACATCACGAGGCCGCGTTGGAGCGAGCAGCCCACCACGCTCGTGCCGCTGATCCTCAGCAACGTCAAGAACTTCGCGCCCGGCGCCGGTGAGCAGCGCCTCGAGCAAGGCCGCCGTGAGGCCCGCGAGAAGGAGCAGGAGCTGCTCGAGCGCTTGCGGGTCCTGCCAGACGGAGAGCGAAAGGCCGAGGAGGTCAAGCGACAGATCGACCGGGTCCGGACCTTCGCCGGATACCGGGAGTATCCGAAGTACGGGATCGTCAGCCGCTACCTCGTGTACAAGCAAGCGTTGTTGGAGGAAGGCGAGCGCCTCGTGCAGGCCCACGTGCTTCGTGAGAAGGAGAGCAGCTTCTACCTCACGCTTCCGGAGTTCCACGACGTCACCCGCACCCATCACGCGGATGACGAGCTCATCCGTCGGCGCGAGGACGCGTTCCGGTCCTACCAAGCGCTCACGCCACCCAGAGTGCTGACCTCGGATGGCGAGGCCATCGCCGGGTCGTACCGGCGCGACGATTTCCCGGCCGGTGCGCTGGTCGGCCTTCCGGTCTCCGCCGGGACCGTCGAGGGCCGGGCCCGCGTCGTCCTGGACCTCGCGGACGCCGAGATCGAAGCGGGCGACATCCTGGTCACCGCCTACACCGACCCCAGTTGGGCGGCCCTGTTCGTCGCGATCAAGGGCCTGGTGACAGAGGTCGGGGGCCTGATGACCCACGGCGCGGTGATCGCACGGGAGTACGGCTTGCCGGCTGTCGTGGGGGTGGAGCACGCTACCCAGCTGATCCAGGACGGGCAGCGGATCCGCGTGCACGGCACCAACGGATACGTCGAGATCCTTCCCTAGCTATCGAGAGTCGCATACGCTGGATCCCCGGCTTGGCGCGACGGCCCCCGGGGGCCAGAATGTGGACCGGCGCCCCTCGAGGGAGCTCCCTCAGGCTGCAGACGGAATGGTTGGGAGCTCCCTCAGATACCGATGGATCTGGCGAGTTACGACGAAGAGACCGCTAGCGCGTCCGCGTCCTGCCTGGCCAGCTCTGCGTCCAAGACGGCGTACTCGGCTTCCTCAATCGCAGCCGCCGCAAAGTCGATTGCGTCCAGTGCATCTGCCTCTGCATCCTCTGCCTCCCGCTCGGCATGCTTTGCGTCGAGCTTGGCCTTTCGTTCATCGAGATCCGCCCGAATGCGCTGGATGTGCTGGTCCCAGTCGCTCTGGACTTTGTTCCAATGGCCCTCTGCCTGCTGGGAAGCTTTCTGCGCGTTGGCCTGCATCTGGGCGGCTCGATCGTCGGCGCGCTTGCGCGCCTCGGCGACCTTGACTCCCAGTTCAGCCTTGTCCTGGGCGGCTGCTGCTGTGACATTGTCCTGAGCTCGGTCCATTTGCTCCCCGAGCTTCGTGAACCTTTCCGACGCTGCCATGACCGTCTCCTATCTATCGCATTGTTGCGGCGGCTACGCCCGATAGGGTGGGAGGCTGATGGCGGCGGGCCTAGACGTGGTGCGAGTGCCAGCAATACCGTTCGAGTATGAGGTGCCGGGCGGCTGGCGCCCGGTCAGCGTCGCGCGCCGGTGCTACCGAGGTTCTCAATCTCGGCAGCGCCAGGCGCGACCGAGGCGCTAACCCGCTTCTCTGGGGGCTAGCGGCCCTCTCGTATCTGTAGTCGGTTGCCGTCGGGGTCCTGGAACTGCGCGACGTAGCCCCATGGGAACTCGAGCACGTCCGACACGAACTCGACGCCGCGCGACTTCAGCTCCTCGACCGTCCTGCGGCAATCGTCGCTCTCGATCGTGATCGACGCCGGGGGGCGCCCCATCGCCGGCTCGGCCTGTCCCGGTGTCCCGGGCCAGAGAACCAGCTGGAACTCGTCTCCCTTGACGCCGACGGTCAGAAACCGGGGCCCGTCGGGCGTCGGGTTCTCAACGCGCTTCTCCAAGCCCAGGACGTTGGTGTAGAAGTCGAGCGCCTTGTCCTGGTCGCCGACGAGCACGCTCGTGTAGAAAACCTTCTCCAGCATTGCTGTTCCTCCAGTGGTCGTGGTCACTACTCCCATGACACCTGGCGAGCAATAAACGTGACAGCGGACCACCGCCCCGACTGGTCAGGTGGGGATGCTCTGCGGGAAGTTGAACAGGTCGTCGGGATCGTATGCACGCTTGACTTTGATCAGACGACGCAGGTTCGCTCCGTAGTAGGCACGTTGCCAGTCGGTGAGTGCGGGATCGATGAAGTTCTGGTAGGCGTAAGGGGTTGCGTGGCGACCTACGGCCGCCCACGTGTCGTTGACCCAGCTGATCAGCGGCCGGGCTCGGCGCCGAGGCATCGCGGCTGGCCAAGTGGCCCCCACCGCGAACAGCGACCGAGCCGACCGATGCACGAACGCGGTGCTGCGCGGACCCGGCTTGTTCATCGCCCCGCCCCATAGCCAGAAGTCAAGACGCCCCGCGGTCAACCCGGCGCCCGGCCAGCGCCTCGTCTGATCGAGGACGGTGGCGATCCCCGCACTGGACATCGGTCCGGCTACGTACGCGGACCGCTCGACGTAGGAGTGCGGCGGACCATTCGTGTCGGCCAGATAATCCCTGGCCTTCCAGAAGTCGAGATCCAAGAACTGCTGCTGCGAGGCCGGCACCAACGACAAGACCGGCGAGAGGATGTCGCGAAGCTCGTGGCTGGGCCCGAAGTAATGACCCAGCGCGGTTACGGTCATCGGGCTTGAACGAGTCGCCGGAGTAATCCTGACGATCAACGAGAACGTGTCCGGAACATGCCTGAAGAGCTGCTGAAACTCATTCAGGACATCCTCGGGCTTCGACGACCACACGCACGTGCAGACGCTGACGTTCCCGACCGGGAACAACGAAAAGGTCATCGACGTGTTGATCCCGAAGTTGCCGCCTCCGCCACCCCGGCACGCCCAGAACAGATCGGAATGTCGCGACGGATCGGCCGTCACCTTCTGTCCGCTCGCCAGTACCACATCGGTCCGCTTGAGCTGATCGACAGCGAGGCCGTGGGCGCGGGAATAGAAGCCAAAGCCTCCACCGAGCGTGAACCCGTTCACCGCCACGGACGGACACTGCCCGGCCGGGATGAACAGGTTGTAGGGCTTCAGCACGCGATCGAGGTCCGCGAATCGGACGGTACCGGAGACACGCAGCGTTCCGGCATCACGGTCAACGATCGCCGACTTCATACGCCTCAGATCGACCTGCAGACCGGTCGTCCGTGAATATCCGCCGAAGCTATGCCCGCCCGAGCGCGCGACCAATGGCACCCCGTTGGCCCGAGCCCATCGCACACAGGTCTGCACATCCCTGGCGCCTTCGCATAGCGCGATCCCAGCCGGAACGACGCTCGCATACAGATCGTTCTCCGCCGCACTGGCGGCGCGAAATCCCGCATCCCCCGGGCGAAGCAGCGGGCCCTGGAGACTCCGCGCAAGCACGCGCCAACTGGCGCGCGGGCTCTTGGCGCTGCTGGAGCCAGCCCCGACCCAGCTTGCGCCGGCCTGGGCCCCGGCCGCCGCGGCCAGGAGGCGCCCTCCCCGGCCCAGCGCCTGACGGCGAGTCAAGCCCCCCACCGTCAACCCCGTCACCGTTCCCCGATCATGTCTGCTCGTCGGATCGCCCGTCATGATGGTTCCCTCCCAGGTTCGCGCGACGGGCTGATCCGCCTATCGGGATCAGCCCCAACCACCTGCCCGAACGACCTCGTGTCACCTTGCGCAGCAGCCCCGGATCCGCTGGTCGACTCGAGGCCCACCTGCACGTCCACGATCAGACGCGACGTCACGGACACCGACGACACAATAACGGCCGCCGGCGGCTGGGCCATCCGGGCGTCCCTGAGTGCGTGCCGCTGCCCGGCTTCGTGATCGGCGGCTAGACTCGCGACGGCGACGCAGAACGGGGAAGTCGGTGCAAGTCCGACACGGTCCTCGCCACTGTGTGCCGACCGACTCCTGGGACGACCCGTCCCTTCGCCACCAAGGAGCAGTACATGACCGAGTCCACCTCTGAGGTTCCGAGCAGGGACCTGACCGCGCGCCTGGACGCCGGGCCGGTGATCTGTGCCGAGGGCTTCCTGTTCGAGCTGGAGCGCCGCGGCTACCTGAGCGCCGGTGAGTTCGTCCCCGAGGTCGCCCTCGAGTACCCGGACGCCCTCCGGACTCTGCACGTCGACTACCAGCGCGCCGGCTCCGACATCGTCGAGGCGTTCACCTACAACGGTCACCGCGAGAAGATGCGGGTCATCGGCAAGGAGGACCTGCTCGAGCCGCTGAACCGCGCCGCACTCCAGATCGCGCGGGAGGTCGCCGACCAGCGACCCGGCGACCTCATGGCCGGCAACATCTCGAACACCAACGTCTGGGACCCCGAGGACACCGCCCGCCAGGCCGACGTGCGCGGCATGTTCGAGGAGATGGTGGGGTGGGCCGTCGAGGGCGGCGCCGACATGATCATCGGCGAGACGTTCTATTACGCCGGCGAGGCGCTGGCGGCGCTCGAGGTCGCGAAGGCCACTGGCCTGCCCGTCGTCCTCACCATCGCGCCGATGGCGCTGGAGGAGATGGCCGACGGGGTCGGCATCGTCGAGACCTGCCAGCGGCTGGAGCAGGCCGGCGCGGATGTGGTGGGCATGAACTGCTTCCGCGGGCCCGAGACGATGCTGCCGTGGCTGAAGCAGATCCGCGCGGCCGTGTCGTGCCACGTCGGCGCACTGCCGATCCCCTACCGGACCACGGCCGAGGAACCGACGTTCTTCAACCTCTCAGACGACCGCGCAAGGGTGCCCTCGCCGCACGGCCGCACCTTCCCGACCGCGCTGGACCCGCTGTACGCGAACCGGTACGAGATCGGCGCCTTCGCCAAGGAGATCCACGACCTCGGCATCAACTACATCGGCGTCTGCTGCGGTGCCTCCCCCATGTTGGTCCGCGAGACCGCGGAGGCAGTCGGGAAGTCCACCGAGGCCAGCCGATTCTCCGAGAACATGCGCAACCACTTCATGTACGGCGACAACGAACGGCTACCCGAGCACATCGTCGCGCTCGGCGACCAGGCCTAGCTGCCAAACACCCGACACCCCAGAGAGAGCCAAGAGCGTCATGTGCGCGCATGGCGCTCACGCTCGATTTCACCCGCGGACCGATTGATGGTTGCGGGGCCGAGGCCGACGATCTCGATCGTGTCGCCCGGCTTACATAGTTCGATTGCCTCGGTCTCTCGCCTTAGCAGCACGCGTAGCTGTACGAACGCGGCGATGCCCATGACGCCAGGAATCCATAGTTCGATCACGCGGTAGAGCAGGACCGCTGCGGTCGCGGTGAGGGCGGGCAACCCGTAGAGGACGAGCGCGCCCACGAGCCCGAGCTCGACCCCGCCGATCCCGCCGGGAACCGGAAGCCAGTTACCGAGCTGGCCGATCAGGTAGGCCATCCAGATGACAGCCAGGTCCGGCGAGGCTCCGACCGCGCGGAAGCTCGCCCAGAAAGTGAGCTGGTCGAAGACTAAGAACCCCACGAGTCCGACGAGCAGGAGCGGATTAGCTTGCCTGAGTTGGTGTAGCGCCTCATCGATGCCATCGGATGTCGCTGACAGCGCTGGAGCGAGGCGGACCCATCTCGACCCCTCACCCCGCTGCCGTATCCGCGCTTGCGCCCCGCGTGCCAGCCGGCGCAGGGCGAGCGTCGCCGCGATTGCTCCAGCGCCGGCGACCGCGGGGGGCACGGTGAGAAGGAGTCCGCCGCCGCCAGGGAGGATGCCTGTCGCCAAGCCGGCGCCCAGGAGCACTAGCATCGCCACGGGCACTGCACTCGTCAGCAAGAAGAACGCGATCGTCTTGCGTGCGATCTCGTCAGTGGGCATTCCGCCGCGGCGAAGTGCCCAGACCCCTAGCGCCAAGCCGCCTGCGCCGCCGAGCGGGAATAAGGCGCCGGCGCCCTCCTCGGCGACCCCGATCTTGTAGCTCGTCGCCCAGCTCATCCGCATGCAGAACACGGCCCGGAAAGCCGGAACGTAGGCCAGCACCGACAGTACCTCGAACGCGCAGGCGATCACGATCCACATCGGCCGGGCGTGGGCGAACCGGCCACGCAACTCCCCCAGGCCCGGTCCGAGAGTCACGACCACCACCGCGATCGCGATCAACCCACCGAGCCTCAGCAGTCCGCGTCTGAGTCGGCGAGGCGAGACATCGGTCGGGAGCGGCTCGGGGTCCGCGGCCCCGGACGCGCCGCTCCGCTCGACGATTATTGGTCGGTCGTCTTCCAACGTGCCCTCATAGGGCGATGCCTCGACTCGAATAGGTCGGGTCTTTGTCGAAGTTCGAGCAGTTCGAGGCCGAGCGCCTCGATCTGCGCAACGACGCCGAACAACGCGGACCGATCCTCGAGCAAGCCGGTGAGCACGGTCTCGGTGCCGTTGCGCTCACACACCATCGAAGGAAAGGCCGACAGGGCAGTAGCTCCGAGCCGGCCCCTTATCCGGATCGTGTACAAGCCCGGCTGTGTGGCCACGCGATCATTCTGCAGCCCGACCTAGTGAGCCGGCGACGCCGGAATCTGGTGATTGTGCCGGCGATGCGCGAGCTGGCGAAGGCTCCAACCACCTGAATCTGGCGACGACGGCTCACCTGACTCGTTGGGAGATTGGGCGGGCCGCGCAAGGGCCGCGTTAACCAACACCCGACGGAATCGAGCGATTCGATGAGCGAGATGCAAGGTAGGCAGCGAAGTGCGGTTGTGTTCGGAGCGCGCAATTTGGGTCGCGCGGTCATCGAGCTGCTGGTGAGCGACGGCTGGGCGGTGGCGGGGGCGGCGCGGTCGCGGAGCACCCTGGATGGCGTCAGGGCGTCCGGCGCGCTCGCGGTCAAGGCCGACGTGACGGACCCCGCGAGCGTGTACGGCGTGCTGGAGCAGGCGGCCGCTGCTCACGGTGGAGTCGAGCTCGTGGTGAACGCGGCCGCGGCGTACGGCGGCGAGCGCACCGGGCCGTTCGGCGGCGGCCCGATTGCCGAGGCCGACCTCGACGGCTTTGACTCATGGGCAGCGGCTCCGGCCCGCGCGGCCTTTTCGTTCCTGTCCGCCAGCGGACGCTTCGCGATCGCGCAGGGCCGGGCAGCGACTCTGGTGCAGATCACCGGCGGCTCGGCACGGCGCGCGATGCCGGGCCGCGGTCTGTGGGCGGCGGGATCGTTCGGCGTGCGGGCGATCACCAACGCGGCCGCGCTCGAGCTGCGCCCCCGCGGCATCCAGGTCGCGCTGCTAATCGTCGACGCGGGCATCCAGCCGCTCGACGGGTCCACGCGCCCCGGTGTCTCGCCAGAAGCGCTGGCCGACCCGCGCAGGATCGCCGATGCCGCCCTCTTCCTCGCTAACCAGGACGCGCGCTCCGCGACACACGAGCTCCAGCTCACGCCGCTCGCCGAGAACTGGACGCCCTGAAGGTGGCCGGCGCTGGAATCAGCTAGCGCACATGAGCTCGGTATCGCCCCAGTCGCCGTTGTCGTGCCCGATTCCGTCCCCTGCGTCGCCGACGTCCAGCGTCAACTGGGAGACACCGGCGACGTTGGCGGTCAGGTGCTGCGCGGGTTGGCCGCCGCGCATGACGCCGGTCGACGCAACCTGGACGCCGTCGGCCAGCACGCTGAACGTGACGCTGCCCTTTCCGGCGGCCGTATCGTCGACGCCGACGTCGCTTGAGAACGTGGTGCAGCCGGCAGGGATAGCGACGACGACGCTGCTCAGCGCGTTCGTCCCGAGGCCCTTGGCATAGCCGACGCCGTCGATGCTGAGCGGACCTCCGCTGAGGTTGGCGTCACGCTCGAGCGCGCCGAATCCATTGGTCTCCGACACGAACGGGAGGTCGCTGATGTACATCAGGCCCTTCGGAATGACGCTCAGCTGGTAGGAGCCGCCGGTCGTCCCGTTCTTCGACCCCTGCCGATAGCTCACATCCGCGGACACGGCGTAGCCGCCGGCGGCCACGTCGCTTGGGATGGTGACGGCCCAGCTCACCGACCGCGAGGCCCCCGGCGCGAGCTTGCCGATCGTCGTGGAGGTCGCCGGGGTCGCCGTCCACCCGGCGGGCAGGTCGAGCGTGGCAGACACACGCTTCGCCCTTGGGCCGCTGAGGTTGGCGACGGTGCCCGTGACCGTGAAGCTGTCACCGCCCCGCGCTGGACTGGCCGCGTTGCCGCCGAAGCCCTCCATCTCCACCTCGCTAGGGTGAACCGGGGGACCAAAGGTCCTCCGATTCCAACTCGGGGCCCTGTCCATCTGCACTGGCACGCCGCCGCGTACGGTGGCGAGGTTGGTGAGTGACACCTTCTCCAGGCCGTTGCCGGGACCGCCGGCGCTCGTCACCGCGATCGCCAGCGTGTTCTGACCGTGGGGGTTGAGCACCCCGTTGGGAATGACGAACGTGTGCTGCGGCCCGACGTCGGCGATGTACTGGCCCATGTTCCAGCCGTTGACGAAGATCAGCGCGCGGTAGTTCGCCGACGACTGCGGCGTCGACGGGTCACCAATCGTGATCCCGAGCGACGCGTCGTCGACCGTGGGGATGCGCAGCCTGAACTTGGTGCGGTACCACGCGGTGCCCGACATTGCGGTGCTCGCCGGAACCGTCGCCGTCCTCCAATCACCGTCGGGATAACCGGGCAGGTACCAGCCGTGACGCTCACCGTACAGACCGCCGTTGTTCTCGACACCGCGGGTGGGGTCGGCGATGCCCTCCCCGCCGAGGTTGCCCTGGATCCGCCACGTGATCTGCGGGTTGACCGTCGCCTGATCGGCATCGGTCAACCGCACCGAGATGAGGCCGCGGCCCTCCTTCTGCGCGTCGTTGACGCCGCCGTCCTCGTTGTGCCCGTCGTTGCGCACCATGACCGCCAGTGTGTGCGGCCCATCGGTGCGCAAGCCGCTCGGGATCGTGAACGTGGCGGTTCCCGTCGTCGGGGGTGCCGCCACACCGCTCCCCACGACGTTCTGTCCGAGTTGGACGCCGTCGAGCCACACCTGCAGCAGTCCAGCGCCGCCGCCGCCATAGCGCATCGTCAGGGTCGTCGCCGTCCCGGCGCCCGAGTAGGAGCCGCGGTACCAGACGTCGCCCTGGTGGAAGCCATAGTCGTCTGCCGTGAGCACCGGTTGCCCGGCCGGCGGCGGCGTGGTGCTGTGGGTCGTCGTCTTGTCGGCGACCTGCCAGCTCGAGTCGTCAAACGACGGCTGCGCCTCCGGCGACTCTGGCGCGTACTTCCACCGGGCGGTCGAGAGATGGGGCAGGCTGACCGGGGCGGGGCCGGGCAGGTGCGCGGTGAACACGACGCCCGCCGGGTGTCGCCCGCCGTCCATCGACAGCGCGGCCGGCCTGCCGTTCCACGTGGCGAGGCGGACCTGCGGCGGCGCCCACACCTTGATCGTGGTCGCGGCGCTCGTGTCGCCGGTGAGCCGGAGCACCGCCCCGTTGACCGACGCCGTCCGCACGAGCTCCGGGCCCTCCTCGAGCACCGGGCCGGCATCCGTGTCCTGGCGCCAGAAGGCGTCCGCCGTCGTGTTATCGGCCAGCAGCAGGGTGAGCGGCCGCCGTCCCCCGCCGCTGATCTGCACCTCGGCGAGCCCGTTGTGGACGTAGTCGAGGCGGAGGTCTCCCGTCGCCGCGTCATACGTGCTGGCGACGGTCCCGGACAGAACCTTCACGGTCGGCGGGCTCGCGTAGCGCAGGACGGTCTCGCCGTCCTCGCCGTCACGGCCGTAGAGGAGCGCGACGTCCCGCGAGCCCTGCGCGAAGTGGGTCATGATCTCGGAGGTCGAGTAGACGAGGTGCTGGCCGTCCATGTCGTAGTCGGCGACGAGCGTCTTGGCGTCCTGGCCGTCGATCGCGAGCGTCCCCTGCTGCGGCACCGTGTAGGTGCCGTCCGATGTGCTGATCGGGAATGTGAACGCATCATCCGTCGTCGCGTTCGACGGGTTGTGCACCGCGAAGTAGAAGTGCGTGCCGGTGTCGGGGTTCACGTCGTCATAGACCTTGACCTTCGGCGAGGAGGGCGTCGCCGCTGGGCCCGGGTCCACTTTGGTGATGACCGGCGCGACGCTCTGCAAGAACAGCCCGATCTCCTTCATCGTCGACGCCTTGGGCCGCAGCTGGCGCGCCTCGTTGATCGCAGCGCCGTAGTCGTAGGAGGTGTAGACGACGGGCGCCGGCAGCCACCCCCACGACGTCCCCCCGAACGTCATGTAGAAGTTCTGGATCGTGAGCCGGTTGGCGATGTTTGTCCCGTAGAAGACGCGCTCGTAACCCGGTCCCTCGCGCTGCGCCGTGCAGTCGTAGGTGCCCTGGCTGCCCCAGTAGTCAAACCAGCCGCCGCCGAACTCCGCGGCGAACCCCGGCGTGTTCGGCGAGGCACTAGAGCCGCCTGTCGCTCCACCTGGGCCCCAGATCCCCCAGTCGGGGGCCGCGGACGGCGAGCCGGGAGTCGCATTCGTGTTGCACGTGCCCCCGGGGTACCCATCGAAGGCGTAGAGATCGTTGGGCCCGGTGACCGTCCCGGGGACGTCGGAGCTTGCCGGCACCCAGATCCCGTTGCGCCCCTTGTCGTTGTGGAAGATCGGCACGGTGATGCCGTCGCTGCGCGCCGTGTCGTAGAGGTTCTGCATGTAGGCGAACTCGCCGCTGCCGGTGTTCGCCAGCTCGTTCTCGATCTGGTAGAGGATGACCGTGCCGGTCCCGTTGGTGAGCTGGTGATGCTTGAGGATCGCATCGACGTGGGTCAGCCAGTCATCGGCCGCGGCCTCGTAGTCCGCCGCGTCGGTCCGCGCCTTGCCGGCCTGGGTCGTCAGCCACCCGGGCAGCCCGCCGCCGCTCGTCTCGGCGTTGATGTACGGACCCGGACGTGCGATGACGTACAGCCCGACTCGCTGGGCGTCGTCGAGCAGCTTGTTGACATCGCGGACCCCGGAGAAGTCGTACACCCCGGGCGCCGGCGAGTGGTAGGCCCAGTCGAAGTAGATCGTGACGGCGTTGTACCCCTCGGCCTTCATCTTCTGGAGGATGTCGGGCCACAGGCTCGGGCTGGGCAGCCGCCAGTACTCGAACTCGCCGGACCAGATGAACGTGCGCTTGCCATCGATCATCAGCGAGTACTTGTCGGATGTGATCGTGTGCGATGTCGGCCCGCGGTCGTGAACGATCGCCGCCGCCCGCGAGGTGGGAGCGAGCGCCACCGCGAGGAGCACTGCCACCACGAGCGACGTCGCGCCCAGGGCGCCCAACCGCAGCCCCGCTGCCCTACGCCCAGCGCTCTGCCCATGCACGTGCAGACACAACCAACTCGACAGGCCGCGCATACCTCTCTACCTCCGGATATTGACGCACCCTGCCGTAAGCCCAGCAGAGCGCGGTGTTAGCGCTAACGTGGACGAGCAGCATCGTAGCGCTAGCCGCCGACTCGTGCGATCAGGCGATTCCTAACCTTCGTCAGCGAGTCGGACGCGCGGTCTGCCTCTCCCAGCACGCCGGCGCCGTCGCATGCACGACGATAGGATCCACTGCGTTCAAGGTCGGTGGTGAAGGGAAGCCGGTGGGAATCCGGCGTGGACCCGCCACTGTGATCGGGGATGCCCGTGGCAACAGAGCCACTGGTCCGCCGAGGCGCGGACCGGGAAGGCGCGACGGGTCGGCCCGTCAGCCAGGAGACCTCGCCCGACCCCAAGCCGATTCGTCCTCGAGGAAAGGGATGGCTCTCAGATGCATCACAGGACCAGGATCATCGCCGCATTCGTCGGCGTGGCCGCATTACTCGCGTCGTGCGCCGCCGTAGCCGTCGCCTCCGGCGGTGGACCCACGGTGACGGTCCGGATTGAAGGCGGCTCACGCACGCTGCTCCCGGCCACGACCGTCCACGTGCCCGGCGGTGGCTTCATCACCAAGAACGGGGCGCCGCAGGGTAAGTGCTCGGCGGACAGCGGCGCCGGCGCGCTAAATGTCGCGACCAAGGGCAGGTGGGGCGGCAGCTTCTCGTCATCCTTCGGCGACTATCTGGTCACGAAGATCCTCGGCAAGACCGAGAGTGGCAAGACCGCCTATTGGGCAGTGCTGGTCAACAATGTCGCCGCGCAGACCGGCGTGTGCGGGATCAAGCTCCACCCCGGAGATCGGCTGTTGTTCGCCGCCGTGTCGTTGAAAAGCAAGGGATACGCGCTGACGACGAAGGCTCCGGCGACCGCGATCGCCGGCAAGCCATTTGAGGTCAAGGTCGTTTTCGTCAACGCCAAGGGCGTCACCCATCCGCTCGCCGGCGCGACCGTGACCGGCGGAGGTTCGAAGGCGATGACGAACGCGAAAGGCATCGCCAAGGTGACCGAAGCGCACGCAGGAAAGATCACGCTCGACGCCGCGAAGACCGGCTACGTCCGTGCCGCCGCGGTGACTATCAAGATCCGCGGGAAGTAGAAGGCGAGCGGCGACTATGGCCTTGAGGTACGCAGCGGCGCTCACCGTCGCCGGCACGCTGGCGGCGCTTGCGGTCTGCGCCGCTGGCGCGGCCGGCGCCGTCCGCGTGGACGCACGCGCTTCGGCCGCCGCCCGATCGCCGACCGCCTATCTGCTGGCGGCCCAGAACCGCGACGGTGGATTTGGTGCCGCGCCGGGGCAGCACTCCTCGACGCTGTATTCAGGCTGGGCCGCACTAGGGCTTGCCGCCGCGGGTCACAACCCCGCCGCGGTGAGCCACGGCGGCCCGAGCCTGCTCAGCTACATCGAGCGGCACCTCGGGACCGACGCCGCGTCGCTCGAGCGCACGATCCTCGTCGCTCGGGCGGCCGGCGTGCCGGCGACCCAGTTCGGTGGCCACGACCTCGTCTCGGCGCTGGGCGGCGAGATCAAGGCGGACGGTTCCGTCCAGCACAAGGTCGACCTGACCACGTTCGCGGTGCTCGCGCTTCGCGCCGCCGGCGTCGCCGTACCGTCCCGGACGATTCGCTGGCTCGTTCGCCAGCAGGATCGCAACGGCGGCTTCAGCTACGCCACCGCCGGGGCCAAGCCCGACGTCGACGATACGGGCGCCGCGCTGGAGGCGATCGCGGCCAGCCACCGCGGCGCATCCCGGCGCGCTGTCGATTACATCCGCGCGACGCAGAATCGCGACGGAGGCTTCCCGTCTCAGCCGGGCGGTGCCTCGAACGCCCAGTCCACCGCCTGGGCGGTCCAGGGGCTGATCGCCGCGGGAGTCGAAGTGTCCAAGGTGCGCCACCGCGGCTCGCCGTCGCCGCGCCGGTACCTCGAATCCCTGACCACGCGCAGCGGTGCCATCAACTACGCGCGTCGCATATCGCTCACGCCGGTGTGGGTGACGGCCGAGGCGGTCATGGCGCTCGCCGGCAAGTCGCTGCCGCTCTCGCCCACCTCACTCGGCTAGCTCGGACCGGCGGGGGCCGCGAGCGGGTTATCGAGCACGATCAGCCACGTCCCGTCTGGCTGGCGGCGTGAGACGATCGTGCCGCTGCCCGCGAGCTCGATGTCCGTGCCATCTGGATCCGTGCCGACGAGGGTCCAGCGCCCGTACGTGAGCGCGAGGCCGTCGGCCTCGAGCTTGTCGACCACCTCGAGCTTGACCCTCGGCCGAAGTGCAAGCATCGGCCGCAGCGCCTCCCGAAGCTCCGCCTTGCCGCTCACGCGCTCGCCCCTTGGCGGCACGACAAGCTGCGCGTTCTCCTCATACACCTCGAGCAGACCGTCCAGGTCGCCAGTGTTGAGCGCGGTCTCCACCAGCGCGTGGGTGTCCTCGGGGGTGCGTGCTGACATTGTGTGATCCTGTTTCGGGGTCGGTTCGCTAGCAGCACAGGTTGCGCGAGGTTCTCGCGCGCGTCCATCCCAGGATCCTGGGATAGGCGGCACTCGCACTAGAGCGTACGTTCGCGGCATCGGCGCGAATATCCGACATCCACGATCGGGACCGGTCGATTTGCACGACGGCTTCCGTGACCCAGGCCGGGTTCCCGCAGGCGATCTGGTGCGCTTCCTCGAAGCGGCTGACCGACTTCCCGGAATTCGCACGATCCAGCGTGCGATGCGTGCGGCGCTCGAACTCCGCCCCGGCATGCGGCTTCTCGACGCCGGCTGCGGCATCGGCCTCGAGGCGACGCGCCTCGCCCGGGAGTCTCCCGACACGCAGGTCACCGGACTTGACCGGAACGCCGACCTGCTTCGGATTGCGCGTCAGCGGACCGACCCCGATCTGGTGAACCTGCGCTGGCTCGAGTCCGACCTGACCGCGCTCGAGCTCCCCGACCTGTCCTTCGACGTGATTCGCTCGGAGCGCGTGCTCATGTACCTGCCGGACGGCGACTTCGAACGGGTCCTCGACGAGCTCGTGCGCCTGCTCCGGCCGGCGGGTCGCCTCGGGCTGTTCGAACTCGACTACGGGGCGACGATCCTTACCCCGGGCGCCGCGGGCGACGCGCTGCTACGCACGGCAGACGATGCGTTGTTCGCCTCGCTGCCGCAGCCGCTCGCCGGTCGGAGGATTCCCGGGCTGCTCGCCGCGCGTGGCCTCCGCGAGGTCGCGGCCGAACCGTTCTCCTTCGCTGTCAGCGAGCCCGTCTGGCGGCGAATCGTCGGCGACACACTGATGGCGGTCGCGCCCCCCGACCCGGCGATCTCAACCTGGCTTCGCGAGCGTACGGCGGCGGCCGCCAAGGGTCAGTTCGTCGCGGCTTTCACGGGTGTGCTGACCACCGCGAGCCGTCCGCCGCACCGCAACACAGACAAGAGGAGGGAATCCAATGAACGACCTTCAGGCCATCGCTGATCGTGTTGAGAACGAGGCTTCGACGTACGTCCAGGCTGCTTCCGCGCAGCGCTCAGCGGGTCGGCCCTGTCGCGCGGGTGCGGACGAGGCTCGTGGCGGCCCCGGCGGCGAGTAGAGCCACGACCACGGCGAAGATCGTCGGGCCCGTGATCAGGCTGGTCGCCTGATCGAGCAGACCCACGCCGACGACGGGCAGCGATATTCCGACGTAGGCGACGATGAACAGACTCGAGGTGACCGCGGCGCGGCGACCCTCAGGGGCGCCGCCGGCGACCAGCGCGACACCGGCGGCGAAGCTCAGGCCCTGGCCGACGCCAGAAACGAGCGCACACAGAACCAGCAGCAGCACGGACTGCAGTTGCACCGCGAGCACGAGTACGACCCATGCCCGCGACCAACGTCGCGCAGCCGCCCGCGAGCGCGGTCCTGTCCTCGATGCGGTGATGCAGCAGCTGGCCGACGACCGAGCCGCCGAAGATGCAGGAGACTACGGCCGCGATCACCGCCAGGTTGGTGATGCCCAGCACCTTTGCGAGGAATACCCCGGCGACGGCGGAGAACAATCCTGCGACCGCGAAGCCCGCGAACGCGGCCAGGCTCGCGCGTATGAACGTCGGGCGGACCTCGCGCGGGACCTCCAGACCCTGAGGGCGGATACGAAAACGCCCCCGGTGCTGTACCGGTTCGGTCACGCCCGTCAGGCCGACCGCCGCGAGCGATACCAGCGCCAGGTGCACGAAGAACACCAGCCTGATCGGGTCAGGCAGCCACTGAGCGAGCACGCCGCCGAGCAGCACGCCCACGCCCAAACCGCCCATGTTGACGACCGTCGCCACCAACGACGCGCGGTCGCGGTCGCCGTCCGGAGCGAGATCCACGAGCATCGCAGTCGCGGTGCCGCTGAAGATTCCGGCGCTCAGTCCCGACACGACACGGCCGACGAGCAACAGCGCAAGCCCATCGGCCAAGAGGAAGCAGACGGCGCTGAGCGCGGCAAACCCGAGCCCCGGCAGCAGCGTTCGCTTGCGGCCGATGCGATCAGACAGGCCGCCAAACAGCACCAGGGCGACGATCACGCCGACTGCGTAGGCGGCGAAGATCACGGTTACGACGAGTCCGGAGAAGCCGAACTCGGCCTCGTAGAGCGGATACAGCGGCGTTGGCAGCGTCGTGCCGATCATCACCACCAGGAAGGCAAAGGCGACTAACACGAAACCCTTAGGACGGACGACAGCACTCACATCAGGCACCAGTGATTCAGCGAAGCCATGGATTCAGCAAAAGTAACCGGCATCGCGCGGGCGAGCCGCGAGCGGCCCTGCGAACCGGGGTGCGCAGGGCCATCAGCATCGTCTGGGCTAAACAACGCGAGAGGAGACCGCTATGGCGCGGATCGACGAGATCGTCGACGGGATCTACCGGATCTCAACAACGTTCGACTTGGACGGCTTGGACTTCCAGTTCAACCAGTTTCTGATCGACGATGAGCGCCCCGCGCTGATCCACACCGGGATGTACGGCATGTACGACGATGTTCGCGGCGCCGTCGAAGAGCTGCTGGACCCCGGCACGCTCGCGTACGTGATCCTTTTGCACTTCGAGTCCGACGAGTGCGGCGGGATGGACCGCTTTCTCGAGGGCGCTCCCGACTCGGCGCTGGCCTGTAGCGCCGCGAGCGTGCAGCTGAACCTCAGCGGCTGGAACTACCGCGGCCGTGTGGAGGGCCATCAGGACGGCGAGTTGATCGACCTCGGGACGCACAAGCTCCGCTTCCTCGAGACGCCGCACGTCCACCACTGGGACTCGATGATGCTCTTCGATGAAACGACGAAAAGCGTGTTCCCCTCGGACCTATTCATCCAGCCGGGAGACCAGCCGCCGGTCGTGACCGAGCACCTCGGCAGCGAGATGTGCGGCTTCTACCGAGAGATGGGGATCTTCGCCCACGAGGACCCGGTCCGCCGTGTGGTGGACCGGATCGAACGACTGGACCCGGAGTGGGTACACGGAATGCATGGCGGGAGCCTTCCGCGCGAGGCGATTCCCCACTTCGTGCGCGCGCTACGCGAGGAGCCGTTCGCGTACCGGGGAAAGCTCCTCGGGCGTGAACTCCACGCTGAAACCGAAGCCGCGCCATCATCGACCGATTGACGAGCACCCTCGAGGGGCGTCGCCAAGCCGAGCTTCAGGACTGGTCGGCAAGCGAGAAGCGGACGCGCTCATCGACGATGTCCGCGTCAAGCTGCTTGTCCTTGAGCGCGTCCGCGACGGTATCCTCGACAAACACGCGGGCGCCTTCCTCTTCGATCAGTTGATCGCTGTCGGCGGGCTCCGCGGCCACGGTCACCTCTAGCTCGCTGGCGGCAGCGGCGGAGTTCGTTGGCTCCGCTGCCGCGATCCGGATTCCTGCACCCTCGGGCACATCGGGCGCCTTCAGGATCCCCTCGATCACGTCGGTCGCATCTGGTGTTAGCGTCAACACGCTGCACCTCCTATCGACGGTTGAACTCATGGTGGTACCCACCGTTGATAGCGGTCAATCAACGACCGGGACGACAATTTGAGCGATCGCTTTGAGCGTCTGCTAGGCCCCGCGCTCTAGACGCGGCCTCTTGCGGCTTGTACGGCTACGGCGAGCTCGTGGACGCCTGCGCGGATCGCGGGCTCGGGCATCTGCGCGTACCCGAGCAGCGAGTGCGGGCGGCCGCCCTGAGGCGTCCGGGCGGAAGTCGCTCATCGTCTCGAGCTCGATGCGGCGGTGGCGAGCTTCCTCGCGGATCGTCTGTTCGTCGTCGCCGTCAGGTAGCTGGACGGTCACGTGTAGCCCGGCGGCGACGCCGCGGACCGAGGCACTCGGGGAGCGCTTCGGTGAGCGCCCGGACAAGCGCGTCGCGTCGTCGCTCGGTAGCGGGCTCGCATGCGGCGAAGGTGGCGGTCGAGCTCGCCGCGGGTGAGGAAGTCGGCGAACGCGTGTTGCTCGATGCGTGCGGTTCCGCGGTCGGCGAGCAGCTTCTCGTGAGTGACGGCTTGCAGGAGTGAGGGCGGTACGACCAGCCAGCCGATCCGGAGCGCCGGCGCGAGCGTCTTGCTCACCGAGCCGGCGTAGACGACGCGATCGGGATCGAGACCTTGGAGCGCGCCGACGGCCGCGCGGTCGTACCGGTACTCGGCGTCGTAGTCGTCCTCGATCGCGATCGCGTCCCGGTCGCGGAGCCACGCGAGCACAGCGGTTCGTCGTTCGCCCGTGAGCACGACGCCGGTGGGGTGCTGGTGGGCGGGCGTCAACACGACCGCGTCGGCGTCGGCCTGCTCGAGCTCGTCGACCCGTGTCCCGGCCTCGTCGACCCCGATCGGAACCGGCTCCAGGCCGGCATGCGCTGCGACGAGTCCGTCGTCGGGGTTGCTGGGGTCCTCCAGCGCGATCCGCTTCGCGCCCGCCGCTCGCGAGCGCGTGGCACACCAGGCCGAGACCCTGCGTGTAGCCGTTCGTGATGATGATGTGCTCAGGATCGGCGACGACGCCGCGGACCCGACCGAGGTAGTCCGCCAGGGCGGAGCGCAGCGCGTCGACCCCGCGGGGGTCGCCGTAGCCGAGATCGGCGTCCGTGACGGTCGCGAGCGCCGTCCGCAGCGAGCGCAGCCACGCCGTCCGCGGGAACGTCGAGACGTCCGGCACGCTGGGACGGAAATCGAACCGCGCGCGAGGCGCCGCCGCTGTCCCGTGCCGGCGGCATCGCCGGCGGTGACGCCACGCTTGCGAGCGCCGTGGCCTCGGAGACACGCGGGCGGGCACCTTGGCGCAGGCTCAGATAGCCCTCGGCGGCAAGCTGCGCGTAAGCGTCCACCACGACTCGCCGCGAAACCCCGAGCTGGCCCGCCAGATCGCGGGTGGACGGCACCCGCGCATCCGGCCGCAGAGCGCCCTCCCGGATCGCCCGCCGAAGCTGATCCTCGATCTGCGCCCCGAGGGTCCGGGAACCCGCGCGGCTAACCGACAGCGAGCAGCTCTATCGGCTGACTGGTCTCGTCCAAGGCCGCGATTCTGGATCTGTTATCTGCACCAGTGGAAACCTAGCATCGGCGCCATGCATTCGATCGCCTCATCCGCCGCCGCCCGACGCCTGTTCGCGACCTCGATCATCGCGCGGCTGCCGTTGGCGATGCTCAGCATCGGACTGGTGGTCCACGTGCAGCGGCTGACCGGTTCGTTCGCCGCAGCCGGTGTGGTCACGGGGGTGTACGCGATCGCGGAGGGCGTGGGCGGGCCGCTGGCTCGGGCAGCTCGTCGACCGGCGCGGACAGACCCTCGTGCTGCTGGCGAGCGCTAGCGCTGCCGCTGCGCTGCTGGCGGCGATCGCGGTGCTGCCGACGGGCGCTCCGCTCGCTCTGCTGGTCGCGCTCGCGGCCGGTATCGGGGTGGCCACTCCTCCGGTCGGTGCCTGCCTGCGTACCCAACTCCCAGCCCTGCTAACCGATCCCAGACGCCATCGGCTCGGCCTACGCGTTCGAAGCGTCGGTCGTCGAGCTGACCTGGATCTTCGGCCCGCCGCTCGTGCTCTGCATCGGCGCGCTCTGGTCAACCGGAGCGGCCCTCGCGGTCGGCGGCGTCGTCCTGCTCCTCGCAACCGGGTCGTTCGCCGCGCAGCCGGCCTCGCACAGCTGGCAGCCCCCGCGCCCTGCCCGACGACCGCGCGGAGGCGCGCTGCGCACCCCGGCGATGCGAACGCTGGTCATCGTGCTCGTCGCCGTCGGCGTGCTCCTCGGCGCGGTCGAGGTCGCCGTCACCGCAGCCGCCAAGACGCTCGACGGCACCACTGCTGCCGCGCCGCTGTTCGCCCTCTGGGGCGCCGGATCGTTGGCGGGCGGCCTGCTCGCCGCCCGCCTTGGCGGCGGAGCACGCACCGGCGCCGGAGTTGCGCTCGTGCTCTGCGCGCTGACGGCCGGGTCCCTGGCGCTGATCCCGGCGGCCGGGAGCATGCTCGCGCTCGCGGCCGTGCTGGTGCTCGCCGGCGCCGCGATCTCTCCGACCGAGGCCGCCGTGTACGCGATGGTCGACGCCGCCGCCCCCGCGGGGACGATGACCGAGGCGTTCGCCTGGCTCGCCACCGCCATGGCGGTCGGCAGCGCGCTCGGGGCA
Source organism: uncultured Solirubrobacterales bacterium (assembly GCA_963831845.1). GTDB lineage: Bacteria > Actinomycetota > Thermoleophilia > Solirubrobacterales > Solirubrobacteraceae > Palsa-465. Next base: position 57,844 of record CAWHRT010000034.1, on the reverse strand, counting down.
GCCGGCGCGGGACGCTCATCGACCGCGGCGGGCCCACCGCCGCATTCGCGCTGGCCGGCGGCGCCGGCGCGCTCGCGATCCTCGCGATCCTGCTCCGCTCGGGCACCCTCGCCCCGCGACAGACGCCGGCGGTTACCCACATCGACGCGCAGCGCCCCCACCAGGCCGCGGCCTAGACCATTTGCGCACACATCCGAGGACGCATCCGGGTCACCCTCCGGCGGCCGACCCGGGCCAAGCGCTACGCGGCCAGCCGACGACGGGCCTTCTGCAACGACGGCAGCGCTGCCTTCGCCTTGGCCAACGGGCGGGCGCGGAGGTCGACGCTCGCCTTCTTGGCGGCGATCGTGATCTCCTCGCCGGTGGCCGGGTTGCGGCCCTTGCGTGCCTTGGTGGCGGGCTTGATCCGCACGGTCAGCTGGACCACGCCCGCGAGCCGGATCTTCTGGGCGTTGCCCAGTTCCTCGAGCACGACTTCTTCGAGCGCGGTCAGCGCCCGTTTGGCGTCGGCCTTAGTCAGGTCGGCGCGGTCTGCGACCGCCGCAATGAGCTGTGTCTGGGTGAGTGCCACGGTGTTCCTCCAAGTTCGATATCGCCTTTGGGCAGCGGGCGAATGTAGACGAGATCACACCCGAGCGCACGGCGAGGAAGCCTTGGAAGACTGACAGGCTCGGGATATCCGCGCTCGCCGGCCGTTGAAGGCCCGTCGCGGGCGTGTGTCGCGCGTGGTGGGTGTGCGCGACTGTCGGCCCGCGCGTCGCGCACACCCCGCATGTGTTTGCCTACTTGACCGGCTGGACCTGCAACGAGGTCGTGGCCTTGTTCGAGCAGGTCGAGAACTTCTTCTTGATGATCACCGCGGTGCTCGCGTTGGGCGGGAACACCTTCAGCCCCGCGGCCGTAACCGGCTGGCACTTGCTCTTTGAGAAGTTGCCGGTGTCGACGATCCCGATCGTCGCGCTCCGCTGCTTGCCCGGGGCGAGCGTGACCGTGCTGAACTTCGAGCCGCTGCGGGTCGCCGCGTTGCCGATCTGCTTGCCGCTGCTGGTCACAGCCGAGACGCCCGGATAGCCGCGCAGAGTGCAACTGCGATGGCTCGTGTTGACGAACTTGAGCGGGTAGAAGATCGTGCCGGCGGTGCCGTTGGCGTTGCCGAGCGACACCTTCAGGGCCGAGGTAGAGCAGCCGGCCGGTTGGGGAGCGCTCTTGGCGTTGCTCCACTTCACCGTAAACCGGGTGCTGCTGTGGTTCTTGGTGTAGGTGCCCCAGCCCTTGGCGACCTGCTTGCCCGTCCAGCCCGGGATCGCGTGGTTGTACTTGTCTAGAAACGTCGTGAAGTAGTTCGACGCGGTCTTGCACCCGAGGTTCGGGCTCGACACGGTGTACTTCCCTTGCGGCAACGTGACTCCACCGGACGTGTCGTTGTGTAGCACCGTGAAGCTGATGCCGCTGCACGACGTGTTCGCCGAGGTCGCCGCTGAGGCGGACGTCGCGACCGCGACTGAGGCTGCCAGCACGGTGAAAGCGCCGGCCGTTGCGAGTGCCCCGACCGCGCCGGTGCTCAGCGCGCGTAAGCGGGATCGAAACAGCGAGGGGGTTCGGTACATCTGGACTTCCTCCTTGTGGGATGAGATGAGCCGCGGTGGATCCATAGAGAACCGCCGACCGCGCCCGTCGTCAACGGGTTCACCCCTACAGTGGAGTTTTCCTGCTCATCTCGACGCCGGCCATGCGTGATCGGGATGGGCGAGTCAGTCCTCGAGGCGGAGGTTGTTGGCCGCGCTGGCAGCGCGTGCCCGGAGGTTCGCCGTGCTGTTGGCGTTGTACAGCGGGCCCGTTCCGTCGGTGAGCAAGATCCACGCCTGCGCCACGCCGCGGGCGGCGACGGGCCTGGGGCTGGCCAGGGCGTCGGCAAGCCGCGTGAGCTCGTTGGTTGCGGCAATGACCTGACGTTGGCGAGGCGAGATCCGGGCCTGGGACGCCGGCACCCCTCGGCGGGTGTCGCGAATCACTCGCCGCAGACCGTCAGCGATGACCCGTCGGCGGGATTGCATTGTCAGCCGGCGCGCCCGCAGTGCCAACGGTGCGGCGGCCTCGGACGGGGTGCCTCGGGCCAGCGCTTCGTCGAGCTGGTGGCTGCGAAGCCGGGCGTTCAAAGCGGGCTATGAGGCTGTCCTGCGGGGCGATTTGCGCTTCGCTTGGTGTCCTTATCGTCATTGGTGTTCTCCCGTCGCTGGTGCCTTTGAGTGCTTCCAGCATGAGCTGCGACACCGGCCCGCACATCGGGAAGACGGAGCCGATTTAGAGCGCTGGGGCCTTAGCTTTCAGGGCACTCGTCTTAGTCGGAGAACGGTTTCCCTTCGCCCCGGTCGTTATCGTCTTCGCAACCGACCGGGAGGTATGACCATGTATGTACGCGTCGTCAGATTCACCAACGTGAGTGCTGACCGAATCGAGACGGTTCTGGGACTGATCAAGGAATCCGACGGGCCGCCGCCTGGCGTCTCGGCCAGGCGTCTGCAGATCCTGTCCGACGGCGAGCAAGGCACCGCAGTGGTCCTGCAGTACTTCGATACGGCTGACGACATGCGGGAGGCCGCGAGGGTGTTCGAGGCGATGGATGCCTCAGAAACGCCGGGCACCCGCGTCTCGGTCGACAACTGCGAAGAGAAGCTCGACATCACGCCATCATCCTAAGCACCGGATCCCCAGACGGGGTGGCCTTGGCCGCGATGCGATGGGCACCTACCTAGACCAACTCGGCCGGTAGCCTTCGCCCGCGATGTGCCCTGCCCGCCTGCCGCCGCCGTGATTTCGCGGCTGGCTGCCGCGGTCACCGGCCGGCGGGGACGGTGGCTGACGATCGCGATCTGGGTCGTAGTCGGGGTTGGCGGCTGGATTGCCCGTTCCCATATCAGCGGGATCACCGCGACCGGCCAGGCGAGCTTCCTGCCCAGGCACTCCGACGCGACGAGGGCGCAGGAAGCCCTGCAGCGTGGGCCCGGCGGCAGGAGCGGCGGCCGGGGCAACAGCGCTCAAGAGGTCCCGGCGGTGATCGTGTTTGACCGCGACGGCGGGCTCACCCGGAGGGACCTGCGGGCGATCGGCAGCCTCGGGGTCGGGCTCAACAGGCTCGACGTGACCGGGGCGACGCCGGCCATCGACGCCTTCACCGCCGACTCTTCGGCGTCGCTCGGCGACGTCGCCAAGAACGTCCGTGGGATCGGCCCGCTCTCGCGCGACGGCCAAGCGGCGCTGGTCGTCCTCGCGATCAACGCGGCCGACCCCGGCGCTGTCAAGCACGGCGTGGCCGAGATCCGCGCCTACCTCGCCAGCCATGCGATCCCCGGGGTCAGAGCCTATGTCACCGGCCCGGCCGGGATCGCCGCTGACCTCGACCGCCTCGCCGCGGAAGCCGGCCAGACGCTGCTGATCGCGACGGTTTCGTTGGTTCTGATACTGCTTCTGGTCGTCTACCGGGCGCCTCTGTTGGCGGTGCTGCCGCTGCTCGCGGTCGGCGCCGCCTACATGGTCGCGATCGGGATTGCCTACCTGTTGATCAAGGCGGGCTGGATCACCGTCAACACCGAGGGGACGTTTCTCCTCCTCGTGCTCGTGTTCGGAGCCGGTACCGACTACTCGCTGCTGCTCGTCCACCGCTACCGCGAGGAGTTGCAGCGCGGCCGCCCCGCCCCCGAGGCGCTGCCGCTGGCGGTGCGCGAGTCAGCGCCGGCGCTCGCCTCCTCGGCGGGCACGGTGATCGCCGCGATGCTCGTCCTCCTCGTCGCCGAGCTCGAATCGACCCACTGGCTCGGGCCGATCCTGGCGATTGGGGTCGCGGTGATGCTGCTCTGCGCCTTCACCCTCCTCCCCGCCTTGCTCTCGGTCCTCGGCGAGCGCGCCTTCTGGGCCCCCGGGCGCCGCGATCCGCCGCGGCGGCGCCGAGCCGCCGCTGGCAGCAGATCGCCGGCTTCGTTCGCCGCCGCTCGCTCGCCCTCGTCCTCGTCGTTCCCGCCTGCCTCCTCATCCTGGCCCTCGGCAACTTCGCCCATCACGGCACGATCGGCTTCGGCCAGGGCCAGACCCGCCAGACCAACTCGAGCCGCGGCACCGAGGTCCTCAACCAACACTTCCCGCCGGGGCTCGCTTCACCGCTGATCGCCGTCGTGGAGCCGCGGGCGACGCAGCGGGTCACTGTAGGGATGCAAAGCCTGGCGGGCGTGCGGCTGGCGGTCCCGGTGCCGCCCCGGCACCAGGGCGAAGACGCGGTCGTCGCCGTGATCCTCGCCGGGGACCCGTACTCGGGCGAAGCCGCCGCAGCAGGTAAAGAAGATCCGCGAACGACTGCACGCGATCACCCCCAGCGGCCTGCTCGCCGGCATCCCCGCCGAGAACTACGAGATCGAGCAGACAAACGCCCACGACACGCGGCTGATCCTGCCGCTGGTCCTGCTCGTCGTGGGCCTCATCCTCGCCGCCGTGCTGCGGGCGCTGGTCGCACCGCTGTTCCTGATCGCTACCGTCGTCCTCTCCTTCGCCGCCACGCTCGGGCTCTGCACCTTCGCCTTCGCGCAGCTGGCGAGCGGAGGTGTCGCGTTTAACCTCGTCCTCCTCGCGTTTCTGTTCCTGGTGGCACTGGGCGTCGACTACAACATCTTCCTGATGACTCGGGCACGGCAGGAGGCGGCGACGCGAGGCACGCGCGAGGGCGCGAGCGTCGCCCTCGTCAACACCGGCGGCGTCGTCACCGGCGCCGGCCTGATCCTCGCCGGCACCTTCGCCACCCTCACCCTGCTGCCGCTAGAGGAACTGATCCAGGTCGGCGCCACGGTCGCCGTCGGGATCCTCATCGACACGTTCGTCGTCCGCGCCCTCCTGATCCCGGCGATCGTCGACCGGCTCGGCGAGCACACCTGGTGGCCGTCGCGCCCCGCCGCGTCAGCTGGCGGAGCGTCCCGCGCCGACCCTTAGTAGTAGCGCATGGTCATCCTGTGAATCGCGCTGCGCGTGTGGTGATTTTCAGGTCGACACGGTGGACCTGTGCCCTCGAGCCGCGCGAGGGCACAGGTCCGCGCGAGCCTCTCAGCCGACTCTGTACGCGTACGGGATCACCGCGATCTCATCGCCGCTCAGCGACTGCAGGTTGAACGTGTCGACAGCGATGAAGCCGCGGACCACCGATCCCCTCTGGGCGTTCGGGGTGATCGTGAGCGTGATCTTCCCCGACTTGCCGGCTCCGAGCGTCAACGGCGTGTACGGCGCCGTCGGGTCGACGCTCTGCGCCCACACATCGCCAGTGTCGGCAGACACGGCTGAGTCGAACGGATTGGTGTTGGCGACCACGGCGAGGTTCACGGTTGCGCCACTGCCTAAGCCGCCGTTCGGGAACGGGCCGGTGGGTTCGGGCAGCCCGAAGTAGAAGCTCGGAGCGAGCTCCGGAGCGCTCAGCGTCGACGCCGCCGAGTTGCCGAACGACACCCCACCAACGTCCGGATCGCCGCTGAAGAACGAGGTCTCCATCGTGATCGGGACGGTGCCCTGGGCGAGGACGGTGAGGTTGTCGTGTTCGTCGGTACCAGCCAGTTGGGCTGGGCGTTCAGGGACAGGGGCAGCCCGACGTTGTTCGCATCCGAGCCGAGCAACAGCAACTTCGCCCGTCCGTTGAGACGGGCATCGGCGAAGAAGTCCGTGCTGATGTTGCCAGTGTTCGTCACCTTGATGGTCGCGGTGACCGGCTTCCCGGCCGGGAGCACCGTACTAGGCGAATTCGGGATGCCGTTGCTCGATATCGGCGGGCCGGCGAACGAAATTGCACCGCTGAACGGTTCGCTCAGATGCGTCCCGTCGACCGGTCCGCTGACGAGGAGCGTCAGGGTCCACAGACCGCGCGCGGGCGTCCCTCGGAAGAACTGCATCGTCCTGCCGAAGTTCACAGCGCCGCTCGCGTTGACAACACCGTTGGACTGCTCGTCGACGGGCTGGCCATTGGGGTCGACCAGGTATCCCGTGAGCTGGTAGCCCGGATCCCTGAGACGGAGCCCGAGGCTCAGCGACGGCTTTCCGCTCGGCAGCCTGAACTGGTAGGTGAAGCTCTGTCCGGCGTTGCCAATCCCTCCCAACCCAGAATCTCCGGTCCGACGTGCATCCTTAGCGCCGACGAGCCGACTTGTCAACGGACAACTGCTACGGCTTGGACCGAGCTCTGACTCGCGGGGTTGTCTTGAGCTCGTCTCGACGTTGACTTGAACGTGGCTCGCGGGAAGGGCGGCTGTCGTCGGATCATCAGTGTCGCCAGGATGTCGCGTTTCGGGTGATCACCGGATCGTTGCGGCAGTTCCCGTTGCTGGCCATCAATTGCTGACTATACCGTTACATCGCCGACAATATCGGCGCAGAGCGCCGCCTACCGGTCATGGGCGGGCTTAGGTGTCACACCCGCGCGCGTTCGCACTCAACCAGCCACACGTCGGTGTGGCTTCCTGGTAGTGTCGAGCTTTGGGCGCCGCGTCCGTTTGGACGCGAGAGAGTCGAGGTAACCGGCTGTGAGGAACCGCGCGGCCGTGGCCGCTACGGTCACGGCGCTGTCGGTGGCGGCATCTGCGCTGGTTTCAGGTGCCGACCCGGGGCAGGCAACGTCGGGCGCTGCCGTAGGCGGCGCTCCGATCGACTTCTGCTCAGCCGGCGATGTCGGGGTTGGCACGCTCGCCGAGCGTCCCGAAGCCGCCGCGCCCGACTCGGCCGGTCAAGGCGCTCGAGGTGGCTGTGAGCGCCGATCTGGCGCTGGTGGAGGGTGGGGACGGCGTCGCCGAGGTCGCGCTGGCGCGGGTCAGTCCGAGCGACGTGACCGTGCGCGATGTCGGCGTGCGGATTCGGCTGCCGCGCGTGGTCAGGTCGCGCGGGATCGCCGGAGTGGGGTGGCGCTGCCGCCGCCGGCCGCGCCTGCTGGTGTGCGCGCAGGCGCGCCGGGCGATCGCCGCCGGTCGCGTGCCAGTCTTGAGGCTGAATCTCGACGCGGCCCCGGGCGGGCGGACGCGCGGGCAGCTTTGGACGTGGTGCGCTGGTAGCGAGCGCGTCGTGGTCGGAGCCGGTCGGGACGGGTCTGCGGCGCGTGCGTGCCGCCGATCGGCTGATCGTGCGGGCGCGGCGCCCGCTGGCCGTGAGCGCGGGCGCTCCGGACCGGGTCGTCGGCGACCGCGTTCGCGGCTCGGGGCCGCTGCCGGTCGTCCTCACCGGCGTGGTCAGCCACCTCACGCAAGCGCCGGCCCGCTATAGCTGGCGACAGCTGTGCCCGCGCGCGCGGGCGTGTGTGCGGGTCCGTTTTGACGGGCGCCGTGCCGGCGACGTCACGTCGCCCAAGATCGCGACGTCGTTCGCTGTGCCGCAGGTCGCGCGCGCGCAGACGCTGACGTTCGAGCTGGCCGTGTCCGATGCTCGCGGCCGCGCGACGGATACGGTGAGCGTGCGGGTCGTTCCCGAGGAGTTGGCGCGTATCGCTCCGCGGCTGGGCACGACGAGGATCGCCGATCGACTGCTCGCGGCGCAGCGCGAACGGTTGGGCGCCCCGGTGCCGCTGGACAGCGCCGACCGGGCGCAGGTGGACGTCGGACGGCCGGGTCCGACGACGGTCCGCGCGGGCGCGCCGGTGCGGCTGCAGGCCGACGTGGGGGGCGCCCGCGTGCAGCGCGTCACGTGGTCGGTCGAGCATGGTCCCCCAGACCTGCTCGTCGGCGCTCACCGCAGCGGCGCCGCGATCCGCTTTGACGCGCCACGGCTGCCGCAGACGTTGATCGTTCGGATGTCGGCGTGGACCGCCGCCGGACGCTTCACGGACGACGAGCTGATCTCGGTGGTCCCGGCCCGCCGGGCGCGGCCGGCGACCGCGCGCGGATCCTCCTCGCCGGCGCGTGTCGCCGCCGGGGACGATCCTCAGACGAAAGCCTTTTGTCGATTGCTCGCCGCGGCTCGTGACAGCAGGAAGGTCTCGATCGAGCTTGACTCGGGCGAGCGCTTCGACGCTCAGGTGAGCGCTGTCGAGCCGGCGGCGGGCGACTGCACCGGCACCGAGACGGTGCGGTTTACGGGTGGCTCGAGCGAGCTGGGGGCCTTCCGACTGACGGATCTCGGCGGGAAGGTGACCCGAAGCGGCGGCTTGGCCGTGTTGAGCGGCTCGCTCTCGGCGCCCAACTTCTGGTCCGAAGGTCCGGGTCGCCCGACGCTCGACTTCCAGCTCCCCGACCAGGTCACCGAAGGCGTGCGCGTCGGGGTCGGCGCCAGGCTGGCGGCGGATGGCACGTGGGGCAACCTCGCGGGCGAGCTGGTGCTCAAGCAGGAGGCGTTGGAAAAGCTGCCGATCGTCGGCGCGCTGCCGGCGGGTTGGCAGATGGAGACCGTTCGCCTGGCCGTCGATCCGACGGCCGCGTCGCTTCGAGTTATCGGCGCAGGCACGCGGACCGAGTAGCACAAGCAAGGACGCGACGCTGGGATTCGACGGGTCGCTGTCGTTTGACGGCAGCGCGCGCATCTCGGTCGACGCAGCAAATCTCGCTGTCCTGCAGTCCCCCGACGGCCAGACCACGGTGTCAGCTCACGGTCGGCTCGACCTGCTACCAGGCAGGAAGTTCGACCCGGCGGGTCAGGAACGCGGCTCGTTCTTCCCTGTCATCGACATCGCCCTCTCAGGATCGATTCGCAACTACCATCCGGCGCCCGGCGTGACGCTGGACGGCGAGGTCTCCTGGTCGACGTCGGGACCGCTGCGGATCGCCGGCACGCTCGTCGCGTCGGTGAAGGGTGAGGACCTCACCGCCACCGTCGCCGGCAGCTATACCAATGCGAGCGACTGGTCGTTCGATGCGGCGCTGCGCTCGCAGACCGGGTTTCGGGTCGGCGGGCTGTTCACGCTTTCGACCCTCGAGGGGAGCGTCACACGCACCCGGGACGCGACCGCGATCAAGCTCGTGGGCGAGGTTCGCGACGCCAGCGGGATCGATGGCGTCACCCTGCGCAACGCGAAGGCGACGCTCACCAACTCGGGATGCGACTTCGAGGGGCCGCTGAGGAACACCGCCCGCAGCGCCGTCAACGCGACCGACGCCAAACCGGTCTGCCTCGTCGTCGACGGCGACATCGACCTGCGCATACCCGGGCGGGACAAGCCGCTGGCGGCTAAGGGCGGGCTGGTCGTGGATCTCGCGACGCTGCGCTTCAGCGTCTCGGGCGGCCTGTCGTCGGACACGTCGTTCGGCCCGGCGCAGTTCAACCTCAGCTCGGTCCATCTGTGGGCGACCAACACCCCGGCGGCGAATGCGGTCTGTGGCGCTGGCCTGGCGACCATGAGCACGCCACCGGCGCGGGGGCCGCCGGCACACAGCGCCGCCGACGCCCGCCTGAGCTTCGGGTTCACCGCCAAGGGTCGCGTCCTCGGAATCGACCTGACCAGCGTCGCCGGCGCGTATACGGCCGGAGGCGAGTACTGCCTGTCGGCTGCACTCGCGGCTGCCAACCTGCCCGGCAGCAACGGCGCCGGCTCCGATCTCAAGCCGGCAGCCGCAGAGCCGACGGCCGGCTGCAACGTCCCCGGCGCGCCGGCGCTCCAGGGCCTACGACTCAGCTATTCGAGCGTCACGAAGGTCGCCCGGCTGAGCGACGGGCGCTTCTGCCTGCCGGAGCGCTTGCGCACGGCTCTCGGGCCGGTCGGGGAAGGCGCCGGAACGGTCGACCTGACGGTCTCGCTCGAGGCCGGAAAGCCCGGCCTCACTGGCCGTTTCACCTACAAGCTGCCCGAGCGCCGGTGGCTGATCGGCGCGGCCGACGCGACCGCGACGAAGCCCAATCCCACGAAGGCGGCGCTGGGGCTCGACGCCGTCGCGTTGGCCTTCAGCGCCGGCACAGCAGGCGTCGATCTCCAGCTCGACGCTGCCGGCGCCCTACGGATGCCGAACCCCGACACTGGGAAGTTCGGCGCCGGTTCCGGCTCCGCAGAGGCGCCACTCAAGGTAGCCGCAACCGCCCAGCTCGGCGCGCAGCCCGGATTCACCTTGACGACAACGCTGGGCAGCGTCGCTGCTGTTTGCACCGAGCAGGTGGCGGTGTTCCGCAATCTGTTCGGCCAGCAAGGGCTGAACATCTGCTCGCTCGGACTCGCCGGCACGCTCGGTCCAGCACCGAGCTTGGCCGCCACCGCCAGCTTCACCTTGCCGGGCGCGTGGACCCGTGACCTCGGGATCTCCAACGCCTCGTATTACGTCGGGTTCAACGTGTCGGCCGCCAACCCCTGCCTCGACCTCGGGATCGACCAGATCGACAAGTCCAAACCCGCGATCGACCTGTTCAACAAGGGCGCGTTCGTCGCCAACAAGGTGCATCTCACGATCGCTCCCACGGGCTGCCGACTGCCCGAAAGCAGCGACATCCCCGGCCAGCACTCCCGGGACCTGCCGGCGGGATTCAAGATCGCGTTCGACGGCCTGATCGCAAAGACACCGGTGAAGCTCGACGTCTCGCTGGAACGACGCGGCGCGAGCTTCAAGTTCGACGCAGATCTCAAGATCGACAGGTGGCAGGCGGGGCCGGTCGAGTTCGGCGCCACCATCATCAAGGTGCTGCTCGACCCGTCGACGTCGACCTACCGCATCGGTGTGAAGACTTCGGCGAAGATCGGCGATAGCACGTTCAGCATCGACGTCAACTTCGACTCGTCGGGCACCGGCGCGGCGCGCACGGTGTCACTGAAAGGTTCCGCGGCGCTGAACTTCAAGCTCGCGGGCGCGTCATTCGACGGCGCGATGACGTTCTCGTTCAGCACCAGTCAAGCAGGTACCACGGCCTCATTCAGCGGGCACTTCGCGGTGAACCTCGTCGTCTTCCGCGCGTCGGTCGACGTACGCAAGCTGGAATACGACAGCACCAAGGGCGGCCTCCAGTCCCTCGACGTCTCCGCGCAGGCCGCAGCCGGATCGAAGTTTGGCCGGGCCGAGTTGAGCGCCGGTGGCGACGTGTACTACAGCCGCGCCGACAACAAGCTTCGGCTCGACTTCAATTTCAAGCTCCGCCTGTGGGGGATCACATTGACGGAAGCTCACCGCAAGTTCGAGCTCGGACCGATCAGCCTGCCATTCTCGATCGGCGTCAAGGGCGGTAAGGTCACCATCCGGCTTTTTGTGGTCCCCGGCGATCTGGTACTCCGCGGAGCGATCGCCGGAGCGCTCACCTGGTCGCCCAGCCAAGGCTTCGGTGTCCGGATCGACGACAAGTTCAGCTTCAACTACTGCGTGTTCGGCGGCTGCGTGCAGCTCGCCGGGGCAAGCGTCAACGACCAAACCGGGGTCGTGACGCTGCGCATCGTCGGCATTCCGATCCCGATCAAACCGCAACAATATGCCTGAGCGACGCATCGCATTTCCCGGGCTAGTCTGCCTCGCCGCACTCGCGCTGGCGCTGATCACAGCACCGCCGGTCCAAGCACGGGCCACCCTCGACGACGGCAAGCCCGGCCCGGGCGCGCGCTGGGACCCCGGCATGGTGCTGGTCAAGCTCCGCCCCGGCATCACCCCCAGCCACCGGCAGCGGATGCTGCACCGCCTCGGACTACGACTGGTGGACCGCCTGCCGCTCGTGCCCGACCTGTACGAAGTCCGCGTCCCGCCCGGAACCCACGTCCTGGCCGCCGAGCGCAAGCTAAGCCGACAGCCCGGAGTCCTTTACGCCCAGCCCAACTACGACGAGACGGAGACTCCCGACTCCGGTCCGTCCGACCGTTCCTACTGGCCCAACGACCCCGGCTTCTGGCCATCGAGGTTCACGCCACCCCAAGGCTGCGAGGAACCCGACCGGACCGGACAGTGGCCGCTGTGGCTACTCGGGCACAACCTCACCGACAGCCGCGACCCGGCTAACAAATTCAATCCGCTGATTTCTGGGCGCGCCGACGTGGACAGCGGCCTGGTGCAATACGAGCAATATCACTCGATCAACGTCCTGCCGGTCTGGAACCTGCTCCGCGACCGAGACCGGCTGAAAGACCGCGGCAAAACGAAGTGGCGGACCGAGGACATCCGCCGCTCGGGCATCGCGGTGCAGGACACCGGCCTGTCGAACGCGCCGGACATCGCCCCTCAGATCGCCGCACTGTTCAGCACCGTGACCTCTTCGGTGCCGACCAAGCGCGATCTCGTACGCGAGGTGTATCGAGACGATCGCGACCGCGAAGACCTCAAGCCAGTCAAGGCCGCGTTCGACACCAACGTCAAGGAGCTAAAGAACAAGATCGAGTTCGATTTCAAGTACACGGATCGGCCCCTGTTCGCCCTCGACGACACGAACATCTCTTCGCCCCGCATAGGCGACGATCGGGGCCTCCTCCCGGACGGCTGTAACGGTCATGGAACGGCCGTCGCGGCGGTGGCCGCCGCCAAGGCCGGCAACGCGACCGGCATCGCAGGCGTCGCCTACGACGTGCCTCTCATCGGGCTGCGCGCAGGCGCGCCGTGGGACAGCCCGGGCGTGGAAGCCCCAGCGAGCGACAAGGACATCGAGACAGCATGGAGGCAGTGGTGGGGCCCGACGGCCGAATACACGACCGAGAACAAGATCGAACAACTGGAGATTGTCAAGGCTCTCCAGATTCCGGTTCTGAACATGAGCTACAGCCGGCCGCTGTTCGAGGCCTCGGGTCAAGCTGATGCGCCGCCCGTTGTGAGTGAACCCGCGCTGGCCGAGGCATGGCTTCGGACGCTGGCCACTGGAAAGACGCTCGGCGTCGCCGCGGCGGGCAACGGAGCCCAGCACTACGGCTCGCCAGGTAACCCGGCGGGGACTGGCGAGCGCGCACCGCGAGCGCCCTGCGGACTCAAGCTACTCCGCAACTCCGATGCAGTCGACACACCAAACGGAAAGAAGTTCAGCGATGTCGCATTCCCAGGCCCGAAGGGCGACGGAGGCAGCTGGAGTGACGTCAACCTGTTGTGCGTCGCAGCTTCGACATCGTGGGGCTCGAGGCTTGCCGACTTCAGTGGCAGCGGCGATGCGGCGGTGGATCTCGCCGCACCCGGCCAGGACATCACGACGCTCGCCCGACCGGTCGTCGGCCTCGACGGCACCGCGGTGTCGCCCTACCAGGTCGAGAAAGGGACCTCGTTTGCCGCGCCGATGGTGGCCGGCGCTGCCGCGCTGCTGCGCGAAGCGGCACCAGGCGCGCGCATCGCTCAGATCGCGCGTGCGCTGCGCCAAGGGGCGCGCAGGAATCCGTCCCTCGCCGGGCTCGTGCGCTACGGCTCGCTCGACGTCGCCTGCGCGCTGAGCGCGCTGGGAAAGCTCCAAAAGGAGTCTGAAGCGAACTGGAAGCTTGTCAGCCTCAAGGACCCGGATTTTGAGAAGGCGACGGAGGATTGCGGCGGAAAGCCGCAGTACGTCGAGGAGACAATCCACAAGGTTTCCGCCGAGTCCCTGCGCAAGCAAGGCCCGATGACGCTGAGCGCACTGATCGAAGCCAAGCGGCTCAGTCCCCAGCCGACCTCCGGCTCGCGAAAGTGGCAGGAAAGGCTCCTGCTTGGCAAGCCACACGCCCGGCGCGTCGCATTCAGCTCCGCCGGCACAGCCGTCGATCCCGCCGAGGTGAAAGACAGGGTGTACGACGCCGGCAGCGCGACCGTCGGCTGCATAGATCCGGGGTTCCAGATCACCGACGTGCGCGTCAAGGTCCTCGACCAGGGGGCGCCACAGCTCTGGTTCTTCCCGGCCGACGGCCAACCGCGGCACAACTGGATCGAGGTCGCGCTGGCGCTTGCCGCGCCACTACCGAAAAAGCTGAACTCGCTCACGATCCGACTGCGGGCGTACTGCGATGAGTTCCCGTCGATCCCCGGATAGCGCGGGAACCGTGCGACTCGCAGCGCGAAATTACAGCAGCGTCGGATCGTCAGACTGCGACAACAGGCGCCGGGCCAGGGTCCGCAGCACCTTGCGCTCGATCGCGGGATCCGTTTCGAGCACGGCGTTAAATGCACGGTCACTGACGATGAAGAAACGGAGCGGCGTTTCTGCAGTAACCGTGGCGGTCCGTTTCACCGGCTCAAGTAATGCGATCTCGCCAAAGAAATCGCCCTTGCCAAGCGTGGCTAAGCGCTTACCCCCTCGCGTGACCACGGCCTCACCGTCGGTGATCACGAAGAACTCACGTCCGCGTGATCCTTCCTTGCAGAGGACCGCGCCAGCAGGCTCCTCGAGGTCGTCGGTGAGCCGCGCGATCTCCACGAGTTGCCGACGGGACAAGCCCTCAAAGAGCGGCGACCTCTTGAGCGCAGCAACCTTGGTGTCCTGGCGGAACCGGGCCACGTTAGAACCCTACTCTTGCCGGCGCGCGGCCAGTCAACTATTTGGGAGAGACCGAATGTCTGAGATCGTCGTGTACGAAGCGGTTGGCGGCTGAGAGCCGGGCCTGGGCGATGTCTCGCGAGGGCGGCCTGCTGTGTCAGGGGTCTGTCGGCCAGAAGGGCAACTTCGAGGTCGTGGTCCCGCGCGTGGGCGGAGGGTTCTGGACCTTCTGGCGCGCGAACGACGCGGCGGGCCTTCCCTGGCACGGCCCGGGCCTGGCGATGGGCAGCGAGAGCGACGTCTCAGACGTGGTCCTGATCGAGGACAACCTCGGGACCAGCGAGCTGGCTTCAGTCCGCCGCGAGGGCAACCGGCTGAAGTTCTGCGCGCGCGGGCACGTGAGCGTGCACGGCATGTCGCGTCCGCGGTGGGGAGCGTCGGTTCAGCTACCAGGCCAGCCGGGCGTGCGTGGCGCGCCGGGGTTCGTCCAGAGCGACGTGCACGGCGACTTCGAGGTCGTGGCGCCGCTCACCGTCGGCGGCCTGGGCCATTGGTTTCGCGACAACGGGGTGCCCGCGCAGACATGGCATGGGCCGACCAAGTTCGGCCCGGCGACGTCTAAGTTCGCCGCTGCCAGCCTGGTCCAGAACGACAACGGCCACCTGGAGGTGGTCGCGGTCCAGGCCGGCAAGCTGGTCCATTTCTGGCGCGACGCGGGCAACGCTTGGCACGGGCCGATCGAGATCCCGGCCGCCGGCGTCTCCGGTCAGCCGGGATTCGTCCAGGCCGATGACGGCACGTTCCAGGTGGTCGCTGCACTCTCGGGCGGCGGACTCGGCCACTGGAGCCGGGGGGAAGCCGGCGGCTGGACTGGGCCAAAGCTGGTCGGCAGCGGAACCGTGCGCGCGGTCGGGCTGATTCAGAGCAACTTCGGCGCTGGCAACCTGGATCTCGTCGCGCGCCTCGACGGCGGCCTGGACCACTACTTCGCACAACCGGCCGCTGGCTCCTGGACGTGGCACGGTCCGGACCCGGCCTGGCGCCAGCCGATGCTCGACCCCGCGATCGCCGGGCGCTGCGAGGTGGCGTTCAAGCCCGGCGGCCCATCCTCGATCCACGTCTCGACGCTCGGCAATGGACGGGCGTTCTGTTTCGGGTTCGGCGACGGCGGCATGGGGCCGGACCCCGGGTCCTTCACGATCGACCCCGGCAGCGGCCACACCCAGGCTCCGCCGACCAAGCACCACCTGTTCTGCTCGGGCCATGCGCTGCTCCCGGATGGACGACTGGTGATCATGGGTGGCCACGGCGACGAGATCAAGGCCGTCCACCTGTTCGATCCCGACACCGTGACGCTCGAGCATCACGACGACATGCCTCACGGGCGCTGGTATCCGACCGTCACCGTGCTTGCGGATGGACGGGCGATGGTGATCTCCGGCTCGCAGAAGACCGGGCCGATCGGCGCCAAGAACCCGGTGAACGGGACGATCCAGATATTCGACCCATCCAAGCCCGCCGGTCATCGCCTGTCCGCCGAGCAGGCCACCCCGTCGCCGTTCTCGCCTCACTTCCCGGCCGGTCACCAGGACATCGATCTGTACCCGTGGGAGTTCGTGCTCCCGGATGGGCGAGTCCTGGTGCATAGCCGGAACTCGACCAGGTTCTGGCACCCTGGGACGCCGGGCCATTGGGACGCGAAGATCCTTCCGGCCCAGCGTCAGCAGTCGCGGACCTACCCCGGTCAGGGCACGTGCGTGATGTTGCCGCTGCTTCCAGAGGAGAACTACCGCGTGCGGGTGATGACGATCGGCGGCGGCGGAGTCGATCGAGAGGTGTTCTACCGGGGCGGCCACAACGACGACCCCTCGACCGACACGGTCGAACTGCTCGACCTGGGCGCCCCCAACCCGGGATGGAAGTCAGTCGCCTCGATGCACCACGGGCGCGTTCTGTGCGACGGCGTGCTGCTCCCGGACGGGAGCGTACTGGTCGTCGGCGGCAGCTCGACCGGGAAGTCGGACGTGGCCGTCGATCCGGTACTGCCGACCGAGCGCTACGACGCGGCGACCGACACCTGGACGCAGCTGGCGCCGATCAACTGCCCGCACCTGTACCACTCGACCGCGTTGCTGGTGCCCGACGGGCGCGTGATGCGCGGCGGCAAGGATGGGCAGTTCCAGCGCAACCCCTATAAGTACTTCGAGCATCGGCTCGAGCTGTTCTCGCCCCCGTACCTGTTCGCCGGCGCGCGTCCGCAGATCACGAGCTCGCCGGCCACCGGGCATTACGGCCAGTCGATCCCGATCGGCTGCGCGACGCCCGCGGCGATCGCCAGGGTCGCGCTGATCCGCGCCGGCGCGGTCACGCACAACTTCCACATGGACCAGCGCTACGTCGGACTCGAGATCACCGCCACCGGGCCCGACCAGCTGACCGCGCAAGCTACCCCCCAACGGCAGGATCGCCCCGCCTGGCGCGTACATGCTGTTCCTCATCGACGGCGCCGGAATTCCCTCGCCGGCGGCGATGATCAAGCTGACATAAGGGTTTCACGCAGGCCGGTCTGCGCGACGCGGTCGACCCGGTACGGGCGAGCTCTAATCTGGCGGGCCCATCCCGGGCAGGGCACCGGGGGCGAGGGCGTATCGCCTTCGTGCGGTTGGGAGGCCAGCGGCCTTCCAGCCTTCGAACCCGCCGATCACGTCGCCCGCGCGGTGGAAGCCGAGCGCGACGAGGTTGCTCGCGGCCAGGATCGATGAGTAGCCGTGGTCGCAGACGAGGATCAGCTGCTGGTCGAGCCCCCGCAGGTGCGGGTTGCGCCACGGGCTGTCGATCGCGATCCGCCACTCGAGCACGGTGCGCGGTATGTGCATGCTCCCGGGGATGACGCCGTCAAGCTCGCGCGCGTCCTGTGATCGAATGTCGATGATGAGACCGTCGGCCGCGGCCTCCGAGAGTGCCTGCGCGGGGGTAAACCGGGTGATGTTCTCGGCCGCCTCCTCGACCAGCCGGTCGAGTGAGCGGCGCTCGGCGTGCGGCCGCACCTAGACGGTCAGCTGATTCAGACGGGCGCGGGCAGAGGAGGATTCCGACGCCGGCACCAGCCGACCCGCCTTGCCCAGACCGTGGGGCGGCATGTTCCCGTACACGGCCTCGTAATGCCCCGCCTTCACCAGATACGTCTCGTGCCAGATGCCGGTGCGGCCGCTGCGGCCGACCCGCCGCCAGTACTGTCGCCAGATGTCCAGATGAGGATCGTCCTTGTCACTCGCGAACGCCTCCAGCTGGTCGAATGACCTCCAGTACTGCACGATCGTGGGAAGCCCCATCTCGTAGGCGAGCAGCCCCTTCTCCGGCCGCGCCACGAGATAGTCCAGCATGTGCTTCATCCCACGGCGACCGCCCAGGTCGGCGAAGCACCGAGCGAACTCGAGCTTGCTGTTGAAGCGAGCACCGATCAGAAAGACGACGAAGTCGCCATCGATCTCGGCGGTCATACGGCGTCCAGCCACCCCGGTCAAGTTGTCTCCCAGTCCGTTCCGCGTATGCCCGTCGATCCTAGTCGTTCGATGAGTTCCGGCGCGTCGCACGGTCCTATGTGGTGGAGGAATAATCCTGAGAGAAAAGGAGAAGGCATGAGCCTGCCCGAGATTGTCTCCCGCGAGGAGTGGCTCGAGGCCCGCAAGGCCCACCTCGCCCAGGAGAAGGAGCTCACCCGGATGCGCGACAAGCTCACCGCCGAGCGGCGCCGCCTGCCGATGGTGAAGATCGAGAAGGACTACCGCTTCACCGGGTCCGACGGTGAGGTCGGACTCGCCGACCTGTTCGGCGGCCGCCAGCAGTTGATCGTCGTCCACTTCATGTTCGACCCCGAGTGGGAGGACGGCTGCTCGAGCTGCACCGCGGGCGCCGACGAGGTCGCCCCCGGGCTGATCGAGCACCTCAACGTCCGCGACACGACGCTCGCCTATGTATCGCGCGCGCCGTACGAGAAGCTCGCGCGCTACCGAGAGAAGCGCGGCTGGACGTTCCCGTGGTACTCGTCCAACGGGAGCGACTTCAACTACGACTTCGCCGTCACGCTCGACGCATCGGTGCGGGATCCGATGACCTACAACTTCCGCACCGAGGCCGAATTCCGCCAGCGAGGCTTCGCACCACGAGATGAAGGGCGAATACCCCGGCCGCAGCGCGTTCCTGCGCACGACCGACGGGATCTTCCACACCTACTCCGTGTACGCCCGGGGCACCGAGACGATCGGTGGCTCCTACTACCTGCTCGACGAGACCGCGCTCGGCCGTCAGGAGGAGTGGGAGGAGCCCAAGGGGCGCAGCGAATCCGCGCGGGCCGCCCAGCCCGATTTCGCAGCGTAGGGCGTCCCGAGGCGTCGGCTAGGAATTCGCCCGCATCAGCGCGAACTCCGTGTCGGAACCGTTGGCCGTGTATCCGGCCGCGACGATCCTCCCGGCGGCGTCGAACGCGAGATCCTGGCCGAACTCTCCGCGCCCGTGGAAGTCGGCGGTGACGATGCCGTCGCCGTCGAAGCTGGTGTCCAGCGTGCCGTCCGGGCGGTAGCGGACGAGCGCCATATCGAGGATCGTGGCGCTGGTCGCGCGCCCGACGAGAACGATTCGTCCCTTGGCGTCGACGGCGACATTCTCGGCGAAGTCGTCCCCGCTTCCGAGATCGGTCTTGACGATGCCGTGATCGCCGAACGTGCTGTCGAGGGTCCCGTCAGCGCGGTAGCGGGCGAGCAGGAAATCGCGGTTCAGGTTCGGACCGAGCGTGTAGCCGGCGATCACGATCTCCCCACCGGGCGTCAGCGCCACGCCCGCCGCGACCTCGTCGGACCCGAGATCGGTGACCGTCGAGCCGCCGGTCCCAAACCCCGCGTCGAGCTTGCCGTCCGGCGTGTAGCGCGCCAGAGCGATGTCCTCGCCGGCGCTGCCGGCGACGACGATGCGTCCGTCGGGCTGGATGGCCACGGCACGGGCGTCATCGGACTGGGTACCGAGGTCGGTGGTCACGAGGCCATTCGTGCCAAAGCTCGTGTCGAGCGTTCCGTTCGCGTTGTAGCGCGCGAGTGCGAAGTCGCCGTTGATGCCGGCAGCGTCGACGGCGAATCCCGCGACGACGATCTTGCCGTCGGGCTGGACGGCGACGGCGTTCGCCACGTCGCCGTGGGCGAAGAAGTCCGTCGTGACGATCCCACTCGATCCGAAGCCCGCATCCGGCGTGCCGTCGGGCTTGTAGCGCACGATGCCGAAGTCCTGCTTCTGAATGCCCGGCGCGTCGGTGGCGCCGACCACGACGACGCCCCCGTCGGGCGTCAGCGCCGCGTCGTAGGCCTCGTCACCCGGGCCGCCGAGATCGGTGGTGACGATCCCGCCGGTGCCGAAGTTGTGGTCGAGGTTGCCGGCGGAGTCGTGGCGGGTGAGCGCGAAATCGGTGCCCGCGGCGGCGGTCCGCCACCCCGCGGTGACGATCGCGCCGCCGGGCTGGATCACGACCGCCTCGCCGTGTCCGCCGCCGACCGGCGTCGACACGAGCCCGCCGGTGCCGAACGTCGTGTCCAGGCCTGACGCCGGGGTCTGCGTGACGCAGTGGACCGCGATCCCGGTCACGTTCGCGATCCCGACCTTCCCCCGGCCGTTCTGGACCGTGCACAGCTGAGCCGGTCCGTGCGGCTGCGTCTTGACGCCGACGTCGTAGGACTGCCCGGCCGCCAGCGTCGCGGGGAAGGTGAAGCTGCCGTTGCCCGAGACCGGGAGCTCGGAACCGAAGTTCTGGAGCACCAGCCCGGAGCCCTGCAGACCGTCGACCGTACCGCCGAGCCTGAAGCCGGGCGGTGGCGGCGGCGGCGGCGGTGGGAACCTGGTCATCGTCGATGATCGTGACCTGGGCGCTGCGCAGCTTGCCGAGCTTCGCGCAACGCGCGTGGTCGAGCGACACCGAGAACCGCTCCGGAGATTCGATTGTCCGATCCTCGCGGATCGGGATCTCCACCAGACGCGGCGAGGCGTCCCCACTGCCGAACCGCAGGCGCGTCGTCTTACTCGTGAAGTCGTGTCCCGCCTGCGCCGAACCGGCGCTCGTGCGTACGGTGACGCTGGTGGCGCCGCGCGATCCACCCCGCCGGCTGACGAGGACGAACGGGGTGCCGCTCGACTCGCTCGCGCCGAACGACGCGCTGGCGAGCTGGAGCGTGCCGGCATGCCGGTGGGGTCCGGCGGGACAACGCGCCGCGGGCAGCGGCTTCACCCGCGGCTCCTTGAACCTCGGCTTTCCCCGGGGCTTGAGACCGTGGGTGGTCAGCAGCCCGGTGTTGCCGTGCTGCGGGTCCTGGATGAACGCCTGCGCGGCCGACTCGCCGCCGCGCTCGTCGACGGCTTCGGCCTCCAGGGTGACGTGCACGGCGAACAGCTCGCCGGGGTGGATGCCGGCCAGCGGGACCTTGAGGCGGCGCGACTGACTGAGGTCCATCACCCCTGCCGCGCCGGTTCCGCTGTCGTCGGCGTCGCCGTCGACGTCGAATTGCGACTCGTCCCATAGCGAGTTGGGGGCGTCCCCGGAGGTCGCGGCGCCGGGCCGCCAGGAGTGCTGATGACCCTCCAGGTACGCGATCCCGCCGGCGTCGTAGAAGTCACCGCCGGCCGATGCCGCGTAAGCGCGCGCGTGAAAGCGAACGACGGCACGGACCGGCTCGCAGTTGCCCGTGGACGGGCACTCGAAGGCCCCCAAGCTCTGTTGTTGTCGTCGATCGTCTGCAGCAACAGATCCGAGAGCGTGATCCGCAACGAGGCGTTTGCGTCCTGCTTCCGGTACGCCTGGTACTCGTCCAGGTGCGTGATCGTGCCCTCCGGCGCCCCCGGGCGGACAGGATTCGGTGTCGGTGCCTGGGCCAGCACCGAGTACTGCACGCCGCTGGCGCTCGAGAACAGGCTCCCGAACGCCCTGTCGCGCGGCAGGAAGAACCAGTACGGAGCATGCAAGGGCAGGTTGAACACGACACGCCCGACGTCGACGGCCTTCTGCAGCTTGTCCCCCACCTGCGCCCCACTCGACACGGGCAGCTCCCCGATGCCGCGCTCCACCTTGCTGACCGACCAGAACCTCACCGGAGGCTGATCCGGCGCTGCTGCTGCTGGGCCGGCAAGCGCGAGCAGCGCCCCGGCCGCCGCGACGGCCACCGTTAGACGCGCGCGAGCGACCGTCTGTACGCGTCGGCGAAACACGTTCCTCGACTCCACTTCGACTCCCTCGATAACCGGCCCAGCCGCACGCCGTTCGGCGTCCGACAATCCTACGGCGAAGTCCGCCGCCTGTGCACCGGGGGAATCACTGGGCTCTAAGCAGGGTCGAGTGGTCGAGCCTCCGACGGTCGTCGCTTGCCGGAATCACGTCGGGCTCCAGTAGAAGTCGGCTCCGGCGGCCGTTGGCTGGGCGACGTCGCTCAACTCCGCGCGGCTCTGCTGGATGTCGAGCCGCGCGATCGCGGCGACCTCTGCCGTCGCGAGCGGGTGGCCGGCCCAGGCGAGCACGTCGGCGACGCTCTCGGGCTTCGCTCGGCGGACGAGTTCGGGCGCCAGGTTCGCGATCGCCGCCTCGTAAGCCTCGACCGGAGTGAAGCCCGGGATCGCGATCGTCGTGCCGTCATCCTCGCGAGTGATCTCGTAGCTCGGCGCGGTGTAGCGCCGTTGCCCGACCGGGCCGCCGAGCTTATGGTCAAGGGCGCGCGCAGCCAGAGACGGGCTGCGCGCCGCATCGATGTCCGCCCGCAGCGCCCGATCAACCTCTTCCTCGCTACACCACCTCTCCAGCTCCAGCGGCTCTAGCCCGACATCGCGCGCCGCCCCCGCGAGCAGCTCGCGATCGTCGAGCAACCCGCCAAGCATCGCCCGCACCCGCAACCGGCGCAGGAGCGGCTGCTCAACTCCCGGCGCGTGCAGTCGAGCCGCGACGACCGCGCGACACGCGGGCTCCGACGAAGCTGGTCGCTCGTACGGCGCCGGATCGATCGGCATGCCGTAGGAGCGCTGGAGTGTCGGAGCGCCCTCAGCGAGCTTCTCCGCCTCCCCCGCCTCCAACGTCAGGACGATCATCCTCGTCCGCCAGCGGAGTTGGTCGCCGTAATGCCATGCCAGCCGCAGCCGCGCCGGCTCCGCAGAGAACGCGAACGGGCACGCGGGATCGGTGAACAGCGTGATCTCAAGCGACACGGCAGGGGAACATACCGACGCCGAGATCCCGCCAACTGCGAGGCCGTTTATCGTTGTCGTTGTGGGCGCCTGGGGAACTGCGAGCTTCGAGAATGACCCGGCCAGGGACTGGTTCTACCTTGTCGAGGAAGCGGTTGACCCAGGCGGGGTTATCGCGGCCGCGATCGACAACGCCTTGGGCGAGGCCGACTACCTTGGCCTCGATGCATCGTGCGAGGCGATCGCGGCCGCGGAGCTATCCGCGTCCTCTGCCGGTCATGCACCCGAACGCCTGCCGGACAACGCGCGCCGGTGGGTGGAGACCCACCCTCATCGACCTCACGACTCGGAGGTAGACCAGGCCGTGGAGGCGGTCCAGCGTGTCCGCGCGGAGAGCGAGCTGCGCGACCTGTGGGATGAGACCGCCGAGGGCCAGGCAAGCGCGTGGCTGCGAGAGGTCGATGATCTGCTTGCGCGTCTGGGGCAGTCCAGCGCCGGTGACCCGGCGACGCTGTCGCCGTAAGGGCGGCGTCGTCGTGCCGATGCGAAGCGGCCGAGTAGAATAGGTAGAGCAGCGTCCACCGCCTGAGTGTCGCGCTCTTGCATTCTTCCTGTGGTCAAGTCTTCCCAGTGGAGCGACGAGGAGTGCAGACATGCCGAAGCAACAGCAGAAACCAGCCCCGAGACCTCAGGAACCAGGCCCCGGCCGATCGACGTCCGAGGCGGCGTTCAACGCGCTGCGGAAAGAGATCGCCCAACGCAACGAGCGGACACACCAGGACGCTCGCAAGGTTCGCGCCGTCCACGAGCGAGAGCAGATTCGCAAGCGCCAAGAGCGAGACGCGCTCTGACCCTCTACACTTGTTTTGAGGGTCGGGCAATAATGCCCGACAAAAGTAGTGCCAGCGTTCGTAGTAGTTGCATTTAGCACCTCCCGCGTTTCGCAGCACACGACCTCCCGGGAGGGAACAGATGGCAACTGGAACCGTTAAGTGGTTCAGCGACGAGAAGGGCTTTGGCTTCATCACCCCCGATGACCAGGGCAAGGACCTTTTCGTCCATCATTCGTCGATCGCCGGCAGCGGCTTCAAGTCGCTGACCGAGGGCGCGAAGGTGTCCTACGACGCCGAGCAGGGCCCCAAGGGCCCGGCCGCGGCGAACGTTCAGACGATCTAGAACAGACGAGTCGTAACCCTCGACGGCCCGCCATAGTGCGGGCCGTCTTGCGTTCGGGAGGGGACGAAGATGTCCGGGCAGGCAGGAATCCGACCCGACGGTTCATCCAACGAGCGGCAACCAACCAGTCACGAGCGGCGGGCGGGCCGGCCCTGGGATGCGTCGTACCTCGATGGCCCGGCGCCCTGGGACCTTGGACAACCGCAGCCGGCGATCTTGCGTCTGGCGGCTGCAGGCGCATTCGCCGGTACGGTTCTCGATGCTGGATGTGGGACGGGCGAGAACGCCCTTCACATCGCGTCTCTCGGGCTGCACGTGCTGGGAGTGGATGTGGCGCAGACCGCACTGTCGATCGCGCGGGAGAAGGCCGCGAGTCGCGGCGTGGACGCTGACTTCGTGTTCGCCGATGGCCTCCACTTGGACCGTCTGGGCCGCGCGTTCGAGTCGGTGCTCGATTGCGGGTTGTTCCATACGTTCGACAGCGATGAGCGGCGAGACTACGTGGCGAGTCTGGCGTCCGTGACGAGTCGAGGCGGGGACCTGTACGTGCTGTGTTTCAGTGACGCCGGAGCTGGCACCTGCGGCCCGCATCCGATCAGTCAAGAGGAGTTGAGGGCCGCGTTCACACGTGGTGGCGGCTGGAACGTTGCCTCCATCAGTCCGGATCGGATCCAGACGAGGTTCGAAGCGGACGGCGTGCCGGCCTGGCTGGCGAAGATCGAACGGATCTAGATCGCTGCGCGGCGTTCAGGTGCCGCGCACCTCGGCATGCGCGATCCGCCACGTCCCGGCCAGTAGCGGCAGCGCCAACCACAGCACAAGCGTCGTCGCGGCGTGGGCCCATTCGACACCGCTGAGGAGGTGGTCGGTCAGGGGATCGAGCGAGCGCGACATGTCCAGCCAGCGTGCGACGCCCTCCAGCGCGTGGATCGAGCCGATCGCCGACCAGGCGATCGGCAACGCGAAGTAGACGACGATCGCCGGCGCGGAACTGAGCAGCACGCCGCCGAAGCCGACGCCGATCGCCATCGCGGTCGCCAGCGCCAGCGCGAACTGCCCGAACATCCCGACCGGCAGCGACCAGGTGTCCGCTACACCGGACCCCGCGACCGCGGTTGCCACGAGCGCGACCAGCAGGCAGAGCATGAGCATCACCAGCGACAGAGAGACGCTGGCCGCGAGCTTGGTGACGATCACGCGCGACCGCCGCGGCACCAGCACGAACGTGACCATCGCGGTCCGCTGCGACCACTCCGAGGTGACCAGCAGGATCCCGACGATCGGTAGCAGGACGAACGCCGGCGCAGTGGACGCCGACATCAGCGACAGCAGCGTGCGGTCGTTCGAGTTGCCGAAGATGCACACCGCGATCACGACGCCCACCGTGAGTACGGCGATCGCGAGCAGCAGCCAGAAGCCGGCCCGAGTGTCGGTCATCTTGCGCAGCTCGATCTCGGTCAGCCGCGCCAGGCTCGGCTGCGCGTCGCGCTCGCTCGCCGGCAGCGGTCGGTCGATAACGGCGGTGACGGAGCTCATCGTCCGGCCTCCACGGGTTCGGCGGGCGGCGCTTCGCTGCCCGCAGTCAGGTCGAAGAACAACTGCTCGAGGTCGTGGCCCTCGGATGGCCCGAGGTGGCTGAGCGCGACGCCGCCGTCGAGGGCCGCGCGGCCAACGGCCTCGGGCTCGGCGTCGACGACGAAGCCGCCGTCGGGCAAGGTCCGCGCTGCTAGGTCGGCCGCCGCAAGCGCTGCCATCAGCCCCGACTCGTCGACGGCGACGACCAGCGTGCCGCCTCCCGGCGGTGTATGCGGCGCTCTACGCCGGCGATGGCGGGTACTCGTGGAGTGACCTGATAATCGGCGCCCTGCTCACCGCCGTCGCGGTGGGGTGGGGCCTGTTCGTCCGGTCACGGCGCTCGCTGATCATTTCGCTGCGCGAGCGAGCGGACCGGCTCCAGGCCGAACAGCGCCTGCACGCCGAACGGGCGCGCGACGCCGAACGCAGCCGGATCGCGCGCGAGATGCACGACGTTCTGGCCCACCGCCTGTCGCTGCTCAGCGTGCACGCCGGCGCCTTGGAGTACCGACCCGACGCTCCGCCCGAGATCGCCGAGGCCGCCGGCGTGATCCGCTCGACCGCCCACAGCGCGCTCGACGAGCTGCGGGCGATCATCGGCATCGTGCGCGAGGGCGGCGACGGCGAGGTGCCCGAAGCGCCGCAGCCCACACTCGCCCAGCTCCCGACGCTGGTCGAGGAATCTCGCGCGGCCGGAATGCGTGTGAGCTGTCAGATCGACGTGCACGACGGCGCGAATCTGCCCGACGCGCTCGGCCGCACCGCATACCGGATCGTCCAGGAGGGCCTCACCAACGCCCGCAAGCACGCGCCCGGCGCCGCCGTCGAGGTCACCGTTTCCCAACCGCCCGGCGCGCCGCTCGAAGTGCAGATCCTCACCCGCCGACCGGTGGGCATCGAGGCCACCGCGTCCGCCGTGCCCGGGGCGGGGACCGGGCTGATCGGGCTGTCCGAGCGGGTCGCGCTTGCGGGCGGCGAGCTGGTCCACGGCCCGCGCCCGGATGGCGACTATCTGCTGCGCGCGACCCTGCCCGTAAGCGTGTGAGCCCGATCCGCGTCCTGCTGGTCGACGACGACGCGCTCGTACGCTCGGGCCTGCGGATCATGCTCGGCGGGGCGGAGCGGATCGACGTGGTCGGCGAGGCCGATGACGGCCGCGCGGCGCTCGCAGCGGTCGATGCCCACCGCCCCGACGTCGTGCTCATGGACCTGCGCATGCCTCAGCTCGACGGCATCGCCGCCACCCGCCTGCTGCGCGGCCAGCCCGCACCGCCCGCCGTGCTGGTGCTGACCACCTTTGACGCGGACGAGCTGGTCCTGCGTGCGCTGCGGGCGGGCGCCGCCGGGTTCCTGCTGAAAGACACCCCGCCGGCCGAGATCGTGCGGGCGATCGAGTTGGTGCACGGCGGCGACGGCATGCTCTCGCCCGCCGTGACCCGCCGGCTGATCGAGCTCGTGGCCGGCGATGGTGGCGCCGCTGCCCGCCAGGAGGCTGCGCGCGACCGGCTCTCCCGACTCAGCCCACGCGAACGCGAGGTTGCCCTGGCGGTCGGCCGGGGGCAAGCCAACGCGGACATCGCCGCCGAGCTGCACATGAGTGTCGCCACCGTCAAGGCGCACGTCTCCCGGCTGCTGACCAAGCTCGAGGTCGACAATCGCGTCCAGATCGCGCTGGTCATGCACGACGCCGCCGGGGGCTGACGGGCGCGGCGGTTCGGGTGTCAGTCGTCGACGCGGAGGACCACGGTGCTCAAGGTCCGCCGGCCGGATGCCGATAAACTGTCGAGGGTCCATAACGCCGGGCCGAGGGGAAGTCTTCAACTGAGGGGGTTGTCGGTTGCCTGGCATCCGCCGCGCAACTCTAGGTGTCATCGCAGCGGTCATGATGCTGGCGGTCGGCGCGTTCGCGGCCGGCACCGCCCAGGCCAAGACGGTCGACTGCCCCGGCCTCGTCAAGCCGGGCGGGATCACCGTCCGCGTGACCGTGTCCAACATGACCTGCAAGGCGGCCAAGCCGCTCTACCAGCACGTCATCTCCCACGAATCGCTCGGCGGCCCGTTCCGGTTCCACGGGCACCGCTGGCTCGGCCACACCGCCGATCCGATGACCGGCAAGGTCCACTACTGGCAGACGACCAGCCGACCCCGGATGCGCATGACCGTCTACACGCGCGTCGGCGTCTCCTGAGTCCCACTCGCTCGAGCCCCGTCGGAGCAGCGGGCTAGGCTGCATTTGAGTCGGTGCAAGACGAGTTAGGGACTGACAAGACGTGCTGCATGTACATCGATCCGAACGGGCCGACGGCCTGGTCAAGGCCCTCGCGGAGTTGCTCGCGGATCCGCTCGAGGACCCGATGGCCGCGGAGGTCGTGGCGGTCCCGACGAGGGGCATGGAACGGTGGCTCACCCAGCGCCTGTCGGCCCGCCTCGGGGCGACCGCCGGCCGCTCGGACGGGGTCTGCGCCAACATCGCGTTTCCCTGGCCGCGCCGGGTGGTCGGCGACGCGGTCGCGGCGGCGTCGGGGGTGGATCCCGAGCGCGACCCGTGGCTGCCCGAGCGCGCGACCTGGCCGCTGCTCGACGTGCTCGAGGCGTCGTTGGGCGAATCGTGGCTCGACGCGGTTGCCGCGCACCTCGGCGCGGATTCGGATCAGCCGGACCCGGTCCGTCGCGCCCGGCGGCTGAGCGTCGTCAGGCACGCCGCCGACCTGTTTGACCGCTACGCGCTCAACCGCCCAGAGATGATCAGGGCGTGGGCCGCGGGCGACGACACCGACGGCGCCGGCGGCTCGCTGCCGCCGATGTCGCTGTGGCAGGCCGAGCTGTGGCGCCGGCTCCGGCTCCGGATCGGGATCCCGGGGCCGGCTGAGCGCCTGGACCCGGCCTGCGCCCGCCTGCGCGACGACGCATCGGTCGTCGACCTGCCGACACGGCTCTCGCTGTTCGGGCTGACGCGCCTCCCCGCGGGGCATCTGCACGTCCTGCGGGCGATCGCCGCCGCCCGGGACGTTCATCTGTTCCTGCTTCACCCCTCCCCGGCGTTGTGGGAAGCGATCGCCCAGACCAACCGCAGCGGTCCCCGACCGGCGCGCCGAGCCGACGACACCACGACCGAGCTGCCGTGCAACCGCCTGCTCGCCTCCTGGGGCCGGGACGCGCGCGAGATGCAGCTCGTGCTCGGCTCCGACGTGGACCGCGTCGACCATCATCACCCGGTCGAGTCCGGCGACGGCACGCTTCTCCAGCGCATCCAGGCTGACGTCAGGGCCGACCGTGAGCCGCCGGGTCCGCCGCTCCCTGGTGCGCGGGACGACCGCGTCGAGCTCGACCCGAAAGACCGCAGCATCCAAATCCACGCATGCCACGGCCGCGCCCGCCAGGTCGAGGTGATGCGCGACGCGATCCTGCACCTGCTCGCCGCAGACCCGACGCTCGAGCCGCGCGACGTGATCGTGATGTGCCCCGACATCGAGACGTTCGCGCCGCTGATCCACGCGACCTTTGGCGCCAGCGAGCCGCCCGACGACGACACCCAACAGGTCAACCTGCGCGTCCGCCTCGCGGACCGCTCGCTCAGACAGACCAACCCGGTGCTGTCGTTCACCGCGCAGCTGCTCGACCTCGCCGACCAGCGGCTGACCGCATCGCAAGTGCTCAGCCTGATCGATCGCGAGCCCGTGCGCCGGCGGTTCCGGTTCGACGACGACGACCTCGCGCGCATCCAGAGCTGGATCGGCCAGGCGGCGATCCGGTGGGGGCTCGACGCCGCCCACCGCGCGCCCTACCAGCTCGACGCGCTCACGGCCGGCACCTGGAGCGCCGGTCTCGACCGTCTTGCGCTCGGCGTGACGATGACCGAGGACGGGCAGCGGCTGTTCGAGGACGTGCTGCCGGTCGACGACGTCGACAGCGGTTCGATCGACCTCGCCGGCCGTGTCGCCGAGCTCGTCGCGCGCCTGCATGGAGCGATCGACGCGCTCAGCGCGCCACAGCCGATCGCGCAATGGGCGCGCGCAATCGGCGACGCCGCCGACTCGCTGACCGCCACCAGCCCCACGAACTCGTGGCAGCGCGCCGCGCTGCAACGCGTCCTGGACGAGCTCGTCACCGAGTCCAACGCCGAGACCGACGGGGCGTCGACGCGGCTTGCGCTCGAGGAGGTGCGCGGCCTGCTCGCCGACCGCCTACAGGGCCGACCGACGCGCACGAACTTCCGCACCGGCCACCTCACCGTCTGCACGCTCCACCCGATGCGGTCGGTCCCGCACCGAGTGGTCTGCCTGCTCGGCCTCGACGACGGCGCGTTTCCGCGCAAGACGCCGAGCGACGGCGACGACCTGATGCTCGACCGTCCCCAGATCGGCGAACGCAACCCGCGCACCGAGGACCTGCAGCTGCTGCTCGATGCGGTGCTGGCCGCCACCGAGCGGCTGATCGTCGCCTACACCAGCAACGACGAGCGCACCAACCTTCCGCGGCCGCCCGCCGTCCCCGTCGGGGAGCTGCTCGACACGATCGACGCCACCGCGCGCTGCCAGGACGGTGACGCGCACGACCAGGTAGTCGTCCACCATCCCCTGCAACCGTTCGATCCCCGCAACTTCGTCTCCGGCGCGCTCGTGCCCGACACCACCTGGAGCTTTGACCGCGTCGGCCTCGAGGGCGCTCAGGCGCTCGTCGCTCCCCGGACCAGGCCCGGCGCGTTCCTCGCCCGCCCGCTGGATCCGCTCGACGACGAGGTGCTCGAGCTCGACGACCTGGTGCGGTTCGCGGAGCGGCCGGTGCGGGCGTTCCTGCGGCGGCGGTTGCGGATCAGCCTGACCGACTTCACCGAGGAGACCGAGGACGGGTTGCGGATCGAGCTCGACGGGCTGCAGCGCTGGCAGGTCGGCGAGCGGCTGCTGGACGCGCGGCTGGCCGGGGTCGACGGCCGCACGGCGGCGCTGGCCGAGATCAAGCGCGGGACGCTGCCGCCGGGCGTGCTCGGCCGGCCGGTGATCGCCGGGGTGTACGCCACCGTCGACGCGATCGTGGCCGAGGTGCAGTCGCTGATCCCGCCGGACGCCAGGACGGATCCGGTCGACGTGCGGGTCCGTCTGCGCGACGGGCGGCTGCTGAGCGGGACGGTGTCGTCGGTTCGCGGCGACACGTTGCTGTCGACCACCTACTCGCGCGTCTCCCCCAGGCACCGGCTGGCGTCCTGGGTGCGGCTGCTCGCGGTCACCGCCGCGTGCCCGGAGCGCGAGCTGTCGGCCGTGACGGTGGGGCGCTGTGACGGCGACGGGACCGTGACCGTGGCCGAGATCCCGCCGCTCGGCGGCGACGCCGACGCCCGTCGTCGCGCCGCGCTCGGACACCTCGCCGGGCTTGCGCACCTGTACGCGCGCGGGATGCGTGAGCCGCTGCCGCTGTACTGCATGACTTCGGCGGCGTACGCGCAGGCTGCCCACTCGGGCGAGGACGCGGTCGGCGCCGGCCGCAAGGCGTGGACCTCCCCGTGGAACTACGACAAGGAGGACAAGGAGCCCGACCACCAGCTCGTGCTCGGCGGCGTGCGCACGTTCGACGAGCTGCTCGCCGAGCAGCCCAGATCAGACGAGCACGGGCAGGGGTGGGACATGTCCGAGCGCACGCGGTTCGGCCGCTACGCGCTCAGGATGTGGAATGGCCTGCTGGTCTCCGAGCGGGTGGCGCGCAAGTGAGCCGGGTGTACGAGCCCGTCGCGTTCAGCGTCACCGGTCCGCTGCCGGAGGCCGGGATCACGGTCCTGGAGGCGAGCGCCGGGACCGGCAAGACGTACACGATCGCCGCGCTCGCGGCGCGCTACGTCGCCGGGGGGCTGCCGCTCGATCGCCTGCTGCTGGTGACGTTCACGCGGATGGCCACGGGCGAGCTGCGCGAGCGCGTCCGCTCGCGGCTGGTCAGCGTCGAGCGGGGTCTCGGGCGCGCGCTCGCCGGCGCGGGGTCCGAACGACGGCGATCCAATCGTCAAGCTCCTCGCCCGCGGGCCCGAGGACGAGATCGCGCTCCGCCGCCGGCGGTTGCAGAACGCGCTCGCCGAATTCGACGCGGCGACGATCGCGACCACGCACGGCTTCTGCCAGGAGGTGCTCGGCGGGCTGGGGATCGCCGCCGACCTCGCGCCCGACACCGAATTCGTGGAGGACCTGAGCGACCTCGTCTCGGACGTTGTCGACGACCTGTACGTGCGGCGCTTTCGCACCGGCGACTCGCCGCCGCTGACCCGCTCTGAGGCCGGCGAGATCGCTCGGATCGCGATCGCCAACCCGGCCGCGCGGATCGCGCCCACCGTGGGCGAGGTCCCGGAGATGCGGGTCCGGCTCGCCGACGCCGTTCGCAACGAGGTCGAGGCGCGCAAGCGGCGGATGGCGGTGATGACCTACGACGACCTGCTCACCCGGCTCGACGCCGCGCTGGCGGCCGACGAGGGTCACGCCGCCGAGCGCCTGCGGGCACGCTACGAGGTCGTGCTCGTCGACGAGTTCCAGGACACCGATCCGGTGCAGTGGGACATCATGCGCCGCGCGTTCGGCGATACCGGCCGCACGCTGGTGCTGATCGCCGACCCCAAGCAGGCGGTCTACGCGTTCCGCGGGGCCGACGTGTACGCCTACCTCGAGGCGGCCAGCGAGGCCGCCGGGCAGGCCACGCTCGACGTCAACTGGCGCAGTGACCAAGGTCTGATCGACGCCTACGACGCGTTGCTGAGCGGCGCCAAGCTCGGGCACGAGGGGATCGTCTATCGCCGGGTGCGCGCCGCCGACGCCCACCGCGACTCGCGGCTGCACGGCGCACCGAGCCGAGCACCACTGCGGGTCCGGGTGGTGCCGCGCGAGCTCGTCAGGCAGACCTTCAACGGCTTCGCCCAGGTGAATTCTGCACGCGAGCACGTCGCCACCGACCTCGCCGAGGACGTCGTCGAGCTGCTGTCCTCGGGCGCCGAGCTCGAGCAGCGCTCGGGCACTGGCGACGGCGAGCTGCGAGTGCTCCGCCCCGGCGACGTCGCGGTGCTGGTGCAGACCAACCGGACCGCCGCGCAGATCCGGGAGGCGCTCGAACGAGCCGGCGTTCCGGCCGTGATCAACGGCGCCGGCAGCGTGTTCGCGACCGAGATCGCGACCGAGTGGCTGCGGCTGCTGGAGGCACTCGAGCGCCCCGCGTCGACCGTCCGCGCCCACACCGCGGCGCTCACCTGCTTTATCGGCTGGTCCGCCGAGCGGGTCGCCGAATCTGACGAGCAGGCGTGGGAGGACGTCCACCGTCGGCTGCACGACTGGGCGAGGGTCCTGCGCGAGCGTGGCGTGGCCTCGCTGACCGAGACCGTGACGCTGACCGAGCGGCTGCCGCGCCGGTTGCTCGCCGACGTCGACGGCGAGCGTCGGCTGACCGATCTGCGGCACGTGGGCCAGCTGCTGCACGCAGCGGCGTCGAGCGAGCAGCTCGGCGTCACCGCGCTGACCGCCTGGCTGCGGCGCCGGATCGCCGAGGCGTACGACGACACGGGCGACGAGGAGCGAAGCCGGCGGCTGGAGTCAGACGAGCAGGCCGTGCAGGTGCTGACGATCCACCGCAGCAAGGGACTCGAGTTCCCGGTCGTGTACCTGCCGTTCCTGTGGGACTCGGTGTACATCCGACCGGGCGAGCCGGTGTTCTTCCACGACCCGGGGGCCGGCGACATGCGGACGATCGACGTCGCCACCGACGGTCCTCAATACCGCGAGCACGAGCTGCAGTACATCGGCGAGCGGCGCGGCGAGGACCTGCGGCTCGCGTACGTCGGCCTCACGCGCGCGCGTCACCAGACGGTGGTCTGGTGGGCGGGCTCCAAGGATGCCGCCAACTCCCCGCTCGGCCGCCTGCTGTTCGCCCGCGATCAGGACGGCAACGTCGCGGCCTACGGCAAGCGCACGCCGAGCGACGCGACCGTGATCGAGCGCTTCCACGAGCTGGCCGAGGAGTCCGGCGGGCAGATCGAGGTCGAACGCTCGAAGCTGGGGCGCCCCGGCGAGTGGATCTCGTCGCTGGCCGAGCCCCGCCGCCTGGGCCACGCCGAGTTCGACCGGCGCCTGGACTGGAGCTGGCGTCGGACGTCGTACACCGATATCACGGCGGGCGCCTACGAGGCCGCGGTCTCGAGCGAGCCGGACGAGTCGCTGGTCGGCGACGAGCCCGACGCCGGGAGCCCGGCTGCGGCCGGTGTCGAGACCGTCCCGCCCGAGCCGCGCCGTCGCTGCTGGCGCAGATGCCGGCCGGCGCCGAGATCGGGACGCTCGTCCACCGCGTGCTGGCGGCCACCGACTTCGCGGCGGCGGACATCGATCGCGCGCTCGCGGAGCAGATCGATGCGGCGCAGTCATGGCGGGCGGTCGATCTCGGCGAGCGCGGCGGCGTGGTCGCCGGGCTGCGAGCCGCGATCGAAACGCCGCTGGGGCCGATGCTCGGCGGCGTGCGACTGCGGGACATCGCACCCCGGGACCGCCTCGACGAGCTCGAGTTCGAGCTGCCGCTCGTCGGCGGCGACGAGCCGACCGGGGCGCTCACGCTGAGGCTGATCGCGGACGTGCTCCGTGAGCACCTGACCGACGACGACCCGCTGACCGGCTACGCAGACCGGCTGTCCGACGAGACTCTGAGGCAGAGCGTCCACGGCTATCTCACCGGCAGCCTCGACCTCGTGCTCCGCCTGCCCGCGGACGGCGCGGCGCGCTTCGCGGTCGTCGACTACAAGACCAACTGGCTCGCCGGCCCCGACGAGGAGCTCGCCCTGTGGCACCACCGGCCCAAGGCGCTCGTCGACGAGATGCTCCGCCGGCACTACGCGCTGCAGGCGCTGCTGTACACGGTCGCGCTGCACCGGTACCTGCGCTGGCGACTGCCGGACTACGACGCGGACCGCGACATCGCGGGCGTCCTGTACCTGTTCCTGCGCGGCATGGCCGGGCCCGACACGCCGACGGTGGACCGCACTCCATGCGGCGTGTTCGCGTGGCGGCCGAGCGGTGCGCTCGTCGAGGCCCTGAGCGACGTGCTCGACCGCGGAGTTGTGGCGGCATGAGCGTTGTCACCGGCGGCCCCGAGCTCGACCCGTTCGACGTCCGGCGTGTCCGGGGCGCGGGTGGACTACTGGGCGAGTTCAACGCGGCCGGGGTTCTGAGCGCGGCCGACGTCCACGTTGCGTTGAGGCTGGCGGCGATCGCCGGTGAGCACGACGAGTCGGTGCTGCTCGCGGTCGCGCTCGCGGTCCGCGCGCCGCGGCTGGCGCACGTCCAGGTCGACCTGGCGACGATCCGCGACACCGCCGCCGTCGATGCCGACGAGCCGGTCGACCTGTCGTCGCTGCCGTGGCCCGATCCGGGTGGGTGGGTCGAGGTGGTAGGGCGGAGCGGCCTGGTCGCGGCCGGGGAGGATTCAGCTGAGGCGCGTCCCCTGCGGCTGCTCGGCAGCGCGCTGTACCTCGACCGCTACTGGGGCCAGGAGCGACAACTGGCGGTCGACCTGCGCGCGATGAGCGGCGGCGACGATCCACGCGTGCGGGTCGATTTGCTCGCCGACGGACTGGAGCGGCTGTTCCCCGGCCAGACCGACACCCGCCAGTGCCTGGCCGCCGCGTCGGCGGTGCTCCGTCGGTTCGCGGTCGTGGCCGGCGGCCCGGGCACCGGCAAGACGACGACGGTCGCCCGGATCGTCGCGCTGCTGGCCGAGCAGGCGGCCGCCGCGGGGTCGGCGTGGCCGCTGATCGCGCTCGCGGCGCCGACCGGCAAGGCCGCGGCCCGGCTCCAGGAGGCCGTCCACGAGGAGGCCGGCGGGCTGGACGTGAGCTCGAGGTCCGGGAGCTGCTGAGCGGGATCCAAGCGTCGACGCTGCACCGGCTGCTCGGGCGCAGGCCCGGGAGCTACAGCCGCTTCCGCCACGATCGCGCCAACCACCTCCCCCACGACGTCGTGATCGTCGACGAGACCTCGATGGTGTCGCTGTCGCTGATGGCGAGCCTGGTCGACGCGCTCCGGCCCGACGCGCGGCTGGTGCTGGTCGGCGACCCGGGGCAGCTGGCCTCGATCGAGGCGGGCGCGGTGCTCGCCGACATCGTCGGCCCGGCGGCCGACCGGCTGACGATCAGCGAGCGGTCACTCGCGCGCCTGGAACAGGCCACCGGCGACCGCGTGTTCGCGGCCGAACCACCGGAGGGTGCCGGGGTGGCCGACGGGATCGTCGTGCTCGACCGCGTGCACCGCTTCGGCGAGGGGATCGCGAGCCTGGCCTCGGCGATCCGCCGCGGGGAGGTCGAAGACGTGCTCCGGGTGCTGCGCAAGCCGCCCGAGGACGTCGTCTGGATCGCGTCTGATGCGGGCGATCCGCCGGCCGGTACCGAGGCGCTCGCTCCGATCCAGGAGCTCGCGGTCGATGCGGCGCGCGCGGTGATCGAGGCGGCTCGTGCCGGCGAGGCGCGGCAGGCGATCGACGCGCTCGGGGCGTTCCGGATCCTGTGCGCCCACCGCCGTGGGCCCCAGGGAGTGGCGACGTGGACGGCGCGGATCGAAGCGTGGCTCGAGGTGGCGCTCGGCGAGTTCGCGGTGGAGGACCGGTGGTACGTCGGACGGCCGCTGCTGGTGACCGAGAACGACTACGAGCTGCGGCTCTTCAACGGCGACACCGGCGTGGTCGTCCAATCCGCCCCCGGCGGCGCGAGCGCCGCGTTCGACCGCGGCGGCGAGATCGTCGAGCTGAGCCCGACCCGGCTTGAGTCGATCGACACCGTCTACGCGATGACGATCCACAAGAGTCAGGGTTCTCAGTTCGACGTCGCCGCCGTGCTGCTGCCCGACGTCGGCTCGCGGATCCTGACACGGGAGCTGCTCTACACGGCCGCGACCCGGGCACGGCGACAACTGATCCTGGTCGGCACCGAGGACACGATCCGCGCCGCCGTGCAGCGGCCCGTGGCGCGCGCCTCCGGGCTGCAGACGCGGCTCTGGGGCTGAGGCATATCATCCGCTCGCGTCGGTCATGCGCCGGTGCGCATGGCCGGTGATTCGCAGCGCATATCGGCCAGCGTCGAGGGAGGTATCGATGCAGCGCAGCACTTCGCGGATCCTGACCACCCACACCGGCAGTCTGCCCAGGCCGGAACCGCTCGAGAGCGCGATGCTCTCAGAGCTCGAGGGCAACCAGCAAGATCCCAAGCGGTTACGGGCGCTGGTCGAGGAGGCGACGGTCGAGGTGGTCGCCCGGCAGGCCAGCTGCGGCGTGGACATCGTCAACGACGGCGAGTTCGGAAAGCCGTCCTACGCCACCTACGTGAAGGACCGGCTCGAGGGCTTCGGCGGCGAGTCGGCGCCGATGAACATCCGGGACTTCACCGAGTACCCCGGCGCCGAGGAGCAGCTGATGAGCGACCCGGGGTTCACACACCTGGTGCGCCCGGCGTGCGTCGGCCCGGTGTCGCGGCGCGCCGAGGCCGATGAGCTCACCGCCGGCGAGATCGCGCTGCTCAAGCACGCCGTCGAGGGAGTCGACGTCACCGAGGCGTTCATGACCGCGGTGTCGCCGGCGACGATCTCGATGTTCCTCGAGAACAAGCACTACCCGGACGCCGATGCCTACGTCTACGCGCTCGCCGACGCGATGGCGCCCGAGTACAAGGCGATCGTCGATTCCGGCCTGATCCTGCAGATCGACTGTCCCGACCTCGGTTGCGGTCACGTGCTGTATCCCGACATGCCGCTCGAGAACCTCAAGCGCAACCTGTCGATGCACATCGACGCGCTCAACGGCGCGCTCGGAGACCTCCCCACCGACCGGATGCGGATGCACGTCTGCTGGGGCAACTACGACGGCCCCCACCACCGCGACGTCGAGCTGGCCGAGATCGTCGAGATCATCCTCCGGGCCAAGCCCGACGGACTGGTGATCGAGGGCGCCAACCCCCGACACGAGCACGAGTGGCAGGTGTTCGAGCGGGTGCCGCTGCCCGAGGGCAAGGTGCTGGTCCCGGGCGTGATCGACTCGACCAACAACTACATCGAGCACCCCGAGCTGGTCGCACAACGGCTGGTCCGGTACGCCGGGGTCGTCGGGCGCGAGAACGTGATCGCCGGCACCGACTGCGGCTTCGGGACGCTCGTCGGGATGCGCGCGACGGCGCCGTCGGTGGCCTGGGCCAAGCTCGAGACGATGGCCCGGGGCGCCGAGCTGGCCACCCGGGAGCTCTGGTCCAGCGTGGCCCAGAAGTCGGCCGTGTAGCCGCCGCGTAGCTACAGCGGGGCCGGCTCCCAGGCCAGCCTGACGTCGACATCGGCGAACTCGGCGTAGCGCTCGCGCAGGCGCCGGTGCGGAACCGCGTCCACGACGACGTACTGCGCCGGCGCCCACAGCGCGACCCAGCCGATCACGACGATTCCCTGGCCGAGTCCGGCGATCAGCACGTCGTTGGTGAGGCGCTCGAGGATCGTGGACACGACGATCGAGGCCGGGAACACGATCGTCCCCACCAGTGCGGTCACACGGCCGGGCGCCGGAGCATCGCCGAGACCACCTCGGGGTCGAGCACGGCGCCTCCCCCCACGCGGGCTCAGGTCCGCGCAAAACACCTCGCTGCTGGCGACGCGCTGCTTGTGCATGTAGGCGATTCCGCCACCTCGGTCGGCGTAGGTCTAGAGCGGTGGCATCGGCCGAGTGGCCTCAAGCGAGTGGGCGCACTGGACGAGCAGTGTGCGCAGCGTGTCGACCTCGTCGGGCGCGATCTGTTGGAGCATGTCGCGTTCGATCACGTCCATCGAGCGCTCGCAGCCGTCGAGTACGTCGATGCCCTTGCGGGTGAGCGAGGTGCGTAGCACCCGGCGGTGCTGAGGGTCTGGACGACGGCGGACCAGCCGGCGCCTTTCGAGCGCTGTGATCACCGAGTTCATCGCCTGCGGTGTGACGAACGCCCAGCGGGCGAGCTCGGCCGAGGACATCCCATCGTGGCGACGCAGGACACTCAGGGTCACGTACTCGGTGGTGGTGACACCCTGGGCCCGGACCGCGTCGTCGAGCCGGCTGCGCAGCCGGCGTTCGAGCCTGTAGACGAGGTATCCGATGCGACTCTCGTGCGCCGAGTCGGTGATGCGGGGGGCGGGGTTCGCGGCGGCTTTCATGGCGGCTTGCACGGCGCCGAACATTAGCCTGCGGGCAGGCTGCTCCGGTCGAGTATCAGGTTGGTTGACAATCCGCTTGTCGAGGCGTAGGTTGCGCGGCGGTTCGCCGGTTTCATCGCCGGTTCGTGGGAGAGAGGAGCGTTCGTGTTCGGACGATTTGCGCGTGTTGCGCCGGCCGTGGTCGCGGCGATCGCGGCTGTTTGCCTTCTGGCGGCCGTTCCGGCGGTTGGGGCGGTCGGGTCGACGAGCTACTCGGGGACGACCTCGGACGGCGGGCAGTGGATTGCCGACGTCCCGGCTTCGTGGAACGGGACCGTGCTGCTCTACAGCCATGGCTTCGGACCGCTGGTCGCGGCCGACGCGCCCGATCCGGTGACCCAGCAGGCTCTGCTGGCGCGAGGGTACGCGCTGGCGGGGTCCTCGTATGACCCCAACGGGTCGTGGTGGGCGCTCAACAGCGCGCTGACCGACCAGTTCGAGACGCTCGCGGACGTCAAGGGGCTGCTCCCGCACGCGCCGCGGCACGTGCTCGCCGTCGGGACCTCGATGGGCGGCCTGATCAGCTCGTTGGAGAGCGAGCGTGGGAATGGGCGGATCGACGGTTCGCTGACGACGTGTGGGATCGTCGCCGGCGGGATCAACCTGAACAACTACCAGCTCGACGGCGAGTACACGATGAGCCGGCTGCTCGCCCCTGGCGAGTCGATCAAGCTCGTGCACTTCACCGACCCGGGCGACGGTCTGAATACGGGTTACCAGCTCGACGCCGTCGCTTCGCAGGCGCAGACGACGCCGCAGGGCCGCGCCCGGCTGGCGCTCGCGATGGCCTACATGAACGTGGCGACGTGGGCCACCGGCGAGTCGATGCCCGCACCCCACGACTACGCGGCGCAGGAGCAGCAGCAGTACGACGTCCAGTTCAAGCCGGCCGCGCCGCCGATCTCGACGACGATGGACTTCGTCGAGTTCGGCCGGCCCTACATCGAGCAAGCCGCCGGCGGCAACGGGTCGTGGACCGCGGGAGTGGACTTCGCCCGGCTCCTGGCTCGCTCGCCGTACCTGCCCGAGGTTGCGAGCCTGTACCGGGCGGCGGGCCTGAGCCTCCGCCGCGATCTCGGCACGCTGACCCGGGACGCCGACATCAAGGCCGATCCGGGCGCGCTGCGGTCGCTCGATCGCTCCTCGGTGCCCACGGGCCGGCTGCAAGTCCCGGAGCTCGACATGCACACGATCTCCGACCAGCTCGTGCCGGTGCAGCAGGAGAACTACTACCGGCACACGGTCGAGCGGGCGGGTCGGAGCTCCCTCCTTCGTCAGGCGTTCATCCAGCGGCAGCTGCACTGCAACTTCACGCCGGCCGAGCTGGTGGCGGGCGTGCTGGCAGTCCAGCACCGGGTCGAGAGCGGGCGCTGGGGTTCGGTGGCTGACCCGGGCCGACTCGAAGCGACTGCTGCCGGCCTCGGACTCGGCGATGCTGCGTTTATCCGCTATGAGCCAGCGCCGCTGTCGGGCGCCAACGGCGAGTTCGGCCGGGGCTTGCGCTGGCCCTGGGGCTGGTGATCAGGTCTGGCAGACCGGGCACCAGTAGGTGGTGCGGCCGCCGACGGTGTCGCGTCTGAGGGGAGTGCCGTCGCGCGGACAATGCCCGGGCTCACGGCGGTCCACGCCGCGGCGGGCCTGGACGAAGCGGCCGGTGTGAACCCCGCCCTTGGCGATCGCCGACCGGATCGCGCTCCGGAGCTCCCGTCTGAGCTTGTCGAGCTCCTCGGTGGTCAGGTCCGAGGTGAGGCGGAGCGGCGAGATCCGGGCCTGCCACAGGACTTGATCGGCGAGCAGGTTGCCGACGCCCGAGATCGCGTGCTGGTTCAGGAGTCTTGCCTTGACCGCGGTGCGGCCGGAGCCGATCAGGCGCCGAAATTCCTCGCGTGTGACCTTGGCGGCATCGGGCCCAACGTGCGAGAAGTCCGGGTTGAGGAGCGCGCGGCCCAAGCGGCGCTTGTCCCGCAGGACCAGCCGGCCGCCGTCCTCGAACTCGAGCGTGAACCGATCCCAACGAGTGGTGTCATCGGGATCGACCAAGATCCGCCCGGCCATTCCGAGGTGAAGGCCGAGCACCGGGCCATCATCGGTCTCCAGCCACAGGAACTTTCCGCGGCGACGCGCCTCGATGACCTTATGGCCGATGAGTGCCGCCCCGATCTCGCCCGGCTGATGCGGGCGAGACACGTAGGTGTCGCTGTCGTCCACCGCCGCGATCGTCCGCCCGACCGCGGACTCAAGCGTCTGGCGGGCGCGTTCGGCCTCGGGTAGCTCGGGCACGCTCCCAGCGTAGCCACCACCACAGCTGCTGTGTCCTTGCAGACAGGCGGTCTCCGCTAGCGCGGCGTTGACGACCGGCCGACCCAGCTGCTTGAAGGGCCGCAGCACGGTATGTGGCGGCCTGGTGGCGTGGAAGCGCCCGATGCTCGGGCGACCCCAGTCGAGCAGCGCGCCGCGCGCCGAAACCGAAACGGTGCCGCGCTGGGTCTTGGCGATGCCCGACAGGCGCACCGTGTGGCGTCGCGGTGAGACCTTGACCACGCGCTCGGCGGCGCTGTGCGGCCTGACCACGATCGCGTAACCGATCGCGCCGGCGACAGGTCGCCAGGAGATCCGCAGCGCGGCCCCGTGGCGCTTGACCACCAGTGACACGCGGCTTGCCCGTCTTGACCGTTGCGACGGCGCGGTAATGCGCAACCGTGCGGTCAGGTGCGTTGACTCCGTCGACCTGGATCTGGGCCACGATCTCGCGCACGCCGCCTCGGCCGGGAGCCGGAGCGAAGCGGATCACGCCGCGCCTCCCGTGTGCGGTGCCGAGCAGATGGAAGGTGGCGCCGGCCCGCTCGAAGAACCTGACCCGCTCGCCGACCGGCGAGCCGATCACGTAGCGCAGCGTGCGCCGGCTTGCCGACCCCGTCACCGTGGCCTTGATCTCGCGAGAGCCCGGACGGGTGCCGGCGATGTTGGCGATCCGCGGCGACCCCGGCAGGAGCGTGATCGTGTAGCGGCCGGGCTTGCCGTGATCGACTCCGATCCAGGTCACCCTGCCGGCGTCCTGACGGAGGATCGCGAGCGTGCGCCCGGTGGCGGACGTGCTCGTCGCGCTCGACACGGTTTCGCCGTCCGGGCCTCGAACCTCGACGTTCGGTGCGCCCCCGATTCCTCGCAGGCGCAGGTTCTTCGCCGCCTCGCCCCGCGCCACCGTGAACGTGTGGGCAGCAGTTGCCGCGTCGGCGTTACCGGTGACGCTGGTGATCCAGTAATGGCTCGGCGTGCAACCGTCGAACAGCCACACGGTCGGCCAGAAGTCGCCCCAGTGGTAGCCGATACCGGGATGCAGGCCACCGTGCCTGATGTCGCCGACACAGGCGACGATGCCGTTATTGGACGCCCATGATTCCAATCCGCCGCAGACCAGGCCCGCGAGGCACGCCTGGATACTGCCGTGCAGGCTGAACAGCTTGGTCTTGAACGAGAGCTCTCCGTCGAGTCCACCGTTGACCGTGAATCCCGGCATCACCACCCGCACGCCTCCTCCGAGCGCAATGTAGTCGGGGAACGAGTACAGGAAATAGCCGTTGCCAAAGTCGATCCCCTGATCGAGGCCCGGGATCCGAAGGCCGGCCGTGCCGCCAACCGCCACAAACGGACTGACCAGCCTGCGACCGGCCAGCGGCGCAAGGTCGCCGACGTCGTCGTTACCGGGACTTTTCGCATCCTCGGCGCTCAGTGTGTACGGCGATCCCGGCGACGGGAAGCCGACGAGCAGCGTCCCGCTCACCCGGCTGAGCTCGGCAGCGCTGATCGTGGCATTGCCGCGAACGAGCGTCGGGTCGAGCCCCACGTCGAAACCGATGTCGTCGAGAAACACGCCCGGGAACAGCTCCGGCGGCGGGATCGGGCCACCGAACTGGACCGTGCCCCCGGCGCTCCGGAAGAACGGGTCGGCGCCGGCGCAGAACTCGATCCCGTTCTGGCTCGGCGGCGGGCTGAGAATCAGCCCCGCCCCGTCCAGGAACATGTTCGCAGTCGCCTTCCACCAGTCCGCTGGACAGCGCCCATCGGGACTCCCGGAAGCGGCGTAATCAAACGCCACGTGAGTGAAGCGCAGTCCGCCGAGGTTCGCCTCCGGGACCGCGAGGTGCAGCCGGTTGAGGATCAGGCCGTTCGTCGTGTTGTCCGCCTGGGCGGTGACGGAGCCGCTGGGCGGGTTGCCGCCGAACGCGTCGAACACCGCGGGCAGGTCGAGGCGCAGCGTCGCCTCCGTGTAGCGATGGTCCGCATTGCGGACGAAGTCGAGGTGAATCGAGCCGTCGATCCCAAAGCCACCGATCCCGACATTGCCTGGGTTGAAGTCAAACAGTGGCACCCGCCCCTGAACGGGAGCGTTGCGGCCGAGCGCCTTGTAGGGGTTCTTCAGGTCGAAGTCGATCGCCCCCGACGTCACCAGGATGTTCCCGAGCTTCACCTTGGCGTTGGAGGAGACCACCCGCTGCAACGCCGGGAACACGACGATCGACCCGTTGCCGCGCGGGATGAAGTCCATCCCGTTGATCCTCACTGGGTGCCTGGACACGAACAGATCCAGCGCCCCGAACTCGGTGAGGAAGTCCTTGCACGTCTTACTCGTCGGGTCGTGGGCGCAGACGACCTGCACGAAGTGCGGGAGATTCTCGAGGTTGTAGTAGTGGGTGACGACGGGCTGTTCGGCGGCCGGGACGCCGCTTTTGCTGAGGACGTGATCGAAGCATCCATTCGCCTCGATGAGGCCGAACGTCACCGTGCTGTTCTGGGCGCAGGAGATGCTGTTCGCCAACGTCAGGTCCCCGTGGATGAACCCCGTGGTCGGACCGCAGATCGCCAGATCCGAGAATCCCGCCGCCGCCTTCCTCGGTGGGCTCGGGCCGCTGATCGACACATGCTGCGATATCGACGACGCGCGGCCGTCCAGAGCGACGGCGGTGAGCGTGACGTTGGCGGTCTGCGGTGAGCGCAGGCGCAGACCCAGCATCGGCGCGCTCCCCGAACAGGTGATGTCGCTGCGCCCGTCGCCGTTGATGTCCCACTTCAGCTTCGCGGCACCCGTGGTGCTGCCCGCGTTCAGAACCGCAAGCTTCAGCGGCGCGACGTTGCCGGTGGCGGTGAATCGGGCAATCGGCGCGGCGGTGCCGCCGCCGCCTCCCCCACCGACGCCACCGCCCCCTCCGCCGGGGATCGGAAGGCTCGGCGGAGTGGTTTGATCGGCGCGCTGTAGGTAGCCGACCTCGGCGCCGGTCAGCGCCCGGTCGTAAAGCCGCACCTCGTCGATCGTGCCGACGAACTGGAACCCGTTGGGGTCGCATGGGGCCCCTTGGGGAAAGCGCCCCACGGCCAGCCTGTTCTCCGGTAACCCGTACTGGATCCCGCCGCCCTGAACGGGAGCCGGAGCCGAGCCGATCTGGGCACCGTCGACGTACAACCGCGCGGTAGCCCCGTCAAACGTGCCCGCAACGGCATGCCACTGGTTATTCCAGAGCGACGCCGGCGCCACGGCGTTGGCCACCAGCGCGGCGTTGGAGCCCC
The DNA here is from genome assembly GCA_963831845.1 of uncultured Solirubrobacterales bacterium. GTDB lineage: Bacteria > Actinomycetota > Thermoleophilia > Solirubrobacterales > Solirubrobacteraceae > Palsa-465. Next base: position 13,826 of record CAWHRT010000034.1, on the reverse strand, counting down.
CCTCGTAGGCGAAGAACCGAAGCCCTCCGTCTGGACCGGTGTCGAGCGCGTAGCTCTCGTGTGTCCCGCACGTGTCGCTGCCCTTGCTGACGATCGTGCGGTAGACGTTGAACGGGCCACCCTTCTTCACCCATGCCATCACTGTGATTCGCTGGGGCTCGAGCAGCGGGTTGTCGAGGACGGTAAAACCGTCGCCGGGGTTGGTCGTCGCCAGCGCGCTAGCGAATCGGCCGCCGGGTGCGAGCGTCCCTCGCACCTCCTCGCCGGTGAGCCCGTTGCCAGAGCTGTCCGGGGTCGCCCCGCCGGCGATGCCGTCGAGGTGCCACTGCGCGACCAGGCCGGTGCTGTCGGCATGGCCGGCGGCAGGCGCGAGCAGCAGCGCCGTCGCTGCGAGCACAGTCGTCGCGATCCTCATAGCGCCCCGATGTCCCAAGCTGCGGAGCATGACGGTATACACGCCGGCTCGCGTCAGGGAGGTACCCTGATTTTTCAGTTTCGATGCGGCACCTGACCGGGATGCACGGACACCTGCTCGAGCGGGAGACGGAGCTGGCTGCGCTACGCGCCGTCGTCGACCGCGCGCTCGCGCGACGGGGCGGCCTCGTCGTGGTCGAAGGTTCGGCGGGTTCCGGGAAGAGCGCGCTGGTCGCCGCCGCGAGCACTTACGCGGAAGCGCAAGGACTGCAGGTCCTGAGCGCCGGCGGCTCGGAGCTCGAGCGCGAGTTCGCATTTGGGGCGATCCGGCAGCTGTTCGAACCGGTGCTCGCCGCCGCCACGCTCGCCGACCGCCGCGAGCTGCTGGCGGGCGCGGCGGCAGCAGCCGAGTGGGTGATCGAGCCAGCTGACCCGGTCGGCGCCGGACCCGCCAGACCGGAGGCGGGATTCGCCGTTCTGCACGCGATCCACTGGCTTACCGCGAACGTCGCCGCCCGGACGCCGCTGCTGATCGCCGTCGATGACGCTCACTGGGTCGATGAGTCTTCGGTTCGGTCGCTGAGCTACGTCGCGCACAGGATCAGGGATGCGCCGATCGCGTTGATCGTCGCGTTGCGGCCGGGTGAGCCTGGCGCACCGGCGGCTCTGCTCGACGAGCTCCGAGCCCGCTCCGACGCGACGACGATCGCGCCCGCAGCGCTGAGCCGGGGCGCGGTCACCGAGGTGGTTCACGAGCGGATTCCAGGGGCCGACGATGAGTCCTGCGAGGCCCTCCACGCGACAAGCGCGGGAAACCCCCTGTATCTCCAAGAGCTGCTTCGGACGATCTCGGGCGCGGGGTCTCCATCCGCCGCGATGGTGTTCCAAGCGTCCATTCCCGCGCTCGCCGATCGCGTCAATCGGCGCATCGCAGAAGTGGCGCCAGAGGCCGCGCCGCTGACCGCCGCGATGGCGGTCCTCGGCGACGGCGGACGACTCGCGCTCGCCGCCGCGCTGGCCGGCCTGTCGGAGCACGCTGCGGCACGGATCGCTCACCGGCTCGTGCGGATCGAGATCCTCGCCGACGAGGACCCGTTCGCGTTCGTCCACCCGCTGGTGCGACGCTCGGTCTACGACGCTTTGTCGGTCACCGAGCGCGACGACGCGCACGCAATGGCTGCTCAGCTGCTGCGCGGCTCGGGCGCACCGGTGGAGGCGATCGCAGCTCACCTGGCCGCCGTGCGTCCGAACGCGTCCGAGGCGGCTGCCGCCACGCTCGCCCGCGCGGCGGACGCAGCGCTCTCGCGCGCCGCGCCGGAGGCTGCGATTCGCTGGCTGCACCGTGCGCTTGCCGAGCGCGCGCCGGAGCCTCCGCGCGCGGCGTTGTTGTTCGCGGCCGGCAAGGTGGAGATGGTCCTCCGCGATCCCGCCGCGATCGGTCACCTGCAGGAAGCGCTCGAGCTCGCCTCGGAGCCAGTTCTCCGGGCCGAGATCGTCGTGGTGTTGGGCGAACTGCTGATGGCCCTGGGGCAATGGGAGTCCGGCAGCAAGCTGATGGCGCAGGCGGTCGACGAGGCGGTCGGCCGCGACCCACAGCTCATCGTGGAGCTGGAAACGATCCGCGCGCTGACGGCCGCCTACGATCCGCGCCTGGTCGGGGTGTTCGATCACGAGCGGGCGCGTCTGGAGCAACTCGCCGCCGGCGACGGCTGGGCAGCACACGGGCTGACAATGTTGCTGGCCGCTGTGTCGGCCTTCCGCGGCGAGCGTGTCGACGAGGTGGTGCAGCGCGTCGAGCACGGTTTCTGGAACGGACGCCTACTGGCCGAGCGCGGAGTCGGTGGCTGGGCGGCTTCTCAGGGCATTTCTGCGCTCGTGCTCGTCGACGAGTACGAGCGCGCGACCGCGATGGCCGACATCGTCGCCGAGGAGGGCCGACGCACCGGCGCGCTGCTCGCCGTGCTGAGCGGCCCCGGCTACCGCGGGCAAGTCCTCTCGCGCCAGGGCGACCTAGCCGCGGGCGAGGCGGAGCTGCGGCCGGCCGTCGAGCTGCTGCTCGAGACGGGGATGTCGATGTGGATCGCGAGCGTGTTCCACATGTTCCAAGACGCGATCCTCGAGCGCCCCGGGCTCGACGACATCGCGACGCTGGCCGAGACGCTCGAAACCGAGCCGGTGTTCCTCGCAACCTCGGCGGGCGCGATGCTGCTCGAGTGCCGCGGGCTGCTGCGCCTCAGACGAGGCGACCGCCAGGGCGCGATCTCCGATCTGCGCGCGTGCGCCGACACAAACGCCGCGCTGAAGATGAGCCCGACCTACTCGGCCTGGCGCTCGGCGCTCGCCCTCGCGCTGCCCACGGACGACCGCGAGGACGCGATGCAGCTTGTGGCCGACGAGCTGCGGCTGGCGCGCGCGATCGGACTGCCGCGCCCACTCGGCATCGCCCTGCGTGCGTCCGGAGTGCTCGAAGGTGGCGAGACCGGGATCGAACTGCTGCGCGAATCGGTCTCGGTGCTGGAGTCCTCCGGGGCCCGTCTCCAACTTGCGCGTTCGATGGTCGAGCTCGGCGCCGCGCTGCGCCGGCGCCAGCACCGCTCGGAGGCGCGAGCGCCGTTGGCCGAGGGGATCGACCTCGCGTTTCGTTGCGGCGCCCCGCGGCTCGTTGCGCGAGCAGAGGACGAGCTACGGGCCACGGGCGCCAAGCCACGCCGGATTGCTCGGTCGGGCGTCGACGCCCTCACGGCCAGCGAGCTGCGCGTCGGCCTGCTGGCGGCGCGGGGAGGCTCGAACTCCGAGATCGCCCAGGAGCTCTACGTGACCCTGAAGACGGTCGAGACCCACCTCTCCCATGCGTACGCGAAGCTCGGGCTGTCGGGGCAGGGGGCGCGTAAGCGCCTGGCGGAGGCCCTGGGCGCCTGATCCGCCGGTGGGGTGGGTCCATCAACCGCTTGGTGGCCCGGTTTGTGCTCCACTAAACACCCCGAGCGGCATGTGGAACGTCACATTGCTGGCATGGCCTGGACCCATTACTGGCACAGCAATCTTCAGGTCTCCGGCTACGCTGCACAACATGTACGCCTCGGTGCGCGTGAGGCCGCGCACTTCGTGAAGGTAGTCGATCATTTCGCGCACGGCGTTCTGAGCGCCTTCGTGCAGGTCCTGCCCCGCCGCGGTTGTGACGTGGTAGCCCATGCCTGCGTGCTTCCTCGTTGTGGCTCCCGAGATGTCGCACTCAACACTCCGGATCCTGCGGCCCTTCAGTACGGACAGTCGGATCGTCACTGTCACTGGAGCCTCAATCGCGATGCCGCACACTTCGCCGTCTCCCTGAGCCAGGTGGCCATCTCCGACCCACAACAGCGCTTGCTCGACCTCGACGGGGAAGAAGACCGTACTCCCCTTACATAAGTGACGATTGTCCATGTTTCCACCAAGGCGAGTGGGAGGTAGCGTCGGGTGCAAGCCTGGCGCACTGGGCGCGACACCCATTACCCCGCAAAATGGCTCCACAGGTACGCGAACGATCGGCGTCAGCTGCGCCCATCCATCGTCGTCCACGATCCAGGCTCAACGCTATTGTCAAAGCCGAAGCTGCGATTATCGCTGGACAGATAGTGCGTTTTATTGGCACCGAAAGACCGACTTGCCTTAGGCACGCTGGCTCCTCCTGTCGAGATTCGTTGATGGCTGCTATGGGTCGACGAGGACCGCCGCCGACGGGTCCTGCACCAAGCCCATAGATCCGACCCGCGGCGGGGGCGGCGGCCAGCTCGTGGCCTCAGCCGTTTACGTCCAGTGCGGCCTTGAGCCCATCCAGGTCGGGCGCCCCGAACACCACTCGGTTCCGCGTCGCCACGTACACGAGATCGAGGTCGACGCCGGCCCGAGCAACCTTACGGGTCAGGTCCGCTAGGACGCCCGGCCGGTCCTCGACATCGATCACGACGACCTCGCGCTCCCGGGTGATCGCGAGATGGGTGATCGCCAGCGAATGCCTAGCCGCTCCGGCGTGCGGCACGAGGATGTGAAGCTCTGCCCTGTCGCCGGTGCCGATGCACGTGGCTGCCGCGATGTTGACGCCGGCGTCGCTGATCGCCGCTGCAACCCCAGCCAGCGCGCCGGGCGTGTTCTCGATATCGATGACGAGGTCGACTGCCATTTGTCCGGTCCGGCGAACGGCTGACTCACCGCAATCGCGACAACGATTCTTACCGATTCCCGGCGGGCGCGCACAGCCGCGGGCGCCGTCGACGACGCCGGCAACGCTGGCTTCGGCGGCGGAGGCCGAGTTCTGACTCAGCCTCCTACCGTGAATGACTGTTTGAGGTCGGCGGTGGAGCTGTCACCGGCGTACACGTCGATGTCGCCTGGCTCGACCACGAACTGGCCCTGGTTGTTGTAGAAGCCGAAGTCGCTCTTGTCGAGCGTGAAGCTGACCGTCTGCTTCTTGCCCGGGGCGAGCGTCACCCGCTGGAACCCGCGCAGGCGGCGGACGGGTTGCGAGATGCTCGCCACGGGGTCGTGGATGTAGAGCTGGACCACGTCATCGCCCTTGCGACCACCGGTGTTGGCCACGTCCACCAGCGCCGTGACCGTCCCGTTCTTGGAGACGTTGTGCGCTGCTGAGGCGGAGGTTGGTGACCGAGAACGTCGTGTAGCTCAGCCCGAAGCCGAACGCGTACAGCGGGTCGCAGCTGTTGAGATCGCGGTAGCGCGAGTTGTACTTCGACGTGACGTCGCACGGGCGCCCGGTCGGCTCGTGGTTGTAGTAGATCGGGATCTGGCCGAGGGCACGGGGGAACGACACAGGGAGCTTGCCGCCGGGATTGACCTTGCCGAACAGCACGTCGGCTGCCGCGTTGCCAGCCTCGATGCCCGGGAACCAGGCCTCGAGGATCGCCGGCGAAGCGGCGGCGACGTTCGCCAGGGTCAGCGGGCGGCCGTTGAACAGCACCACCGAGAACGGCTTGCCGGTCGCTTTGATGGCGTCGATCAGCTCCTGCTGCTTGCCCGGCAAGTCGATCTCACTGCGAGCGGCTGCCTCGCCACTCTGCCCGCGGGTCTCGCCGAGGGCGAGTACGACCTGGTCGGCCGACTTCGCGGCGTCGACCGCCGCGGCGAAGCCTGCGTCCGAGCCGCACTCGTCCGCGGGCGTGAGGTCCGGCGGGTCCTTGTCGACCATCGTGCAGTCCGGGCGTGAACGTCGTGTTCGGGTCCTGAGTCTTGAGGCCGGTGAACAGCGACACCGCGTCGGCGTCGCGGCCCTGGCCCCACCACGGGCCGAGCATGTCGTGCTGGTCGTCGCCCAGCGGGCCGATCACGGCGACCGACTTCTTGGGATCGAGCGGAAGCGTGTTGCCGTCATTCTTGAGCAGGACCATCGACTTCCCCGCGGCGGTGCGCTCGGCGGCGCGGTCGCTGGGGGTTACGAAGCTGCTGGGATCAGTCGCCTTGGCCTGGTCGACGTAGGGGTGATCGAACAGCCCAGCGCGGAACTTCACGCGGAGGATCCGCCGTACCGCGTCGTTGAGCCGCGACATCGAGATCCGGTGCTGCGCGAGCAGCTGCTTGCCGAAGTCGCGGATGTTCGTGCTCACCATCTCCGAGTCGGTGCCGGCGTTCAGCGCGGCCTGCGCGGCGTCGGGGCCGTCGGCGGCGACGCCATGGCCGCAGGGGCCGGTGTCCGGATTCTGGGGCGGGCACGCGCGGAGTTCGGCGACGGCGGTGTAGTCGCTCTCGATGAATCCGTCAAAGCCCCATTCGCGTCTTGAGGATGTCGGTCTCGGTCTCGTGGTTGGCGCACCCGGGGACGCCGCTGATCGCGTTAAACGAGCACATCGCGGTGTCGGCCCCGGCGTCGACCGCGGCCTTGAACGGCGGCAGGTAGAGGTTGCGCAGCCGCTGCTCGGACATGTCGGTGGTGTTGTACTCGCGACCGCCTTCGGGCTGGCCGTACGCTGCGAGGTGCTTGGGGCTGGCGACGACCTTGTGCGGCGCGGCGTAGTCGGTGCCCTGGGCGGCCTTGACCCGCGCGGCCGCAAACACGGACCCCAGATAGGGATCTTCGCCCGCGCCCTCGGCGATCCGCCCCCAGCGCGGCTCGTGCGAGACGTCCACCATCGGGCTGTAGATCTGCTTGATGCCGACGGTTGCCGTCTCACGAGCGCCGATCTTGTCGTCGGCGGTGGCCACAGACGGGTCGAAGCTGCTCGCCGCGCCCAACGGGATCGGGAAGATCGTGCGGTAGCCGTGGATCGTGTCGTATGCGAACAGGATCGGGATGTGCAGCCGTGACTGCTCGACCGCGACGTGTTGGAAGTGGTCGATCTTCGCTGGGTCGGTCAAGCTGAAGACCCCGCCGACGCCGGCTTTCGCATCCGCGTCGGTGATCTGGCCGTCGGAGAGCAGCTGGAGTTGCTGCAGCTTCTCGTCGACGGTCATGCGCGCGAGCAGGTTGTTCACGCGCCGCTCGATGCTCTGACTGGCGGCGTGCCGGGTCGGCTGCAGTGCCCGCTCGTCGCTGGAGCGCGAGGCGGCGACCACCCCGCCCGCGATCAGCAATCCAAACGTGACGATCGTCGCCACGATCGCAGCGCCACGTCCACGAAGTCCCATGCTTGTTCTCCCCGCGTCGACTCCCTATGTAGCGCGACGCAAATCGGTCGCGCGGAGGCTCGCTTACCCGGGCCGCGCGAAGCACAAACATGACAGTTTCGAGTTCGCGCAGAGGGGTAATAGGTCACTCATGGGAGTCAGGCCGCTGCGGCTGTGTCGCGGCGCCAGTGTTGCGGGACTTGTCACGCTGCTGGTGCTCCTGCTGGCGTCGCCGGCGCCGGCCAAGGACTCTCGCAATCAGCTGCGCCAGTATGCACGCGATACCTGGTCGTCGTTCGTCGCGATGACGGACGCCGATTCGGGGCTGCCGGCCGATAGCCTGAACGCCGACGGCACGCGCAGCGTCCAGACCTCGACGACCAACATCGGCGCGTACATGTGGAGCGCGCTCGCTGCGCACCGGCTCGGGCTGATCTCTCATGCCGAGACCGTCGCGCGCCTCTCCAAGACGATCGGGACGCTCGAGCGGATGGAGCGTTACCAGCCCGGCGGCCAGTTCTATAACTGGTATGACGATCGCACCGGCGCGAAGCTGACGGTGTGGCCGCCGACCGGCGATCCGCTGACGCCGATCCTCTCCTCGGTTGACAACGGCTGGCTCGCGACCGGCTTGCGGCTCGTCGCGCGTAGCGTGCCGGAACTGGCCGCGCGCGCCGGCGCGCTGTACAACAGCATGGACTTCGGCTTCTACTACCGGCCGGACGTCAACCGGATTGCTTTCTCATACGCGCCGAGCACGGGCGACTCGCCATGCTGCTATGACACGGTCGTCAGCGAGAGCCGCATCGCCAGCTACATCGGAATCGCCAAGGGCGAGCTCCCACCCAAGGAGTACTACGGCACGTGGCGCTCGTTCCCCGACACCTGTGACTGGAGTTGGCAAGAGACGCGGCCTGTCGGCGTGAACCGCAGTTACTTCGGCGTCAACGTGTTCGAGGGGGCCTACCCGTACCACGGCACGCTTGTGACGCCGTCGTGGGGCGGCAGCATGTTCGAAGCGCTGATGCCGGCGCTGTTCGTGCCCGAGGAGCGCTGGGCGCCGCGCAGCTGGGGCGTCAATCATCCGCTGACGGTCAAGGCGCAGATCTACCACGGGCTGCACGAGGCGCACTACGGGTACTGGGGCTTCTCGCCGTCGAACACGCCCGAGGGCGGCTACGCCGCGTACGGCGTAGACGGGATCGGCATGAACCCGACCGGTAATCCCTCCAACGAGGACAACACATTCGTCGACCACGGCTTCGCCGGATGTCCGGGCCGCGATCCCCAGCCCGATCCGCCACCATCGGCGTATACCAACGGCGTAGTTACCCCCCACGCCGCGTTCCTCGCACTGCGCTACGCGCCCGAGGCGGCGATGACCGATATCGAGAAGCTCGCGCACGACTTTCGCGGCCTCTACACGAAGTGGGGGTTCCGAGACAGCGTCAACGTTAAGTCCGGCGCCGTCTCGAACTCGTACCTCTCGCTCGACCAGGGCATGATCATGGCCGCGATCGGCAACGCGCTGGGAGGCGACTTCCTGCGCAAGGCATTCGCCGGTCCACGCGTAGAGCACGCGCTGCGCCCCGTGATCGGCATCGAGCAGTTCGGCGCCAGCCCGCACGCCGCGCGATAAGCGGGCACACCCGGGTCGAGGACAACTAGACTCGCGCCGTTCTCGCGGCCATCGACCGCGACCCTGACGTCTTGGAGCTAGGCATGGCTGAAGATGTTCCCCCCCGGCGATCGGAGCGGCGTCCGCGTGCCCGATGGCGTGAGGCATCTGGTCGGCGTCGACGTCGGCGGCACGTTCACTGATGTGCTGCTCGCGTCGCTCGACGGTTCGCCGCCGACCCTGGCGAAGGTGCTCAGCACGGCCGATCCGGCCGAGGGCGTGGCGGCCGGGGTGCGCGAGGCAGCGCGGCGGGCAGCCGTCGACCCGGCGTCGGTCGAGTTGATCCTGAACGGCACGACCGTGGTCACCAACACGGTGGTCGAGCGCCGCGGCGCGCGCGTCGGGCTCTTGACCACGCACGGCTACCGGTACGTGCTCGAGATCGCGCGTTCCTGGACGCCCGGGCCGGTTAGCGGCTGGATGGTGTGGGAGAAGCCGGCGCCGCTCGCCGACACGCGCGACGTGCGCGAGCTGCGAGGGCGGATCGCCGCCGACGGCACCGAGCTCGAGCCCCACGACGAGGCCGACGTGCGCGCGGCGGTGCGCGAGCTGAGGGATGCGGGCGTCGAGGCGATCACGGTCGCGGTCGTGCACGGCTACGCGCGGCCCGACGTCGAGGCGCTGATCGGCGAGTGGGCCGCGGCCGAGGCGCCCGGCCTGCCGATCTCGCTGGCGTCGGCCGTGCTGCCTGAGATGCGGGAGTACGAGCGCACACTGGTGGCGGTCGCAAACGCCTACGTGCAGCCGGCGATGCGCCGCTACGTCAAGTCGCTCGAGGCAGAGCTGCGGCGCTCGTTCCCGAGCGCGAGCCTCAACATCGTGCGCTCGGACGGCGGTGTGATGAGCGGCGAGGACGCGGTCGAGCGGCCGATCGAGACGGTCTTCTCCGGCCCCGCGGGCGGCGTGCGCGCGGCCGTGCACATCGGCGCGCTGATCGGCCGCCGCGGACGTGCTCAGCTTCGACATGGGCGGCACCAGCACCGACGTCGCACTAAGCCGCGACGGGCACGCGGCGCTCGCGCGGCGCAGTTCGCTGACCGAGTACTACAAGGTGCGCGTGCCGTCGCTCGACGTGGTCGCGATCGGCGCGGGCGGCGGCTCGCTCGCCCACGTACCGCTCACGGGAGCGCTGCGCGTGGGGCCAGAGAGCGCAGGCTCGAACCCCGGCCCGGCGGCCTACGGCCGCGGCGGTACGGAGCCGACCGTGACCGACGCGAACGTCGTGCTCGGCTACCTGCCGAGCATGCTCGCCGGGCAGATGGAGATCCGCCGCGACCTCGCGCGCGAGGCTGTGAACAAGGTCGCCGAGCGGCTCGGCACGTCGTTGGAGCAAGCCGCGCGGTCGATCATCGACGTGGTCAACGACCGCATGCTCAGCGGGCTGCGGCTTGTGTCGGTGCAGCGCGGACACGACCCGCGCCGGTTCGCGCTGTTCGCGTTCGGCGGCGCCGGCCCGCTGCACGCCAACGCGCTGATGGATCTGCTCGGCAGCCCGGTCGCGGTTGTGCCAGCCGCCCCCGGCGTGTTCTCCACCTACGGCTTCCTCGTGGCCGACGTTCAGCGCGAGTTCTCCCGCAGCTATGTGCGCCGGCTGTCGCGGGTCAACGAGCGCGAGCTGCTCGACGTCCTGGCCGAGCTGAGCGGTGCCGCGGCGGCCTGGCTGACGAGCCGCGGCTTCGGCGAGGGCGACCGCGAGTTGAGCTTTCAGATCGGCATGCGCTACTTCCGCCAGGGCTACGAGCTGCCGATCGCCCACGGCGACCCGGCCGGCGATCCCAAGCTGCTCGAGACGCTGGCCGACAGGTTCGTCGAGGCGCACCTGCGGACCTATCAGTTCGAGCTCGCGTTCGAGCCGGAGCTGGTCGTGGTGCGCTGCGTCGCGGCGGGGCGCAAGCCGATGCCGGACGCGCCGCTGAAGGATGCGTCGCCCAGCGACGAGGCCGAGCGCGCGATCGCCGACGGCGATCACCGGATCTACTGGGCCGGCGAGTGGGTCGGGGCCCCGCTCTATGACCGGACGAGGCTGGAGCCCGGGCACGAACTCGCGGGGCCGGCGGTGATCGAGCAGGAGGACTCCACCACGCTCGTCCACCCCGGCGCGCGGGTGCGGGTCGACGGGCTGTCGAACGTGCTGATCGAGAGGCTGCCATGAGCGTCGACACGGTCACGCTGGAGATCATCGAGAACACGCTGCGCGGGATCCGCCACGAGATGGACGCGGTCATGTTCCGCACCTCGATTTCTCCCGTGATCCGCGAGACGCACGACACCTACCCGCTGGTCGCGGACCGCGACGGGAAGATGCTGGTCGGCCAGTTCGGCTCGCACCTGTCGTTCTTCCTCGACACGCTTGACGAGGAGCTCGAGCCGGGCGACGTGATCCTCCAGAACGACCCCTACCTCTGCGGCGGCTCGATCTCCCACGTGCCCGACCTGCTCGTCACGCGGCCGGTATTCCACGAAGGCGAGCTGGTGGGCTTCACTACTCAGTTCGGCAACCTGCTCGACGTCGGCGGCAAGGTGTTCGGCTCGATGCCGGCCTCGGCGCGTTCGATATACGAGGAGGGCGTGCGGTTTCCGCCGGTGAAGCTGTACGCCGCCGGCGTGCTCAACGAGGCGCTCGTCAAGGTACTCGCCCGCAACTCGCGCGCGCCCGAGGAGGCGGTGGCCGATCTGATGGCGCTCTGCACCGCCACCGCGATGGGCGAGCGGCGCGTCATCGAGCTGTGCGATCGCGTCGGCCGCCAGACCTACCTCGACGCCGCCGACGCGCTACTCGGGCGCACCCGCGCCGCGGTGCAGCGGCTGATCGTCGACAAGCTGCCCGAGTCGCCACAGTCATTCGAGGACTTCGTCGACGACGACGGTCTCGGCAACGGACCGTTCCGGATCAAGCTCAGCCGTCTGGCGCGAGGGCGAGCGAGCGATCTTCGACTTCACCGGCACCTCGCCGCAGGCCCCGGGCCCGATCAACTTCTACCTGCACGACGGCATGATGAAGATGGTCATCGGGGTCTACCTGATCATGGTGTTCGACCCCGACGTGCTGTTCAACGAGGGCTTCTACGACCTGCTCGAGATCCGGATCGAGGACGGCAGCCTGCTGCGACCGCGCTACCCAGCGCCGCTCGGGATCCGCCACAGCACGATGTCGCGCTGGATCGACGTCATCGCAGGCGCGCTCGGTCGCCACGTGCCCGAGACCGCCGCGGCGGCCGGCTACGGCTCAAGCCCACACCTCCTCTACTCCGGCACCAGCCGCGACGGCGAGCCGTTCGGCATGCTCGAAATCCTCATGGGCGGCATCCCGGGGCGGCCCGCAGGCGACGGACTAGACGCGCACAGCTGGTACCCGCAACTCGAGAACACGCCGGCGGAGTACCAGGAGACGTACTACCCGGTCGTGGTCGAGGAGTCCGGAATCGTCCCCGACTCGGGCGGCGCCGGCTACCACCGCGGCGGCTGCGGCGCGCGCAAGGTCGTGCGCTTCCTAGAGCCAGGCGAGGTGTCGATCTACGACGACCGCCACATCTCCTACCCCTGGGGAATCGGCGGCGGGCGTCACGGCGGCCGCTCACGCAAGCAACTCGTACGCCCGGACGGCAGCCGCGAGGAGCTGCCCGCGAAGGTCGACTTCGTCGAGGTGCAGCCCGGCGACATCCTGATCTACGAAACCGCCGGCGCCGGCGGCTGGGGCGATCCCCTCCAGCGGCCCGTCGAGCGCGTGCTGGAGGACATCGAGAAGCGGTTCGTCTCAGAGCGCTCCGCCCTCGAGCACTACGGCGTCGTGATCGGCGACCAGGAGGCCACGAGCCGCCTGCGGGCCGAGCGCCGGCGCGAGATCGTGCCCCTGTTCGACTTCGGCCCGCGCCCTCCGCAGTACGAGGCGACGCTCGAGATGCCGCACCGGGCGCCGCTCGGCCCCGCCGAGGCGATCGAGCCGCGCTCTATCGACGTCGGCCTGCTGGACTCGCGCGAGTAGCTCAAGCGCTGGAGCTATCAAGTCGCGGCCGGGGATCACCATCCCCGACCAGCACGCCCGTCACGCCGCCGGCCAAGCCCTCGACGATCGCGCCCAGGCGGTCGAGCTCAGCTCCACGCTCGGGCCGCCTCAGGCGACGGCGTCGGCCGGCATCGCTTGGTCGACCCGTGAGTCGAAGTAGCGCTGCGCGGCCGACTCCAGCCGATCGTACGCAGCGTGGAACACCGCTGTTGCCTCTCGACGCGGCGCTTGGCGGACCATCAGCTCGTCAGGCAGCTCCGGATCGAGAAACGGAAAACGTCTGAACGTGTGGACGACGCCGGTGCGGACAAAGAACGCGTCCCGGTCTGACAGCTCGGCTCGCGCCTTCGCGGTGCGGTACCTCCCGAAGGTTTCGACGAACGACTCATAGCGGGTGGCTAGATCCTCAAGGTCCCACGCCCGGTTGATCATCGCCTGAAGGTCCAATCCCTTCGCGGGACGGCCGATCAACACGCACGCGTGTTCTTCGACCCCCATCTCCCCCAGGAGTTCGACCACATCGCGCTCCCGGTTGTGAGGCGATATCCAGGTCGCGTCCTGGACAGACCCGAACCCGAGAAAGCGCAGCCGTCGCGCCAACCGCCCTCGCTCCAGTCGGAGGGCCTCAGGGATCGCGTGCCACAGCATCGTCCAGCGGCCATCCCAACCTTCCGCCGTGGAGCCCAGGCGGAAGATCCGCCGGTCGCCTTCGGCCAACAGCCGGTCCAGCCGCGGGGCGGGCGTGTAGTCGACCAACCTTCCCTTCTTCGTCCGCTGGAGGAGGCCACGGTTCACCAGACGTGTCAGTGCGACGCGAGAGGCGGCGTCAGAGAACCCCATGCCGTTGAGCAAATCGACGAGACCGCCAGACCAGACACGCTCGTGCTTGTGCGAGGCGAATGCGCCAAACAGGGTGATCACGAGATCCTGTGGCTGAAGTGGCTCGTGCCCGGCGCCCGGCAGTCCCGCGGGCATCAGCGCCACCCCGCCATTGCGCTCATCGGACGCCGACAGTGGCTTCCCATGTGGTGCTTTCGCACCGTACCTCGACCTTGCGCTAGATATCGCTGCCACTCCCCCATTACGGCTTGGCGACGTAAGCGTAGTCGAGTATCCGGCGCACCAACGGAGCTAGCC
>CAWHRT010000033.1:0-150740 GCA_963831845.1 uncultured Solirubrobacterales bacterium | reverse complement strand
TCGACAGTTGACCTTGACAAGCTCGCGAGATTCTGGTTTTCAGTGAGAGCCTGGTTGGGCGTTGCGCCGTCGGCACGCGTCGTGGATCGTCCTCGCCGGCATCGGCTGACTCCTTCGGCTTCACAAAGCCTGAAACGTGTCGCAAGCTGCGACCCGACGCGCCGGGCAGTCCCGCTCTTGGCCGGCGACCAGAAGAAGCAGCAGCGCCGGTCTCACGGCTGCTGGGGCGACGGAGCGGAACTCTCGTCACAACGCTGGACACGGCTGCTGTTCGATCGTCGGGCAGTCTCGAACAGCGGTCCGGTGAGTAGCGGTGCGGCTGTCAGTTCGGACCCACCGGTTCTGCGTTTAGAACTCATGCCGTTGCCGTCTTCGGAGCGGCTCGACAGCATACATCCGAATTGGGGGATGCCTCGGTTCGCCCCGCGTGAGATCTTGGGAACGACAACCTTGGCGAACAGGCCGCGGCACGACAGAAATGCGGCTATTCGGCGACTGCGGGGAGCGATGAATACGGCAAGCGACGGCCCGTCGGGACAGGATCCCGGCCGGAGCGATGCTCTTGGTCCACCGGGTCGGTCGGCTGCGGAGCAGTCGGCCGAAGCGGGCGGTGAGAGGGGCGGGTTCGTCGGTTCGGTGACGGATCGCGTCAGGACCAGCGGCTTGCCTGCGAGGAGGACTCTGGTTGCGCTCGCGATCGTCTTGTTTCTCGTGTGCACGGTGGCGGTTGTGTGGGTCAGCGCGTTGCAGGCGCAGGTGCCGCGCAACATGCCGTTCGGGGTGACGGGAACCTCTGAGGTCGTGACGGCCGCCGAGTCGCAGAAGGTCGCGGGTTACCGGATCTCGTTCGTCAACAAGACCTACCCCAACGAGTCCGCCGCGATGGACGCGATCAACCAGGGGAAGATCTATGGCGCCTACATCACGGGGGAGAGCAGCGACACGCTGCTCACCGTGCCGGCCAAGAGCTTCTTCGCCTACACCGAGATCGCGCCGCTGTTCGCCGCGACGGCCAAAAAGCTGGGACGCCCACTCAGGGTGACGATTGTCAAGCCGTTGCCGGCGGGTGAGGATCCCGTCGGCGCGGTCGCCGGAGCGCTGCTGACGGCGACGATCGTCGGCGGGATCGTGGCGGCGATCCTGATCTTCACACTGACCGGACTGTCGGTGCAACGCTGGCGCACGGCGAGCCTGGTCGGGATCACGCTGCTCGCGGCGCTTTTGACCGACGTGATCGCCGGGCCGGTGTTCGGAGCGTACGCGGGCGATAAGTTCTGGCCGCTGTTGCCCTGCCTGTGGCTTGTCACCTTCTCCACCGCGCTGGTCGGAGCCGCGCTACTGGCAGTCTTGCCAGCAATCATCGCCCTGGTGGTATTGGAGGTGCTGTTCATCGTCGTGGGGCTGTGCACGGCGGGGACCGCTGGGGTCGCGCTGCTGCCCACGTACTGGCAGTCGATCGGGGCGGCGTTGCCGCCGCGCTACGGCGCCAACCTGCTCCAAAACGTCCTCTACTTCTCATCGAACAACATCACCACCCCGATCGTGGTGCTGGTCGTCTACGGGCTGATCGCGGCGGCGGTGCTCGGCTACGTCGAGTGGATTCGCCCCCGCAGGCATTCCGAGCCCTACGAGCAGGCTGGCGGATCCGGGACCGGCCCCACGGGCCGGTCGCGCCCGGTCCGGATCGTGATCGCCGTCGCCGTGGTCGCCACGCTGTACCAAGGCGCGTTCGCTGCCGCATACATCAGCGCCGGCCACAACCCCGTCGCGCGCAACATGCCGTTCGCCACGACCGGCAACTCCCCGCTGACGAGCGCGGTCCAGAAGCACCTGTCGCTCAAGGTCACCAACTACTCCGACGAGACGGCCGCGAAGACCGCGATCGGCCAAGCCAACGCCTGAGGAGCCATGATTGCCCCTACCGGCACCAGCACCAGCACACTGTTGGTCGTCCCCAGCATCAGCGACCTCGCGCCCCACACCCTCGGGGTCGCGTTCGGGAAGGCGGCCAAAAGCGAAGGCCAGAAACTGACGCCCGCGCCGTACACTCCGACGCCGCTGGCCTCAGGAGACCCGTTCGGACTGGTGCGCGCGATCCTGCTAACCCCCCTGCTGCTGTTCGGATACCAGGTAGCAACGATGCTCAAAGCGGCGACCAAGGTCACCGCAGGCCCCCTGCTAGGCCTCACGCTGATGGGGTTCGCGATCGTCGCGACGCTACTGATCGACCTCATCGCTGGCCCCTGGCTGGGTGGCATCCCGAGCGGCAAGTTCTGGATCCTCTGGCCAAT
Organism: uncultured Solirubrobacterales bacterium; assembly: GCA_963831845.1. GTDB lineage: Bacteria > Actinomycetota > Thermoleophilia > Solirubrobacterales > Solirubrobacteraceae > Palsa-465. The sequence goes on along the minus strand of CAWHRT010000033.1, from coordinate 148,449 downwards.
CATGGCGCTGATCATGAGCGTGGTGGCGCTGTTCGCCGCCGTCATGCAACGACTGTTGGGCGTGGTCGGGACGCTCCTCACCGTGGTCGTGATCATCATCCTCGGCAAACCATCCTCCGGTGGCGCCAACGGCGTCCCCTACCTCCCCGGCTTTTGGACCGCGATCGGCCCCTACCTGCCGCCGCGTAATGCCTTCATCCTGATGCGCAACACCGTCTACTTCGACGGCCACGGAACCGCTCAAGCGCTCATCGTCCTGCTCGCCTACCTGCTCGTGTTCGCCACGATCCTCGGCATCCTCGACTGGTACCGCCGACCCGCCCCCGAGATCCCCGACGTCACGCCCGAAACCGAGGCGCTGGCCGTAGCCGTCGCGATCCCCGCGAGCACCGCGCTATAACGCCGCACGGCTAGCAAGCGCGTCGCCTACAGCAGCATCGCTGCGCCAGCCACACAGCCGCTTCGGGCTTACGCACAAGCACTCTCCACCCTCTGAGACACCTGCTCCCACGAAGGCTCAGCCATCTGGCGTCGTCCGATCTGGCCCCTGCGCACTGCTGCCTTGGATCTCCAGCTGGCCGAAGCGGCAGCGAGCGGCTTAGTTCCCCGGTGGCGACAAACGAGTTGCGCACAGCGTGGATGGGGCGACGCGCGCTTGGCTCGCCGGGGGGCGCGCGCCGTGGCCCTAAGCGGCCTCTATCGCCTTGCCGACGTGCGCTCGGGGCCAGGCTGCTCCTGCTCGCCGAGAGCGGAAGCGCTCGCGACGTAGAGCGCCATTGTGAGCATCCCGCGGGCGGCTTGCTTCGCGGCAGCGGAAGTCGTTTCACTTGGGGATCGCCAGGGCCGGTGGGTTGTGGTCGGGCGCGATAGCCTCTTGGCGGGATAATCGCGGGCGCCATCGGTATGAGGGCTGATATGTCGGCCTGGGCGAGCGAGTACGAGCCGTTGGGTGGCCAGGGTGAGCCAGGTAAAGCATCGCGCTGGTCACCTAGCTAGGTCGCTCGTGAGCTCGACGGCGAAGTGGATGCCGACAGATCGCTCCGACCTAGTGCCAACGAGGCCGAGGAGGAATCATGCAGGACCCGAAGCCACAAGTGGCAGCAGGAAAGGTGCATTGGGCGTTCATGATGTCGTTGGACGGCTTCGTTGCCGGACCTGGCCACACCATGGACTTCATGAACAGAGCCACCACTCGGGAGGGGCTCCTCGAGGAATACATCGAGGTCACCGGTGCGGTGCTCGCCGGACGCGACGGCTACGACAGTGACGTCGGCGTCAACCCATATGGAGGGGTGTGGCAGGGCCCGATTTTCGTGCTCACCCATCATCCAGAGGATGCGCGCCCAGCCGACAACGTCACCTTCCTCGATTGCTCCGTAGAGGAAGCGGTCCGGATCGGCCTGGAGGCGGCCAAGGGCAAGAACCTTCAAGTGCACTCACCGAACATTGGCGTGCAGCTACTGCGCCTAGACCTCATCGACGACATCGACATCCACATCGCCCCCGTCCTGCTGGGCGACGGCATCCGCCTCTATGACGTTCCCGGCGGCGAGATCCGGCACCTGCAGCGCGATGGGAACGATCCCACTCTGTCCGCAGACCTGCGCTACGGCCGATTCGCGCGGTCGACACACGAAATGAATACGTGCATCTCACGTCTCAACAAGTGCGTCTCAACTCAACGATCCGCCGGCGGACGCTGCTTGGGTCGGGACGGCGCAAGTCAGTTATCGGGCGAGGACGAGTTAGCAGCGCTCCGGCGTGAGAGAGCCGGCGATACTGCTGGCGACGCGCGTAGTTCACGCTGCGACCGCCTCGGCTCGCAACCAGCGCCGAACGCGCTCTCGCACTCGGTTGGCTCTGCCATCGCTCGATCGTGCCACCGATGCCAGACGGTCCTGGAGGTCCGGTCGGGCCGAGCTACGACCCTTCGTATTGCTCGCTCTCCGGGGATTGGTCCGTGATTGGACCACGCTGCCAGCCGTTTCTGCCCCATTTGCTGGCGTTCTGTTGATACCGCTACCGGGATTCGAACCCGGGTTTCCGCCGTGAGAGGGCGGCGTCCTAGTCCCCTAGACGATAGCGGCGCATAGTTGACGACCGGCACGGAGTTCCGCGCCGCATGCAAGGGTAGCGGGCGCCGGGGCCGCCGGGGCGAGCACCTCGCCCCGGCTGGCCACATCGGCTCAGATCAGCGGCCGATCACCCTCCGATCACGACGTAGAAGGTCGAGTCCGTGCTCGTGTTGGCGTTGTTGAACGTCCTCACCTCGACGTGATTGTTGTCGTTGAACTGCGGGCAGTTGACCCCGCCCGGGTTGTTTGCGGTGCCGCCGCAGGGCGCTGCGAGCGGGTCGACGACCGCCCCACCGGCGAGGCTCGGCGTCACGCTCAGGGACTTCCTGACCGCGCTGTCTCCGGCGTCGATCACGTAGAAACCCGCGGCGAGGCGGGCGGCGGTCCCGAAGCCACCGGACTGGGCTAGCACGGTCGCGCCGGTAGCGGTTCCCTGGATCAGCGCCCAGCGTCCTGCCGGCTCGTACGACGCGGCGCTCTTGCCGCCGAGCTGATTCGCGTTGTCCGCGGTGGCGGCGGTGGGAACCTTGGCCAGCGAGGACTCCTTGATCTGAGTTCCGGTCAGCGAGTCATTCTTGATCTGGGTACCGGTCAGCGACCCCTTCTTGATCTGCTTGCCCGTGAGCGAGCCGTTCTTGATCTGCTTGCCGGTGAGCGAGCCGTTCTTGATATCGCTCCCGGTCAGCGACTGGTTCTTTACGTTCGCGCTGGTGATGATCAGCTTGCTCGCCGCGGTGGCGGTGCCACCGATCGCGACGAACAAGGCGATGAGCGCGACAACCATGCTCGCCGATGGACGTCTGCCCAATCTGGTGCGCATGAGCCTCCTCCTTCATTGGAGCCCGACAGATTGCAGGGTGGGGCGACCCTCGCAGCGGACGGACCGCCGGTCAATGGGCCCAAGACACCACGTCTCGCGCGCCGATGAGCCCGCCGGTCAGGCCCGGTTGCTCCCTGATAACGTCAGGACGCCCGCGGCTGTGGCGGAATTGGTAGACGCGCAGGCTTCAGGTGCCTGTGCCCTTCGGGGCGTGGAGGTTCAAGTCCTCTCAGCCGCATATCCAGGTCCCGGGGGACGGGCGGACGGTGGGCGACGTGCGATCTCGTCGCAGGTTCTGGCGTCGCCGACCTCGCGAACACCCGGCGTCCGTGCAGCTCCGGGTCGACGGGTGTCAGACCTACCCAAACCTCATCATCCCTGCTTGACAGAATGTAGACATCGGGATAGCTTCCGATACCTGCCTGGCAAGGACGCAACCATTGGCGGGGGCCGCAGTCGGCCACTTTCGCAACGCGAACGCGAGATCTTCGAGCTCCGGGCTTCGGGCTGGACGCTTCGCGAGATCGGCGAGCGCTACGGCATCTCACGGCAGCGCGTGGACGAGATCGTTCGCGATCGCGGCGGTCCCCAGCTGGACGAGGTGATCGCCGCCCGGAGGGCCCGTCAGACAGAGGTGATCGACGCGCGCTCGGACGAGATCCGCGCGTGGTGGCGGGACGGGGAGGCGATCGAGACGATCGCCGAGCGGCTAGACCTCCCGGTCGCCTGCGTACAACGGTCGATCGGCCAGGTGCTCGATCCGCTGGACCGAGCCCACCGCAACCGGGCGATCGTCACCCGCACGCGCTCGCGTCGATACGCCGACGAGGAGCTGCTGGACGGGATCCGTGCGGTGGCGCGGCAGGTCGGGCGCGCCCCCACCCAAGAGGAGTACCGCTCCCAGACCCATGAGCTGGGCCTGGCCAGCATCCTCACACTCGCCAAGCGGTTCGGCGGCTGGCAGCAGTCGCTGGTCGAGGCGGGCCTGACTCCGCTCCCACGAGCCCGGACCGTCGCGACCCGGCGCAAATGGGACCGCGGACGCGTGCTGGCAGGCGCTCGAGGCGGTGGCCGACCAGCTCGGCGACCCGCCGCGGTTTCAGACCTACGTGATGATCTCCACGGGCCGCGACGACCTGCCCTCAGGCCCGACGGTGCGCAACCAGCTCGGCCGCTGGATCGACATCGTGATCGAGCTCGCCGCGCGGCGGTCCGATCTCCCCCGGGCCGCCTGAGTCACCGCCCGGTCGGCCGCGCTACAGCCAGCCGTTGTGCTCGGCGATCTTGACGGCCTCACCGCGGTTGCGGGCGTCGAGCTTCTGCATCACGGAGGACAGGTGGTTGCGGACGGTTCCCGGCGACAGGTACAGCGCGCCGGCGATCTCGGCGATCGTCGCATGCTCGCGCGAGGCGCAGAGCACCTCCCGTTCGCGCGTGGTCAGGGGACTCTCGCCCTGGCTCAGCGCCGCGGCCGCCAACCCGGGATCTACCACCCGCTCGCCGGCCACCGCGCGGCGAATCGCCGACGCCAGCTGATGGGCCGGCGCGTCCTTGAGCAGGAAGCCCGAGGCACCGCTCTCCATCGCTCGCCGCAGGTACCCGGGCCGCCCGAACGTGGTCAGCATCAGGATCCGGACGTCGGGCAGCTCGCGGCGCAGCTGCCCGAGCGCCTCCAGGCCGGTGGCGCCAGGCATCTCGATGTCGAGCAAGGCCACGTCGGGGCGCGCCTGGAGCGCGGCGGCGGTCACCTCGTCGCCGCGCGACGCCTGCGCGACGACCTCGATGTCGGGCTCGAGCTCGAGCAGGCTCGCGAGGGCGCCGCGGACCATCGCCTGGTCCTCGGCGAGCAGCACCCGGATCACCGGGCCGGCACCGGGACGTTGACCGCGAGCCGGAAGCCACCCTCGGGACGCGCCCCGGCCTCGATCCGGCCCTGCAGGCCCTGCACGCGCTCGCGCAGACCCTCGATCCCGTGGCCGGAGTCGCCGTTGACGCCGGCGGGGGCCGGGTCCTCGCCGCGACCGTCGTCGACGACCTCGACGCCGGCTTCGCCGAGCCCGGCGGTGACCTTCAGCGAGCAGCGGTCGGCGTGGCTGTGGCGGATCACGTTGGTCGCGCCCTCGCGCACCGTCCAGGCCAGGACGGCCTCCACCGCCGGGTCCAGCGTCACCGCCGGCCGCAGGACCTCCGCCTCGATCCCGGCCGCCGACAGCGCGACCCTGGCCCCCTCGAGCTCGTCGTCGAGCGTCATCCGCCGGTAGCCGCTGACAGCTTCGCGGACCTCGGTCAGCGCACCGCGCGCGACGTCCTCGATCTCAGACACGTGCACGGCCGCCTCGCCGGCACCCTTCTGGGGCAGCAGCCGGCCGGCGAGCTCGGCCTTGAGCGCGATCAGCGACAGGCTGTGCCCGAGCAGGTCGTGCAGGTCGCGCGCGAACCGGATCCGCTCCTCCGCCACCGCCAGCCGGGCGAGCTCGGCGCGGGCCTCGTGGAGCTCGGCGTTGCGCGTGCGCAGGTCCGCCATCACCAGCATCAACATGCCGATCCCAGCGGTCGAGATCGCAAAGCTGATCGCGGTCCCGAACGAGGACCCGCCGACCAGCGACGCGGCGATGCACACCCCGGTGCACAGCAGCACCCCCTGGAACGCCAGCCGCGGGCGCAGGCACATCGCGCCGACCGCGACCGTGTAGACGAACAGGGTCGCCCAGCTCTCGCGATCCAGCACGGTGAGCGCCGTCGCGACCCCCAGCAGGAACGCCATCGCGGCGAACGCCAGCGGATCGGGCAGCGGCTTGCGGTCGACGGTGGCGGCCGCGATGAACACGGCGACGAACGCCGCCGCGGCGACGATCGTCAGCGCCTTGGCCGCCCCGGTCGTGTCGCTCGTGATCGCGTTGACCAGCGGGATCGCGATGAAGACCAGCCAGATCAGCATCCGCAGCCGCCCCAGCGGCGTCCGGCCGCGGTAGTGGTCGCGGAGGCTCGGGGGCGGCTGCGGCGGTTCCGTCATGCCTCCTCGCCCTGCGGGTGGCGCAGGAACTTGAGCATCAGCATCACGCCGATCACCGCCCACACCGCGAGCGTCCGGACGTCGTGGCCGTTGAGGCCCGCGCCCGTGGTGCGGGGATCGAACGCGTACTGCAGGCCGTCGGCGAGCGCCCGGATCGGGAAGATCTTGGCGATCGTGTTCAGCGCGCTCGGCATGTTGTCGGCGGGGAACCAGATGTTGGAGATGAACGTCAGCGGGAGCACGACGAGGTTGATGATCACAGGTGCGGTCTCGGCATTCGGGATGAACCGGGTCATCCCGATCCCCAGCGTGGTGAACGCCGCGGTGCCTAGCACCAGCGTGACGATCAGCCCCGGAAGCGTCTGCGCGCGGAGCGTCACCCCGAACGCGGTCACGCCGAGGATCAACGTCAGCGCGGTGATCGCGCCGACGATCATCAGCGTCGAGCCGATCCGCGCCGCCACGTAGGCCCAGCGGGGCAGCGGCGTCCCCTGCATGCGCTTGAGGATGCCGTCGTCGCGCAGGACGGCGGTGCTGATCGCCATGTTGATGAACGTGGTGGCGATCAGCGCGTAGGCGAGGATCCCCGGGACGATGAAGTCGTTGTACGGGATGCCGCCGCGCGAGGAGAGGTGGTGGCCCTTGTTCAGGGTGGCGACGATCACCAGGAACAGGAGCGGGAACACGAACGTGAAGATCCCGCGGCCGCGGTTGCGCCAGTACGCCCGCTGCTCGTAGCGGATCTGCCACCCGACCAAGCCGAGGTCGCGTCGCAGATCGGGAGTGAGGACCGCGTTCATCGTGCTACCTCCATCGTCGATGTGTGACCGTCTTCGGTCGATCCGGTGAGCTCGAGGTAGATGTCCTCGAGCGTCGGCTGAGTCACCGAGAAGTGACCGAGCTCGAGGCCGTGCTCCACCGCCCAGGTGGTGATCCGCTGCGTGGCCACCAGCGGCTCGGTGGTGAGCACCGTCACCCGGTCGTCGTCGAGCGAGCGCTCAGTCGAGGGAACGTCGGGGACGTCGCCCAACGACCAGCCGTCCGGGAGCACGAACCGGATCTCGGCCGGACGCAGGTCGCGACCGCCGAGCTCGTCGGGGCGGCCGGTGGCGATGATCTCACCACCGGCCATGACCGCCACGCGATCGGCCAGCTGCTGAGCCTCGTCCATGAAGTGAGTGGTCAGGAACACCGTCTTGCCGAGCTCGCACAGTGACCGGATCGTCGACCACGAGTGCCGACGCGCGGCGGGGTCGAACCCCGTCGTGGGCTCGTCGAGGAAGATCAGCTCGGGGTCGCCGACGAGCGCCAGCGCCAAGTCCAGGCGCCGCCGCTGGCCGCCGGACAGGTTCTTGGCGCGGACGTCGCGCTTCTCGCTCAGCTCGACCAGCTCGATCACCTCCTCGACCGGCCGGCGCCGAGCGTGATAGCGCCCGTACATGTCGACCAGCTCGGCGACCGTCAGGTCCTTCTGCACGCCGCAGTCCTGCAGCACGATGCCCAACTGCTCGCGCAGCTCGCGGTCGCCTGACTCGGGATCGAAGCCGAGCACGCGGGCGTCTCCGCCGTCGCGCACCCGGTACCCCTCGAGGATCTCCACGATCGAGGTCTTGCCGGCGCCGTTGGGCCCCAGCAGGCAGAACACCTCGCCTCGGGCGACCTCGAAGCCGACCCCTGCAACCGCCTCCACGTCGCCGTAGGACTTGCGCAGGTCGCGCACGTCGATGGCGAGCTCCTGTGTCAGTGAGTGTGTCGATTTCATGCACCAGACGCTAGGTCTGGCGGGCGCCGCGCGTAAGTGGCGAGCGGCCGAAATCGGCCATGACATCTGTCATGGCACCGACATGCGGTTCCGCTTGGATCGGCCGCCGCCGCGACCGTCCGGCGGACTACTCTGCGAAGCAGGTTCCAGCCCTGCAGCGCCTCGGTCTCGCGCTCGAACCCGAGCGTCGAGATCGCGCCCGGGAACAGCACGAACCGCGCGCCGGCCGACACCGGCATCTGCAGCCACCGCGCCGTCACCACCCGCAGGATGTGCCCGTGGGCGAACGCCAGCGCGTCGCCGTCGGCGGCCCGCATCCGCGCGATCACCCGGTCGGCGCGCGCGCCGACCTCGTCGGGCTTCTCGCCCCCGGGGCAGCCGTCGGTCCACAGGTCCCAGTCGGGGTTCTGCTCGCGGATCTGCGGCGTGGTCAGGCCCTCGTACTCGCCGTAGTTCCACTCGCGCAGGTTCTCGTCGATCTCGGCCCGGTCGGCGAAGCCGGCGATCTCGCACGTCTCGCGCGCCCGCCGCAGCGGGCTGGTGAGGACCAGCGCGAACTCCCGCCGGCCGAGCACGTCGCGCAGCGGTGCCGCTCGCTTGCGCCCGTCCTCGGTCAGCGGCAGGTCGGTGTTGGAGGTGTGCTGCCCGGACTTGCTCCACTCGGTCTCGCCGTGGCGCACCACCAGGATCTCGCTCATCGTGCCGCACTCCCTTCGGGTTGCCTGACCCCGCCGGTCCGCTCGATCTCGTCGATCTTGCCGCGCCGGCGGACGTGACGCTCCTCGTCTGAGACCTCGGCCCGCAGGAACGCGTCGACGATCTCGGCCGCGAGCTCGGGGCCGATCACGCGGGCGCCCATGCACAGCAGGTTCACCCCGTCGTGCTCGACCGCCTGATGGCCGGTGTAGGTGTCATGGATCGTGGCGGCGCGGATCCCGCGGATCTTGCCGGCGGCGACCGACACCCCGGCGCCGGAGCCGCACACCAGGATCCCGCGGTCGGCGCGTCCGGTCACCACCGCCCGTCCCACCTCCAGCGCCTTGTCGGAGTAGTCCAGCGGGTCGGGGTTGTCGGTCCCGAGGTCGAGGACCTCGTGCCCCGCGGCCGCCACCACCGCCAGCAACCGCTTCCGCAGCGGAAACCCTGCGTGGTCAAACCCGCAGGCGACGACCATCAGCGGGCCACCGCTCGCCGATCGGCGCTCACGATTTCGCCTCCGCGCGGGACTCGACGCCCGACGCCTCGAGCTCGTGGACGGCGAGCAGAGCCGCGCCCAGCACTCCCGCGCGAATGCCGTGCCACGCGGCCCGGATCCTCGTCTTCTGACCCAGACCGGGCACCACGTGCGCGCGCGCCACCCGTTCGGCGGGACCGAGCAGCAGCTCGCCGGCCTGAGCAGCGCCCCCGCCGACGACCACCTCGTCGGGATCGAACGTGTTGATCACGTTGGCGATCCCGATGCCGAGCCGCTCGCCCCACAACTCGACGATCCGCACCGCCACCCGGTCGCCGTCCCGGGCAGCCTCGACCGCCTGGCGCCCGAGCACCGGCTCGCCGTCGGCGTGAAGCCGTCCCAGCTCGGACTCGGGGTTACTCTCTGCGGCCTTCCCGGCCAGCCTGTCGAGCGCCATGCCGGCCGCCGCGCACTCGAGCGACTGGGGCAGCGGAAACTTTCCCGCCCGGGGCACGGGGCGGCTCAGGTCGAGCCCGATGATCGTGTGTCCAAGCTCGCCGGCGCCGCCGGTCGCCCCGCGGTAGATCCGCCCGTTGAGCACGATCCCACCGCCGACCCCGGTGCCGATCGTGAGCAGCACGAGGTTGTGGGCGACGAGCCGCAGGTGCTCGTCGTGGGCCTCGGCGAGCGCGGCCACCGTCGCGTCGTTGTCCACGAACACGGGCAGTCCGAGCCGGTCGCGCAACACCTCGCGCAGCGGCACGTCGCGCAGCGGCACGTTGACCGAGCGCACCACCCGACCGGTGTCGAACTCGACGATCGAGGGCACGCCCACGCCGACCGCGTCGAGCGCGTCCACGTCCACCGCCTGAACCATCGCGACCAGCTGATCGATCAGCGCGTCGGCGCTCGAGCAGTCGGTCGGCTGCACGACCGACTCGCCCAACTCGTCGCCCTGCAGGTGCGCCAATGCGAGCTTGGTGCCGCCGAGGTCCACCCCGATCGTGCTCAAGCCGGCCACCCGTGCGTCCTCAGATCACAGCCGCTCGGCCGCGGGCCGGTCGAGTAACACCAGCAGCTGCTTGACCTTTCCCGGCAGCAGCGACGACGGCACGTGAGGGTCGGGCTTCGCGTCGGGGCCGAACGCCTTGGCGACCGCTTCGGCCTTGGACTCTCCGGTGGCCAGCACCACGACCCGCTTGGCCTTGGCGATCAGTGGGAACGTGAATGTGACCCGCGGCACGAACGGCTCCAGCCCGGCCTCGGGCACGCCGGCGACGAGCTTCTCGCACTCCCCCACCGCCGGCTTGTCGGGGAACAGCGAAGCCGTGTGGCCGTCGGAGCCGAGTCCCAGCAGCAGCAGATCGAACTCTGGCGGCCCGTCCGCCACCAGCTCGCGCTCGTACTCCTCGGCGCCGGCATCGGGCCCGAGCTCGCCCTTGATGCGCTTCAGGCACGGTACGGTCAGGTCCGACAGCGGCTCGAGCAACGACTCCTTGATCATCCGGTAGTTGGCGCGCGGGTCGTCGGCCGGGACGCAGCGTTCGTCGCCCATCCAGAACGTGGTGTCGGCGAGATCGAGACCGACGATCCGCACCGCCTCGGCGAACTCGGCGTAGGCGGCCTTGGGCGTCGAGCCACCGGTGAGGACGACGTCGCCGCCGCCGATCGCGGCCCCCACCATCATCGCTCCGCACGCCCGCGCGGGATGATCGAGCACCTCGATCTCGAGCGTCATGGCGTGAGCTTACGTGCTGCGGACAGCGCGGGGCCGTACGTCGGGTCGCGCAACAGCGCTTGCCTGACGCCTTCGCCGAGGATCCCGCCCTCACCGCGCGAGGTACCGAGGACCTGCCATTCGTGGTCGCCGCGCGGGCTGTGCTCCCGGGCGATCAGGCCGCCCCTGCCGCGGTCCAGCGACAGCGAGAACTCCGATCCCGACGACGCGGTCACGCCGACCAGCCCGGGCACCTCCTGGTCGACGGGCTCGAGCGCGATCCGCACGGTGCCCTCGTGGCGATGCGCGGTGCTGATCGGGCTGCTGCCGTTGTCGGAGCGCAGCGGCTCGAGCTTCCAGCGCAGGCGAGAGGCGAGCCAGCCGGCCAGCAGCAGCGCGCTCGCCCCCGACGAGGGCTGATGGCGGACCGCCAGCGAGTCCAGCCGGCCCAGCAGCGGCTGACGGTCGGGCACGTCAAAGCTCGCCGCCAGCCGCTCGCGCCACGGCGTCGTCCGCAGCCACGCCAGGTCGACCACGTAGGCCGACTCGAGCAGCTCCGACGCGCGCGCAAGCGCGGCCGCCGGATCGTCGAGATCGTCGGAGTCCAGCAGGATCACGTCGGTCAGCTTGAGCAGCGCCCGCATCGCTTCGTCGTGGCCGTGCGGGCACCACAACATCGTCGGCAGCTCGGACACCACGACCGGGTCGACGATCGTGTCGATTCCCTTCAGGTGCTCGGGGCCCATGTCGATCTCGACCCGCTCGCGCATCACGCTGGGGCTGTCGGAATCCGGGTTGTCGTAGCTCATCACCGCGACCGCGTCGAGCTTTGTCCGGCCCTCCTCGACCGCGCACAGGATCGTGCGCGAGGCGTGGTAGCGGCCCACGCGCTCGAGCCGGTTGGCGATCTCGCCCTTCCAGGCGCGGTCGACGATCACGACCAGGTTGAGCACGCGCGCCGGCGCCAGGGCCGCGTCGGCGGCGTGGCGCTCGCGCAGCAGATTCCTGAACGCCGCCTCGACATCGTCGGGCGTCGTGTCCTGGGCTGACCAGACGGCCTCGGTCACGCGCTCACAACCGCCGCCAGCGCTGCCCATCCTGGAGCAGCTGGTTCGCCTCCTCGGGGCCGGCGGTTCCGGCTGCGTACTGGGGGATCGGCGACTTGGTGTCCTGATGCCATGCGCGTCAGGATCGGGTCGACGATCGCCCACAGCGCCTCGATTTCGTCGTTGCGCGTGAACAGCGTGGCGTCGCCGCGCATCGCGTCGAGGATCAAACGCTCGTAGGCCTCCGGCGACTGCGACATGAACGCGGTCCCGTAGCGGAACTCAAGGTTGACCGGACGGATGCGCATCCGCGCGCCGGGGATCTTCGCCCCCAGCGACACCGACACGCCCTCGTCGGGCTGAACGGTGAGCACGATCTGGTTGGACTGCACGCCCACCGAGCCGATGCTCCGAAACGCCAGATGCGGGACCGGCTTGAGCGTGACCACGATCTCGGTGACCTTGCGCGCCAGGCGCTTGCCGGTGCGCAGGTAGAACGGGACGCCCGCCCAGCGCCAGTTGGACACGTGCAGGCGCAGCGCCGCGTACGTCTCGGTGCGCGAGTCCGGCGCGACCCCCGGCTCCTCGCCGATAGCCGGGCACGTGCTCGCCGCCGGATTCACCGGCGGCGTACTGACCGCGGACGGCCATCGACGCGACCTTCTCGATCTCGGGCGGCACGATCGCCTCGAGCACCTTTAGCTTCTCGTCGCGCAGCCGGTTGGCCTCGAACGCGGCCGGTGGCTCCATCGCCAGGAGCGACAGCAGCTGCATCATGTGGTTCTGGACCAGGTCGCGCAGCGCGCCCGCGCCCTCGTAGTAGCCGGCGCGGGTGCCGATCCCGATGTCCTCGGCGGCGGTGATCTCGACGCTGTCGATGTAGTTGCGGTTCCAGACCGGCTCGAACAGCGCGTTGGCGAACCGCAGCGCCATCAGGTTCTGGACTGTCTCCTTGCCCAGGTAGTGATCGATCCGGTAGAGCTGGGACTCGTCGAACACGTCGAGCAGCTGCGAGTTGAGCATCCGCGCGGACTCGAGGTCGTAGCCGAACGGCTTCTCGATCACCAGCCGGACGTCGGCCTGCTCGCAGGCGTCCATTCGCTGGCCGCCGATCTGGCCGGCGATGATCGGGAAGAACTCCGGCGCGGTCGACAGGTAGTAGATGCGGTTGTGCTGAAGCCCGGCCCGCGCGTCGAAATCGCACAGGATGCGGTCGATCTCGTCGTAGACCTTGTCCTCGTCGAACGTCCCAGCCACGTAGCGCATGTCGCGCAGCAGCCCGTCGAGCACGGCCGGATCGGGCCGGTGGCGCGAGTACCGCTCGATCGATTGCTTCGCCATCTCGCGGAACTCGTCGTCGGGCTTCTCCCGCCGCGCCACCCCGATCAGCTCGAAGCGCTCGGGCAGCGCGCCCTCGTGGGCGAGGTTGTAGAGCGCCGGCAGCAGCTTGCGGTGGGCGAGGTCGCCGGTCGCTCCGAAGATCACCAGCGCGGTCGGGTGGACCGGGAGCCGCTCGAGTCCCTCGACGAGCGGATTCTCGTCGGCCAGCTGGGTCTCGACCAGCGTGCTCATCCGGATACGAGCTCCCGCGCCAGGTCCGCCACCCGGTCGGCGGTGATCCCGAAGTGCTCGTAGACGTCCTTGGCCGGCCCGGACTCGCCGAATGTCTCCATGCCCACGAACCGGCCCGCCGGGCCGATCCACTTGTCCCAGCCGAACGGGCTGGCGGCCTCGACGGCGATCCGCGCGGTGCACGCCGCGGGCAGCACCTGCTCGCGGTAGGCCTCGTCGGCGCGCGTGAACGTGTCCATGCACGGCATCGACACGACCCGGACCCGGATCCCGTCGAGCATGTCAGCGACCTCGAGGCACAGCGACACCTCCGAGCCGGTGCCGATCAGAATCAGCTCGGGGTCGCCGCCCTTGGCGTCGCGCAGCACGTAGGCGCCGCGCTCGATCGCGTCGTCGGGGACCGCGGCCGGGTCGAGGATCGGCAGGTTCTGGCGCGACAGCGCGAACCCGGTGGGAGCCTCGCTGTTGCGCAGCGCGAACCGCCAGCCCAGCGCGGTCTCGTTCGCGTCGGCCGGCCGGATCATGTTCAGCCGCGGCATCGCCCGCAGGCCGGCCAGCTGTTCGATCGGCTGGTGCGTGGGGCCGTCCTCGCCGAGGCCGATCGAATCGTGCGTCCACACCCACACCACCGGCAGCTTCATCAGCGCTGACAGCCGCACGGCTCCCTTCATGTAGTCCGAGAACGTCAGGAACGTCGCCCCGAAGGCACGGAAGCCGCGGAGGCCCAGGCCGTTGACGATCGCGCCCATCCCGTGCTCGCGCACTCCGAAGCGCAGGTTGCGACCGCCGTAGGTGCCCTTCTCGACGTCACCGCCGTCGGCGATGTCGGTGTTGGTCGAGGTCGCCAGGTCGGCCGAGCCGCCGATCAGCGAAGGGACCTTGGCGGCAGCCCACTGAATCGCCGCCTCGGACGCCTTGCGGGTCGCGATCGGCTTGTCGGCGGGGTCGAACTTCGGCACGTCGGCGTCCCACCCCTCGGGCAGCTCGGAGGCGTGGATCTGGCGCAGCAGCTTGGCCTGCTCGGGGAACTCCTCGCTGTAGGCCTTGAAGCGCGTGTCCCACTCGGCCTGGAACTCGCGCCCGCGCTGGCAGCACTCCCGGAAGTGGGCGAGCGCCTCGTCGGGGACGTAGAAGTGCTTGTCGGGGTCCCACCCGTAGAACTCCTTGGTCAGCCGCACCTCGTCCTCGCCCAGCGCCGAGCCGTGCGCGCTGGATGTGTCCTGCTTGTGTGGGCTGCCGTAGCCGATGTGCGAGCGGACGATGATCAGCGAGGGACGGTCCTGCACCGCCATCGCGGCCCGGGTGGCCTCCTCGAGCCGGTCCAGCGACATGTCCTCGCCGACGTTCTGCACGTGCCACTCGTAGGCCTCGAAGCGCTTGCCGACGTCCTCGGAGAAGGACTGCGAGGTCGGACCGGCGAGCTGGACCTTGTTGTCGTCGTAGAACGCGACCAGATGGCCGAGGCCCAGGTGGCCGGCGAGCGAGCAGGCTTCGGAAGCGACCCCCTCCTGCATGTCACCGTCGGACGCGATCGTGAACGTGTGATTGTCGACGACGTCGTAACCCTGCCGGTTGAATCGCGCGGCCAGCATCCGCTCGCCCAGCGCGATCCCGACCGCCATCGAGATGCCCTGGCCGAGCGGGCCGGTGGTGGCCTCGATCCCGGGGCTGTACTTGCGCTCGGGGTGGCCGGCGGTCGGCCATCCGACCTGGCGGAAGTGCTTGATGTCCTCGAGCGTCATCGGGTAACCGGTCAGGTACAGCATCGAGTACAGGAGCATCGACGCATGTCCGGCCGAAAGGATGAAGCGGTCGCGGTTCAGCCAGTCGGGGTCCGCCGGGTTGTGGCGCATCACGCGCGTGTACAGGACGTAGGCGAGCGGCGCCAGGCCCATCGGCGCGCCCGGGTGCCCGGAGTTGGCCTTCTGCACGGCGTCGATCGACAGCGTGCGGATCGTGTCAACGCAGAGCTTGTCGAGTGCGGTGCTGCTCTCGGTCGCGGTCACAGCGCGCCTCCCTGGATTTCGGACACTACGGTCAGCATAGTCATGTGCCTGTGGGGTGCACTTAGCCGAACAGGACCCCGTATCGCTCGTATTCCTCGACCGGGACGGTGCGCAGCTGCGCGACCGCCTCGGCTAGCGCCACGAGCTCGATCTCAGTCGAGCGCAGCGCGGTCATCATCCCCCACTGGCCCGCGTGCGCCGCGTCCACGGCGGCGAGGCCGAACCTGGTGGCCAGCACCCGGTCAAACGGCGTCGGCGTGCCGCCGCGCTGAACGTGCCCGAGCACGGTGGCGCGGGTCTCGTATCCGGTCCGCTGCTCGATCTCCTCCTCGAGCCGGTAGCCGATCCCGCCGAGTCGGGGGTGGCCGAACTCGTCGAGCGCGCCGGCCGACAGCGCCATCGTCCCCTCCTTGGGGATCGCGCCCTCGGCCGCGACCACGATCGAGAAGTAGCGCCCACGGGCGTGGCGGCGGCGGATCAGCCGGCAGACCTCGTCGATGTCGAACGGGATCTCGGGGATCAGGATCACGTCCGCGCCGCCGGCGACCCCGGAGTGCAGCGCGATCCAGCCGGCATGGCGTCCCATGACCTCGACCACGAGGATGCGGTTGTGGCTCTCGGCGGTGGTGTGCAGACGGTCGATCGCCTCGCATGCCACGTACAGCGCGGTGTCGAACCCGAACGTCACGTCGGTCGCGCCGAGGTCGTTGTCGATCGTCTTGGGCACGCCGATCACTTGCAGCCCGTCCTCGTTGAGCCGGTTGGCGACGCCCAGCGTGTCCTCGCCGCCGATCGCGATCAGCCCGTCGAGGCCGTGGCGCTCGAATGTCGCCCTGGCGATTTCGGGCCCGTCCTCGCGCGCGTAGATGTTCGTGCGCGAGCTGCCGAGGATCGTCCCACCGCGCGGCAGGATCCCGCGGGTGGACTCGAGCGTCAGCTCCTCGAAGGAGTCCTCGAGCACTCCGCGCCAGCCGTCGCGGAAGCCGATCACCTGATCGGCGTGGGCGTCGACCGCCTTGCGCACGATCGCGCGAATCACCGCGTTCAGCCCCGGGCAATCGCCGCCTCCGGTCAACACTCCGATTCGCATCGGCTGCAACTCTTAGCACAGAGGGGGCTCGTCGATGCTGGCGACCGTTGTAGCCTTCGCGCGCTGATGCCGGGAGGACGTAAGAAGTGGACCTGGACCGCCGCGCGGCGGCGCGGCCCTGGCGGCCGTCGCAGCAGCCGGGACCGCCGCCCAGCGCCGGCATATGCGGCGAATCGAGGCAGACCCCGAGCAGGCGAGGCTCACCGATCCCCCCAGCGGGCGCCCGCTCAGCGTCCGCTCGCCAGACGGCACGGTGCTGCACGCCGAGGCGTTCGGGCCCGACGACGGCGCGACGGTGGTGCTGGCTCACGGATGGACCGAGACGCTGAGCTTCTGGACGTACGTGATCGAGCGGCTGTCGCAGCGCGGCTTGCGGGTCATCGCCTACGACCTGCGCGGCCACGGCGCCAGCGAACCTGCGGCCGAGCACGACTACGAGATGGAGCGCTTCGGTCGAGGACCTCGAGGCGGTGCTGGCGGCATGCCTGCGCGACGGCGAGCGCGCGATCGTGGCCGGCCATTCGCTGGGCGCGATGTCGATCGCGGCGTGGGCCGGCGACCACGACGTGCAGCGGCGCGCGCGCGGCGCCGCCCTGATCAACGCCGGCGTCGACGACCTGATCGCCCAGCAGCTGATCCTCCCGCTGCCGGCGTTCGCGCAGGCGATCAACAAGGCGATCGCCGTGCGCGGCTTCCTCGGCTCGCGCACGCCGCTGCCGCGTGTCTCGACGCCGGCCAGCCACGCCGCGATCCGCTACTTCGCGTTCGGCCCCGACGCCACCCCGGCGCAGGTCGCGTTCTACGAGCGGATGCTGGTGGCCACGCCGCCCGACGCGCGCGCGAGCATCGGGATCGCGATGTCCGCGATGGACCTGCGCGACGCGCTCCGGTCCCTGACCGTCCCCACGCTGGTGATCGCCGGCGACGACGACCGGCTGACGCCGCCGTCGCACGCCCGCCAGATCGCGGAGATGCTGCCCCGGCTCGAGCGCCTGATCGTGCTCCCGGACACCGGTCACATGGCCCCGCTGGAGCGCCCGGCGGAGCTGTCGCGGGCGATCTCCGAGCTGGCGCGGTCGCCGCCGAGCAGCCGGGGTCGCCAGGGGCAGCCGCGCCCCAACCACGCCGAGGTCGAAGGCTGATCGATGCACATCGACCCCTACATCGTCCTCGGCAGCGCGATCATCGGCCTGCTCGTCGGGATGACCGGCGCCGGCGGCGGCGCGCTGATGACGCCGATGCTGATCCTGTTGTTCGGCGTGACCCCGGCGGCAGCGATCTCCAGCGACCTGGTGGCCGCCGTGGTGATGCGGCCGATCGGTGCCGGCGTCCACCTGCGCGCGGGCACGGTCAATCTGCGGCTGGTGCGCTGGATGGTGATCGGCTCGGTCCCGGCGGCGTTCCTGGGCTCCTACCTGTTACGGCTGCTGGGGCACGCCGACAGCGCCCAGCAGAACATCGAGCGGGTGCTCGGGGCGGCGCTGCTGATCGGGGCCGGCGCGATGGTGCTGCGGTTCGTGCTCGACCGCCTCGGCGGCAACCGGCGCCTCGGCCGGATCGCCGACGTGGAGCCGCGCCCGGGGCTGACCGTCGCGATCGGGATCGTCGGCGGGATCATCGTCGGCCTGACCTCGGTCGGGTCCGGGTCGCTGATGATCGTGCTGCTGCTGTTCGTGTATCCCGCGATCGGCGCCAACCAGCTCGTCGGGACCGACCTCACGCAGGCGGTGCCGCTGACGCTCGCCGCCGCACTCGGCGCGCTGATCTTCGGCCACGTCGAGATCTCTGTCACCGGCTCGCTGATCATCGGCAGCGTCCCGGCGGTGCTCGTCGGCTCGCTGCTGTCCTCGACGATCCCCGACCGTTTCGTCCGCCCCGCGATCGCGTTCGTGATCTACGCCTCCGGGCTGAAGTACATCGGCCTGGCCACGACCACGTTGGGCTGGGTGCTGTGCGCGACGCTGCTGCTGATCGCGGTCCTGTGGCTGGTGTTCGCGCGCCCGTGGCAGCTACAAAAGCCGAGCGCACCGCCGGCCGACGTGTCCGCGCACCGCCCACAGAGCGAGCGGCCGGTCGGTGTCCGCGATTGACCTCGGCGTGCTCGACGCGAGCGCGCAGCTGCGCCGCGGCGAGCTCTCCTCACTCGAGCTGACCGACGCCTGCCTGCGCCGGATCGACGAGCGCAACGGCGGGCCGCCCAGCCACGAGGGGACGCCCGACGCGATCAACGCATGGGCCCGGCTGTACCCCGAGCTGGCGCGCGAGCAGGCACGTGCCGCCGACGCGCGCCGCCGACGCGAAGGCGACGAGACGCCGTTGTTGTGCGGTATCCCGCTGGCGCTCAAGGATCTCTACGGCGTCGCCGGACTGCCGCTGACCGCGTCGAGCCGGGTGCTGGACGACCACGTGTCCGACCGCGACGCGGTCGCCTGGACGCGGTTGCGCGAGCGCGGGATGGTGTTGCTCGGCCACACGCACACGCACGAGTTCGCGGCTGGCGGCACCACCGACCAGGTCGGCAACCCGTGGGCGCTCGATCGCGTCGCCGGCGGCTCGAGCGGCGGTAGCGCCGCGGCCCTGGCGGCGCGGATGGCGCCGGCGGCGCTCGGCAGCGACACGTGTGGATCGCTGCGGATCCCGTCGGCGTGCTGCGGGACCAGCGCGATCAAGCCCAGCCACGGCCGGATCCCGCTGGCCGGGATCATCCCGCTGGCGCCGTCACTCGACCACCCGGGGCCGATGGCGCGCTCGATCGCCGACTGCTCCGCGTTGTTGGCAGCGCTGGTCGCGGACGGACCGGAGGCGACCCCGCTCACGCCTCCCCCGGCGCCGATCGGCGAGCTGCCGGTTGCCGCGCGTACGGGTCCGCGCCCGCTGGAAGGGCTGACGGTCGCCCTGACCGATCGGACCGCGGCGATCGACGTGGAGCAACCGGTCGCCGCCGGCCTCGAGGCCGCCGCCCGAGCGTGCGAGCGCCTCGGCGCCCGCGTCGTCGAGCTGGCCGCGGCGTGGATGTTTCACTGGGACGACCTCAGCGTGATCCTGCTCGCCGAGGCATGGGGCTACCACGCCCGCCACGGCGAGCTGCACGACCGCTACCGGCCGGCGATCGCGGAGTTCGTCGAGGCCGCCCGCGAGTTCGTCTCGCTGCCCCCGTATCTCGCCGCTCAACGGCGCCGGGCCGCCGGCGTCGAGGCCTGGGAGCGGTGGTTTGAGTCAACCGGGGTCGACCTGGTGCTGGAGCCGACGCTGCCGCTGGTGCCCTACGCGCGCGGTCCGGGATACGACCGCGGCCACGCCGGAGGCCCGGGCGATCCGATGATCGCCCTGACCTCCCTGTGGGACATGACCGGGATGCCGGTCGCGTCGCTGCCGGTCAGCTGGGACGTCGGGGTCTCGCTGATCGCGCCCCGCGGGCGCGAGGCGGACCTGGTCGCCGCGGCGATCGACCTCCAGGAGCACGAGCTCGGCCTGCCCGACTGGCCCGAGTAGTGGACTGCACCGAGATGTTTCAGATCGAGCCCACTGGGGCTGCGACGCGGTCAGGCGCGGGTTGCGCCCGCGGACGCGACCTTGTGCTCGCCCTCGGCGAACTCCTCGACGATCTTCGCGCAGAACGCGGGCAGGTCGTCGGGATTGCGCGACGACACCAGGCCCTGATCGACGACGACCTCCTCGTCGACGACGTGGCCGCCGGCGTTACGGATGTCGGTGCGCAGGCTCGGGAACGAGGTGAGCGTGCGGCCGTCGACGAGGTCGGCCTCCACCAGCGTCCACGGGCCGTGGCAGATCACCCCGACCGGCTTGCCCTCCTTGAAGACGTCGCGCACGAACGACAGCACGTCGTGGTTCATCCGCAGGCGGTCGGCGTTGACCGTCCCGCCGGGCAGGATCACCCCGTCGTAGTCGGTCGTGGCGGCCTCGGCGATCGGCTTGTCGACGGCGAACTCGTCGGCCGGCTCGATGTCGCCGTTCATCGCCTGGATCTTGCCCTTCTCGAGCGACAGCAGCTCGGTCTGGCCGCCGGCCGACTCCACGGCCTCTCGGGGCTTGACGAGCTCTACCTGCTCGACGCCGTCGGTCGCGATGATCGCGATCTTCTTTCCGTTCAGGTTCTCGGGCATGCGTGATTCCTCAATTCTGTGATCGCTTTCGGGCCTTCGTCCAGGCGCTACCCGACCTTGATGCGCTGACACGTCGATTGGCCACAGCGGGTCCGGACGGGAATCGGCCGCGGTTCGGTGAGCTCACATCGGGTAAGCGATGAAGATGAGTCCCAGCAGCACAATCCCAGCGCCAGCCCCGCGATCGCTGGCGCTGACGTTCGACGATGGCCCCGATCCGGTGTGGACTCCGCGTCTGCTGGACCTGCTGTCGGACCTCGGCGCGACAGCGACGTTCTTCGTGATCGCGCCTTGCGCCGCCGCCCACCCCGAGCTGATCGACCGGATCGCGCGAGAGGGCCACACGATCGGCGTGCACTGCGATCGCCACGTTCGCCACTCCCGGCGCGGGATCGACTGGGGTCGGGCGGAGGCGACCCACGCGCTGGAGCTGCTCGACGGCGTCGGCGTGCGACCGTCGTGGTGGCGCACCCCCTGGGGCGACCTCGCCCCTTGGTCTGCACAGGTCGCGGCCGAGCAGGGGCTCGAGCTGATCGGCTGGACGGTCGACACCCACGACTGGCGCGGCGACAGCGCAGAGCGCATGTTCGCGGCCAGCGCCGCTGGCCTTCACGCGGGTGCGATCGTGCTCGCGCACGACGGAATCGGTCCCGGCGCCAGGCGCGACGACGCGTCGGAGACGCTACGGCTGATCTCGCTCGTCGCCGCGCACGCGGCCCACGCGAACCTGTCGCTCGATGCGATTGTCTCGCTCGATGCGATCGCCGACGCCGCGCAAGTCCCTGGATGACCGCCTTCTCGACTCCCACTCCGGACGCCGGCGACGGACTCGACGCAGCGCTGGCGCTGGTCGCCGCATCGTCCGGCGAGCGAGACCGCGCGCCGGTGCCCCGGTTCCCCACCGAGGAGATCGCAGCGCTCGAGCACGCCGGGGCACTCGCGTTCAACGCTGACGCCGGACGGACGCGACCGCCCGCCGCGGCCGAGCTGGAGCTGGTGCGACGGGTCGCCCGCGCCGACGGCTCGGTCGGCCGGATCTTCGACGGTCATCTCAACGCGATCGAGCGGCTGGCCGTGCAGGCGCCGCCCGAGCTCCGCGAGCGCGAGCTCGAGGCGGTTCGCGCCGGCAGGCTCCGCGCCGGCGTGTGGGGCGGGGATCCGCGCCCCGGCGAGGGACCGCCCGCCGGCATCGCGCGTTCGGGCGGCGGCGAGGTGCTTCGCGGGGTCAAGACATTCTGCTCGGGAGCCGGCGGCCTCGACCGCGCGCTGGTGCTCGCCCGGGACCCCGCCGGTGGACCGCCGCCGGCGGTGTGGGTCGACCTCCGCGACGGCGACCGGGTAGAGGTCGACGAGAGCTGGTACCGCGGATACGGGTTGCGGGCGTCGGTCTCGCACCGCGTGGTGTTCCACGATGCGCGGATCCTGGCTCGGTTCGGCGCGCCCGGAGCCCTTACCGAGCAGCCCTGGTTCAGCCGCGACGCGCTGCGGACCGCGAGCACCTGGGCTGGAATGGCCGACAGCGCTGCCGAGGCGGCCTGCACCGAGCTGTCGCGGCGCCCCGCGCGCGGAGCGCTCGAGGGCCTCGCCGCCGGGCGCATCGAGACCTCCCGCCGCGCGATCTCGCTATGGATCGACGCCGGCGCCCGCGCGATGGACGGCGGCCGGGATCTGCCCGGCGTGGCCCTCCACGCCCGGGCCGGGATCGCGCGGGAGTGCCGGGCGCTCCTCGACGAGGCCTCGCGCGCATGCGGGTCGTGGCCGTTCGCCACGGCGCAGACGCTTGACCGATGCCGGCGTGACCTCGAGGTGTTCCTGCTCCAGCATCGGCTCGAGCCGATGCTCGAGCGGGCCGGGACGGCCGTGCTCGATTCGCTGGACGCCGAGGATCAGGTCGAGGACCGCGCGTGAACAACATGTCGGCGGCCGACTTCGAGGCGCGCTACCGCGCCGATCCGGACCCGTGGGACTACACGGGCAGCGACTACGAGCGGCGGAAGTACGCCGCCACGCTGGCCGCCTGCGGCGACGGTCCGTTCGCATGCGCGCTCGAGCTCGGCGGTTCGATCGGCGTGTTCAGCGCATTGCTGGCGCCGCGCTGCGAGCGCCTGGTGACGATCGACGTCGCGCCGACCGCGGTGCGCCAGGCGCGGGACCGCCTCGCCGGCCTTCCCCACGCCTCCGCGATCGTCGGCTCGATCCCGTCGGACGTCCCCGCCGGCCCCTACGACCTGATCGTCGCGTCGGAGATCCTCTACTACCTCAGCGATGACCAGCTCGCGGGCACGCTGGCGATGTTCGAGCGCGAGCTGACCGCGGGCGGATCGTTGGTGGCGGTTCACTGGCGGCCCGCCGGTCCCGAGCGGCCCCGCGACGCGGCCCAGGCGCACGACGCGCTCGCCCGGCTGCCCGTGATCTCGCGAGTGCGCTCGGCGAGCACCGACGACTACCTGCTCGAGGTGTTCCGGCGGCGCGAGGGGTCGTCATGGAGTTAGACGCCGTCGTCGTGATCCCGGCGCGCAACGAGGAGCGGCTGATCCCGCTGACGCTCGAGGCGCTGGCGCGCCAGACGGTGCCGCTCAGCTCGTTTCAGACGATCCTCGTCCTCAACGGCTGCAGCGACCGCACCGAGGGCGTCGCCGTCGAGGCGGCGGCCCAGCTCGGACTCGAGCTCAGCGTGCTGCGGTCGCCGGCGATCGGCGCCGGCCCGGCGCGGCGCGCCGGAATGGATGCGGGCGCCGGGCGCCTGCTCGAGCTCGGACGCGAGCACGGTCTGGTCGCCTGCACCGATGCCGACTCGCGGCCCGATCCGGACTGGATCGAGCGTCAGCTCGAGCACGTGGCCAACGGCGCGCGGGCGATCGCTGGGCTGATCGAGCTCGACGACGACGAGCCGCGGGCGCTGCCCGCCGCGGTCCTGCGGCGGCGCAGGCGCGACGCGGCGGTGCGACTGCGGCGCGTTCGCGAACGCGAGCCCGGCGCCGGGCACCACCACTTCGCCGGCGCGTCGATCGGCGTGACCGCAACCGTATACCGGCAGGTGGGCGGGCTCGAGCCCGTGCCCGCGCTCGAGGACGCGACGTTCGAGGCGCGCCTGCGCGAGCACGGGATTGCGATCCTGCGTGCCGCCGATGTGCGGGTGCGCACGTCAACGCGAGCCGACGGTCGCGCGCCCCGCGGGCTGGCGATCGACATGGCCGTCTCGACGTGGTCTGACCGGCGCCGCTACAGCGCGGCGGAGTTCCCGCTGCGACGTCTGCTGAGCGCCAAGCGCGACACGTCGGTGACCGTGATCATTCCCACCAAGCAGTGCGCGGACACGATTGCCGGAGTGCTGGGGGCCTCGGTCGGGCCGCTGCGGGAGGCGGCGTTGGTCGATGACGTGGTCGTGGTCGATGCTGCCTCGAGCGACCGTACCGCTGCGATAGCGGCACAAGCGGGCGCGCGGGTCCTCCAGGAGGGCGACCTGCTGCCGGAGTACGGCGCCGCGCTGGGCAAGGGCGACGCGATGTGGCGCGCGCTGCATGCGACCTCGGGCGACGTCGTGTGCTTTCTCGACGGGGACACGATCGACCCCCACCCCCATCACCTCCAGGGTTTGCTCGGCCCGCTGCTCACCGACCCCTCGGTGGCGTTCGTCAAGGGAGCCTTCGACCGACCGCTACGGGTCGGCGAAGCCGAGCTCCAGCATGAGGGCGGGCGCGTCACCGAGCTGATGGCGCGCCCACTGATCAACCTGCACGAGCCGCGCCTGGCCGGCTTCTCGCAACCGCTCGCCGGCGAGTTCGCCGCCCGCCGCGAGCTGCTGCACACGATCTCCTTCCCGGCCGGCTATGGCGTCGAGATCGGGATCCTGATCGACGCCCTGCGTGCGAGCGGCCTGGACGGCCTGGCCGAGTGCCACCTCGGTACCCGCCGCAACCGGCACCAGCCGCTGCGCGCGCTCGGCGAGATGGCCTACGCCGTGCTTGCGGCGGTCGAGAACCGCCTCGAGCTCAGCGCGGGGATGGCCTGTGGCCGCTACCTCCGTCCCTGGGACGACAACACGGTCGCCCAGGTCCCGGTCCAGGAACGCCCGCCGCTCGGTTCGCTCGAGCGGGCGGGCGTCCTGGCCGGGGCGGCCGGCGATCAGAACGCCGGCCGGGCCAGCATGCGGCGAAGCCGCGAGCGCGCGTAGCCGACGCCGTTGCTCTGGCGCAGGACCTGGTAGCGAGCGCGCCGCAGCTGCTGGACGTCGTCGGAGCGCCGCGCCTCGGGCTCCGCGAGCACGGCGCCGCTGCCGAGCTCGATCGCGGCGATCACGTCGCGGTCGCGCTCGGCCATCAGCACGTGGCCGCGTGGATTGCGGCGGTGCGACGCGGTCGCGAGACGTGACAGCTGGTCGCGATCGGCGCTGGTTGCTGCCCTGATGACTGCTTCGTGCATATGCATTGTTCGACCCCCCGTGGGTTTCTGCTTCGTTGTCTGTTTGTGGGTACGGCTCAGGCGGGCGCGCGGTTCGCCACGACCACGCAGGCCCCGCTCAAGATCACTGCCAGGGCGCCGACCCCCAGCGTCAATGTCGCCTGGTCGGGCCCGGCGAGGAGCTCGCGGTGCGTGACCACGACGGGCCGCATGCAGACCTGGTCGTCGGGAGACACCGAGGCCTCTCGGGCGACCAGCTCGTACTCGCTGACGTGCATGCCCTCCTCCAGGAACGCGTGCCACTCGCCGTCGAGCATCAGTACGCAGCGCAGCTGCGGGCAGCGGTCGCGCACCCGCTGCAGCAGCGCCTCGTGGTCGGCGCCCGGGCACCCGCGCGACATCGCCAACAGCCTCGCCCCGGTCGCGCCGAGCGCGTCGCCGAGCTCCGCCGCGTCGCAGACGGGGTCGATTGCGACGAGGATCGCCCCGGCCCGCGCGGCGGCGAGCCCGAGCAGGACCCGCTCATAGCGGTCGGGAGCCCAGATCGCGACGCGGTCGCCCCGAGCTACGCCGGTGGCCATCAGCCCGCGCGCCGCGAGGTCCGTCTGCTCCAACAGCTCGGCGTAGCTCGCGCGGTACTCCTGGTCGCGCGCGACGAGCGCCGCCCGGTGCGGATGGCGCTGGGCGATCTTGCGCAGGTGCTCGCCGACCGTCTGGTGGTGAAGCGAAGCCCGCGTCGAAGTCGAATCGGTGTCTGGCATGCGGGCATGGTCCGCGGCCCGCAGGGTGATTCGCACCGTGGCGACCCCCCTGTGTTTCGGTCCGCTGCTACCCGTCAGGTAGCGTGGGGCGCGAGCCGCCGCCATGCGGGACGTAAAACGTCCCGTATAGGGACGTTTTACGTCCCGCCCGCCCCCCGGCGGAGCGCCTACTCCTCCGCCATCGCCGCCGGGATCTGATCCCGCGAGTCCAGCGACAGCTTGCGGAACACGCCGGTCAGATGACCCTCGACGGTCCGCGCGGTCACGAACAGCGACTGGGCGATCTCGCGGTTGGTCAGCCCCTCCCCCGCGAGCTCGGCGACGCGGCGCTCGCTGGCCGTCAGCGACTCCACCCCGGCCAGGACCACGCGCCGGGGCCGGGCCCCGGTGGCCCGGAGCTCGGTCTCCGCTCGCGCCGCGAGCGGCCCCGCGCCGACGCGCGTGGCGACGTCGAGCGCCTCGGGCAGGAGCTCGCGCGCCTCCCGCCGGCGGTTGCCGCGTCGCACCAGCGCGCCGAGATCGGTCAGCACCCGCGCCCGCTCGAGGACCGCGTCGGCCGGCTCGAGCGTCGCCAGAGCCTCGCGCAGCAGCGCCTCGCCGGCGCGGCCGCCGCGCGTCAGCCCGGCCGCGCGCAGCGCGACCGCCAGCGCCCGAGGCGCGGTGAATGCCCGGGCCAGCTCGAGCTCCTCGTCGGCGAGCCGGCGGGCCTCGTGCTCGGCGCCGAGCACCAGCTGGGCGAGCGCCGCCTCAGAGCGCCAGGGCAGGAAGCTCGGGGTGCTGACCAGCGCCTGGGTCAGCAGCGCGCCGACCGCGAGCAGGTCATCGAGCCCCTCGGCGGTGCGACCCTGAGCCACGCGCAGCCGGCCCCGGGCGAAGCGCAGGACGGCGGCGGTCAGCGAGCCTCCCTCGGCCTCGGCGTCCATCGGCGCCAGCGCCTGCGCGGCCGCGTCCAGCTCGCCCTGCTCTACCAGCGCGTCGATCAGCACGCCGCCGTTGAGCACCCGGTAGAACGCCGGCGCCGGCAGCTCGGCCGCGGCCAGCGCGGTCCGCGTGTCGGCCTCGGCCTCGGACAGCTGGCCGCGCCGCAGCGCAACCCAGCCGCGGTGCGCGAGCCCGACCGTGAACCGCCCGCTGTCGCCGGTGGCCCGGGCGCGGGCGATCGACGCGTCAAGCAGCGGCTGGACCTGCTCGTAGCGCTCCGTCCACACCAGCGACACGGTCGTCTGCGAGAACCAGGTGGCGTTCGCGTACCAGGGCCGGTCGGTCTCGCCGGCGAGCGCCTCCCGGCCGGCGGTGATCGCGCGCGTGGCGAGCTCGGCTGCCACCGCCGCGGGCTCGTTGGTCAGCACCGAAGCGAAACCCGCGACCGCGAGCAGCTCGGGCGGCGCCGACCGCTCCGCGGACGCGCGCTCGCGGACGGCGTCACGGCGGCGGGCCATTCCGGGCGCCGTCGCCACGTCGATGATCCCGACCCCCACGGTCACCGCCTCCAGACGCGTCGCGAGACTGTGCTCGCTGCGGTTGACCAGCGATGCGGCGCGATCGAGCACCTCGACCGCGGCGGGCGAGCGGTGCGCCCGGCCGAGCGCAAGCGCCAGCACCATCGCGGTCGCGATCCGGGCGTGGTCGTCGCCGGCGGCGTCCAGCGCCGACTCCAGGTGCTCGGCCCACCCGTCCAGTCCCGCGCTGGCCTCGGCCATGCCGAGCTCGAGCAGCAGGCCCGGCAGCTCCTCAGGGGACGGCGGCTCAACCAACACCCGGCGCAGGTACACCGCCGCGGACTCGGGGGCGCCGCTGCGCGTGGCGGCGCGAGCCGCCTGCACCAGCTGCTGCACCACCCAGTCGTCGGACGCGGGATCGCAGAACAGCAGGTGCTCGGCCACGCGCTCGTTGGCGCCCGGGGCGAGGGCGAGCAGCCGCGCCGCCTCGCGGTGGCCGTGGCTGCGCTGGCCGCTGGAGAGCTCGGCGTAGATGCCGGCGCGCACGATCGGGTGGGCGAACGTCAGCGGCCGGCCGGGCTCGAGGATCTCCGCGGCGGCCAGCAGGTCGGCCGCCGACGCCGCCTGCTGATCGTCGAGCTCGGCCAGCCGCGCGGCCTGCTGCAGGTCGCCGCGTTCGAGGATCGACACCGCGCGGGCCAGGCGGCCCGCGTGCGAGGGCAGGCGGTCGAGCCTGAGCACGATCGAACGCCCCACGGTCCGGGCGCCGATCCGCTCCACATGCGAGGCCGACGACGCGGCCGGCTCCACCTGCTCGTCGCGCAACGCGCCCACGAGCTCGCGCATCAGAAACGGCGTCCCGCCGGTGGCGTGCCGGCACGCGTCGACGAACGCCGGCTCGGGCTCCCGGCCCAGTCCCGCCTCGAGGAAGTCGGCGATCGCGACTGTGGTCAACGGCGCCAGGCGCAGGACCTCGGCCGCCGGATCGGTCGTCAGCGTCGCCAGCAGCCCGGCGTCGGCGCCCGACTCGCGCGGCCTCGCGGCGAGCAGCACGGTTGCGCTCAGCCCCTCGAGCCGCGGCAGCAGGAACGTGAGGAACCGCAACGAGGGCGAATCGGCCCAGTGCGCGTCGTCGACGGCGATGCACACCGGCCCCGCCGCGGCCAGGTTGGCGCACAGCCAATACAGCCCGTGCAGGACCGCGAACGGCGGATCGGGCCCGACGGCGACCGCGCCCGAGTCCGAGGCCGCTCCTGGCAGCCCCAGCAGCTCGGCGGCGACGCCGGCGGCACCCTCCAACAGGTCGGCCCGCTCGGCCGGACCGGCGGTCGCCAACGGGAGCTCGAGCAGCTGTCGGGCCACCCCGAAGGCGAATTCGCGCTCGAGCTGGGCCCCGCGTGAGCGCAGCAGCCGCATCTCCGTCGACTCGGCGATCGCGCACGCCGCGCGCAGCATCGCGGTCTTACCGATTCCCGCCGGTCCCTCGATCACCAGCATCCCGCCGCTGCCCTCGCGGCCGCGCGCCAGTGCCGACTCGATCACCGTCAGCTGCTCCCCGCGCTCCAGCAGGACCGACCGACCGCGCGGCGCCTCGCCGGGCGCCGGCGCGCCGGCCGGGGAGTCAGGAAGGTCCGGGAGCGACATCCGGTCCGCTCGGAGGCGGTGAGCGCGTCTCCGCGGGGGCGGGCGACGGCGCCGCCTCGCCGGTGCCGAGGATCGAGCCAAACGAGCGAACCCTGTCCGGATGGGTCGCCATCAGCCAGGCCAGGACGATGATCCCGGCGCCGAGCCACCCCACCGCAATCCACGGGGACCACGTGTTCGGTGCCGGCCCCGGCGACTTGAACGACTCATAGATCGTGTAGCCGCAGATCGCGATCGCACCGAGCGGGAGCAGCGCATCGAACACCAGGTTGAATGCCGTGTCCCCGGACCGCCGCGAACGCCAGAAGAAGATCATCCCGGCGACCGCGATCAAGATGTACGCGCCGAGGATCGGGAACGTCGCGGTGGTGGCCATGAACCCGAAGTACTTGAACGGGTCGTTCCAGACGATCCGCGCGAGCACCACGACCAGGGCCAGCGTCAGCGCGAGCGCGGCCCCGATCGCCGCCCACGGCGTGCCCGAGCGCGGATGCGTCCACGCGAACACGCGTGGCATCCCGCCCTCGCGGGCCATCGCGAACACCGTGCGCGCGGTCAGGTTGACTCCGGCCAGCGCGGCCACGAACGCTCCGACCGACACGGCCAGGTCGACGATGATCGCCAGCCAGGTGCCCGAGTAGCGCGACGCGAGCGCGTCGAGCGCGGCAGGGTTGGTGGCCCACTGATCGATGTGCGCGACCCCAAAGCCGACCGCCATCACCCAGGCCAGGAACACGTAGTAGACGATCCCGACGCCGATCGCGATCAGGATCGCGCGCGGGATCACCCGCAGCGGATCGGCGGTCTCCTCGCCCAGCGACGCCGCCGCCTCGAACCCGATGAACCCGGTGAACGCGAGCACCACCGCCAGGAACAGGCCGTGGACGCTCGGCAGCCGCCCCGGGTCAAACGGCTTGAGCGTGACCCCGGCATCGCCGCCCTTGGCGAGCACGATCACCAGCAACAGCACGATCGCGGCCACGCTCGCGACTCCGATCACCAGCTGCGTGCGGGTCGAGATCCTGATATCGCGAAGCGCGATCGCGGTCAGCAGCGCCATCAGGATCAGAAACCACCAGAACCAGCCGTCCGAGCCGAAGTGGATGCCGACGTGGGCGTCCATCACCTGATTGAGGAAGAAGCCCGAGATGATCATCACGAACGAGATCCCGGCCGCGAACCCGCCGGCGTACAGCCACCCGCCGATGAAGCCGCCCTCGGCCCCGAGCCCCCGCGAGGTGTACGTGTACAGGCCGCCGGCGCTGGCCATCCGGCGGCTGAAGCGGACGATCACCGAGGCCAGGCACAGGCTGCCCGCACCGGCGACGATGTAGGCCCACGGGGCGGCGACGCCGGCGTCGGCCGCCACCAGGCTGGTCGCCAGTGAGCTCGCCAGCGCGAGCGACAGCAGTGCGAACGACTGCGCGAAGGCATCGCCGAGGCCGAGGACGCCGTGTTTCAGCTCCCCGCGTCGCTCTTGCTGATCGCTATTCCGGATCACGTGCGCCGCCTCCGATCACGCAAACCGTAACCGACTATCGGACACTCGAAAAGGGTTTCGCTTCGAACCGCTGCGGTGAGCCGGGTGCGGATCGCCGTGCTCGCCGATGCCGGCGATCCCCGCCGCGCCGCTCCGTGCTGACCGCTCAGCGCGCGGCGAGCGCCATCGCGCGCAGGCCGAGCGCCACCAGCGGCCGCAACGGCACCGGGACCACCGCGAGCCGGAACACGTCGCCGTAGCTGGTCACCGCCTTGGCCATCGCCGGGCCCGACGGCCGCTTGGTGCCGCCCTCGCTGAGCCGATCGACGGTGGCAAACCACTGTGCCGTGCGCAGGCCCGGTCGTGTGCGCCACACCGCGGTCGCCGTCTCGGTGCCGGCGTTGTACATCTTGTGGGGCGTGTTGCGTGGGATTCGCAGCGTGTCGCCCGGGCCGAGCGTTCGCTCGTTGCCGTCGATCACGGCGGTCAGCGTCCCCGTCCGGACCTCGAACTCCTCGTCCTGGGAAGGGTGGTAGTGAGCCGGCGGAGGCGACCCGCCGGGAGTCCACGTCCCCTCGACCTCGAGCTCGTCGATCGTGTCGCGAACGATGTGAAGGGTCTCGTGCTCACCCAGATGAAGTAACTGTGCACTCATGCGTCTGAGTTGTACGCCTCGGCGAGCTCGCGCGTGAACGTCGCCCGCAGCAACTGCGTGTCCACCCCGACGGTGACCAGCTTGAAGCCCTCCTGGACGCGGCCGCGCGCGGCGGCGCCGGCCCGGCAGTGCATCCCGGAGATCAGCCCGTGCGCCTCACAGGCCCTGCGCACGCGCCCGATCGCCTCCTCGAGCTCATCGCCGCCCTCGCCGGGCATGTGCCCGAGCGCGAGCGCCAGGTCCGACGGCCCGATGTAGATGCCGTCGAGCCCGGGGGTCGAGGCGATCTCGTCGAGCCGGTCGAGCCCATCGCGCGTCTCGATCATCGCGAAGCACATCGCCGACGCGGCGAGCTCGGTCGGGGATGAGCCGACGATCAGCCCGGCCCGCACCGGGCCGTAGGATCGGTCGCCGTGGGGCGGGTACTTGCACGCCCGCACCGCGCGAAGCGCCTCGTCGCCGCTGCCCACCAGCGGCACGATCACACCGCGGGCGCCTAGGTCGAGCGCGCGCATGATCATCCAGGGCTCGGTCCACGCGATCCGCGCCATCGGAATCGCCCCCCCGGCCATCGTCGCCTGGAACATCGCCACCATTGCGCGCTCGTCGCTCATCCCGTGTTGGAGGTCGACGCACACGTAGTCGTAACCGGCGGCGGCCGCCAACTCGGCGGCGAGCGAGCTGTCGATCCCCGCCCACATCCCGAACGCCGGCTCGCCGGCGTCCCACTTCGCCCGGAGGCTCGCAGCCTCGGCCATCGCGGTCACCTCCTGGTGCGATTAGCTAATACAAGCCCTCGCGACGCGTGTAGCGCTGCTTGCGCTCGCGGTCGTACTCGTCGGCGTCGAACTCCGGGTCGGTCAGCGACCGCAGGATCTTGCCCGAGCTGGGCAGCTCGGAGCGGTCGATGTGCCGCTCGGGATTCCACAGCTCCGAGCGGATCAGAGCCTTGGGGCACTGGGTGTAGGCCTCTTCGATCGACACCAGGATGCCCAGCCGGGGCGGCTTGCCCTCGACCGTGCAGGGCGCGAGCAGCTCGGGATCGTCGGTGATCACGCCCCGTCCGTTCACGCGGAACGTGTCGCCGACGCCGGGGATCAGGAACAGCAGCGCGATCCGCGGGTCCCCGAGCAGGTTGGTGAGCGTGTCCGCGAGCCGGTTGCCCGGGCGTTCTGGCAGCACCAGCGTGCGCTCGTCGAGGATCTGGACGAACCCCGCCGGATCG
This sequence comes from uncultured Solirubrobacterales bacterium, assembly GCA_963831845.1. Taxonomy (GTDB): domain Bacteria; phylum Actinomycetota; class Thermoleophilia; order Solirubrobacterales; family Solirubrobacteraceae; genus Palsa-465. The sequence goes on along the minus strand of CAWHRT010000033.1, from coordinate 116,445 downwards.
CCGCGCGGGGACACGTCGAGGCCCCCGTCGGGGCTCGCCGTCGCCACGCACAGGAACGGGGAGCGCTCGATGAACTGCCGGGTCAGCTGGTTGAGGCGATCGGCGATCTTCGCCACGATCAGCTCGGCCGGCGAACCGATGATCTCGCGCAGCTCGGCCTCGGAGGTGATCGTGCGAATGCTGTCGACGCTCACGGCGCCCGAGACTACACGGGGTCGACCGGTCAGGCCTCGATCTCCCGCTCGTCGTCACCCCAGCGGATGTGGAACGTGCCGTCGCGGTCGACGCGACGATACGTGTGCGCGCCGAACAGGTCCCGCAACCCCTGGATCAGGCTCGCCGGCCCCCGCGCGCGCCGGTAGCCGTCGTAGTAGGCGAGCGAGGACGAGAACGCGGGGGTGGGGATCCCCAGCTCGGCCGCCCGGGCGACCACGCGGCGCCACGGATCCTGGGCCTCCTGCAGGGCGTCGGCGAAGAACTCGGCCATCATCAGGTTGGCCAGGTCGGGCTGGACGTCGTAGGCCTCGCGAATGCGGTCCAGGAAGCGCGCCCGGATGATGCAGCCGCCCCGCCAGATCGTGGCCATCGACCCGAGGTCGACGTTCCAGCCTTCGTCGTTGGAGGCCGACGCCATCTGCGCGAACCCTTGGGCGTAGGAGACGATCTTCGACGCATACAGCGCGTGCTCCAGGTCCTGCGCCAGCTGGTCGCCGTCCGACGCCTTGGCGCTGGGCCCGGCCAGCCGGTCGGCCGCGGCTTCGCGCTCTGACTTGAGCGCGCTCAGCGCGCGCGCGAACACGGCTTCGGTGATCCCGGTGAGCGGGACGCCGAGCTCGAGCGCATTCTGCGCGGTCCAGCGGCCGGTGCCCTTCTGCTCGGCGGCGTCGAGGATCACGTCGACCAGCGGCTTGCCGGTCGCATCGTCGGTCTTGGCCAGCACGCGCGCCGAGATCTCGATCAGGAACGACTCGAGCTCTGACTCGTTCCACTTGCGGAAGTGCTCGGCGATCTCCGGGACCTCGAGCCCGACGCCGTTTCGCAGCAGGTCGTAGCTCTCGGCGATCAGCTGCATGTCGGCGTATTCGATGCCGTTGTGGACCATCTTCACGTAGTGCCCGGCGCCGTCCGGCCCGACGTAGGTGCAGCAAGGAGTCCCGTCGACCTGCGCCGCGATCGCCTCGAAGATCGGCTTGACCGACTCGTCGTAGGGCTCGCGGTCGCCGCCCGGCATGATGCTCGGGCCGTTGAGCGCGCCCTCCTCGCCGCCGGACACACCGGTGCCGAGGAAGTTGACGCCGTGCTCTGCGGCCGCGTCGTGCCGGCGCTGGGTGTCGCGGAAGTTGGCGTTGCCGCCGTCGATCAGCACGTCGCCGGCGTCGAGGTGCGGGACGATCTCATCGATCACGGCGTCGGTCGCGGGGCCGGCCTGCACCATGCTCATCACCACGCGCGGGCGCTCCAGCGCGCCGATCCACTCCTCGGTCGACGCGTAGCCGGCCAGCGGCCCGTCCGAGCCGTGCTCCTCCATGAACGTCTCCATGCGGCTGGTGGTCCGGTTGTGGACCGCGACCGGAATATCGTGGTGGGCGACGTTGCGGGCCAGGTTCGCGCCCATCGTCGCCAGGCCGGTTAGGCCGAAGTGGGGATTCGGGGTCATGGCCGGAATCTAGTGATTGCGTGCGGGTCGGAGCCAAGCCCGGGGTAAGCTGCCCGGGCGCCCGGCCCACGGCAGGGACTAATCGGGTAGCCGAACGCCGATCGATACTCAGGAGGGCTACTGGTCATGCAGATGGGAATGGTTGGACTCGGGAGGATGGGCGCCAACATGGTCCGGCGCCTGATGCGCGACGGCCATGAATGCGTGGTCTACGACGTACGGCCGGCCTCCGTCTCCCAGCTCGAGCAGGAGGGCGCCGCGGGCTCTGACTCGCTAGAGGCGTTCGTGCAGAAGCTCACGCCGCCACGGGCGGTGTGGGTGATGGTCCCCGCCGCGTTCACCGACGACACCCTGAACCAGTTGGCCAAACTGATGGACACGGGCGACGTCCTGATCGACGGCGGTAACAGCTACTACCGAGACGACCTCGACCGCGCCGACCGGTTCGAGCCGCAGGGCATCCACTACCTCGACGTCGGCACCAGCGGCGGCGTGTACGGGCTCGACCGCGGCTACTGCCTGATGATCGGCGGCACCGACGAGGCCGTGCAGATGCTCGACCCGGTGTTCCGCTCGCTGGCCCCCGGCCTCGGCACCGCCGAGCGCACGCCCGGGCGCACCGGCGAACCGACCCCGGAGGAGCTCGGCTACCTGCACTGCGGCCCGGCCGGCGCCGGCCACTTCGTGAAGATGGTCCACAACGGGATCGAGTACGGGATCATGGCCGCGTACTCCGAGGGGCTGAACGTGCTCAAGCACGCCGACATCGGCACCAAGTCCCAGGAGGAGGACGCCGAGACCGCCCCGGTCCGCCACGTTCAGCGCTACTACTCCTATGACTTCGACATGCCGGCGGTGGCCGAGGTGTGGCGCCGGGGCAGCGTGATCGCCTCCTGGCTGCTGGACCTGACGGCGACCGCGCTGGTCGAATCCCCCGATCTGGCCGACTTCAGCGGACGCGTGTCGGACTCCGGCGAGGGTCGCTGGACGCTGGCGGCGGCGATCGACGAGAGCGTCCCCGCCAACGTGCTCAGCGCGGCGCTGTTCAGCCGCTTCAGCTCGCGCGGCGAGGCCGAGTTCGGCGACAAGCTGCTGTCGGCGATGCGCAAGCAGTTCGGCGGCCACTCCGAGAAGCCCTCGGCCGGGGTGTGACGCTGGACTCCAGACCCGGCCGCGGAGGTTGCCACTCGGCTCGTCCTGTGCGATCTTCTGGACGTGGCTACGCGCATCGCGGAGATCCTCATGGGCAACCTGGGCCGGCTGCGCTACGAGCCGATCGACAAGCGCATCCGGGCGGTGCTCGACGGCCGGACGGTGGTCGACACCGGCCGCGCCGTGCTGCTCTGGGAGCCAAAGCGGGTCGTGCCCAGCTACGCCGTCCCCGCCGGTGACATCGACGCCGAGCTGACGCCCGCCGCCGCCGGCCGCGAGCGCGAGCCCGCCACCCCGCCTCAGCTCGGCCAGCGACCCGTCTATGACCCAAGCGTGCCGTTCTCCGTGCACACGGCCGAGGGCGAGCCCCTCGACATCTCGGTCGGCGGCGCGTCGCGGCCCGCGAGTGCGTTCGCGCTCACCGACGATGAGCTCGACGGCTACGTGGCGCTCGACTTCGGCGCGTTCGACACGTGGTACGAGGAGGATGAGCGCAACGTGTCACACCCCCGTGACCCGTTCCACCGGATCGAGATCGTGCACAGCTCCCGTCCGGTGCGCGTCGAGCTCGACGGACAGCTGCTCGCCGAATCCACCCGGCCGTACCTGCTGTTCGAGTCGATGCTGCCGGTTCGCTACTACCTGCCGGCCGAGGATGTGGCCCGCGAACTGCTGGAGCCCAGTGACACTCACACGGCGTGCGCGTACAAGGGCCAGGCCTCTTACCTGTCGCTGCCCGACGCACCCGACATCGCGTGGACGTACACCGCTCCGCTGCGCGAGGCGGCCGAGGTGAAGGACCGGATCGCGTTCTTCAACGAGCGCGTGGACCTGGTGATCGACGGCCACCCCGTGCCACGGCCGATCACGCCCTGGTCCAAGCGCTAGTACTCTCGGTGCCCGCGCGAGCGCGGGCGCGAGCACCGAGCACTTGCCTCAACCAGTGGTAATCGCCATCCCCTTCGGGGTGACCAGCCACCACTTGGCGCCGAACCCGTCACTGCCCTGGCCCGTGATCGTGCCGGAGTGAGTGTCACCGGCGTAGTAGTACAGCGGGTGGCCTTGGTAGGTCACCTGCTTGGTGCCGTTGGATCGGCTGATCGTGCCAAGATCGCTGGACACCGCGCCGCCGGAGGCGGTTGGCATCGACTTGACGGTCACCGGCGGCCACGCCTGGGCACACGCGCCCGAGCAGACCGACTTGTTGCGACTGTCGGCGACCCAGAGGTAAAGCGCCTTACCGGACGTGCCGGTCAGGTAAGTACCATCAGGACCCTTGGCGGTGCTGATCGCGACAGCCGAGCTGCTCGGTGCGCTCGACGTGTTCGACACGTTGGATCCTGCTGCGTATGGGTTCGAAGACGACACTGGGGTCGCCGCCGAGCTGGCGCTCGAGCTCGAGCCCGAACTGCTACCACACGCGGCGACCGTCAAGGCGACAGCCGCCACCGCTACGATTCCGCCGACGCGGAATCGCAAACTCTTCCACCTGTTCATAGTTGCTCCTGCGTTGTAGTTCACTCACCGTCGGCAACTCAGACGGTCATGAACAGAGACCCCGAACGGACAGGGATCCTTCCCGTGACAGTCAGGAGTGGGCGCCCGCCTCGATCGCGGCCCGGACCTCGTCGAGCCGGGGCTGGCGCCCGAACCCGGTGAGCACCCAGGTCGCCCCGGCCCGCTCCCACGGCTGGGGGTCCTCGCCTGCCGCGATCTCGACGACCAGATCGAACGGGTCGCCTCCTGTGGGCGAACCCGCCGCGTCACGAAGCTCGCGGAGCTCGTGCCCGAGCTCGGCCAGACCATCGGGTCCGGGAAGCTCGATCGGGAACAAGCCGTCCCAGCGCGCGGCGCGCCGCAGCGGCCGCCGGCTCGGCCAGCGCGACGCGACCCAGATCGGGATTCGCGGGCGCTGCACCGGGACCGGCTCGAACTCGCCGCTCCACAGCTCCCCGAGCCTGGTCAGGCCGTCGTCGAGCAGCTTGGCGCGCTCGCGCGGGTCGATCACCTCGCCGAACGGAGCCAGCTCACCGGTGGTGTCGCTGCCGAGTCCGACTCCGAGCGTCAGCCGCCCGGCGCTGAGGCGGTCCAGGGTCACGGTCTCGCGGGCGAGCTTCTGCACGCGCCGGCGCGACAGCGGCGTGACCATCGTCCCCAGGCGCAGCTTGCTGGTCGCGCAGGCGATCGCGCTGAGGGCAACCCACGGATCCGAGATCGCGCGCACCGGCGCGCGGTAGGCGACGTGATCCCACAGGAACAAGCCGTCCCAGCCCGCCGCCTCGGCGCGGGCGCCAAGGTCGGCCAGCAGCCGGGGGTCGACCAGCTCGTCGAACGGCGCCAGGAACAGGCCGCGCTTCATCGCCGCGCGACACTAGTCCATCCGGCAGCGGGATAGACGATCCGCCAGCGTGAGACCGCCACAATGAACCCAGCCTCAACCTCGATCGGAGCGACGCATGGCCCAATGCACCCATCTCGACCACGTCCACGTCACCCAACTGCCCGAGTCCGTCGACGGCTGCCAGGAGTGCCTCGCCACCGGCGGCAAGTGGCTGCACCTGCGGATCTGCCTGGAGTGCGGCCACGTGGGGTGCTGTGACGACTCCCCCAACCGGCACGCCACCGCCCACGCCAACGAGGACTCGCATCCGATCATCCGCTCGCTCGAGCCGGGCGAGGAGTGGTCGTGGTGCTACGTGGACCAGGTCGCGATGTTGATTGAGGGGGTCGAGGGGAGCACCCGGATTCCCCCATCCCCGCTCGCTGTCCTAGGCCGGCGGCGTCGCGCGCCGGGTCAGTCGGCCGGCGCGCCGACAGCGGTCGGCAGCGGTTGCGCCTCCCGGGCTGCCTCGGGCATCAGCAACACGGCGCCGGTCAGGAAGCAGACCCCGCCCGCGGCGGTGCCGCCGTTGGCGATCCGGGCGCTGACCTCGAGCCCGCTGGCCGGCTCCACCAGCGAGGCCACCGCGGCGATCCCGAACGCGATCGACCCGAGCAGGTTGATCGCGACGATCCACCACTCAAGCGACCGGCAGCGCCAGCACCACCAGCGGTGGCAGACCTCGGCGAACGCCAGCAGGCTGGCGATCAGGAACGCGGCCGACCCGAACGCGTCCGGTGCCCACACGCGGTTGTTGGCCTGATGGGTGCTGAGATCGTGGTTGAGCGCGGCGAACGTGCTGATGTTGAACAGCACGGTCCCGACAAGCTGCACCAGCGCCGCCAGCCAGTCGATCCGGTCGGGCTCCCACGACGCCGGCCGCCAGCGCCTGCGCCTTCGCCCCGGATCGACGTCGTGCTCGACGTTCGCCGCCTCGGCGTACTGGAGGTACGCGGCACTGGTGAAGAACAGCGAGCCGACAAAGAACGTGATCCCGATCCCGGTGTGCGAGCTGCCCCGCAGCTGCGACGCCACCCCGCCGTACACGAAGCACAGCGATCCGATCGAGAACAGGATCGCCATCCACCAGCCGCGGGTGCGCGGTCGCCACCAGATCGGCTGTGCACCACTGGGATCCGGAGCGCGCTTGCGGTGAGCCCGCGAGTTCCACTGGATCTCGGTGCCGTCGGGCCCGCGGAACACCTCGCGGGTGACGAACGGCCCCGGCCCGTCCGCGGACACGCGCTTCCACCCCTCGGGCAGCTTCAGATAGCCGCGCACGGGCGGACCCTAACCGCTGCCCCGGCAGGCCGGGCTCAGGGGAGGGCCGCGAGCAGCTTGTCCGGGGTGATCGGCAGCTCGCGGATGCGGCGGCCGGTGGCGTGGAACACCGCGTCGGCGACGGCTGCGTCGACCCCGGTGGCGCCGAGCTCGCCGATGCCCTTGCCTCCGATCGGACTGGCGTGCTCGTCGACCTCGTCGATGAAGCCGACGTCGACGTCGGACGGGATGTCCGCGTTGACCGGCACCGCCACGCCGGCGAGGTTCTGGGAGATCCAGCGCCCCAAGTGGCGGTCATGGTGACTGGCCTCGAGCGTGGCCTTGCCCCACCCCCACACGATGCCGCCGACCATCTGCGCGCGAGCGGTGCGCGGGTTGACGACGCGGCCGACGCTGTAGCGCCCGACCACGCGCCGCAGCCTGACCAGCCCCAGCTCGGCGTCGACCCCGACCTCGACGAACACCGCGCCGAACGTGCGCAGCGCGTAGGGGATGTCGTCGTCGGGCTGGAAGTGCCCGCTGCCCACGAGCTGCTCGATCCCGGCGGCGCGCATCGCCGCCGACAGCGCCCCCACTCCGGGCGCCTCGCCGAGCTCCTCGCCGGACCGCTCGCGCAGCTTCTCCAGCGCGTCGTGGGCGGCCACCATCACCGCTGCGCCGACGCCCATCGTGCTCGACGACCCGAACGTGGGGCCCGCCTGGGGCAGGACCGTGTCGCCCATCGCGCAGCTGACCATCCCCGGCTCGAGCCCGAGCACCCCGGCGACGAGCTGGGGGAAGATCGTCAGCGTGCCGGTGCCGATGTCCTGGAAGCCCGCCTCGATCACGGCGGTGCCGTCGGCGTGCAGGCGGACGTCGGCGTCCGACGGGTTGCGGAAGCAGCCCATCGCACAGTCGGCCATCCCCTGCCCCACCAGCCAGTCGCCGTCGCGCTCGGGCTCGCTCGGCCGCCCGCGCCAGCCGAACGCGCGGGCGCCGTCCTCGTAGCACTCGCGCAGCTTCTTGGACGACCACGGCTGACCGGTCACCGGGTGGCTGTCGGCGTAGTTGGCGAGCCGCAGCTGCAGCGGGTCGATCCTGAGGCGGTCCGCCAGCTCGTTCATCGCGCTGCCCAGCGCCCACAGGCCGCAGCCCTCGACGGGCGCCCGCATCGGGTTGGGCAGGTTCACGTTGGCGCGCTGGACGCGCTGGGTCAGACGGATCGCGGGCGAGGCGTACGTCGTCCGCGACGCCTCGGTGGCGAACTCGACGAAGTCGTCGGTGACCGAGGTGACGTTGATCGACTCGTGGTCGATCGCGGTCAGACGCCCGTCACCGCGGGCCCCGAGCGCGACGGTCTGCACGAGCTGAGGCTGGTAGGCGATCACGCTGTACATCTGGGCCCGGGTGAGCACGATCCGCACGGGCCGCTGCACGATCCGAGCGGCGACCGGCGCGAGGATCTGGTGGGGCCACACGAACCCCTTGCCGCCGAAGCCGCCGCCGGTGTGCGGCGAGCGAACGCGGATCTGCTCCGGCGCCAGCTCGAGCACCGCCGCCAGCACGGTGCGCACGCCGTAGACCCACTGGGTGGCGTCGATCACCGTCAGCGTGTCGCCGTCCCACTCCGCGAGCGTGGCCGAGGGCTCCATCGGGTTGTGGTGTCGGGAGGGCTGGACGTAGGTCTCGCGGTGGCTGACGTCGGCCCCGGCGAGGCCGCCGTCGACGTCGCCGTGCTCGAAGTCGACGTCCGCGAACAGGTAGCCGCTCTCCCTGGGCACGGCCGCGTCGGAGCGGTCGCCGCCGGGGTGCGGGACGAACCCGGCCTCGGCCACGTCGAGCTTCACGAGCGTGGCCGCGTGCTCGGCGTCCTCGAGTGTGTCGGCCAGCACCAGCGCGATCGGCTCGCCCTGATGGCGAATCTCGTCGTCCTGGAGCGGGATCCGCGTCGATGAAGCGGGCGGCATCGGCGGCGCGGCGAGCCGCGGCAGGTCGGTGTGGGTGAGCACGCGAGCGACGCCGGCCAGCGCCCGCGCCTCCTCGGTATCGATCCCCCGCAGGCGGCCGGCCGCGACCGGAGCGCCGACGAACACGCCGTGGAGCATCCCGTCGGGGCGGTTGTCGGCCGTGTAGCGCGCGGCGCCCGTCACCTTCAGCGGGCCATCCTGGCGAGGCAGCGATTGGCCAAGCGCGGGGCTGCTGACGCTCACCGGGACTCCCCCGCGGCCATCCGCAGCGCTCTGTGGGCGGCGCCGACGGCGAGCCTGGCCTTGTAGGCGCTGTCGCCGAACCCGCGCGCGTCCGCGAGCGCCCGCTCGAACACATCGCGGACGGCGGCGTCGCCCGGCGCCAGGCCGATCAGCCGCGGCTCCGCGTCGACCAGCCGCCAGGGTCGCAGCGCCACCGATCCGAGCGCGATCCGGGCGGCGGCGATCGCGCCGCCGCCGTCCAGCTCGAGGGCGGCGGCGACCGATACCAGCGCGTACTCGTAGGAGGCCCGCTCGCGCACCTTCAGGTAGGCGGAGCGGGGAGCCGGGGCCGAGATCTCGATCGCCTCGATCAGCTCTCCGGGCTCGAGCACGGTGTCGGCGTCAAGGCGCTCCGCGGGCACCACGTACAGCTCGCCGATCGGGATCCGCCGCCCGCCGCCGACAGTGCGGGTCACGACCTCGGCGTCGATCGCGGCGAGCGCCACCGCAGGATCCGCCGGGTGGGTGGCGCCGCAGTCCTCGGTCCAGCCGAACAGCGCGTGACGGTCGCTGCGGCCGTGCAGCGCGCTGCAGCCCGATCCGGGCGCCCGGCGGTTGCACGGCACCGGCTCCTCGGCCCGGAAGTAGGCACAGCGCGTCTTCTGCAGGAGGTTGCCGCCGATCGTCGCCAGGTTGCGCAGCTGCGCCGACGCGGCGCGGTGGATCGCCTCGCTGAGCAGCGGCCAGCCGGCGGCCACGCGCGGATCGGCCGCGACGTCGTTCAGGCGCGCGGTGGCGCCGATCCGCAGCCCGCCTCCGGCGAGCTCCTCGATCCGATCCAGACCCTCGACGCGACTGATGTCGACAACCCGTCCCGGGCGCTGCACGCCGAGCCGCATCCAGTTGAGCAGCTCGGTGCCGCCGGCCAGCACCGCGGTGTCGGGTTGGGCCGCCGCTCGGGTGGCGTCGTCCACGCTGGCGGCGCGGGCGTAGGCGAGCGGGCGCATCAGGCGCGGTCCCCGAGCTCGACCGCAGCCGCCTGCACCGCGGCGACGATCTGGGGATAGGAGCTGCAGCGGCAGATGTTGCCGCTCATCCACTCGCGGATCTCATCCGGGTCCGAAGCGTGACCCTCGCGGATGCACGCCACCGCGGAGATCACCTGGCCGGGCGTGCAGAACCCGCACTGGAACGCGTCGTGGTCGATGAACGCGCGCTGCACCGGATGCAGCGCGTCCGGCTCGCCCAACCCCTCCACGGTCGTCACCTCGCGGCCGTCGGCCGCCGCCGCGAGCACCATGCAGCCGTTCACGCGGCGGCCGTCGAGCAGGACCGTGCACGCTCCGCACTCGCCGCGGTTGCAGCCCTTCTTGGCGCCGGTCAGGTCGAGGTGCTCGCGCAACAGGTCCAGCAGCGTCGTGCGCGCATCGACGTCGGCCAGCTCGTGGTCGGTGCCGTTCACGGTCAGCCGCAGGGTCAGTCGCTCAGCGAACACGTCCCCAAAGCTGTCACGTCTGGTCTAGGCGCGTCTTGAACGAAATTGACCCGGCGCACGCCGCAGCACCTGGCGCACGTATGCGGCCGGGGTGACGCCGCAGGTCCGCAGGAACCAGCGCGTCATGTGCGCCTGATCGGAGAAGCCGACCTCGAGCGCGACGTCGGCGGGCGCCGCGCCGTCGGCAAGCAGCTCGCGTGCGCGATTGACCCGCAGCATCACCACGTAGGCGTGCGGGGTGGTGCCGAGCACGTCGCGGAACTGGCGGACGAGCGAGAACTTGTTCAGGCCCGCGGCGCCCGCGAGCGTCTCGAGGTCCAGGCGCGACGCGAACGCCGCGTGCATCAGCTCGCGGGCGCGCCCGACGGCTCGCGGCGTCCCGGAGCCCGCCGCCAACTCGAAGCCGCCGAGCTGCTCGATCCGAGTCAGCAGTTGCGTGAGGCGCTCCTGCACGAGCAGCGCGGAATCCGCCGCCAGCAGCATCTGGGCCTGGAGCTCGAGGTCCGGCATGCCGCGGCCGGCAAAGCGCATGCCGCTGCCGGCGACCGGCGCGTCGGCGAAGAAGCCAGTGGGAATGTCGATCGACACGAACCCGGCGACCTCCGTGGTGCACTCCCACACGCATCCGGGCAGGCGCACGCACAGCGCGTCGGCGGGATACGTGAGCTCGCGGCCGTCGACCCGGACGATGTGCGCCGGCCCGGACTTCAGGCACAGGCCCAGCGTCTCCGACAGCCGCGGCGGGAACCGCCGCCGCTCGGGCCCGGCGAACATCACCTCGACGCCCGAGGAGACGCTCGGGCGGACGATCGCCGCACTCGCCAGCGCCACCGACTCGCTCATCTGATCCAGCCTAGTCAGCTATCCCGAGAAACCGCCGGCGCGGCTCGGTCAGATCGCTCGCAGCACCCGGGCCCGGTCGTACATCGCCCGCCGGGCCAGGGCCGACTCCGGGGCATAGCGCTCGTACCCGTGTGGCGCGCCAGGGTGCAGATGGAACTCGACCGGCACCCCGGCCGCGGCGAGCCGCTGCGCGTAGGCGAGCGCCTCGTCGCGGAAGATGTCGAGATCGCCGACCTCGACGTAGGCGGACGCGAGGCCGCGGAAGTCGGTCAGCCGCGCGGGCGCGGCCATCGGCGACACCGCGTCGGTGCCGCGGGCATCGCCGAGCAGCGCCGTCCAGCAGGTGAAGCTCATGTCGTAGTCCCAGGTCAGCAACCCCTCGCGCGCCTCGTCGGGGGTCAGGTTGCGGTCGTCGAGCATCGGATAGATCAGCACCTGCCGCGCCAGCTCGATGCCCTCGTCGCGGGCACGGATCGCCACGCCCGCGGCGATGCCCCCGCCGGCGCTCTCGCCCATCACCGCCACCCGGGCCGGGTCCACTCCCAGCTCGGACGCGTGCGCGAGCAGCCACCGCAGGCCGGCGAACGCGTCGTCGGCCGGCGTCGCGCCGGTGACCTCCGGAGCGAGCCGGTATTCGACCGACAGGAACGGCACCGCCGGTGACGTTCGCGTAGCGACTGACCATCGGGTCATACACGTCGAGGTCGCCGGCGATCATCCCGCCACCGTGAGCGAACAGCACGGCCGAGCCGGGGGCAGACTCGTGCCGCGCGTACCAGCGCAGGCGGATCCGCGCTCCGTCGGGCGAGACCGTCTCGAAGTCGCGCAGCTCGACGTCGGGGAGCCCCTCGTGCTCGAGCTCGGCCAGCCACCGCATGTTCGCCTCGGAGATCTCACGCAGCGCGCGCCAGTCCCCGCGGGCCGCGACCGGATCGCCGGCGGTCCGCTCGGCCATCTCGGCCAGCACCGGCGCCAGCTCCGGATCGACGGCGTAGCCGGCGGGGCTCACGCCTCAGTCAACCCGAACACCTTCTCGGCGTTCTCCGAGAACAGGGCCACCTGCTCGTTATGGCTCATCCCGGAGATGATCTCAGCGTCGGGTCGACGACGGTCCGTTCCCCTCGGCGCCCCTGGATCACCGCGGGGAACAAAGTTCCCGCTCACCGGGAAGTTCGTTCCCTCGACGCGCGCTCGGCGCCGAGGGGAACGAAGTTCTCGGTGGTGCGCGGCCGGCCCGACCGCGGATCGCCGCGTGCTCAAGCGCGGCAGCTAGGCGCGCCGGGGCGGGAACTCGCCCGCCGCCCAACCGGCGTCCAGCACCGGCCGGCGATAGCTGCGGCCGTTGATCAGCCGATAGTCGCGAGTGCGGATGTCGATCGGCAGCTGGCGCTCGATCGGGAACCAGTCGTTGTGCTGCCCGATCAGCTCGTTGAGGCCCGCATCGAAGTGCCAGCGGTTCAGCCGCTCCGTCCACGCGGCGGCGAACGCATCGTCGTCGTCGGGGTAATCGCGCGCGAGTTGCTCGTACGCGGCCGCCAGCTCGCGCCGGGTCCGAGCCACGCCGCGGTCGATCTCGCCGAGACGCAGCGACCACCGGGGCGGATCGGCCGCGCGCAGGTAGTTCTCGAGCACCTCCGGTGAGTTCAATGACCTCCGGCTACCGGCGGACATGACGGGCATTTTAAGCAGGCGGAGCGGTGTGCTCAGCCAGGAACTGCTCCCAGGTCGCGGCGCCGGTCACCTGCTCCGGGTCGCTCACGACCAGGCTTCCCGCGCGGATCGGTCCCAGCTTGGGCATCCATATCTGCACGACCGGCCGGTGGCGCCCGGTGGCGCGGAGGTAGGAGCGAAACAGATCCGCCATCGTCGACTGGTCGGGCCCGGCCAGGTCGGGCACCAAGCCCGCCGGCTCCGACACGCGAGTTCGACGAGCCGGTCGGCGACCTCGCCGGAATCGACCGGCTGCACCCGGAAGCCCGCCGGGGCCGGGACCAGCGGCAGCTTGCCCGCGGCCTTGGCGCTCGTCAGCACCAGGTCGTAGAACTGCGCGGCCCGGAGAGTGGTCCACGGCAGCCCAGACTCCGCGATCGCCTTCTCGGCCGCGAGCTTGGCGCGGAAGTAGCCGATGTCGACGCGGTCAGCGCCGATCACCGAGACGAACACCACGTGCGGCGCCCGCGGGAGCCGCATGGCGGCGTGGACGAGGTTGAGTGCGGCGACGTCGTCGCCCTTGCGGCCGCCCGCGCAGTGGATGACGGTGGCGACGCCCTCGAGCGCCGCGTCGATCCGCTGTCCCTTGACCAGGTCCCCCGTCACGTACTCCACGCCGGGCTCGGCTGCGTGGGGCCGGCGGCTCAGGACCCGCACCTCGCGGCCGGCCTCGCGCAGGCGCGCCACCACCAGCCTGCCCAGCGTGCCGGTGCCACCGGTGACCAGGATCGGGCCTTCTGGACTGTGCGCAGCTCCGTTTGCGGTGCTCATGATGCGTCCCTCCACGTCGTTTCTTGTCACATTTGCGCCGGTTGGCCGGTCTAGTGCCTATGACCGGTCTAACGGCGGCGATGTGACAGCGCGCCACCGCGCGGTCGCGCCGCCGGACGCAGCGGGCGCACGCCCACGAGTCCGACGGATCTCACGTTCGCGCCCTCGGCGACGTCTCATACGCGGAGAGGCGCACCGCCCCGGTCGCCTCGAATTGTCAACCGCGTCGAAAGGCGACACATGTCGACCGAGGACAACAAAGCAGTAGTCGGTAAGTGGTTCACCGAGTTCTGGGGAAGTGACTTCAACCCCGCCGTGATCGACGAGCTCGCCCACCCCGACATCCGTTTCGAGTACTCGCTCCACAGCCCGCTCCGCGGCCGTGACCAGGTGCGGAGGTTCGCGTCCGAGTTCCGGGCGGCGTTTCCGGACCTCGGGTTCGCCGGGACCGCGGACCTGATCGCCGAGGGCGACTACGTCGTCGGCCAGTGGGAGGGCGGCGGCACCCACACCGGCGACGCGTTCAGCGACCTTCCGGTCGGGTCGCTGCCGGCGGGCTCCGGTGCGACGATGCACTTCACCGGCACGACCGTGATCCGCGTGCAGGACGGGATGATCGCCGAGGAGATCGGCCTCGACGACGGGGTCACCGTGCTCCAGCAGCTCGGCCTGATCCAGGAGGACTAGCCGGCACGTCCACGATCCCTTGCGGGCCGCCGATCCACGGCGTCTTACGACCAACGTCCAATTGTGTTCGGGATGTGAACGCGGCTAGAACTCTGCGCAACATCAACCGACCCCAAGGAGGGTTCAATGATCAAGCGCCGTCGTAACGCATCGGGCAAGGTCCGCAAGGTGACCGTCGCCCGCCATGGCGGCCGTCATCGCGACTCCTCGTCGCGTTCGCGGTCCCGTTCGCGCTCCCGCCACTAGGGATCGCGAGCGTTCGCGTCTTACACGGGAGGCCCCGCTGTCGGCAGCGGGGCTTCCGTTCGTCTAAGTGCTCCCCTGAGCTGAGTCGATGATCGACGCACCGAGGATCCGCGCCCTGGTCCGCGCGCGCGACACCGAGGCCGTCTGGGGCGATGGCCAGCGGCTGTCGCTGCGGGCGATCGCGGCGCGCTTCTGGCCGTACATGCGCCCGTACAAGCGGCGCGTGGCGGCGATTCTCGCGCTGGTGGTGATCGCGCCGCTGCTGGAGACGGCGATGATCTGGATGTACAAGCTCGCCGTCGACGAGGTGATCGCCCCGCACGATCTCGCCCGGCTGATCCCGGTTGGGGCGGCGCTGGCGCTGCTGACGATCTCTCAGAGCGCCGCCGTGTTCGCCGACGAATACCTCGCCGCCTGGGTGTCGGAGCGCTTCCTGCTCGGCCTGCGGGCCGCGGTGTTCTCCCACCTGCACCGGCTGTCGCTGTCGTTCTTCGAGCGTCGCCGCCACGGCGACGTGATCGCGCGGCTGACCGGAGACGTGACCGCAATCGAGACGCTGATGCTGTCCGGACTCGCCGACGGCCTCACCTACGCGCTGCGGATCGTGCTGTTCACCGGAGCGCTGTTCGTGCTGTCGTGGCAACTGGCGTTGCTCGCGCTGGTCGTCAGCCCGCTGTTCTGGGTGGCCACGCGTCACTTCTCGCGCGAGATCAAGTCGGCCTCCCGCGAGCAGCGTCGCCGCAGCGGGATGGTCAGCGCGGTGGTCGAGGAGAGCCTCGGCAACGCCGCGATCGTCCAGGCCTACTCCCGCGAGGCCGGTGAGCTCGAGCGGCTGCTCCAGCAGGGCGAGGGCGCCGTCGCCGCCGAGATCGACGCCGCCCGCCTACGCGGCCTGTTCTCGCTGCTGACCGACTCGCTCGAGCTGGTCGGCGCGCTGCTGGTGCTCGGGCTAGGCACGTGGGAGCTGTCGGCCGGCAACATCTCGATCGGCGGGCTGGTCGCGTTCCTCGCCTACCTGAGCCAGCTGTACAGCCCGATCCGCCGGCTGGGCAAGCTGATCAACACGATGCACGCCGCGTCGGCCAGCGCCGAGCGGATCATCGAACTGCTCGACGAGCAGCCGGCGGTGAGCCGACCCTCGGTCGCCGCGACCGCTGCCGCGGGCCCGCGGCCGGCTCGAATTCGACGCGGTCGACTTCTCCTATCCCGACACCGCGCGGGGGGCGCTGCACGCGCTGTCACTGTCGGTCGCCGCGGGCGAGACCGTCGGCATCGTCGGCGCCAGCGGCGCCGGCAAGTCGACGCTGGCCAAGCTCGCGTTGCGCTTCTACGACCCCGATCGCGGCGCCGTGGCGGTCGACGGGATCGACGTGCGCGAGCTGGGGCTCGAGACGCTGCGCCGTCAGCTCGCGCTCGTCCAGCAGGAGACGTTGATCTTCGACGGCACGATCCTCGAGAACATCGCGTTCGGCCGGGCCGGCGCGACCGAAGCGCAGGTCCTGGCCGCGGCGCGCGCCGCCGGCGCGCACGAGTTCATCGCCGACCTGCCCGACGGCTACGAAACGCTGGTCGGCCAGCGAGGGCGGCGGCTGTCGGGCGGACAGCGCCAGCGGATCGCGGTTGCGCGGGCGATGGTCCGCGATGCGCCGATCCTGATCCTCGACGAGCCGACCACCGGACTCGACGCGGCCTCGGCGCGGCAGATGCTCGAGCCGCTGCGGCGGCTGATGCGCGGGCGCACGGTGCTGATCATCTCCCACGACCTGGCCGCGATCCACGACGCCGACCGGATCGCGGTGATCGACCGCGGCCGTCTCGCCGAGCTCGGCACCCACGAGCAGCTGCTGCGCCGGGGCGGCGAGTACGCGCGGCTGTTCGCGGGCGCGCGGCCGGACGCCGTCCGCGAGACGGTCTCGCGCGACACCGACCCCGACCTCGACCCCGTCCCCGCGGGAGCTCTGTGATGAGCGTCGTGACGGTCGGAGACGGGCTGATCGTGCTCGAGCACCTCAGCCACAACGAGGTGATGGACGTGTTCGACGTCTGGGACCAGCGCCGCTACTGCCGGTGCGTCGCCAAGTTGCTGCGCCCGGACCGCGAGGACGTGGCCCGTGACCGCGAGCGGCTCGTGCGGGAGAGCCGGATGCTGTTCGCGTTCACCCACCCCCACATCGTGCGCGCGTACGAGCTACGCGAGACGCCGGCGTTGATGCTCCTGCTCGAGGCGCTGTCGGGCGAGACGCTGTCGCACCTGATCGAGGCGCGGCCACGGCGGATCCCGGTGACCGAGCTCGCGATCCTGGGGCTGCAGACCGGCTCGGCAGTGCGTTACGTGCACGCCGCCGGCTGGCTGCACCTAGACCTCAAGCCGTCCAACGTGATCATCGACGCCGGCTTCGCGAAGCTGATCGACTTCAGCCTCGCGCGGGCCCCGGGCACCCATCGTGCCGGAATCGGCACGCGGCCGTACCTCGCGCCCGAGCAGGCGGCCGGCGGCGAGCTCGGCCCGGCCGCCGACATCTGGGGCCTGGGCTCGTTGCTGTTCGAGACCGCGACCGGGCTGGCTCCGTTCGACGGCGCCGACGAGGACGCCTACCCGCAGCTCGTCGATCGGGCGCCGCCCGTGCGCGCCCTCCGAAGGCTTCCCGCAGCACTGGGCGCTGCGATCGACGCCTGCCTGGAGACCGAGGCGGCCGATCGGCCCTCGATCGACGAGTTGCTCGAGGCGCTCGAAGAGTTTGCGTGATCTTTTGCCGTGAGCTGCGTCCCCTTCAATGTGGAACGCCCCGACCCGTCGCTCAGGCGTCTGTTCGCTCGGTTCGCACTCAGTGGACTGGTCGCCGTGATCGTGATCGGAGCGGTGGCGTTCGTGGTCGTCCGCCACGCCGCGTCGGCGGGAGCGATCCGCCAGGCCCAGGGCCTGACCAGGCTGGCGGGGCGCGGGATCGCCGAGCCCGCGATCACCCCGGGAGTCCTGGCCGGGCGTCCGGCCGATCTCGCCGCGCTCGACCGCGTGGTCCGCAACCGGATCCTGAACGGCACCCCGATCGTCCGCGTGAAGGTGTGGGACGCGTCGGGGCGGATCGTCTACTCCGATGCCAGGCAGTTGATCGGATCGGTGTTCCCGCTGGACGCCGACGAGCAGGAGACGCTCGCCACCGGCGGCGTCGACGCGGACGCCAGCGACCTCAACCGGCCTGAGAACCGCACCGAGCGCAGCTTCAAGCGCCTGGTCGAGGTGTACGTCGGAATCCGCGGCCCCGGCGGCCAGCACCTGCTGTACGAGGATTACGAGCGGTCGAGCACGATCTCGGCCAGCAGCCGGCGCCAGTGGATGATGCTGCTGCCCGCGCTGGTCGGTGCGCTGCTCGTCCTGTACCTGGTCCAGGTGCCGCTGGCCTACTCGCTGGCGCGCAGCGTGCGCGCCCGCCAGCGCGAGCGCGAGCAGCTGTTGCGGCGCGCGATCGAGGCGTCCGACATCGAGCGCCGGAGGATCGCTGCGGACCTGCACGACGGCGCGGTGCAGCGGCTCGCGGGCGTGTCGCTGTCGCTGTCGGCGGCCGCCAACGGGCGCGAGCTGGCCGAGCACACGGCCGCGCGCGACGCGTTCGCGACGGCGTCGGCCGAGACCCGCCAGACGATGCGCGAGCTGCGCACGCTGCTGGTCGACATCTACCCGCCGACGCTCCAGCGGTCGGGATTGGCGACGGCGCTCAACGACCTCGTCGCGCCGCTGCGCGCGGCCGGGATGGAGACGCGCGTGCGCGTGCCGGCCACCCCGGAGCTCCCCTACGACACCGAGGCGCTGTTCTACCGCGTCACCCAGGAGGCGCTGCGCAACGCCCGCGCCCACGGCGAGGCCACCGCGGTGGCGGTCAGCGTCGAGCGTCGCGACGACGAGGCGGAGCTGACCGTCACCGACAACGGGCGCGGCTTCTCGCAGCGGTCAGACGATGACGTGGGCGACCCCGGGCACTTCGGCCTGCGGCTGATGCGCGACCTGGCCGACCACGCCGGTGGCAGCCTCGACGTCCGCTCCACCGTGGGCGCCGGCACCTCGGTCAGTCTGGTGGTGCCGCTGCCATGACCCGCGTCCTGGTCGCCGACGATCACCCGCTCATGCGCGCCGCGCTGACCAGCCTGCTCGGAAACGAGGACGACATCGACGTACTGGGCGCCGCCGCCGACGGGCGCGAGGCGGTCGCGCTGGCGCAGAGCACGTCGCCGGACGTGCTGTTGCTGGACCTCGAGATGCCCGAGCTCGACGGGATCGAGGTCACGCGCGCGCTGACCGCGTCTGGCGCGGCGCCGCGGATCGTGGTGCTGACCACATTCGCCGACCGCGACCGGATCCTGGGCGCGCTCGACGCCGGGGCGCTCGGGTACCTGCTCAAGGACGCCGAGCCCGACGAGATCATCCGCGGCGTCCACGCCGCCGCCCGGGGCGAGTCGCCGTTGGCGCCGCGCGCCGCGCACGAACTGGTCGCCGAGCGCGCGCAGGTCCGTCCCGCGGTCGAGCTCAGCGCCCGCGAGCGCGAGGTGCTCGTGCTGGTCGGCGAGGGTCTCCCGAACAAGCTGATCGCCCGCCGGCTCGAGATCAGCGAGAAGACCGTCAAGGCCCATCTGACCAAGGTGTTCACCCAGATCGGCGTCACCGACCGGACGCAGGCCGCGCTGTGGGCCCAGCGGCACAAGATCTGATCGCATCGCTGACGGCGGTGGAGGCGGCGGCGGCGCTGACGAGCGCTCAGCGGCTGGCGATCTCGACCGACTCGGCCTCCCGGACGGCCTCCGGGAGGTCATCCGCCGGCCGCTGGCCGTCCGAGTACTGCTCAGCCGCCACGGGCCGGGTGGTGACGCCGCGGCGCATCAGGCCGGTCGCGATCACCGCGCCGAACGTCGCGATCATGATCGCCGCCAGCCCCAGCATCGGCACTGCGTCACTGGTCGCCTGCGAGAGGCTCGCCGCCGCCGGCGCCCCGATCGTCTCGCCGATCGCCCACGAGATGTTGAACAGCATCGACGAGACGATCACCGCGATCCCGATGCGCTCGGCCGAGTCGGTGATCACCGACATCGCGGGGATCGTGTAGGCGGTCAGGGGACCTCCGACCGTGATCACGCTCACGGCGGCCAGTAGGAACACCGTGTGTGGGATTGGCATCAGCAGCAGCAGCACGGCCGTCGTCAGCAGGCCCGCGCACAGCGGCAGCCCGGCGCCGCGGCGGTCGGTCACACGGCCGATCGCCGGCGCCACCACCGTGCTCAGCACCGAGGCGAGCACGAACGTGATCCCGACGGCGATGCCCGACGCGCCGATGTGCGACAGCCGCAACGGCAGCAACGTGCTCAGCGCCCCGAGCGTGCCCGCCTCGAGCAGCACCAGCCACAGCCCCAGCATCATGCTCGGGCTCGACCGCAGCGCCCGCAACGGTGCTCCCCCGCCGGTCTCGGCCGGCGGCGGCTGCGGGTGACGGAACGTCCAGGCGGCGAGCACGACGCAGATCGCGCCCAGGAACGTGAACACGACGTCGGTTCCGAGCGCGACGGCGGCGGTGCCCATCACCGGGCCCAGGATCGTCCCGAAGATCGCGGCCGCGATCACCGAGCCGAGCACCTCGCCGCGGCGCTCGCGCGGGGCGACCGCGATCACCCAGGTCAGCCCGCCGCTCCAGATGCAGCCGCAGGCGATCCCCTGCACAAACCGCGTCGCGTCGAGCGTGGCGATGTCGGTCCCGAACCCGAACGCGATGCTCGAGGCCGAGAACAGCAGCAACCCGACCAGCGTCGTCCGGCGGACCCCGAACCGGGTCGCGATCCAGCCGCCGAGCAACGCCCCGGGGAGCATCCCCGCGGGATAGGCCGCGACCAGCAGTCCGATCGAGCTCTTCGACGCGCCGAGGCTGTGGGCGTAGTGCGGCAGCACCGGCGTCACCACCGAGTACATGATCGACTCGAACAACACGAGCGCCTGCACCAGCAGCACGGTCTGCTGCTCGGGCCCGCGCTCGCGCCGCGCCGGCGCGAACCGGCGATTGCGCAGGGCGCTCATCACCGGGCCACCAGTGCGCTCGCCAGCCGGCGCAGCCGCGCGGCCGGGTCGCCGCCCGTTCCCTGGGCCAGCTGGTAGATCAGCAGTCCGTCGGCGGCGGCCAGCAACAGCTCGCCGTCGGCGCGGGGATCGTCGGAGCCGGCCGCCTTGAACAGCCGACCCAGCAGCTTCAGGTAGGCCTCGGTCCAGTCCTTGGTCACCGCCCGCAGGCTCGGCCGGCGCGCGGCCTCCAGCAACAGCGCGTAGGTGGCCAGCAGCGAGCCGCGGCTGGCCTGCAGCGACTCGTCCAGCGGCTCGAGGATCGCCGCGACCGCGAGCTCCAGCGGGTCGGCGGAGTCGTCGAGCGGCTCGGCGATGAACTCCTGCAGGCGCGCGATGTCGCGCTGGGCGGCGAGCTCGAGCGCCGCGGTCAGCAGTTGCTCCTTTGACTCAAACCAGTAGGTGGTCGACGCCAGCGGCAGGTCGGCCACCTCGGCGACCCGGCGGTGCGTGACCGCATCGGCTCCGACCTCGGCGACGATCTTCAGGACCGCCTCGAGCAGCGCCTCGCGCCGCGCGGCGCCGCGCGGGCGGGGATCCTTACGTGCGGTCTTGCGCGTCGAGGCGGTCGTGCTCATATCGGTACAATTGTACCAAAGTTCGGTACAAATGTACCGATTGCGCCCGCCCCGGCTAGCTTCGGCGGCGCTGCACAGCGAGGCCGGCCACCATCACGGCTGCGAACGCGACCACGGCGATCGCGATGATCACCGGAGTGCTCAGGAAGCTCGACCCGCCACCCTGCTGTGAGTCACCATCCGACGCCGCGTGCAGGTGACCGATGTCGGCCAGCAGCGCGCGTTGGATCACGTCGTAGCAGTCGGTGTATTCCTTCTGATCGGCGGGCATCGTCCGCAGTGCACTCTGCAGCTGCCCCGCCGAATAGGTCTGGGTCAGCTGCGCGTGGGCGTTGCAGTCGGCCAGCGCGCCGCCGGCGCCGCTCGAGGCCAGCGCCGTTGGAGCGAGCACACCGGCGCCGAACGCCAGTACCGCGAGCAGCGCAGCGAGACGGTCGCGCATGGTCGGGAGAACGAGATCGTCACCCCGAAGTTGCGCGTCGCCGGAGGCGCTAACCGCGCCCCAATACCGGTTTGCTTCCTCGCGCGATTGGGCAGGAGTTGGCCGATGCCAGAGTCGCGGCGATAGCGAGAGGAGCTCCCCATGACCGTTGCCGTCAACTGCGACATGGGCGAGGCGTTCGGAATCTGGAGCCTCGGCGACGACGAGGCGCTGATGCCGGAGATCTCGCTGGCCAACGTCGCCTGCGGCTTCCACGCCGGCGACCCGCTGGTGATGCGACACACAGTCCGCCTGGCCAAGGACAACGACGTCAGCGTCGGCGCCCACCCGAGCTACCCGGACCTCCAGGGGTTCGGGCGCAGGGCGATGGCGATGGATCCCGACGAGTTGACCGCTTCGATCCTGTACCAGGCCGGGGCGCTGAAGGCGTTCCTCGACTCCGAAGGGATGCCGCTCAGCCACCTCAAGCCACACGGCTCCCTGTACGGCGCGGCGGCTGCCGACGAGACCACCGCGCACGCCGTCGCCGACGCTGCCGAAGCGCTCGGCGGCCTGCCGGTGATGGGGATGGCCGGCACCCAGCACGAGCAGGTCTACACGGCGCGCGGCCTCCCGTTCCTGGCCGAGTACTACGCCGATCTGGAGTACGCCGACGACGGCTCGCTGCTGATCACCCGCCACCACATCGCCTACGACCCCGAGCAGGTCCGCGAGCGGGTCGCGCGCGTGCTCACCGACGGCGTCGCGATCTCCCAGTCGGGCAAGGAGATCCCGATGCGGGCCGACTGCGTGTGCGTGCACTCCGACACGCCGGGAGCGGTGGACGTCGCACGCGCGGTGCGCGAGGCTATCGGCGAAGTCACGTCATCCCAACCCCAGTGAGGTAGCCAATGGCCAGGCAAGAGGTGGTGACCCCGGTCCCCGGAACGTTCTATCGCCGGCCCGACCCCGACTCAGACCCGTTCAAGACCGAGGGCGACTCGGTCGCGTCCGGCGAGACGATCGGGCTGGTCGAGATCATGAAGAACTTCCAGGAGGTGCACGCGGACGCGAGCGGCGAGCTCGTCGAGTTTCTCGTCGACAACGAGGACACCGTCGACGCCGGGCAGCCGGTCGCGGTGCTCGACGACGGCGAATGAGACGGATCCTCGTCGCCAACCGCGGCGAGATCGCTGTTCGCCTGATCCGCGCCGCCCACGACCTCGGGCTCGAGGCGGTGGCCGTCTACAGCGAGGCCGACGCCGAGGCGCCGCACGTGCGGATGGCCGACCAGGCACTCGCGATCGGCCCGGCCGCGGCGGCGCGTTCCTACCTGGACATCGACACGATCGTCAAGGCCGCGCAGGCCAGCGGCAGCGAGGCGGTGCATCCGGGCTACGGGTTCCTGGCCGAGCGGGCCGCGTTCGCCGCCGCCGTGGAGGAGGCGGGGCTCGTGTTCATCGGCCCCCGGCCCGAGCAGATCGAGCTGATGGGCGACAAGGCGCGAGCGCGGGTCGCCGCCACGGACGCCGGCGTGCCCACGATCCCCGGCAGCGACGAGACGGTCTCGAGCGTGCAGGAGGCGACGAACGTGGCCGGCGAGATCGGTTACCCGATCGCGCTCAAGGCCGCCGGCGGGGGCGGTGGGCGTGGGATCCGGATCGTCCACGACGAGGGCAGCCTCGAGGGCGATTACCGGACCGCCGCCCGCGAGGCATCTGGTGCTTTCGGCGACGAGCGGCTATACGTCGAACGGTTCGTGGTGCCGGCGCGGCACGTCGAGGTGCAGGTGCTCGGCGACGGCGAGTCCACGATCCACCTGCACGAGCGCGACTGCTCGCTGCAGCGTCGCCGACAGAAGGTGCTCGAGGAGACCCCGGCGCCGCGGTTGCGAGCCGACACGCGCGCGCGGCTGTGCGAGGCGGCGGTGTCCCTGTGCGCGGCGATCGGCTACCGCAGCGCCGGCACGGTCGAGTTCCTCGTCGACGCCGACAGCGGCGAGTTCTTCTTCATCGAGATGAACACCCGGATCCAGGTGGAGCACCCCGTCACCGAGCTGGTCACCGGGGTCGACCTGATCGCCGAGCAGCTGCGGATTGCCGCGGGCGAAAAGCTGACTCTGTCTCAGGACGACGTTCACCCGCGCGGGTGCGCGGTGGAGCTGCGGATCAACGCCGAGGATCCGAGCAAGGGCTTTGCGCCGAGCCCGGGCCGCCTGGACCGGGTGGTGCTCCCGGCCGGCCCCTGGGTCCGCGTCGACACGTGGATGGAGCCCGGCGGCACGGTGCCGCCGTTCTATGACTCGCTGCTGGGCAAGGTCGTGGTGTGGGGTCCGGACCGGCCCGCCGCGCTGGCGCGCGCCCGTCGCGCGCTGCGCGAGCTCGAGGTGGACGGGATCGAGACCAACCGCTCCTTCCTTGCGGTCCTACTGGATCAGGAGTGGTTTGCGCGCGGCGAATTTCACACGGGAACGCTAGAGACGTGGCTCGAGGAGTTCGCGGCTCAGAACGGAGCACGATGACCACACAGACGACTGGCTCACGCCACAGCTGGGGTGCGGACGAGCACCTGTTCGTTGAGGTCGCCGAAGAGATGAGCCTCGAGGCGTACTTCCGCTCGATGGCGATCGTGACCGCGCTCGGCGAACGGCGCCCCGACGGCGTGATCGACATCTGCCCGGCCAACGCCTCCTACCAGGTGCGCTTTGACCCAGACGTGATCTCGCCGGGCGAGCTCGAGGAGCTCGTGCGCGAGGTCGAGGGAGGCATCGGCGATGCGCACGACTTCGAGCTGCAGACGCGGATCGTGGAGATCCCGGTGCTCTACAACGACCCCTGGACGCACGAGACCCTGATGCGGTTTCGCGACCGCCACCAGGACCCGGAGTCGACCGACCTCGAGTACGCCGCGCGGATCAACGACTTCGCCAGCGTCGAGGAGTTCATCCAGGCCC
Source organism: uncultured Solirubrobacterales bacterium (assembly GCA_963831845.1). Lineage (GTDB taxonomy): Bacteria > Actinomycetota > Thermoleophilia > Solirubrobacterales > Solirubrobacteraceae > Palsa-465. The sequence continues at coordinate 92,012 of CAWHRT010000033.1, read as the reverse complement.
ACTCGGCCGCGCCGTGGATGGCCTCGATGGTCGGGTTCGTGGCCGGGCTGCCGTTCCTGTACCAGATGGTCCCGCGCGATCGCCAGCTCGAGGTCCCGAAATACGAGCGGCCGCGCACGGACACCCCGCGGCTGACCGTCGGCCACGGAGGCTGCTTCGGGTGCATCTATTCGGTCCGCGGAGCCGGTGGCTACCAGATGTTCGGGATCACCCCGATGCCGATCTACGACCCGGGTCAGGACCTGCCGGACTTCGCCGACTTCGTGTGTTTCTTCCGACCGGGGGACATCGTCAAGTTCGAAGGGATCGACCGCGATACCTACGACGAGCTCGACGCGCGCGCCCAGCGCGGGGAGGCGACGATCCGACAACGCCCGGTCACCTTCAATCTCCAGGAGTTCCTCGCGGACTCCGATGCCTACAACGCGCGACTGCTGGAGGAGCTCCATGCCGATTGAGGTCGTCAAGCCCGGCCTCTCGACGACCGTTCAGGACGTCGGGCGGCTCGGCTTCTACAACGTCGGGATCCCGCCCTCGGGCGCGCTGGACCAGTTCTCGCTGATCGCCGCAAACCTGTTGGTGGGCAACGATCGCGGCGCCGCGGCGCTGGAGTGCGCCTACATGGGACCCGAGCTCCGCTTCGGCGAGCCGGGCGTGGTTGCGGTCACCGGCGCCGAGCTCGAGCCGCGAATCAACGGCGAGCCGCGGGAGCCGTGGTCGTCGTTCTCGGTGCAGGGCGGCGACGTGCTGTCGTTCGGCCACGTCAAGCGTGGCGCGCGGATGTACATCGCCGTGGGCGGCGGCGTCGACGTACCGGTGAAACTCGAGAGCCGGTCCACTTACGTGCTCGGTGCCCTGGGGGGCTATGAGGGACGGCCGCTCGCCGAGGGCGACGAGCTCACGCTCGGATCCGCGCCCGGGGCGGCCGACCGCTCGGTCCCCGAGCGGCTGCGCCCCGCGATGCCCAAGGAGCTCGAGATCCGCGTGGTCATGGGCCTGTACGACCACCTGCTGACCGACGCCGGACGGGCGACGTTCTTCGAGACCGAGTGGACGCTGACGCCGGTCGCCGACCGCGTCGGCTTCCGCTACAAGGGCGAGAAGCTCGACCTGGTCAAGCGCAAGCAGCCGTTCGGCGCGGGCAGCGATCCGTCGAACATCGTCGACTCCCCGTATCCGATCGGGTCGATCCAGATCCCCGGCGGCGTCGAGCCGATCGTGCTGCACCGCGACGCGGTCTCGGGCGGCGGCTACGCGATGATCGCCACGGTGATCAGCGCCGACATGGACACGGTGGCCCAGTCCGCGCCCGGGTCAACGACGCGCTTCGTAGCGGTTCGAGCTCGACGACGCGCTGACCGCGCGGGCCGAGCGCTCGCGGCGGCTGGAGCAGCTGGAGGCCGCGCTGGGCTAGCTACATCCGGACCGCCGACGTCAGCTTCTGGGCGGCCGGGTCGCGATCGCCTGCCAGAGCTCGACCCGCCGCTGCACCACGTTGCGGCCGAGTCCGGCCATGCGCGCCTCGAAGTCGGGCATCAGCAGCTCCAGGCCCAGCGACTGCTGGGCCGGGGCCGGCGTCAGCTGCTCGGCGGCGGCAACGATCGACTCGAGCACCGCCTGACCGCGGTTCACCGGACCGATCGCGAGGCCCTCAGCCTCCAGCAGCCCGTGCAGCTCGTCGGCGCTGACGATCGAGCTCTGCTCGCTCGTGTCCGCCCACGGGACCGGGTAGACCACTGGTCCGCCGGGTCCGGCCACGAGCTCGAACATCGCCACGCGGCCGCCCGGCCGCAGCACCCGGGCCAACTCGGAGATGAAGCGGCGCTTGTCGAAGATGTTCTGAGTGAGCGCCTGGGTCCACACGACGTCAAACGTCTCGTCGGCGAAGGGCAGCGACAGAGCGTCGCCCCGGACGACGGTCACGCGGTCCTCGAGACCGGTTCCACGGGTGAGCATCTCGGCGACCTGACAGAACCGCTCGGTGGCGTCCAGCGCGGTCACGGTGACGCCGAGGCGCGCGGCCAGGAACCGGGCCGGTCCGCCGATCCCCGAGCCGATGTCGAGTACTCGCTCGCCCGGTTGCAGGCTCGCCAGCCGAGCCAGTGCGATCGTGGCCGCGCGTCCCTGAGCGTGGAACTCGTCGAGCGCCGCGAGATCGTCGATGTCGAGCTTGTGCTCGTCGAGCCCGGCCTCGTGCAGCGCGTCGATCAGGCCGGCGACGAGGTCGGGTCCGTCGTAGTAGTCGACGCCGGCGGCGGAGGTTGTGTGATTTCGGTATGTGTGTTCTGTATTCATTCCAGCTATTCTGTATTGAATGTTTGGTTCTGTCAACCCCCCGCGACGCCGCTACGACGGCTCCGGGCGACGGGCGCGGGCGCTTCGCACCCGGGACGAGGTCGCCGAGGCCGCGCGGGCGCTGTTCGAGCGCAGCGGCTACGCGCAGACGACGATCGCGGACGTGGCCCGGGCCGCCGGGGTCTCGCCGGAGACGATCTACAAGGCGTTCGGGTCCAAGGGAGCGCTGTTGCGCGCGGTCGTCAGCGCCGCGATCCGGGGCGACACCGAGTCGACGCCGCTGCGACGGCGCCCGCCGATCGACGCGATCCGCGACGAGCCCGATCCCCGGCGCCAGCTGGAGATGTACGGGCGGCTGCTCGCGGACGTGAACCCCCGCCTGGCTCCGCTGGTGCGCGTGATGCGCGAGGCCGCGCCCGGCGACCCGGAGATCGGCGCCGCGCTCGAGCAGCTGTACTCCGATCGCCTCGACGGCATGGCCGAGTTCGCGGCGCTGCTCGCCGACCGCGAGGCGCTGCGACCGGGCGTCTCCAGGCGCCAGGCCCGGGACGTGCTGTGGACGCTGAACTCGCCGGAAATGTTCGAGCTGCTCGTGGCCCAGCGGGGCTGGAGCGCACGGCGCTACGGCCAGTGGGTGGCCGACCAGCTGGCGGCCGCACTGCTGCGGTCACCCAGCTCGAGATGACCTCCAGTTCAACCCGGGCCCGAGCAGGTCAGCTGCTCGCCTCGCGCCGCTGACCGGGGTCAGGCCCCGCGCGCGCCGGTCGAGTGGACCTGGCGCTCGACGTCATCGGCGATTCGCTGTAGCGCGGCCTGGTAGCCACTGGTGTGCAGCGGGCGCGGGAAGCGCTCGAGCGTGGCGTCGAAGCGCTCGTGCAGCGCCGGCGGGATCGGGCGGCCCGCGGCCGCGATCGTGTGGGCCGCGAGCACCGCGAGCGTGGCCAGCGCGGCCTGCAGGCAGGTGCCGGCGTCCTCCGCCAGCCGCCACGCGAACAGAGCCGGCGAGGACGTGTCGCTGGGCGGGCTGCCGCCGAGCGAGATCAGCGTCGGCGCCGCGGCCAGCCGGGCCTCCTCGGCCCAGCCGAGCGCGGTCATCGACAGCAGCGTCACCTCGGGCTCTGACTCCGACGCCGCCAGGCCGGCTGGGTCTTCGGCGAGGCGTGTGGCCTGGACCGCCGCCAGCGATGCCAGGTCGGCCGACGCCGCCGCGATCGCGTTGAGCATCGGCGCGGAGCGGGCGTCGTGGTAGCCGGCGTTGGACAGGATCCGCGCCGGCGAGCCGCCACCGGCGGGCGCGAACATCGGGTTATCGCCCGGCGCCGACAGCGAGATCTCCGCGCACTCCTGCGCCCACTGCTGCACGCGACGCTGCCAGCCGAGCATCCGTGGAGCGTCGCGGAACGCGACCGCCGCCTGATGCCCGTCGGGCGCGGCGTCTCCCCCGCCGATCAGGTCGCGGAGCCTTGCCAGCGCGGCGGCCTCGTGCCGGTCGCGCCAGGCCTCGTCGAGGGCGGGGTCCAGATGCGAATCAAGCGCACCGGCCGCGTAGAAGGCGAGCGCCAGGATCTCGTCGGCGACCTCGAGCCGGCCGTGCCCGGCGAGCGCCACGTCGGCGAGCACCGCCGCGGACGCGGGTGCGCCGTTGACCAGCGCCATCCCCTCCTTGGCCTGCAGCTCGAGCTGGTGCTCGAGCCCGCCGAACACGGCGCGCAGCGTCCCGATCTCGCCGGGTTCGCCGTGGCCCCTGGCCGCCACCGAAGGCATCGGCCCGTCGAGCATCGCGGCGGTCGCGCGGGCCAGTTCCGGGCGCACCGCCGCGGTCCCGCCGATGAACCCCGCCACGCGCGCCGCGACGATCCCGCGCACCACCCGCTCCGGCAGCGCCGGCCCCAGCGACGCCGGGGTCGGCGGGATCCGTCGCGCGTAGGCGACCCGCGCCTCGGGCGACAGCAGCGTCCGCGCGCCGCGGTGATGGGCGGTCGTGATCCCGTACAGGTGGCGATCCGCCGAGGCGGCCACGAACTTCTCGAACGCCCCGCGGGTCGCGGCCATCCGCTGGACCGCGGCGTCGGCGAGCTCGACCCCCTCTCCTCCCCACGCCACCCGCCGGAACGCCGCCAGATCGAGGTCTGTCGGGTCGGCCAGGACGACGGTCACGCCCGGACACTAGCCAGAGGGGCGTTGCTCAGGCCTAGACGTTGCCCTTGAACGTGTCGCAAGCGCCGATCCTGCCGGTCTGATAGCCGGTCGTGAACCAGTGCTGGCGCTGGGCCGAGGAGCCGTGCGTCCAGGTGTCCGGGGTCACCCGTCCCTGCGCCTGCTGCTGGATGCGGTCGTCGCCGACCGAAGCGGCAGCGTCGAGCCCGTCGGCGATGTCGGCCTGGGTCAGCTGCGTGAGGTACCCGGTCGAGACCGCGTGGTGGGCCCACACCCCGGCCAGGCAGTCGGCCTGCAGCTCGACCCGCACCGAGCGGCTCTGGGCGCCCTGGTCGTTGGTGCCGTCCAGCAGCCCCAGCGTGTCCTGCACGTGATGGCCGTACTCGTGTGCGAGCACGTATGCCTCCGCGAACGGTCCGCCGCGGGCGCCGAACTGGGTGCGCAGCTCGTTGAAGAAGCCGAGGTCGATGTACACGCGCTTGTCGGCCGGGCAGTAGAACGGTCCCGACGCGGACGACGCAACGCCGCAGCCAGTCGAGACCTGGCCGCTGAAGAAGCACCGTCGACTTCCCGCTGCCGTGTGCCGTTCGCCAGTCTGCCTCACGTCGACCCCTTGTTGCCCGTGCCAAGCCTACGGCACCGCAGCACCCGAAAGCGCGGATCGGTCAGCGCGAAACCGCGTGCATAACGTCCCACTCGAGCGCTCTGGACCCCATCGTGGGACGTTCGCCACGTGGGACGTGGGTGGTCTCATCTGGTCGACGCAACACGATCGTGTTTTGCGTTGACTGATAGGAGGCGATGGTGTCGAGGAGAGCTGGCCGGCGGCGGTCGTATCGGTGGTTGAGCCCGGGTGAGCGTGAGCAGGTGGCTGCGCGGGTGTTGGCGGGTGATCGGGTGGCGGATGTGGTGGTGGCGTTTGGGTCGTCGCGGTCGGTGGTGTATCGGGTGGTTGATGAGGCGTGGGTGGGGCGTCGGCGGGTGGGGCATTCTCGGTATCGGTTGTCGTTTGGGGAGCGGGAGCGGATTAGTCGGGGGATCGCGGCGGGGTTGTCGGGGCGGGCGATCGCTCGGGAGTTGGGGCGGGCGGCGTCGACGGTGTGTCGCGAGATTGGTGGGTGTGGTGGCCGGGAGCGTTATCGCGCGGTGGTCGCTGAGCGGCTGGCTCTGCGGGCGTTGGCGCGACCGAAGCCGACCAAGCTGGCGGGCTGTCCGCGGTTGTTGGCCGAGGTCGAGGCGGGGTTAGAGCGGCGGTTCTCGCCGCAGCAGATATCGGCCAGACTGAAGCGTGAGTTTCCCGATGACCCGGAGATGCGGATCAGTCACGAGACGATCTATCTGTCGTTGTATGTCCAGTCGCGCGGGGAGCTGCGCCGGCGGCTGACCGCGCAGCTGCGGACCGGGCGGACCAAGCGCCGCTGTCAGGGACGGCAGCCGCGGCGGGGGCGGATCCCGGACATGCTGATGATCTCCCAGCGCCCCGCGGAGATCGAGGACCGGGCGGTGCCGGGCCACTGGGAGGGCGACCTGGTGATGGGCGCCTATGGCCGCTCCGCGGTCGCGACGCTGGTCGAGCGCCACACCCGGTATGTGCTGCTGGGGTGGCTGGGTCACGATCACAGCACCGACCACGTCATCCAGACCCTCAAGGCGCGCATCCAGACGCTCCCGGCGCACCTCGTCAAATCCCTGACGTGGGATCAGGGCGCGGAGCTCACGGCCCACAAGCAGTTCACCGTCGATACCGGCGTGCAGGTGTATTTCTGTGACCCGCACTCCCCCTGGCAGCGCGGCAGCAACGAGAACACCAACGGGCTGCTGCGCCAGTACCTGCCCAAGGGCACCGACCTCGCCGTCCACGACCAGGCCCAGCTCGACCACATCGCCGCCGAGCTCAACGGCCGGCCGCGCCAGACGCTCGACTGGCTAAACCCCGCCGAGAAGATGGCCGAACTGCTCCACACCATCCCGCCCACCGAGCATGCATAAGCGACCATCGCCGCTACGCCTCGCCCTCCGGGCTCGGCTCCGCACCGACGGTCGCTACACGCCACCAAACCCACATGCCAGACTCACACCAGCAGGTGTTGCGCTGACCGTCTGAGGTCGCCGTGATCAAGATCCCACGCTGCCCTGCGAACGGCCTCCAGTGGGACGTTAAGCACGTCGCCCGCTCCGGACCCGAGCCGGCGAGCGCCCGGCGCTCGCTCGATTACGCCGCCACGGCGTGCGCGGGGTCGACATCGGAGCCGCGCTGGACGAGCAGGCCCAGCAGGGCGCCGACGATCGATAGGCACCCGGCGACGATCATCGCCGTGTGCAGCCCGTGCAGGAATGCGGCGTTCGCCGCGTCGGTGATCGCCTGCTGCAGCGACGGGGGCATCTGGGCCGAGACCGGCGCGATCCCCGATCCGACGATGTCCTTCTGGGAGAGCACAGCCTGCGCGGTCTGCCCGTGGACCCCGGCCTTGACCAGTTCGGCGCCGAGCACGGACCCGACAGAGGAGACCAGGATCGACCCGAGCACCGAGGTGCCGAGCACTCCGCCGAGCTGGTTGGCGGTCGTCTGCAGCCCGCCGGCGATCCCGCTGCGGGCGACCGACACGTTGCCGACGATCGCCTGCGTGGTGGAGGTCACGATCAGCCCGAGCGCCATCCCGATGCACACGAACCACGGCCACAGCGCCGAGTAGGGCGAGTCGACCTCGAGCCCGGTCAGGCCGAAGAAGGCGGCGGCCAACAGGAGCATGCCGGCGACCACCGGCGGCCTCGGACCCAGCCTCTGGGTCAGGATGCTGCCGATGATCGGGCTGACGATGAACGTGGCGGTCAGCGGGAGCAGCTTGACCCCGGTCTGGACGGCGCTGTAGTGGTGCACGTTCTGGAGGTACAGGGTCACGAAGAACAGCACCCCGAACAGGCCCATGAAACCGATGATCACCAGTACCGTTCCCGCTGACACCGACCGCGATCGGAAGATGTCCAAGGGCAGCATCGGCCAGCGGGCGCGCGCTTCGCGGATCGCGAACAGCGCCAGCCCGAGCAGCCCGGCGATCCCGAACGACAGCACGTAGGCCGACAGCCAGGCGTGGCTCTGCGCCTTGATCAGCGCCCACACCAACAGCGACAGACCGAGGGTCAGGGCGATCAGCCCGGGGAAATCGAACCGCTCGTGCACGGGCTCGGTGGACTCCTTGACCACCAGCAGGGTGGTCGTCAACGCGATCGCACCCAGCGGGACGTTCAGCAGGAAGATCGACTGCCACGAGATGTGCTCGACCAGCAAACCGCCGACGATCGGGCCCGATGCGACCGCCAGCGCCGACGTCGCGCCCCAGATCCCGACCGCGCGCGTGAGCTGTTCGGGCGGGAACGTGGCGCGGAGGATCGCCAGCGTGTTGGGCATCAACATCGCGCCCGACACGCCCTGGAGGACCCGGAAGCAGACGAGCACCCCGATCGACGAGGACAGCGCGCAGCCGAGCGAGGCCAGCGCGAAGCCGGCGATCCCGATCGCGAACATCCGACGCCGGCCGAAGCGGTCGCCGAGCTTCCCGCCCGGGATCAGCAGCACCGCGAGCGCGAGCAGATATCCGTTGGTTACCCACTGCAGGCCGGCCAGCGTGGCGCCCAGGTCGCGCTGGATCGTCGGGTTGGCGACGCTCACGACGGTCCCGTCGAGCGCGACCATCATCACGCCGAGCGAGATCGCGGCCAGCGTCAGCGCTGGATTGCCGCGCAGCCCGCGATGCTGTGAGGGCGGCGCAGGCGCGGGTCTTTCAGCAACTTCGGTCATGGCGCCTCCTCGGTCGGCCGTCGAACACCTGGATCAAAAGCGGGTCAGTCGTGTACCGCTTCATAAACGGTACAACGTTGTTCCGATTTCTGCAAGACTGTAGCGCAGCGATGCCGATCACCCCGAGGACGATGCGCAGTGACGCCAACCGCAACCATGAGGCGATCCTGATCGGCGCGATCGCCGTGCTGGCCGAGTCACCGCAGGCGAGCATGCGCGAGATCGCCGACGCCTCGGGCACGGGCCGCACGACGCTCTACCGGCACTTCCCCGACCGCCAGGCGCTCGTCGGCGCGATCTACGAACGCGTGCTCAACGAGGCCGACGAGATCACCGCCGCGCACCTGGACGCGGGCGCGCGGGCCGACCCCGTGCAGGTCCTCGGCGACCTCGCAGTCGCGCTCGCCAGCCTCGGCGACCGTCACCGGTTCCTCGAGCAGTACGACGCGGCGGTGACCGCGAAGGATCCCGACTATGTGCGCCGCCGGGGCGGGCGGCTGCGCGACTACCTCCGCGCGGCCCAGCGCAAGGGCCAAATCCGCAAGGACCTGACCGTGGACTGGATGTTCGCGGTGGTGGTCGCGCTCGTGACCGAGGCAGCCGGGCGCTTCGGCGACAGCGGTGGCTCCACCCGGGACGCGATGTTGCGGGCCACCATCCGCAGCCTGCTCGAGCCGCTCCCGTGAACCTGTTTGCCGCCGAGATCCTGGGATGATCCGGCCATGCGAACCTTCTGGCGTGTCCTTGGGCTGGCGGCACTGCTCGCGTGTGCCGCGATGCCGGCGGCATCGGACGCGGCGCCTGCCGCGGCCGGTCCCTCCCCGCGCATCACCTTCTACTTCGGGCTGACCCGCCCCGAGGCCGCCGCCCGTGCGGCGTTCTTCGCGGTTCAGCGACCCGGCTCGGCGACCTACCGCCGGTTCATGAGCCCCCGGCGCGTCGCGTCCGTCTACGGCGCGAGCCCCTCCGTCCGCCGTCGGTTCCTGAAGCTGGTGCGCAGCTACGGGTTCAGAGCGCGCATCGACCCGAGCGGCGTGTTCGCACGCGTCCGTGGCCCGGTCGCCTTGTTCGAACGGGTGTTCAAGATCAAGGTGGTCGAGAACGACGGCTCCGAGCCGCCGGTGCACGCGTTCTCGGTCAAGGGGGCTCCCCACCTGCCGGCGCCGCTGCGTCCGCTGGTGGACGACGTGGTGACCTCGTTCGTGCAGCAGATCCCGGCCGGGCACGCCCCGAGCGCCTCGGCGATCGCGAGCACGGCACGCGCACCACGGCGAACCGGGACCTGGAGCCAGGGCTGCGCCAAGGCGAAGGCCACCGGCGCGTTCAGCTACGCCCAGGTGCGTCGGGCGTACGGCGTCGACCAGCTCGGTTCGGGCGCCGGCGCCTCGGTGGCGCTGCTCGGGCTCCAGGAGGCGCCGTCCAAGCGCGACATCGCCGACAACGCGCAGTGCTTCGGCTACGGCCGCCTGCGGTCCAACACGATCCTGACCGACGGCCAGATGTTCCCGATCACGCCCGGTAGCTCGTTCGAGCCGCAGCTCGACATGGCGATGGTCAGGGGGATGGCGCCCAGGGCTGCGATCACGTTCACCCAGGCGGACTCCAACTCCGACCAGTGGTTCCTGGGCGCGTCGCAGGTCCTCGACTCCCGCGGGCTGCCCGACAGCTTCTCGATCTCCTACGGGATCTGCGAGAGCGACCCGGTCAATGGCCCCCACGGGCTGCCGTCGAACCGCGCCGGAGCCGACCTGCTCGACTCCCTGATGGTCCGGCTGGGCCTCGCCGGGGTGGGCAGCTATGCCTCGGCGGGCGACGCCGGATCCAGCTGCAACGGCGCGCTCAACCACCGGAGCAAGCCGTATCCCGGTGTCACCTGGCCCGCCTCGTCGCCGTACCTGACGGCGGTCGGCGGCACCCGGCTGACGCTCACCAAAGCCAACCAGCGCCGCAACGAGGTGGTGTGGAACGACCTGCCGTGGCGCAGCCGTAAGAGCGGTGGGGGCGTCGGCGGCGGTGGCGTGTCGCTGTTCGAGCCGAGCCTGCCGTTCCAAGCCGGGCTCGGACTCCCGGGCCATGGCCGCGCGATCCCCGACGTGTCAGCCCAGGCCTCGAACTTCCCGGGCTGGCCGATCGTCGACGGCGGCAACTGGCTGGTGGACGGCGGAACCAGCGCGGCCGCCCCGCTGATCGCGGCGGCGATGGCCGCGGTCAGCGCCGACCTGCGGCGTCACCACCAGCCCCCGATCGGCCCCGCGAACGGCCTCCTCTACTACCTGTCGAGCCGGCGGTCCGCGGCGCTGTGGGACGTGGTCACGGGCAACAACCGCTACTTCCCCAGCGTGCCCGGGTTCAACGCCAAGCGCGGCTACGACCTGGCCAGCGGGGTTGGCGTGCCGCAGTTCGCCTCGGTCGTGCGGGACGTGCCCTCCCCCGCCCCGCCGCGCACCTCGGGTCTCGGGTAGGAGCGATACCGGGGTGGATCAGCCGGCCCCGTAGGGCGGGATGTTGCGGAACACGGCCGGTCGCGGGTCCGGCGGCTCGCCGGGCTCCGGGCGCTGCTCGGTCGCGGTGTGCCGGTCGGAGCTGAGGTTCATCCCGGGCACGGTCACCTTCAGCACCTGCCAGTCGCCGGGCTCGAGCTCTCGGGCGATCCAGCGGTGCTCGGACCGGCCGGAGCCGGCGGCATTGAGCTCGTCGGCGCGGGCCTGTGCTTCGTCGCGGTTCATGCAGATGACCTTAGTTCATGACCGCGCCCGCGGGGTGACCGCGACTCCGTGACACTTCCGCATGGCGGCGCAGCTGGACGATTCGGCTGTTCAGACGACGTCGAGGTATTGACCAGCGACCCAGGCCGACGCGAGGGCGGCGAACTCGTCGCCGGCGTCCTCCCAGAAGAAGTGCCCCGCCTCGAACTGGTGCAGTCGGCGGTTGGGCAGGCGTTCGTCGAGATACCGGGCGTTGACGGGTGGGACGTAGGGATCGTGGTCGCCCTGCAGGATCAGGACGGGCGTCTCGATCGATGGCAGCAGGACCTGGAGCACCGGGAGCTCGGTGTCGTAGCTGCGCACGTAACGGCAGGATTCGGCGAAGCGGTCGCCCTCATAGGAGGAGAGGTAGTCCTCGCGCGCCTCGGGTGTGACGCTCGTACGTCTCGAGTAGGTCCAGGGAGCTGGCGACGACGGCACGCGGATCGAGCGCCGCGATCGGCGTCAGATCGGGAGCCTCGACGAGGTCCTTCAGCGCGCCGCTGATCTGCAGCGGGAACGAGACCGCGCCGCTGCCAACGATGAGACTTCGCAGTCGTCCCCGGTGCTCGGCGGCGGCGAACAGCGCGGCACTGGTCCCGACGTCGGGTCCAAACAGGTGCGGAGACTCGATCCCCCACTGGTCCATCAGGCGCACGAGGAACGCGCCCATCGTCCGGGGTGTGAGGAGCTCGTTACGGCGCTGAGACCCGCCGAAGCCCGGAAGGTCGATCGCGACGAGGTTCGCGTGTTCAGAGAGCGCTGACCAGGTGCTTTCGAACGCGTACAGGCTCTCGGGCCACGGGCAGGTGAGGATCAGCGTCTCGTCGTGGTCTCCGTCGCTCTTGGCGACACGAACGTCGACACCGTCGACGGCGTGATAACTGATGGCGATGGTGTTCACTTGCAGCTCCTGACAGCTGTGGGGTGGTGCGGGCGTGCGCCGTTCGCAGGTGCCGAGTGAGTGTCGGTCCGTTGGGTCGGGGTTCGCGTCCGCCAGTGGCCAGTCGTGGCCGGGTAGGACGCGGTGTAACGTCGGTGTCGTGACCATGGCCACTCGTCCCCCGATCCGTGGGCTCGCGACGGGGTTGACGGGCCGGCGCAGCGAACGCGAAGTGCTCGACCGGCTGATCCGGGCTGTTCGCTCCGGTCAGAGCCGGGCGTTGGTGGTGCGCGGCGAAGCGGGTGTGGGCAAGACCGCGCTGCTGGAATACCTAGTCGAACAAGGATCGGGCTGCCGTGTGCTGCGCGCTGCTGGTGTCCAGTCAGAGATGGAGCTGGCGTTCGCCGGGCTGCATCAGCTGTTAGCGCCGGTCGTCGATCGTCTCGTGCGTCTGCCGGTTCCGCAGCGCGATGCGCTGCGGACAGCGTTCGGTGTTAGCCCCGGGCCGGCGCCGGATCGTTTTCTGGTTGCCTTGGCGACGCTGGGTCTGCTCTCCGAGGTTGCCGAGGAGCGGCCGTTGATCTGCCTGGTGGATGATGAGCAGTGGCTCGATCGCGCCTCGTCGCAGGTCCTGGCGTTCGTGGCGCGCCGGCTGGAGGCAGAAGGCGTCGCGGTGGTCTTCGCGGCGCGCACGTCGAACGACGCGTTCGCGGGATTGCCGGAGCTGGTGGTCGAAGGCTTAGGCGAGGACGATGTGCGCGCGCTGTTGGAGTCGGTGCTCACCGGACCATTGGACGCGAGGGTCAGGGACCAGATCGTCAGCGAGTCGCGCGGCAACCCCCTGGCGTTAATGGAGCTGCTACGGGGGTTGACGCCGGCTGAGCTGGCCGGCGGTTTCGGACTCCCCGGGGCGATGCCTCTGTCGGGGGTGATCGAGGACAGCTTCCGGCGGCGGATCGACGCGCTCGCCATCGATTCCCGGCGCTTGTTGGTGCTCGCGGCGGCCGATCCGGTCGGCGACCCTGTGCTGGTCTGGGGCGCGGCGCAGCGGCTCGGGATCGGGACGCAGGCTATGACGCCCGCGGTTGAAAGTGGGCTGATCGAGTTCGGGACGCGGGTGTGGTTTCGGCATCCGCTCGTGCGCTCGGTTGCCTATCGGTCGGCGTCAGTGCGAGAGCGGCAGGCTGTACATCGCGCGTTGGCAGAGGTCACCGATCCGCAAATCGATCCCGACCGTCGGGCGTGGCACCGGGCCCATGCCGCGCCGGGGCCCGACGAGGACGTCGCCGCGGAGCTCGAGCGCGCCGCGGGCCGCGCGCAGGCCCGAGGGGGCTTGGCCGCAGTCGCCGCATTCCTCGAGCGCGCTGCCCAATTGACGCTCGATCCGGTGCGTCGTGCCGAGCGCCTGCTCGTGGCCGCCCGCGCCAAGCGCGACGCGGGCGCGCTCGATCCGGCACTCGGTCTATTGGTCGCGGTGGAGGCCGGCCCGCTCGACGCGCTGCGGACCGCTGAGGTCGAGCGCCTACGCGGACAGATCGCGTTGGTGCAGCGCCGCGGCAGCGACGCTGCTCGGTTGCTCCTCAGCGCGGCGAGACGCCTCGACCCGCTCGACGCCGCCGCGGCGCGCGAGACGCACCTCGAGGCGCTCGGAGCCGCGATGTGGTCCGGCGACCTGGACGGCCCCGGCGGTGTGCTCGAGGTCGCGAGGGCCGCCCTCGCCGCGCCGCCCGGCCCCGACCCGCCGCGTGCGGTCGACGTCCAGCTCGATGCCTTCGCGCTGCGGTGGACGGAGGGATACGCAGCCGCGGCACCAACGCTGACCAGGGCACTCAGACTGTTCCTCGGTCTCGACGTCGCAAGCGGCGAGGTCGACGTGTGGCTGGCCGGTGGAAGCACCGGCGCAATCGCGTTCGAGCTGTGGGACGTCGAATCCGCGTACGCACTGGCCGCTCGCGTGGCCCAGTTCGCCCGCGACACGGGCGCGCTCGTGCACTTGCAGCTCGCGCTTAACATCCTGGCCAGAACCCACGTCCTTGCCGGGGAGTTCACCACCGCGGCGCTGATGATCGAAGAAGATCGCGTGATCGCCGAGGTGACCGGGAACCCACCGGTTGCCTACACCGAGATGATGTTCGCCGCCTGGCGCGGCCTCGAGGAGCAAACGGCTCAGCTGATCGATGCCAGCTTGCGAGAGGCGACCGCCGGGGGGCTGGGCGCGATGGCCAACTTCGCCGCCGCCGCGAGTGCGGTGCTCTACAACGGCCTCGGTCGCCACGACGCCGCCCGGGATGCCGCCTGGCGAGCATTCCAGCGCGATCAGCTGGGGCTCGGGCCCCATGTCGTGCCGGAGCTCGCCGAGGCGGCGTCGAGGACCGGTGAGGTAGCGCTCGTTAGGGCCGCACTCGAGTGGATCTCAGAACGTACGCGCGCGATGCCGACCGAGTGGGTGCTGGGGATCGAGGCCCGCGTCCGCGCCCTGCTGAGCGAGGGCGAGGCCGCCGAGCGTCTATACCGCGAGTCGATCGCTCACCTCGGCTGTACCCGCGTGCGCGTGGAGGTCGCCCGTGCTCATCTGCTCTATGGCGAATGGCTACGACGCCGGCACCGGCGGGTCGACGCCCGCGAGCAACTGCGCACCGCCCACGAGATGCTGGCGAAGATGGGCGTCGACGCGTTCGCCGATCGCGCCCGCCGTGAGCTGCTGGCGACCGGCGAGACGGTCCGAAGACGCACGGTCCAAACGCGCGATGAGCTCACGGCGCAGGAGCTACAGATCGCGCTGCTCGCCCGCGACGGACTGTCAAACCCGGAGATCGGCACCCGGCTGTTCATCAGTCCGCGCACGGTCCAGTACCACCTGCGCAAGGTCTTCATCAAGCTCGATATCAGCTCCCGCAGCCAACTCGACCGCGTCCTGATCGGGGACACGGCCGACGTGTCGCCGTAGCCCGACCGGCCAATCGCGCTGGCCACTGGCGGACCTCCAACAACTGGAGGGCGTGACACCCGAGATGACGTTCTTCGGTGTCTACCGACTGATCCAGGGGTGAACGAGCGTCCCCACCGACGACCGACTACGAGGCTGACCGGCCCGGACTACGCGTTCAGTGATTCGAGCAACGCCGGGCGCACCTACGCTCGCGTCGACCAGTCCACCAAGGCTTAGGAACATCCCATGGCCAGCCCAGCGAGGATCAACCGCAACACCAGCTACGAGCTAGCCGTGATCGCCGTCCGTGTGCTCGACGACGCGTACATGACCTGGGTCGCGGCAGAGGTCGACTCCGAACGCGCGCTCGGCGCGTGGTTCAACGCGGACGCGCCGCGACGCGCCGGCGCGTACCTCGCCTACCGCGCAGCGGTCGACCGCGAGGAGGCGGCAGCCCGCGACCTGCAACGGCTGTCTGAGCTGACACGACCCTGCCAGGAGCGGCTCGCGCGCAGCCACTAGGCCCTCCGTGGGTCTTCATCGACGCGCCATCCGCCGCCGATGCACCGCGCAGCGGATATGGACCAACCTGCCGCGGATCTCGATCGTCGGTTCGCTGCTACCGATCCGAGCGCCGCAAGCGAGGCACGACGATCGCTCCTCGTGAGCCGCTCCGCG
Source organism: uncultured Solirubrobacterales bacterium (assembly GCA_963831845.1). Classification (GTDB taxonomy): domain Bacteria; phylum Actinomycetota; class Thermoleophilia; order Solirubrobacterales; family Solirubrobacteraceae; genus Palsa-465. Next base: position 76,530 of record CAWHRT010000033.1, on the reverse strand, counting down.
TTTCACCGCCGGGCTGGCGAGGAACGTGCTGGATTCGCTGCGTGGCACTGTCGCTCCTTCGGGTTTGGGAGGCCGCCTCGGGCGAGCCTCACGATCGGATCCTCCTGGGCAATGAGTTGCCAGCGTCTCGACGGGACGTTTGCGAACCGTCGAGACGCTGGCCGGCAGCACGAGCGCGACGCGCGGGCTGCGGTTCTTACTTGACCGTCAGCGTGCCCTGCATGCCTGCTTGGCGATGGCCCGGAACCGAGCAGTAGTACGTATACGTGCCGGGCTTGAGCGTCACGGTGAAGCTCTTGGTCCCGCCGTCGAACGTTGGCGTCTTGCCCAGGACCTTGTTCGCCGAGTTGATGATGACGACGTCGTGGGTGATGGCCGAGTTGTTGGTGAACTTGATCGTCACCTTGCCGGCCTTGGCGGTCAGCTTGTTGGTGTCGAACATGAGCATGTCGTCCATCGGAGCCAGGTTGAGGGTGCTCGGCGTGCTCGATGCGGGTGGCCGCTTCGACGGCGGCGGCTTCGTTGTCGACGTCGGGAGCTTGCCTGTTGCCCCGAGGCGATAGGCGATGATCAGCGCCTTCTGGCGCGGCCCGCTCGGGAAGCTGGCAGCAGTGATGACCGTATCGCCGACAACGCCAACGGGCGCGTTGGTCCCCGCTGAGAGCTTCGTTTTCCACAGCACATCGCCGGTGTTCTCACTGAGCGCGTACAGGGTTCCGTCAAACGTGGTCGTAAAGACGACGTTGTTGGCGATCGTCGCCCCGCCGTAGGCCGACGACGGCAGCTTGCGGTCCCACCGGATCCTGCCGGTCGCCGCGTTGACGGCGACCACCTCGCCCGTGCCCTTGCTGAACGGCACCGCAGGTGAGATGCCGGCGAGGCCCTGGCTCTTATACCTCCAGGGCAGGTTGTTGACGGCGGCGAACACCGTCGGGCCGTTTGACGCGAGCTGAGACTCGACACCGCCGAGGTCACCCGGCTCTACGGTCTCCGGGATGTGCAGCTTGGCGAAGTCGCCCTTCTGGGCGAGCAGATGGTCGTTGTCGTGGCCGTTGTGCACGCCCACCGAGCGCTTCCAGACGAGCTTGCCGGTCTGCGCGTCAACGGCGACCATGATGCCGGCCTTGCCGGCGTCGATCACGATCCGCCTGCCGTTCGCGGTGGCGAGGATTGGCGAGTTCTCGAGGTCCCAGTCGTAGATGTCATGCGACGTCAGCTGGTAGTGCCACTTGAGCTTGCCCGTTTTGGCGCTGAGCTTGACAATCGAGTCCGTATATAGATTCGGCCCAGGACGGCTCGAACCCCACGGAAACTTCGGCGAGCCGGTGAAGGGCGCCGGGTTCGACACGCCGATGTAGAGGTTGCCCTGATTATCGAACGTCGGCGGATTCCACATGCCTCCGCCCGAGTTGATGTTCTTGTGCGCTGAGGACCAGAGGTTGTCCGGCACCTGGTCGAACTTCCACTTGGTCGCCCCCGTCGAGGCATCCATCGCCCACAGAATGCCCTGGCCGTTGCCTCGGTAGAAGGTGTTTGCGTTGCCGGGCACCGTCGACACGTAGACCGTGCCGTCGTTGTATCCCGGGGCCATGTCGATGCCTTCGCCGGCGTTGCGGACCAGTGTCTTGGTCCACAGCTGCTTCCCGGTCGCCGCGTCCAGTGCGAAGGCCGCCCGGGCAGTCGTCCCGTACAGGTTGCCGTTGGCGAACGTCACCCCGTTCGGACCTTCGTTGGCCGAGTTGTACTTGTGCGTCCAGATCACCTTGCCGCTGGTGAAGTTGACGGCCTGAACGTTGGAATCGAGGTCCTGCGTGTAGAGCACGCCGTTGGCCACGACCGGCGTGGTCGCATACCCGCCGAAGGCGCTGTGGGCGGTGATCGGGAGGGTCCACGCGACTCCGAGCGTCGAGACGTTGGACGCGTTGATCGGGCCGCCGACATTCCGTGTGTTCTGCGGGTCGGCACCGGGCAGGGACCAAGTCGTGAGCGCAGAAGACGGCTGCGCGGTCGTGATACTCGGAACGGCTGTGCTGCTCGTCTCGCTTTCGCTCCCGCACGCGGCCACGAGCAGGATCGTCGCGGCCGAGCACACAGAATCCGGCGAGCCGCCGAGAGTGAACACGAGCACTTCGTCGTTGGTGGGGCGAGGCGGGTCTCATCAGCTTTCGGGTTGGGGTTTTGTCGGTTATCGACATGTCGGTCGCTCCGTCGGGTTGCGAGTTGAGGACAGAAGGACAGTTGTCATGGCCTCGCGGGCCGCTCGTTTTGAATCGAGTCGATGCCGCGTCACCCGATCTGGTTTCCGGCCGGTGAGACCACGAACCAGCGGGCGCCGAACGCGTCCAGCCCTTGCCCGCTGGTGTTGCCGGGCTTCGTGTCCCCGACGAAGCGGTAGAGCGGGTGGCGGTTGTAGACCACCTGCGTCTTGCCATTGGACCGCCTGGTGGTTCCGAGCTTGGAGCCCTTGACGCCGCTGCCGGCTTTGGGCCTACCGGTCGCGAGCAGCGGGGGCCAGTTGACGGCGCAGCTGCCCGAGCACCTGCTCTTTGGTCCGGTGTCCTTCTTGAACAGGTACAAGGTGCGGCCATCCGAGTCGACGAGGATCTTCCCCAAGCCTGTCCGGCGGACTTGGACGGTCGGTCGCGGACTGCTCCGAGTCACCGAGGCGGCGTTGACCGGGCGTTCGCTTTCGAAGGTCGGGTGCGTCGTGCGCGCGTTCGCAACGTGGGTGCCGCCGACGACGGCCAGGGCGGTGAGCGGTATCACCGCGGCGCTGGCCAGGAAGGTGATGGGTCTCGTGCGAGTCATGTCGCTCCTCAGTTGGGAGATCCACAGTCGCAGCGACCAGCGGTTGTCGAATCACGCAACGCGTAGTCCTCAGCCAGAAACCTCGTAGTCAGGAGGCCAGACAGCCGGCGCGCGTCATCCCCGGTGTGGCCGGCACTGCTCGAGAGCGCAGCCCGCTACTGAGTCTCGCTGGTGTGGCGTTTGATCGTCTCGAGCATCGCTCGGCTGGCGGCCGTTAGGAGGCGGTTTGCCGGAAGCGCGATTGCTGTCTGGAACTCTGGTGGGTGATCGCGAATCGGTACGAATGCGATGTCTTCGGTGGCATCGACGAGCGATGGCGGTAGCAGTCCGATCGCGAGTCCATTGCGGATGAACTCGATCATGGTTGCGGTGTCGTTGACCTCGTAGGTGATGTTGTGGGGCACGCCGGCGGCGGCGAATGAGCGGTCAACGGCCATACGGATGCCCCATCCTGCTGGGAGGTCGACCCACGTTTCGTCGCGGACCGCCGCGAGTTCAATGTCGGCGCGCATGGCGAGGGGATGCTCGGCCGGCGCGGCGAGCATGATCGGCTCGCGCGCGAGTGGGATCAGCTCCAGACCGGAGGGGCCGTCGCCTGCAAGCGCGACGAACGCGAGGTCCAGGCGTCCCTCACGGACCTCGCGGGCCATCTCGCTGGAGCCGCCCGCGTGGCGGATCGTCAGCTCGACTCCGGGGTGCTCGGCGCGGAACGCGGCCAGCACGCCGGCGAGGTCGATCGCACGCATCCCCTGCGCCTGCATGGTGCCGAGCACGACCGTTCCGCGCAGGCCACCGCGGGCCTCGTCGACGGCGTCTTTTGCCGCCTGCGCTGCGGCCAGCGTCGCGCGCGCTTCGGGCAGCAGCGCCCGCCCGGCGTCGGTGAGCTTCACGCTGTGCGTGGAGCGGTCGAACAGCATCACTCCGAGCTCCTTCTCGAGGTTGCGCACGCCGGCCGAGACGGCTGACTGCACGACGTGCAGCCGGTCAGCCGCGCGAGTGAAGCTGCCCTCCTCGGCGACCGCGACGAAGGTGGCGAGCTGCCGTAGCTCCACGCTCGGAATCTATCGCCGACGGCGATAACCGTAAGCACGGTTTTGCGTTGTTCGCGATCCGACCGTCGGCGATCCTGGATCTCGCAATGTCACGCACCGATTCCCACCAACACTCCGCGGGGTACCCCGATGACACCATCAACCATCACATCGCAGCTGCGTCGCAGCCACGGCTTCGGATTCTGGGTCGTCGCGTTCGCATTCACGACCGTCATGGCGTTCACGACGGCGCCGACGCCGTTGTGGTCGCTGTACGCGCAGCGCGATCGGTTCTCGTCGCTGACCGTCACGATCGTGTTCGCCGTCTATGCGTTCGCGGTTGCGCTCAGCCTGTTTCTCGTCGGCCACGTGTCTGACTGGCACGGTCGTCGTCGCGTGTTGATGCCCGCGCTCGCGCTCGAGATCCTCGCCGGCGTGGTCTTCGTGGCTTGGCCGTCGCTGCCGGGGCTGCTGGTCGCCAGGGTGCTGAGCGGCCTCGGCATCGGCGCGGTGACCGCGACGGCCATGGCTTGGCTGTCGGAGCTGGGCGGCGCTGGTAGTCGGCGGGCGCAGCTGGTCGCGACCGGCGCGAACCTGGGCGGCCTCGGCCTTGGCGGCGCTGATCTCCGGTGTGCTGGCGCAGTGGGTCAGTGACCCGTTGCGAGTTCCGTTCTTGGTCTTCACTGCCGTGCTGCTGCTGGCGTGGGTGGCGCTCCTCGGGGCGCCAGAGACCCGTGGCCGGCCCTCGGCGCGCCGGCGATACCGGCCGCAGCGCGTATCGGTGCCGGCGCGCTCGCGCGGTCATTTCTTCGCCGCTGCACTCGGCGCCGGGATCACGTTTGCGGTGTTCGGGCTGTTGACTTCACTGGCGCCGAGCTTTCTTGCTGGGACGCTTCATCAGCCCTCGCACGCGCTGGCCGGGGCCGTCTCGTTTGCCGCGTTCGCCACGGCCGCCCTCGCACAGTCACTGACCGCGAATCGCACCACGCAGCAGTTGCTGGCCGCGGCGATCCCGGCGCTGCTGTCCGGGCTTGCCCTGTTGACGATCGCTGTATGGCTGCCCTCCCCCAGCTTTGGCGTCTTCCTGGCTGGCGATGTGGTCGTCGGCGCCGGCTGCGGTCTGATGTTCAAGGGCGCGATCGCGACGGTCACGGAGATCTCCGCTCAGGAGCACCGCGCCGAGGCGCTCGCCGGCGTGTTCCTAGCCGCCTATCTCGGGCTCGCCGGACCGGTGATCGGCCTCGGCGCGCTGACTCAGATCGCCTCCACGCGCGTCAGCCTGCTCGTGTTCGCGGGGCTGCTCGCGCTCGGGATCCTCGGCGCCACTCCGGCGTTGCTCGGCCGCGGCGGCGGCCGCCCATCCTTCGCAATCAACACCTCTACCTGAGAGGAGCAACCATGTATCAGACCGCGATGAAGACAACACAGCTCGGCCGGACGGGCCTCGAGGTCACCCGCCTCGGCTTCGGCTCGTGGGCGCTCGGCGGCGGGAACTGGGAGTTCGGCTGGGGTCCGCAGGACGACGACGAGTCGATCGCCGCGATCCACCACGCGCTCGAGCTGGGGATCAACTGGATCGACACCGCAGCCGCCTACGGATTCGGCCGCTCCGAGCAGATTGTCGGCCGGGCGCTGCAAGGCGTCGCCGAGCGACCGTACGTGTTCACGAAATGCTCGCTGCTCGAAGGCCCCGACCGCACGGTCACGCACAGTCTGCGGCGGGACTCGATTTTGCGCGAGGCCGAAGGCAGCCTCCGGCGGCTCGGCGTCGACGCGATCGATCTCTACCAGATCCACTGGCCCAACCCCGAGGCGGAGATCGAGGAGGGATGGGCGGCACTGGCGGAGCTCAAACAGCAAGGCCTCGTGCGCCACATCGGCGTCTCCAACTTCGACGTCGATCAGCTGCGCCGGATCGCGCAGATAGCTCCCATCGAGACGCTGCAGCCGCAGTATTCGTTGGTCGAGCGCGAGATCGAGCGGGCGGTCTTGCCGTTCGCCGAGCGGGAGCGGATCGGGGTGATCGTCTACTCGCCGATGGGGTCGGGGATGCTGAGCGGTGGGATGAACCGTGAGCGTATCGAGCGCCTGCCGGAGGATGACTGGCGCAAGCACGACACGCGATTCAACGAGCCGCAGCTGTCGCGGAACCTTGCCCTGGTCGCCCGCCTGACTGCCGTCGCTGAGCGCTACGACACGACTCCGGGCGCCGTCGCGGTCGCCTGGGCGCTGCGCAACCCGGCCGTTGACGGCGCGATCGTCGGCTTCCGCCGCCCTGATCAGATCGACCCGATCCTCACCGGCGGGAACCTCGAACTCACCAACCAGGACATCGCCGAAATCGAAGGGAGCGCACGATGAGCAACGAAGAGTCATCACAACAGAAGGTTCAGGTCGGGCTGCTGGGTGTCGGCCTGATGGGTTCCGCCATGGCCGATCGACTTCTCGATCGGGACATCGCAGTTATCGCGTGGGACCGCGACGCTGAGCATCTTCGCGATCTCGCGAGCCGTGGGGGCGCGCCAGCCGCGCAGCCGAGCGAGGTAGTGAGCGGCGCGGGGGTCGTGATCACGATGCTCCCTACCGCCGACGTGATCCTCGATCTGGTTGAGCCGTTGCTCGACGATTGGCCCGAGGGCACCATCTGGTTGCAGATGAGCAGCGTCGGGGCGGCCGAGGCAGACCAGCTGACGCAGGCGGCCCAGGCACACGCTGTCACGCTCGTCGACGCGCCCGTCTCGGGGAGCACTCATCCGGCCGAGGAGGGTCAGCTGACGATCCTGGCCTCTGGACCTGACTCAGCGCGTACCGCGGTCGCGCCGATCTTCGACGCGCTCGCGTCCCGGGTGCTCTGGGTGGGGCAGGCCGGGATGGGGTCGCGGTTGAAATTAGCCGCTAACCACTGGATGATCACGATGGTCGCCGCACTGGCAGAGTCGATGCACCTTTGCCAGGCCATGGGGCTCGATCAGGAGCAGTTCATTGCGCTACTCGACGGCGGTCCGCTGGGCTCCGTCTATGCGCTGCAGAAGCTGGACGAGATGCGTCGCCATGAGTACCCCGCTGGCTTTCCGGTCCGGCTTGCCCTGAAGGACCTAGAGCTCGTCCGCGAGGTGCAGCAGAGCTCTCGAGCCACGATGCCGCTGCTCGACGTGGTTCTCGCGCGCTTTACGACCGCGAGCGAGGACCTCGCCGACCAGGACCTGGCGGCCATCTACGAGCTGGACGGGGCCGCTGAGAGCTAGCCCGGTGCTTGGTGGTCAGTTCCCTCGAGCCGCGGGTTCGACGGGTGCGCCTGACCGAAGGAGATGCTGTTTGAGCTGGTGGCGCGACTTGACCCCGAGCTTGCGAAACGCCTTGCGGAGGTGATAGTCGACCGTGCTGGGGCTGATGAACAACTGCGCGGCGATCTCCTGATTGGTGGCCCCGTCAGCCGCGAGGCGGGAGATCTGTGCCTCCTGGGGAGTCAGGTCGTCGCGAGTCTCGACGGTCCGTTTACGGGCGTGCTCGCCGGTCGCCTCGAGCTCGACCCGAGCGCGCTCGGCGAACGCCTCCATCCCGAACTCCGTAAACAGCTCGTGGGCCGTGCGTAACTGCTCACGCGCGTCGAGCCGGCGACGCTCGCGGCGCAGCCACTCGCCGTACACGAGATGGGCGCGCGCGAGCTCCACCCGGACGCGGGTGCGCGCGAGCCGCTCGATCGCCTCCCGGTAAAGACGCTCGGCAGCCTCATCGTCGCTCAGCAGCGCCCGCGAGCGCGCCTCGACGCCGAGCGCCCAGTCGGTGCCACTGGCACGGGTCGTCTCCGAGAGGCGCTGCGAGGGCATCGGCCGCGGGTCCCGGCATCCCCATGTGGACGGCGGCCTCGATCAGCTCGGGCAGCGCTCGGGTGGGATCGTGCGGATGCCCGCTGGCCTCCTGCGCCGCTTCCAGCGCGTCCTCATAACGGCCGAGGCCGTTGTTGAGCAATGCGCTCGCCCACTGAATCACAGTGAGGCCCATCCCTTCACCCCGGCTGACCACCTCCTTGATGCTGACGTCGATCAGTTCGGAGGCCGTGGCTCGGCGGCCCTGGCAGGCGGCAAGCAACACAGGACCGTAGGGCGTGGGGTCGCTTCCGGTCACCTCGCTGATCGCCTTCCGCCTCCTGGATCAGCGAAGCGGCGGTGGCGAAGTTGCCCGCAAATAGTGTCATCGCGCCGAGCGAATCGAGCGCGATGGGCAGGCCGGTGAGCGCGCCAGCATCACGGGCGAGTTCGACCAGGCGGACGGAAAACGCGTGCCAGGTCTCGTCGTCCCACAGCTCATAGGCGGTGTGGCAAGCGAGCCACAGCCAGCGGATCTCCTCATCGTGGGAGATGGACTCGCTTCGGAACGCGCTCAACGCACGCTTCAAGGTCGGCGTCGCAGTCGGGTAGCCGTTGGCGATCAGCAGCGTCCAGCCATCCAGGAGAAGATCGGGCGCTCGCGGGGGCTGCGAGGACGGGCGCGCCGCACGGGCCGCCTCCGACACCTCCACCAGGCCGCCGCCGGTCGCCAAGCGGTGGACGACCACCGCCGCGTACAGCGCATCCAGATAGGTCTCGCGCGCGAGCGCCGCGTTCAGCGGCTCGAGTCGCTTGGCGGCCTTGAGCAGCAGCGGCGGAGCGTCGCTGCCGCGTTTCGCGGCAAATGAGATTCTGGCGCGGAGCACGTCAAGCTGGGCGCACTGGAGATCGTCCAGCGGTTCGGACTCTGCGATGGCCACCAGTCCGAGCGCCGCGTCGAGCGCGCCGGCGTTGTACTTCGTCTGCGCCGCGGCGAGCGCGCGTTCCGCCCGGCGCGTGGCTTCAGGCGTCAAGGCGGCGGCTCTCTCCAGAAACGCGGCGGCGGCCGCCAAACCTCCCCTGGACTGCGCCCGGCCCGCCGATCGTTCGAGCTCAGAGGCGACGTCCTCGTCAGGCCCGGTCGCCGCCTGCGCGCGGTGCCAGGCGCGGCGATCGGGATCGACCTCGGGATCGGTCGCCTCCGCTAGCGCGCGATGCACTTCCCGCCGCTCGTGCGGGAACGCCGCTCGGTACGCGGCCGAGCGCACCAGCGGATGCCGAAAACTCACCCGCGCGCCGATCTTCAGCAGCCCGTCGGACTCCGCCGCATCAGCCGCCGACACTCCGATCCCGAGCCGGTTCGCAGCTCGCCATACCAGCACCGGATCGCCGACCGGCTCCGCCGCCGCGACCAGCAACAACCGCTGGGTCTCGAGCGGGAGCGCTTCCAGCCGGCGCCGGAAACTCTGCTCGATCCGGCCAGACAGCGCCGGCGCGTCCGGCAGCGCGAACCCGCCCGCCAGCTCAGCCGGCGTCAGCCCCCGCGGCAACTCCAACAACGCCAACGGATTCCCGCGCGTCTCCGCGACGATCCGCTCGCGCACCCGCTCATCCAACGGCACCCGCACTGCCGATCCCAACAGCGCGCGCGCATCGCCATTACGCAGACCCTCGACCTCCAGCTCCTGAAATCCCGTGAGCGCTTCGCTGGGCTCCCGCGTCACCAACACGAGCGCGACCGACTCCGCCAACAGGCGCCGCGCCACGAACACGAGCGCCTGCGCCGAGGCCCGATCAAGCCACTGCGCGTCATCAACCACACACACCAGCGGACGCTCCCCGGCCGCCTCCGAGAGCAGGCTCAGCACCGCCAACCCGACCAGAAACCGATCCGGCGCGTTGCCTGCACGCAGCCCGAACGCCACACCGAGCGCGTCCTGCTGAGGGGAAGGAAGCCGGTCCAGCCGATCGATCAGCGGCGCGCACAACTGCTGCAGGGCCGCGAACGCGAGCTCCATCTCTGACTCGATACCGACCGCCCGCATGACCCGGAACCCCGACGCCGACCGGATCGCAGACTCCAACAGCGCCGTCTTGCCAACCCCCGGCTCGCCCCACACCACCAACACCCGGCTCTGCCCGCCACGCACGGCCTCAAGCAGCCGCTCCAGCGCTTCGCGCTCGCTGCGCCGGTCGTGAAAAACCGCCACCGACCCCTCGCTGACCATACGCGACCATACCGCGCCCGCGCTCCCGTCGATACCCCTGTCGACTGGGAGTTCGTCCGGTCGCGGACTACGCGTTCAGTGATTCGAGCAACCCCCAGCGCACCTACGCTCGCGTCGACCACTCCACCAAGCCTTAGGAACATCCCATGGCAATTCCAGCGAAAACCAACCACGACACCAGCCACGACCTAGCCGTGATCGCCGTCCGCGTGCTCGACGACGCACACATGACCTGGGTCGCGGCAGAGATCGAATCCGAGCACGCGCTCCACGCGTGGTTTCACGCGCACGCGCCGCAAGCTGCCGGCGCGTACCTCGCCTACCGCGCAGCAATCGACCGCGAAGACGCCGCAGCCCGCGACCTGCAACGGCTGTCTGAGCTGACACAGCCCTGCCAGGAGCGCCTCGCGCCCAGCCAATAGCCCCGCGTTCTGCCCCCCGCGACTACGAGGTTTCAGGTGCAGGACTACGCGTCGCGTGATTCGACAGCCGCCGGTCGCTGCGACCGTCGAACGACACCACCATGCAGACCGACACCCTCCAACCCGAGTCGGCAACCATTGATCAGCTCCCTGCCGCGAGTCGATCCATGGTCGCCTCGCGCCGGCTGATCGGCATTCCGCCCTGGTTGCTCGGCCTCTCGGTCGTGGCCGTGGTGATCGTGGTGCTGCCGGTCCTGATCTCGCTGGTCCAAGCCTTCCAAGGGGGACCGGTGGCTGCTCTCAACGCGATCAGGGCAACCTCCGCGACGACGTTGCTGCTGCACACCGGCCTGGTGACCGCGCTCGCGGTGCCGGTCAGCGGCGTCCTCGGTCTGTTCACGGCGTGGTTCGTGGAGCGCACTCGGTTGCCGTTTCGAGGGTTGTGGACGTTGCTGCTGGTCGCGCCCCTGACGATGCCGCTGTTCGTTACGAGCTACGCATGGTCGGCCTTGAGCCCGTCCCTGAACGGCTACCTGGGAGCCGCCGGAATCATCTCCTTCTCCTACTACCCGATCGTCTTTCTGCTCGTCGCGGCGTCGCTGCGCAACCTCGATCCGGCGCTCGAGGAGAGCGGCCGGTCGCTTGGGCTGTCAGCCAGGCAGACTTTCTTTCGGGTCGTGCTGCCGCAGCTGCGCCCGGCGTTGCTCGGAGGCCTGCTGCTGGTCCTGCTGGACACGCTGGTCGAGTTCGACGCGTTCGTGGCCCTCAAGTTTCAGACCTTCAGCGTCAACGTCTACGCCCAGTACCAGCTCAGCTTCAGCGCCACCGGCGCGGCGGCGCTATCGCTGCTCTCGATTGTGCTGTGCGTGTTCATCCTGCTCGGCGAGACACGCCTGCGAGGCCACGCGCAGTACACGCGCATCAGCAGCGGCGCGCGACGCCCGAGCGTCCGGCTCTCGTTGGGGTGGGCGACACCACTCGTGCTCGCAGCGTTCGCGCTGATCGTCGCGATCGGCCTGGGCATCCCACTCGGCGAGCTCATCCACTGGTGGACGGAGGGAACGTCCGCCGCTGTTTCGGGCGCGACCGCGAGCGTCCACCATCTGTGGCCGGCGACGGTCACGTCGGTGGCGGTTGGCGGGGCCGCCGCGGCTGTCGCGGTGGTGCTGTCGCTTCCGGTCGCGATGCTCGCGGTCCGGTACCGAGGTGCGCTCGTGACGACGCTCGAGCGCGCCACGTACCTGTCGTTTGCGCTACCCGATCTGGTCGCCGCGACGGCGCTCGCGTATGCCGCCAGCCGCTACGTCCAACCCCTCTACGGGAGCTTCGCGCTGCTGGTCCTCGCCGACGCGATGCTGTTCGTCCCGTTCGCGGTCGTCGCGCTGCGGACGACGTTCGGACAGATCGAGCCCGCGCTGGAGGAATCGGCCCGGTCGCTCGGCGCCGGCGCGCTGCGCACCCTCTGGCGGGTGACGCTCCCCCTGGCCAGACCTGGACTGGCCGCCGCCGGGGTGCTGGTGTTCGCGTTCGTCCTCGGTGACCTCTCGACCGCCCAGGAGCTTCTGCCCCCCGGCGCAGCCACCTTGGGCACAGACTTCCAGAACAACGCCTCCACCGTCGCGTTCGCGGCCGCGGCCCCGTTCGGCGTGGCGCTGGTCGGCCTGTGCCTGGCCTCGACCTATGTCCTGATGGGCCGATTCGGCCGAGTACGCGCCCTGGAGGGCGCATAGCGATGGATCACCTGCGATGCGATGCGATCGCGAAATCGTTCGGCGCGCATGCGGTGCTGCGCGACGTCGACCTCGCCGTCCCGGCGGGCACACTGACCGCGATCCTCGGATCCTCGGGCAGCGGCAAGACGACGCTGCTGCGCGTGATCGTCGGGTTCGTCGCGCCTGACGCGGGAACCGTGACGATCGGCGGCTCGGCGGTTGCCGTCGCCGGCCGTAGGGCCTTGGCCCCCGACAAGCGCGCGGTCGGGTACGTAGCCCAGGAGGGCGCCCTATTTCCTCACTTGCGGGTCGGCGAGAATGTCGGCTTCGGGCTCGCGCGTGCCGCGCGCCGCGAGCGGACGCGGATCGTGGAGGTGCTCGAGGTGGTTGGGCTCGGCGCGGACTTCCTCGACCGCCGCCCGCACGAGCTTTCCGGCGGGGAGCAGCGTCGCGTCGCGCTCGCACGGGCGCTCGCGCCGCGGCCTCGACTGGTGTTGCTCGACGAGCCCTTCTCCGGGCTCGACGCGTCGCTCAGGGTGGAGACGCGCGCGGCGGTCCTGCACGCGCTGAACGAAGAAGGAAGCACGGCCGTGATGGTCACCCACGATCAGGCAGAGGCGCTGTCGATGGGACGCGAGGTGGCCGTACTCAGGGAGGGCGAACTCGTGCAGACGGCCACGCCGGGTGTCCTCTACCGGACCCCGGCCGACCTCGACGTGGCGCGCTTCGTGGGCGAGGCGGTGGTGCTCAAGGGCCACGCCCGTGGCGACGCGGTGATCTGCCCGCTTGGTCAGCTCGATGTCCTTAATCCCAAGCTTTCGGGTCCGGTGCAGGTGATGATCCGGCCCGAGCAAATTCGTCTGGCGCGCGCGGATAGCAGCGGCGCGGACGAGCTCACGGCTCCGGACGCTCATGCAGCTCCCGCGACCGTGCTCACTCACAGCAGCTATGGGCCCGACACCGTGGTCACGGTCGCGCTCCGGGAGGGAGCGGGCGAGACGATCGCGGCCAGGACGTTCGACCGCGACCTTCCCGCCGTCGGCCAGGTCGTGCATGTCTCCGTCGCCGGCCCTGTCGTCACCTACCCCGAGCCGCCGACGGCCCCCGCGGAGCTGGGCGATCGCCACAGAGGCATGATCATCCCCGCAGCTGGCGCGCTGGCCGGGACTGCACGAGAGCGAGACAGCCGATGACCAGGACCCGGTCGCTGCTCACATCGGTCGTCCTCGTGCTCGCGGTCGCCGTGGCCGTGGCGGGCTGCGCAAGCAGCTCCGCCAGCGCACCCGGGTCGATCGTGCTCTACAACGGGCAGCACCCGCAGCTCACCGATGCGCTCGTGGCGGCGTTTGAGAAGCAGACCGGGATCAAGGTTTCGGTCCGCACCAACGATGGGGTCGTGCTCGCCGACCAGATCCTGCAAGAAGGTCATGCGTCGCCGGCCGACGTGTATCTGACCGAGAACTCCCCCGAGCTCGTGACCCTCGACCAGCACGGGCTGCTTGCCAAGACTCCGGCGTCCACGCTGCGGCAGGTGCCCCGCAGCGATGAGCCGGCGAGCGGCGACTGGGCACCGATCGCGCTGCGGATCAGCGCCTTGGCCTACAACCCAAGCCGAATCTCGAAGTCCAGCCTGCCGCCGTCGATCCTCGACCTCGCGCAGCCGGACTGGAAGGGGAAGGTCGCGATCGCGCCCACCGATTCGGACTTCCCGCCGCTCGTAGGCGCGGTGATCGCGTCGTACGGGACGAAGGCGGCCGAGGACTGGCTCGCGGGGCTCAAGCGCAACGCGCAGATCTTCCAGACCGACGAAGCGGTCGTCGCCGCCGTCAATCGCGGCGATGTCGCGACCGGCGTGATCAACCACTATTACTGGTACCGGCTGCGCTTGGAGCTGGGCAGCGGTGCGATTCACAGCTCCGTCTACTACTTCCCGAACCACAACGTCGGCTCGATCGAGAACATCTCCGGCGTGGCGGTGCTCGCTTCCAGCAAGCATCCCCAGGAGGCCAATGAGTTCGCGAGGTTCCTGGTCAGCCGCGCGGGCCAGGAGATCCTGGCGCACGGGTACGACTTCGAATATCCGGCGCGGCCGGGCGTCGCTCCGAACCCGCAGCTGCCGCCGATCTCAGCACTGTCGCCGGCCAAGCTCGGCGCCGTCAAGCTCGGAAACGACCAAGCGGCCGCACAGCTGATCCAAAGCGCCGGTCTAGCCTAGCCGCCGGAGTCTGCCGCGAGGCGCGAGGTGAGCATCGTGCCGCTACCTGCCCGGGCCGTTCGGACCCGCGACTACGAGGTTTCCGATGCGGAACTACGCGTTTCGTGATTCGAGAGCCGCCGGTCACTGCGACTGTCGATCGTCCCCAACCGAAAGAGCCGCATGACACGCACCAGACCCATCAACTTCCTCGCCAGCGCCGCGGTGATACCGCTGATCGCCCTGGCGGTCGCGGCGTGCGGCGGTGGCGGCGGCGCTGCGACCGCCGCGACGCCGAAGACCTCGACCGGCGCGTCAGCGACAGTCGGCGTCGCAAACACCGGCCTCGGATCGACCCTGGTCGACTCCGCCGGCCGCACCCTGTACCTGTTCAAGGCCGACGTCGGCACCCAGAGCGCGTGCACCGGTGCATGTGCCACTGCGTGGCCGCCGCTGCTGGTGACCGGCAAGCCGACCGCCGGCACCGGAGTGACCACCTCAAAGCTCGGAACGACCACCCGCTCCGGCGGCAAGCACCAGGTCACCTACAACGGCCACCCGCTCTACCTGTTCATCAAGGACCAAAAGCCCGGCCAAACAACTGGGCAGGGCGTCACCGCGTTCGGTGCCGCCTGGTTCGCGCTCACTCCCGCAGGTAACCAGATCCCCGGCACGCCTCCGAGCTCGGGCGGCGGTGGGAGCACCGGCGCGGGGATCTACTAGTCAAGCGTCCAACCCCAGCACACGCCCACAGGTCCACTACCCCCACACACGGCGCCCCGAGTCGGCGCCCCAGCCCCCGGGACCGGCCGCGGCCCTCCTCTCCTCCCCGCGGCCGGTCCCGGCCCCAGGGGTTGACCACGCGTTGGAAACCGAACAAGACAACAAGTAGAAGGAGATGCGCGATGAACAGGCTGAGCCAGAAGCGACTGGTCGACAGGCTGATTGAGGCGTACGTCAGCTGGCGCGAGGCGTGCCTTAGGGTGAGCGATGCATATGGCTCCTGGGCGAGCGAGACGGGCCCAGGCGCCACGTCCGCCTTCGCGTGGTATATGGCGGCACTCGAACAGGAGGAGCGAGCCGCGGAGGTCTATGCCGGCCTGGTCCGGCGCGCCGGCGAGGTCGTCTCGAGCAAGCACGACGCTGTCGAGCCACTTGGCGGGGCGGCGCGCGGAGTTGGCTCGCGATGACGCCGGCCGGCATGGTGGCGCCGACCACTGCTCGGAAATGACTCGGACCCGACCTCGCGGGCGCGGGGCAACGCGGACGCACGGGTCAGAGCTGAGCGCCCGTAGCAGAGCGGGGGCCTGGTCGCCCGGGAGTTGGCTCTCGGGCGGGCTTGATCGCTCGACGTTGGTGGTGGCCGGGGTCGCGACGCTCGGGCTGATCATGGCGGTGCTCGACACGACGATCGTCAACGTGGCGCTGGACACGCTCTCGCGGGAGCTGCACTCACCATTGAGCAGCATTCAGTGGGTATCGACCGGCTACCTGCTGTCGCTGGCAGCGGTGATCCCGCTCTCCGGTTGGCTTACCGAGCGGTTCGGCTCCAAGCGCACATGGATCGCCTCGATCACATTGTTCGCGGTTGGCTCAGGACTGTGTGCGTTGGCGACCTCGGCCGATGAGCTGATCGGGTTTCGGATCCTCCAGGGCCTCGGCGGCGGGATGCTGATGCCCGTTGGTTTCACTCTGATCGCGCAAAGCGCCGGGCCGCGGCGAGTCGGGCGCGCGCTCGCCGCGGTTGGGGTGCCGATTCTGCTCGGGCCGATCTTCGGTCCGATCATCGGCGGGCTAATCGTCGACAACGCCTCGTGGCAGTGGATCTTCGTGGTCAACGTTCCGATCGCCGGCGCTGCGATCCTGCTCGCCGCGGTCGTGCTCAAACCGGACGCCGGTCGCGCCGACGCGGGCAAGCTCGATTGGCTCGGCGCCGCGCTTTTGTGTCCGGGTCTGGCCGGAATCGTGTTCGGCCTCTCCGAGACCGAGACCAACGGGGGAATCACTCATCTGATCGCGCTGGGCCCAATCCTCGCGGGGCTCGCGCTGGTCGGCCTGTTCATCTGGCACAGCCTGCACGTCGACCGCCCGCTGATCGACCTACGGCTGTTTCGCTCGGCTGGCTTCAGCGCCGCCGCTGCCACCACGTTCTTCCTTGGCGCAGCGCTGTTCGGCACGCTGCTGATACTTCCGCTCTACTACCAGGTGGACCGCGGCGAGAGCGCGCTGAACGCCGGCCTGCTGCTCGCCCCCCAGGGGATCGGCGCGGCGCTGATGCTGCCGATCAGCGGCCGCCTGACCGACCGCACCGGGGGCGGCCCGGTCGTGCTCGCCGGCTGCTTGCTTCTCGCCGTAGCCACCGTGCCACTCATGTTCGTCACCGGACACACGCCCTACCCGCTGCTCGCCTGCGTGCTGTTCGTCCGCGGGGTGGGGCTCGGCGCCGCGGTCCAACCCTCCGTCGCCGCGGCCTACCAGGTGCTCGACTCGGCACAGGTGCCGCGAGCCACCGCCGCGCTCAACACCCTGCGACAAATCGGCGGTTCGATCGGCGCGACCCTGCTCGCCGTCGTCCTCCAACACGAGGGCACGGCCGCCCTCTCGTCGCTCAGCCCCGCCGCGGGAGGGCTGCTGACCCCACTCCCAAACGCCGAACGCGTCCGGATCAGCGGACCGGTAGCAACTGCGTTTGACCGTACGTTTTTCTGGGCGCTGCTGATCGCGATCCTGACGCTCGTCCCTGCCGCCGCGCTGGTCCACGCTGAACGCACCCGCCGCCAACAGACCACCACCAGCCTGGAGACCGCCAAGAGCGAGCCGACGGTCCCCCGGGCCCGCGCCGCCTGACGCCACGGACCGCCGCGCGTCGGCTGTCGGCCCGGTGACTACGAGGGCTTCTGTCGAGGACTACGTGTTGCGTGATTCGATCATCACTCGTCGCTGCGACTGTCGATGCTCCCGAACCGAAGGAGCGACATGACACGCACCAAACTCACGACCTTCCTCGCCAGCGCCGTGGTGATACCGCTCACCGCCCTGGCCGTCGCGGCCTGCGGCGGCGGCGGCGCCGCGACCGCGTCGCCACCGCCGGCGGCGTCGAAGACCACGACCACGCCCACCAAGACTGCGACCGTCCGGGTTGCGCATACCCGCTTGGGGCGGATCCTGGTCGATTCCCAGGGCCGTACGCTGTACCTGTTCAAGGCCGACGCGGGCGCCAAGAGTGCATGCTTCGGCCCGTGTGCGGCGGCGTGGCCGCCGCTGCGCACCGGCGGCAAGCCGGTGGCTGGCAGCGGCGCGAGCGCCGCTCTGCTCGGAACGATTCCGCGGTCGGACGGGGCGCGCCAGGTGACCTACAACGGGCACCCGCTGTACCTGTTCGTCAAGGACCATAAGCTCGGTGACGTCACCGGGCAGGGCCTGAACGCGTTCGGCGCCCCCTGGTTCGTAGTGTCTGCGGCCGGCAACCAGATCTCAAGCCGACCCACAGGGCACGGCAGCGGCTCGTCGTCGTCGCATCCGGCCGTACCCGCCGCCCCGGCCGCTCCGAAGCCGCAACCGGCTCCGAAGCCTGTGCCCCAGCCTGCTCCGAAGGCTGCACCGCCGCCGCCGCCGCCGCCCGCTGCGAAGCCGGCTCCGCCTGCCAGCAGTGGCATTCCGCAGAACAACGGTGGTGACGGCGACGCCGATAACAACGGCGGCCCGAGTGACGGCGACGGGAACATCTGAGCGATGAGACGGACGCGCGTGACCGTGTGCCCGGCTGTGGTTGCCGTGGGAACGGTGCTACTGATCGTGGCTTTCGCAGGCCGCGGGGCACGGGGCCGCGGCCGCGCGTCCGGCCCGTTCGGCTGGCCGAGGCCGATAAAGATCGACCCCCACCGCGCCGTGGGATCGGCAGGCCGCCACGTTGCAGCGAGCCGTTGCGAGCTTTGTCGCGTAAGCGAGTGACCTGGCGCGGCTTGCGTCAAACCACAGATCCACGACTTCCAAGGACTATGACCATGAGTGCAGTTTCATCACCCAAGCATCGAGCCCGGCCCGCCGGGCTCCCCACATCACGCCGCTCGATCGTCGCCCAGGCCTCGCGCTACCTCGGCGCGTTGGCGGTGCTGGCGACCGGTGTTGCCCACATCGTGCAGTACTCCGACGGCTACTCCACGGTGCCGACGATCGGCACCCTGTTTCTGTTGAACTTCGTCGCCGCGATCGTGATCGCGATCGGGTTGATCGCACCGCTAAGCCGCATCGCCGGGCGCTACACCGACGCCGTTCGCGCCCTCTTCGCTGTCGGCGGGATCGGGCTGGGCGTCCTCTCGCTCGCGGCGCTGTTCGTTTCAGAGAGCAGCGGCCTGTTTGGCTTCGTTGAGCACGGCTACCGAATGGCGATCGTGGTCGCGATCGTGGCAGAGGCTGCCGCCACCCTGTTCCTCGCCGCCTTCCTGCTCGCGAACGGCACCGGTCTTCAGAAGATCCGCACGAGCTCACGATGAGCCGCGTGAGGAGAGCCCCATACGCCTTCTTGGTCCTTCTGTCAGCGGCCCTTGCCGCTGGCTGCGGCGGGGCTGCATCTGCCGGCGACCGGATCTCCAGTGTGCCGGTCGCGTCCGCGGATGAGGCGGGCTCGTTGCAGCAGCGCTTCGTGAGCATCGTCAAAGCGGTCTCGCCGAAGGTCGTACAGATCCGGACACCAATAGCTCTTGGCTCGGGCGTCGTCTTCGACGCCCGAGGCGACGTGGTAACGAACGCGCACGTCGTGGACAACGCGACGCGCTTCGTGGTCACGCTCGCCTCGGGCGACAGACACCCCGCAACGCTCGTCGGCAGGGACGCCGGAATGGACCTGGCGGTGATACGCATCAAAGGAGCGCGACCGCGCCCCGCGACCTTCGCGAATTCGGCTCAGGTCGAGGTCGGCGACCTCACGCTCGCGATCGGCAACCCACTCGGGCTGCGCTCCAGCGTGACCGAGGGCATCGTCTCCGCCGTCGGGCGCAGCGTGCCCGAAACAGACAGTGTGACTCTGTCCTCGGTCATCCAGACCAGCGCCGCGATCAATCCCGGGAACTCTGGCGGCGCGCTCGTGGACCTCTCCGGTCAGGTGATCGGGATTCCTACCCTCTCAGCGCTCGATCCCGAAATGGGCGCCGAGGCACCCGGCATCGGCTTCGCGATCGACAGCAACACAGTCCGTCAAGTAGCAGACGCACTCGTGCACCCGAGGTGAGGGCCACAAATCCATTCCGCCAGCTCGCGCCGCGCTCGTGACTACGAGATTGCGCTCGCGGACTACGCGTTGCGTGATTCGATCATCGCTCGTCGCTGCGACTGTCGATGCTCCCCAAGCGAGGAGCGACATGACACGCAGCAAACTCATCACCTTCGTCGGCCGCACAGTGGTGATACCACTCGGCGAGAAAGGGCGGACATGCTCGGCTTCTTCTATGTGATCAAGCAGTACGAGCGCGGCGTGCAGTTCCGGCTGGGTCGCGTCCGCAACGGTGTCCGAGGGCCCGGCGCGATCCTCGTGATCCCGCTGGTCGATCGCGTCCGTCGGGTCCCGCTGCGGATCGTCACGCTGCCGATCCAGTCCCAGGGCATCATTACCCGAGACAACGTCAGTGTCGGCGTCTCCGCCGTCGCCTATTACCGCGTCGAGGACGCGGTCCGCTCGATCGTGGCGATCGAGAACGTGTCTGCGGCCATCAGCCAGATCGCCCAGACCACCCTCCGAGCCGTCGTGGGGCGCCACACCCTCGACGAGACGCTCTCAGCGACGGACGAGATCAACGACAACATCCGCGCGATCCTCGACGTCCAGACCGAGGAATGGGGCGTCAAGGTCACCGTCGTCGAGCTCAAGGACATCCAGTTGCCCGACAGCATGCAGCGGGCAATGGCCCGCCAGGCCGAGGCCGAGCGCGAGAAACGCGCGAAGATCATCGCCGCCCAAGGCGAAGCACTCGCCGCCGGCGAGCTGGGGCGCGCCTCTGACGAGATGATGGCCCATCCTCTAGCGCTCCAGCTGCGCAACCTCCAGACGATGGTCGAGATCGGAGTCGACAAGAACTCCACGATCATGTTCCCGGCACCGCTGATGAGCACGATCGAAGAGATCGGCGCGTTCCTCAGCCGCGAGGCGGCAGCCGTAGTCTCCGGCCCTCCCGGGCCTCCCGGGCCGCCCGGGCCGGCCGACACTCCCACGCCGGTGGTCGGCGAGCCGGAGCAGAACGGCGACACGCGGCACGTCGATAGCGCGCTCGTCCCGGGCTCGACCCAACCGACCGATGGCATACCGAGCTGGAGCACGAGCGGTTGATCGCACACCGGCCTAGACGGCGGGCGCCGACATGGGTCAGCGCTCCCGAGCGGCAAGTGTGGCGTTTACGCCGGTCTGGAGCAGGTGCTGTTTGAGTTGGTGGCGGGACTTGACTCGGAGCTTGCGAAACGCCTTGCGGAGGTGGTAGTCGACCGTGCTGGGGCTGATGAACAGCTGCGCCGCGATCTCCTGATTGGTGGCCCCATCAGCCGCGAGGCGCGAGATCTGCGCCTCCTGGGGAGTCAGGTCATCGCGCGTCTCGACCGTCCGTCTGCGCGCGCGCTCACCGGTCGCCTCGAGCTCGACCCGAGCACGCTCGGCGAACGCCTCCATCCCGAACTCCGTGAACCGCTCGT
This sequence comes from uncultured Solirubrobacterales bacterium, assembly GCA_963831845.1. Taxonomy (GTDB): domain Bacteria; phylum Actinomycetota; class Thermoleophilia; order Solirubrobacterales; family Solirubrobacteraceae; genus Palsa-465. The sequence goes on along the minus strand of CAWHRT010000033.1, from coordinate 55,654 downwards.
GCGCCGTCCGCAGCTGCTCGCGCGCGTCGAGCCGGCGACGCTCGCGGCGCAGCCACTCGCCGTAGACGAGCTGGGCGCGCGCGAGCTCCACGCTAATCCGCGTGCGTGCCAGCCGCTCGATCGCCTCCCGGTAAAGACCCTCGGCAGCCTCGCCTTCGCTCAGCAGCGCCCGCGACCGGGCCTCGATCCCGAGCGCCCAGTCGGTTCCACTGGCCGCGGTCGTCTGCGAAAGCTGGCCGAGGGCATCGGCCGCGAGCTCAGGCTTGCCGCTGCGGGCGGCCGCCTCGATCAGCTCGACCAACCCCCAGTAGCGCCACCACGACACGTGCGCGTCCTCGCCCGCCTGCCGCGCCGCGGCGAGCGCCTCCTCATAGCGACCCAGCCCGTTATGCAGCACGGCAGTCACCCAGTAAATGAACGTCAACCCCTGTCCCTCGCCCCGACGCACGACCTCCCCCGTGGCGGCCTCGATCAGCTGAGCGGCCTCGGCTTCGCGGCCCCGAAACGTGACGCTTGCCAGCCCGACGTATGGTGCCAGGCTGGCACCCGTCGCCTCGTTGACCGCCACCACCTCCTCCAGCAACGACGACGCGATGGCGAACTCCCCCGCGAATATGTGCACCCCCGACCGTGTCGTAAGTGCCAGTGGGAGCACGCTCAGCGCACCGGCATCACGCGCGAGCCCGACGAACCGCGCAGACAGCACATCCCAAGCCTCGTCGTCCCACAAAAATGCCGCGACACGGGACGCGAGCCACAGCCACCGCCGGCCGTCCCCTCGGGACATGTCCTCCTCTCGGAACGCGCTGACCGCCCTCCTCAACGTCGGCGTTCCGGCGGCATATCCCTCCGTGATCAGCAACGCGAGGCCATCCAGCAGCAGATCACACGCGCGCGGAGGCTGGGACGATGGAGGCGCTGCCCTGGCAGCCCGCGCGGCCTCCAATACGCTCCCGCCGGGCGCCAACCGGCCCGGGAAGAACACGGCGGTGAGCGCTTCCAGATAGGTTTCCCGCGCGAGCCGGTGATCGAGCGGTTCCAGCCGCTTGGCGGCCTTGAGCAACAAGGGGGGCGCATCGCTACCACGGCTCAAAGCGAACGCGATCTCGCCGCGCAGCAGGTCGACCTGAGCGCACTGGAGCTCGGTCAGCGGTCCGGACTCTGCGATGGCAACCAGTCGGAGTGCCGCGTCGAACGCACCGGCTTGGCGCTTGGCCCGTGCCGCGGCGAGCGCACGTTGCGCGCGGCGCGAGGGCTCGAGCGTCAGCGCGCAGGCACGGTCCAAAAACGCGGCTGCTGCCGCCAATCCGCCGCGCGCCTGAGCGCGGCCCGCCGAGCGCTCCAGCTCAGCCGCGACATCCTCGTCGAACCCGGACGTCGCCTGGGCGAGATGCCAAGCACGACGATCGGGATCGACCGCACGATCGGTCGCATCCGCCAGCGCGCGATGCACGACCTGCCGCTCCTGCAGCGACGCCGCTCGATACACCGCCGAGCGCACCAGCGGGTGACGAAACGTCACCCGCGCACCGATCGCGAGCAACCCATCGGTCTCGGCCGCCGCCTGGACCCCGATCCCGAGCCGCCCGGCCGCGCGCCACACCAGCACCGGGTCGCCGACCGGCTCCGCCGCCGCCACCAGCAACAGCCGCCGGGTCTCGGCCGAAAGCCCAGCGAACCGCCTCTGAAAGCTGTCCTCAATCCGCCCCGATAGCCCCGGCGCGTCCAACAAACCAAACCCGCCAGCCAACTCAGCCGGCGTCAACCCCCGCGGCAACTCCAACAACGCCAACGGATTCCCGCGCGTCTCAGCCACCAGCCGCTCCCGCACCCGCTCGTCCAACGGCACTCGCAACACCGAGCCCAACAAGCGCACGCGCATCACCATCACGCAAACCCTCGACCACCAGCTCCTGAAATCCCGTGAGCTCCTCGCTCGGGTCGCGCGTCACCAACACCAGCCCGACCGACTCCGCCAACAACCGCCGCGCCACGAACACCAGCGCCTGCGCCGACGCCCGATCAAGCCACTGCGCGTCATCAACCACACACACCAACGGCCGCTCCCCGGCCGCCTCCGCGATCAGGCTCAGCACCGCCAACCCGACCAAAAACCGATCCGGCGCATCCCCCGCACGCAGCCCGAACGCAACGCCGAGTGCGTCCTGCTGAGGGACGGGAAGCCGATCCAGGCGATCCAGCATCGGCGCGCACAACTGCTGCAACGCCGCGAACGCCAACTCCATCTCTGACTCCACACCCCCCGCCCGCACCACCCGGAACCCCGACGCGGACCCGATCGCAGACTCCACCAGCGCCGTCTTACCAACCCCCGCCTCGCCGCTCACCACCAACACCCGGCTCTGCCCGCCACGCACGGCCTCAAGCAGCCGCCCCAACGCCTCGCGCTCGACGCGCCGGCCGTGCAGTACCTCCGCCGGCCCCTCGGTGACCATGAAACCCCGACCATACCGCGCCTGCGATCCTGCCGACACCCGTGACTACGAGGCTTTCCGGCTGCGGACTACGCGTTGCGTGATTCGATAAACGCTCATCGCTGCGACCGTCGCTCTTCCCAACCGAAGGAGCGACATGACACGCAGCAAACCCATGAGCGTTGTCGCTGGCGCCGCGGTGATGCCGCTTTTCGCCCTGGCCGTCGCGGCGTGCGGCGCCGCCGACGGCGCCGCGACCGCGTCCCTGCCGAAGAGCTCGAAGCGACTCGATCCCGAGGTCGTCGGCTCGCACCTCGGTCGCCTGTTGCAGACCGCGTGGGCCCTGTGTGGCTCGCGCGAGAGCGCGGAGGACCTCGTCCAAGAGACGATGGTCAGCATCCTCTCGCGGCCGCGGTTTCTGCGCGGCGAGGACGAGCTCGCATACCTGAAGCAAGCGCTGCGCAACACCTTCCTGAACAGCAGGAGAACGGCCGCTCGCCGCCCCCGCGTCGTCACCACGCTCGAGCAACTCGACGCCGCCGACCGCCGCACGGCAGGCCGCCCAGAAGAAGCAGTGATCGCCGCGCAAGTGTTTCCCGCCATCGCCCAGCTTCCGGAGTCCTTCCGTCAGGCCCTAGTGGCAGTAGACGTCGCCGGCCTCTCCTACGGCGAAGCGGCGCGAGCCCTGGGCGCGCCCGAGGCGACGATCACGACGCGGCTGTACCGGGCTCGCCAACGCGTGGCGCGCGAGCTCGACCCCGAGCGATTCGGCGCTGCCCACCCGGTCCGTCCGCTCGGAGCCTGAGGTCACTCATTACAACAGCTGTTCAACGGTGATCGGCAACGATCTGATGCGTCGGCCGGTGGCGTGGTACACGGCGTTGGCGATGGCGGCTGACACGCCGACCCCGCCGATCTCGCCCATACCCTTGATACCCGATGGGCCTCACCGTGTCTGGCGTGCCGACGAAGACGACGTCGATGTCGGGCACGTCCGCGTTGGCCGGAATCAGGTAGTCGCCGAAGGTCGCATTGGCGATGCGACCGGTCTCGTGGTCGAAGACGGTCTCCTCGAGCATCGTCATTCCGATGCCCATGACGGCGCCGCCGATGATCTGGCTGCGCGCCAGTTTCTCATTGAGGATGCGGCCCGCGTCGACGGCCGACACGATCCGCGCGACGCGCAGCAGTCCCAGGTCCGGCGTCGACGCGGACTTCCGCGAACCACGCGGCGAATGAGCCGTTGGCGGTGGGCTGTGCGCGCGTTCGCCCGCGGGTTCCGCTCGCCGTGCGCGGTTATCTCCGGTAGTCCGTGCCGGGCGAGTATGTCGGCGTATGTCTCACCGATCGAGGGAGCGTCGATGACGTGGATGCCGCCGTTCGTGGTGGTGACGTCATCCGGACTCCTGCCCCGCAGCGGCGACGACTCGTCGTCGGCGACGACATCCAGGAACGCCCGCATCAGCTTGCCCACGGCGTCTTGGATGGCGCCGCTCAGCGACGTCGCCATTCCCGAACCACCGGAGTACGGCGCGAACGGCAGGTCGCTGTCGCCGATCTCGACCTGTACCTGGTCGATGTCGAGTCCGAGCAACTCGGCCGTGACCTGCGTCGCGATCGTGTAGGTGCCGGTACCGAGGTCGGTGGCCGCGCTGCGCACGTGCGCGGTGCCGTCGCGGCGGATCGACACCGTGGCCTGGCACGGTGCCTGGCCTGACGTGAACGTGACTCCGGCCATCCCGTAGCCGACCAGCCAGTTCCCGTCGCGCATCGATCCGATCTCGGGGGTACGCCGCGCCCAGCCGAATCGCTCGGCGCCGACGCGGTAGCACTCCCGCAGTGCCTCGCTCGACCACGGCCGGCCCGACCCCGGATGAACCTCGGTGTAGTTGCGCAGCCGCAGCTCGATCGGGTCGATGCCCAGCGTGTAGGACAGCTCGTCGAGCGCGGACTCCACCGCGAAGTTGCCCTGGGTCGTGCCCGGGGCCGCGCATCCAGTGGGGGCTTGGGATGTGCAGCCGCGCCCGCCGGTCGTGTGTCGCGACGTTCGGGCAGGAGTAGGCGTTGCCGGTGACCTGCGTGACGGGCTCGACGCCTCCGTCGTCCAGGGCCCCGATCGTCGAGGTGGCCTCGTGATCCACCGCGACCAGCCGGCCATCGCGGGTGGCACCGAGCCGCACCCGCTGCCGTGTCTCCGGCCGGTGGCCGACGGAGGTGAACATCTGCGGCCGGGTCAGCACCAGCTTGACCGGGCGGCCGACGACCCGGGCCGCGAGCGCGGTCAGGATCACGTGCGGCCAGGCGCGGAGTCCGGCCCCGAACCCGCCTCCCAGGTACGGAACGAGAACCCGGACGTCGGTCTCAGGCAGATCGAACACCGTTGCGAGGGTCCTGCGCGCCATCATCGGGTCCTGGCTCGAGTCGTGCACGGTCAGCCGGTCGCCTTCCCAGCGGGCCACCGTGGCGAACAGCCCCATCGGATTGGGGGTCACCGCCGCCGTGGTGAAGATCTCGTCGTAGACCACCTCGGCGGAGGCCAGCGCGGCGGTGACATCACCGCGGTCGACGTCCTGCCCCCACCGATTGAGCAACACCGGGGCACGAGGATCGTCGATCCTCAGTACCGGAGCGGCCTCTTCGTAGTCGATCTCGACCAGTCGCGCCGCGGCGACGCGCCTGTTCGCGCGTCCGCGCCACCACGACGGCCACGTGCTGGCCGTGGTGGAGAATCCGGTTGTCCTTCAACGGGAACGGAGGCGAGGGGCCGAGCGGCGTCATCGGTCGCTTCGGCGAGAGCTGGCGCGTTCTCGTGCGTGATCACCGCGAGGACGCCCGGCGCCGCCTCCGCCTCCGCGGCGTCGATGCCGCCTGATCGTTCCAGCCGCGATCGTGGACTGCACCAGGACGGCATGCGTGAGGTCGGGGAAGGTGAAATCCGACGGGTACGGCGCGGCGCCCGTCACCTTGAGCGGCCCGTCGACCCGATCGACGGGATCACCGATGATCCGTCTCGCGCGTGGCGGTCGTCATGACCGGACCCCCGATACGGTGTGCAGGATTCGGACGATCGTGCGCTTGGCGAGCTCGACCTTGAAACGCGGTGCCGGCGACCGTGAACGGATCACGGAGCGCGGCCTGGGCCGCGGCCCGGAACGTCCGGGCTGCTGGCGGGTGCGCCGTGGAGGATCTCCTCGGCCTCGCGAGCCCGCCACGGCATCGTCCCGACACCGCCGAGAGCGAGGCGCGCCCGCACGATCGTGCCGTCTTCGATCAGCAGCGCCGCGGCCGCGGACGTGAGCGCGAACTCGTAGGAGGCCCGGTCGCGCACCTTCAGGTAGCCGGACCGCGTACCGACCGGCAGCAGCGGTATTCGTATCCGCGTGATCAGCTCGCCGTGCTCGAGCACGTTCTCGATGTCCGGCCGTTCCCCCGGTAGGACGTAGAACTCGGTCAGCGGGACGCTGCGCGACCCATCGACGCCCTCGATGTCTACGACGGCATCGAGCGCGACCAGCGGCACGCACAGGTCCGAGGCGTGCAAGGCAATGCAGTGTTCGCTGGCGCCCAGGATCGCGTGCATCCGCGCCGGACCGCGCACCGCCGCGCATCCTGACCCCGGAGCTGCGCTTGTTGCAGGCCGTCACCGTCTGAGTCGCGGAAGTAGCGACAGCGCGTGCGCTGCAGGAGGTTCCCGCCGATCGTCGCCATGTTGCGCAGCTGCGGCGAGGCGCCCGCCAGCAGCGCCTCGCGCACGAACGGCATCCGCTCGGTCACCGTCGGGTCCGCCGCCAGCTCCTCCATCGTGGCCAGCGCCCCGACCCGCAGGGTGTGCCTCAGCGCGGGTGATCGCCGCGCAGCGGCAGGCGCGTGATGTCGACCAGCCGCTCGGGCTCGATCACCCCGTCCTTCAAGATCGAGGTCGAGCTCGGTCGTGCCGCCCGCGAGGTACTCGCGCCTCGAGGGTCAGCGCTCACCAGCGCCACCGCGGCGGCCACGTCGTCGGCGCGGACGTACTCGAAGGGTCGCATCGCTATCGCTCCTTTCGGCCGGCGACTTCCCGGATCGCGGCGACGATGTTCGGATACGCGCCGCAACGACAGAGGTTGCCGCTCATGAACTCGCGGATCTCCTCGTCCGAGCCCGCTCGCCCCTCTCCCAGCAGCGCGACCGCCGACATGATCTGCCCTGGCGTGCAGTAGCCGCACTGAAACCCGTCGTGCCGGATGAACGCCTCCTGCACCGGATGCAGCTGTCCGTCGTGCCGCCAGGCCTTCGATCGTCGTCACCTCCCGGCCCGTCGCACTGCGCCGCCAGCGTCAGGCACGACAGCACGCGCTTGCCGTCAAGAAGCACCGTGCAGGCCCCGCACGCGCCCTGGTCGCAGCCCTTCTTCGTGCCGGTCAGGTCGAGCGCGTCGCGCAGCGCGTCGAGGAGCGTGACGCGGCTGTCGCACCGCAACCTCGCTGCGCCGGCGTCGAGTACAGCGTCGGCCGGCTCCCCGCTGGTGCTCATGCGGTCAGGCATCGGTCCGGAGCCCCACCTGCGCGAGCTAGGCGTGGACGTCATCGTCGACCATCCCGAAGTCGGCCACAATCTGCAGGATCATGCCGCGGCGACCGTCGTCTACCGCTCGGCGCGGCCGATACCACCCGCCGCGAACAACCACCGGTGAGGTGCTGGGTCTGCTCCGAAGTCACCCGGCATTGGACGCCCCTGACCTACAGATCCTGTTCATAGACGTCCCGCTCACCGTGCCGTCGCTGCCCGGTCCCGAACAGGGTTATGCGCTTTTGGTCTCGTTGATGGCTCCCCGCAGTCGCGGTTCGGTCAAGCTGCGCAGCGGCGAGCCGCAAATGGGGCCCGACCTTGACCCCGCCTATTTCTCTGACCCGCGCGACATCGACGGCCTAGTCGCAGGGCTGGATCTGGCGCGCGCGATCGCGCGTGCGAAGGCCCTGGATCCGTGGCGCGATGCGGAGGTCCATCCGGGACCGGGGGCCCGCAGCGGCGACACCCTGCGCGCGTATCTACGCAGAGCTCTGCAGACTTACCACCACCCAGTGGGGACGTGCCGGATCGGCGAGGACGACACGGCCGTGCTCGACACCGAGCTGCGCGTACGCGGAATCGGCGGACTACGGGTGGCCGACGCGTCCGTGATGCCGTCGATCGTCTCAGGCAACACGATGGCGACCGTCTATGGCATCGCCGAACGGGCGGCGTCGCTCATCCAGGGGTAGGCCGCCGCTCGCGCGTGACTACAAGGTTCTCCGTTTGCCGACTACGCGTTGCATGATTCGATCGCCGCCGGGTGCTGTGAGTGTTGATTTCCCCAACAGAAGAAGCGACATGACACTACTTCAGCGGCTTGGTGACGAAAGCGCTGCGCAAGCGTCGCGCCGATCAACTGAGCAACGCGTTATGAATGAGCCCACGCTGGCGTCGACGTGGTACGCCGCGTCGGGTGGGGCGATCACGGATGAGCTGTTGGATTGGCCGCCGGACGTGTTCGCTCTCGCGAACGTCATCCTGGCTCGTTCGGAGGCGTTTCGGTTCGCGCTCTCGCCGGTCGGGGAGTGGCCTCCCGAGGGTTATCCCGACTGGGCGCGGATGGTCGAGGAGGGAGGCCTCGATTGGGGTGCGTGGGTCGAGCATCGTCGCGGCTCGCCGCCCGAGCTGGTCGGCCAGGAGTGGGCCGCTCTGAAGGAGCGGGGCGATGTGGCGCTCGAGGATCTGGCCGAGGGGCGCGACTGGCAGGGGTGCGTGGCGCTGCTGACTCTGCACGCGCTGGCCGACGAGGCGTGCGCCGGGCTCGGAGTCGCGCTCGACACTTCTGACGCGGTGGCGTCTGTGTACCGCGCGCGGGGCCGGGAGCTGCTGGTCAGGACGGGGTCGATCGCCCGCGTCGACCCGCGGCTGTTGAAGGTCCTGCCCAAGGTCCGCACGCCACCCACGGGCCGGCCGGCTTTCTCTCGGTACGCGTGTGTGCAGCGACCCGGGATCGAGGCGCGCTGGCACAAGATGCCCGCGCGTCACCGCGGCACGGACCTTCGCTCTGAGTACGCGACGCTGCTGCTCCTTCCGTGGCCGCTCGAGGTCAACGCCTCGGACTTTCGTCCGGTCGAGGGCAGTCTGCGCAGACCGTCGAAGGACCCGTACGGGTCCTTTGAGTTCGCGCCCGCCCAAGGCCTCGACCTCGACCTCCTAGACCGAGTGCTGGTCGCCGCCCGTCGCGAGGCCGGGAGCGTGGACGTCGCGTGCCTCCCCGAGAGCGCGGTCGAGGAGGGTGAGATCGACGAGCTCGAGGCGCTCCTGCACGACCACGGAGTGATCGCACTGGTCGCGGGCGTCCGCCAGCAATCACCCCCGCCGGGTCAAGCGCCATACAACTGGCTTCACATGGGGTTCAATCCACGGCTCGTCAAGGGCGACTCGCTCCCCACCCACCCGAGCCCGCCGTGGTTTCACATCCGGCAGCGAAAGCACCACCGGTGGTCGCTCGACGAAGCCCAGATCTACCAGTACCACCTCGGCGGGGTCCTGCACCCCCACGTCCGCTGGTGGGAATCGATGCAGGTCCCCCGCCGGTCAATCCAGTTTGTCGAGGTCTCAGAACTGATGCTCGCTTCACTCGTGTGCGAGGACCTCGCCCAGACCGACGATGTCGCGGAGTTGATCCGCTCGGTCGGACCGACGATCGTCCTGACCGTCCTGCTCGACGGTCCCCAGCTCGACTCTCGCTGGGCCGCGCGCTACGCCAGCGTTCTCGCCGATGACCCCGGCTCGGCCGTGATGACGCTGACCTCCTACGGCATGGTCCAGCGCTCACGACCACGCGGCCGGGAAGCATCCCCCGTGATCGCGCTGTGGAAGGACCCCGCCAGAGGCATGCGCGAGATCCCGCTCGAAGACGGCGCCCACGCCGCCCTGCTCACCGTATGCACCGACCGCGCGACCCGCCGCAGCGCCGACGCGCGCGCCCCCGTCGACAACGGCATCGCGTGCTTCGACGTGGCCGTCCAGCAGGTCCGCGCCTCGCCCACAGGCTCACGCGCACCCCGCCCACCCGCGGCCCACGCAGCCCCGCACCTGCTCGAACGAGAAGACCTCAGCGTCCTCACCGCCTGGGCCGAAGCCGTCGCCGAGACCGTGAGCCACGCCCCTCAGCGCACCGCGGAAGTGCTCGCCGATTGCCGGCCTGAAGCTCCATGGCGCACCGCCATGGGACTGCCCGAGCCATCCACCCAGCTCGCAGCGGCAATCCAGTCGATGCAACGAACGATCGACACGCTCGACGCCGCCGACGGCCAGCCGACCTCGGAAGCGCTACTCACGGTCTTCGGCCAAGACCCCCCCGACGAGCGCCCACTCGACGGCCTCGTCCGCCGAGTGCTCCTAGCGATGCTCGAAGAACGCCGCACCAGACAACCCGCCAGCGGGCCGGCATAAACGACGCGGGCGCCAGGTTCAGGCGAACGCGCCCACGCCGGTGATGTCGCGCCCGACGATCAAGGTCTGCATGGTTTCGGTGCCCTCATAGGTGTGGATTACCTCGATGTCGCCCATGTGGCGGATGACATGGTTCTCGAGCAGGACGCCGTTGCCGCCCAGCAGGTCGCGGGCCTCGGCGATCACCTGCCTGGCCTTGCGGGTGTTGTTGAGCTTGGCCAGGCCGGCGATCGTGTCGGTGAGGCGACCGGTCTCCTCCAGGCGCGCGAGCTGCATGCAGTAGAGCTGCATGCTGGTGACCTCAGCGAGCATCCTCACCAACCGTTCCTGGACGATCTGGAAGGCGCACAGCGGCTTGCCGAATTGCTGGCGCTGCTTGCTGTAGGTAAGCGCGGCGTCGTAGGCCGCGACGGCATGGCCGAGGGCGCCCCAGGCACAGGTTGTGCGCGTGGTGATCAGGACGCGGCCGGTGTCCTTGAACGTCTCTGCGCCGGGCAGCCGATGCATCGTCGCCCACGCGGACTTCGTCGAGCGACATCGCCGCCTGCCAGATGGCGCGGGACGCGCCCTTGCCTTCCATCGTGGTGGCGCTGAAGCCGGGCGTGTCCTTTTCGACCAGGAAGCCCTTGACCTGACCGTCCTCGGCAGAGCGCGCCCACACGACCACCACATCGGCGATCGAGCCGTTGCCGATCCAGCGTTTCGCGCCGTTGAGCACCCATGAGTCGCCATCGCGGCGGGCGGTCGTCTCAAGCGCGACTGAGTCCGAGCCGTGTGTCGGCTCGGTCAAGGCGAAGGCGCCGATTGCCGCCAGTTGAGCCATTGCCGGGAGCCATCGCTGTTTCTGCTCCTCGGAGCCGAGCAGCGCGATCGATTTCATGGCCAGTCCCGACTGGACGCCGAGGAACGTGCCGAGGCTGCCGTCGCCGCGGTGCAGTTCCATGTTCACCAGTCCGCGGGCCAGCGGTGTCATTCCCGGGCAGCCGTAGCCCTCAATGTCCTCCCCGAGGAGGCCGAGCTCGGGCAGGCGGCGCATCAGCGGCCACGGCAGCTCGGCCGCCTCCCAGTACTGGTTGATCTCTGGCAGCACTTCGTTGTCGACGAAGCGGCGGGTGGCGATGAAGTGCTCCCATTGTTCGTCGGTGAACTGGTCGCGGACGTGGAAGTAGTCGGTCGCGAGCGCATCACCGAGGTGGGCGTACGGAAGGCTCTGTATGGACATGGCTGCTCCTGCCTAACTGTCGTGGACGTAGGTGCCGGGCGCCTGGCGAGCGCTCTGTGATCACTTTGTCATCGCCGCTGCTTGGTGGCGAGCAGTCTCGCGCCTTCAACCCCGCCGGTCATCCTCCTCGACCGTTGAACATTCGCCCCATTGTTTGTGACTCGATCACAGATCGGTCAGGCGCTGGCGAGAAAATCGAGGATCGTCGGGGCGACACTCTCGGGCTCGTCGAGCAGGAATAGATGCCCGCCGCCCTTGACCACATGCAGTCGCGCATCGGGGATTCGCGCAGCGAGCCGGCGGGCGTTACCCAGCGGCACGCTTGGGTCCTGTTCGCCGGCGATCACGAGCGTCGGCTGGGTCAGGCGGTGCAGCCACGGCAGGCTCGACCACCCGGCGACCGCGTAGAGCTGGAAGGCGTAACCCAGCGGGTCGGGTGGGCGCCGCAGGCGGTCGGCCGCCTGGGCTGCCAGCAGGCCTCGCTCGCGCCCCGTGCGCCCGCCGGCGATGTAGGGGACGCTCATTGCGAGCAGTCGTGGGTGGTAATAGCGCGCGGGCGTGGCCAGCATCAGCGCGGCCAGCGGACGGGGCGGCGTGCCGCCGAGCCCCGGGCCGGTCGCGCACAGCACGAGCCGGCGGACGCGGTCAGGTGCTCGCCGCGCGAGCTCCTGGGCCAGGCCGCCGCCCCACGAGTATCCCAGCACGTCGACGCGGCCGAGCCCCGACTCGTCCATCAGGCGCTCGACCACGGCGGCGAGAGCGCCCATCCGCATCGGCAGGCGCGGTCGTTGCGAAACGCCTGCTCCGGGCGGGTCAAAGCCGATCAGTTCCAGTCCGGCGGCGTGGAGCGCGAACGGTGCCCACATCTCCAGATGCGCGCCGATCCCGGTGATCAGCAGCAACGGACGACCTTCGCCGTATCGGCCCACGCGCAGTCGCAGGCCGCCCGCCCGTACGAACGACACATCCCACTCAGGGGCGCCACGGGTTGCCTCGCGTGGGGCTGACCGGATCATTGCCGGCGCTGGGCCTCGTCCAGCCTGATCGCGATCACCAAGTCGATCACGTCCGGTAGGCGGCGCAGGTCACAGCCGGTCTTCTCGGCGATGCGGGAAAGGCGGTAATGCGCGGTGTTGACGTGAATCAGCAGCGCCTCGGCAGCCGCCTTGGCGTTCAGATCGGCCTCGGCGTAGGCCAGCAGCGTGCGTGTCAGCTGGCCGCCCTGTTCATGGTCCTCGACGACGAACCGCTCGACCTCAGGCGCGATCAGCCGCCGCGCCACCTGATCGCCGCGCAGCATCAAATACTCAAACGCGCTCAAGTCGGGCAGCGACAGGACGCCGCCTCGCGGTCCCAACCGACCCAACGCCAGCGAGGCCTCACGGTAGGCGTTGCCGAGTGTGGCCACTCCGTCCTGCGCCGTGCTCACGCCCACCGCCAGTTCCATGCCCCTTGACGCCACGCGCTGGCACGCTTTCTCGAGCGGCGCCTGCAGCGACGGACGCTCGCTGGCACTCAGCGCCTTGACGATCACGATCTCGCCGTGACGGGCGACCGCCAGCGGTGCCCGGCGACGGTCTAGAGCGCCGGCGAGCGTGGTCGCCGCTGGGCGCAGCACGGCCTCGTCGTCCGGTGCCACCGTCGGCACCGCGGCGATCAGCACGCAGCGAGCGTCACCTTCGAGTCCGGCCGCCCGAGCCGCGGCCACGCCCGCCGCCGTGGCCACCGGCCGGCCGGCAAGTAGATCCTCAAGCAGGTCGCGCCGCGCGCGGTCGCCGTCGGCGACAAGCAACTGCTGCGCCTCCAGGTAGGCGCCGCTGGCCTCGGTGGTGGCCAGGTCGATGTGCCGGATCACCGTGCGCGCCGCCGCGAGTGCCTGATCAGCGGCCTCGCTGTCTGCGCGAGAGGCGTCGAGCACCGCGTCCCAAACGACGTTGTGGTAGCTGCGAAACGCCTCCAGGAAGTCCGCTAGCGAGATCCCCCGCCGTGCGCGCAGCGCCGCGTGACGTCCAACGAAGTCGAACTCTCGCGCCGCCGCCGGTCGGCCTCGCCGCAGAACGGCGCACAGAAGATCGTGGTGCGCCCCGATGTGCCTGGTCACGTCTTCGGTCAGTGCCGCATCCGCCCGCCGGTAGGTGTCCATGCGGTCCTTGATCTCGGCGACCCCGGTCGAGATCAGCTCCTCTCGCCTCGCCTCGAGCGCCTCGGCGATCACGTCCGCGCCGATGCGGTCGGGAGCCTTTGCCATGGCCGGATTGTAAGCCGCGCTTGTGTGTCGCTCACAAGCAGGTCCGCTCCGCTTCGGGCGTCGGTGCCGGTGACTGTCGCCCTTCGTGTACCTAACGTTCTCAGCGTTCCCGATCCGACCGCCTCCTCGACTGGAGAAGCCATGGCCAACATCGCCGACCTACTCAGCCAAAGCGCCGACCTGCGCCCCGAGCACGTAGCCATCAAGGTCGATGAGAACGAACTCAGCTACGCCGCGCTAGACCGGGCGGCAGCGCGCGTCGCCGGACTGCTGCGCGCGAAGGGCGTGCAACCGGGAGACCGCGTGGGGATCATGCTGCCCAACGTCGCACACTTCTCGGTCTGCTATTACGGCGCTCTGCGCGTCGGTGCGGCGATCGTGCCAATGAACCCCCTGCTCAAGGAGCGCGAGGTCGCGTTCTATCTCGGTGACTCCGAGGCCCGTGTACTCCTCGCCTGGCACCAGTTCGCCGACGCCGCCCACGCCGGGGCCGAGCAGGCCGGCGTGGAGTGCGTGCTCGTGGAGCCCGGCGAGTTCGAGGCTCTGCTGCAACGTTGTCAACCCGCCGACGAGGTGATCGTCCGCCAGCCCGAGGACACCGCCGTGATCCTCTACACCTCGGGCACGACCGGCAAGCCCAAGGGCGCAGAGCTCACCCACCAGAACATCCTGCGCAACGTCGAGGTCACCGTCGACCTGTTCGGGCTCGACGAGCGGGCCGTCACCCTCGGTGCGCTCCCGTTCTTCCACGCCTTCGGACAGACGTGCGCGCTCAACGCCACCGTCTCGGTCGGCGGGACCCTCACTCTCATCCCTCGCTTCGAGGCCGGCAAGGCGCTCGCCATCCTCGAGCGAGACACCGTGACCGTGTTCGAGGGCGTGCCGACGATGTACGCCGCGATGCTCCACCACGACGCCGCCGACACGGCCGACACATCCGCGCTGGAGGTTTGCGTGTCCGGTGGAGCGGCGATGCCCGTGGAGATCATGCGCGCGTTCGAGGCCAAGTTCGGCTGCGAGATCCTCGAGGGGTACGGACTCTCCGAGACATCCCCGGTGGCGTCCTTCAACCGCCGCGGACGCGAACGAAAGCCAGGGTCGATCGGCCTGCCCGTTCACGGCGTCGAGATGCGGCGGGTAGACGACGCGGGCAACCCCGTCGCCGCCGATGATCTCGGCGAGATCCAGATCCGCGGTCACAACGTGATGAAGGGCTACTGGCGCCGCCCTGAGGCCACCGCCGAAGCGATCGACCCTGCGGGGTGGTTCAGCACCGGCGACATAGCCAGGATCGACGAGGACGGCTACTTCTTCATCGTCGACCGCAAGAAGGAGCTCATCATCCGGGGCGGATTCAACATCTACCCGCGCGAGATCGAGGAGGTCCTCTACGAACACCCCGACGTGCGCGAGGCCGCCGTCATCGGTATCCCCCACGCCGAACTCGGTGAAGAGGTCGCGGCCGCCGTCGCGCTGAAGAGCGGCACGGAGTCCACGCCCGAGGCACTACGCGACTTCGTCAAGCAACGGGTAGCCGCCTACAAGTACCCCCGGCACATCTGGATCGTCGACGAACTCCCCAAAGGTCCCACCGGAAAGATCGTCAAACGCGAGATCGAGCCGCCGGCAACGATGACATGAGACCGCTCGGTAGGCTGCTGCAATGTGACGGTCGGTAGGGAATCGGCCGGTTAAAAAGGCGAGGAACCGGCGTGGAGAAATGGGACGTGTTCGCGACGGTCGTGGGTGCTGCTGCGGCCAGCCTCGTTGGCTTGCTGTTCGTAGCGGTCTCGATTCGGATCGGAGTTATCGCGAAGTCTCAGGAGCTCCGAAACCGTGCAGAGCAAACCCTCGCGTTGTTCGTCACGGTCCTGTTCATCTCGATCCTTCTGGCGATCCCTGACCAGTCGCAGCGGGTGCTCGGGGTCGAGCTCGTCGCCCTTGCCCTCATCAGCGGCCTCGGCCACCTGGCTCTGGATCGGCTCGCCAGAGTCGACCCGGACACACGTGACGCCGGCGCACACGCGATCGCGTTGCTGCTCGACGCGATCGCCCCCAACGCCATAACGTCCGTCCTGCTCCTCGTCGCGGGCCTGCTGTTGGTCTTCGGCGTGGACGCTGGGCTCGACGTCCTCGTCCTGCCCGTACTCGCGGGCCTCGCTGGCGGTGTCACCAGCGCGTGGCTCCTGTTGACGAAGCTCCCCGAGTAGCCGCGGCGCGTCATAGACCGGCTCCGTTCATAACTCCAGGCTGGAGGTAAATAACTCCAAGATGGAGCTACGTCAAGTCAGACGAAGCCTGCCCCTTGGTTTGGGAATCCGGGTGGCTGGCAATACGATGCCTTGACGGTTCCTGAGCTTGCGGTCATCGACCGCCGTTGGAGTCGCGTTCTTCACAGCGAACGGGTGTCCGGTCACACGATGGCCCCGCGAAGTCGGTTCGTTGGAGTCGGTTGGCGCAGCGAGCGCCAGCCGGAGAGTTTCAACGACCCCGGAGCGACCCAATGGCACGATCGAAGAGGTGGGCGATGAACGGACCTATAGAGGTCGAACTGCCGCGCGACGCAAGTGCCGCCGCGCGCGCCCGCGATCACGTCGCTGGCCTGTTGGCAGCTGAGTTCAGCGATCCCGAGCTCGATCGCGCGAGGCTTCTGGTCAGCGAGCTGGCGACGAACGCCGTCCGACACGGACAGGGCATGATCACGCTCAGGGCTCGCGTTGACCAGGACCGGCTGCTGGTCGAGGTGATCGACGAAGGTTCGGGTTTTGAACGAGCTATCCGTCGAAGCGACAGACAGCTCGGAGGCTGGGGCCTGACGGTCGTCGATGCCGAAGCGAGTCGGTGGGGTGTGCACGAGGGGACTACGCACGTTTGGTTTGAGATCGAGCGGGCGGGGCCCAGGATCGGTCCTGACAAGAATCCGCTTACGGGCGATTGCGCTTGAGCTGAACAGAAATCCGGTCCGGGCGGCTGACCCTGGCCAGCGCCCTCTGGGCCGACGTCAAGGCCACTCCGCTTGACGAGGGTCTCGGTTGCCGTCACGCTGCCCGTCGGATGACGAGTGGTCCGCAAGCCGCTGCCGAGCCCAACCGTTGGGCGGCTCTTGCTCTGCTGAGCGTGGCGCAGTTGATGGTGGTGCTCGACGCCACGATCGTCAACATCGCGCTGCCGTCGGCACAGAAGGCACTCCACTTCTCGACGAGCGACCGCGAGTGGATCGTCACGGCCTACGCGCTGGCGTTCGGCAGCCTGCTGTTGTTGGGAGGCAAGCTCGGCGACCTGTTCGGGCGCAAGTGGACGTTCATCACCGGACTCGTCGGGTTCGCGATCGTCTCGGCGATCGGCGGGCTGGCGACCTCGTTCCTGACGCTCGTAAGCGCTCGGGCGCTGCAGGGAGCGTTCGGCGCGCTCCTCGCTCCGTCGGCCCTGGGGCTGCTGACGGTGACTTTCGAGGGGAGCCCCGACAGAAACAAGGCGTTTGGGATCTTCGGCGCGATCGCCGGTGGCGGGGCCTCGCTTGGCCTGCTGCTCGGCGGCATCCTCACGCAGTTGCTGTCCTGGCGCTGGTGCCTCTACGTAAATCTGGTGATCGCCGTGCCCACCGCGATCTTCGCGCTGCGGCTGCTGGTCAACCACCGGGCGCCAGACCGCGAGGGGATCGACATCCCGGGCCTCCTCACCGGCTCCCTCGGCCTGTTCGCGCTCGTCTACGGCTTCTCCAACGCCGAGGCGCACTCCTGGACGGCCACCACCACGATCATCGCGCTCGTGGCGGCCCCGGTGTTGCTGATCACGTTCGTCTTGATCGAGCGCCGCTCCAGCCACCCGCTGCTGCCGCTGCACATCGTCCGTGACCGAGCCCGCGGCGGCGCGTACCTCTCAATCCTGCTGGCTGCCGCGGGGATCTTCGGCGTGTTCTTCTTCCTGACGTTCTTCATGCAGCTGAACCTCCACTTCTCGCCGATCACCTCCGGTCTCGCCTTCTTGCCCCTGACCGCCGTGCTCGTGCTCGCCTCGACCACCGCGCAGACGCGGATCCTGCCGCGCACCGGTCCCAAGCCGCTCGTGGTCACCGGGATGGCTCTGGGGGTGGTCGGGATGTTCCTGTTCACGCGCCTGACTCCCGACCAGCACCTACGCCGCGAACGTCCTTCCGGGGCTCTTGGTCATCGGCCTGGGGCTGGGCTTCATCTTCGCGCCCGCGATCGGGACGGCGACGCTGGGGGTCGAGGCCAAGGAGACCGGCGTCGCCTCCGCGGTCGTCAATGCGTGCCAGCAGATCGGCGGATCGATCGGGCTCGCGCTGCTGAGCACGATCTCGGCGAGCGCCGCCACCAGCTACGCCGAGACGCACGGACGCGTGCCGGGGGTCGTCGCGGCCGCCACGGTCCACGGATACACCACTGCGTTCTGGTGGGCCGCCGGCATCTTCGCGATCGGCCTGCTGATGGCGATCGTCGTGTTGCCCGCGAAGGTCAGACCCGGCGAATGCAGCGTGAGAAAGGCGCTCTCCCGCGGGCTTGCTTACGCGCATCATCTCGAGCCCGCCGACGGCGCCCCGACGACCGAGCGCGAGCCGGAGCCGGTCGGCGCCGGACGAGGCGGAAGCTGACCTCTAGCGCTCGTGCGTAGGGCGCGATCAGAACCGGCCGCCGAGCGCGAGCTGAAAGCGAGTGCGAGACGCTGCCCAGCAGCGCGCTGCGCAGCGGCCCGAGCCCGCGCTGACCGCAGACGATCAGCCCGGCGTCGATCTCGTCGGCCACCTCGGCGATCGTCTTGGCGACCGTCTCGGTCGCTTCCGCGATCCGTGCGGAGGCGTCGTAGCCGCGGCGGCGGGCTTCCTCGGCGCCCTCGTCCGCGATCCGCTGAGCGACCGCCGCTTCTTGTTCGTCGATCTCACCCTCGTCGGGCACGTACGCGGAGCCCAATGAGCCGCCCCGGGCGAGTAGGATCGCCGCCGGCATCCATACCGTCAGCACCACCGCGTCGGCCGGATGTGCGCCGACCTCGGCCGCGACCGCTAGCGCCGACTTCGCCCCGGTCGATCCGTCGTAGCAAAAAAGGACCGGTCGATCCATGTGAGCTCCAGTCTACGGAGGATGACCAGCGCCCTGAGCCTCCCGGCGCGCGTCGGGCGTGTCGCCCGACGCGCGGCGAAAGCCCACCAGGGCTCGGCGAACGTCCACGTGGCCTGAGCGACGTGCCCGCCGGTACTAGTTCGAGGCAACGCCGATTCGGTGTCCGTGTGCGTCGGCCAGGACCCCGAAGCTCACGCCCGGCACCTGCTGCACCGGCTGAACGATCGTGCCGCCAAGCGCCTCAGCGCGGCTGAGGGTGCCGGCGACATCCTCGACTCCGACAAAGAACAGAACCTCGTCGTCGGCGCCCTGACGCGGACTGATCGCCACCGCCGGTCCTCCCTCCACGCCGGTGTCCATGAACGTGTAGCCGGGGAACCCGCCCTCGGCAGCCACCTTCCAATCAAACAGCTGGCCGAAGAACTCACGAGTGGCGTCGGGATCCTGAGAACGGATCTCGGCATGGATCACTGGATTCGACATCGATACTCCTCCGTTCGTTGGCGAAGACCCGGGTGGTCCTCACTCGCACATAGACGATCGAGCCACGCCGATGGGGACATCGCATGGCAGCATCGTCCTGTGCGCCCGGCCGTCTCGTTCTAACCCCGCGCATCCAGAACTCTCGATGATCGGTGAGGCTTGTAGGGTGTGCTCGCGTGGGGCCGGTGGGTCGACGATCCGTTTGAAGGGGGGGAGCGCGATGAGGATGGTTTGGGTGCGTTTGATTGGTTGCCGACCGTTGGCGCGTGCGAGTGGTCGGCGACGGTTGACGTTGCGGTTGGCGGGCGTGGCGTTTGCGCTGGCGGTCGTTATGCCGGCCGCGCTTCAGGTGCAGACCGCGATGGCCGTGTCGGTGCCGCGGATCTACTGGGGCAACGACGCGACGAACGCCATCGTGGCGGCCAATTTGGACGGCACCAACCCGAACCCGAACTTCGCCACCGGCGCCCAAAATCCCGGTGGGTTGGTGGTCGACGGCCAGCACGTCTACTGGAGCAACTTCGTCACCGGCACGATCGGGAGGGCGAACCTGAACGGCACCGGCGTCGATCCGAACTTCATGACCGGTCTCGGCCACGTTGAGGACGTGGCCGTCAACGACCAGCACGTCTACTGGGCCGACGCCGTCGCCGGCACGATCGGAGAGGCGAACCTCAACGGCACCGACGTCAACCAGAGCTTCATCACCGGTGCGAACAACCCGCACGGGGTGGCCGTCGACGGCCAGCACATCTACTGGAGCGACGGAGATACGAACACCATCGGAGAGGCAAACCTCGACGGCACCGACGTCAACCAGAGCTTCATCACCGGCGCGAGCTTCCCGACCATGGTCAGGGTCGACGGCCAGCACATCTACTGGATCAACTTCAACCTCGACACCATCGGGGAGGCGAATCTCGATGGCAGTGATGTGAACGAGGGCTTCATCGGCGGCGCCAACGAGGTCGGGTTGGCGGTTGACGGTCAGCACATCTACTGGGACAGCAGCGCGAGCACAATCGGGCGAGCCAACCAGGACGGCACCGGCGTCAACCAGAGCTTCATCACCACTGCCACCTTCGTGGCTGGGCTGGCGGTTTCGGTCCCCATCGCTCGAGTGACGCCGACCCGCCCGGCGGTGTTCGCGTCCACGCCGGTGGGGGCGCTCGGCCCACCACGGACCCTGACGATCACCAACGCGGGTCAGCAAGATCTGTCGCTATCGGGGCTGTCCTTCAGTGGAGCGAATCCTGGCGATTTCATCGTCGGCGCCAACGGCTGTCTGGGGCCGGTCGCGCCCGGCGAGAGCTGCCGGCTGAGCGTCGCCTTCGCCCCCCAGGCCGCCGGGTCTCGGTCGGCGACGCTGCAGATCGCTACGAACGACTACGCCAATTCCCCGCTGCAGGTACCGCTGTCCGGCGGCCAGAGCACGTCGCCCGAACGTCGCGGCGGGTCCCGAAAGATCGAGCTCGTTGCCTGCAAGACGGTCACCAGAACGACCAAAACGCATGGCCACAAGCACAAGACGACGGCGCTGAAGTGCTCGACCCGTCTGGTATCGCCCAAACACACAATCCGCAACGCCAACCTCGCCGCGCGTGTCGCGCGCGCCGGTGTCACGTACGCCACCGGGGTTGCGGCGTCGAGGGGTCGCGGTCGCCTGCAGCTTTTACTCACACATCGCACCCGCAAACTTAAGCCAGGTCGCTACACACTCACGCTCACGAGCCACCACAAGCACCATCGGACCATCAAGCGCAAGGCGATGACGCTCAGCTGACAACCCGAGGTGTATCCCGAGCTTCGCGGCGGCAGCGGCGGCGCCTCAGAGCGCGAGTGTGAGCGTTATGGTCGTTTTGACGCCGGCGAGTCGGTGGTCGCGAACTGGCCGTCTACTTTGGGCGGTCGCTCATCGCCTCGGCACCAGGATTTGCGCGAGGGCTCCGCTGCGGAAGCGCTGCTCTTCGACGACGTCGAGCTTCAGGTGCTCATCCAGCTTGGCGAATGGGCTGCGGCCCGCGCCGATCGCAATCGGGACCGTTGACAGCTGGTATTCGTCGACGAGACCCAGGCGGGTCAGCGATTGGGCGAAGTCGGGACCGCCGTGGACCAGGACCGTCCCCTCGTCGTCTCGGGCCTTCAGGTCCGCGATCTCCGCGCTCAGGTCGCCGCCGAAGATCTCGGCTGGTCCCCAATTCGCGTTCTCCAGGGTGTGGGAGAAGACTGCCTTCGGCTTCTCGTTCATCGCGGTAGCGATCGGCCCCTCGGACGCGGTCCAGTGCGGGCCCATGATCTCGTAGCTGCGGCGGCCCATCGCGTGGACGCCGGCCTCTTCGAGCGCACGGAGGCTCCGCGCCGTCGAGTCCTCGTCGAACCACTCGAACATCCATTCATGGGTCCCGTCGGGGCTGGTGGCAAAGCCGTCGAGGGACATGACCATTTTGAGGATCACTTTTCGATTGCTCATGGAGGTAGAGACCTACCCTCTCGCGTGAACTAATCGCCCATGTGTGGTTTCGGGGAAGGCCGACGAGAAGCTGCCGGAGACGGAAGCGCGCGGCGTAGCTCCTTCCTCGCAGTGTGCTGATCGGCAGCCGTCCGCCTGCACCTACACGCCAGGCGGAGTTACGGTCATCGCCGAGCAGCTCCAGGCCGCCTGCTGGACGCCTGCGATAGCGTCATCGCTCGCAACCCGCCGACCGTCGAAGGCCGATCGCCGTGATACACGCCGCAGGCGACGAGCACGACCTCGACCTTCATCGCGGCGCGATCCTGATCCGCCATGGCAAAGGCGGCAGCGCCGACATCTCCGCGGCGGCGTCGAGCTGGAGTCCGACGCCGCTTCGCGCCACACCTCGGTCTATCTCCGCGGGATCGACAACACCGAGATCGTGCATACCGTCCACGAACGCCCAGCGTCGATGATCCCTCTGCTGGCTAGCGGCAGCGGCAGCCTGACCATTCGCTATCACTTCGTGTGTGATGAGCGACGGCAAGCGTCTGATCGATCCGGTGCGTCAATTCCTTTCCGCGCCTCGATGTGCGGTGTTGTCCACGCTCGGGCCGGACGGCGCGCCCCGCCAGATCGTCATCCATTACATGCTCGGCGAAGACCACATCCGACTCAACGGACACCGGGATCGCCGCTGGGTGGCCAACGTCCGCCGCGATCCGCGAGTCGCTCTGATCATCCACGACGCAAGCAACTACCTGCATTACGTCTCGATCCGAGGTCGCGCTGCGCTCGCCGACGAGAGCGGGGACGCACTCGCCGAGGCGATGAGACAGGCCGAACGCTACGGCGAGGACCCCGCTGACTTCGCCGACCAGCCCCGCGTCAGCTTCCGCATCGATCCCGAGCACGTCCACGAATACCACTGAGCGGCCCGGGCTGCTTGGAACGCAGGACTATCCCTGCTGCGCACGCGTCGGAGGATGTACTACTACTCCCCGGACGCAGGAGTTTTATGCAGAGGACCGAACCGCGGGGACCGTAGCTTCGTGGTGGCGCCGGAGGTCTGGGTGTCTCTGGCGGGAGCACGAGTCCCAGTGAGCGTTCCGCTTAGGACGCTGAGGTGCATGACGTCCGCCCGATGAGTTTCCGTACGGCGCCGGGTCTGTGCTGACATGACTACTTCAAACGACCGGATCGAGGACTTGACCATGAACTGGACGCTGGAGGTCGTGGTCTTGCCGGTGGCCGACGTCGACATCGCGACGGCGGAGGCGTGATGACGACGGTCGAGACGGACGGTGTCACGCTCGGGCTCGAGCACTTCGGCGACGCGGCTGCGCCGCTCGTTCTGCTCGCGGGCGGCACGACCATGCTCTCCTGGCCCGACGCGCTCTGCGCGGCGCTCGCGCGCGGCGGGCGCCACGTCGTGCGGTACGACCTTCGCGATTCCGGCGCCTCGACCACCGTCGATCCCAAGGCTCCGGCCTACACGCTGCGAGATCTCGCCGCCGACGCCGCGGCGCTCGCCCGCGAACTCGACGACCGGCCGGCGCACCTGGCAGGCATCGGCGTCGGCGGGATGGTCGCCCAGGTCGCCGCCCTCGACCACCCGGACGCGTTCTCGGCGCTCACCCTCGCCGGAACGCGGCCCGTCGCTCCAGGCCCGGTCGACGACGACCTGCCTGACCATGACGCGGCGACGATGGACCGGCTGTTCTCGCGCTCGATGCCCGACTGGTCTGATCGCGCCGGCGTGGCGGAGTTCGCCGCCGCCGGCGCAGAGATCCTCGGCAACGACCCCGCCGCCGCACGCGCGACCGCCCAGCGCATCTGGGACCGCACGCCAGGCACTCAGCCCGCGGTCCAGATGGCCAACCAGATCGGCATGGTGTTCTCCAAGCTCGACTGCAAGCCGCGCTGGCGCGAGCGCCTGCCCGAGCTCGTGATCCCGGCACTGGTCGTGCACGGCCGCCGCGACCCGTTCTTCCCCGTCGGCAACGGCGAAGCGCTCGCGCGCGAGATCCCCGATGCGCGGCTGCTCGTGCTCGAACAGGCCGCGACGGCGATCCCCGATGCGGCGGCCGATGAGGTCGCATCGGCGATGCTCGCGCTCTAGCGAACCCGGCACGCACGCAATCGACGCGGTCGAGCTGCCGGCCTCCTAGCGCCCCCGAACAGCGGCGCGTTCCTCCGGCCCGTGTCTCGCTCAGGGGATCGCCCTCCACTTTTACGGAGGTACCGCCCGCATTACCCAACGGCCATGACCGGACCCTCAGCTTCGTAGCGGCAGTCCGGGTAGCCTGCGGGGCGATGTCGGATCGCATCGAGCCCATCAGCCCGGCGTATCGCGGTGTGATGATCGCCTCCACTCCTGGTGTTGTTTGGTGGGGCCGCTTGCAAGTGACCGGCCTCGAGCTGTTGCCGGTGGAGGGGCCGCTGCTGCTCGTCGGCGACCACGACAGCTACTGGGACCCCGTGGCGACCGGGATCGCGGCGATGCCCCGCCGGCAGATCAGGGCCTTGGCGAAGTCCTCGATGTGGAAGAACAAGTTGCTCGGTGCGGTCCTGACCGGTATGGGGCAAATCCCGATCCAGCGCGGGTCCGGCGACAGCGGAGCGCTCGACCGCGCGATCGAGGAGCTCCGCAAGGGCGCATGTATCGGGATCTACCCCGAGGGCACACGCTCGCTCGGCCGCGCGTTGCGGGCCCGTAGCGGCGTCGGCTATATGGCGCGGGCGGTGCCGGAGGCGACGATCGTCGGGGTTGCGTGCAACGGCACGGTCGCGATCCCGCGGTTCCCCAGAGCACGCCCGGACGTGGAGGTCGAGTTCTTCGCGTTCGATCGACCCGCGATCGCGCCCGAGGAGTCACCGGAGGAGTACAGCACCCGGCTCCTCGCTCAACTCCGTCAGCGCGCACCCATAGAGGTCGCGGGCCGCAAGCGCGCCGCGGCGCTCGTCGGCCGCGTCCCCACTTGGTCCCCGGAGCTGGCGATTACCGGCAAGCCCGGCGGCAGGGGCGCACTGGAGGAGGCGCTCGCCCAGACCGCCCCCAAGCACGGCTAGCTTCCTCTCAGCCACAGATCACTGGCGCGAAATCGCGGTTGCGTAGGTCCCCCGCTGTAGCCAGCTGGCCCGTAGCGGTGCCGAAGATCGCTTCCGAATGCGGCGCGTGTTCCGAGTCCGCCATCGCGTTGACGGCGCGGGCTCGGTCGCTGGCGCGGACCGGCCCGGGGGTTCATTGAGCGCAGCCCAGCGCCCTTGTCCGGTTCGTCAAGGCTTCATCTCATTCGCTGGGTCCAGGCGCAGGAAACGCTCGAGCACGGCGTTCACCTGCTCCGGGACCATGAGCGGGCTGAAATGCCCAGAGCCGATTGTCCTAGCGATCATCAGCCCCGGGCATAGCTCGACGGCGCGCAGCAGATCAGCGTTCGGAGTGCCCGCGTCGATGTAGAGAAGTGGTACCCGGCACTTGCGCAAGGCCGATTCGTCGTCCCAGCTGACGAGATACTCCTCCCAGATCGAGCTCGTCACGTGCGGCTCGGTCAACCTGGCCTGATCGAGGATCCACGACTTGGTCGCAGCATCGTCATAGCGACCAAAGAAGCTCGCAAAGTAGTCGCGAAGAGCCGAGTCCGGATCACGGCCTCGGAGCCCCGCCACGAGATCACGCACAACCTCAGCCCGGTTGCCACCAGTCAGAAGCGGCGAGTCGATCAAAACCGCGGCGGCTACATGGTCCGGGTAGGCGGAAGCGAAGTCGAGCGCGACCAGCCCGCCGAGGCTATGGCCGATCACCACCGGGCTCTCAATCCCCAACTGCATGCACGTCGACGCAAGGTCCTCGGCGAACAGTCGCACCGTGTACCGCTCCGAGGGGGCATCGCTCTCGCCATGACCGCGCAGGTCCACGGCGACGACCCGATGAGCAGAGGAAAAGCGCGGGACCTGCTGATGCCAACAACGCCGGTTACCCGCCGCGCCATGCAAAAACACGAGGGGCGGGTAACCACTTCCGGCGTCGTCGTACGCCAGCGCAACACCATCACGAACCAGAACCACCACCCGTAATCCTGCCACGGTTGCGGTTTGATCCCGGCTCATTCCTCGAGACTGCGAGCTTTACAACTCGCCAGCCGCATCGAGGGTGATGCCAGCTCAGGGGGTCGAGCTTCTGCCCAGTTGACGCTCGACCTCCATTTCTGGCTGCTCCTGCGACCCTTGGTTCAGTCGCAACAGCGGGAACGACGGGGCTCTCTTACCCGGGTTTGCGCCGGTTGACGCGTATCCGGGTCGCGCCGGCGGAGCCGGCGCGGATCCTCGAGATCATCTCCCCCGCCCGCTGTGAACGATTCTTCGACGGGCTCGTCGACTCGGCGGCGTCACCCGCGCCGAGGCCCAGACGCTCGGTGACCTTGCGCCCGCTACGTGCTTGAGATGGACCCCGACAGCACCCCGGGCATCTTTGTCGGGCTGAACCCGGCCAGGCGTGTCTTGTTCGCGATGGGAACCGCACGCCGGCTGACGGGCCGAGCATCTGGCCTGTGGTGGCTGTTGGGTGGGTATTGACAAGCTGTGGCCTGGGGCCGAGGATGGAGGATGGGCGTGGGCGATCTGAGAAAGGGGGCGCGGTTATGCAATCGCACCCAGGAATTGGCTTGGCGGATGTCCAAGCGGTCTACGACGGCCCCGAAGGCGATCTTTGGGAGTTGGTGATGGGCGAGCAGATCCACATCGGCGGGTTGAGCTCATCGATGGATCTCGCCGAGCGATCCGCTATCGCGGAGGGCAGCAGCGGAGTGGATTTGTGCTGTTGCAACGGGGCGGGCATGCGATTCTTGGTGCGTTTCCGGAACGTCGGGCACATGACCGGCGTTGACGCAACTGAACGCGTCGTGACGCGCGGACGCCGCCGCACCGAGGAGGAGGGGCTGGGTGGCAGGATCGAGTTCGTTGTCGGTGATGCGACCGAAACTGGGCTCCCGGATGCGATCGCCGATTTCGTCTGGGGCGAGGACGCGTGGTGTTACGTGGAGGACAAGGCGAGCTTGGTCGCTGAGGCGGCACGTCTGGTTCGGCCTGGTGGCACAGTCGCGTTCACCGATTGGCTGGCCGGCCCAGAGTCGATGAGCGATGAGGAATCGGAGCGCTACCTGAGCTTCATGAAATTCCCCAACGTTCTGCGATCTTGATGACTACCGGGCGTTGCTGGAGGCATCTGGCTGCAGGGTCGAGACGGCGGAGGACACCAGGCGTTTCGCACCACACGTGGACCTCTACCTGAACATGTTGAACATGCAGTTGACCTATGACGCGCTCAAGGTCATCGGCTTCGACATGGATCTGATGCAGGCGCTGGGGGGCGAAATGGGCTTCGTCCAGCAGCTTGCGCACGCGGGCAAGATTTCGCAGGGGAGGTTTGTCGCAACCAAGGCCTGAAATGCAGACTCCCGTGCTCGTGCGGGCCTGCCCGTGAATCGAGGCCACTGCTCGCCATCGGCGATCGGCACAACCGCGACGACTGCTGCGACGCCCGGATCGGTCGCGGCAGTTGTCAACGCGTGGCCGCCCTCGCCACGCCAGGTCGGTCTCGATCTCGTGACGACGGCGATTTGCTCTCCCATCCTTCGCGCCGTACGGGCCGCGCCGGGTCTGCTTGACGTCGTGATCGCCCACACATCTGTCAAGAAGGCGCTGGCTCCACGTGTTCATGGCGCGACGGCGCGGCGGCCGGAAGGCTCTCCGGCTACGACCCGTCCGCACTGGAGGACGGCTTCTCGCGCGGTGTCGTCAGTAATCACGCGAATGTCCCGCAACGGGTCGGCCCGCAGGACGAGCAGATCGGCAAACCGACCCGGCTCAAGCGTTCCGGCGTCGGCGCCGAATCCGATCACGCGTGTCGCGTCGCGCGTGGCGGTTAGCAGCGCAGCCGCTTCGGTCATGCCGACCTTCTCGACGTAGGTGCAGATCTCCTCAAGCCCGCCGCCTTGAGGGAAGTTGGCCAGGCCCGAGTCGCTGCCAGCGACGATCGTGACGCCGGCGTCGTGGGCCTTGCGGATAGCGGCGATGTGGCGCTCGTTCGTGCGCTGGTGGTTGGCGACGATCTCCGGTGGGATGCCGAACTCCAGACCTCGCCACGCGAACGCCGTGTAGAGGCCCAGCGTCGGGCAGACCGCGACGTCGTTCTCCAGCAGCGCCTCGAGACCCTCGTCGTCGAGATAGATCGCGTGCTCGACGGTCCGTACCCCAGCCCGGGCTGCCTTGATGATGCTAGTGCGCGACTCGGCGTGGCATGCGACCGGCTTGCCCTTGTCGGCGGCCTCCGTGCAGACCGCTTGCAGCTCCTCCATGGAGATGGTGTCGCGCTCGGCCGGACAGAGGGGGTTGAAGCCTGTACCGCTCGCCTCAACCTTCACCCAGTCAACACCGTCCTTGACCTGCTGGCGCACCGCGTTCCTGGCCTCCCACGGCCCGGTGATGATCTCCGTCAGCGCATCCTGGTACTGGTTGCGGTGGAAGATGTGCGTCGGGTGGAAGTCCCCCAGACCCCCCCACACCGAGATGATCTGCTTACTAGCCTTCAGGCGCGGACCCGCGAGCACGCCGGCAGCCACCGCGTCCCGCACGACGACCGCGATGTTGCCGCGGGTGCCGACGTCACGCGCGGATGTGAACCCCAGCTCCAATAGCCGGCGCGCGTTAGCGACCGCGTCCACGGTCGCCGCGTCAAGCGCCTTGGACAGCTCGATCGAGTACGGGTCGGTCACCCCTGCGTAGACGAGGTGCGCATGCGCGTCACAGAGCCCGGGGAGGATCGTGCGCCCGCTCAGGTCGACACGCTCCCCGTCGTGACGGAGCTCGTCGTAGGGCCCGACCCATGCGATGCGGTCTCCATCGACCACGATCGCGCCGTTTTCGACGACGTCGGTTCCCGTGGCCGGGAACAGGCGAGCGTGGATGTACGCGGTACTCATACGCTTCTCCTTGTCTTGCGCAGATGGACCCTAGACAAACCCGGGAGTCACCACGACGCTTATGTTCCAGTGCGTCCGGGCAGGGCTTCAGGAAGTGCCTCTGTTCGATTCGATGGGAACTCCGCCAGTTAGCCCGCAGCGTCTCAATGTGCGGCTCGCAGAAGGGCTCTGAAATCGGGGCTCGACGGCGATCCCATACGTTCCCAGTGACGACCGCGACCCTGAGCGACAGCCCGGCAGCTTGCTCAAGCGTTGGTGGGTCCCGCCATCGGCTCAAACAGGTCCAGCGTCGCGGAACGAGGAGTACGGTGCTAACGACTCCACGACGGAGTTGAAGCCTGCGATCGACTTGAATCTCTCGATCGCTTCGCTTGACTCCCGCTCGATGCGAGCAACGAACTTCCGCTGATCGGTTGTGGCCTGAGCCAGCTCCCACGCGCGGCGGCAGCGAGCGGCGAGTAGGTACCGGCCGGCAGCCGCCAACGCGTCAGTCAATCGCTTCGCTGACGCCTCATCGACAGACGAGTGGATGTATTCAACAATCATTTGTCGTGTCCGCGGAAGAACGCCCGGACGATACCCGCTCTCAACTTGGTCCCGCTCAGGCCGACGCACCAGAGGTGTTCGTCGGGTCCGCTCCGGCTCCTGTCATGGGTGGATCTGCGAGCCGAAGCCTTGGTCGAGGCGGATCGACTCGAGCAGGATGAATGCGGTGCTTGCCGTGTAAACGTCGGCGGCTGCGAGGACGCCGGTGTACTTGTTGATGACGGGCGCGGCCGCGGTGGAACGCTCTGCGTAGGCAGCAGTACACGAGCACCGGCCGCGGACAATAGGCGCGCGCCCGCGTCTACGAGCTCGACGAACGCGGCGGAGTGCGCGGTCATCTGACGACCAGACGCCGCGCCCGCGCGTGCGCGCGCTCTGCCGCAGGCGGTTTGGCGGCCTAACCGGCGGTCTGCATCAGCTGCGCCTCGACCGTCAGGGTCGCATCGTTGTGGGCGATTCCCAGCGGGCGCCAGTGCATGCCGAACACGCGCCGGTCGACGACCGTCGTCGCGCGCAGGGTCAGGACCGCAGCAGAGTGGCTGGCGTCGAGGCTAAGAGTCAGGGGCTCCTCGTGCCCGGCGATTGTGAGGCGCCCGGCCATCTCGAGCCCCGAACCATCGACTCGCCGCACGGCGGAGGGCTTGAAAACGACCTGCGGATGCTCCTCGGCCTCGAAGAAGTCGGCCGAGCGCAGATGCTTGTCGCGCTGCTTGTTCCCGGTATCGACGCTGGCGGCATCGATTCTCAGCTCGCCCGCGACCGCCCCGGCCGGATCGATCGAGAGCTCGCCCGCGATCTCGGTGAAATGCCCGCGAACCGTGACCAACCCCCAGAAGTGCTTGACCGCGAACTCGGCGCGGCTGTTCTGCGGGTCGAGAGTCCACTCCCCGGCGGCGAGCGCCGTCGCCGCGCCCGCTGATGTCGCAGCCGGATCGATGCTTGGATCAGACATCGGTGCCTCCTCGCTTGGACGTCGCAGAACACATTACGCCCCCGACCCGCTAGCGGCTATGCGACAACGTCCCGCGGCGCTTGTCGCGGTCTAAGCCTGAGCTCTGCGGACCATATTGGCCTCGGCGAGCGCAGTGAAGCGCTGCTCACGCAAGGCGACCTAGGTCTTGCGCGAGCCAGCATCTCCAGAGTCCTGCTCGAGGCCAGCGAGCTCTCAGAGCAGCACTCACGCCATTGGTCCCCGAGCGGGTGTCGGGACCGTAGATGCCGAAGCAGACAAACCACCCGTGGCCGGGGATGGTCTTGATCGAGCGACCCTCTGGCGCCCTGGCAGCAAGACTCCTCGCCGCCGAAGGCTCCTGTAGCGAACCAGGACTGGGTCGATGACAGACCGAGGTCACTCGCCGACCGCTGCCCACGGCTCGGCGTCAGCCACAGCAGAAGCCCGCCAGGTGACCGCTCGGTTGGCGGCAAGGGAGGAGCCGGTATCTGGCGGAGCTAGCGGCCGGGCGCGGTGAGGTATCGCGTGCTTGCGTCCGGCTCAGTGGGCGGCGACGAGGACGAACGGGCGCGAGCTTCGTTGGCGAACTCCGTCAGCTGGTGGTTGGGAATTCAGGGCTTCGCACGCTCGCGCGTACGCGGTCAACGAGTCTTGCAGATCGGTCTCAAAGACCTCGAGCCATGCCGGCGGCTCGGGGCTCCCGTCGATGATGCGAAATCGCGACGTGGCGTAGAAGAAGCCGGTCTTGAGGAGAGCGGCCGCTCGTTGCTCGCGCACCGTGTCAGTCGCACCGTCTGAGAGGATGATGTGCACACCGGTGAGATCGCCGTGGTCGTTGTCATTGTCTAGCGACCCGGTCAGCGCGTAGGAGGCGCGGAGCGCTGGCGCGACGAGGCGGCTTCGCGGATCGTCGAACAGGTATGTGGGATAGTCGGGCGAGTTCTCGATCGTCGGCCAGGCTGACGCCGGGTCCGGGCTCACGATGTCGTAAATCGCCGCGTAGCATGGGTCGGTCGCGGTCCCTGCCGCGTTTGGGTTCTCGAAGCGGAATGCGTTTGCGATCAGGCCGGGGCGGATGATCGCGCTCTCGTAGTTGTCATACCAGGCGCTGTAATCGGCGGGGCGACCGGGATCGGTCGCATTGGTGAGGACGAACCGGACTCCTGTCCGCTCGCGAGGGTGCGTGCGGTTCGTGCCCGGGTGCGCCATTGGCTGTGGTGTTTGGAGTTCGCTAGTGGTGTTCATCGTGTGTCCTTTCGCCGCTCGGTTGGCAGCAGGTCGGCGTGGCGCGGTGTGGCGGTGTCGAACAACTCGAGGTAGAAGCCGTGCGGGGAGTGCTGGAGGGTGAAGCGGGTTGGCTTGTTCTCGGGGCTGGCCACGGTCGCCGCGCACGGCCAGCCGTGTGCGTCGAGGTCGTGTGAGCTATCGGTGAGCAGGTCCGTCCAGAAGCCGAGGTGATGAAAGCTCACACCACCGTTGCCCGGCGAGCGGGGTTCCGGGTACCGACTGGACGAGCTCGATCGCGGGGGGCCCACCTTCGCTATAGACCGAGTAGACGTCCGCCTCCACCACGCCGTCCGGTCCGCGAAGCGGAACGATGGCGTCGATCGGTGCTCGCCACTCGATCCCCAGTGCGACTTGGAACTCCTCCATCGACGCGAGAAGGTCAGTCACGATGAAACCGACGTGAAAGAACGGATTGTGGATGGGCGGCGTCGACAACGGAGACCTCATATTCGGACACTGCGTCCGATTACAGTCCACGAAAATACGGACACAGCGTCCGCTTGTCAAGTAGAATGCCCGCATGGGCCCCGCGAGCTCCAGCCCCAAGGCACTACGCGCCGACGCGCAACGCAACTACGACGCCCTCCTCGCAGCCGGCAAGAGCGTCTTCGCTCGCTTCGGCGTCGACGCTCCCTTCGAGGACGTCGCCCAACAAGCCGGTGTCGGGCGAGGCACCCTCTATCGCCACTTCCCGACCCGGGATCACCTGTTCGTGGCCATCCTGCAGGAACGTGTCGATTTCTTAGACGCGAAAGCGATCGAGCTTCTGGACGCACCAGACGCCTGGCAAGCGGTGTCAGAGTGGCTTCGCCTATACGATCAGAGCGCGACTGAATACGGAGGCATGAGCGCCCGCCTCGGCAGCAGTCTCGCCGACGACGGCTCGCCGGTCGCGACGCTGTGCGGCCCGATGAAGGCAAACTTCGCGCACCTCTTCGAGCGCGCCCAAAGAGAGAAACCCCTTCGGCCCGACGTCACCGCAATCCCGTTACTCGCAATGATCAGCGGCCTACCGAAGGATCCGCAAAGCGGAAAGACGCTCGACCCATGCCTCGAAATCGTCCTGAGCGGACTCCCCGCCTAGACGGTCAGGCCACGAGTCAAGATACGCCTCCGCTCGTGCAGTTCGCCCTCGGCAACGGGATCGCCACCGCCACGCCCGCGCCCGCCCCCCGCTCGTCGGAGCCGTGTCCTACAACGCGGACAACAGGAGCGGAGCTGCCCCCGCCCTCACCGCGTTCTCGCCGCCGCGGCTCCTGCCTTTCCGCCCCCCGGAGCTGACCGGGCCGCTGCAAGGGATGCCGTGCAGCTTCGGATGCAAATCTAGGGCTAGCTGTTTGGCTCGGCCAAGACCGCGCGCACCACGAATCCTCGAAGAGGACGCTCCGCCGCACACCTCCTCCGCTTCGCCTGTCGCTCGAGGCGAGTTCCGAGATCCACCGATGAGTTCCGCCGGCTCGGCCGGTCTACCAGGACGTACGCCATCGAGCGACCGACTGGAGCCCCACCATGACCAATCCCGCACACCCCGGCCGCATGCTGTTCGTGAACATCCCCGTAGCGGACCTCGAGCGCAGCAAAGCGTTCTTCGCGAAGCTCGGGTTCAGCTACAACCCGGCCTTCACCGACGAAACCGCCGCCTGCATGCTGGTCGGCGAGCACGCCTTCGTGATGCTGCTCAGCCGCGAGAAGTTCGCGGAGTTCGCCAAGCTGCCGATCGCCGATCCCACCACGCACACGTTGGCGCTGTACTGCTTCAGCGTGTCATCTCGCGATGAGGTCGATACGGTCAGCGCCGCCGCGCTCGCGGCGGGCGGCTCCGAGGCGGATGACGCCGAGGACTACGGCTTCATGTACTCACGCAGCTTCTTCGACCTCGACGGCCACGGCTGGCAGGTCATGTGGATGGATCCGGCGGCGGCGGAACAGGGCCCCGAGGCGTTTGCGGGATCCATGCAGGACGCCGAGGCCGCAGCCTGACCCGCCACCACGTTCCGCGCGCGTGCCGTCGTCGTCCGGTACGGGCAGCAGCGAGCCGCTTCGGCAAATCATCGGGGCCTGTATACGTGGTCGTGACGGCTACTGGCGCAGCACCGAGCGGGCTGCTGCTCTCCAGATCCTCCACCAGACGAAGCGGAAGCCGCGGGCACTGCGGCTGCTCGGGCGACGAAGCCGCAGCCGACGCAACCCGGCCGCGCTCGGTTCTTAGTAGTCGGTGGACGGGAGCGGAGATCTCGAATGCCGGGGCCGCACTGCGCGGTCCAGGTCGGCCGCGGAGCCGAAACTTCCGGGGCGCGCGTTCGTTAGTGGAGACGGGCCGAGCCGTTAGGATTGGAGCGGGGTCGGATGAAACGTGTGCTTGTCGGTGTGTTGTTCTCGCTCACGATCGTGTGTGCGTTGACCTCGGCGGCGAGTGCTGCGACGCCGCCGTCGATTTCGACGTCGTTCGGTCCGAGCACGGTGTCGATAGGGGGCACGACCGAGCTGACGTTCACGCTCAGCGGCGGTGACGGGACGTTCGGTGATATCGGGATCTGGGCCTGGTTCCCGACAGGATTGAACGTCGCGCGTCGTCGAGCTCGCAGTGCGGCGGCACGCTCACGACAACTCCGGCGCCCGACGTCACGCCTCTCCGAGCGGCGGCGCGGTCGAGGCCACGCTCTCCGGGGCGAGCCTCGCCACCGGCAGCGGCTGCAGCTTCTCCGTGCCCGTGACCGCTGAGAGCGCCGGTCAGCTGACCGTCGGGACCGCGGTAGCCGCGAATAACAGCTCCCAGGGCTACGGTTACGGGACGACTGCCGTGCTGACGGTGCCGACGATCGCGACCCCGGCGACGGTTACTAGCGCGTTCACCCCAAGCACGGTCACCGAGAACGGCACGACGATCTGGAAGGTGCAGATCGCCAACCCGAACACCTCCACCACCCTGACCAACGTCCGGTTCTTTGTAGGAATGCCCATCAGCACCGCGTACATCGTCCCCGAGGCGATCGCGGGAAACAGTTGCGGAGGAATCGGCATCCCCTACTCGGGTCTCGACCCTCACACGGTCAGCGGCCCATCCGTCAACTATGGCGGCGGATCGATCGCGCCGGGCGCGAAGTGCGTGATCACGGTCACGATGAGCCCCCACGACACGTTCAGACAGGCCACGCTCCCGGTCACCGTCATATCGAACGAGGGTGGGGCGAGCGCGGTCTCGAACGCGACGCTCACCTCACTCGCACCGTCGACGACGTCCGTTCCCGACCCAACCCCGACGCCGAGCAAGACGCCGTCCAACACATTCACTCACACCAAGCCGAAGCTCGCGCGCAACGGCACGATCACTGAAACCGTGAAGCTCCCCGGCAAGGGCACCGTCCGGCTGCGTGAGACCTGGCGGAGCAGGCTCATCGCCCACGTCCAGAAGACGGTCGAGAGGAGCGAGAAGCTGACGATCAAGCTCGTGCCAAGCGCCGCAGCTCGCCGTGCGCTGAAGTCGCGCCGCGCGGCCACGCTAAAGCTGTCGGTGGCGTACACGCCGGCCGGCGGCCAGACCCGCACCGCCAAGCTGACCGCACGCACCCCGCGCTGAGCCGGCCGCCCACCCCGAGACAGCAAGCCGTCGATCAACCGCGCCGCGCGCTGCGTCGTGCATTGCCTTGGACGACGGCCGGCTGATCACAAGACGCACCGCACCTGCCTTGTCGCCTTGGGCACTTTCGCCCCAGGGCACTCTCCGGCCGCGACCGGCAGCGCGTGCCAACTCGGC
The DNA here is from genome assembly GCA_963831845.1 of uncultured Solirubrobacterales bacterium. Taxonomy (GTDB): domain Bacteria; phylum Actinomycetota; class Thermoleophilia; order Solirubrobacterales; family Solirubrobacteraceae; genus Palsa-465. Next base: position 20,768 of record CAWHRT010000033.1, on the reverse strand, counting down.
CCGCACACCATGCACCACAAAGCACAGACGCGACCCTGCTGGCTACGTCGGGTTCCCCAACCGAGCTCTCGATGATTCCTGTCGTTGCGCCTCTGCCGTCACCCGCGAGCGCATCCGCCAGATCGAGAACCAGTCGCTCAATCAGCTGCAGTCGCTCGCGGAGGCCCAGAAGCTCCGCGACGTCCCCTGATCCTCTCCTCCGGACGGCCGCGACCCGGGAGCGGCGGCCTGTCCTGACGACAATCTTCTGCCGCTTGGCGGCGATCTGCGCAACGATCTTGGTTGGACACCGACACGATGACGTTATAGGTTGCCCGGCACGGTTTCTGGGACCGGAGTTACGACATGGGAGGTAGAGGGATGAGCGTGCGCTTGAAGCTGGCGGTCGCCGCTGGGGCGGCGTGTCTGTTCGGGTTGGTGCAGGTGCTGTCGGCGTCCGCGTCGGCGGTGTCTCACGCGCCAACGCAGAGTGTGATCGTGGTGTTCAAGAACCAGGATCGCGCCCAGCCCGCGACCCGGTCGGCGCTCCCGGCGCGCCGCCGCACGCTCGCCGCGGTGCAGAGGCCGGTGCTGCGTCAGTTGGCCGGCAGCCATGCGCGCAGCGTCCACAGCTACACGACGCTCAACGCGGTGTCGGCGACGGTCTCACCGGCGCAGGTCTCGTCTCTGAGGTCCGATCCCGCTGTGGCGGAGGTCGTTCCCAACCGCGTCGTCCACCTCGCGCCCCCGACGACCGGAGCCGCGAGCAGCGCCTCCGGCGCCGGGACCACGCCGCTGCCTGGCGCCTGCGCCCCCGCCGGCAAGGTCCAGCTCGAGCCCGAGGCGCTGAAGACGATGAGCGTCGACTCCGACAGTCCGAACGCGAAGACGGCGCGGTCGCTGGGGATCACCGGCAGCGGAGTTACGGTCGGCTGGATCGCCGACTCGCTGGACCCCAACAATCCCGATTTCATCCGGCCCAACGGCCAGCACGTGTTCGTCGATTTCAAGGACTTCAGCGGCTTCGGCACCTCGGCGCCGACCAGCGGCGCCGAGGCGTTCGGCGACGCAAGCTCGATCGCCGCGCAGGGCCGCGAGGTCTACGACGTCAGCAACTACAGCGCGCTGCCGCTCAACCGTCCGTGCAATATCCGCATCGAGGGCGTCGCTCCCGGCGCCAACCTCGTCGGTCTGGTCGCCTTCGGCGCCTCCAACGTGGCGCCGGACTCGTCGATCCTCGAGGCGATCGACTACGCGATTACGACCGCCCACGTCAACGTCCTCAACGAGTCGTTCGGGATCAACAACTATCCCGACGACGGCGGGTCGCTCGACCTGATCGCGCAGGCCGACGACCAGGCGGTCGCGGCCGGGATCACGGTCGTCGAGTCCACCGGCGACGCCGGCGTGACGAACACGACCGGCGAGGCGGCGACCGATCCCAACGTGATCTCGGCCGGTGGCTCGACCGATAACCAGAACTACATCCAGGACGGCTTCGGCGGTAGTCGGTTCCCTGAGGTCAAGGGATGGAGCAACGACGAGATCAGTTCGCTGAGCTCGTCGGGCTTCGACCAGCGCGGACGCACGATCGACGTCGTCGCGCCCGGCGAGTCCGACTGGGCACTGTGCTCGACTGACCTGGACGAGTTCGGTGGCTGCGCCAGCCTGGCCGGCAACCCGTCGCCGGTCCAGTCGTTCGGCGGGACGAGCCAGTCCTCGCCGCTGACAGCGGGCGTCGCGGCGCTCGTCATCCAGGCGTACGAGAAGACGCACCACGGGACGGCGCCCACGCCGGCGCAGGTCAAGCGGCTAATCGTCTCCAACACCGACGACATCGGTGCTCCCGCCGACCAGCAGGGCTCCGGTCGCGTCGACGCCTACAAGGCCGTGCTCGCGGCCGAGAACGACAACCAGCCCGCCGGCGGCGGCTCCGCCCAGGGGCGCAAAGTCGGGGTGATGGCGACGAGCCCGACTCAGCTCAACGCGGTCGACCAGCCCGGCACCGCCGAGAACCTGACCGACACCGTGACCAACGAGAGCGGCTCGACGCAGCACCTGACGTTCTCGGGTCGGACGCTCGGCGCCTACCGGTCGCTGTTCAACACGCAGTTCACGCTGTCAGACAGCGATCCGCAGACGCCCGACTATGGGGGCGTGCCGATCAACTTCCAGCGGCTGAGGTTCCGAGTGCCCGCCGGCGAGGACCGGCTCGACGCGTCGGCGGCGTTCCACAGCGCAACGCCGACCGCGTCGCTCAACGCGCGGGTGCGGATCACGCTGATCGACCCCAACGGCACGTACGTCGGGGACTCGCGTCCGCAGGGCCTCGGTAACTTCGGCGACCTCCAGATCGCGAACCCGGCCGCCGGCACGTGGACGGCGTACGTCTACAGCCGTGATTCGGACGCGGGCGGCTACGTCGGCCCCGTGGTGTTCGGCGTCAGCGCCGCCAGGTACACGTCGTTCGGGACCGTCACGCCCGCCGGCGCGACGCTGGCTCCCGGCAGGTCGGTCGCGGTCCAGGTCAGGAGGCGCACGCCGGCGCAGCCCGGCGACGCCAGTGGGGCGATCGTCGTGCGGTCGAGTCCTACCGGCGGCGGGTCGACGACGTCGACGACCGTGCCCGTGACGCTGCGCAGTCTCATTCCGGCCGGCAACCAGACGTTCTCCGGGACGGTGACCGGCGGCAACGGACGCGCGCCGATCAGCGGGCAGGAGTTCTTCTACCAGCTCGACGTGCCCGCCGGCCGGCCGGAGCTCAATGCAACGATCACGGCTCAGGATCCCGGCAACGATTTCGGTGCCTACCTGATCGATCCGCAGGGCGAGGCCGTCGCCTACGCCACCAACATGGTGCCGGGTGCGACTCCGTCCTCGCCGCCCGACAACCAGGTCGGCGCCCAGCTCCATACGCTCAACCCCGCTCCGGGCCGATGGAGGCTGGCGGTGGTGTTCGCGCCCGTGGTGTCGGGGAACTCGCTCTCCTCGCAGTTCCAGGTGAGCGTCAACCAGCAGGCCGTGCCGGCCTCGGGCGGCGGGCTGCCGAATGCCGCCTCCACGCAGCTGACCGCCGGCCAGCCCCAGACCTATCAGGTCACTGTGAAGAACACTGGGACTGCGCCGGAGATGTTCTTCCCGGACGCGCGGCTACCCGGCAGCGCGCCGTTCACGCTCGGCGCCATCAGCGGGGCAACGGACAACCTGCCGGACAACGACAACGTGCCCGTGTACCTCGTGCCGACCAACTCGACTCAGTTCCAGGCGCAGGCAACGACAACCGGGTCGACGCCGCTCCTGTTCGAGTCCCAGTTCGTCGGCGGCGATCCGGACCTGGCCTCGACGGTCGGCACTACGGCATCACTGTCGTTCGCCGACAACCCGATCGCGACCGGCGAATGGGACGTGCTGCCGGTCGAGTACGGGACGTTCGGGACGACCGGTCCGCCGAGCGAGTCGGTCACGACGTCGGCGAGCGTCGTCACGAGCCCGTTCGACCCCGCGGTCAGCTCGCCGACCGGCGACCTGGAGTCAGACAGTGCGAATCCAGCGACGAGCCTTGACTCGTTCCAGCCGATCACCGTCGCTCCGGGCCAGACCGCGACGATTCCGGTCACGATCACGCCGAGCGGAGCATCGGGCACGACGGTCACCGGGACGCTGTACCTGGACGACGTGGCGTACTTCGAGTTCGGCTCGATCCAGGACGCACTCGTGAACTACCCGCAGGCCGATCAGGTGGCCGCGCTGCCCTACCAGTACACGATCAAGTAGCGCCTCCCGCCGGCGCCACTAGCTGGTCCCACGCTGAACGCAATGTGACCGCCGCCTCGCCGCGGCGGTCACGCGCGTGTCTCAACCACGGCCGCCTCCCGGCGCGACTCGACTCAGAGGGGCGCATCGTCACGCTCGACCGGCAGGACCGCGGCCTGCCGCCCGTCGGGCCACGGACGTCGCCGAGCGCGACCACCTGGTCCGTCAGGCCGCCGGCGCGCGCCGCCATGCAGCTGGTAGGGCCGCCCGGTCACCGGGAGCGATTCGGGTCCAAGCTCGCCGTGCTGGTGGCGGATCGCCTGGGCGCGGGCGTTGAGCTCGTCGAGGTGCTCGCCGGAGGTATGGGCGATCACGATCGTGAGCTTGCCCTCCCGTGGTCGTGGTGCGCGGACTCCAGCGCGGCGTCCTCGGCACGGCGCTGGTCGTGGTGGTGGACGCGGTCGCGGGCGGCATAGCCACGGAGCGCGCGTTCGTGCTCGCCTGAGCGAAACAGCCGTTCGTCGCGGCGGTCGGCTGGATCGGTGGCGCGCTGGGGCGATCTTGTCGTGGCGATGGGGTCGGGATAGACTGACATCGGCGAGTGGCCGATGAGGAGTCGACGTGCAAGTGGGGATGGAGCTCGCTTTTGAGAGCGAGTTATTGGAGCGCTGGGATGCGCTGGATCGTCTGAACCGGCTGTTCACTGGTGTGGCCAGCGGGCGCGGCTGGGTGGTGGTCGGTCCTGCGTGCATCGGCGATACTCGACTAGTTGGGGGTGCCCGGAGGGCCGCCGCCGAACGCTGGAGGCGATGTACCTTGGCCCCGCCTACGCCTGGTTCGGGGTCCAGTGGCGTGCGCGACTCATCGGTACCTTTCGCGAAGCCGAACATGACGGGGTCTGATACAGGGGTGCCGCGTGGCGTGCGCCGACCGCACGGGCGCAATACCGTCAGGAGACGGGCGGTGAGCCGCACGGGAGATCCGCCCTGATGCCGGCGCTGGTGGTGAGGTGGCGACGTTAGGCTGGGCCGGGCAGCCGTCGCCGCGATGCCACGGGGAGCCTGGGCAATCGCCACGACCACCGGTGATCGTCCGGTCGCGGCTGCTCCGGCGGCTTGAGCAGTCCCTGCAGCGACGGCTGACGATCGTGCACGCTGACGCTGGTTTTGGCAAGTCCACGACGCTCGGGGCTTGGGCGATGACCGTGCCCTGCGTCTGGTACACGGTCGGCCGGGAGGACACAAGCCTGGCGGCGTTGACGATGGGCATTGCCGGAGCGTTTGAACGCCGTCTGCCCGCGATCAGTCGGAAGCTCCGGCTAGTCGTCCAGACGTCACTGGGACCGGACGGTGATGAGGCGGATCGAGTCGCGCCCGTCGCGACACTCCTGTGTGAGGCGCTCGAACGCGAGCTCGAGCAGGAGTTCGCGCTGGTCTTCGATGACGTCCACGAGCTGTGGGGCAAGGGTTCCGCGCTCCTGGTCGAGGAGCTGTGCCGCCAGGCTCCCGATCGGCTCCATATTGTCCTCTCGACCAGGGTCGAGCCGCCGTTCGCGGTGCAGCGCATGCGAGGCCGCGGAGAGGTGCTGGATCTGGATGCGGCGGCGCTCGTGTTCAGCGAGGAGGAGGTCCGGGAACTGGTCTCGCGGACTGTGGCCGGAGACGATGCAGCGTTCGCGCGAAATATCCACCGCCTGACCGGGGGCTGGCCCGCGGCGGTCCGGCTGACTGCGGAGGCGTTGCGCTCGACCGCGCCACGCCACCGGAACGCAGCGCTCGAGGCGCTCCACCGGCCTGGCGGTCGCCTGTTCGACTATGTCGCCGAGGAGGTCCTCGGACAAGCGCCGCCGGCAGTTCGTCAGATGTTGCGGTGCGTGACGCCCTTTGAGCGCTTCAACGCCGATCTCCTCGAGGCTCTCGGCGCGGGCGGCGGCGCCGAGTTGATCCCCGCGCTGCGCCGCTCGGGCCTGTTCTTGGAGCCGCGAGACACCGACAGCGAGTGGTTCGGCTTGCACTCGCTCATTCGCGGTTTTGTCAGGGAACGCTGGCCGCTGAGCGACGCCGAGCTCGCGGACGTGCATGCCCGAGCGGCCGCGTGGTTCCAGGCGCACGGCTACGTCGACCACGCGCTCAAATCGTTGATCGCGATACCCGACGCGGACGGGATTGCGTCGCTGCTCGAGGCGCACGGTTCCACGCTGCTGGCGGGCGGCCGCGTTGAGGTGATCCTCCGCGCCGGGGAGTGTCTGGTCGCTCGGCATCGCGGCGGATTGATCGAGCGGCTGCTCGGCGAGGCTCATGAGATACGCGGCGAATGGGACGAGGCATTGGCGTGCTTTGAGCGGGCGGCGGCTCCGGGGGCGGCGTTAGATGCGGGTCTGGCGTGGAGGCTGGGGTTGATCCACCATCTTCGTGGACGGCTCGGCGAGGCACTTGAGATCTACGACCGGGGACGCGTCGAAGCGGGGGCGTCGCGGGACGCTGCACTGTTGCTGGCGTGGAAAGCGAGCGCGTTGTGGCTGCTCGGGGACGCCGACCGGTGTCGTTCCGCCGCCGAGGAAGCGTTCGCGCTGGCGCGCGCCGCCGAGGATCCTGGCGCGTTGGCCGCGGCGCACATCGTGCTCGCGATGTTGGCGGCACTCACCGGCGACCGGCTTGCCAACGACGCTCACTACCTTCGGGCCCTCGAGTACGCAGAGCAGGCGGGCGACGTCCTGCAGGCGGTCCGCGTGCGAACGAACCGCGGCTCGCGTCATCTCGAAGAGGGGGAGTATGAACAAGCGCTGGTCGAACTCGAGATCGCGATCGCGCTTGGCGACCTAACGGGGTTTGCGTTTTTTCGCGCGCTGGCGCTGACCAATCGCGGCGAGGTGTACTTCCGGCTGGGTCGTCTCGAGGAGGCGACGGCGGACCAGGAGGCGTCGAGGCAGCTTTATCAGCGCGCGGGCTCGCGGATGGTCTGCTATCCGCTCGGGAAGCTCGGCGACGTGTACTGGCTGCGTGGCGAGCTCGCGCTGGCGCGCGCGTGTTATGAGGAGGCCGTGGCCCGCGCTGAGGAATCGGGCGACAACCAAGGCCTCGTGCCGGCGCTCGCCGGACTGGCACGGGTGATCGCGGCCGAGGATCCCGGTCGGGCCCAGGGACTCGTGAAACGTGCGCTCTCATTTGGCGCCGGCATGGGGTATGTGGCGGCACGGCTCGCCGCCGGCTGGGTCGCGTTAGCCCGCCACGACGCTGAGCTAGCGGCCGCTAGCGCTGAACAGGCGGCCGATGCCGCACGCATGCGACGCGATCGCGCCGGGCTCGCGGAGGCGCTTGCGCTCAGTGCGCTGGCCACGTCGGATCGCGATCGCCAGATCGCGCGGCTTGAGGAGGCCGTCTCGCTGTGGCGCACGATCCGCGACCCGCTGTCCGAGGCCGGTGCAGAGCTGATCCTAGGCGCCATCCTTGGCGGGGCCGCCGGCAGGACGCGGGCGCAGCAGGCCGAGGAACGACTGCGTGCAGCGGGCGCGCACGGGTTCCAAGCGTTCCTGGAGTCGGTCGTGCGGGTACCCGGGCATCTCGACCGCCCGCTGCTGTCGGTGTTCACCTTGGGCAGGTTCAGCGTCGCACGCGACGGCGTCGCGGTTGCGCATGAGGAGTGGCAGTCGAGGAAGGCGCGCGACCTGTTGAAGCTGTTGGTGGCGCGGCACGGCCGCCCAGCAACGCGCGAGTGGCTCATGGAGGCATTGTGGCCCGCACAGGACCCTGGATTACTGTCGAACAGGTTGTCTGTGGCGCTGAGCACGCTCCGGGGCGTGTTGGACCCCGACCGCAGGTTCCCGCCCGATCATTTCGTGATCGCGACGGCCGGTGCGATCGGACTGCGATCAGCGAACATCGACATCGACGTCGAGCGCTTCCTGGCGCACGCCGCGCCGGCGCTCGACCTGTACGGCGACGGGGACATCGACGCCGCTCATACGCGGCTGCGGGTGTCAGAGGCCGCATATCTCGGTGACTTCCTCGAGGAGGACCTCTATGAAGATTGGACGGCGGCGCTCCGCGAGGAAGCGCGCGCTGTGTATGTCTCCGTGGTCGCCGCATTGGCCGACATCTCACACGCGGCCGGCCGGCACGACGCTGCGATCCGCTACCGATTGCGTGTCCTCGAGCGCGACCGCTGGGACGAGAACGCCCATCTCGGTCTGGTCGCCGCGCTCGTCTCTGCGGGGCGGCATGGTGAGGCCCGCCGCGCCTACCACGACTATGTCGGGCGGATGGAGGAGGTCGGAGTCGAGCCGGCGCCATTCACCAGCGCCGGCGCCGCTGCCCCGCGCCCAAACGCATGACTGGGAGTCCCCCGGCCGCGGCCCGCCTATCGGTCTGACAGCGGGTCCGCGGTGCCTGGAGCAGCGCGACGAGTCCGGCTGCGCTTGTAAATGGGACGGCGACTCGCCGCCCATCTCTGCACCACCCGCGAAGCTCGAGTTCCGGCTCCCGGTCATAGGCCGGCTTCCAGACACGAAACGACGTCGGTCTCCGACGGGCGGACGATCGTACGGACGTTGCTTTCAGTCGGCTTAAACCCGACACGCGCATTCGCGTGCTCCAGAGCCGGTGTCGGGCCAGGCAACGCGTCGGAACTCGAGAAGGTGGTGTTTTAAGCCGACCCGAACGCCGGCGGAGAACATAACTTTCGATGAGGCAACTCGATCAGCTCCTGACTTGCGGTCACGAGTGCGATTCTCTTCCGTGCAGCAGAACGCTGCGAGAATCGACTCGCGTCACGCTTCTGGTACTCGCTCGCGCATCCGGCACAGCGGCTGTGCTGTCGCGGGACCTGCGCATGGGCCACGCGCTTGTGCCCGGAGACGTGCACCACAGCCCAGCAGATTCGGCCGCTCAGAGCGGTCTGCTGCTCGCGAAAAACGATGACAATGCCGGAAGCTGCACTGAAGGACGACTGATCGAGCGACGCTCCGGCGACGGCGCGTCCTCCGCGCCCGGTCCACGGGGCGGTCGGCGCAACGCGATGTGGTCACACCGCAGCGCGTCTGATCGGACGCGCAGCGGAATCGAACACGCCGCCGACCGGAGCGAAACGGTTCCGAGTGACACGCCCGACGATGCTGGGGAGCACGCCATGGGCGGTCTCGAAGGTGGCGCTCGCGGGTGCCGTCGTTGGGCTTATCGGCATAGCGGAGGGCTTGCTCGCTCCGCCCGCCACGTCCACATCCCTCCGTAGCGTCAGTGCTGCAGATAGTTCCGATTGCCACCGAGGTGCGTTGATGCTCGGGATCTCGGCGATCTCGCGCATCGAAATACTGACTCTATGTAAGACTCTATCTCTGAAAGGGACAACAAATGCCAACCGATTTTCAGACTGTGACATTAGAAGGGCTCGCCGACGGAAAGATGCTTGGCGACTGCTCACTGTCATACGCCATGGGGCAGCTGATGGTTGAGTTGCAACGTGGAGGCCAGGCGGCCGGGGGGATGTATGCCGTCGATTCCTTGCCGATCGGCGAATGGTTTGCTCTGGCCGACCCGCGGGGCTTTCTGCTACCCGTCGCCATCCAGAGGACTCGCACGGATGCCTACTGCGTTCGCATGGACCCGCAGCCGCTCCAAGGGTTGCGCACACTGCCCCCACAGTCTCGGCTGGGTGCCTTCGCCGCACTCATCCCCCAGTCCGGCCACCGCGCAGCAACAGCGCCAAAACGATCAGATGGCGGTGCGTGCACTTCAAACCGGACTGAACGCGAGCTACCAGGCGGCGATGAACACGGCAAACCACCTGCGCTACTGAGCGGCGGGGAGCCGGCGCACTCGATGCGCTGATGTTCGACAGCAGCACTGAGTCGAAGTGACTCCCATGCTCCGTTAGTGATTTCGTGCATCAAGACAATATTTCTCTGAAGGGGGACGAAATGACAACCCAACCGACCAACCCGCCGCTCGGCCCCGAAGTGTGGGAGCAATCGGAGCTGCTGCGCGGGCGTGCAATCCAGAACGAGCTCGCTCAGTCGGATTACCAAGGCTACGTGGAGACGGACAAGCTCCCGGGATACGAGAAAGCGAAGAACTTTCCGCTAATCGACTTTGTGTCTCAGGATCACACTCACTCGGTCAGCGCCAAAACCTACAACCCGTACTCCAAGGCGTTCGGCGACCTGACGACCCACGAGGATTTGGTCGAACACGCGAACGAACTCGTCCTCGGAGCCCCTGGTGATCGAGTCACGCTGGATGTCCGGGTCCCCAGGAACACCACCGGGGGTGATGAATGACCTTAAGGAAACCGTCGATATCTCCGTTGACGACCCCGGCTCGAGACCGTCGTCCAAACATGGCCACCGTCCGCACCCGCAAACCGCGACGGCGTCGTCTGGGACCCGAACGACCCCAACAGCCCCGGGTACGTCTGGGACCCCAGCGACCCCAATAGCCCCGGGTACGTCTGGGACCCCAACGACCCCAGGCAGCCCCGGCTGGACCCCGCCGAACGACTGATGCCCGCTGGACCGAGGGCTTATGCGGTGCGGCGCTCGGATTTCGCTTCTAGCCCGCGCAGCTAGTTCGTACTGATCCATCGATCAGAACGGCGTGAAGTACGTGCGGGCCTAGCACAGCTTGTGAACGCCAAGAGCATGAGCACGACATCCCACGAGAACCCGCAGCTGACTTGTCGAACTGATCGGGTGATGGACGAACGCAGCGGGCGCGTCGCGAGCCGTTTCGAGCGAGCCCTCCTTGTGGCTGCAGTGCTCACCATCCCCGTGACGATTCTGCAACTGCTGCCCACAGGGGACCCGTGGCGGACGATCGCCGACGTTCTGAACTGGGGGATCTGGCTCGCGTTCCTCGCCGAGGCGATGGTGATGCTCGCCATCGTGCCCTCCAGGCGGCGATGGTTGCGCGAACACCCGCTTGAAGTTGCGATCATCATTGCGACCCCCCCATTCCTCACGAGCATCGTTCAGTCGACGAGAGTACTGCGGCTTTTGAGGCTGGCTCGGCTGCTGCGGCTCGCTCCGCTCGTCCGAGCCCTGTTCACGACCGAAGGAGTTCGCTACGCAGCTCTGCTCACAGTGCTCACGGCGCTCGCTGGCGGTGCGGCCTTTGCTTCGGTCGAGAACCAGCCGCTGGGGGACGGCATCTACTGGGCGATCACCACAATGACCACCGTCGGCTACGGCGACTTCACACCCAAGACGAGTGAGGGCAAGGCCATCACACTTACGGTCATGCTCGTCGGGATCGGCTTCGCGACGCTTTTCATCGGTGCCATCGCCCAGCGTTTCATCCATCCCCATATCCACGAACAGGAGGTCACCGAAGATGATGTCCTCGCGCAGGTCAGAGACGTCTCGGCGAGGTTGCAGCGTCTTGAGCGGGCGCTTCAGCAACGGCGGGCGGTAGTGCTGGATCGAGGACTTGACGCGCCGTGCGAGCGTGACGGCAGTGGCGAGGGTCCCAGGTGACTGAAGCCTCTATCGTGGAGAGTGCGACAGATATTACGAAGCGCGAACGATCAGCGAAGCCCAAGCGCCCTCGTTATGCCGGCGGCATTTGCTGGCGACGGCCCTGCTCATCCGCTGCGCCTCATCGCTGCGCAGCGGGACTTGTCCACGTCGATCGGCTCGCATCATCAAGCGGACCCAATGCCTCGTCGAACATCGACTGATCCCGGTCGGCCGGGTGTGCGATGAACGTCAGCAGACCGACGATCACGGTTCGGCGCAGCCGGCCCGCGTGGCGATCCATGCCCGAAGAGCGATCCAGCGACCATGCCCGGCGGGTAGGACGCGGTCAGGATCCCGAGCGCCGGCCCGGACGAGCCGAAGTCGTGTGCGTGGGGCCAGCACCGGCGTGACGGCCGAGTACAGCACTGCGTCGAAACCGAGCAGTGCCCCGATCAGGATTACGATCCGTCCTGCGGCGCTGCGGCGTCGCTCGACCCGACCGGCACAGCGATTGTGCTCAGCGCTCATCGGCTCGCCAACAGGGCGTGTGCGACCCGCCGTCCCAAGCAGCAGCCGAGCCAGCACAGCCCGGTGGGCAACAAGCGAGGAGCGCGCGCTCGTCGCGCTTTCACAACCATGCGTGTTGTACGAGAGGACCTAGGTCCATAGCGATGCTATCTGCGGCGGCGAATAATCAGCAACGTGGAGGGGCACCAGCCACTGGAGGACGTCAGATGGCGTGGTTGAGCGCGAACCGGATGTGGGAGGCGTTCGGCACCCGGGCGTCGATGCACGCCTCCTACGGTGGCGCCGACTTCGGTGAGTGTCGCGCGAGGATCGATCGGATCGGCGAGGCGCCGTGCGTCGATGTCTGGCAGCGCGAGTGGAGTGCGCTTGCGGATCGTCTCGGCGAGGAGGGCGACGCCTCGGCCGCCGAGGGTCATGTGGTCTCGGCCCGGGAGGCGTATGTGCGCGCGGCGACCTACCACCGCACCGCTCACACGCCGTTTGCGCCCGCCGCAGTGCTGACCAAACCTAGTGCAGCGATGGAGGATTGAAAATGAGACGGAGCGTGACACTGATCGTTGTCGCGGCGTTCGCGCTTGTCGTGTTCGCTTCTGAGGCCCAGGCTGCCAATCCCGGGTTCATCTACTGGACCAACGGCGCGACTGGCGGAATCGGACGGGCGAAGTTGGATGGAACGGACGTCAACCAGAGCTTTATCGCCGGAGCTCGGGAGCCGTCGGGCGTGGTGGTGAGCGATAAATATGTCTACTGGGGCAACGCCGAGACGGGCACGATCGGACGCGCGACGCTCAGCGGCGCTGATGTCACCCAGAAGTTCATCACCGGAATCAGCGGACCGCGCTCGCTGGCCGTGTCCAGCGGCCATATCTACTGGGGCACCGCCACCGGCGCCGTGGGACGAGCCAACCTCGACGGCAGCAACCCGCAGCAGAGCTTTATCACCGGCGCAGTGAGGGTCGAGGGGATCGCCGTAGACGCCCATCACATCTACTGGTCAAACCTCAGCACCGGGATCGAGCGGGCGAACCTCGACGGCACGCAGGTCGACCAGACCTTCATCGAGGCTCCGGCTGCGGCCGGGGTCACGATCGACAGCGGCCACATCTACTGGTCCACTTTGACCAGCAATTCGATCGGACGGGCGAACCTTGACGGCTCAAACGTCGACAACAACTTCTTCGACAGCGAATTCTCGTTTGCGCCGGTGACCGTGGTCGGCGGACGGATGTACTGGGGCAACGTCGACATGGGCACGATCGGACAGGCCAAGCTCGACGGGACCGCCAGCGTCGCAGACCTGGTCGGCGGGATCGGAAGGGGCTGGCCACAGGGAATCGCGGTCACGGGGTCTGCCCTACCGCAGGCCACCGCGAGTCCCACCGCGCTCGACTACGGCACCCACGACCTCTTGGACTACGGAAAGCCCAAGATGGTCACGATCACCGACACTGGAAGCGCGCCACTGGCGATCTCAAACGCCAAGCTCGGCGGCACCAACGGTGGCGATTTCTTGATCTCAAAGACGGTTGTTCAAGTAACGTACTGCGCCCCGGCGCTAGCTGCCCGATCAGAGTGCTGTTCGGCCCCCAAGCCCCGGGAAAGCGTTCGGCGACCCTGAACGTCTTAAGCGATGACCCGACCCCCCGGCTCTCCGTCGCGCTCTCGGGCAACGGCGGCGCGTCCTTGGCGGCAGCGCAGACCCCTACCGACCCGATCACCTGCACCTCATCGCAGCAGACCGTGACCCGCGTCCGTCACCACCGCCGGCACCGAGCCCGGGTCAAGGTAGCCAGGTGCACCGGCCAAGTTGTTTCCGGCATGGGCCGATTTACCACCGCCCGCGCGATCGTGTCTCGCGGCTCGCGTGTCGACGCAACCGGGAGCGCGCGGCATGCTTCCGGGGCACAGATACGGCTCGTGCTGGACAAGCTACGGACAGTCAAGCCGGGGCGATACGTCCTCAGTCTGCGCTACCGTATCGGCGGACGATGGGTCGACCGCGGAGTGCCGATCAGCATCCGGCCGGGTTCGTGACATGAACACAAGCCGACGAACGACGAGCGGATCGTGAGCGTGTCAGAACGCCGTCGGCCACATCCGGATCACGTGAACGCCCGGCAGCGCCGATCACCGCGCCGACTCCTGATCACTGTCGGTAGACGGCGCCGGCGCCTTTTGAGGATCCCGGGAGGTGGTCCCGTCTGCCACTCGCTTCCCGGTTCCTCACGAAGCGCGAGACGCCGCGAGCTCGCCGATCGGGCGGTGGGACTCCTCCTTTTGTCGTGCAATCCCGAAGCAGGAGCGGCACGGTCATGGCGCTGTCAACGACGATGACAGTGAGGCAGTGGTGACAGATTGAGTCAGGCTGAGAGGTAGCTGACGACCGCGAGCACGCGGCGGTGGTCGTCGTGTCTGTTGGCGAGTCCGAGCAGCTCGTAGATGCGAGACACGTGCGCCACTACCGACTTTTCGGAGATCGTGAGCTGCTCGGCGATCGCGGCGTTGCTGCGCCCTTGTGCCATTAGTTTGAGCACTTCGGTTTGGCGGGCGGTGAGGCCGCCGAGCGGGTCGCTGTCGCGCGGCCGGGTGACCATCGCGGAGACGACGTCGCGGTCGAGCACGGTACCGCCGGCGACGATCCGGCGGATGTCTGCGAGAAAGCGCGTGATGTCCGCGATGCGTTGCTTGAGCAGGTAGCCGACGCCCTGGGTGCCGCTCTCGAGCAGCTCGACCGCGTAGTGGCGTTGGAGGTGCTGGGAGAGCACGAGCACGGGCAGCCCGGGCATGCGGCGGCGCGCCTCGAGCGCTGCCTGCAAGCCGTCGTCGGTGTGCGATGGCGGCATCCGAATGTCCGCGATCAGCAGGTCTGGCCGGTGCGCGAGGGTCTTGCGCACCACGTCGGCAGCATCGTTCGCGACCCCGACGATTTCCCATCCGCCGCGCTCGAGCACGAGCGCGAGCCCCTCGCGCATCAGCGCCTGGTCCTCACCGATCACGACCCGCACGGGAGCTCCGCCCGGACGCGGGTGCCGGCGCCGACAGCGCTTTCGATGGCAAGCCGGCCGCCGAGCGCCTCTACGCGGTCGGTCATCGAGCGGATGCCGTTGCCGCGGTCTGCTCCGCCGACGCCGTTGTCCCCGACGTCGATCCGCAGCCGCTCGCCGTGATCGCTATGCAGCGACACCGTTAGCTCGCTGGCGTGGGCGTGCTTGATCGCGTTGACGAGCGCCTCTGAGACGACGAAGAAGCCTGTGCTTTCGACCGCCGGCGAAAAGCGCTGCTCGAACGTGTCGACCTCGACCTTGACTGCGACGGGCATGCGGTCGGCGAGTCCCTCGAGCGCCGCTGGAAGGCCCCGCTCGGTGAGCTCCGCGGGCATCACTCCGTCGACCAGCGAGCGCAGCTCGTCGATCGCCGCCTCGAGTCCGTTGCGCAACGAGCGGTCCTCCGCGAGACCGGCCTGCACTGCGAGCAGCACGAGTCGCGATTGCAGGCCATCGTGAAGGTCACGGGCGATCCGGCGGCGCTCCACATCGCTCGCCTCGACGAGCCGCGTGCGTGAGGCGCGAAGCTCGACCGTGAGCCGCTCGCGGTCAAGTGCCAGCGCGATCACGCGCGCCGCCGACCGGACCTCCTCTGGCCGCGTCTGTTGCGTCGCGTCGTAGAGGACGGCCCCGATCGTCTCACCGGCGCGCTGCACCTTCTCGACGCCCCGCAGCGTGCTCGGGGTGGGCGCCGGCGTCGGCGCGCCCTCGGCGTTGACCCACCCGGCATCGCCGGGAACGCGGAACAGCAACTCGACGCTGTTGTCACCAAGCGCAGCAGCGAGCGCGTCGACCAGCGCGGGTCGCCCGCTCTCGTCGTTGGCTCCGAGCCACGCCCCCAACTCGTCAATGTCCGCCGTCCGGGCGAAGCCGCCGCGCAGCACCCCGACCGCGAAGGCGATCGGCACGCCGGTCACGAGCAGGATCTGCACCACAAACAGCGCGACTCCACGGTCAGGGAACAGGAGGTGGAGGTCGACCAGCACCGAACCGAGCGGAATCGCCGCCGCAGCGATGAGCCCGTACACCGAAAGTGGCGCGAGCACGCGACGCTGCGCGGGCGTCGCCGCGCGCAATCGGCGGACGAGGATCACCGCGACGCCGAGGACGACGAGGAAGTAGCCGATGCGCAATGCCTGGCGCCCGGCGTCGACGAGATCGGGCCGATCAGCGATCTGCAACGGGCCCGCCGGAGCGAAGGCATAGATCGGGACCTGCAGCACCAGACAGGCCAGATAACCGGCGATCACGACCGCGCGCTCCCAGACTGTCCGCAGTCGCCCAGAAGGGAACGCGACGAGCAGATGGATGATGATCGCGACCGGGAAGATCGCCATCACCGCCCCGGCAGCCTCGAGAGCTGGAACCGGGGTGTTCGCGAGCCCTGCGATCAGCCAGATGAAACCGCCGGCCGTCATCAACAGACCCATGTCGTTGGCCGGCCGGCGCAGCCACGCAACCGTCCCTGACGCGACGAACACCCAGGCGGCGACGACGAACAGCACAACCGCCCACGGTGGCGACACGGGCACGCCCGAGTAGAACAGCGCCAGCTCCACGAGTCCAGCGAGCAGCGCTACCACGGCAACCTCTGCCACCGCCAGCGTCAGCGCATGGCGGCGGGTGGCAGTGGCGCGCATGCGCCCTCTGCGACTCGGTGCGGCCGCCCTCCGCCTCGTCTCCCCGGTCATCGCACGATAACTCTCTCACAACTCTACCTGTCACACGACGGGACCTAGGTCCATAGCGATGTCATCTGCGGCAGCGAAGAATCAGCCGACGTGGAGGGGCACCAGCCACAGGGCGACATCAGATGGCCTGGTTGAGCGCGAACCCGATGTGGGAGGCGTTCGGCACTCGGGCGCTGATGCACGCCTCCTATGGTGGCGCCGACTTCGGCGAGTGTCGCGCGACGATCGATCGGATCGGCGAGGCGCCCGGTCTTGATGCCTGGCATCGCGAGTGGAGCGCGCTCGCCGATCGCCTCGGCGAGGAGGGCGACGCGTCGGCCGCCGCGGGCCATGTGGTCTCAGCCCGGGAGGCGTATGTGCGCGCGGCGACCTACCACCGCACTGCTTACACACCGTTTCTGACGCCTGCGCGCGACAAACGACTCGCCGCCAGCTCCGCCGCCGAGCACGTCGCGCTGCGTCGTGCGATCACTCTGTGGGAGCCGGGCGCGGAATGGCTCGAGATTGGATTCGACACGGTCACACTGCCGGGGGTGTTCGTGCAGGCTCGCGGCGCGCAGGACGGCGAACCGCGGCCGACGATCGTCTACACAAGCGGCTACGACAGCACGGTCGCGGAGATGTTCGTCGCGCACGTCCCCGCTGCCGTCGATCGCGGATACCACGTGCTGCTCTACGACGGGCCCGGGCAGGGCCGGTGCCTGATCCGCGATGGAATGACGATGCGACCGGACTGGGAGACGGTGATCGCGTCGATCATCGATCACGCGCTCGCGCGAGCAGATGTCGATCCGCACAGGATCGTGCTCGCGGGCTGGCGCTTCGGCGGCTTCCTTGCCGCGCGCGCCGCAGGCCGCGAACCGCGGGTGGCCGCGCTGATCGCCGATCCCGGCCAGTGGGACCAGGCCGCGGCATTCCTGCCGTTGCTCTCGCTCGACGATCGTGCACGCGCTTCCTTCCCGGACATCGACCCGTCGCTGCTGGATCCGTTCGACGCGATGCTCCAGCGACCCGACGCCGATCCAATGCTCCGCTGGCGCCTACGCGACCGCGGCATGCTCGTCCACGGCACCGAGACGCTGTTCGACTATCTCGCCGATCTGACCCGCTACGTGATCTGGCCGGTGGCGAGCGGCATCCGCTGTCCGGTCCTCGTGACCGCGAACGACGATGACCCGGCGTCGCGTGAGGCCGAGCTGCTGATCGACGCCGTCGGCACTGAGCGCCGCACCCTGCTGCGGTTCGGCGCCAGCGAGGGCGCGGAGGGCCATAGCCAGGCTGCGGGTCGGCGGCTCTTCCATCGGCGCGTCTACGACTGGCTCGACAACACACTCGCGTCGATCCCACCGGCGACCGCTGTGAACGAGAGGTGAACGATGCAACCGAAGTCACGATCGCGACTGCTCGCAGGATTACTCGATGCCGCCTTGATGCGTCTCGTTGTGACAGTGGTCGCGGTCGCCGGCGGCGTGTTCGCGCTGGCAGCGTCGCCGGCAGGTGCGGCTGACCCGCTGTCTCCGACTGCGGTACCGGTCCCGCCGAGCGTCGCCCAGACGATCGCTCGCGTAGAGGCGAAGGATCGGTACAAGCACTCGACGTGGGGCCTGTTCGTCGCGGACGCGAAGACGGGTAAGGCGTTGGTTTCGCAGAATCCAGAAAAGCTGTTCACCCCGGGCTCGACGCTCAAGCTCTACAGCGCCGCGACCGTGTTGCACGACTACGGCCCCGCGCATCGCTTCCGGACGCCCGTTTTCCGTACCGGGAGCGTTCGCCATGGTGTGCTGACCGGGAACCTGATCCTGGTCGCATCGGGCGACTTCAGCTTCGGCCTGCGCGACCGCCCAAACGGGACCCAGGCGTACAACAGCGCACCGCAGCTCGATCACAGCGACGCCGACGGCGCGCCCGGCCCGACCCTGGTGCCGCATTCCAATCCGCTCGCCGGGGTGGAGGGACTCGCGCGCCAGGTCCGCGCCGCCGGGATACGCAGGGTGAGCGGCAACGTAGTCATCGACACCCGACTGTTCAACACATACTCGGGCTGGCCCGATGGCGTCATGTCGCCGATCGGGATCAACGAGAACTTCATCGACATCACAGCCAAGGCGACGCGCAAAGGACAGCCGGCGCGGATCTCCTACCGGCCGCACACCGCTGCCTGGCACGTCCGCTCCACCGTCAAGACGGCTGCCTCAGGGTCGGCACCCTCGTGGCAGGCCACCCAGACGGGCCCTAGGCAGGTGACCGTGAGCGGAACCGTGCCGGCCGGAAGCGGGCCATTGCTCCAGGTATTCTCTATCCCGAATCCGGCCGCCTTCGCACGCACCGCGTTCATCGAGGCGCTACGCCGCGCCGGAGTGCACGTCGACGCGCGATCCGTCGGACCTGACCCGCGCGAGCCGCTTCCGCGTAGTCGTAATTACCCGTCGAACCGACGTGTCGCGCGATGGACGTCGGCCCCGCTCTCACAGATCGTGAAGGTGATCCTCAAGGTCAGCGCCAACCGCGGCGCCGACCTGCTCGTGTGCCTGGCAGCCGTCAAGCGCGGGCAGCGAAACTGCCCCGCCGGCCTGGCGCTCCTCCAGCGCAACGCCGCACGCCTGGGATCCCCGCCGGACACAACGTTCGCCTTCGACGGCGCGGGTTCCGACGACCGCGATCGGATCAACCCGGTCGCGTATACGACGTTCCTACGACGGGCGCTGCTCCAGCCATACGGACCCGCCCTCCGTGCCGCGCTGCCGATCGTCGGCGTCGACGGGACGCTTGCGACGCTCGGAAAAGGCACGCCGTCCGTCGGCAGTATCCAGGCCAAGCCCGGCAACCGCGTCGCCTTCCAGACTCCGGCGATCGGGCTTGCCGGAGC
Source organism: uncultured Solirubrobacterales bacterium (assembly GCA_963831845.1). Classification (GTDB taxonomy): domain Bacteria; phylum Actinomycetota; class Thermoleophilia; order Solirubrobacterales; family Solirubrobacteraceae; genus Palsa-465. The sequence continues at coordinate 1,460 of CAWHRT010000033.1, read as the reverse complement.
GTCAAACCTCGCGGGTTATATCGAGCCCAAGAGCGGACGTTTGCTCGTGTTCGCCAACTTCATCAACAACATCCCACTAACCGGCGCCCCCGTGCCGGAGGTCTTCTCGATCTTCGACGACCAACAACTCATCAACGACGCACTCCAGCAGGCGTACTAGCTGATCGGCGCGGTGCGCTCCTGCGGAACCCGTCCCCCAGAGCTGATCGACGCACCCGCGCCGATCCGACCGCCCATCAGGGCACGAATCCATCATCCACACGGGACAACTATGGCAATGATTTTCAGATCGGGCCACAAGACCGCAGCCAGCGGCAGAGAAGCCAGATGAGGCGCTCATGACCAGTCGCGATGGTGTCAGGGCGCGAGCAATCCCGGTCGCGCGACTCGCCGCGTTGGGAGTCCAGTGAAGAGATATATGAACGAGTGGCCCTTTCGGCCATGTCAAATGAGTTGGGGGTGACCCGATGATGCAGGCCATGCTTCGGCTAAAAATGGGATACCGGGGGCGGCTGGTCGTAGGGGGGGTCGGGTTCGCGCTCGCTGTCGTGCTTTGCGCTGGCGCGGGCTCGGCGCACGCTGCGTCGAGAGTGATCGTGAGGCCGCGTCCGGCGGCGAGGATCCGGGCCAATACGGTGCTGATCGTGGTGCGCGCAGGCCCCGAGTACAACGATGTCCAGGCGCGTCTCAATGGTGTGGGTGTCGGCCGTGACTTCGTGCGGCGAGGTGAGAACCTGCGGGTGCTGGGCGCGTCGGCTAGTCATGGTCTGCGCCCAGGCCGCAACGTGTTGCGGGTCACGGCGCGTTGGCGCGGCCGGGTCCGACGCGCGGTTGTCCGGTTTCGCGTGGTGCGTCGTATCCTCGCCGGCGCTGGTCGCGACGTGTACGTGCCTGCGGGGATGCTGCGACGGATCGTCGGGAGGCTCGCGGGCGGTCGCGAAGCTACGGTCGCGAGCGCGGTCGCGGTGGACGTTGGTGGCCGCTCCGCTCAAGAGTCGTTACGCGCGGCGCGTGCGCAGGCCAGCGGTGGCCGGCAATCGATCTCTCGCGCCGCGAAGTCGGGTGAGCGTGTCGCTGGGGCCGCGGGGTGTTCGGCTGGCGATGCGGGGCCGGGGCGGGCGGCCGGCGGTGGCGCTGCGCCCTGATGTTCCTGGCGTCTACCGGCGTGCGTCTCAGCACGAGGGTCGGGACGGGCAAGATGGTCGACAATGTGTCGATGGTCTCGCTGCCGCGCAGCCCGGTGGTAGAGGTCAACACCAACCCGAACGGGGAGCCTGGAATCCAGCTGGGCAACGTGTTTTACCCGGCTCCGCCGATGGCGGGAACCGCGAGCAACCCGAGCTGGTCGGGAACCGGCTACCAGGCGCTGTGGCAGCTACTCGCCGTGGATCGCAGGACGCTCGTGCCGTTGTGGAACCGGACCTACGGCGTGTGTGAGAACCAGATCTGTCGGATCGGGT
>CAWHRT010000032.1:0-20140 GCA_963831845.1 uncultured Solirubrobacterales bacterium | reverse complement strand
CTGACGAAGGGAGAGAGACGTGCCCAAGGAGATCATGGCGGTGTTCGGCGTCGACATCGACGCGGTGGGAGGCTGGCTCGGCTCCTACGGCGGCGAGGACTCGCCGTCCGACATCCAGCGCGGAATGTTCGCGGGCGAGGTCGGCACGCCGCGGCTGCTCAACCTGTTCGAGAAGCACGACATCCCGGCCAGCTGGTTCATCCCCGGCCACTCGATCGAGACGTTCCCGGACTCGGTCAGATGATCGTCGACGCCGGGCACGAGATCGGCGCCCACGGCTACTCGCACGAGAACCCGATCGCGATGACTCCCAAGCAGGAGGAGGACGTCCTCGCCAAGTGCGTCGAGCTGATCGAGAAGGTCTCCGGGCGCGCCGCGCGGCTACGTGGCGCCGTGGTGGGAGATGTCGAACGTCACCGCCGAGCTGCTGCTGAAGTACGGCTTCACCTACGACCACAGCCAGGGCTACAACGACTTCACGCCGTTCTACGCGCGCGTCGGCGACGAGTGGACGAAGATCGACTACACCAAGGACGCCGGCCGAGTGGATGAAGCCGCTCGTGCGCGGCCAGGAGATCGACCTCGTCGAGATCGGGGCGAACTGGTACGTGGACGACCTGCCGCCGATGATGTTCATCAAGGGGTCGCCCGAACAGCCACGGCTTCGTGAACCCGCGCGACATCGAGGAGATGTGGCGCGACCAGTTCGACTGGGTCTACGCGAACATGGACTACGCGGTGTTCCCGTTCACGATCCACCCGGACGTCAGCGGCCGGCCGCAGGTGCTGCTGATGCTCGAGCGCCTGATCGGCTACATCAACCAGCACGAGGGCGTCAAGTGGGTGACGATGGAGGAGGCCGCCGACGACTTCCGCCGCCGGCAGCCGTTCGCCGGGCTAGCCGCCGCCGAACCGGAGCCTCGCCGTGTGCATCCTCTGCTACGGGCTGACCGGCGAGGAGCACTGGACGGACGCCCGCGTGGGCGCTGAGCCGACCGCAGCGTCCGGGCCCGGCGCCGGCGCTGCTGACTCAGATCGTCGGCGCGCACGGGCTCGCGCTACAGCGGACGACCCGAGCGGGGTCACCGCGATGGTCTCCGATCGCAAGGGCGAGGTCGCAGGTCGCCCGCAGCCTCGGCGAGGTGTGGGCGGCCGGCGAGCAGCTCGCCAAGCGGCCGCTGGACCCGCTGGATCCCGAGCTGCTCGCGCGCCTGCAGCGCGAGACGCCGGCAGCCTGATGGGCGCGGCGGCGGATCCCCGTCCTCGTCGTCGGCGGCTTCCTCGGCTCGGGCAAGACGTCGCTGCTGCGCGAGATGCTCGACGGGGCGCCCGATACCGCGGTGATCGTCAACGAGTTCGGCGCGGTCGGACTCGACCACCGAGCTGCTGCGAGCCTGCGAGGAGCGAGTCGAGCTGGTCGGCGGCGGCTGCGCCTGCTGCACCCGGCGGGAGGATCTTGTGCGGGTGCTGCGCGAGCTGCTCGACGCCCGCGACCGCGGCGACGCCGGACTGAGCCGCGTGGTGATCGAGACCAGCGGGCTCGCCGACCCGGCGCCGATCGTGTTCACGATCACCAACGACCCGATGCTCCGCCACCACTTCGACGTCGAGCGCCTGATGGTGACGGTCGACGCGGTCAACTGCACCGAGCAGCTGGCCACCCATCCGGAGGCGGCGAAACAGGTGCTGGTGGCCGACGAGCTCGTGATCACGAAGGTCGACCTGGTCGAGGCCGAGCAGACGACGGCCGTGGTGGCGGCGCTGCGGGCGCTCAACCCCGCGGCCGGGATCCGCACGGCCGTGCACGGGGTCGTGGGCGAGCCCTCCCGCCGAGGCAGCGACCGCGCTCACGGCGCGCGATCAGACCGCCGCCGGCCGGCGGCAGCGCGACGACCGCAGCGCCCACACCGCCGACGTGGCGAGCCTCAGTCTGAACGCCGACGGCCCGGTTGACTGGCTCGGGTTCGCGGTGTGGCTGAGCATGCTGCTGCATGCCCGCGGACAGGAGGTGCTGCGCGTCAAGGGCCTGCTGGAGCTCGACGACGGGACGCTCGTGTCGGTCAATGGCGTGCAGCACGTGGTCCACGCGCCCGAGCATCTCCCGCCCGGATCGGTAGCTGATCCCTCGTCGAAGCTCGTGTTCATCACCCGGGGGATCGACACCGACCGGCTCCGGGAGTCGTTCGATACCTTCCAGCGCCTCGCGCGCGCGGGAAACAAAGCCACGGCGTGAACGGCTCCGGCCAGCCACCCAGCGTCAGCGTGCTGGCGCTCGGCGGGACGATCGCCTCCACCGGCTCCGGGCAGGGGGTGACGCCGACGCTGACCGCTGCGCAGCTCGTGCAGAGCGTTCCCGGCCTCGAGGACGTGGCCCGGATCAGCGCCGACACGTTCCGCCAGGTCCCCTCGCCGGAGCTGACGCTCGTCGACCTCGTCGCCCTGTCCCGGGAGGTCGAGCGCCGCCTCGCCGGCGGCGACAGCGGCGTGGTCGTCACCCAGGGCACGAACACGATCGAGGAGACCGCGTTCGCGCTCGACCTGCTCGTCGATTCCGATGCCCCGGTGGTCGTCACCGGCGCGATGCGCAACCCGACGCTGCCCGGAGCCGACGGCCCGGCGAACCTGCTGGCGGCCGTGAGCACGGCGGCCAGCGAGCGGGCGCGCGGGATGGGCGCGCTGGTGGTGTTCGCAGACGAGATCTATGCCGCCCGGTTCGTGCGCAAGGCGCACACGCAGGCCGTCTCCCCGTTCCAGTCCTCGCCGGTCGGTCCGATCGGCTGGCTCGCCGAGGGAGAGGTGCGGATCGGAGCGCGGCCGGTGGGCCGGCGACACCTAGAGCTCGACGGGGTGACAGAGCCTCCGCCGGTGGCGCTGATCACGTTCGGCGCGGGCGAGGAGGGCCTGCTGGTCGACGCGGTGCAGCGGGCCGGCTACCGGGGTCTCGTTGTCGAGGGCACCGGCGGCGGCCACGTGACCGCCCGCACCGTGCCCGAGCTCGAGCGCCTGGCGAAGCTGATGCCCGTCGTGCTCGCGTCGCGGACCGCGGGCGGCGAGGCGCTGCACCGCACGTACATGTTCACGGGCTCGGAGGTCGACCTGGAGGCGCGGGGCCTGATCTCGGCCGGGGCGATGACCGGCGCGCGCGCCCGCGTGCTGCTGAGGATGCTGCTCGCCGCCGGCGCGCCCGAGCAGGACATTCGCACCGCGTTTCGGTCGCTCGGCTCGACCGGCGCCCCGGTGGAGCTGATGGGTGGGCGTCTGACGGTCAGCGACTGACGCGGCCGGCCTGGTTGAGCCGCGGCTGCAGGAACAGCGGCAGCACCGCCGGGATGAAGAAGCCGCCGAGGCACAGCCCCAGGTACGCCGCGGTCGAGAACGGCCTGCGCGTCGCGATCTCGACCCGCGCGACGATCTTCGCCTGGGCCGCCGCATACGGGATCACCAGGAACATCCCCGGGAAGATCATCGCCAGCCAGAACCACGGGTTCGCGTCGTCCTCGGCCAGGAGGGAACAGTCCCGGTGGGCGAAGTAGTACCAGAAGAAATAGCCCACCAGCGGCAGCGACAGCACCGTCCACAGCGCCGCCGACCGTGGCTCGATCAGCCGCTCCTCGGGACGGGGAGCGTCCTCGCGCAGCCGCAGGCGATCCTGCGGGCGCGGCTGTGACTGCATCATCTCCCTGCGGCCCGCTCGAGCCTGGCGGCGACCAGCCGGTCCAGCGCCTGCAGCGCGAGCTCGAGGTCCGAATCGTCGGTGTCCTCCAGGCGGGTGTGCGAGAGGCCGCGCTTGCTCTTGACGAACAGCATCACGGTCGGTACGCCTGACTCGGCGACCCGGGCGGCGTCGTGGAGTGGTCCGCTGGGCAGCCGCATGTCGGTTCCCTGCAGCTCGTCGATGATCCCCGCGGCGGTCTCGATCAATCCAGCGTCGAACGGGATCGGAGCGATCCGGAACAGCGGCGACCAGTCGACCTCGACATCCTCCTGCTCGGCGATCGAGCGGCTGGTCTGCTCGGCCTCGCCGCGGACCTTGGCCAGCACGTCGGCGTCCTCGTGACGCTGGTCGACGAGTGCCGTGGCGACTCCCGCGACCGCGGTCGGGATCCCGGGCTCGGCGCCGATCCGCCCGACCGTGCCGACGCCGCCGTTGTCGAGCGCGAGCTGGCGCACCTTCAGCGCCAGCTGGGATGCCGCCAGCAGCGAGTCGCGCCGCTGGTCCATCGGGGTCGAGCCCGAGTGCGCCGCCTGGCCGGTGAACTTGGCCGCCCAGCGCTCGGTCCCGTAGGTCCCGGTGACGACGCCCAGCGACAGGTCCCGGGCCTCGAGCACCGGACCCTGCTCGATGTGCAACTCGATATAGCCGACCGCGCCCTGGAGACGCGAACCCGAGCGGTGCATCTCGGCGACGTCGACGCCATGGGCGGCGAGCGCATCTCCGGCCGTGACGCCCTCGACGTCAGTTAGCTGCGCCAGCATCTCGGGGTCGAGCGTCCCGGCGGCCGCGCTCGAGCCGACCAGGCTCAGCCCGAAGCGGGCGCCCTCCTCGTCGGCCCAGTCGACGAGCTTGACCGTCAGCGGCGGCTTGTCGCCGGCGGCGAGGCCGCGCAGCACCTCGAGCGCCGACAGCACGCCGAGGCATCCGTCGAGCCAGCCGCCGTCGGGCACCGAGTCGATGTGGCTGCCGATGATCAGCGTGTCCGGCGACTCGCCCTCGAGCGTTGCCCACAGGTTGCCGGCCTCGTCGATCTCGACCGTCACCGGCAGCTCGTCGAGCTGCTTGCGCTCCCACTCCCGGGCCTGCTTCCAGGTGTCGGTCCAGGCGACGCGCTGCGCGCCCCGGTCGGTGCCGGTGAGCTCGGCCAGCTCCCGTAGGTTGGCCAGCATTCGCTTCGGATCGGCGGGCATCAGTCCTTGTTGTAGTCCCAGGTGAGCCAGTCCTGGGGGGTGATCGTCACGATCGTCCGGCCCTCGGCCATGATCGGGTCGAGGTAGGCGGTCGCGTCGGGGCCCAGATAGCGGACCAGCATCCGCTCGGTCACGTCGCGGATCAGGTCCTCGTCGTTGGATAGCTCGGCGGTCCCGAAGCAGACCACGGCCTGCGCGCCCGCCTGCAGCCCCTCGGCCAGTCGCGGGTCCTGGTCGACGCACACGGTCGCGTGACGGATCGGTGCGCAGGTTGCGCAGGTGCCGGCGGCCGGCGCCCAGCGTGTGCCTGAACACGCCGTCCTCCCACAGGTACCAGATCGGCGTGATGTGCCACCAGCCGTCGCCGCGGTTGGTGCCCAGCCGGGCATCCTGCTGGACGGCCAACAGCGCATCGCGCTCCTCGGTGGTGAGAGCGTTCTCCTTGGTCGCTGTCGACTTGCTGCGGGGATTGGGCATCGCTGGTGTCAGGCCGGCTGCGGGGCCGCCGTCGTCGCGATCTCGACCTCCGCCTCGTCCTGCTCGAGTGCGGCGGCCTGGGTCCGGCTGGTCCGGCGCACGATCAGCGCGACGATGATCAGCATCAGGAACACCAGCACGATCGTTCCGAACGTCGTGATCACGCCGAGCGCGTACAGGTCCGGCTGCAGCGTCGCCGAGATCAACTCGCCGTAGATCTCGAGCGGGAGCGTCGGGGTGGGCGAGATCAGCAGCGTCCGCTCGAACTCGTTCCAGGAGAGCGTGAACCCGAACAGGGCCGCGCCGAACACGCCGCCCCAGATGATCGGCAGCGTCACCCGGGTGAACGTCTGCAGCGCACTGGCGCCGAGGTCCCGGGCGGCCTCCTCCACCGCGATGTCGTAGCGGTTGAAGATCGCCAGCATCACCAGGAACCCGAACGGCATCGCCCACACGACGTGCACGCCCAGCGCGGTGGGGTACAGGGCCACGTTGAGCCCGAGCAGCTTCCACCACAGGCTCATTCCGAGGCTGAGCAGGATCCCCGGCGTCATCAGCGACAGCAGGATCAGGTACAGCAGCGCCCTGCCCATCCGCCGGCTCATCCGCCGGTAGGCCATGATCATCGACAGCGACAGCGCGCTGGCGATGATTCCGACGATGATCGCCAGGATCAGCGATACGCCGGCCGCGGTGCGGATCGCGGCGGCATTGTCGAGGCTCAGGTAGTTGTACCAGTAGCCGCTGATCAGCCCCTTGGCCGGGAACGTCGATCCGCCCGACGAGTCCTGCAGGGACAGGACGAGCATCACCAGGATCGGGCCGTACAGGAACACGAGGAAGATCGCGAACCAGATGCCCGAGTCCGATCTTCGAAAGGCGGTCCTTGAGTTGCTGGGTCATCGCCTTAGAACCCCTGCTCGAGCTTGGCGAACCGCAGCAGTAACACCACACCGATGACCATCGCCACGACCAGCACGGCGGCCTGCGCGGCGGCCGCCGGGTACTGCAGCAGCGACACCAGGTTCTGGATGTTGACGCCGATCGAGCCGACCTCGCCGCCGCCGACGAGCTTGTAGGTGGCGAAGTCGCCCATCGCGAGCACGAACACGAACACCGAGCCGATCATGATCCCGGCGCGGGTCAGCGGCAGCGTCACGTGCATGAACACCTTGAAGCCGTTGGCCCCGAGGTCGCGCGCCGCCTCGATCGCGCTCTGGTCCAGCGCCGCCAGCTGGAAGAAGATCGGCGTGACCATGAACAGCACCAGCAGCTGGATCAGCGAGACGCGCACCGCGAAGTCGCTGAACAGCAGGATCGACAGCGGGTGGTTGATGATCCCGATCTTCTGCAGGATCTGGTTGACCGCGCCCTGCTTGCCCATCGTCGGGATCCACGCCTCGGCGCGGATCAGCGTGCTGGTGAAGAACGGCGCCAGCGCGATGATGAACAGCGCGAACGAGTACTGGACCTTCTTGACCTTGACCGCGAGGAAGTAGGCCACCGGGTAGCCGATGATCAGGCAGACGACGGTCACGATCGCGGAGTTGCGCGCCACCTTCCCCAGCGTCGACAGATATGTCGACGTGCTCGAGAAGATCGTCGTGTAGTTCTCGGTCGTCCAGGTCTTACTGAAGCCGGTGATCGTTCCGGTGAAGAACGAGACGACGAGCACCACGATCACGGGCGCGACGAGGAAGATCAGCAGCCACAGCGTGCCGGGCAGCGCCCACAGCGCCGTGACCAGCTTGGACGACCCCGGAGGCGAAGTCCTGACGACCGCGGACGACCGCTCCTCGCCGTAGATCTCCGCGGCGGCCTCCGACGAGAGCCTGACGTCGCCCGGAAGCTCGCGCTCGTCGAGCGCCTCGGCGACCTCGCGTGTGTCCTTCCCGTTTGGCTCAGTCACTGAGCAGCTGCGCGTCGGCGGGGTCCCAGCTCACCTTCACTGGCTTTCCGGCGAGGTCCGCCAGCTCGGGGTAGCGCTGCTCGGGCAACTTGGCCAGCAGCGAGTGCTCTCCGGAGCGCATGTGGACCTTGATCGTGTCGCCGAGATACTCGGTCGCGACGAGCGTGCACTCGAGCTCGTTCGTGCCACCGTTGCCGGCGTCCCCGGCCACGCGGACGCAGTTGGCCCGGATCGCCATCGTCAGCTTGTCGCCGACGCCGTGCGAGCCGCCCTGGTCCTGCATCTTCAGCGGGCCCATCGGCGAGTCGAGCACCAGCTGGTCGCCGTTGACCTGGCTGACCGAGCCCTGGATGATGTTGTTGTCGCCCATGAACGCGGCGACGAACACGTTGGCGGGTCGCTGGCTGATCTCGGCGGGCGTGCCCACCTGCTGGATGTGGCCGCCCTCCATGACCACGATCCTGTCGGCCATCGAGAGCGCCTCTTCCTGGTTGTGGGTCACGTGCACGAACGCGATGCCCAGCTCCCGCTGGAGCTCGCGCAACTCGACGCGCATCCGCAGCTGCAGCAGCCGGTCCAGGTCGCCGAACGGCTCGTCGAGCAGCAGCACCTTGGGCTTGGTCACCAGCACGCGCGCAAGGGCGACGCGCTGCTGCTGGCCACCGGACAGCTCCTGGGGCTTGCGGAAGCGCATCTCGGAGAGGCCGACGAGGTCGACCATGTCCATCGCGACCTTCTGGCGCTCCTCCTTGTGCATGCCCTGCATGCGGAGGCCGAACTCGACGTTGCCCAGCACGCTCTTATGCGGGAACAGCGCGAAGTGCTGGAACACGGTCGTGGTCGGCCGCTTCGCCGGGGGAACCCCGACCAGCGACTGGCCGTCGAGCAGCGATGTCCCCGGTCGTCGGGTACTCGTGGCCCCCGATCATCCGCAGGATCGTCGTCTTACCGCAGCCGGACGGCCCGAGCAGCACCACATAGTCGCCGCTGTCGATCTGGAGGTTCACGTCCTCCACGGCCACCACGTCGCCGAACTGCTTGGCGACGCTCTTTAGCTCCAGCCGACCTGCCGAGCCCGAGGTCTCAGGCTCGACGGCCTGCTTCGGTCACCTCGGGCTCGCTCTCAGTCCTGCCTCCCGTTGTCACTACCCAATCGCCCTTTCTCAGCTACGCGGAGATGAAGTTATTCCACTGGGTCCCCATGTAGTCATTCTGCGGCTGCGTCGTGTTCCACGCAGCGTACAGACGGATCCGCTGCGTGAACGAGCCGCCCTCGCGGACCGCGCCCTTCGGGATCGCCTGCTTGCCGTCCGGGCCGACCAGGTTCTGGGCGGCCGGCTTGCCGCCGTACCAGTAGTCCCATTCCGCCTTCGACAGGAACTTCTTGGTCGTGTCGGGGCGGGGGCTGTAGTACGCCTGGCGGGCCATGTTCGCGCCCGGCCAGCCCGACAGCCACCAGTTCAGGTACTTGTAGGCCGCGTCGAGCGTCGGCGCCGCTGACGTGCTTGTAGATGACGGTGCAGCCGCACCAGCCGCGCATGCCCTCCTTGGGGGCGGCGAAGCCGACCTTCTTGCCGGCCTCGAGCAGCACCGTCTGCGCCGGAGACCACATGCTCTCGATCACGACCTCGCCGCCGGCCATCAGGTTGACGGACTCGGTGAACGTCGCCCAGAAGGCGCGGAAGAAGCCGGCCTTCTTCATGTCGATCAGCAGCTTGGTGAGGTTGTCGATCTCACCCTTGGTCATGTTGCCGATGTTCCCGAACTTCAGCTTGCCCGACGCCTGGGCGGCGAGCGCGGCGTCGATCGGGCCGATCTGCGGGTCGTTGATCAGCGCGACCTTGCCCTTGTACTGCGGGTTGAACAGCTCGGCCCAGCTGTCGACGTGCGGGATCACGGTCTTGTCGTAGCCGATCGAGTCCGAGTTGAACACGCCCGGCATCCCGGTCAGCATCGTCGAGGTCTTGACCGTCTGCGCGGTGGCCGCGTCGAACGGTGCACCGCCGGTCAGCTTCGACGGGTCGCTGGTGTCCAGCGGCAGCATCCGGTAGGCGGCGTCGCCGACTCCGTAGGTGCCCTGAGCGGTGAGCTTTCCCATGCGTCAGCACGGGCACGATCCCGGGGACCAGCTTCGGGTCCTGGAAGCCCGGGTCCGACGCCGACAGGTTCGTGGGCTGGCTCGACGGGGCCTCCCACAGCGTCGTGCCGCCGGTCCAGCCGGGGATCTTGCTCGTGTCGACCGGCTGGGTGACACCCGCGGGCAGGAGCTGCGGGATCTGGTGAACGTACAGGTGGCCGACGTCGAAGTTCTGCGGCTGGGTGATCGACTTCTGCGTCGTCGTTGGCGTGTCGGTGATCGTGTACTCGAGGTCGATGTTCAGGTCCTTCTTGGCCTGAGCCTTGAGGGCCGGGTTCTGGTCGACCCCGATCCCGAGCACGCGCAGCTTCTGCGCGCCGCCGGACGAGCCTCCGCTCGCGCTGCCGCTGCTGCTGGAGCTGGCGCTCCCGCCGCATGCAGCCAGCAGCGGACCGCCGGCCAGCACGCCCAGACCCGCGGCCCCCTTGACCAGGACATCTCGTCTTGTCTGCCCTGATTCCGAGCTTTCCTCAGGGGGCGGCTCGTTCACGACCTGGATTCCCATACCTGCTCCTTCCTCGACGAACGCGAAGTCCTACAGCACCTCGGGCACAACTCAGCCCCAGAAACCAACGCCTCGACCCGCGCGAACCAAAGCAAGCCGTCCCGCGGGTCGTGCGACTCCAATAGTTCTGTATGCGTTTGTATACCTGATTACGTCGGGGGTCGTCAAGCGTCTCAGGGAGTGAAAAGACAACACTAATCCTGCGCCGGGCGCGATCTCGCCGCGCCCGGCGAAATTCAGGATTGGGGACCCGCCGGAACTCAGGAAGCGACCGTCGCGCTCTGGGGCGCGAGCGGCTTGCCGAAGCGCGCCCGGGACAGGAACTGGCCCGCTCCGGGCGACGCGACGAGCTCATCGCCGTCGACGATCACCTGTCCGCGGAGCATCACCAGCTCCGGCGCCCCGACCACCTCGGTGCCCTCGAACAGGTTGTAGTCGACGTTCGTGTGATGGGTCTTGGCCGACAGCGTCAGGTGCTTGTCGCTGTCCCACACGACGATGTCGGCGTCGCTGCCGACTGCGATCGTGCCCTTGCGCGGGAACAGTCCGAACAGCCTGGCGGGCTGCGTGCAGCACAGGTCCACGAGGTGGTTCATCGACATCCGGCCCTCGCGCACCCCGAAGTGATGGAGCATGTGCAGCCGGTTCTCGATCCCCGGTCCGCCGTTGGGGATCTTTGAGAAGTCGTCCTTGCCGAGGGTCTTCTGATCGGCGATCCGGAACGGGCAGTGGTCGCTCGAGACCGCCGACAGGGTCCCGTTGGTGATCGCGCGCCACAGGCTCTCGTGGTTGTGCGGGGGGCGCGGCGGCGGCGTGAACACGTACTTGGCGCCCTGGAAGTCGGGCTCCTCGAGGTCCTTCTGCTCGATGAACAGGTACTGGGTGCAGGTCTCGCCCCAGATCCGCCAGCCGGCCGCGCGCGCCGCCGCCACCGGCTCGATCGACTCCTCGCAGGAGACGTGGACCACGTACAGCGGACAGTCGGCGAGGTGGGCGAGCTGTGATCGCGCGGCTGGTCGCCTCGCCCTCGGTGTGGGGCGGCCGAGTCGCGGCATGCCACTTCGGCTCGGTCTTGCCCTCGGCCAGCGCCTGCTTGACCAGCACGTCGATCACGTCGCCGTTCTCGGCGTGGACCATCACCAGCGCGCCGGTCTCGGCCGCGACCTGCATGACTCGAAACAGCGTCTCGTCGTCGACCATGATCGCGCCCTTGTAGGCCATGAACAGCTTGTAGCTGGTGACGCCCTGGTCGGGGGCCTTGGCCACGTCCTCGAGCTTGCCGCCGTCGTGCAGGTCGGTGATCGCGAGTGGAAGCCGACGTCGATCACCGGCGGGCAGCGCTCGATCTTCTCGTGCCAGGTGGCGAGCGCGTCGGGAATCGACTGGCCGGGAGCCTGGAGGCAGAAGTCGATCAGCGAGGTGATGCCGCCGAACGCCGCCGATGTCGTGCCAGAGGTGAAGTCGTCGCAGGTGACCGTCCCGCCGAACGGCATCTCCATGTGCGTGTGAGGGTCGATCGCGCCCGGGATCACGTACTTGCCCGACGCGTCGATCACACGATCGGCGGAGACGTCGAGCGACCTTCCGATCTCGGCGACCGTCTCTCCCTCGACCAGGATGTCGGCCACGTAGTCGTCAGCCGCGGTGACGATGTGGCCGCCTTTGATCAGCACGCTCATGGTCTCTCCTCTTGACTCGAATGGCGGATGCTTAGAAGCACTCAGATCAATCAGGGCGGCGAACCTTAGCTCGGCGTTCGCCCTGGCGTGAACGATCCTGCTTGCGGCGATGCGTAAGCTCCGGGCGACGACCGAGAAACGGAGGGCAAGATGATCGTGTGCGATGTCGGGGACCACTGGCAGGTTGTTATGCAGACCGATCACGCCGACCTGTCGGGCGAGCTCGCGCGGCGATGGGCGGACCGCACGGAGCGTCCGGAGTCGCTGATGATCGCGGCCGAACGCCACGACGATGGATGGGCTGTGTGGGAGCAATCCCCGGCGTATGACCCGGGCGCAAACAAGCCGGTGAACTTTCTCGACGTCAACGTGCTCGCGCACCTGGCGTTCTACCGAGCCGGGATCGCGGCGATCACCGAGCAGGACCCCTACGCCGGTCTGCTGGTGTCGATGCACGGTGCCGGCATCTACCGCCGCCGGTACGGATTGCAGCCGGAGCTGCAGCTCACCTTCGCCGACGGTGCCCGCCAACAGGTGGACGCGTTCGTGGCCGAGCAGGAGGGCGGGTTCGAGGCCAAGGACGCCGAGCTCGGTGTCAGCGCGGAGCAGCGGCAGAAGGATTACGAGCTGCTCCAGATGCACGACCGGATCTCGCTGCTGTTCTGCATGAACGACACGCTGTCGCCCGGCGGCGGCGAATTCGGGGGATACAGCTTCCGCGGCGAGGGTGCCGGAGTGCTGGCGATGACCCCGTACCCGTTCGGGGGCGGCGAGCAGCAGTTCTCGCTGGTTCGGCGGCTGGTGCCCAAGCGCGAGTGGCCGGACGGGGACGCCTTCCGCCACGAACTGTTTGCGACCGAGCCCGAGCGGGCGACGATCACTGTCCGGGCGGCTTAGGTAGCCGGCGGTCAGTAGTGGACCGCGCCGGCATCCGGTAATGGCCCGCGTCGGCGGCCGCGCGGCGGGAACCGCCCCGGCCGGCACTCCGGACGGGCCGCGCGTCCCCGAGCCTGATCCGCGGCCCGGCCCGACGGGCGGGGCTGCCGCGACTGCGCGCGCGGTCGCCCCCTCGATGCTGGCGGCCGCGCTGTTCCTGGCGGCGCTGAACCTCAGGCCGGCGGTCGCGTCGGTGTCGCCGCTGCTGGACACGATCCGGGCCGACGACAACCTGAGCCACACGGCGGGCGGGCTGCTGACCACGATCCCCACGCTGTGCATGGGCGTGGGCGCGTTCCTGGTCCCTCCGATCGCCGCCAGACTCGGCGCTGAGCGCGCGCTCACCTACGCGATGGTCGTGATCGGCTTGGCCACAGCCGCCCGGATCTGGGGTGGCAACACGACCGTGTTGTTCGCCACCACGCTCGCCGTCGGCGCCGGGATCGCGCTGGGTCAGCCGCTGCTGCCGGGTCTCGTCCGCACGTATTTCGCCGAGCACTCGATGTTGGTCACCGCGCTGTACTCGCTCGGGATCACGCTCGGGGCGGCGATCCCGGCGGCGGCGAGCCCGGCGATCAACAACCTGACCAACTCCTGGGAGGCCGCGCTGGCGTTCTGGGCGGTGTTCGCGATCGCCGCGATCGTCGTGCTGGTGCCGATCGCCCGCCGCAGCCGGCCCGGCCCCCGGCGCGGCATCGTGACCCCGCCGTGGCGCGAGCGCCGGGCCTGGCAGATCTCACTGTTCTACGGCGGCGCGTCGGGTTTGTACTGGGTGATGCTGGCGTGGCTGGCGCCGGTCTACGAGGACCACGGGTGGAGCGACACCAAGGCAGGGCTGCTGCTGACGCTCCTGAGCGTCGCCCAGGCGGCGGCGACGATCGCGGTGACGGTGCGCGCCTCGCGCATCCACGACCGGCGGCCGGCGCTGATCGCTTCGCTGGTGATCATGGCTGTGGGGATGGCCGGCGTTGCGGCGTCGCCGTTCTCGGTGCCGGTGGTGTGGGCGCTGCTGCTGGGCCTCGGCAACGGCCTGGTGTTCCCGGTGATGCTGGTGCTTCCGGTCGACTACGGGCGCGATCCGACGCACGCCGCGCGCCTGGCCGCGATGGGCTTCGGCATCGGCTACCTGCTGGCCTCGCTCGGGCCGCTGCTGACCGGCGCGCTACGCGACCTGACCGGCTCCTACGCGGTGCCGTTCGCGCTGTATGGCGGCGTCTCGCTGCTCCTGATCCTGATCGCGATGCAGTTCGCCCCCCAGCCCGCGGCCGAAGCGGTCCAAGCGTGAGCGCGCGCACCGGCCTGCTGTTCCTGGGCGCTCCGGCCGTGCCGGAGATGGTGGCGCTCGCCCAGCGCGCCGAGCGCGCCGGTTACGACTCCGTGTGGGTTGCTGAGACGCGGCTGACGCGCGACGCGGTCGCTCCGGTCGCGGCGATCGCGCTCGGGCACCGAGCGCCTGAAGGTCGGCACGGGGATCGTCAACGTCTACACCCGCAACCCGGTGCTGCTGGCGCTCACGTTCGCGACGCTCGACGAGCTCGCGCCCGGCCGGATCGTGATGGGTCTGGGCGCCGGATCGCCCCGGGTGCTGGCGCCGCAGGGCGTCGAGTTCGCCCGCCCGCTGACGCGGCTGCGCGAGTACTGCGAGGTGATTCCGAGGCTGATCGCCGGCGAGGAGGTCACCTACCACGGCGCCGTCGTGAACCTCGAGGGCGCACGGATCGAGGACGTGCTGGCGCGCGACGGCGGCGCCGGGCGCCGGACGCCGATCCCGCTGTTCCTGGCTGCGACCGGCCCTCGCGCCGTCGAGTACGCCGGCGAGGTCGCCGACGGCGTGCTGCTGAACGTGTGTCTCCCGCCCGCGTACGCGGCCGAGCGCCGCGACCGGATGCTGGCCGCGGCGCGCCGGGCGGGCCGGACCGGCGGACCGGCCGAGATCGCGATGTGCGTGGTCGTCTCGCCCCACGCCGACGCACGGACGGGACGCGACGGCGCGCGCCGGTTCGTCGCGGTGTACCTGTCGCTGTTCCCCAACGTGGCGCGCGAGACCGGGTTGGACGAGGACTTCGTGGAGCACCTGCGAGCCGTGTTCAGCGAGGGCGGCGTCGATGCCGCCGCGCCGCTGGTCGGCGACGACGTGGTGAACCTGCTGACCGCAGCCGGGACGGTCGAGGACTGCCGGCGGCGCCTGGACGAATACCGCGCCGCGGGCGTCGAGCTGCCGGTCCTGGCGCCTGTCGACGGCGCGCTCGAGCTGACGATCGACGCGCTCGCCTAGCTGCCGCCGCAGCCGCAGCCGGCCACGTGCATCACGTGACAAATCCGGGGTCGGCCCGGAGCCGGGTCACGTGATGCATGAAATGCATGCATGCCGTGACGCGGTCCCCCGTTCGGTGTCGGATTTGTCAAGCCATGCAGCATCGGCCGGATCTAGCGGCCCCGGGGCACGGTGAGATCGCCTGGCGCCACTTGTCCGGATGCACCGCGACCGGTCCGGACGCTCGCGCCGCGGTATTCCACCGTATACGCTGGCAGACGAGATGCGCGTTGCCGTGGTGGGAGCCGGAATCATCGGCGTCCATGTGGGAGTCGAGCTGGCGCGCCGTGGCGCGGACGTGACCCTGCTCGACGGCGGGGAGCCCGGTGGCGCAACGACGCGCGGAAGCTTCGCCTGGATCGATGCAAGCCACCCCGGCCTGGCGCAGTACCTCGAGCTCCGGCTGCTCGGGCTCGACGCGTGGCGCCGCCAGGACCAGGCGCTCGGCCGGCCGTCGTGGCTGCACCTGCGGGGCACCACGATCTGGACCTCGGATCCGGCCGCCCAGTCCGAGCTTGAACAGCACTGCGAGCGCCTCCGAGCCGGCGGCTGGCCGCCAGAGCGGATCACCCCTGCGGCTGCGCTGCGCCACGAGCCCGATCTGGTGATCGGCGCTGGGGTCGACGCGGTCTACCGGTTCGCCGGCGAAGGGTGGGTGCAGACCGCCGAGGCGATCGCCGCGCTGCTCGCGACGGCGGACGCGCGCCGCTTGGAGCTGCGGACGCCCGCGAGCATAAGCCGGCTGAACCGTGACGACGCGGGTCGCGTCACCGGCGTCACGCCTGCGAGGTGGCGAGGAGCTGGTGACCGACGCGGTCGTCAGCTGCGCCGGGCGCTGGACGCAATCGCTGCTGGCGACCGCTGACGTGCACGTGCCGATGCTCACCGCGGATGAGCCGGGCTCGCGCGTCCCCGGCCTGGTGGCGCGCACCACCCCGGTGCGGACGCGCATCGACGGCGTCGTGCTCGCCGACGGCCTGCTGATCCGGTCAGAGCCAGGAGGCGGGCTGCTGGTCCACAGCGACGCGCTGGACCGCACCCTCGGCGGCGACACCGCGCCGGCGGGCGCATCCGATCGGCTGACCGCGATTCTGAGCACCCGGGTGCGCGGCGCCGACGGCGCGCGAGTGCTCGACGATCGCGTGTGCCTGCGGGCGCTGCCCGGCGATCTGCTGCCGGTTGCCGGCTGGGCGCTGGACGGGCTGTACGCCGTGGCGACCCACAGCGGCGTGACGCTGTCGCCGGCGCTGGCCGAGCTGGTGGCCGACGAGCTGCTCGACGGGCGGGAGCGACCGGAGCTGGCGGCGCTGCGTCCAGATCGCTTCGGGGCCACGCGGGTGTGAGCATGCGCAACGGTCACGACGAGGAGATCACCGTCGCCGCCGCGCTACGGCTCGGACCGCTGAGCGAGGGCGTGCCCGAGGTGCTGGCCGGGGCCGGCTCGCTGAAGAATCCGATCCGCTGGGTGCACTCCGGCGAGTGGCTGGAGATGGCCTCGGTGCTTCGCGGCGGTGAGCTGCTGCTGACGACCGGGATGGGGTTCCCGGACAGTCCCTCTGCCCAGCGCAAGTTCATCGCCTCGCTGGCCGAGCGCTCGATCGCCGGACTGGTTATCGAGCTCCACACGTCGATCGACCAGGTCCCCAGGGCCGTCGTCGAGGAGGCCGAGGCCCGCCACCTGCCGCTGATCGTGCTTCACCGAGAGGTTCCGTTCGTCGAGGTGACCGAGTCCCTTCACCGCGAGATCGTCGGCCAGCAGGCGCTGGCGCTCGAGCATGCAGAGCAGGCCCACCGGCGGTTCACCGAACTGATCCTCGATGGGGCCGGGGTGCCCGAAGTACTCGAGGAGCTCGCCGACCTGATCGGCAACCCGGTGCTCCTCCAGAAGGCCGATGAGGGGGTCCTGTACCACCACCCGCATACGGCGACCGACGCGGCTGTGCTCGCCGCCTGGGACACGGTCACGCATCGTCTCCCCGAGGCTCTCGAGCACGTGTCGGTGCCGGTCGAGGTGGGGCACGGACGAACCTGGGGCACGCTGATCGCGCTCGCGCTCAGTTCGCCGCTTCGCAAGTACGACCGGATCGTGCTTGATCGTGGCGCCAGCGTGATCGCGCTCTCGATGCTGCGGCGAAACGCCGAGCCCAGCATGGCCGCCCGCCGTCGGGGACAGTTCATCGCCAGCCTCATGCGTCCCGGTGCCGCGATCGACGAACGCGAGGCGACCGAGATGGCGGCTGAGCTCGGCTTCGACCGAAGGGCCCTGTTGCGGCTGTCGCTGGTGGCGATCCGGGCTTCGAGGTGGCTTGAGCCCGAGGAGAGCGACGAGGCGCCGTGGCCCACGCTGTGGCGAGAGATCACGCGTGAGCTCGACAGCATGCGGATGTCGGCGCTCGCCGGCGTGCTGCCGGGAGAAGGCCTGGCGATCGTGGTGGCATTGCGCTCCGAGTCCGATCGTCCGGAGGTGGCGGGCCGGATCAGCCGCACGCTGCGTTCGGCCGGGGAGAGCCGGCTGTCGGGCCAGGAACTGATCGTGTGCGCGGGGTCGGTGACCCGATCCTGGACCGAGGTCGGGGCGGAGCTGCGCGACGCGCTCGAGATGAGCCACGCCGTCGTGCGGGCGCCGCACCAGGACTGGCTCGACACCACCGCCGTGCGGCTGGAGCCGCTGCTGTGGGCGCTGCGAAACGACGAGGCGCTGCGGTCGTTCGTGCGCCGCCGCCTCGATCCTCTGGCCGGGCACGACCGCGAGCACCGGACGCAGTTCCTGGGGACGGTCGAGGCCTACTGCCGGCACAGCGGTCGGATCGCCGAGACCGCCCGCGAGCTTCACCTCCAGCGCCAGTCGCTGTACAAGCGCATCGAGCGCATCCAGGAGCTGCTGGGCTGTGACCTGGCGGATCCAGACACACGCCTCGGGCTGCATTTCGCGCTCCGGGCGCGCAGCTACCTGGCTGCGCTCGAGAGCGCCGGCGAGCGCTGAGGCGCCACCCCGGCAGGGCCGCCGCCGGACACCGTGCACCCCGCGACGGTGATGTTGGTTACGAGTTGTCACTGGTTTGGTGGTGGCGTCAGGGCGACGATCTCGCTCACGACCCGCACCGTGAGGAGAACCGATGTCGACCACCCCGTTTGAGCCGATCAGCTGGAACCTCGTGCCCGATCACACGGCCCTGGTCGTGATCGATGCGCAGAACGACTTTCTCCACCGTGACGGCTGGTACTCGCTTCGCGGCGTGGACATCGACCACATGCGGCGCACGATTGAGCCGATCAAAGAGCTCGCCAGCGCGTGCCACGAGCACGGCGTGCCGGTCATCTGGACGCGCCACGGGTTCCGTGACGTCGACGAAGGCGGCTGGATCGTGGCGCTGCGCCCGTTCCTCCAGGATGGCGGCCTGCGCCGCGGTACCTGGGGCTACGAGGTGCTCGAGGAGCTCGACCCGCGCGACGACGACCGCTACGTCGAGAAGACGCGGCTCAGCGCCTTCTTCCAGACCGACCTCGAGCTCAAGCTGCGCGCGATCGGCGCGGAGACCGTGCTGATCACCGGCGTGCTCACCAATCAGTGCGTGGCCGCGACCGGCAAGGACGCGATGTTCCGCGATTTCAAGCCGATCGTGGTTGAGGAGGCGACCGGGACCACGCTGCCGCATCTTCACGACCCCGCGCTGGAGATGATGCAGGTCGGATGGGCCGAGGTGCGGGGGCTCCAGAGCGCGCTCGACGAGGTGCGTGCGCTGCCGGTCGCCCGCCCCGCCGTGAGCGTCTAGTGGGCTGTCCGGCACACTCGTGAGCTCGACGCCAGAGGCGGGCGGCCGACGGCGCCGAAGCGTTCCGCAGCGTGTCCGCATCGCGATCATCGGCGGCGGCGTCGCTGGATGCAGCGTCGCCTATCACCTTGCGCTCCGGGGAGCCACCGACGTCGCGCTGCTCGAGCAGAACGAGCTGACGTCGGGCTCGACATGGCACGCGGCGGGCCTGTGCACCCAGTTCGCGGCCAGCCCACAGACGATGAGCCTGCTCAGGCGCAGCCTCGACCTCTACGAGGAGCTCGAGGATCGCACCGGCCAGGCCGTGGGCCTGCACCGCTGCGGGTCGGTCCGGCTGGCCCAGTCCGCCGAGCGCATCCACCAGTTCCATCACGTGCGCGGGATCGCCGAGCAGGTCGGGGTCCCGTTCGAGATCATCGATCCCGACCAGGCACAGGCGCTGTTTCCGCTGATGCAGACCGATGGGGTGCTGGCTGCGGCGCATCTTCCCACCGACGGGCACGTCGATCCCTCCGGCGTCACAAACGCGATGGCCGCCGGGGCGACCGAGCTCGGGTGCGCGATCCACCGTCACACGCCGGTGCGCGGGCTGGCCAGGGAGGGAGGCTGCTGGGTCCTCGACACGCCCAACGGACAGCTCCGCGCCGACATCGTCGTCAACGCCGCGGGTCAGTGGGCGCCGCAGGTGGGCCGGCTTGCGGGCGTCGAGCTGCCAATCGTTTCGCTGGAGCATCACTACGTGGTGACTGAGCCGGTCGAAGTGGTTGCGGAGCTCGATCAGGAGCTGCCGGTCCTGCGCGACCCCGAGGGATCGTTCTACGCCAGGCAGGAGGGCGAGGCGCTGCTCGTCGGCCCGTTCGAAGCGCAGGCGACGCCGTGGGCGCTCGACGGAGTTCCCGAGGGTTTCCACGGGCGTTTGCTGCCGGCGCGACTGGAGGTGATCGAGGATGTGCTGCTCGCTGCCGCGCGCCGGATTCCCCCATTCGAGATCGCCGGCCTGCGCACGCTGATCAACGGACCGGACGGCTACACCCCCGACGGCCGCGCGCTGATCGGGCCGGTGCCGGGCGTGCGCGACCTTCACGTGATCGCGGGCTTCTCGATCTTCGGGATCGTGTTCGGCGGCGGCGCCGGGGCCGCCGCGGCCGACTGGATCCTCGACGGCGAGCCGAGCGACGACATGTCCGAGCTCGACGTCCGCCGCTTCGGCGACTACGCCGCCGCCCGGCAGTTCCTGATTCCAAAGGCGCTGGAGGCCTACCAGCGCGAGTATGCGATCGAGTTCCCGTTCGAGGAGCGCCCGGTCGCCAGACCGTTGAAGACCTCGCCGTTGTACGACCGTCTGCGCGAGCGCGGCGCCGTGTTCGGCGAGCGATCGGGCTGGGAGCGGCCTGTGTGGTTCCGCAACGGCCGCGCGGACGCGCTCGAGGAGTACAGCTACCGGAGAGCCAGCTGGCACGAAGCCGTCAGGGCAGAGTGTGAAGCCGTCCGCGCCGGCGTGGGCG
>CAWHRT010000031.1:0-118802 GCA_963831845.1 uncultured Solirubrobacterales bacterium | reverse complement strand
TCCACGGATACAGGGAGTAGTGACCGCCTTCGAGTTCGAGCAAGCGCTTGGGGTCGCCGGCGCGGTCGAAGGCAGCGCGGATCAGCTCGGGCGAGCTGATCTGGTCGTCCTTGGCGAGGATCATGAGCAGTGGGCGCGGCGCGATCCGCTCGATCGACCGTGCGGGCGCGTGCTCGAGGATCGCCTCGAGCGAGCTCATCGTGACCTCGTTCCGCCATGACGGGGCATGCGCCTCGTGCGCGAAGTCGTAGGAGTCCTGATCGGACTGCAATGCGAACCCTTCTCCGGGACGTCCAATGTCGGGGATGTATGCCTCGCCGCCCTCGGTCGCGTGCCGAGCACGCTCCTGCACGGTCAGTTGCTGCAGCGCTGCGAACTGCTCGTCGCCGACGGCGGCGCGAGTGATCGCGTAGAGGTCCATGGCTCCGACCTGGCTGACGACCGCCTTGACCAGCGGATCGTACGCGGCGACGTGGAGCACCGTGCCGCCGCAGCCGCACACGCCGTTCGCATGGGCCTTTAGGCTCACGACCCTTGGCTACCGCTCCTCGGTGGGGCGGATCAGCATCTCGTTGACCGCGACGTGCCGCGGGCGGGTCACGATGAACGTGATCGCGGCCGCGATGTCCTTGGACTGAAGACGCTCGAAGCTCTCGAATTGCTCCGAGATCTGCTTCTGGATCTCAGGCCGGTTGTGCGAGGCCAGCTCGGTCTCGACCGCGCCGGGCTCGACCAGTGAGATGCGGACGTGGCGGTCGATGAGTTCCTGGCGCAACGACTCGCTGAACGCCCCGACGCCGAATTTGGTGAAGTTGTAGACGCCGGTTCCGCGGCGGGCCACCCGCCCAGCGACCGAGCTGATGTTGACCATGTCGGCGATGCGGCGCGGGTCGTCGCCGGCGGCGCGGAGCAGGTGCGGGAGCGCGGCGTGCGCGCAGTAGAGCAGGCCGAGGACGTTGAGCTCGACCATCTGCTGCCACTCGCGCACGGGTGCGCCGACGGCCGGCCCGAGCAGCATGACGCCGGCGTTGTTGACGAGCGTGTCCAGGCGGCCCAGCTCGGCGACCGTCCGCTCCACCGCCTCGGTCGCCTGGTGTTGGTCGGTGATGTCGGACTCGAGCACGAGCGCGGTCCCGCCCCGCTCGCGGATAACGGCCGCGAGCGCGTCCAGGCGGTCCCTTCGCCGCGCCGCCAGCCCCACCGCCGCGCCCTCGGCGGCCAGCGCTGCCGCCGTGGCGGCGCCGATGCCACTCGAAGCCCCGGTCACCAGCGCAACGGTGCCGTCCAGTCCTGGCTTCACCGCAATCGCCCGTTCGGTCTCAAGTTCTCGAGCGTTGGTAGGCCTCATGCGCCGAACGGTGCGCTCGTTGACCGACTCTCGAGGTCCTCCGCTACGAGCGTTGGGTTGGCCGGCGCGGGAGGAACCCAATAGTCCGCGGGGAGGAAAGGAAGCTTGGCGGCGATGATCCGGTCGCGCAGCACGGTCACCACTGGCCAGGGCCTCAGCCACACCGTGTGGTCGGTGACCCTGCCAGTGTCGTCCAGCTTGAAGACGTCGATCCCTTGCTCAACGTGGCCGTCGATGGAGCAGTTCCAGTACTCGACGAGCCTGTCCGTCGAGGTGAAGCGCGCCAGGTATGTGCGCGCGCCCTGGATGCCGTCGATCAGCTTCTGAAGCGCATCGACATTGTCCTGGCCGTACACGGTGTTGGTAAACAGGGGACTGTGGAATGCCACGTTCGGGGCCAGTGGAAGAGGCCCGCCTGGCCGTTGGCCGACGCCAGCGTCAGGGTTCGGTGCGGGGGCTTTACCGGCATCGAGCTGCCATGCCGGCAGCGGCACGACATCTCCCAGCGTGCGGAGCATCGTGTCTCGGAAGTTTGCGACGACCCCCCAGGGCCGTTGCAGGACTGTGATGTCGCGGATCAGGCCCCCGGCCGCGTCGGCCAGGACGGTTGCTCCGAAGAGCTCGCGCTCGTTAAGGATTGCCTTCCAGAACAGAATCGTCCGGTCGTCGTCGCTTACCTCGTCGGTGTATTCGAGGTCATCGACAATGCGGGTTCCCTCCGCGAGGAACCTCAGCGCGAGATCCTTGCCGTGCAGGTCCGCGATCGTGACCGGCGTGTGGTACGTCACGTCCTCTGCGAACAGGGAAGCCATCGCGGCACGATCCCCGCGCTCCGCGGCGGCCGCGAAAAGATCCGGAATCATTGTGATCCTCCGGTTCGGTATTTCGGTGAAGCGTGCGCCGCGTCACCGGGTCGCGCATCGCACGCACGAGTGATCTTTTTGCGGGGATCGTGTGATCAGCGCGTGGGGCGACGTGTCAGATCCTCAAGACAAGTCGTCTAACGGGCGTCGACAAACACGCTGACGTGGTCGGCGAACAGTTCCGGGTACTGGTTGAGGAAGCCGTGGTTTGAGTCTGGATAGATTCGGACGTGGGCGTTGGGTAGCCGGTCGGCGAGGAGTTGGCTGTTGCTGGTGTGCATCATCGTGTCGTTGTCGCCGACGGCGACGAAGGTCGGCTGAATGATTGCGGCGAGGCGGTCGAGCTTCGACACGTCGGGGATCCCCCAGGCCGTGATCGCCGCCAGCTGGGCGTCGCGTGTTGCGAGGTCTGTTGGTTCGTCTCGGTCGGTCTGACGCAGCTGCGTGCGCTGGAGGTACTCGATGCCTCTAGCGCGGCTCTCCTGCGAGCCGGAGAAGAAGACGTTGAGGGAGTGCTCGGCGTTGAGCTCATCAGCGCACGCATGGAAGTACACGTCGTCAGACCAGCGGTGAATACGCTGAGCGCCCTGCGGCGCGGTCCCCGCGAGCACGATCCGCCGTACGAGCCGCGGGCGCAGAAGCGCTAGCTCCTGGGAGATGTAGCCGCCGAGCGAGAAGCCGAGCAGATCGACCTGTATGAGTCCGAGGACGTCGACGAACCGCAGAACGTCGCGGGCCATGTCGGTGACGTTGTCGGGTACGACGCCGGTCGAGGCGCCGACGCCGCGGTTGGCGAGGAGGATGACTTCTCGATCCCGTGCGATGCGGTCGACAAGGATCGGGTCCCAGAAGTCGAGGTTGCCGCGGAAGTGCTGCAAGCAAACCAGCGGCGGTGCGTCTGTCTGCTCGTTACCGAAGCGGCGGTAGACAAGCGTCGCGGCGTCGACTTCGACCGAGCGGTTCTCGGTTGTCAGCTGACTTCCGGTGTCTAGGGTGGCCGCGGGCGTGTCCTGATTGACGTCTGTTGTGCTCATGGTTCTCCTGAGCTGGGCGACTCGCCGTGATGGCGAATCGACCCATTGGTGGCGTGGGTTAAGTGAACGCGATTTCGCTGACATCGATCGAGATCAGCAATGGCTCTTCGAGCGCCTGGCCATCCGGCGTGCGCGGATAGATTCGGTGCTTGGTCGGGACCATGATCCCGGCGACCTCGGTGTAGTCGGAGATGTAGTGCGCGCCTCCGCTGCCGCCCTGAATCTCGACGTCGTAGTCGTGGCGCCGGATCAGGCCGTCGGTGCCGAAGTAGAGCGTCTGGTCGGTGCTATGCGTAGCGAGATAGCTCGGCCAGACGACGTGTAGCCGGCGCCACTCCTCGCCTTTCTCCTGCCACGGATCGAGCTCGAGTGTCTTAAATCCGGGGAGGGCGAAGGTGAAGGGCTGGGTGAGGTAGGTCCACATCGCCGTGCCCACGAAATACGCGAGCTGGAGTGTCGTCCACGGCGTCTCGAGCGTGTGATCGGCGAATGAGGCGCGCGGTTGGTCCATCGTTTCGACGACGTCGCCCGTGGTGGTTTCGATCGCGACGCGCTCGGGGGTGAACGCGCTGCGACGGTCCGGGGCGCCGAACGGATGGTGTGACTCCCGCTCCTCGTGCAGGCTTGCCCTCGCGTAGACATCATCGAGCACGCCCTCCTGTCGCTTCAGCGCCCACTCGGCGCCGCTTTGGATCAGGCGCGCCGAGACGGCGTCCAGCTGGCTCCAGCGCTCGAGGCCACCGTGGGCCTCGATCACCGTGTTGAGTAGATCGTCCATGGCTGGTCTCCTGGGTTGCGGTTTCGACCGCCGTCAGATTGCGGTGTCGAGTTGTCGGATTTGGTCGGCAGTCAGCTCGATCAGCGCCGCTGCGACGTTCTCTTCGAGCGGTGGGGTGCAGCGCCTCGCGGATCACCTCGTCGTGGTCGCGTGGCTCGCCCCACACTCCGGCCCCGGGATCTGCATCGAGCCGCACGACCGGCAGGTCGCCGCCGATCGCGAACTCGCCGCTGGCCCGCGCGGGCTGTGTCTCGAGGGTGCTCATGACGACGCTCCCGGTTCATGGTGCAAGACCCCCGGTGCCGTGGAACGTCGGACCGTTTCGTAGCCTCCGCTCCACCAGCTCGTGACGAGCGCCGCGTAATCGTCCGCGCCGTCCTCCCACACGAAGTGCCCAGCGTCGACGAGGTCGAGCTTGCTGTTGGGCAGCCGGTCGTGCAGATACTCGCCGTTGACCGGTGGCACCGCCGGGTCGCGCGCGCCGGCGATGATCTGCACCGGCGTCTGGATCTGCGGGAGCAGATCGCGGAGGATCGGAAGCTCGGTCGGGTAGGTGCGCACGTAGCGCATCGATTCGACGAACCGGTCGCCATCGTAGGAAGAGAGGTAGTCCTCGCGGACGTAGTCAGGCAGCGCGTAGCGCTCGATATCGGCGGTCAGGGCGCCGTTGACGATCTGCCGCGGGTCAGCGCGGCGGTACTGCTCGAGGTCGGGGGCTTGCACCCACTCGTTCAGCGCGCTGCCCAGCTGCAGCGGGAACGCCGCCCCGCCGCTCCCGACGACCAGGCTGCGCAGGCGTCCGGGACGCCGGGCCGCGGCGAACAGCGCGGCGCCGGTGCCGACATCGGGACCGACGACGTGCGGGTGCTCGAGCCCGAACGCGTCGGCGACGCGAATCACGAACTCGCCCATCGCCCGGGGTGCGAGCAGCGCGTCGCTGCGCTGGGAATGACCGAACCCCGGCAGGTCGATCGCGACCAGATGCGTGTGTTCGGCGAGCCGCAGCCAGGTCGGCTCGAACGCGAACAGACTCTCCGGCCACGGACTTAGCAGCAGCGCGTGATCGTCGCGGTCCTCGCTCTCCGCATATCGGATCGCCAACCCGTCGATGGTCCGGAATCGCGGCTCGATGGAGCCGTTCAACCAGTTGCTCACCCGGCCAGTGTCGTTCTCGAGGGTGGCGCTCGCATCCGCCAGTGGCCAGTGAGATGCCCGCTCGGCTACGACGGTTGGGCGCGGTCGAGCTCGTTGCGCGACCTGATGTCGAGCTTGATGAAGACCTTGCGCAGGTGGTACTGGACCGTGCGCGGACTGATGAACAGCCGAGCGCCGATCTCGGGGTTCGAGAGTCCGTCGCGGGCGAGCCGCGCGATCTGGGCCTCCTGGGCGGTGAGCTCGTCGCGGGTCTCGACGGTGCGCTTGCGGGCGGTCTCGCCGGTGGCCAGAAGCTCGCGGCGGGCCCGCTCGGCGAACGCGTCGATGCCCATCGCCGTCGAGCATCTCGTGGGCGGTCCGCAGCTGCTCGCGCGCGTCTACGCGGCGCCGTTCGCGTCGCAGCCACTCGCCGTAGAGCAGATGCGCGCGGGCGAGCTCCGCGCGGACGCGGGTGCGGCCGAGTCGCTCGATCGACTCGCGGTAGAGACGCTCGGCGGCGTCACCCTCGCTCAGTAGGGCGCGGACGCGGGCCTCGATCCCCAGCGCCCACTCGGTCGGCGTCACCCGCGTGCGCTCGGACAGCCACTCGAGTGCGGCCGTGACGAGCGCGACGTCGCCGGTCCTGGACGCCGCCTCGGCCAGCTCGGGTATGACCCAGGGCCCGTAAGCCAACTGATCGAGCTCGAAGACCTGCCGGGCGGCGTCGCGCGCGGCGTCGTGGCGACCGAGGCCGTTGTAGAGCACCGAGCGCGCGTAGGTCGCGGCGATGACCAGCCTTCCGAGACCGCGTGCGGTCGCCTCCCGCACGGTCGCCTCGATCAGCTCGGACGCCTGCGCCTCGTGGCCGCGCCAGGCCGCGAGCATCATCTCGTTGTACGCGACCGACGGGTTCCCGGTCGCCTCTGCAATCAGGCGATCTTCTTCGAACAGCCGTGCAGCCGCTGTCAACTCCCCGGCGACAAGGTAGGTCCGGCGAGGAAGTTGAGCGCGAGCTGCAGGTGCACGAGCGCATCCGGTGTCGCGGGCGAACTGGACCTGTCGAGCGGGCAGGGCATGCGAGGATTCGGCGTCCCACAGCTCGAGGGCGATCAACGCGCCGGCTCGTCCGCCGGTAAGCCAGAGCCAACGGCCGGCCTCGTCGGTGTCGGGGTTCAGAGCGAGAGTCAGCTCGAGTGCTCGGCTCAGCGTCGGCGCGGCGGCCGTATAGCCCTCCGTCAAGCGGATCGCGAACGCATCGAGCAGGACATCCACCACTCGGGGCGGGTCGGGGCCGGGGGGCGCAGCGCGCGCGGCCTCGGCCGCCTCCAGCACGCTCCCGGGGCGGTCGAGGTCGCCGGCCCACATCGCTGCGTCGAGCGCCTCCAAGTGGGTCTCGCGGGCGGTGTCGGCGTTGAGCGGCTCGAGGCGCCTGGCCGCGCTGAGGAGCAGCCGAGCGGCGTCGCTGACGCGTCGTTGGTCAACGCGATCTGCCCACGCAGGTGCTCGACCTCGGCGGTCAGCAGCGGGTCAAGCGGGCCGGCCTCCACCGCGACCAACAGCCCCAGGGCCGCGTCCAGCGCGCCGGCGTCGCGCTTGCCCCTTGCCGCCGCGAGCAGGCGTCGTGAGCGGCGAGCGGGTTCGCGGGTCAGCATCGCCGCGCGCTCGAGGAACGCAGCCGCCGCGGCGACACCGCCGCGCGCCTGCGCCCGGCCGGCTGCGCGCTCGAGCTCCTTGGCGACATCCTCGTCGGGTCCCGGCGCAGCCTGGGCTCGGTGCCAGGCGCGGCGGTCGGGATCGAGTCCCGGATCGGTGACCTCGGCGAGCGCGCGGTGCGCTTCCTGTCGCTCCTGATGCGACGCGGACCTGTAGGCCGCGGAGCGCACCAGCGGGTGACGAAATCGCACCCGGGCGCCGAACTCGATCAGGCCGGCCTCGACCGCTGGGGTCACAGCCTCAGTGCCGATCGCCAGTCGTTCGGCTGCCCTCCATACCAGCGACGGCTCGCCCGTCGGGTCCGCGGCCGCGAGCCGCAGAAGGCGCCGAGTCTCGCCCGGAAGCACGTCGAGCCGGCGTCGGAAGCTCGCCTCAATCCGCCCGGTGAGCGGTTGCGCGCTGGGGAGACCGAAGCCGCCCGCCAGCTCAGCAGGCGTGACGCGCAGCGGCAGTTCCAGCAACGCCAACGGGTTGCCACGCGTCTCGCTGAGGATCTGCTCGCGCACCCGCGTGTCGAGCGGCCCGGTCAGCACCGAGTCCAGCAGCGCGCGCGCGTCGTCCTCAGCTAGCCCCTCAACCACGAGCTCCGGCAATCCCGCCAAATCGTCGCTCGCTCGGCGAGCCGCAAAGACCAACCCGACGGAGTCTTCCGCCAGACGGCGTGCCACGAACGCGAGCACCTTTGCGGAGGCGCGATCGAGCCACTGTTCGTCATCTACCACGCAGATCAGCGGGCCGTCCTCGGCCACGTCGGAGAGCACGCTCAGGACAGCCAGGCCGACGAAGAAGAGATCCGGCGCAGGCCCGGGGCTGGCGCCGAATGCGGTCCGCAGGGCGTCGCGCTGAGGGACCGGGAGGCGATCGAGATGATCAAGCATCGGCTCCAACAGCTGATGCAACGCCGCGAATGGGAGCTCCATCTCGGACTGGACGCCCGTCGTGCGCGTCACGCGCAACGCGGACGCCTGTTCGACTACGTACTCCAGCAGCGCCGTCTTACCCACGCCCGGCTCTCCTCGCAGGACCAGCACCCGGCTCTCACCGCCGAGGACGGCGTCGATCAGCCGATCGAGCACCGCGCACTCCGCGCGCCGGCCCCTCAGCTCCGTCACGCGATCTGGCATCTGGAATCAATCGCCATCTGTCCGCTCGGACGTTACACCGGCACTGTCGCCACAACTGGCCACTGGCGGATGCGAACGCGCGCGGCCGCCCTCACCCTCAGTGCGTGAGACACCCGGACCATCTTCTGTATCCGTGGGAGGACCAACAATGAGCACGAGCACACCCGACCGCTTCACAACCCTGCCCGATAACCAGACGCTCGAGTCGACCGTCGTCGCGCTTGAAGAGCACGGATTCAGTGTCGAAGTTGTCGATGACCCCGACGCCGCGCGCGAAGCCGTGCTCGCGCGCATCCCACGAGATTCATCCGTGATGACCAACACTTCCGTGACGCTCGAGGAGACCGGCATCGCAGAGGCGGTCAACAGCGGTGGGCCGTACGAATCGATACGCACCAAGATGCTGGCGCTCGACTTCGAGACCCAGATGCGCGAGATGAAGTCGCTCGCCGGCCAGCCCGATTTCGCCATCGGAAGCGTCCACGCGGTGACCCGCGAGGGAATTCTCGTGATCGCCTCGGCCTCCGGCAGCCAGCTCGCCGCCTACGTTTGGGGCGCCGCCGCGGTCATCTTCGTCGTCGGCGCGCAGAAGCTCGTCCCCACGCTGGACGACGCGCGCGAGCGGATCTTCCAGCACAGCCTCAAGCTCGAGGACGCACGTGCACTCGCCGCCTACGGGCAGAACAGCTCGGTCGGAAAGATCCTCGAGATCCACCAGGAATTGCCCGGCCGGATTCACGTCGTCCTGATCCGCCAGTCGATCGGATTCTGAGACGCGTGGCGGAAGGCTCTCAGCGGACCTAGCGGCACCCGCCGCACCCGTGGCTCACGAGAGGAGTCGCACGCATGACCCACATAGCCGTCGTCTACTACTCGGCCACCGGTCACATCTATGAGATGGCCGAGGCGGTCGTCAAGGGCGCCAAGGACGCCGGAGCAGAGGTTCGGCTGCGACGGGTCGCCGAGCTTGCTCCCGAGGAGGTGATCCGCCGCCAGGATGCGTGGCGCGAGCATCACGAAAGGACGGTGCCGCTTGTGCTCGAGGTGATGCTCGACGACCTCGAGTGGGCGGACGGTTTTGCATTTGGCACGCCGACTCGGTTCGGGCTGCCTGCCGCCCAGCTCAAGGAGTTCATCGATCAGACCGGCCCGCTGTGGGTCAAGGGTCACCTCGCGAACAAGGTCGCGACGTCGTTCACCAGCTCGCAAAACGCGCACGGCGGTCAGGAATCGACGCTGTTGGCGCTCAACAACGTCTTCTATCATTGGGGCTGCGTGATCGTGCCGCCCGGCTACACCCATCCGGTCGTCGCTGCGGCCGGCGGCAACCCGTACGGCGCGTCATCCCCAGCCGGAGCCGCAGCCGGCGACGCGGTCAGCGCGGAGGCGCTGACGGCGGCGCATTACCAGGGACACCGGCTCGCCCAGTACGCCGCACGCCTGGTGGCCGGAGGCGGTGAGCCGGCTCGGCGACGCGACGGAACCTCACGCGGATCCGGTCGCCTTGGATCCCTACGACCCGCCTGATTACTCGCCTCTCGCTTGGCAAGCGCGCTCCGCATCGCCATGACCCGCAACACCCCGACGGGATTCAGCGCGACCACCCCGGAGCCGATCGACGACGCGATCGATCACGTCCGCGGCGGCGTGGCCGGGAGTCTGATCCTCGAGTACGGGGACTATGAGTGCCCGTACTCGCGCCGGGCATATCGCGAGATCGAGCGCGTCGAGGCGCAGCTCGGCGATGGCATCCGGTTCGCATTCCGTCACTTTCCGCTGACCGAGATCCATCCACACGCGCTCGCCGCGGCGGCTGCCGCCGAGGCGGCTGCGCTCCAGGACCGCTTCTGGGAGATGCACTCCCTGCTGTTTCATCGCCAGAAGGCGCTCGAACGCGACGACCTGCGTCGCTACGCCACACAGCTAGAGCTCGACCTCGCGCAGTTCGACCACGACCGGACGAGCGCGGCGGTGACGCGGCGCATCGGCCGCGATGTCGAGAGCGGCATAGCGTCGGGTGAGGTCAGGGGAACGCCGACCGTGTTCATCGACGGTTTGGTGTACCGGGGCGCCTACGACGCGGACGCCTTGCTCGAGGCGCTCCCCGTATCACGTTCACCGGCTGACGCGAACGACGACTAGCCACTGGCAGATGTGAATTGGCTGCGAGTGCCTCACACTTAAACGCATGACGGAGTTTCCGCTCGTCCTCGGGCTCGACACGTTCGGCGATCGGACCAATGACAAGGACGATCGCCCGGACTCTCACGCCCAAACGATTCGGAACGTCGTCGAGCAAGGCGTCCTGGCCGACCAGGTCGGCGTCGACTTCTTCGGGATCGGCGAGCATCACACCGAGGAGTTCCCGATGCCGGCCGCGGACGTCGCGCTCGGCGCGATCGCGGCGCGGACGACCCGGATCCGTCTTGGATCGGCGGTGACGGTGCTGAGCTCCGACGACCCGGTCCGGGTGTTTCAGCGGTACTCGACGCTTGATGCCGTCTCGGGCGGCCGGGCCGAGGTGATTCTCGGCCGGGGTTCGAGCATCGAATCGTTCCCCCTGTTCGGCTACGACCTCGCTGATTACGACCGGCTATTCGAGGAGAAGGCAAGCCTGTTCGCCGAGCTGCTCAAAGGCGGCCCGGTCACTTGGCAAGGGACCACGCGTGCGCCGCTGCGCAACCAGGATGTCGTGCCCCATACCGAGTTCGGGCCGTTCCCCACCTGGCTCGGCGTCGGCGGCAGCCCCGAGTCGTGGTTCGCGCCGCGCGCTATGGGTTCTCGCTGATGCTCGCGATCATCGGTGGGCCTCCGGCGCGGTTCGCACCCTTTGCGCGATTGTTTCGCGAGGCCCTCGAGCGGCTCGGACAGCCCCCACGACCCGTCGGTGTCCACGCGCCGGGTCACGTCGCCGCGACCGACAAGCTGGCCGTCGAGGAGTTCGGCACGCGTTGGATCGAGACCCTGCGCCGGGTCAGCGCAGAGCGCGGATTCAGAGCGCCGACGAGGGAGTCGTTCATGGCCGACGTGGGACCTCGGGGAGCGCTGTACGTCGGGTCTCCGGAAACTGTGGCGCAGAAGATCGTCGCGAACCTCAGGACTCTCGAGGCGAACCGCTTCGACTTGAAGTTCGGGATGCCGGGTTTGTCTCAGGAAGTGGTGATGACCAACATCGAGCTCTACGGGAACCAGGTCATCCCGCGCGTTCGCCAACTATGGGCCGATCGGGAGCCGGAACCGTCGTCGGCAAGGGGTGAAATCGGCTGAGCGACGACGCGCGCGACCTGAAGTGCTGATTGTCACAGTCATCGCCAGGTATCGGTGAGACACTCGCGGTGAAGATGGCGGCGCCTTAGCGGCGGGGAGTCGTAGGGGCATCATGGACAGCAGTGACAGCACGATCAACGTCTCGGCGAGCACCGAGGGCTCCGGCCTGACCTGTTCGCTCCAGCTCGGTTGGCAGATCGCGTACCTCTACGCTTTGGTGGACGACGATCTAGAGCCGCCCCAGATGGACACGCTGCTGCCGCTGAACCAGAGCTTCCAGCCGGCGGACCAGCTCGAGGTGCAGCTGAGGACGGCTGCCGGCGACGCGCGCCGGGCAGGGCTGCCGCAGTGCGCGGACGCACTTGATGCGCTCGTCCCGCAAGCCCGGGCGGCTGCGCAATCCAAGGACTGCGCGGATTTTCGCGCCGGACTGTCGGCTCGCCACATTGAGATCGACAAGGAGCTGTGGGCTACCTGCGAGGGCAATGCAAAGGCCTATGAACTGGGCAACGGCCTTTCGGATACCTACAACAGGATCTGCCGCGCCACCCGCGGTTCGGCCAGCGACGCTGGCAAGGAGTGGCGCGAGGTCTTCGACTCGGAGCGAATTCAACGGCTCAAGGATCGCCTGCACGACCTGCAGTCGCGGCTGGATCCTCGCGCCGTCACTGTCGTCTCCGACCATCTCGACGCTTGGGAGGCGAGGGTCCTAGAGCGCGGCAATTGCAAGCCGCCGCCGCTTGGTGCGGTCCGTTTGCACTTGCGCCGCCAGACGGTCATTTGGCGCCAGCTGCTCGCCGGCGACAAGCAACCGGAGGCGTTCCTCGATCGCAACGATCGGGCGACGCTTCGCGGCGAGATGGCAAAGCTGGTCTGGAAGCGCTACGTGCCGTGGCTCCCGGTGCTGATCCTGGTCGTGGCAGCACTGGTGATGGCATTCACGAACAAGAGCACCGCTACCACCCTTGAAAAGCTCTTGGCGAGCGCCGCGGGCGTTCTGGGAATCACGATCGCCTCGGTCGCCCTCACGATACGAACGCGG
The DNA here is from genome assembly GCA_963831845.1 of uncultured Solirubrobacterales bacterium. Taxonomy (GTDB): domain Bacteria; phylum Actinomycetota; class Thermoleophilia; order Solirubrobacterales; family Solirubrobacteraceae; genus Palsa-465. Next base: position 106,499 of record CAWHRT010000031.1, on the reverse strand, counting down.
GTATCGGAGTGGACGGAACTGCTCTGGAACCGCGCGGTCGCGTTGCGGATCACTGCCGTCACGTTGATCGTCGACGACCTGCTCCCTGCACCGGCTCGCGACGGCGTCTTCGAGACCGCCCGCCGCGCCACTCGCCGCACGGTCTCGTGGACCAGGCAAGCGCCCGCTCGAGTCCGCGATGACAGCCACCGCGCCGGGTGGGCCGGCACCAAGGGCAATGCGCGCGTACGCGGCTGATCGGGCGTCGGCAGCGGGTCTGCTGCGACGGTAGGGTGACCTATGCAGGGAACGGCAAACACGACGAGTGGAGGACGGTAACGATGCTTGCACGTGTGACTATTTGGGAAGGCGGAACGACCGAAGGTATCCGGGCCGCGTCCGAGGAAATGCGGTCGAACGTCTCTCAGGGGCCGCCGCCCGGCGTCCAGAGCACGGGCCTCACGATGCTCGCTGATCCCGAAGCGGGGCGGGTGGTCATGATCGGACTGTTCGAAACTGAGGAAGACTTGCAAGCGAGCGAGGCCGCGCTCAAGCAGATGAACCCGCCTGACGGGCTGGGTAACCGCGGCCCGATCGACGTCTACGAGGTTGTCGCTGACGTCCGGATGTAGCGCGTAGCTGCGCCGCTCAGACCCGTCGCGGCGACTCCGAAAGCGGCGACTGCTGGCTCATAATGAATCTTGCTCGGACCTGTTCTCCGTTCCAACACTCGGCCCGTGCGCGGGCTGATGAACAGCTCGGCGCCGGTCGGTAGCTGCGATTCATCGCATCGCCGCTTCGACGATGGCAATGTCCTGCTCCGTCGTTCCGCCGCTGACTCCGACGCCGGCGATCACCTGGTCCTCGCTGGTGAGCGGCACGCCGCCGCCCATCGCGGAGTATCTACCGCCGGAGACAGCGAGGAGCGGATAGAGGGCCGCGCCCGGTTGCACGAGGGGCACGAGGTCAGCGGTGCGCATTCCGACGAGGGCGGACGTATAGGCCTTTCGCTCGGAGAGGTCGAGGGAGAACGCGGGCGCTCCGGTCATGCGGTGGGTCAGAACGACATTGCCGTGGACGTCGATGACGGTAACCGCAACGGGTACGTTCTGTTTGAGCGACTCGGCCTCGACGCTGTCAGCGATTCTCTTCGCGACGGTGAGCAAATCCATGATCGTGTGGTTCCTTTCAGAAGTGAGATAGTCCGGTCGGATTTCAGTGCTCGCCCGTGAGGCCCAGCTGTCCCACGTAGAATCCGAGTCGATTTTGGGAGTCTCCAGGCTTCTCGAGCCCTTGCTCGAGGAGGGCGTTGATTCTTTGCTGTGCCGCTGGCCGCTTGACGGACGCCATGCAGGCGTCCCAGCCCGCTCTGATTTCGACGTCGGGCGGCAGGCTGGCTTCGTTCACGAGGCGCTTGGTGTTGGCGATTGCCCACTTGTCGAACGAGGCGATCCGGGTGGCGAGTGCGTCGACGAAGTTGTCCAGCTCGGCATCCGGTAGCGCGCGATTCACGTAGCCGAGGCGCTCGGCATCGGCGGCGCGGATGTCGTCTGCGCTCAGGAGCACTTCGAGGGCGCGTCCGCGGCCCATGACCCGCGGCAATCGTGCCATGGGCCCTCCACCAGCGACGAGGCCCACGCCCACTTCCCACTGCGACAAGAGCGCTTTCTCTCGGCTCGCGAAGCTCATGTCGCAGGCAAGCGCGAGCTCACTGCCGTTTCCGGTCGCCCGCCCCCGGATCAGCGCGATCGAAACGAACGGGGCGCGCGTCAGGCGCACCAGGACGTCGGGCCATGCCTCGAGGCCGGTCGGACCTTGCGGGATGCTGGTCAGATCCTCGAAGTTCGCGAGGAAGTCGGAGTGATTCAGAAAGAAGCCGTCGACGGCACTTTCGAAGACCACCACCTTCAGTTCGTCGTCGTTCTCGAGCGCCGTGACGATCTCTCGGATCTGCGAAACGAATTCCGGACCCATGAGGTTGAGCGGCGGGTTGTCGAGTACGACTCGACAGTGTGAAGGCGTAACTCGATTGAGTCTGACTTGCGCGACCTTCGCGGCTGAGGGCATGACGCTCCTGCTCCTGGCGTGGGGGATGACGGTGTGACTGGGATGTTGCCCCAGGGCGCGCCTGTTCGCGCCCGGGCACCCCCCGGGGCCAGGTCCCTGGTCTGCCGGCCACTCATCTCCGCCGGTACCCGGTGACGGACCCCGTCATCTGACCGGGGCATTACACGGGCGCGATCGGTGCGCGCATAGCACAACCTTCGGGCCACGCACCGGCAAAGGCCATCACGGAGCGGAGGTTCGACGCAAGTCACGCATGTGACGTCAATCACTCCGCATTCTGCTTGTCCTGCCGATCAGACACCCACCAATGACAGGAGCAGCAAAATGTCTCGGCTCAGATCTCTCAAGTTAGCGTACGCGATCCCTCTCGTGGCGTTGAGTTCGCTAGCGGTCGCGGCTTGCGGAGGCGGCGGTAGCACAAAGGCGGACACCTCGAAGGGGCAGACACAGCCTGCCAGCAGCGGGTACGCGAGTTCAACCACGGCAAGCAGGACGGTGAGCATCGGGACCGGCGTGCACGTTACGAATACGCCCACGAAGGCGTTCCGGGTGAAGCCGGTGGACACGACCGAGTCCGTCGCTGTTGGTCCGTCGGGATACCCGGTCTACACATTCCAGGGCGAAACCACCCAGCACGTCATCTGCCAGAAAACGGCAAGCGCGAAAACCAACTGCTGGGCGTTCTGGCCACCGGTGTCGGTGAGCTCGAGCGGAGGCATCAGCAAGCAGAGCGGGATCGACGGCAAGCTCGGCACGTTCAGCAACCATGGTGTGCTGCAGCTCACCCTGAACGGTCAACCGCTGTACTACTTCACCCCCGACTTGGCGTCCAAGAACACGACGCAGGGCACTGGCGACGAGATCAAGACCTTCGGCTCGATCTGGCACATCGTCGCGACTGGGTAGAAGCCCGGCCAGCGGGTGCCGGAAGTCGAGCTGAGAGAGACCGGGCCGATCTCGAGAGCCTAGGAGTGGTGTGCCCGCTGGGCAGCATCGTGCGCCTGTCGCTGTGGAGCAACGCGAGCGTCCCAGTCGGCCTTGGCCTCGTCAGCGCGCCGTGAAGCTTCGCCGTCGCGGCCTTTGCGGGATCGCCATGACTGAACTCCTTACACCGTTTCGGCAGGCTCGAGCACGAACACCTCGACTGCGAGATCCGGATCGATGTGGTTCTGGCTCATGAATGCGATCACCTTGCGATCGAGCTCCCGCTCCACGATTTCCACGAGCTCGTCGTGCATGACGAGCTGGTAGTCGTGGCGGAGTTGGATGACCCGCTCCGCGCGGCCGTTCTCGACGAGCGTGCGCTCGCCCGTCGTGAGCGTGTCCGCGAGCAGTACCGTGACGATGTTCTCATCGATCGTGGTCTTCGCCTTCGTCGGCCCTCGACCGGTGTGTTGGTGCATTAATTGCACCGTGGCGGTGGAGATCTTCGCCGAGGGCCCTTGGCTCTCTCGTTGCTGGTGCATGGGGACACCTTTCAGGCGCATCCTCGGGCGGTGTGAGTACCACGAGAGGGAGAGGAAGCGTCGGACCCCGCAGGCAGCGTTGAACTCAGCCTACTCCCTCCTCGGCCTTTGATCAGCGTCCGCGGTCGTTTTATTGGCAAATTGCGCAGTCCGCGGTGGCGCAGCGGGTCGATCTGTGATAGCCCCGTCGTTCACCCAGCGGGACCAGCCGGCTGAACGTATGGGCAGCCGCGGGACCCAAGAAAGGAGGCGCGCCCATGAAGGCTCGCGCGCCACTGACCCCCGACCAAAGCCAAGAGCAGGTCGAGGCCATGATGAAGCGGGGCACGGCGTTCTCCCACGTCGAGGACGCTATCGACGCCGCTCAGCTGTCAACGGAGCACAAGGCCGCCCTGTGGCTTCTCGCCTGGTCGCTGCGTTCCCGCGCCAAACAGCGCCAGGAGGCGCGGTTCCTGCTGGCTGCCGTCGGCGACGCCGGATGGGCAGCCCGGTGACTGCGCCGGTGGATCGGGTCCTATGCGGACGCCGGGACGGTTTGTAGCGGCGCACACTCGGCGAACGCTTCGACCAGTTGCCTGCGCTGAAACTCGGCGGTGGTCGGGCCGACGTCCTGCCAGCGTTTGGCGGCAAGGCCCTGCATCAACGTGTCGAACGTCGTGCGAGCCTCGACGGCTTCAGCGTCGGTCGGCGAGTTTGCGAGCAGAAGCCCTTCGGCTGCCCACAGGATGCTGTCGGCCTCGGCGTCAAACAGCTTGATGTTGCGGAGCTCCTCAACCAGGCCGCGAACTGCTTTGTAAGCGTCATAGCGGCTTGTACGGGTGCTGTCCATGAGATGCTCCCTTCGCTCAAGATTCGCAGGCTGCCCCTTGACTGTAGTCAGTCTCGGCACGCCGACCGGACAAACCCCGAACCCCGCGCTCGTGCCTAGTCCTTGTCGGGGAGTGTAAGACAGCAAGAAGGCCCGCAATTGCGGGCCTTCTCGAACGTCGGGCGCGCTTGCAGGCTGTTAGGCCTCTACGAGCTCACCGGCCTTGTGTACGACGACTTCGCCGTTGGTGACCTCTGGCGGATTCGGGAGTGCGGTCTCTAGCTTCTCCTGGCGCACCCAGTCGGCCGCGACGCGGGTCGACGCCTGAGCGTCCGCCGCGGTGTCAAAGATGCCAACGGAGCTGAACACGCCGTTGTCGGCTTCGATCAGGTAATAACCGTTGAACCCCGGCAACTCGCTCAGGCGCGGAAGGAGGGTGTCCTCGGTCTTCTTGACGAGCTCGGTGGTGCGGTTCCGGTCGATCGCCTCGTAGCGTCGAATCGCGGCAAACATGATGCTCCCAACTGTCTCTTCAGGTCGGAATAACTCGGTTGAGTCATTCCGCAGCAGTCCGAGCCCAAGGTGAGGTCGAAGGGAGCTTGTAAGGCTCGACGACATCGGCGGGGAGCTCTGACCGCAGGTCTTACTGTAGCAGTTACATTCGGACATTCGAGTTACTTTGCGATTTGGCTGCGGGACCCACCTTCAACGACGACGCGGAGGACGAACTCGACGCTCCGACGCCGAGCAGTCCAAGCACAACGCGACGTCAGGCATTGCTTTCAACCGACCGCGAGAGATTGGTCCGCCACACACATCGCAAATGCCGTAGGTCCCCTCGTCCAGCTTCGCCAGTGCTCGCTCGGTGCGATCCAACCCACGCTCGAGCGCCTCGCCAACACCGATATCCGTCAACCGGCTCACCGCCTCAGAGGTGCCATCGCCGATCCGTTTGCCGAAGCTCACCGCGCTGCCAAGCTCGGGACGCTCGGCCAGCACCCCCAACCGCTGGCGGTCGCGGTCCCGACGCGCTTCCAGTTCAGCGCGAACAGCGTCGAGGTCGAGATCATTGGAGGCCACCACTCGTACGGTACCCCCGAGGCGTCCTCAGCGACGGAGGGCGACATGCCCGATCGGATCCGGAAGCACAGTGTCGACGGTCGTAGATCCGGGTTGAAGGTTGAGCAGCGTCGTCAGCAGCAGCAGTGGGGCTCCCGCGGCCCATGCCTGGGGCCGCGACGCCGTAGGGAATGCGACCGGGACGGATGTCAGAGCGCCGGGGAAGCCGGCGAACACCTCGGGCAGGCGGTATTCGAAGTACGGTGCGGCCGCGAGGATCGCCGAAGCGATCGCGCCGGCCGCCTGGTGGTGTCCGTACCGCGCGAGTCCGGCGGCGATCAGCGAGTTGTCGTGCGGCCAGACCGTCCCCGTGTGGTAACCGAGTGGGTTGTAGCCGGCTTCGCGCGCACCCAGGGTGCGGACGCCCCAGCCGGAGTAGAGCTGGTCGTCGAGCAATCGTTCTGCGGTGGCGGCCGCCTCATCGTCATCGAGGATTCCCGACCACAGGAGGTGTCCGATGTTGGATGTCAGGCTGTCCACCTGCTGCTTGTCGCCGTCCAGCGCGAGAGCGTGACACCCGCGCCGGGGCATCCAGAAGTCGCGCCGAAAGCGCGTCCGAAGCTCGCCGGCGCGCTGCGCGAGACGCTCGCTCAGGGGTTCGTCGTCCCAGACCTCGCGGGCCAGGCGCGCTGACCTCCGTAGCGCGTCGTAGACGTAGCCCTGGATCTCGCAGGTCGCGATCGGCCCGCGCGCGAGCCTGCCGTCGGCGAACTGCATCGAGTTCCAGCTGTCCTTCCAGCACTGGTTGTCCAGGCCGGTGGTCGGGTTGCGGCATTCGTACTCGACATAGCCGTCGCCGTCGACGTCGCCGCTGTCCTCGATCCACTCCAGCGCGGCACGAGCGTTGGCCTCCAAGGTCGCGGACCAGCGCGTCATCGCCGGACCATCGGTGGTACTCGTCGAGCAGCACGAGGAACAGCGGCGTCGCGTCGGCGCTTCCGAAGTACGGCGAATGGGGCCGCTGACCGCGCGCGGTGAGCTCACCGAAGCGCAGCTCGTGCAGGATCTTCCCCGGCTCCTGCTCGTGGAAGTCATCACGTACGCTCAGCCTGGCGAGCGGCGAGCACGCGCAGGGTCGTCGCCGCCAGCCCCGGGAGGTATGGCAGCGCTTGGAAGCTCGTGATCAGGCTGTCGCGACCGAACAGCGCCATGAACCACGGCAGTCCGGCCGCCGGCAGTGTCGCGCCCTCGGCGAGGTCTGGGTGCATCCGAAGCGCACCGAGATCGCTGAGGCTCGCGCGGTAGGTGCGCACGAGCGCCGGGTCGTCGGCTTCGAGCGCCGGCGCATTCGCCAGCCACGCCTCGAGTTCGGCCGATCTTCGCATTGCGCAGATCCTCGAGCCGCCCGCGCGGCTCGCGTCGCGCAAACCGGACCCCGGCTGAGCGGCACAGGGGGAGAGCGTGAAGGTCGTCGACCACTGCTCGCCAGCGCTCGAGCTCCAGCTCGTACTCGAAGCCGGCGCGGGTGATCGTCGGCCGGTGAGCTCGTCGCGATCGTGACCGAGCGACGAAACTCGCCGTCGCTCGTAGGCCAGCGTCAAGCCCGTGACGGTCGTGGGTGCAGGTGATCTCTCGCTCTGCAATCGACACCGTCCTTGACCTCGAACAGGTCGGCGAAGTCCGCGTCGACCTCCAGCGCCACGCGGAGACGGGTCGGTCTCGTGGAGGTGGTTGGTCACCGTGACCTCCTCCATCCACACGTGGTCGACGAGGCGATGGCGCACGATCGAGCACGGCGCCTGGTCGTCTGGCCCGACCCTCGGCGTCAGGAAGAACTGAGCGTCGAAGTGCGCGCTCTGATTGAGACTCAGCAACTCCAGCGGCCTGTCGTCCGACCCGGAGGACCCAGCGCGAGATGAAGCGCGTGTCCTCGGAGAAGAAGCCGTGCTCGCGACCTTCGTCGGCGCGGACGTCGCCAAGCCGATCCCCGACCACGAACGTGGTCCCGTCCAGGACGCTCAGCGGTGCGCTCAGACACCGGCGAGCGCCCTCGCCGGCCCGGAGCGCCACCGAGCGGTACGTGCGTTCGTATGCGGCGGCGACGACGTCGACATCGCAATGCTGGCTCACCCAAGCTCGGCAGTCCCGCGCAGTCGATCCGCGGCAGACTGGCCGATCGCGACCGCCATCGCGCGCTCGTCGTCGACCAGGAAGCCGGTCGTCCCGTCGATCACGAGCTCACGTGCCGCGCCTTCCGGAAACGCGATCACCGGCGTTCCGCAGGCGAGCGCTTCGACCATCACCATCCCGAACGGCTCGTCCCACCGGATCGGCATCAGCAGTCCACGGGCGCGCGCGAACAGCGAGCGCTTGGCCGAGCCCACCGACCTCGCCCACGAAGCGGACCCGTGTGCCGTCGATGTGGGGGGCGATCTCGCGGTCAAAGAACGCCTGCTGTCCGGGTTGGATCACGCCCGCCAACACGAGCGGCACATCGACGACGCGAGCGGCGGCGATCGCGCGATGCGGTCCCTTCTCCGGAGTCATCCGTCCGACCCAGAGCAGGTAGTCGCCCTTGCGCTCCTGCAGCGGCCAGGACCGCAGGTCGATCGGGTTCGGGATCGAACCGATCGGACCCAGCTCAGGCGGTGCGCGATGCGAGCTGCGCCCGGCTGATGCCCACGAGCGCCGCCTTGTGTCCGTGGCGCGCGTAGAACGCTGCGGTTTCGGCGGTGAACGCACCGTGAAGGGTGTGCACGAGCGGCGTATCGATGCGGTTCGCCATCGCGAGGCCGGTGAAGCCGCAGTGGTCGTGGATCACGTCGAAGCGAGCAGCGCCGGCGGCGTCGTCGATCCGATCGAACGCCCGTCCCGACATGGTCGACCTCATACAGCGACCGCTCGATCTCGTCGGGGTAGGCCTCGTTCCAGCAGACGTGACGACGTTGCGCGCGCGACGACCGAGCCCGGAGCGCAGAACAGCGTCACATCGTGCCCTCGCCCGACCAGCGCCTCCGTCAGCGTGCTGACGACCGACTCCACGCCGCCGTAGCCCGCCGCCCGGACTGAGATCCACGGTGGAGCGAGCATCGCGATCCGCAGCGGACGCTCGGGTGCGCCTCCGGACGCGCCGGCGAATCGATCCGTCGGCGTCGTGGCAGTGCTCGCCCGTCCGAACAGCTGACGACGACGCGACCGCACGTGCAGGCCCTGCGCTCACAGCTTCCATCGAGGCTCCTCGCGTGCCTCTCAGGCAGGGCGCTCACCGGGCAGAGAGGTCAAAAAGGACCGAGAGAGCGCACGATCGCAAGCCGCTAGAGGGAACGCGATGGACATGTCCACCGTAGCAGGGGCGCCGCTAAATCCAACTAGATAAGTCGGGAATGGTACGGCGGTGGCTGGATCGTCCCGTTTGGGTGATGTGTCCGTCGTGTTGGTCTGCGAGCGTCGCGCCGCGACGGGATCACAGCAGACGGATCGAACGGGAACGGGGTGGCTGGTGGCGGTGGACAGCGAGGATCGGGCCGAGCGGATCAGAGCGGCGGCCGAGGTGTATGTGTACGGGTATCCGTTGGTCTACTCGCTCACCGAGACGGCCGGGTTTGCGGAGGGTCAGAGCAGCCTGCCGGTGGGCGCACCGTGGAACGAGTTCGGCTATGCGCGCGAGCTGCTGGGGCCGGAGACGACGTTCGTGTCCCCGAACAACGACACGCTGTACGTCATCGCCGCGCTGGACTTGCGTTCCGGTCCGCTGGTGCTGCATGTGCCTGACACCGCTGACCGGTATTACGTCCTGCAGTTCGTCGACGCGTGGACGAACAACTTCGCATACATCGGGCGCCGTGCGACCGGAACCGCCGAGCGGCAGTTCCTGCTCGTGGCCCCGGATGACGCCACACCGGCCAGCGAGGATATGGAGGTGGTGCGAGCGCCCACGAGTGTCGCAACCATCGTTGGGCGCGTGCAGATCGACGGAGTGGACGACGCTCAAAGGGTCCACGCGCTCCAGGACCAGTTCACCCTGAAGCCCCTCAGCGCCGATTCGCCTCAGCGCACGCCCGCGGGCTTGCCGAAGCCGAATCCACGGGTCAAGGCGGACCTGCGGTGGTGGGAGACATTCCGTGTCGAGCTCGCCGCGTTCCCGCCGCCGGCGGCGGACGCTCCGACGCTGACGATCGCACAGACGTTGGGCCTCACCGCCGCGGAGTCGCGCTACGTCGATCCGGGTCCCGAGCTCGCGGACGTCCTGATCGCTGGAGCCCAGGCCGGTCAGCAGCGGATCGAAGAGCTGGCCAAGGGCGGACCGCCCCCACCGAGCGGATGGATGTCGGCGATGCACTTCTTCGACTACAACGCCGACCACTTCGGCGTCGGGACGATCAACGCGCCCGAGTGGCGGATCGAGGACCGCAACCAGGCGCACGCGACACGCGCCGCGGCCGCGCGCGCCGGCCTTTACGGCAACCACGGCTATGAGGCCAACTACGAGTTCGTCTACGTCGATGCTGACGGCGAACAACTCAACGGCTGCCACCGCTACGAACTACGGCTTGACTCGATGCCTCCCGTCGACGCGTTCTGGTCACTGACGATGTACAACGTCCCCAAGTTCCTGCTCGTCTCCAACCCGATCAATCGCTACTCGATCGGGGACCGGACACCCGGTCTTCAAATCTCCGCGGACGGCTCGTTGATGATCTACCTACAGCACGATTCCCCAGGGCCCGACAAGGAATCGAACTGGCTGCCCACGCCCGCCGGTGACTTCCGGCCGATCATGCGGATGTACCAACCCAAGGCAGCAATCCTGACCGGCGACTACGAGCTACCCGCGATCACGCGGGTCAGCGCCCCAGCACCGTGATCAGCAGGCGCTGCACGATCTGCGGAGGAGACGCGAACACGGTCTCGTCGCGGTAGCGCTTCAAGAAGCTGGCGGCCCAGCGTGCGCCGCGCAGTCCGCGTGGCCGGCCGTCCTGAGTAAACAGTCCTTGCGTGCCCGCGGCAGCGGCCTCTTCGAGGAACTGCTGCAGCCGCAGTGGCGGCGTCACGTAGCAGCGCAGGTGCGCCTGCCGGTCGCTGCTGCTCCAAACGCCGTGGACGACGTTGGGTGCGACGAGGATCTCACCGTCGCTTGGTCCGATCACGCGCACGTCCTCGCCCAGCCGGAAGCGGGCCTGCCCCTCGACCACCGACCAGCGCTCCTCCTGCTGCGGGTGGAAGTGCGCGGGGAGCGCTCCGCCGGGCTCCATCCAGGTGTCGACGACGAGCGTGTCACCACGGTTCTCGAACGTCTGGCGGACGCGGGTCACAGGGTCTCGGATCTCACCGGTCATGGCTCTCGGTTCTCCTTGCTCGTGACAAGCTCATCTCACCTCTCGTGCCCGGTGCCGGCGCCTGGGCTTGAACACCGACAGGCCAGTCGCGAGCATCAGCGCAGCAACGTCGTAGGACGCTCCGACGATCAGGCGGGCTTCGGCGCCGCCGTCGCCGTCGCGCATCGCATCGGTACCTGGACCGAGCACGAGCGCGCCGACCAGGAGAACCCCGATCAACAACGCAAGCTTGGTGGCGACCCAGGCGTGGCGCCACACTCCCCATGCGAGCTGAGCCCGAGCATGACGCCAGTGGCAAGTGCGATGACGCTCAGCGGGATGCCGAACGCCAGCGTGAGCATCGCCAGCAGCTCGTAGGAGGAAGCGGCGAGGTCGGCGTCGGCGGTGGTGGCGGCACGCACGTTGATCGCCAGGACCACGGCGACGGACCCGAGGAGCCCGACACCCGCGATGATGTGAGCGGTGAGCAGCGCGCGCCGGAGGCGCGGGCGGAGCCTCATCCGTGGGCGACCGCCGGTCGCGGACGCCGCCAGCGGCTCGCGGACTTCGGTGGCACTCGGCGTGGACATGGTTTGCATATCCGCACGCTGCCTGAGGCCGTCTCCCCTGACCATCCCAGAATCCTGGGTTTCTGCCGGGCCGCCGATGGCTCGGTTCTGCGATCCGATCTATTCCTGTACGACGGGGCTACCTCCGACCGGCCTGGTGAGCGGGCGGCGCCAGCCCGACAGCGCCATTCCTGCGGCCGGGATCAGAGCGACGAGGATGAGCACCAGCGCCCACTGGAACGTTGACGCAAACGCGTCGGCGAGCGGCCGCGCGACAGCCGCGTGGGCGCCCGCGGGCAGGTGCTGGAGGACGGCGATCCCGCCCGAATGCGAACCCGAAGCGCGGCTGCCGAGGATCGCGACGAGGTTGCTCGTGATCGCTGACGCGAGGATCACGGAGAGCACGGCGGTGCCGATCGAGGCCCCGGCTTGGCGGATGATGTTCATCGCCGTGCTCGTCCGCGCGATCGCGGCGGCGGGCACCGCCTGCATGGCGGCCGTCATGTTCGGCATCATCGACAGGCCCATCCCCAGGCCCTGGACAAAGTTGGCGCAGCACAGCACAACGTAGGAAGTGTGGGCGCCGACGAACACGAACGGGATCAGCCCGATCGCCACCAGCGGCAGGCCGGTGACGGGTAGCCAGGTTGGTCCGTAGCGGTCGGTCAGGCGGCCCGCGACGGGCATGAGCAGCATGGCCCCGAAGCCGCCTGGCGCCACCAGTAGCCCGGCCTGGAGCGCCGATGCGCCGCGCACCGTCTGGTAGTACAGGGGAACGAGCAGCATCGTGCCGAACACCGAGATGGCGAACAGCAGGAATGTCCCCGCCGCCGCTCCCGCTCGCGTGTGCGCGAACGTTCGCAGGTCGATCAGCGGGTTCGGGACCCGCCAACTGTGGATGAACCAGGCCACGATCAGCACGACGCCGACAAGCGTCGGACCCCACGAGTGCACCGAGCCAAACCCGTAGGTCGAAGATTCGGCGAGACCGAAGATGAACACCGCGAGCCCGGGTGACAGCAGCAGCATGCCGAGCCAGTCGAGCCGGTGTGCGGGCTGTGGCTGATCGCGCTCAAGCACGATCAGCGCGAGGATGAACGCGACAATCCCGATCGGCAGGTTGATGAAGAAGATCCAACGCCAGGACGCGTCGTCGACCAGCCAACCGCCGAGGATCGGACCCAGGATCGGCGCAATGAGCATGGGAACGCCGAGCACGCCCATGACGCGCCCCATCCGATGAGGACCGGCCTTCTTGGTCATGATCGTCATCACCGCGGGCATGATCATCCCGCCACCCATGCCCTGTAGCACCCGGAACAGGATCAGCGAGCCCGCGCTCCACGCCAGGCCCGACAGCACCGATCCGAGCGTGAACATCACCAGCGACCAGAGGTAGATGCGCTTGGTGCCGAACCGGTCCGCCGCCCAGCCGCTGACCGGGATCACCGCGGCGAGCGCCAGCGTGTAGCCGGTGATGACCCACTGGATCGTGGTCAGCGAGGAGTGAAACGCGACCGCCAGGTGATCGATCGCGACGTTGACGACCGTCGTGTCGAGGATCGACATGATCGCCCCCAGCAACACGACGCCGGCGACGATCATGGTCTCGCGGTCAAGCCCCTCGGGCTCCGATGCTTGCTCAGACATCTCGGCTATGCCGGTATCGTAACGGACCGACGAGTCCGTTTATCGCCGGGCCAGATTCGCAGAGCCGTCTGGTCGCCATTGGGGGGGTGACCCCATTGCGGGGAAGCGCTCGCTCGAGGAGTCTCGATGTTCACCATCTAAGGAGACACGCATGACCACTCCCGACGACAGAGCGATCGTGTTGGTCCACGGATTCTGGGTGACTCCGCGGAGCTGGGAGCACTGGATCGCTCGCTACGAGTCCCAGGGTTACCGCGTGCTGGCCCCTGCCTACCCGGGCTTCGAGGTCGAGGTCGAGGCGCTCAACGCCGACCCTACGCCGATCGAGGCTCTACGCGTGCCTGCGATCATCGACCGCTTCGAGAGCGCGATCGGTGAGCTCGATACCCCTCCGGTCCTGATCGGTCACTCGGCTGGCGGCGCGTTCACCCAGATACTGCTCGATCACGGGTTCGGCGCTGTCGGTGTGGCGATCAACTCTGCCCCGACCGAAGGGGTCAGGGTGGTGCCTCTCGCGCAGGCGAAATCGACGTTCCCCGTGCTCAAGAACCCAGCCAACCATCACAAGGCCGTGGGATTTACGTACAAGCAGTGGCACTACGCGTTCACGAATGGTTTCCCGGAGGACCGGTCACGCGAGCTGTACGAGCGCTACCACATACCAGCGTCAGGCCGAATCCTGTGGGATAGCGTGACGGCCAACTTCACCCCTGGGATGCAGGACACGGCGGTCGACTACAACAACGACGACCGTCCGCCGCTGCTGTTCATCTCAGGTAGCGAGGACCACCTGATGCCCCCGGCGATCCAACGCTCGAACGCCAAGCATTACAAGTCCGACACGGTCACAGAGATCACGGAGTTCCCGGGCCCGCACCTGCAGCTCGCCAAGGATGGTTGGGAAGAGGTGGCGGACTACGCGCTGGCGTGGGCCCTGGACCACGCGACGGACCGTCAACCGGCGCCGCGATGAGCGCGATCGGGTGACAGGCGTCCGCACCACCCACGTCGGTCGCCCGACGCCGAGATGACCGAGCGCTTTCGCTCGTTCGCCGACTAGTTCGCCACCGCTCACGCGACGAACTGCTGTCCCCCGTCGATGTCGTAGGTCGCGCCCGTGACCGCGGTGTTGATCATCAGGTGAACGGCGAGCGCCGCGACGTCGGCCGGGCCGACAACCCGCCCGATCGGGAGCGTCGCCCGAAGCTCCTCGCGCCGTGCGTCGAGATCGTCGCCGAGCAGCGACGCGGATAAGCGAGTGTCGACGAACCCGGGCGCGACCTGGTTCACGCGGACCGGCGCGAGCTCGAGCGCGAGGTTGGCGATCAGCGTAGGCGTGGCGACGCTGACGGTCGAGATGATCCCTTCGCCAATTCGTGGGCGACGGTGGCCGGTGCTGCCCATGAAGATCAGACAGCCAGGCGGTCTCACCTTGCCGGCAGCGGCCCGCGCGACGTCAACTGGGAGAACTTGGCGCCCGGCGAGCAGGCGTCGCGCGTCCTCTGACGACACCCCGAGCAGCCGCCCGTAGGGCGGATCGCCCGCGGTCACCATCACGTGGTCGATCGGCGCCCGCAGGGAGTCAAAGAAGCGCTCAAGCGACCCGGGATCGGTCGCGTCGAATGCCGCGGTGCTGAGCGCGCCTAGCTCGCGTGCTGGTTGCTCGAGGCGCTCGGGATTACGGCCGGTGAGGATCACCTCGGCGCCCTCGACGCGGGCCCGGCGGGCGGTCTCGAGCCCGATCCCCGAGCTCCCGCCGATCACGACAACGGTCTGGCCCAGCAACTCCGGCTCGCGGACAGTGATAGCGGTGGTCATGGGTGGTCTGGTCGTGCCCACGAGCGTACGTTACGCCGGGTTTTCCCACCGCGCCCGCTCGAACGGTTAGCGTCCGGTCGGAAGGATCTAAACGAGAGGGGGACCGATGGCCGGACACGCAGTTTTCCTTGGGTGGGGCCAGGTGGTACGCGGTCGTGAGCAACTCGCGCTCGAGGTGTTTCAAGAGACCGTGGAGTACTGGTCAAAGCAGCAGCAGGACGGGAACATCGAGAGCTTCCGGCCGTTCCTGCTGCGGGCGCACGGTGGCGATCTCGCGGGCTTTATCCTGATCCACGGCGAGCGGCAGGTGCTCGACGAGATTCAAGCCAGCGACGAGTTCGTCCGCCTGCTCGCCCGCGCGGGCGCCGTCGTCGACAATCTCGGCGTCACGGCGGCCGTCACGGACGAGGAGCTAGGCAAGGAGATGGGCACCTTCGGCGAGGTTGCGCAGGGCCTGCCTCAGGCAACGTAGCCACCCGAGCCGGGCGAGGTCCCGCGCACAACTCCGGTCGGCGCCCCACGGCGCGACCCGGTCAGGACTGCAGGAAGGCGAGCAGGTCAGCGTTGATCGTGTCGGCCTCGGTCGTCGGCATCCCGTGCGGGAATCCCTTGTAGGTCTTCAGCGTTCCGTTCTGCACGAGCTTTGCCGACAGCGGTCCGGAGTCGGCGTAGGGGACGATCTGGTCGTCGTCGCCGTGCATCACCAGCACCGGCACCGTGATCTTCTTCAGGTCCTCGGTGAAGTCGGTCTGGGAGAACGCAACGATCCCGTCGTAGTGGGCCTTGGCTCCGCCCATCATGCCCTGTCGCCACCAGTTCTGGATGATCGCTTCCGAGGGTTCCGCACCGGGCCGGTTATAGCCGTAGAACGGACCCGACGGCAAGGCCCGGTAGAACTCCGACCGGTTGGCCGCAAGCTGGGCCTGGAGATCATCGAACACGCTCTTGGGCAGGCCGCCGGGGTTGGCGTCGGTCTGCACCATCAGCGGCGGCACCGAGCTGATCAGCACCGCCTTGGCCACACGACTCTCTCCGTGCCGGGCGAGGTAGCGCACGACTTCGCCGCCACCGGTCGAGTGTCCGACGTGAACGGCATTCTCGATATCGAGATGGTCTGTGACCGCGGCCAGGTCGTCGGCGTAGTGGTCCATGTCGTGGCCGTCGCTGGTCTGGGTCGAGCGGCCGTGCCCGCGCCGATCGGAGGCGATCACGCGATAGCCGTGCTGGAGGAAGAACAGCAGCTGGGTGTCCCAGTCATCGGCCGAAAGTGGCCACCCGTGACTGAAGACGATCGGTTGGCCCGAGCCCCAGTCCTTGTAGAAGATTTCCGTCCCGTCGGCTGTGGTGACCGTGCCCATACGCTGCGCCTCCGTCGGTCCGAGGTTGAACGCCGAAACGTGCGAATCGGCAGCCTAACCCATGCCGACCAGCGTCTAGTCGCCGACGCTCGACGCGGCGGCCAATATGGCTTCGATCGCCGCCTCCGGATGAGACACCATCGAGACGTGCGATCCGGCCACCTCGGTGATCGTGGCGCCCGCGCGCGATGCCATGTGGCGCTGCGTGTCCGGCGGGATGACGCGGTCTTCCGTGCCCACCACCGCCCAGCTCGGCAGCGTCTTCCAGGCTGCCGGCCCAGACGCAGTGGTGTTGGCTGCCAAAGTGATCGGCCGCTGGCCCGCCACGATCAGCCATCGGTCCGCTTCGGGCAAGTCCTGAGCGAACGCCGTGTGGACCGTGTCGGGCTTCAGGAAGGCGTCCGCGTCGCCGTCGGGTGCATCCGGGTAGCCCACGATGTCAAGGACGGTGGTCGGATCGGGAACGTCCAGCGCTGACCCTGAGCCGCCCAGGATCTGAAACACCGTCTCTCCTTCCTCGGGGGCGAACGCGTCGACGTATACGAGCGCTCGCACGTCACCGCCGCCGGTCCCGGCATTGGTGATGACGAAACCGCCGTAGGAATGGCCGACCAGGACAACCGGGCCGCTGGTGCGCTGTGCGACGAACGAGGCAACGTACGGCGCGTCGATCGCCGCACGGCGCAGCAGGTTGGGCGGGGCCAGCACGGTGAAGCCCTGGCTCTGCAACTCGGACGCGACGGCGTTCCAGCTGGACGCGTCGGCCCAAGCTCCGTGGACCAGGACGATGGTGGGCTTCGACATGGCTGTCCTCTCGTGACGGTCTTGGTTTGACTCCAGGCTCGGCCAGCGTACAAGCGGCTGATCTCGCGTGGGCGCCGCAGGGACCCACGCGAGCAAGCGCAGTGGCCAAGGTCAGGTGTGGACGACCTCCGACTCGGAGCCCGCCAGCGCACTGGGCAGCTTGTGGCGTGAGCGGATGCCAAGCTTGGTGAACACCTTGCGCAGATGCCATTCCACAGTGCGCGGGCTGAGAAACAGCCGCGCACCGATCTCCGGATTCGAGAGCCCGTCGCGGGCCAGCTGAGCGATCTGCCGCTCCTGCGCAGTCAGATCGGCTTGTGCCTCGACCGACCGTCTGCGCACTCTCTCGCCGGTCGCCAGTAGCTCGGTCCGCGCTCGCTGAGCGAACGCCTCCATCCCGATCGACGTGAGCTGGTCGTCCGCGGCGCGCAGCTGCGCTCGCGCGTCCGCCCGGCGGGTCTCGCGGCGCAACCATTCGCCATAGAGCAGATGCGCGCGAGCGAGCTCGGGACGTAGCCGGGTCCGATCGAGACGCTCGATCGCCTCTCGGTACAGGCTCTCGGCTTGCGTACCCTCGGCGAGCAAGGCGCGCGAGCGGGCCTCGACGCCCAGGCCCCAATCTGTGGAGCGGTATTGATTGCGCTCGGCGAGCCGTCCCAGCGCGCTCCGCGCCACACTCGTCGCACCGCTTCTGGCCGCGGCCTCGACCAGCTCGCCCAGTGCCCACCCGGCAACCACCAGTTCGGGCGTGGCGTCGGCAGCGGCCTGAGCGGGCGCCAAGGCCTCTCGATAGCGGCCAAGACCGTTGTGCACAACCGCTCTGGCCAAATCTGCGAACTCGACCGCGGTTCCCTGGCCACCGGCCGCGGCCTCGCGGACCGTATCGTCGGCCAACGTCCAGACGTCAGCTTCTCGGCCCTGGAACGCGCGGAGATACAGGGCACCGTATTGCAGAACCTGGGTACCCGTTGCCTCCCTGACCGCATCCGCCTCAGCGATCAGCTGCTCCGCCGTCGCGAATTCACCGCCCATCGCGACGGCCTGGGTCAAGATGTTCAGAGCTACCGCCAGAACGGTTAGCGCGCCGGAGTCGCGGGCCAGCCGGACCCCGCGGTCAGAGATCGCCACGCAGTTCTCGTAATCCCAAACGACGACGGCGCCCACGGTCGCAAGCCATCCCCAGCGGAGCACCTCCTCGACTCCCGCGCCGTCGCCGGCGAATTCGGTCGCCGCCTGTTGAAGGATCGGCGTCGCTGATGAGCGCCCGTCGGTGAGGAGCAGCGCGAGGCCGTCCAGCAGCAGGTCGCGCGCACGCGGAGGGTCGGACCCAGGGGGAGCGCGGCGAGCCTCGCGAGAGACGTCGTAGAGGCTGCCGGCGCGAGCAAGCTTCCCGGCGAACAGAGCCGCGCTCCAGGCGTCGAGATACGTGTCGCGGGCGAGCTTCGGGTCGAGCGCCTCGAGCGTCTTGGCGGCGCGGAGCAGCAGGGGAGGCGCGTCGCTGCCGCGCCGTTGCGAGTATGCCGCGACACCCTGAAGGAGCTCGAGGCGACCGCGCTGCAGCGCGTCGAGCGCCCCGGCTTCTGCCACGTCCAGCAGAGCAAGCGCTGGCTCGTAGGCGCCGGCGCTGAGACTGACTTCCGCCGCCGTGAGCGCCCGCCGAGTCCGGTGCTCGGGATCAGCGGACAGAGCCACCGAGCGCTCCAGGAAGGCCGCCGCCGCGGCGAGGCCGCCGCGGGCCTGGGCGCGGCCGGCCGACCGTTCGAGCTCTCCAGCGACCTCTTCGTCAGGCCCAGCCGCAGCAGCAGCCAGATGCCACGTACGGCGGTCGGGGTCGATCGCCTGATCTGTCACCTCCGCCAACGCCAGGTGGACGGCCCGGCGTTGCTCGGGCGCTGCCGATCGATAAACCGCGGAGCGCACCAGTGGATGGCGGAACGTCACCCGCTCGCTTATCGCCAGCAGCTCGTCCGCCTTCGCGGCTTCGGCGGCCGCCGGTGCGATGCCGAGTCGCTCGGCAGCGCGCCAGAGCAGTAACGGATCCCCGACCGGCTCCGCCGCCGCGACCAGCAGCAGATGCTGTGTTTCCGTAGGCAGCGACTCAAATCGTCGAAGGAAGCTCTCCTCGATCCGTCCGGTCAGCGCGGGCGCCTCGAGCAGCCCGAACCCGCCGGCGAGCTGCATCGGCGTCAATCCTCGCGGGAGCTCGAGCAGCGCCAGCGGATTGCCCCGCGTCTCCGCCACGATCCGATCGCGGACTCGCTGATCCACCTTGAACATCACCGATAAGCCCAGTAACGCGCGGGCATCGCCATTGCGCAGACCCCCCACCTCAACCTCGTCCAGCCGCGTCAGCGCCCGACCCGGCTCCCGTGCCGCGAACACGATGCCGATCGGATCCGCGAACAGACGACGGGCGGCAAACGCCAACGTCAGTGCAGACGCCTGGTCCAGCCACTGGGCGTCGTCCACAACGCAGAGCACCGCACGTTCCTCCGCCACCTCAGACAGAAGACCCAACACGGCCAAACCGACCAGGAACCGATCCGGGGGCGCGCCGTCACTCAGTCCGAACACGACCTCCAGAGCCCGCCGCTGCGGGACGGGAAGCCTCGTGAGCCGGTCGAGCAACGGCGAGCACAACTGATGCAGGCCCGCATATGCCAGCTCCATCTCAGCCTCGAGCCCCACCGCCCGCACGACCGTGATATTCGACGCCGACTCGATCAGATATTCGAGCAGCGCCGTCTTCCCGATCCCAGCCTCACCCCGCAAAACCAACGACCGACTTTCGCCCCGGCCGATGGCCGAGACCAACTCGTCCAGCAGCGCGCATTCGCTAGATCGCCCCCGCAAGCTCGCGCGCCGCCCCGGTTCGGTGACACGATCCCCCATGGGCAGGAACGCATCCTAGAAGGACTCAGCCCGCAATCACAACAAAAGGCGGGTCCGATCTTTTCGGTCTATCCGCGGGCTGATTGCGGCGGGTGGTCCGGCGTCGCGTTGCAGCTAGCGGGAATGCGCAAATGGGCACTGGCAGTGCAGACGAGAGGGCTCTGGGGAGGGACGATTTCCCCGGTGCTCGCAACTCCGACGACAAGCGACCGGGATGCGGCGGTGATCAGCAGATCAGAACCTGCGAGCGGCGGCTCGGACGCCAGGTCTCCGGCGTCGCTCGACGCCGACTCGCGACGGTGGGTGCAGCGACTCCGGGCGGGGCATCCACGGCATGATCAGACAGTCGGCAGCCTTCACGATGTGCTGCGTCGGGTCGCCTCCTACGAGTTGTCGCGTCGGCGCCAAGGCGCTTGGTCGATCAGCGGGCCCGAGTTTGATGACCTCGTCGAGCAAGCCGCCGACGACGCACTCGTCAACGTCCTCGCCAAGCTCGATGAGTTCCGCGGGCTCAGCCGCTTCACGACCTGGGCCTACAAGTTCGTGATGTTCGAGGTCTCGGCCAAGGTCGCGCGGCACGCGTGGCGCCGGCAGCGACCCGACGCGGTGGAGGCCTCGTGGGACCAGGTACCCGATCCCACGGGGCTCCGCCCCGAGGACTGCCCGCGCTCCGGGCTGACGGGGCTGGTCGACCGCGTCGAGGCCATCGGCGAGCTGACCACACGATAGCCGACCGGGCCTCGGGACGACCGTCCACGTCAAACTACCCGTCAAGTCGGCCCGCTCCTGCACGTTCACCGAGACACGCATCTCACAGTGCACGGGTGGCGCTCGCGCGTGGGGACGGTAGGCGCGGGAGCGCAGATGGCGGCGAAATCGCGTGCACAACGTCCCACGCGACCGCTCGGGGCGCGAGCGTGGGACGTTAGCCACGTGGGACGTGATCAACGTCCCCCGCTAACCCGCGAAGGCCTCGAGTGGGGCGTTAAGCACGTCGCCGCCCGGGTCGCTGGGCAGCGCTCAGCTGCCAAGGAGCGCCGGATGGCTAGCTCACCGACCGAACAACGTGGTTCAGCAATTACACCTAGCGGAACTCGTCCACCCCTGATCCGTCGTCCCAGCGGTACCGCTCGAGCGCGGGAAGCGACGAACGAGCGAGCGAGATCCCGAACTCGGGCTCGCTCTTCTTGCCGACGTTGTCGCGATCCTTGAGGGGCGGCGACGCGCTGCGCCACTCCGTGCTGGGAACCAGGTACACAGCCGGATCCTCGGCGTCAGGCAACAGCACGATTGCCGCGAACCTGTTGGCCGCAGGCTGAAAGCGCCGCTTGGTCCAGAAGACGTAGCCGCCCACTCGTTGCGTGGATACGAACACCTCGACGGCACGGCCGGACGGAGTCCGCACGTCGAGTTTGCCGTCGATCAAACTGCTCGGTGCCGTGACGGTGCACCCAAGGCTCTCGAGTCGTTCCGTAACGGTTGCCTTACCAAGCGCAATTCGCTCAGTTCGGTTCAGCTGCGACCAACGCTGACCAGTCATATTTCCATGTGCGCTCACAAACTCTCACTTTCGCCGCGGGCCACGTTCTCAACTTCCACTGCGGTTAGCTCAACCGATGACGCGGTCCTTACCGACGCCGTGTGAGTGAGCTGGACTTCCTCCGCGAGCGAGAACGTCGGTAGATCTTCCCGCGCCTTGCGGCCTATGAAACGGTGTCGAGCGGCGCGCCGCCGAACCCCAGCTCGTTGCCATCGGGGTCGCGGTAGAGCGCCTTGCGTACGCCGTTGGAGTATGTCTCGCGCTCGTCGGGCTCGAGCCCGCGGGCAGCGATCGCGGCTATGCGGGCGTCGAGATCGTCGAGGAAGATCGTCACCACGGAGTTGCCCGCTCCATCGGCGCGCTCGACGACGTAGACCGACCGGTCCTCGGCCAGCGTCCAGACCGCCTCGGTGGCGTGGGGGAAGAACGTCGGCTCGCCCAGCAACCGCTCGTACCACGGTCGGGCCGCCTGGAAGTCCCGCACCCGCAGACCTGCGAAGAGGTGCAATGCCATCGCCGCGAGTCTAGGTCACGCCGTCACGAAGGCGGCGCACTCCCTGGCCGCTGCTTCTGTGACCGATCGCACGCTTTCAGCGGCGACGAGCTGGTGGTGGGCCGACGTCGCGGGTAGCCCGTAGAGACCGAATTCCTATTGATGATCGGATGACGTATGAACACCGCTGAGAAGAAGGTCGTGCAGTACCTCGCCGAGGCGCGCGCCACCGAGGACGCGCTCACGCGAGTCCTCCAGTCGCAGATCGCGATGACCCCACGCGGGTCCTACCGGTCCGCCCTCGAGAAGCATCTCAACCAGACCCGCCGTCACTCCGCGCGCGTGTCGGACCGCATGCGTGAGCTGGGCGCCGGCTCGAATCCCGTGACCGCCGTCATTGGATTCGCCGAGGACGTGCTCGGCCAGGCACTCGCGCTGAGCAAGGCTCCGCTCGATCTGCTCCGCGGCGGCGGCGGCGACGAGAAGGTGCTCAAGAACGCCAAGGACACCTATGCCTCCGAGGCCCTCGAGATCGCGACCTACGCCGCGATCGAGCGACTCGCGCGGGCCGTCGACGACGCGACCACCGCCAAGCTGGCGGCGGACATCCTCGCCGAGGAGCGCGCGATGCTCGAGCGCGTCGAGACCGAGATCCCGAAGCTCACCGACCGGATGGTCGGCGCCGAGGTCTTCGACGACCCCTCGTTCGACCTGACCAAGACGGGTGCCGCCGACGCCCTCCGCGACCTCGAAACGGCCGGGCACGACGCGGCTCGGAGCGCCGGGGCGGCCGGCAAGCGCACCGCCCGGCAGGCACGCAAGGTCCCCGGCGTGGCCCAGGCCGAGGGTCAGATCAAGGGCGCCGTCGCCGGCGAGAACGACCTCGCGATCGCCGGCTACGACAGCCTCACCGCCGACGAGATCGTCGGCCGTCTGCCGAGCCTGTCCCAGGTGGACCTGGCGAAGATCGACTCCTACGAGCGCCGCAACCAGGACCGCAGCACCGTCCTCGGCCGTCTGAGCGCGCTTCGCGGGACCGAGCCGTGGCCGGGCTACGACGAGCTCACGGTCAGCGACATCCAGGTGGTCCTGGCCAACGCCGACGACGATCTCGTCTCTGAGGTGCGCGGCTACGAGCGCTCGCACAAGGACCGCGCCGGCGTCCTCCGGGCCACCGAGCGGGAGACGGTCAACTCCTAGGTCTCAGCAGCCGCGGTCGACCCCGACGAGCCGCTCGAGCGCGGCTCGTCGGGAGCGCCGCGGTCAGCGCCGCCGCTCGAGCGCCCGTATGGGCTATCTCACCTGAGCCAGCGCAACCGCGTCGGGACCGGCCGGGAATCGAAGTTGCCCGGTCGCGTCGTTCGCGGCGCGCCACACGGCCTCGGCCACGTCGGACTCGTGCGTCACGGCAGCGGGCTGCTCGAAGTCGGTCAACACGCGCTGCGCGAACGCCGTGTACGCGGCCGGGATCAGCCCGTCCATACGCGACTGCCCGTTGGTTGTGAAGTTTGTCGTCGGGCCGTAGCCGGGCTCGACGAGCTTCACGCTCACGTTGAAGTGCCTCGAGCTCGAGCGCGAGCGAGGCGGTGAACCCTTCGATCGCGGTCTTGCTCGCGGTGTACACGGCCACCAGCGGCATGCGAGCCAACGTCACGCTCGAGGTCACGTTCACCACCACGCCCGACCGCTGCTCGCGAAACTGGGGCAACACCGCCTGCGTCATCGCCATCACGCCGAAGGTGTTGGTCTCGAATAGCTGGCGCGCCGTGGCGATCGGTGTGGCCTCGAACGCGCCGATGGCCCCGATGCCCGCGTTGTTGACAAGCACGTCGATGGGACCGCTCGCCTCGAGCGCGGCCGCGATCGACTCGGGCTTCGTCACGTCCAGTGCGAGTACGCGGAGCCGTGGCGATTGGGGCAGAACGCCTTCGCGCGGAGTCCGCATGGTGGCGACCACATTCCAACCCTGCGAGTGGAAGTGGCGCGCCGTCTCGAGTCCGTATCCAGAAGAGCAGCCGGTGATCAGCACAGTTTTCATTTCGACTCCCGTCGGAGGTCCGCCGTGGGCCCCTGGTCGTGTTTGCCGCAGCGACCATAGCCGGGAGAAACAGGACTGTCTATCGTGTAGAGTCCGCGATTCATTTGCGAGCGTCCAGAAATGAGTGACCCACTTTCGGAAGTCGTCGCGCTGCTTGCACCGCGCACGGTGTTCTCGAAGCGCATCTCCGGCGCCGGGCGCTGGGGGGTCCGCTACTCGGACTACGGCGAGCCGAGCTTCTGCGCTGTGCTCGAGGGCAGCTGTCGCCTCGCGGTCGACGGCCACCCTGCGATCACGCTCGAGGCCGGCGACTTCGTGCTCCTACCGGCCACGCCCGGCTTCACCATGTCGGGCTTGCAACCGGTGACGCCGGAGCGCATCGATCCCAAAGTGGCGTCCGCCCCGACAGACGAAGTCCGACACGGCACGCCCGACGGACGCCCCGACGTACGGCTGCTCGGCGGCTACTTCGTCTTCGACTCGCCCGATGCGACGTTGCTGGCGTCGCTGCTGCCCGCGGTAGTCCACGTCCGCGGCGCCGAGCGGCTCTCGATACTCGTACGGCTCATCGGCGAGGAATCGAGCGAGCAGAGATCTGGCCGCGACCTCGTGCTCACGCGCCTCGTGGAGGTCCTGCTGATCGAAGCGCTACGGACCACGCCCGCCGAAGACGCGCCTCCGGGACTGTTGCGCGGGTTGGCCGACGCGAGACTCGCCCCGGCGATCCGGCAGATGCACGGCCATGTCGCGCGTTCGTTGACCGTGACCCAGCTCGCGCAGACGGCCGCGCTTTCGCGCTCGGCGTTCTTCGAGCGCTTCACCCGTACCCTGGGCCTGCCACCGATGGAATACCTGCTCGCGTGGCGCATGGCACTCGCTAAAGATCTGCTCCGCCGAGACGAGCTCGCCCTCACCGAGGTCGCCGAACGCGTCGGCTACGGCTCCTCGAGCACCTTCAGCACAGCGTTCAGCCGGTACGTTGGCGAGCCTCCAAGCCGCTACGCGCGCGCGGCCTAGGCGCGGAGCCGTCGCGGCTTGGCCGTGCCGGTCTGCGACGATTCTTGGATGGCGGACCACGCGACTGCCGCGGTCTGGGCCGACGCGCAGGCCGCCATCGTGCGGGATGACCCTTCCCGGCGGATGGCGCTCGTCGAACGCTGCTACAGAGGACCCTACGGCGAGGCTCCACGACATCTGCCGTATCGGCGTGCGGCGATGTCGTTCATGCGTTGGCAGTTGCGACGCGGCGTGCTCGAGCCGCCCGTCAGCGCCCGCCCCGGAAGTCCGTGGTGGCGGGCGGTAAACGAGCGTTTGCTGCGCGACGGGTGCGAAGCGGTGGCGCTGAGCGGGGGCTCCCCCGGACCGTCTTCGTCGCGGACGGTCGACTATTGGAAGTCGTTCGCCGACGATCCGACCGCCCGCGCGTGGTACCGCGCGCATAACGCCAGCGTGGTCGCCGCCTATCTGGACCACAGAATCCTGGCGGAGACGGAGAATGCTGCCGAGCGGTTCTTCATGAACGTCGTGCTGTGTCGGGTGCTCTACGCGCATGCGCTGGTGGCCGCGCCGCGGCTGTCGCTCGGGTGGCTTCGTCCACTTGCTCCCGTGCTTGGCGACCCGCGCTTCGGGATGACCGGGATCTTCCTCCAACTCTCGCGTGTGGTCCCCGACGAGTACCCGCTCACCGATCCCGTCGCTTCGTACCTAGCGGCCGAGCTCGGTTTCGGTCGTCTGCTCGACTATGGGGTAATCGTGCCGAGGCTACAACGGCTATATGAGTGGTCAGCGCATGAGCTCGCCGAGCCTGAGCTGATCACCTGCGCTCGCGACGGAGCCCTGACCTATGCCTGGCCGTTCGAAGACCGAGCGGTCTGGAAGGCGCCGCGATCGCGTCCTGTTCAGCTTGTCCGCCGCGTGCTCCCCCTAGCGAACCACCTCGACTAGCGACCCAGGCGTTGAGGGCGGCCACGTCCACGCGGGCGAGGGTTACCCGGAAACCCTATAAAGTCGATTGATTTGCTACTGTTTACGGCCGAACTGCCCTCCGAGGAGGCTTGACATGTCGGTCGCTCCGGCGCTTGTTCTTCAAACTCAGGACAACTGCCCGCCCGGGCTGGTATGCCAGTGGGCCCGTTCGCGCGGAGTGGAGCTGGACGTGTTACGCGTCGATCGTTGGGTCGAGCTCCCCGATCCACGGGAGTACTCGTGTGCGATCGCGCTGGGCTCGTACGCCTCGGTCGCGCGCTCGCGGCCGGATTGGGTGACCCGAGAGATCGACTGGATCCAGCGGGCCGACGCCGCGGGCGTTCCGGTGCTGGGGATCTGTTTCGGCGCTCAGGCCTTGGCGGTCGCTCTGGGCGGCTCGGTGCGCAGGCTGTCTGCTCCGGAGTTCGCGTGGGTCGAGGTTGAAACCTATGACGCGACGAGGGTCCCCCCGGGCCCGTGGTTGGCGTTGCACGAGGACGCGATCACCCTGCCGCCACTCGCCTACGAGCTGGCGAGTGGCCCGTCCGGGCCTCAGGCGTTCACGTTGGACCGTCACCTGGGGGTGCAGTTTCACCCCGAAGCCACCAGCACGTTGCTCGCGAGCTGGATCTCCGACCGCCGGGACATCCTGGCCGACGTCTCCGCCCGGCTACTGGCCGGCGCGCGCGACGCCGCTCTGGAAGCGGGCGCCGGTGCGGCGCAGCTGTTCGACGGCTTTGCCGCCCAGGCCGGCCTGTGGATCCGCGACGAGCTGGTACTGCGATAGCGAGGGGAGCAGCAGTACGGCGACACGCGCGACGGATCGGGTTGTCGTCGGCACCGGACCGGTCCGCTGAGATCGATGGAAGGCTGACCTGTGCCGACCGGATACCTGACGTTCGTGGCGATCATCGCGTTGTACACGGTGGCCGTTCTGTGGCCACCGCGCCGTCCTAGAGGAGATCCGGCACCCGGCAGCGAGAGCCCCGCCACTACGGCCGACGACTGACCTGCTCTCGCGCGCCTAAGCTGAACACTTCAATGGCGATCGGGACCAGACGGCGGGTGCGGTGAGCGATTCGATGGCCTCAGGGCCTCGCGGCGGCGTGATGCCGGAGGCGCTGAGTCCCAGGCATCTCGCAGTTCGTGTCGCCGAGGTTGCTGCCGTCGTCGCAGTGGTGGGGATCGCGATCACCGCGCTACCGGGGCTTGATGAAGTACGGGCACGGCTGACCGGCGCCGATCCCGCCTTGGTCGTGGCGCTGGTGCTCGCCGAGGTCGCGTCGTGCGCCGGGTATGTGCTTGTGTTCCGGGCGACGTTCTGCTCGCAGATGTCGTGGCGCCTGAGTTACGACATTGCGATGGCCGAGTTGGCGGCGAACTCGCTGCTGCCGACGGGCGGCGCCGGTGGCCTCGCGCTCGGAGTGTGGGCGCTGCGCCAAGCGGGAATGCCGACGGCCCATATCGCGCGTCGATCGGTCGCGTTCTTCGTCGTCACGAGCGCCGCGAACTTCTTCGCACTCGTGGTCGTCGGGATCGGCGTATTCATCGGGATCCTGCCCGGTCGCGGCTCCTTCTTGCTCACGCTCGTGCCGGCGCTGATCACAGCTGCCGCGCGTGCTACTCGTGGCGCTGACCCCGAAGCTTCTGCGCTGGTTGGGCTCGCGAGGTCCCCGGGGCCAACGCACGTCAGTGGCGCAGGCGCGCGCGCGCTGCTCTGCGTGTAGGGCTGATTGCCGGTGCCGACGGCGTCGATCAGGCGATCGCGCTGCTGCGCTCGCACAGCGTCGGCGTGATCGTGGGCTCGTTCGCGTATATGGCGTTCGACATCGCGGCGCTCGGGCTCGCGTTCGCCGCCGTCGGACATGTGCCGACGTTCGGGACGCTCGTGCTCGGCTATCTGATCGGACAGCTCGGCAATCTGATCCCCGTACCCGGCGGCATCGGCGGTACCGAAGGTGCGCTGATCGGCGTGTTCGCCCTCTACGGCGTGAACGTCTCGGACGCGACCGCGGCCGTGCTGCTCTATCGCCTCTTCCAGCTGATCATCCCCGCGCTGCTCGGAGCGCCCGCGTTCATCTTGCTGCGACGCAAGCTGATGCACGCGGATCAGCCCGCTCTGGTCTGTGCGCCGCTCGCCGTTGAGGTCGTCGAGCTCCCGGGCCCGATCCGCTCAGATGTGGCTTAGGCTGGGATCGATGACGTCGCGGGCGCCTTCTCGAACGTGAGCCGGTAGTGGTCAAGCAGTTGGCGTTCGAAGCAGATCTTGTTCGCGCTGACGCCCGAGGTGAACGCGAGCCGGAAGTCGCTGCTGGTGAGCCAGCGAGGGACAAGGCGCAGCTTCAGCAGCGCCTTGTGTGGGCTCGGAGCTCCGATCCGCGCGTTCCATTGCTTGATCGTCTCGATGTAATCGAGCCGGCCGCTCACGCTAGAGACCAGGCGAAAGTGCGGTTCGGCGCAGCGGAGGATCTGGTCCCGGCCGAGGGGCAGCCACGAGCCGGGGAACTGACGACCCAGCAACGCGAGGATCCAGGCATCTGAATCCCGCGGGGCGTTGATGTCGATCTGCTCAATCGGGATCATCTTCGATCCGAACACCATCGTCTGCAGATAGAACCTGCCGCCGTCGCCCAGCACCCCCGCAACCCGCTCAAAGAACCGCCGGTAGATCTCCTCCTGGCGACCGGCACGGTAGTCATCCGGCGCGCAGAAGTGCTCAAACGCCCCGAGGCTCGCGACGGCATCAAACCGGCCAAAGGTCTCGCGCGTCACCCGACGCGCGTCGCAAATATGGACCTCGAGGCCATGGCGACGGCAAGCCGCTGCTTGAGCCGAGGACAGCGTTACGCCTAACCCGCTCGCGCCGACCCTCCGAATGTAGTTCAGCAGCCCGCCCCAACCACAGCCGAGATCAAGCACCCGAGCCCCCGCCCCAATCCCGATCTGCTCGGCCACGTACTCGTGTTTGCGGCCCTGCGCCTGCTCAAGGCTCAGCGAGAAGTCACCGTCGTACTTGGCGCCGCTGAAGTCCGCCAGCTCACCCAGGCTGAGTCGAACGATCCGATCAGTCAACGAATAGGTGAAGTCCAAGTCCTTGCGCTCGGCCACGGCTCAGCCCATTCCCTGAGACGACGGCGAGACAACGACCAACCCCCCGCAACGAATGTAGGACATGCGCTTGAGCCTACCCTCGCCGTACGGCCAAGGTCATGACGTGCCCGCTTTGCCGGCGGGCTCGGGTTGAGCGTGCCGGAGGGTGATGGCGGCGGTCGCCGCGGTGGCGGCGGTTATCGCGGCGGCGGCTGCCGCAGCGACGACGAAACCGTGCGTGAACGCGACCCTGGCGGCGTTAAGCAGCGCGTCCCCGAGCTGGGCGTGGAGGCGCATGGCGGCGTCTACCGCCTCGCCGAGGGTGCTCTTGGACGCGGACGCCGTCGAGGGGCTGATGCCAGCCGGAAGCTTGGCGCTGAGCGTGGAGCGGTAGATCGCGGTTCCGAGGCTGCCCAGGAGCGCGATGCCGAGCGCGCCGCCGAGCTCGGTGGCGGTTTCTGACACCGCGGATGCGGCACCCGCGCGCTCCGGCGGGGCGGCTCCGACGAGGATGTCGGTTCCGAGCGCACCCACGGGCCCGGCGCCGAGTCCGAGCAGCGTCGTGCCCGCGACCAGCACGGCGAGACTCGAGGTATCTCTGAGCCCGGCGAGAATTATTGCCCCGGCCGTGGCGATGATCAGCCCGACGGCGATCACCGCTCCGGGTCGTAGAGCACGGGCGACCAACGGAGCGAGCATCGATCCGACGATCAGGCCGACGACGCCTGGCAGCAGCCAGAGGCCGCTGATGAACGGACTGACGCCGTGGACGAGCTGGATGTACTGAGCGATGAACAGATCGGTGCCGGCGATGATGAAGACGGACACGAACATCGCGACGAATGCGCCGGTGAAGCTCGGCCGTCGGAACAGGCCGACGTCGACCAGCGGGTAGTCGAGGCGCCGCTGACGGCGCAGGAACACGGCGCCGACCACGAGGCCGACGATGACCAGGGCGAGCGCGGCTGGGTCGGCGCCGCGTTCGGCCATCCGGGTGATGCCGTAGACGGTCGCGAGCAGCGACACGAGCGAGAGCACGATGCTCTGGAGGTCGATGGTTCCTGGGTTGGGGTCGCGTGATTCGGGGAGCAGCCATGGCCCGGCCACGAGCAGCACCGCCATCAGGGGGACGTTGACGAGGAACACCGAGCCCCACCAGAAGTGCTGGAGCAGCGCGCCACCGAGCAGTGGTCCGATCGCGGCGCCGGCGGCGAAGCAGCTGATCCAGATCGCGATCGCGAGTTGTCGCTGATCGGGGTCGTCGAACATGTTCCGGATCAGCGCCAGCGCGGACGGCGCGAGCGTCGCGCCGGCGACACCGAGGAGCCCTCGCGCCGCGATCAGCATCGCCGGGCTGGTGGAGAACGCGGCGAGCAGCGACGCGAGCGCGAACATGCCGCCGCCGATCAGCAGCAGCCGCCGTCTCCCGATCCGATCGCCGACGGTGCCCATCGTGATCAAGCACGCCGCGATCATCAACCCGTAGATATCCGTGATCCACAGAAGCTCCGAGCTGCTCGGGTGCAGATCGCGTGTGAGCTTGGGGACCGCCAGGAACAACACCGATAGGTCCATCGTGACCAGCAGGGTCGGTATCGCGAGCACGCCGAGACCGACCCATTCACGCCGGCCGGCTTTCACGAGCCGAGAGCCGTCTCGAGGTTGTCGAGCGAGTTCTGCCAGTCGACCTCGATCAGTTGCAGCACCTCCGCGCTGCACTCGTCGGCCCGCCTGCGGAGGCGGGCGCGCCGGGCCGGTCCGTGATAACGCGCCTCCATCCGTCGGCGATCTTATGAGGAGACGCGCCTGGACCGCTACCTGACGCTCACCCGAAGCGGGTCAAGGCGACGGGCTCACCGCTCGCCTTGGGGATTGACAACCCGGAGGTATTGGTGAATACTTAGGTACGTGCCTAAGTATTCAGAGCTCGACCGGATGTTCCATGCGCTCGTCGACGGCAGTCGGCGCGCGATGGTCGAGCGGCTCTCCCGCGGTCCTGCCTCTGTCAGCGAGCTGGCCCGGCCGTTCGAGATGGCGCTCCCCACGATCGTCCAGCACCTGGGCGTATTAGAGGCGGCGGGCATCGTCAGCTCGACCAAGGTCGGCCGAGTCCGCACCTATCAACTGGTCCCGGGGGCAATGGAGCCGGCCGCGGACTGGATCGGCCGGCATCGGCTGCCGGCCGAACGCCGCCTGGACCGCCTCGGCACGTTCCTCGACAGTGCCAACCCTTCCGCATCCAACTGCAAGGAGTAATCGCAATGAACGACACGATCGAGCGCAGTCAGACCCACGCGACGTTTGTGATCGAGCGCAGCTACCCCGCTTCCGTCGAGACCGTCTGGCACGCGTTGTCGGACAACGACGCGCGCGACCAGTGGTTCGGCGCCGGCTCAGCGTTCGATGCCCACGAGAAGACACACGACTTCCGCGTTGGCGGCCACGGGACCGAGGAAGGCCAGTGGCACGGCGGCCCACGGTCGCGCTTCTTTTCGACCTACACAGACATCGTCGAGCTACGGCGAATCGTGTTCACCTACGACATGTGGGTCGACGAGCGGCACATGTCGACCTCTCTGACCACGATCGCGCTGGAGCCCGAAGACGACCAGACGCGACTGACCTACACCGAGCAAGGCGTCCATTTCGACGGCCTCGACAGCGTCGAAGGCCGGGAGGAGGGCACCCGGGGATTGCTCGAGCAGCTCGCCTCCCACCTCGCCGGCGGCCACTGAAGCTCCGTCCCGAACCCCTATCGAAAGGCAGACCACCCATGACCCTTGTCACCGCACAGATGTCGATCTCCGTCGACGGCTTCTACGCCGGCTCGCGGCACGCTGACATGAGAACCTGGCTCGACAGCACCGAAGCCGCCGGCTTCTTCCGCGTCACCCGCTGGGTGATCGACGCCGAGGCGTGGCGCCAGCGCCTGGGCTTCGGCGGCGGCGAACGCAACACCAGCTCGGAGATCATCGCGGAGAGCTACGCGTCCGCCGGCGCCTACGTGATGGGACGGCGCATGGCCGACGGCGGCGAGATCCCCTGGGGCGCGGACCCTCCGTTCCGCGCCCCGGTGTTCGTCGTCACAAACCGCGCGCGGCAGACTCTCGAGCGGCAGGGCGGCACGAGCTTCACGTACGTCACCGCCGGCATCGAGAGCGCCATTGACCAGGCCCGCGCCGCCGCGAACGGCAAAAACGTGGCGATCGCCGGCGGTGGCACGCTGCTGCGCCAGGTGATCGCCCTCGGGCTCCTCGACGAGCTCGAGCTACACATCGTGCCCGTGATCCTCGGCGATGGGATGCGCCTGCTCAGCCCGCAACTCGGGCTCGACAGTCGCGAGGGGATCGAGCTCACGCCCGACAGGGTCCTCGCTACCCCCGACGTCACGCACGTTCGCTACAAGCTCGACGGTCGTCGCCCCCTCGTCCTCGACAACCGAGGGCGCGATGAGGAACCCGCCGTCGCCTAGTGTCTAGCGATTTGCCGCGATGGTCGGCGCCGGGCAGCCGCGTTGGCGCGCGGCGCCGGCGTGGGCCGGGCTCATACCTGCAGCACTTGGTAGGCGAAGCGCACGGCCAGGGCGCCGTCGCCGACGGCGCTGGACACGCGCTTGGTCGCTCCGGCGCGGACATCGCCCGCAGCGAACACGCCTGGCCAGACGGTCTCGAGCAAGTGCGGCTGACGGTCGGTCACCCGCCACCGGTTCGGTCCCTCTCCGGCAGCGGCAGCGTTGCCGCACTTGATGTAGCCGGCCTCGTCGAGGTCGAGCATCGTCTGCACCGCCTCCGTGCACGGGTCGGCGCCGATCATCACGAACACGGCCGTGACCGCGACGCGCTCGATGTTTCCGTCCGCGCGGCTGCGCAGATCTGCGTACTCCAATCGGTCGTCGCCGTGGAAGCCGCTGACCTCCGTCTGGCTGACGATCTCGATGTTCGAACGCGATTCGATCCGCTCGAGCAGGTAGCGCGACATCGTCCGGGCGAGACCCTTGCCACGAATGACGATGCGGACGCTGCGCGCGGCACGCGACAGGTGCACGGCTGCCTGGCCGGCTGAGTTGCCCCCGCCGACCACGATCACGTCCTCGCCGCGGCACCGTTCCGCGTCGGTGGCCATGGCCGCGTGGTAAACGCCCGCGCCCGTGAATCGCTCGATGTTGTCGGCCGCGAGCGTTCGCCAACGCGCCCCCGTGGCGACGACCACCGTGCGGGCGAGCGCGTGCTGCCCGTCATCGAGGTCGATGCGGACGAGCCCCTCGGTGCCGCGCGCGAGCTCGACCGCGCGGTGAAAGCTCGACAGCACCGCGTCAAACCGGCGTGCCTGCAGAGTCGCCTTCCGCGCGAGCTCGATGCCCGAGATCCCGGTTGGGAACCCCAGGTAGTTCTCGATCCGAGTGCTGGTGCCGGCCTGACCACCGGGCGCCCACGCCTCGGCCACGAGCGTTCTCAGTCCTTCGGATCCGCCATACACGGCGGCGGCAAGGCCCGCCGGGCCTCCGCCCAGCACGACCAAGTCGAACCGCTCTCCGTCGATGTCCGCGCGCAGGCCGAGCTCGCGGGCGACCTGTGCCGCCGAGGGGTTGCGCAGCACCGACGTGTTGCGAACGAGCACCGGCGTCTCCTCGCGAGGAATCTGCAGCCAATTGAGCATCGCCGCGCTCTCATCATCGGTGTCGACGTCATACCACCGCACCGGTATCAGATTCCGCTCGAGCAGATCCCGCACGTCGAAGGCGCGCCGTGAACCACGCGGGGCGATCAGCCGCAGCACGCCGTATCCGTGTGCGACGTGCCACTCCCTGCGCGCCATCATCGCGCGGAGGACGAGCTCGGCGAGCTCGGGCCACGACGCAAGCATCGCCCGAAGCGCCAAGCGCTCGAAAGCGATCACGTCAGTCGGCTCGCCGGCCACGCACTCGGCGATCGCCGGCTCGCCGGTGAAGATCGCGATGTCGCCCAGAAACGTCCCGGCATCCACCTCGGCAACCCACACGTCCTTGCCCGGCTTCCGGTCGAGCACCCGCACCCTGCCCCGCTCGACGACAAGGAACGGAGCATCCCGCTGCCCCTGCTCATACAGGACCTCACCCACCTCAAACGAACGGCGCGTACCCATCTCGGCCAGCCGCTCAAGCTTCTTGGCAGAGATCCGCGGGAACATCGCCTCGTCGCCGAGATCGGGGAAGTCCTCGGCGCGGATCTGTTTGGGTACGGTCGCCTCGATCGACACGGTCCGCTACAAGGGGTAGCAGAACGGCGCCCACGACGGCAAGCGGTCTGAGCTCTGGGCAGGGATCAGGCGCTCGGCGTCGAAGCGCCGGCTGATGCCGATTGCGCCGGTCACCGAGCAGTCGTGGTGGTTCGTCCCGCCCCTGGATCTGCCCCTCACGCTACGCATCGAGAACGGCCGATTCGGCGCGCTGCGCCCCAAGCCGGTCCCGACTCCGCCGCCCTGCGCCACCGCACAGGTCATCCCAGCCGACGATCCCCGCAACCCGACCGGAGCCGACGTCCATTTCGCGAACCAGATCCACGAGGCGGTCGATCTTGCGGCCGCCGTAGGCGACTGCGTGTTCGCGGCGTACAGCGGACGGGTGGCCGAGGTCGAGACGAACCCGGCCGGGACGCGGGGCAACGTCACCATCGATCACCACCCGCGGGGCCTGGGGTTCGTGACGAAGTACAACCACATCACGGATATCGCGGTCGCACAGGGGGACTTCATCCAGAAGGGCATGCCTTTCGCCGCGGTGTCCGCCGAGCCGACCGAGCCGCATCTGCACTTCGAGCTATGGGCGGTCGTCGATCGCGCGGCGGCCCGCGAGCCGCGGTGGCCCGGGGATACCGACCTCGTGCCCATCGATCCAACGCGCGCGCTCTACGCCTGGGAGCAGCGGACGCAGGCCGACGAAGCGTTCGGCGGTAGTGCGCGCGCGCCGCAGTCCGTCGGGCTCGTGCTCCTGCACACGGTGCCGTTCTTTACCGCGACGTTCGAGGCCGACACGACGACCGTCCTGCACGTTCCGATATACGACCCGCTGACACCGGACGAGCGGCTGGCGATCGAGCTCCTGCGGGACGCCTATCGCGGCAATGTCGACGTCGCGCTGCGCTCGAGAGCATCTGCGTTCTGGGGGGTCGACGTTGTGACGCAGGTCGGGCTCGCGTAGCCGTTAACGCCCCGGTGCGGCGGCTCAGGCCCACATCTGGGCCCACCACGGCACAGGTGTTGCCGGTGTTTGGAAGGGTGGTGACAGGTAGGGCAGCGCGTTGCTGTCCGCCAGCCGCTCGGCATAGGCGTTGCCGTAGTTCGTCTGATTGTGAAAGACGTTCTCGTCGATCGCCCCGATGAAGTGGAAGGTCGAGCCGAACGCGCCCAGCGACAGGCCGTGGCCGGTCTCGTGCTCGACCAAATACGCCGTCTGGGTGGAATTGCGATGGACGTAGACGAAGGTGCCGAGGTTGTAGCCGCCCTTCGAAACCGTAAACAGGCCGCCGTGGGTGACGATCGTGCCCGTCGCCCAGTGGACGCTGATCGAGGTGATGTGCGTCTGCCCCTGGTTGAGCCCGAATGCGGCGGCATGCAGGTCGGTGACGAAGCCGAGCAGTCCCAGCCCGTTCGCCATCCATGACATCGGCATCACCCAGTTCGACCATCCCAGGACGGACTGGTAGGCCGGAGACCCCGCAATGCCATCGAACGCGGAAAGGAAGCCGATCGCGCCCAGCGGACCCGCGAGCGTCGTGTTCAGCCCGGCGTTCATCCCGATCATGAGACCGCGCGCGAACTCGCCGAGGTCGGTCCCGCCGTACTTGCCGGCAACGACGTAGGACAGGGTGACCAACTCGAGCGACAGCCCGGCTGGCCCCATCAATATCCCCGCGAATGCCCCGGCCACGCTCCAGAACGACAGCCCGTTGGGGTCGGCGTTGTTGAGCGGGTCATTTCCGACGTAGGCGTAGGGGTGAAACGCCCGCGGAATCGTCAGATAATGCTCCGGCCGCAGCACGGCGACAGGGTCGGGTTGCAGGAAGCGCGCCGTCTCCGGGTCGTAGTGCCGGCGCTGTATGTAGTACAAGCCCGACTCGGCGTCGAACGTGTGTGAGCCGAAGCAGCGCTCGTCGATGTCGCCGACGCTGGTCGCGACGTTGCCGAACGGCAGGTAGGCGATAGCCGCCACCTTGGCCCCGGCCTCGTCGGTGAAGAACGCTGTGGTGCCAAGGGGATCGGGGTGCGCAAAGCGGGTGAACGACGGGTGAAGGACGGCGACTCGCAGGTCGCCGATGCACGCGAACAGCGTGGGCGTGCCGTCGCGGACCTCCGCCTCGTCGCCGAGGAAGAAGGTGTGTGAGACGTTGCCCTGGCCGTCATCGACCGTCTTGGAGACGCGTAGGCCGAACGGGTCGTAGCCGTAGTCGGCGACCAGTCCGGAGCCGTCCTCGAAGCGCGTCAGCGCGTGCTTGTAGTCGTACGTGAAGGTCCTCGTCCCGCGACTGCTCATGTTCCCGTTCGCGTCGTAGCCGAAGCTCTCGGGTGACCCCCCGGCCGGGGTCAGCCCGGTCAGCCGGTACGGGCGCGCGGCATCGTCGTGATGGAGTGCAGCGCCTGTGTCGCCGAACCCGGCCAGGTTGTACTGGTGGTCGTAGGTGTAGGCGAGGGTGGGCGCGCCGTCCCCTCTGACCTCGCGCAGCTGCCGCGACGGGTCGTAGGCGTACTCGCGCACGCCCACACCTCCGGGTGTTGCGTCGTCGCTGCGCGTCAGCAGTCCGAGCCCGTCGCGCTCGTAGGTCATCCTGTGCAGCACCTGGCCCGCCGGGCCTGTGCTGCGCTGGCTGCGGACATGGCCCGGACCCGGCGTGTAGTCCACCTCGGTCACCACGCCGTTGGCGTAGCGCAGCCTGATCGGCAGGCCGCGGGCGTCGTAGGCGACCTCGTCGAGGATTCCGGGAATCGCCCGCACCCAGCCGTTGGGCGCAAGCTCGCGCTCGATCCGGCGACCGTCGGTGTGCGTGACCGCCACCTCTCGGCCGAGGCGGTCGTACTCGTAGGAGAGGGTCTCAGCCCTCTCCGCGCCGTCGAACAAGTACTCGTGGCGCAGCACGCGGCCGGCGGGATCGTAGGTGAAGTCCTGGCGGCCGCCCGGATAGGTCGCAGAGGCCAGCCGTCCGAACGCGTTGTGCTCGGGGTCGTCGTAGCTGAGCTCCTCCACGGTCGTGCCGTCCAGCTCCAGGCGGACGAGGCGGCCCTTGGCGTCGATCTCGGCGCGTAGATCGTTGCCGTCGGCGTCGAGGCTGGCGACGGCGGTGCCGCGTGCGTCGTAGAACACGCGGCGCCGGCCGCCCTCGCGGTGGTCGGATACCAAGCGCTGGCCGAGGCGGTTGTACTCGCAGGTGCTGAGCGTGCCGGAGTCGTCGCGCACGGCCAACAGGTCCCCGGCCGGGCTCAGCTCGAAGCTCGTGGTCGCGGTGGCGCCATCGCCGAGGTCCTGCACGGCACGCGTGCGGCTACGCAGCACGTCGAACTCCTCGCGCCGCGGGGTGTCGGAGCGGTCGGCGTCCTGCAATACGACCTCGAACGGCCGGTAGGTGGCGCGCGAAATCCCACCGCCGTAGTCACGCGTCTGCACCACACGCCCACGCGCGTCGTAGGCCATCCTGCGCGGCGGGCGGCCCCTGGTGATAGGCCGCCTGAAGGCGAGCGACGTCGCCTCGGTGGGCGCGTACTCGCGTCGCACGTCGCCCCACGGGTTGCGCAGGCTCAGCGCGGAGACCAGCACCCGTCCGGGCTCGGCCTCGACCCGCTGCTGGAGCTCGCGGTCGTGGCCGTCGAAGTAGGTGGCCGTCACGCTCACGACGTCGGGAGCGGCACGGAAGGTGGCCATGCGCGCGTTCGGAACCGCGGCGTCGTCGTACGAGTACGCGCGCGGCGGCGCGGCGGGATCGTCACCGGGCTGCAGCGTCGCGGTGACGCGGCCCTGGGCGTCGTACGTACAGCCGGCGCTACTGCCGTCCGGATATGCGACGGCGGTCTGCTGCCCGACAGCTCGGTCGAACACGTACCGGGTCTCGCCAAGACTGTCGCGCACCAGCGTTCGGAACAGCCCGTCGGGGTCGTACTCGTAGCTCTCCTCGTTGCCGAGCGCGTCACGGCGGGCGATCGTCAGCCCGCGGGAGTCGTAGGCGCAGCGCTCCCTGTTGGTCAGCACCGACGGTGTTCCGTCGGCGTCCGGGCCGGTGTGGTAGCCGAGCTCGTCGGTTGTCGTCCCGTCGTAGTGGGCGGCGAACTCCGTCTCGGAGAGCACAAGGTGCTCCTCGCGCGCGATCAGCCCGCGATCCACTTCGCCCAAGACCAGGCCCTCGAAGTCCGGCCCGTCGTAGTAGCGCCGCTGCTCGCGGAGGATCGTGCCCGCTCCGTCGCGCTCGACCATTCGCGCGGGCTTGCCGATCAGGTGCCGCACGGGGCTGGTCGCGTACTCGACCTCGGCGACGAGGACCCGCTCGGGCTGAACGACGCCGTCGCGCGTTCCGTAGCCGCGCGTCGTCTCGCGCACGACGTTTCCCGTGGAGTCGTACTCGTAGGTCTTCTCCTCGCCACGCACGTCGTCGGTCCGCTCGCGATCCTCGGCGCGGTGGGCGGTCACCGCCACGAGCGCCCGCGGCCGCTCGGCGCTCGGCGCGGAGGGCAGCCGCTGCAGGGCGTAGTCGCACTCCTCGACGCGGTAGGGCCTGTCTTCGTCGGGCGTACCGTCGAGCGCGAAGATCTCCGTACGCGCGAGTTGCCCGTTGAGCTCGACGTGCTCGGGCCCGTGGCCCGGGACGCGCTCCTGGTCCATCAGGAAGTGCGAGACGGTGAGCGTGTCGGGCCGGCTGTCGTCGCCGCGCTCGATCCGCTCGGTGGTCCGAAACCCCTGGAACTGGCGCGTGCCGGAGGCGAAGTGGCCGTCGTGGTAGGCGTACTCGACCACCGTCTCCTGCCCGCAGACCGCGTCGATCTCGCGCATGCCGGCGACGACCGTCAACGGGAACGGGAGGCTGGTCGTCCAGAGGATCCCCTCGTCGGCGTCGCGCAGGTAGTCCTCGACGGCGGGGCGGTAGCTGAGCTCGGACCGCAGGCCGCGGCCATTGTCCACCGAGGTGAGCAGATGCGGGGGCGTGCCGGGTGAGAACTCGATTTGCACGTAGGCGGGACGCCCAAAG
The DNA here is from genome assembly GCA_963831845.1 of uncultured Solirubrobacterales bacterium. GTDB lineage: Bacteria > Actinomycetota > Thermoleophilia > Solirubrobacterales > Solirubrobacteraceae > Palsa-465. Next base: position 67,386 of record CAWHRT010000031.1, on the reverse strand, counting down.
CGCAGGGTGCACCACAGCACGCCGGCGCCGGTCCGACCGTTCATGTTGACGGCGCGCACGGTGCCCGGGATCGGCGCCAGGATCTGCGCGATTCGCGCGAACTCGCCGAACGCGCGCCCGCTCTGGTTGATCGCCAGCTCGACGCCGTCGCCCGACACGCGCACCAGGTCGGCGCAGCCGTCGTCGTCGACGTCGACGAGGGCGACGCTGGTGGGATCGGCGGTGAGGTCGGGCAGCTGCGGGCTTTCGCCCATCACGACCCGAGAGCCGAAGCGGCCGTCGCCCCGCCCGGGCCAGAACTCGACCCGGCCGGAGGCCACTCGCACGATGTCGGCGAGGCCGTCGCCGTTCATGTCCGCGAGCTGGATCAGCGAGTCGGCGAAATCGATCCCCGCCGGGCCGTTGGCGTTCTCCACGGGGCGGTTCGACGGCTCAGACCAGCCGTCTGCGCCGTGGTTGCGCCAGACGGTGAACGCACCGGTACCGCTGGCAATCGCGTCGACGATACCGTCGGCATTGAGGTCCGTCAGCCGCACCTGCCCGGAGCTCCACGTCGGAGTCGCGGCGTGCCCGGGCGGATAGGCGACGAACCGCCCCCATCCGGCGTCGCCGCCGTTCTCGTAGTAGCCGTGCACCGCTTGGCTTCCGGCCACGAGCATGTCCGGCTCGGCCGAACCGTCGGCGTCGAGGAACAGCACTCCGCTGTCGCCGAACGAGGAGATGTTCGGCGTCTCGGCCACCGGTCGCGCGTCGCCCCAGCGGCCCTCGCCCTGGTTCGGCCAGTACCACTGCTGCCCGTTGGTGACCTGCAGCACGCCCGGCAGCGGCGCCCGGTCGAGCGTGACCAGCGCGGTGTCCGAAGCGTCGAGCGACGGCGGCTCGGTCCCGCCGGGCGCCTGCATGAAGCGCACGCGCGCCGCGGCCGGATCGAACGCCGAGTAGCCGAAGCGCACCGGCGCGCGGACGACGTCCTGCGAGCCGTCAGCCGCCGCGCCGTGCGAAGTCATCGCGATCGCGGCGAGCAGCGAGACGCCGCACGCCGGGTCCTGTGTGTAGCGCAGCGTCCAGGAGCGGATGCGCCGCTCGGCCTCCGTCCCCGGGTCCACGAACAGCTCGGCGCGCGCGCAGCGCCGCGCCAGCGTCCGCACGAAGCCGTCGTGGCTGTCTTCGCGGACGTCCGGGCGCTCCTCGTATGCGAAGCGCAGCTCGTACGCCGCCCACCGCACCGACGCCGGGTAGGTGGCGCCACCATGGCGCTCGTAGGCGTACTCGACGGCGTTGCCGTTGGGGTCCAGCGAGCGCTCGATCAGCCACTCCTGTACCCGGTCGGGATGGTCGGGGTCGGCGGCGCGCCCGCCGCTGGTGAGGCCGCACTCGTGCACCACTCCGTTGCGCTCCTCGATCAGCCAGCCCTCGCCGGAGCGCCGGTAGCGTGTGAACGCGCTCTCCCGGGCCGCCGCGTACGAGCCGTCGGGCGTCTCGCAGAGCTCCTGCCCGCCGTCCAGCCAGCGCTCGGCGACTTCGCCTGGTACGCCGAAGTCCAGCCGGCGAGCGATCGCACGCAGGCCCAGGCGCCAGCCGAGGCCGAATGGGCCAAGCGTGGCGCCGTGGGAGTACTCCAGCGCGAGCGTCGCGCCGTGCCCGGCGCGCCCGGCCGGGAGCGCGAGCTTGTGGGAGTAGACGCCCTGGCCGGTGTTGAGGTTGATCGTGAACGCCTCGCCGAGCCCGGCAACGTTGCCGTTGCCGGATGGCGGGGCCGTGATGCCGGTTCGCGACTCTGGACTGGACACTTGATGCTCCTAGCGGTAGTCGAAGGTGAACTCAAGGAAGACCATGAGATCGCGTAGGCCGCCCAGGTCCAGCTGCCCGTCGCGCACGAGAGCCGGGTTGTCCTCGGCGGTGATGCGGACCGTCCAGCGATCGAGGACCGGTTCGCCGCGCAACGGTTCGAGCGCCGTCGCGTCCACGTCACCTGTGGCACTGCTCTGGAGCGTGAGCTGCTCGCCGTGTTCGTTGGAGATGAGGTGCAGGGTGAGGTTGCCGACGGTCGCGGCCTCACCGGTCAGCCTGAGCACGACGTCGGTGCGGCGGCGGTCGGTCTGGTTGGCCGCGAACATCGCGGCGCTGAAGGTGATCTCGGCCTCGCCGTTGCTCTTCAGATAGAACAGCTCGTCGGGCAGCTCCATCGCCAGCGAGATCGTGGATGCGGCGGCGCCCGTGGTCGGCAGCGCCGCCTTCACGCTCGCCTCCAGCGAGGGGCTGAAGTACCCGTCGTAGTAGAGGACGAGCTGCGCATCGAGGATGTCTCCGATGTCGAAGCGGTTGGCTCCCGGGGGCAGCTCGAGCTGCCACAGCGCGTCGATGCCGTTGAGCTCGAACGCCCGCAGGTCGTTGGGGTTGAAGCGGAACAGCAGCGAGTCTCCGCGCACGCTGTACTGCGACAGCGGCATCACGTCCGCCGGGTAGCTGCGCGCGACGATCGAGCCGTCCTCGCGGCGGAAGTTCGACACGCCGACGTTTCGCAGCGAGCCGGCGACCGTGGCCGCGGTCGTGATGCCGACCAACACGAGCTCGACGTTGCGCAGTTTGCAGAGGTACAGGCCGGGGTGCTCGCGGTCGAAGTCCGCGAACTCGGTCGGGAACCTGCACAGCCCCCGCGTTCGGAGCTGTTGGAACGCCGTCGGGTATGCGCCGGCGAGGCTGATCACTTTCTTGACCGGCAGCTTCTTCGACTTCACCGTGCTCAGGTCGTCGGCGGTGAAGGAGTCGATGTCGAGCAGCAGCCGATCCGCCCCCAGCAGGTCACCGACGCCTGCGTCGGTGTAGTCGTAGCGGATGAGCTGCAATCCGCGCTCGGTCTCGGCGTTGTAGGCGCGCTCGGTGAGCAGCGCGATCTCGATCGCCATGTCGAGGTAGCGTCGGTTGATCGCCTCTGCCTGTGCCGCGAGGTCGAACCATAGACGCGAGCTGAACTCGCGAATATCGAGGTAGTCGCGGTTCTCCTCAGCGTAGGTCTGCTGCGCCTGAGCGATCGCGATCCGCTGTTTTGCGACCGGGATCCGCGCCTTGGCTTGGGCGAGCTGCTCCGCGGCGATGTCCTTGGCGGCTTCGGCGGCCTCGACGGCGCGCTCGAGCCGAGCGGCTTCCATGTCGTGCGAGATGACGCCACTCTGCTGGCCGAGCGCGGCGGCGAGTGCCGGGTTCGGGGCGGTGGCGTTGGCGGCCAGCGTCTCGGCAAGCTCCAGCTGAAGCAGTACCCACCGGACCTCCTCGAACTCGTCCCTCGCCTCGATCGCCGCGGCGACCTGTGACACCGCGTAGTCGAGGCTGGCCTGCGCCACGTCGACGCCGGCCTGGGCCTCGGCAAGGCCGCGATCCTCGAGCACCACCGCCTGCGCCGCGACGTCCGCCTGCTGGGTGAGCTGCTCGCCATGCAGCTCCTCGCTCTCGGCGGTGGTCTTGAACTGGACGTAGCGCTGCTCGATCTGCGACGCGCTCTGCGCGAAGTAGCGGGCGGTGCTCTGCAGGTACTCCCAGCCGAACGGGGCGAGGTAGTCGGGCCCGAGCGCGAAGAAGTTCAGTCCGGCCGCGATCTGGCCGAGCTTCATCCTCGCGGAGAGCACGCGCGTGACCACGTCGGGGTTCTCGTTGACGGAGGCGGGGTCGGCGGCTGCGAGGACCGCCTGCACCCGCGTCCTCATGTCCGCGAAGGTGGCGTCGGCGTACAGGGCCGAGCCGAGGTCGAGCGTTCCGTCGGCGCGCACGATCTGCTCGTAATGCGCGCGCGCTTCCGCGAACGCGGACACGTCGTCGCGCGCCGCCCGGTAGGCGCGATCCCCCATGGCGAGGTAGGCGTCGGCCAGCTTGGTCCACAGCGCCACGGCCTCGTAGGACAGGTTGATGTAGGGGTACGGCAGTGTGTCGCGATAGGTCTGCTCAGCCTCTTCCAGGCTTCCCAGCCCGGCCAGGCAGTCGCCGATCGCCATCGGGATCACGAAGAAGTACATGTGCGGCCCGTAGGCGACCATCTGGACCGACGAGGCCGCGAACTGCGTCACGACGGCCAGGTCGCGGGTCGTCGCGATCAGCTCGAGCAGCGCAAGCGTTCCTTCGCCGTCGTCGAGCTTGAGCTCCACGCGGTCGTGCACGTTCTGCAAGACGAACGACTTCGCGGGCGCTTCCGCGCCGATGAATTCGGATGCGATGAGCAGCGCGCCGGCGTCGGTGGACGTGGTGGCGATCGCCGGCGTGCTGTTGCCTTCCGGTGCGCCTGGGGTGCCGGCGGCGGGTGGGACGCTGGTGCGGCGCACGGCCCTCGCCGCAGTCACGGGCTCTGTCGCGATAGCGCCGAAGCGTGCGGCCAGCGAGCTTCCGCCTGCCACGACGATCGGGGCGAGGTTGTGCGCGGCACGCAGTTCGCCGGCCTGCGCGACGCTCTGCGCGGCGAGCTGCGCCTCAGCGCCGCGCGTGTAGACGCCGACCATCGTGTCCAGCGCGATGACCTGAGCATCGACGCTGCCGCCGAACTCGAGCAACTCGAGACTGTCGGTGCCGAGCGCCACGGCGCGGTCGTGTTGATCGGCCTTGTCGGCCAGGACCGCCATGTCGTACAACAGGACCCCGCGAACCAGTGGCTCGTCCTCCGGCGCCAGCTTCAGCGCCGTCGCGTAGTGGTCGAGCGCGACGTCCCAGCGCTCCTGCACAGCCGCATCGGCGGCGAGGTCCAGCGTCGCGAGCACGTCGTCGTGGTAGGAGGTGACGATCAGCCCACGATCCGTGACACGCTTGAGCTGACGCTGCATGCCGACGGGCAGCGCAGACGCGTCGGCAGTCAGCAGCGGTGGAAAGTCGTGCTTGACCGGCGGCGTTGCCTGCAGCATCCGGCTCGCCTGCTGCGCGAGAATCCCGACAAGCTCAGGATCGAAGTCGAGCTCCAGGCCGGTGATGACCCGCGGGTCCACCGGCATCACCGGGTGGACCCTGTTGAGGATCAGCAGTTGCAGCTGCTCGAAGGCGTCGAGTGCGAGCCCGTACTCCTCGTGCTGGACGTGCGCCTCACCCGTCAGAAAGAGGTCGTAGACCTCAAGCTGGAAGGTCGTCTCGGGGGTCTCGACCGCGTAGTCATCGCCGACGAGCGGGCCTGGCGGCGGAGCGACGCGATTGGAGTACTTGCGCTCCGCAATGTAGCTTGGTGCGGGCAAGGGACGTTCCTTTTAGTAGTGGGTCGCCGCGTAGGATCGGCCCTCCGGCTGGCGACTTACCAGACGAACTTCTGCCGAGTTTCTGCTCAGTTGCGTGGTTCCAGTGCCTGCTAGAGGGCTCAGCGCTGGCTTCGTTACGGTTCCGGGTGGTACTCGTCGAGTCCGTCCACGTGCGCGTAGCGCGACTGCGGGCCCGTGGCGGCGATCTCGCGCAGTGCGTCGAGCAACCGGTCGATGTCCCGGATCGTCGTGCCGAGTCCGAGGCTGACGCGGACCGCCCCCGGGAGATTGGGGCGCCGTCCCGCGCGCAGCTCGGTCGCGAGGCGGTCGAGCTCGTCGGGCGGTATCCCGAGCAGCCGCGTGATGAGCGGGTGCGCGCAGAAGCAGCCGTGGCGGACGCCGATCGCGTGTTCGGCGCTGAGGATCGCGGCCAGCAGCGGATGTCGATAGCCGTCGAGGTTGAAGGTCGCGACGCCGACGCGGTCGGCCTTGTCGGGCCAGAGGGTGAGCCTTTGTAGTCCCGCGACGCCAGGCAAGGCGCTCCAGAGGCGCTCGGAGAGCGCCTGTTCGTGGGCCGCGACGGTGTCCATCCCGAGGTCGAGCAAGGCGCGGCACGCCGCTCCAAGGGCGACGGCGCCGATGACGTTCGGCGAGCCGGCCTCGTGGCGCTCGGGAGCGTCCGCCCAGATCACGTCGTCCGGCGTCACGAGGTCGATCGCTCCGCCACCGTGCAGCAGTGGCGCTCGCTCGCCGAGGCGGAAAGCGTCGCCCACCAGCACGCCGGCTCCGAACGGCGCGTAGAGCTTGTGGCCCGAGAGCGCGAGGAAGTCGATGCCCGCGCCGGCCATGTCGATGCGACGGTGGGGAGCGAGCTGCGCGGCGTCGACGAACAGCTGCGCGCCGTGAGCATGAGCGAGCCGCGCCAGCTCGCCGACCGGCCACACCTCGCCGGTGACGTTCGAGGCGCCGGTGACGGCGACCAGGTCGATCCGCGGCCGCGCGCTGCAAAGCGCCCGCTCACAGGCATCCAGCAGCTCGTCGGGCGAGCCGGTGAACGGGAGCAGCCGGACATCGTGGCGCCGCCACGGGAAGCATGTTCGAGTGATGCTCGACGGCGCTCGAGAGCACCCGCGTGCCCGCCGGCAGCGTGGCCGACAGGACGTTGATCGCCTCTGTCGTGTTGCGAACGAAGACGACGGCGTCATCGGGATGGGCGCCGACGAACCCGGCGACGGTGTCGCGAGCATCCTCGAATGCGGCGGTGGAGACCTGGGACTTCAGCCCGCTGCCGCGGTGCACGCTGCTGTACCAGGGGACGAACGCCTCGACGGCGTCCCACACGGCAGCCATCACCGGGGTACTCGCCGCGTAATCGAGGTTCACGTAGCGGCGCGAGTCCCCGCGAAGGCACCCCACGACCGTGTCGGCGCCGATGAGACACACCAGCGGCTCCTCAGGGGTCGGGAGGTCTCGCGGGGCACGAGTGCCGTGGGAGTTGGAGGCGACGATCATCTAGAGACCGCGTCCGGCGGTCCGGCCTCACGCACGCGGCGTGCGTCGCTCGCCTCCGTGCAGTTCGCCTACGCGCACCCCCTCGACCCGCCCGCTCAACCGACCGGGGCGCGGGCCGCGTGCGACGCGGACGGCGACCTGGGGTCGCAGTAGGCGGGGTGGGCGCTCGAGCATGCCGACCACCGCAATCAGGGCCCGGGCGACGGCGGGGTCGTGTTCGGCCGTCGCGCGTAGCCGGCGGAGATAGGAGTTGATGACGCGCACGCGCGGAGAGCGGCGCCCCGCGACCTCGGGCAGCGCCAGGTCGGCACCGACCGACAGCTCCCAGGCATGATCGATCGAGACACTGGCGGCGCTGAAGAAGCGGCGAGCGAGGTCGCCCCCGCCGCGCCCGAGGCAGTCGCGCAGCGCGACGGCCTGGGCCGCGGCCACGGTCATTCCCTGCCCGTAGGTGGGGTTGAACGAGCAGATCGCGTCGCCTGCGACCAGCAGCCCGGCCGGAAAGCTGCTCAGGCGGTCGTAGCGCCGGCGGAGGCTGGCGGGAAAGTGGTGCGTCGCGATCTCGTCGAGCCACTCAGCGGCCTCGAGCGCGTCGAGTACGTCGGGCGGAGCGACCGTGGCAGCGAACGCAGCGAACCCTTCGGGGTCGCTGGGTGGACGGTGTGCGGGGCCGTAGCCGCCGAGGCCGAGGATCCAGCGACCGCCTTCCTGGGCAAACAGGAACAGGGTGCGCGGGTGGCCCGGCCGGGCCCCGATCAGCACGAACTTGTCGCCGTCGAGCGGGTCGGCCGGCAGCGACAGGCGCCGGCTGGCGTAGGTGACGCCGACCTCGAGGCGCTCCTCTGCAGGGCTCGCGTAGCCCAGCGACTCGAGCCAGGCGGGGATGCGGGCCGCGCGGCCGGTCGCGGCGACGACGAGATCCGCCGCAAGCGTCTCCTCGGCGCTGCCGTCGGCACGATGCATAATCCGCACGCCGCTGACCCGCTCGCCATCGCGGCTCGTGGTCAGCCCGAGAGCGTCACACCGATCGACCAGCGTGACCTGAGGCAGCTCACGGATGCGTCGCCGCAGATGGCCCTCGATGAACGGCCGGCTGGCGAGAATCGAGTTGGCGCCCGTCGATGCCCGGGCGAGCTGATGGCCGCCGATCACGAAACGCATCTCCTCGAGCGCCGCGCAGGTTGGCGCCCCGGCGGCTGCCAGCCCCGAGCTGAAGCCGGGCAGCAGCGCGTCGAGGCAGACCAGCCCGTGCGGCAGCAGGGCGTGGGCGTGGCGGCCTTGTGGCACCGCCTTGCGACCCTCAACGCCGGCGGGTAGGGCGTCGCGATCCACGACGGTCACCCGCTCGAAGGCTTCCGTGAGCGACCGGGCGGCCAGCAGCCCCCCCATGCTCCCGCCAATCACCACGGCGTGCTCACCGATCCGTCTCACTTGCGATACCTCCTCGTTAGCAGGTCACAGTGGAGGATCGGCCGGCCGGCTGGCGAGATACCAGACGAACTTCTGCCGAGTTTCTGCTCAGTTGCGCAGGGCCAGTGCCTGGCTCACGCGCCGGCACCTTGGAGCTCGCGCTGCCAGAGCCAGTCGACGACCCGCTCCTGACCGCGGGTGAGGTGGCCGCGATAGGTGCTGAACGGCAGACCGAGCAGCTCGGCCGCGGCCTCCTGCGTCGGCGCGGGTCGGAGGTAGGTGTGCTCCAGGGCGCGCACCAGCTTCTCACCGCGCGGGTCGGAGCGCAGCGCGTCGACCGCCTCGTGCAACAGCTCGCACAGCGCCTCGGGTGGCGGCTCGGCCCGGCGCTCGCGTACCACACGCGTGCGCGCGAGGGGATTTGTGGCCAGCGCGCCGGGGCGATGCAGGTCGCGCAGTGCACGCCGCACCGCGTCTGCGAACTCCGGCTGCGAGAGCGCCAGCGTCGGGGCGATCTCCCGCGCGGAGTTAGGCACGGGCGGTTCGTCGCCGAACTCGCGTTCGGCCATCCGCTCGAGCCATTGCACGCCGCCGAACCGGCGCCAGTCGTGCGCGAACACCCCGAAGTTGCGCCCGCCGACCTCGAAGTCAGCCTCCGGAGCCCGATCGAAGTAGATGTAGTCCATCGGCGGCGCCACCGCCTCCGGATCGCCGGACACGATGTAATACCAAGAAAGTCGCGGGCGCCCCAGCCACTCCTGGGTGCTACGCATCGTCTGCGCATTGAACGAGCGCGACGGCGCCTGATACGCGTCGCGATCGATCATGAACCGGCACACCAGTACCTCGTCCCCCGAGCGAGGCGGCGCGTGGCGCTGCGCGTGAGCCCACGCCGCCCGCGCCCCGGGATCGCGCGCGAAGTCCTCCTCGCCGGCCGCGTGCAGGTCGATCTGCGCACCAAAACCCAGCGACTCGCGTCCCCGGCCCCGAAACACGTAGAACCCCCCGGGTTGCCGCTCCAGCCAGTGACTCGCGATCGCCGCCGAGTCCGGTCCCTCGTGCCGATCGACCATGGTCACGATCGCCTCCACGTCGCCGGCCCGCAGCCCGTCCGCGTACACCTCCCCGAGGCTCTTCCAATCCCACAACGCCGACGCGGCCGGGTTTGCCCGATGCAGGAACATCAGATCCGCGACCGCGCGCTCGTGCTCGCGACCCTCGCTTCCCAAGATCCGCTTGCCCACGTGTCGGCGCACCCGCCTATGCACCTGCCGGTAGGCCGCCGGGTCGCGCCAGCGCAGGTCCGCGTCGATCACCTCCCGCGCGAGGTCATGCGGAAACAAGCCGTACGGCCCGCACGCCATGAACGACACGCCCCGCAGCCAAGAGAACAACTCCTCGCCCTCGCGATCTCCAAACACGGCGCCCAGCAGGCCCTCCGTGGTCAGCCGCGCTTGAGCCGCGCATTCGAGCGCCAGCCGATGGCGCGGACTCGGGACCCCGGCCAGAAAGCTCTCCACCAACCGCCCCACCACGTCGGGCGCCGCGCCCAACTCCAACGGCCCCACATCCGCCTGTGCCCGCCGCTGCGAGAGCACGTCCACCAGCAGCGACAACGCCAGCGGGTGGCCATGCGAGAGCTCGAGCATCCACCCATGCTCCTGCTCCGCGACCCCCGCGCAAAGCAGGAAGGCCCGCGCGTCGTCGCGCCGGAAGTTGCGCAACGAAACTACACGCAGCAGATCGCCCCACCCCGGATCCCGCCGCCACGACGCCCCGGGACCGTTCCTGCCCGCCACCACGACCAGCGCCCGAGCCGGCAGCGCCGGGACGAACTCCTCCCGCAGCCAATCCTCCAGCCCCGTCGCAACCTCGAAGGTGTCCAACAGCAGTACCGCAGACTCGCGACCGGCAAGCGCCTCCCACGCGGACGCCTCCGGCGGCAGCCCAAGCGCGCGGCCAAGCTCGGCCATGAACGCCGATGGCGACGGCTCGATCGCACGCAGATCGAGGCTCACCACGCCAACGCCGTCGTCCGCGGCCGCCGCGCCGAGCTCCCCCAGCAGCACGGTCTTGCCAACCCCACCGGGACCATATATCCACAACACGCTGAACGGCGGTTCCGACGCAGCGAGCGCCCCCGCGAACAGCTCGAGCTCCGCCGCGCGTCCCACGAACCGCCGCCGCCGCGCACGCTTCAAGCGGTCAGCCACCGTCGACCCCAGCTGCCGCCCGGACGACTCCTGGCGCACAACCAAAGACATCGCCCGTCCATCGCGGAGCGCAACCCCGTCACCATCCGGCGGGAGCTGCCTGCCGGTCGTGCGCATCACACCGCAACGGTGACGAGGGTCGATCCCGAACGCCATGGGTGCCACCCTGCATCTTTGGCACCGAGCAACTTTCGGCGATCCCCCAGGACTCGTCTACACGCCCACGCCCTCGGGCCCGGAGTTCACTACCGCGCTCGGCGGACGCAGAGCGATCTGACGCGAACGGCGAATGAAAAAGACGACGCTCCTAACGTCGGTCCCGACGATCATCGCGCCGGTCCTCACGCCGATCCCCGCGACGCCGCACACCCCGGGTCACGACCGCCGCCGTACCAGCCACCGCCGCGGTTCGCGCGACCGGCCGTCCTCCGAGCACGCCTCGTCTTCCAACCCGACCTCTACCAAGCATCTCAGACTCCTTCTTCACTCGTAGTTGCGTCATCGGCCTCGATCGCAGCCGCCAGCGCCTGGATCGGGATCCGGCCGCCGGCCACCAACTGACCGCCGGAGCGGCGCACCGCGGAACCAAACGGCGCCGCCCAGAGGTTCTCCCAGACGAGCACTGCCGCGACGCTTCCCGGCTCGAGCGCCGCCCCGATCGATTCGACGTCCTCCTCGGCCAGCAGCAGCGCGAGGTCAGTCTCCAGCTCGCGCAGCCCACCGAGGTCGACATCGCCGAAGTCGTGGGACTCGAACCCCTCCACGGATCCATCGAGCTCCTTCTTGAGCAAGATCAAGTCGAGCACGCGGACCGTGCCGCGCTCGATCAAGGCCGACAGCTCTCTCGCCATCTCGCCTGAGAAGTTCGCCTGATCGGCCGGAAACTCGACCACCACGTAATCGACGGGCCCAAGCTCGTCCACATCCGTGTCGTTCATGGCTGACCCTCCATCCGTCGTTGCGGACGCCCGATGTCGGTTGTCCTTTCGTCCAGGTTCGCCTCAGGGGGGCCCGGCGACATCATCCAGATGGGATGACCGCAAGCGTGTAGCGCCACGAGTCCTCGGCAACACAGACTTCGCCTGAGCGCTCTGCTAGTACTGGTCTCGCGGGCGGAACCACGCCCCGGTGTCGTTGCGCCCCTTCGGCGCCCGGTCCAGCCACTGGTACATGCCCCACAGCGCGTCCAGGCCGCGCGCATACGCCGAGTAGGTGTGGTAGACGGCGCCGTCCTCGAGGGCGAACGCGCTCATGCCGGGCTGCTCGCGAAGGTATGTGGCCGTGTCGGTGCCGGCCATCGCGGCGTGCTCGGCAGCGCGGCCCTCGTCGCCGGCCTCCCGGAGCCACGTCGTGTCCGTCGGGCGGTAGTTGTAGTCGACGGTCCCCGAGCGCTGCTGGTCCTCGGTGAACGAGGTGTTGAAGTCGAAGTTGAAGTCGCTGTCCAGCGACGAGGCCCACGGGAAGGTCCAGCCCATGCGGCGCTTGTAGGCCTGCAGCGCGGCGATCGGGGCGCGCGAGACCGCGATCATCCCGACGTCGTGGTGCTCCAGGTGGACGGCGAAGCCGTTGAAGCCATCGGCGATCGCCGAGCACGACGGGCAGCCGCCCGAGTACTCGGGTCCGAACATGAAGTGGTAGACGAGCAGCTGCGAGCGCCCACCGAAGAGGTCGGCCAGCGACGCGGCGCCGGCGTCGGTCTCGAAGCGATAGTCCTTCTCGACGGGAACCCAGGGCAGCTGCCGGCGCTGGCGGGCCACGTCGTCGCTGCGGCGGGTCAGCTCCTTCTCGGCCTCGAGCAGTTCGAGGCGGGCAGCGAGCCACTGCGCGCGACTGGCGGTGGTGTGGGTGGTCATCGCGTCAGCCCGAGCCTGGCCGGCGTGGTCAGCTCGAGCTCCGGGAGCGTCTCGCCGGTCTCGAGCAGGGTCTTGAGGTTGGCCAGGACACGCGGCCAGCCCTGGCTGATGAGCGAGCCGGTCATGCCGCCGGGCTCGAGGTCGTCGTGGATCACCGTCAGCTTGACCTGCTCGCCGAGCGGCTCGATCTCGAACGTGACCTTCGAGCGCGGCTCGGCGGCCAGGCGGTCGCGGGCGTCGTCGGTGAGATCCAGCGACTCGGCCCATTCGGGCGTGAACGTGTGCCACGTGTAGGAGAGTCGGCGGTAGGGCTCGGACTCGACCACGACCTGCTCGGGGTCGGCGATCGTCACGGCCGCGCGTGTGCCAGGTCATGGTCGAGCCGGGCTTCCAGTCGGAGTCGAACGTAATCGCCCAGTAGCGCTCGGTGAACGCCGGCTCGGTCAACGCCTGCCAGAGCCGTTCGGGCGTCGTCTGGATGTAGGTCGTGTAGACGAACGAGGGCTTCTCCATGGGGGTGTCCTCCAGTGCTCGCTTGAGATCGGCGAGCGCGTGGACGCGGTCCTGCTCGTACCGCGTGATCCAGCGTTCGGCGATCTCGTTGATGGGCGCCGCGTTGAGGTAGTGATGCTTCTCCCGGCCGCGGCGAACGGTCGTGACGAGATTGGCCGCCTCCAGCACGGCAAGGTGCTTGCTCACCGACTGGCGAGCCATGTCCAGCCTCGAGCCCAGCTCGCGCAGCGTCTGGCCGTTGCGCTCGTTCAGGCTGTCGAGCAGTAGCCGCCGGCTCGGATCAGCCAGCGCCCTGAACACCTCGTCCATATGCGAATAGGCAGCCATCTGGCTGCCTATAATACGCAGCCACGCGGCTGCCTGTCAAGAACGTCCTACGGCACCGCGGTCTCGGCGAGTTCGCACCACGTGCCGGGCGATGAAGGCGATCAGCAGCAGGCCGACGGCGACGGCGAGGTACGCGGTGTAGCGGGTGGCAGTGTCGTAGATCGTGTTGATGTGGCTGCCTGAGAAGTAGCCGATGGATGTCCAGACCCCGACCCAGAGGGCAGCGCCGATCGCGTTGAACAGGAGGAATTTGGCCCAGTGAATTCCGCTGATGCCGGCGATGATGCCGTTGGCTTGGCGGAGACCTTCGATGAAGCGGGCGACGATGATGATCCATCCCCCGTGGCGCTGGAAGAAGCCCGTCGCCTTGTCGAGCCGCGCGTCCGTGAGAAAGATGTACTTGCCGAACCGCTTGACCAGCGGCCGGCCACCGAAGTGGCCGATCGCGAATCCGATGTTGTCACCGATAACAGCGCCGCAGAAGCCGAGCAGCGCGACAAGCAGGATGTTGAGCCTCCCGGTGCCCGCGTAGATGGCTGCGAGGATCAGGACGGTCTCGCCGGGGACGGGCACGCCGAAGTCCTCGATCAGTACGAGGCCCACGACCGCCAGGTAGCCAAACTGATCGAGCGTCGGCTCGAGATTGTGCAAAACGCCGGGCAGATGCTCAGGCGTGGCGGCGGCAATCATCTTCGGACCCGCAGGTTGCGGGACGCCGAATCTAGTTGCGCTCGCTGCCGAACAGCTGCAGGAAGAAGACGAAGATGTTGAAGATGTCGAGGAATATGCTCGCGGCGATCGGGACTGAGCTGGATGTTGACGAAGATCAGCCCTGGTCGCCTACCACCGCCGAGTGGTGTTGACCTGGATCGTCTACCGCGCGGCCTTGTCGGGCAGCGATTCGACGACGCGTCGCCCGAGCGAGCGTTCGAGGTCGCTGTCGGTGTTGAGCCCGAGCTGTTGGAGTCGGGCCCATTGCGTCTGCTGCGCCGGTCGCGCGAACAGCTCGCGGAAGTCGGCCGTCGCGGGCGGGAGCTCACTGTCGGCCGGCAATGTGACGCGGTCGACGTGGGACTTGGTGCGTGCGATCGCGTCGTGATCGAACCGCGCCAGCCGGGCCGCCATCATGTCGACTTCGGCGTCGAGCTGGTCGTCCGCGATCGCTCGGTTGACGTAGCCGTACAGCTCGGCGCGAGGTCCGTCGAGATCGTCGGCGACGAGCAGGATCTCGAGCGCTCGGCCGCGACCTGCCAGCCGGGAGAGCCGGGCCATCGGGGCACCGCCCGGGACGACGCCGATTCCGACCTCGAACTGGCCGAGTAGGGTGTTCTCGCGCGAGGCGAAACGCAGGTCGCAGGCGAGTATGAATTCGCTTCCGGCGCCTCGGGCCCGCCCGCGGATCGAGGCGATGGTGACGACCGGCGCCCGAGCCAGGCGAGCGAGGAGGTCGATCCACGCGGGCATTCCGGTCGGACCGACACCCAGCGCCGCGGTGCGGCTGGGGTCGTTCTCGATGTCGTAGTGAGCCAGATAGAAGTCGGGGTTGGCACTGTCGAACACCACGACGTTGAGGTCCGGGTCCTGTTCGACCAAACCGACGAGCTCGGCGAGCTCCGCCACTGTCGCCGCCGTGATTGTGTTGATCGGCGGATGGTTGAACGTGACCCGGCAGTAGCTGGGGCTGCGACGATCGATGCTCAGGTGCGTCCAGGACTGCGACCACGTCTCGGAAACTCGACCGTTGACGTTTGCGCTGTTGTCCATGCTGCTCATGACGAACTCCTCATGTGGGAACGGTGGGGGTGGCCTTTCCCCAGGTTGCGTTGTGGCCTCACGATCCCGCCTTCGGTCTCGGGTCGCACCCGGGTAGTCCCTGGTCGGTCCCCGGGTCTGCCTCCTCCTCTGGACCTAGCTCACGACGACGGCGGGGCCAGAGTCACACCAACGCGGTGGCGACGGTAGGGGATGATGCGATCCATATGAACGCGAGCGACGACGCCGGTCGTGATGCGCTGCACTGGTGGACGGCGAGAGAGCTCGCGGCTGCGCTGCGCAGTCGGGAGCTGTCGGCGCGGGAGGTGATGACCTGGCATCTGGAGCGGATCGAGGCCGTCAATCCGCGGCTGAACGCGATCGTGACGCTGCGGCCGGAGGAGGCGCTCGCGGAGGCGGCTGCCGCCGACGAGCGTGCAGCCAGGGGCGGGGAGCGGCTCGGGCCGTTGCACGGGCTGCCGATCGCGATCAAGGACCTCGAGGACACGGCCGGGATCCGCACGACATACGGCTCGGTTGCGTTTGCGGACAATGTGCCGGCGGTCGACAGCCTTGTCGTCGGGCGACTGAGGGCCGCCGGGGCGATCGTCGTCGGTAAGACCAACACGCCCGAGTTCGGTGTCGGCTCGCACACGTTCAACGAGGTGTTCGGCGCGACCCGCAATCCGTGGGCGCTGGACCGCTCGTCGGGCGGGTCGAGCGGCGGCGCGGGCGCGGCTCTGGCCGCGGGCCTGATCCCGATCGCCGACGGGTCCGATCACGGGGGCAGCATCCGCAACCCGGCGTCGTTCAACAACGTCGTCGGGCTGCGCCCGACGCCTGGGCTGGTGCCCGCCACCGGTGCGAGCGACGTGTGGGACGTCGCCACGGTCGTGGGGCCGATGGCCCGTACCGTCGGTGACCTGGCGCTGATGCTCACCGCGATCAGCGGACCGGATCCCCGCGCTCCGCTCTCCCACGGTGACCCGGCCACGTTCGCTGCCGAACTGCGCGGTGATCTGACCGGGCTGCGCATCGCCTGGTGCCCGGATCTCGGCGGGCTTCCGATCGAGCCCGAGGTGCTGGGAGTGCTCGACGGCGCCCGCGCGCGGCTCGCCGCGCTCGGCTGTGATGTCCGCGACGTCGGGGTCGATCTGGGCGCCGCCGACGAGGCGTTTGAGACGTTACGAGCGGTCGCGTTCGTGCGCGCGTTTGCGCCGATCCTGCCGACGCTGCGCGAGACGGCAAAAGCGACCCTGTTGTGGAACATCGAGCAGGGCATGGCGCTCGACGGGCCGGCCGTAGCCCGGGCGATCGCGGCCCGCTCAGCGGTGTTCGCGACCGTCGCCGAGCTGCTCGAGCGATTCGATGTCCTGGTCGCGCCCACGGCACAGGTAGTGCCGTTCGCTGTCGAGCTCGAGTACCCGGCTCAGGTCGCCGGCGTCGTGATGCCCCACTACCTCGGGTGGATGCGCGTGTGCTCGCGGATCACCGTCTCCGCCCATCCGGCCGTCGCCGTTCCGGCCGGCTTCACGGACTCTGGACTGCCGGTCGGCATGCAATTCGTGGGTCGCTACCGTCAGGACCGCCGCCTGCTCGAGCACGCCGCCGCCTGGGAGGCCGCGAGCGGGCTGACCGAACGCCATCCCCGGCTGGACTGACCGATGCCGGGCGCGGAGCAGCCCGCGAGCTGGGAGCGTGCACCGAGCAAGCGGGTCAGGTGGCTTTGTTCTGGGCGCCACCGCGGGGCACGGCACAATCTTGGCTGTGTCGCTGCTGCCGTCATTTGCAGACCTGGCCGCAAACCCGGAGCCCGCGATGGACGTCCTGGCGCTGGCCGTGGCCGCCGAGCTGCGAGCCGTCGATGCCGATGCCGCGATCGGGAAGCTCGACGTTCTCGGCGCGGATCTCTCGCGCGTTGCCGGCCAGACCGAGCAGCGCCCGCTGGAGCTCTCGCTCGCCTGCCGTCAGCTGCTCGGCCGTGAGCACGGATTCGCCGGTGACCGCGACCACTACGACGATCCCGACAACTCGATGCTCGACATCGTGCTCTCACGCCGACGTGGGCTGCCGATCCTCTTGTCAGTCATCTACATCGAAGTCGCTCGCCGCGCCGGCATCCCCCTGGCCGGCGTCGGACTGCCCGGCCATTTCGTCGTGGGACATTTCGGCACCGACCCTCCGGTGCTGCTGGATCCCTTCAACGGCGGCGCGCTCGTCGACGCCCCGGGTTCCGAAATCGTCAGGCCCTGGCACCCCCACCAGATCGCCACACGAATGCTCAACAACCTCATCGCCAGCTATCAGCGCCGTGGCGACCTCAGCCGCGCGATCCGCGCCGCCCGAATGCGCCTCGTGCTCCCGGCCGAGAGCTCGCTGCGCGAGACCATGAAGGCCGAGCTTCGAGCCCTGCAGGCCCGACTCAACTAGCGGGCTGACGGCGCCGTCCCGCCGGTGGCGAGTCGCATCAGCGGGGAGTCGAAGTCGACGTCGGCGGTGGTGCGCGCTGCGCGGGTGGCGTTGCCGGCGAACTGGTGCTGGTACCCAGGCCAGGCCGTGTCAGCGATCCGATGTCCGACGTGGGCGTCGAGGATGATGGCAAGCTCTGTGGCGGCCCGTTCGATGCGGCCACCGAGCTCGGTCGCGCCCCAGTCCTCGGGCGCCGCGAACACCGAAGTGGGTAGCGTCAGCGCGCGTAGGTAGGCGAACAGCGGCCGCATCTGGTTGTCGATCACGAGCGCGTGTCGGGAGCTGCCCGCGGTCGCCGCGAGCAGCACCGGCTTGGCGACGAGCAGGTCGTCGTCGAGCAGGTCGATGAACGATTTGAACAGGCCGCTGATGCCGGCCTTGTAAACCGGGGTGGACGCGATCACCGCGTCGGCGCTGGCGAGCCGGGCGATCACGGCTTGGAGCTGCTCGCCGGGGAATCCGGAGACGGTGGCGCGCGCGATGTCGACGGCGAGGGGTCCGAGCTCGACGACATCGGCGGACGCCGGGGTGCCGGACTCGTGCAGCAGGTCGAGGCTCTTTTGCGTGATCCGGTCGGCGAGCAGCCGAGTTGAGGAAGGGTCGCTGATGCCGGCGCTCACTACGATCAGGCCGGCAGGCTCGACCTCGGTGGGAGTGCCGCCGCCGAGGTGGGTGGTTTCGGTGAGGGTCATGTTCGGCTCGGTTCGTTGTTCGCCGGCATTGGTGGAAGGTCGCTGGGTGTGGCGATCAGGGCTCGGCACAGGTCGCGTAGCAGCTCGAGCTGGTCGCGGCTCAGGGTGCGCGTCATCGCCTCGGCGACATGGCGTCCGTGCGCGGCACCGACCTGGCGCTGCACGCGGATGCCTTCCGGGGTGAGGCGGATCCGGCAGGCGCGAGCGTCCTGCAGGTCGTCGGTTCGCTCGACGAGCCCGCGGGCCTCGAGCCGTGCGATCATCCGCGACATGCCGGGCTGAGTGAGCAGCACGTCCTCGCCGAGCTCGGTGATCCGCAGTCCGTTCCGCGCTTGGGACAGCGCGTACAGCACGCCGTACTCGTGCGGGATCAGATCGCCCCACACACGGCCGGCGGTGAGTTCGCGTGCGGTCGTCGCCTGCGCGCGGAACAGCGCCTCCCATGCCTCGTTCGCGAGTCTCGTCTTGCTGCTCATCGCTTAGGCGACGACCGGGAACTCGGCCTCGATCGCCGGGTCGCTGTCCTGATAAGGCGAGGCTCCGGTGAGGTTGTCGCCCCGGTTCGGGTTCGGGCGCGGCTGGCGCGGCTCGCCTTCACCGTACTTCGCGCTCACCAAACTCGCGTGGGTCGGCGCGTCCGCGGACTCGGGCGGCCTTGCGGGCCTCCATCTCCCGGCGCAGCACTGGCACGACCTCGGTGCCGAGCAGCTCGACCTGCTCCAGGGCCAGCTCCACCGGCAGACCCATCGAGTCCACGTTCCACAGCTGGCGTTGGTAGTCGCCGAACCCCTCTTGGAAGGTGAGGGTCTTCTCGATCACTTCCTGCGGGCTCCCGACGCTCAGCGGCGTGGCCGCCATGTAGTCGTCGAGGGAGTAGCTCGTGCCGTAAATCGGCGAGCCCTCGAAGTAGGGGCGAAACGTGCTCACGGCGTCTTGAGATCGCTTGGCGATGAACGCATGCCCGCCGAGCCCGACGATCGCCTGCTCGGGCGTGCCGTGCCCGTGGTGCGCAAACCGCTCCCGGTAGAAGTTCACCAGCGGTCGGAAATGGAAGTTCGGGGCGAGCACGTTGTTGGCGAAGTAGCCGTTGCCGTAGTAGGCGGCCTGCTCGGCGATCTCCGGTGTACGGATCGATCCGTGCCACACGAATGGCGGCACGTCATCCAGCGGCCGCGGGATCGATGTGAACCCCTGCAACGGCGTGCGGAAGCTCCCCTCCCAATCGACGACGTCCTCGCGCCACAGCCGATGCAGCAAGTTGTAGTTCTCCAGCGCGAGCGCGACCCCCTCCCGGATGTCCTTGCCGAACCACGGGTACACCGGCACCGTATTCCCGCGACCCACCATCAGATCCATCCGCCCCTTCGACAGGTGCTGGAGCATCGCGTAGTCCTCAGCGATCTTCACCGGATCGTTCGTCGTCACCAGCGTGACCGCGGTACTCAAGATGATCCGCTCGGTCAACGCGGCGATGTGCGCCAGCAGCGTGGTCGGCGAGGAGGAGAAGAACGGCGGGTTGTGGTGCTCGCCGATCGCGAACACGTCGAGTCCGACCTCATCCGCCCGTTGGGCGATCCGGACGATCGCGTCGACCCGCTCCGCTTCGCTGGGCGTGTAATCCGTTACCGGGTTCCGGGTGATGTCGCTGACTGAGAAGATCCCGAACTGCATGCCGACCGCCTTTCGTTGTGCCCGCAACCATAGCAGATACATGACTGCGCATGTATCTGCCGCAGGCGACCTCACTCGCCAGACGCCACCGAGAGAGGAGTGCTCATGACAACCCTGCCGGGCGGAATATTCACGATGGAGGACGACCTCACGGTCACGCGGATGGGCTACGGGGCGATGCAGCTGGCCGGCCCGCAGGTGTTCGGCCCACCGGCCGATCGAGACGCCGCGATCGCCGTGCTGCGAACGGTGGTCGAGCTCGGGATCACCCACATCGATACCAGCGACTACTACGGCCCCTACGTCACGAACCAGATCATCAAGGACGCGCTTGGGCCCTACCCGGACGGTCTCCACATCGTGACCAAGGTCGGAGCGCGCCGCGACGCGCAGGGCGGCGTCTGCGCGGCAATGGCTCCTGATGAGCTACGTCAGGCCGTTCACGACAACCTCGACCACCTCGGGCTCGACGCGCTCGACGTCGTGAACCTTCGCGTGATGAAAGTCGAAGGCTCCGAGGGGCGATCAATCGCGGAACCGTTCACCGCGCTGGTCGAGCTCCAGCAGAAGGGTCTTATCAGGCACCTCGGCCTCAGCACGGTCTCCGCCGAGCAGATCGAAGAAGCCCAGTCGATCGCGCCGGTCGTATGCGTTCAGAATTTCTACAACATCGCCAACCGTGGAGACGATGAACTGATCGACTCACTCGCGGCGCAGGGCATCGCGTATGTCCCCTACTTCCCGCTCGGCGGTTTCTCGCCGCTGCAGTCGGGCACGCTCGCGTCGGTTGCCGAACGTCTCGGCGCCACACCGATGGCCGTCGCGCTCGCCTGGCTGCTGCAGCGCTCCGAGAACATCCTGCTGATCCCAGGCACCTCGTCGGTGGCGCACCTGCGCGAGAACGTCGCCGGCGCCGGGCTGCGGATCCCCGAAGCGGAGCTCGCCGAGCTGAATACGATCGCCGGGTAACTCGGCAGGCGTTGGGCGGCGCGGATCTGCGCCGCCCGCCTGGCGTCAGGTCAGTGCGCCGCTTCCTGCACGCGCCGCGGCAGTTTCCAGCCCGGACGGACGAAGTGGCATGTGTAGCCGTTGGGGTAGCGCTCGAGGTAGTCCTGGTGCTCGGGCTCGGCCTCCCAGAACGGTCCGGCGGGCGCCACCTCGGTGACGACCTTGCCCGGCCACAGGCCGGAGGCGTCGACATCGGCGATCGTGTCCTCCGCGATGCGGCGCTGTTCGTCGTCGACGTAGTAGATCGCCGAGCGATAGCTCGCCCCAACGTCGTTGCCCTGGCGGTTCTTCGTCGTCGGGTCGTGAATCTGGAAGAAGAACTCCAGCAGGTCCCGATAGGAGATTCGCTCCGGATCGAACAGGATCTCGATCGCCTCCGCGTGCGAGCCGTGGTTACGGTAGGTCGCGTTGGGCGTGTCGCCGCCGGTATATCCGACGCGCGTGCCTGTCACGCCATCGAGCTTGCGGATCAGATCCTGGACACCCCAGAAGCACCCGCCCGCAAGGATCGCCTTCTCGGTTGCAGCCATCTCTCTGCTCCTCGTCGTCATGGTTCGTTGGTCGCGCTGCACATCTGGTTACCCATACTCTAGGACCTCATCGGAGCATCCTCGACTCGCCCCGGCTGCGGCGACGGGAGATGTTCGGAACTAACTCACGGTTCGGGCGTTTTAGACGGATGAGCGCATCGGGGTTTGTCGTGGCGCTGGTGCGGCTGGCGGTGCTCGCGTTCCCGTCGGCGGTCGCGGTCTGGCGGCCGCGTCGGCGGCTCACGGCGATCCGCGGTGTCGAGGCGGCGATGGTCGATACGGTCGTCGCGGTCGGCGTCGTGGTTGTCGCGGCGGAGCTGCTCGGGCTGGTCGGAGCACTCCGGTTTGGTTGGCTGGCGGGGTTGCTGTGGCTGATAGCGCTGGCGTCGCTCTGGGCGACGCGGTCGATCATGCCCCGGGATCCGGCCATCGAGCCCGACCGCCCGGCGACGGCCGATTGCAAACGCGTACGCGCGCAGTTGATGTGCCGCTGGAGCGCAGTCATTGTCGTCGCGGTGGTGGTCGCCCAGTGGGTGCTGGCCACCGTGAACTCGCTCGGCGGCGGCATGTACAGCTTCGACGTGCTCTGGTACCACATGCCGTTCGCGGCAGGCTTCGCGCAGACCGCATCGGTGACGCATATCCAGTTCACCCAGGCCGATCCGTACGTGGCCTACTACCCGGCGACCTCGGAGCTGCTCAACGGGCTTGGGATCGTCGCGTTGCGCAACGATTTCCTGTCGCCGTTGCTGAACCTCGGTTGGCTGGCGTTGGCGCTCACGGCGAGCTGGTCGATCGGCCGGCGCTGGCGCGTCGAGCTGCTGACGCTCGCGGTCGGCGCGATGATGCTGTCGCTGCCGGTGTTCAGCACGACGCAACCCGGCGAGGCGTTCAACGACGTCGTCGGCCTTGCTGCGCTGTTGACGGCGATCGCGCTGCTGGCGTCCTGCGACCGGTCCGGACTGCGGCTGATCGCGGTCGGGACGGCGCTCGGGCTCGCGGTCGGCACCAAGTACACGTTCGTGGTGCCCGCGGTCGTGCTCGTGCTCGGCGTCCCGTTGATCGCGTCGGCTAGGCGGCTGGCGCGGACCGCGCTGGTCGCCATCCCGTTGGTGCTGACCGCCGGCTGGTGGTACCTGCGCGCGATCATCCACACCGGCAGCCCGCTCGGGATCCACACGCGGATCGGACCGCTCCACCTTCCTGGACCGCACTCGCCGCTCGCCGACGCCCAGCAGCAGACGGTGTTGTCGCAGATCCGCCACGTCTCGCTGTGGGGCTCGCGGTTCATCCCCGGCCTGACGCACGCGCTCGGCGTCATGTGGCCGGTGATCGTTGTCGCCTGGATCGTCGCCGTCGTGCTCACGCTCACCCTGATCGACGATCGGTTCCTGCGGGTGCTCGCGATCGCCGCCGCGCTTGCCGGCATCACCTACCTGCTGTTTCCGACCGGCGCGTACGCGATCGCTCAGAGCTCGGAGCTGTTCGCGGTCAACCTGCGCTATGCCGTGCCGGCGCTCACGCTCGGGTTGATGCTCGCGCCGATCCTTGTACGCCTGCGGGCTCCGCGGCTCGTCGCGTGGCTCGGGCCCGTCCTGGTGATCGCCACGGTCGCGGCGCAGCTCGAGCCGAACCTGTGGCCGACCCAGAAGGCACGGCATGTCGCCTTCCTGGCGGCAACGCTGGCCGTGCTCGTGTCCGCGGCGGCAACCGCCGCGCGGGTACAGCGGCTGCCACGCCCCAAACCGGGCCTGTTGGCCGTCGCCGTATCGGTCATCGTCGTCCTCGTTGCCGGGGTCGGGTTCGTCGCCCAGCGTCACTATTTCCGCGAGCGGTATCGCGTCGGCGACGCCACGGCGCCCGGCCTGGGGACGATCTACGGGTGGGCGCAGACGATCGCGCACGCCAAGATCGCGCTGTACGGAACCGTCGAGCAATACCCGCTATACGGCGCGATGGCCTCAAATCGCGTCACCTACCTCGGCCGCAACACGCAGAACGGCGGCTTCGCGCCGATCGACTCCTGCCCCGCCTGGCAGCGCGCCCTCCGGCTCGGTGGCTACCGATATCTGGTGCTGACGCCGGGGCCTACCGCGTCGATCCCCGTCGCGTGGACCGCGCAGGACCGCGACCTCAAGCCGATCCTGCACCCGACACCCGACGAGTGGGTGTTCGAAATCACCGGGAAGTCTCCGCAGGTGCGGTGCGGGTGACGACAAGGCCGTGGCGCCGTCCGTAGAGCCTGCTTCTAAGATGGATAGCTCGTAGATAGTGGGGAAAGACGAGGAGGCTTCGACGATGACTGAGCCATCGCAGGACGCCAATTGGAACATTGCTGACTGGCACGACAAGATGCTCATCGATCGCGAGGGCGAGAAGATCGGCAAGCTGCAGGACGTCTACGTCGATACCGAGAACGACGAGCCGCAGTTCGCCACCGTCAAGGAGGGCTTCATCAGCCGCCACCTCACTTTTGTGCCCCTGGGCGGAATCACGGTAGGTCCCGATGAGCTCCAGGTGGCGGTCACGAAGGCACAGGTCCAGTCCGCGCCGAACATCGAGCAGCACGGCGAGGAGCTCTCCCAGGCCGACGAGTCGGCGCTCTACCACCACTACGAGCTCAACTACACCCCGCCAAACACCGAGAGCGGACGCCGACTCGCCCGGCGCTGACGCGCAAACCTCATGTCCACCGGGCATCTAGACGATCTGCGAGCACAGGCTCAGCACGCCCGTCAGCGTTACGACTTGTACAAGGCCAAGGCCTATGGACCACGGCCCACCAGCCCGACGCGCATGCGCGAGCTCGAACGAGCCAGCGAGGCGGCAGAGGCACGTCTTCGCGCCGCCGAGGCCGAGGAACGGCGCGCTCCCACGACGGGCGGTAGGCCACCGCGTCCGAGCTGACGCCTACGGTGAGCGATCCCCAGCTCGAGAAGGCTGTTTACGCGCTCGGAAGCGATCCGGCCGAGCGCGATCGCCTGCGGCGCCAGTCGGAGGAGCTCGCTGCTCATAGCGCGGCGCTGTTTGACAGGATCGGCGTCGCTGCAGGGTGGAGCACGATCGATCTGGGGTGTGGTCCGCGCGGGACACTGGGTCTGTTGGCCGACCGCGTTGGCCCTGATGGAAGCGTGACCGGCGTGGAGCTCGACGCCGATAACGTCGCAGCGGCACGAGCGTTTGCCGCCGACTTGTCGCCGGCAGCGGTGCGGGTCCTGCAGGGCGACGCCCGCCGTACAGGCCTGCCGGAATCGTCGTTTGACCTCGTCCACGCCCGCACCCTGTTGATCAACATCCCCGATCCGCAGGACGTCGTCGAGGAAATGGTCCGACTCGTGCGGCCCGGCGGGTGGGTCGCATCGTTGGAGCCTGACGTCGGTCTGGCGTTGTGTTACCCGCCGAGTCCAGCGTGGGACAGGCTGGTCGAGCTCTTCCTGGAGGTGCACCGCGCCGACCGTTGTGATCCGTACATCGGCCGGCGCCTGCCCGACATGTTCCGTCGAGCGGGGCTGATCGATACCGGGGTTGAAGCCAAGGCCGACATCTACCCGCTGGGACATTCACGGCGCACGATCCGGGCCGACCTCGTGCGAAGCATGCGACCCAAGCTGCTGGCACACGGGGTGGTGAGCGAGCGCGAGCTCGACGAGATCGACCGGGCGGCTCGCGAGCACTTCAACGATCCAGCAACGCTCGTCATGCCGAACCTGCTCTTCCTGGCGTGGGGGCGTAAGCCTTCGTCGACGCCGCGGGTCTCGAGCGATTAATCGCGCCTGGTCGATCGAGTGCCGCATATAGCGGCAAAAGCTCGACCAAGCCGCCGAAGGGGAGCCCGCCGACCGTCGCTCCGGAAGGCGGTGAGACAAACGGAGGCGCCCTCCGCTATTCTTACGCGAAGGCCCGTCCAGAAGTCCCAGAGCCCGCCTCGATCCTAGCCCCGATCCGAACCCCCCGACATGGGTGAAATGAAACCAGCTTCCACCGCTCCTCGCTCCTCCGCCAGCCGACGGCTGGCGCACGCCGTGGCCATCGTCAGAACCGAGATGGGACACCCCCGACTAAGCCGCGGTCATCTCGATGCGGTTGGCGCCGCGTTAGCTTCGCGCCGCACTGCCGACCGGCTCCTCAACCGTCATCAGCTGTCCGGCCTGCGAGGGGGTTCCTGATGCGACAAGGTCCGCTGGCAGGCCGCTATCCCGCGGCCGCGGCGATGGTGATCTTCGCCCTGGTGCCGTATCTCGGGCTCTCGGCCGCGCTACAGCCGCTGACCCCGATTATCGGCGAGCAGTTGCACATGAGCCCGCAGACGATGAGTCTGGGCTTCGGCTTGGGGAACGCGGGTTACGCGGTCGGAACCGTCCTTGCTGTGCAGTTCGCGCAGCTGTTTCCGCAGCGACGGATGATGGTCCTCTACGCGGTGTTACTCGTCATCGGGTCGGTGCTGTCGGCGGCCGCGCAGAATTCGGTGATGTTCATCGGCGGCCACATCCTCCAGGGCCTCTGCACCAGCCTGCTGTTGATCGCCGCCGTTCCGCCGCTGGCGATCGGCTTCGGGCTGCCCAAGATCCGCTCGACCGCAGTGATCATGAACGTCTGCATCTTCGGTGCCGTGGCGCTCGGCCCGACGATCGGCGGCATCCAGGCCGAAGCGAACGCCTGGCGACCGCTGTTCTGGGTGATCGCCGCGATCTCGCTGGCCGCGCTGATCCTGTCGTTGCTGACATTCGAGGACTCCCCACCCGCCGACCGGGACGCGCCGCGAGACGTGGTCGCGCTTAGCCTCGCGACGTCGGGCTGCGTGTTGGCCTTCTATGGCGCCTCGGAGCTGCTCACCCACCCGTTCCTGGACATCCAGACAGTTGTGCCGCTGGCGACTGGGCTGGCGCTGATCGTCGCGCTGGTCATCAACCAGTACCGCGCAAAGCACCCGCTGCTGACGATCCGCATGATGTTGACCAGCACCGTGCCGGTCGCAGGGATCGTCGTAGCGCTCGCGGCGGCTGCCGCCTCGGTGACCGCGACCGACCTGACCGCGACAATCCTGGCGCCCCACTACTCGCCGCTGGATCTTGGGCTCCTGTTCCTCCCCGAGCTGGCCGGCGCGCTGCTGACCGCTGCGGCGCTCGGGATCGTCATCAGCAGGCGTGAGCTGCACTATCTGCCGCTGGTGGGCATGGCGTTCCTCGCGGCCGGAATCGCAGTCTTCCGGATCCAGGTGCCGCCCTCGACCGCGCTCACCCTGATCGGGTCGGGCCTGACCGGAGTCGGGCTCGGCGCGGCAGTCGCCCCGGCGCTGTTCGTGGCCGGCTTCTCGCTGCCCGCCGCAAACCTGCAGCGTGTGTTCGCGATCGTCGAGCTCCTCCGGGCGGTCGCCGCGTTCATGGTCGCCCCGGTGTTCGCGCACTTCGCCGTCACCGTCGGCGGGGACCCGATCACCGGGACCAGCATCGTGCTCTGGATCGGCCTCGGGATCGCGATCAGCGGCGCCCTCGCGGCGGTCGGCCTCTATGCGCTCGGCGGTGCTCGGCCCCGCACGCCGGACCTCGCGCGCTTCATGGACGGCGACGGCCCCGCCTGGTACTCGCCGCCGCTCCTCGCCGCCGTCCGCCGCGGCTCACGCCATCGCGCGCTGTCTGAGGAGCCTGCACGACCATGACCACCGAACCCGACAATCTCCCGCGCGGCCCGGTGGTGTTCGCATACGACGGCTCCGACCTGGCGAAGCTCGCGATCAACGAAGCCGGACGGCAGCTAACCCCAGGACGGGAGGCGATTGTCCTCACCGTCTGGCATCCGTTCGACGTCGGGTTCCTGCCGGCCGGCGGAGTTCGATTCGACGCGGCGCAGATCTCCGACGTCCGGGAAGCGGCCGAGCAGACCGCCGCCGAAGGAGCCTCGCTGGCGCAGGCAGTGGGCTTCGACGCGCGCGGTGCGGCGACCGAGACCGAGCCGACCTGGAAGGGGATCGTCAAGGTCGCCAACGAGCACGACGCAGGCCTGATCGTGCTCGGCTCGCACGGGCGCACCGGGCTCGCCGGCGTGCTGATCGGAAGCGTCGCCGAGGCAGTCGCTGCGCACTCGCGACGCTCTGTGCTGATCATCCACCGCGGCGACCCCCCGGCCTAGACCGCAGCTGACACCACTGAGGCTATGCGGAGAGTTTTGCTTCCTTGCTGACCAGACGGGCGTCGGCGAGGGCGTCGAGGTCCACGTCGTCGAGCGTGGTGACCACGAGGTCGGCGTTGGCCTTGGCTAGCAACTCGGCGTCGTCGGCCCGCGCCAGACCCAGCGCCGCCATGTTGCCCGCCTTGGCCGCCTGGACACCGGCGGCGGCGTCCTCGATGACGAAGCTCACCGCGGGAGTGGTGCCGAGCTCCTGCGCCGCGATCAGGAACATCTCGGGATCGGGCTTTCCGTGCGCGAAGTCCCGGCCAGAGACGTCGGCGTCGAAGAAATCGAGCAGACTCAAGCCGGGTGAAACGAATTTCGACGTGATCGAGTTCTCCTGCGCAAAGGTGTCGAGTCGTATCTGACGCAGGAACAGCCCGGCGTTCTTGGACGAGGACGCGGCAGCCACCCGGATGCCGGCAGTCTTGACCGCGATGATGAATCGCAGCGCGTCCGGATAGGCCGTGAACTCGCCGGCCTCGATGAGCTCGATCACCATCGTCTGCTTGCGCTCGGCGTAGGCGTTCACCCGCTCGTCGGCGTCGGGCACCTCGAAGTAGTCCAGTGCGGCGCGAGCGCCGCTCATCCGGGGCTTGCCGGACATCACCTGCTGGTAGACCTGCGGCGTGAAGCGCTCGGGCGACCAGGTCGTCTGCTCGCGGATGTCCTTCCAATCTGACTCCATCAGCTCGCGAAGCGCCTCCCGCCACGCCGCCTCGTGCGGCGAGTCGACAAGTACGCCGTCAACATCGAAGATCGCCCCCTGGAACCCTGTCTGCATGCGCTCCTCCGCTCCGTCGTGGTCCTCTGAATTAGGCGGCGCCGGCTTGTTGATCCAGCCGGAACTCACACCTGTCGCCGGCGCGCAGCTCGTGGACTTGATCGCCGACACCGACCCTGATCGGACGGCTGAAGCCCTCCGTGTCTACGATCACGTTTAACTGGCCGGGCTCGAGCGTGACTCGGATCGGCGTTCGGTGAAACTGCATCGAGAACGACAGCCCCTCAAGCTGGTCCGGGAGCTTGGGGTCGAAGTAGAGAACGCCGTCGCGAATCTCGCTGCCGACGAAGCCCCGTTGGATCAGATCCAACGTTCCTGACATCACCCCCATGTGGATCCCCTCCTTGGTGGTCCCGCCCTGGACATCGCCGACATCGCTCTCCAACGCGACCAGGAACCGCTCCCACGAGCTCCGCGGGTCGATCGCGGCCAGAGCGCCGGCGTGCGCGACGAAGCTCAGCGTGGAGCCGTGTGACGTGCGCTTGTCGTAGTAGTCGATGTTCTTGCGGGCGGTGTCGGGCCGGTACTCGTAGCCGAGCTGCTCGAACAGTCGACGAAGCTCCCGGTCGGAGAACAGGAAGAACAGCATCACCGTGTCGGCCTGCTTGGCGAGCTTGTAGCGGTCGGGATCGTCGCCCTCGGCGCGGAGGATCCGATCCAGCCGCTGGACGCTGTCGTACTTGTCCCGGTAGGCGTCCCAGTCGAGCTCCTCTAGGTCCTCGTAGCCCTCGAACTGGCTGATGATGCCGTCCCCGTGGAAGGGCACGAACATCTTCCGGCTCATCCGCTGCCATGTGGCGATCTCCTCGTCGCTGAGCCCGAGCCGGGCCCGCAGCGCTTCGCGGCGGCTCTGGGGGAGAAGCGCGAGCACCTTCACGGCGGTCTCACAACTCCAAGCGACCATCACGTTCGTGTACGCGTTGTTGCGTAAGCCGCCTTCCGCCGCGCCCGGATACTTTTCGTGGAACTC
The DNA here is from genome assembly GCA_963831845.1 of uncultured Solirubrobacterales bacterium. Taxonomy (GTDB): domain Bacteria; phylum Actinomycetota; class Thermoleophilia; order Solirubrobacterales; family Solirubrobacteraceae; genus Palsa-465. The sequence goes on along the minus strand of CAWHRT010000031.1, from coordinate 38,316 downwards.
GTCGGGGCCCATCACGCCGTGGATCTCGTAGCGGTCGCGCTCCGGGTTGAAGTGAGCGATCGAGACCCAAAAGCGCGCTATCTCGAGCATCATCTCCGCGCCGTAGTCCCGCAGGAACGTCAAGTCCTGGGTGGCCTCGAAGTAGCTCCAGACGTTGTAGCTGATGGCCGCGTTGACATGCCGCTGGTTGTGGCTGAGGTCCGGTTCCCACCGGCCCGACAGCGGGTTGAGATGAACGGTCTGAGTCTCCTCCGTGCCATCGCTCCCGCTCTGCCACGGGAACATCGCGCCCCGGAAGCCGGCGTCGCGTGCGGCCGCGCGTGCCTCACCGAGCCGCCGGTACCGGTACATCAGAAGCTCGCGAGTGATCTCGGGTAGCCGGAAGCTCAGGAATGGATAGACGTAGAGCTCGTCCCAGAACACATGCCCTCGGTACGCCTCGCCGTTGAGCCCACGAGCAGGCACGCCAGCGTCGAGGTCGGCCGTGTGGCGCGAGCACACCTGCAGGATGTGCGAGATGTGGAAGCGCAGCAGCAACTGCACCCGCTGATTGGACGGAAGGCGCAGATCGCAGCCGTCCCACAGCTCCTCCCAGGCGCGGGAATGGCGCTCGAGCGCCACGGCAAAAGAGGGATAGTTGGCAGCCGATTTCCCGGCACTGCCAAGCGTCTCATTGATCGCGCGGTCGTGCGAGGTGTAAAAGGCGACCATCTTCTCGACGCGCACGGGCTCGTCCTGGCGCACATCAAACGCGAGGACCTGCTGGATGTAGTCCTCCATCTGGTAGAGGCTTCGCTGCACCTCGACCAGGTCCTCACCCCGGTACACGCGCGTGCGAGCGGCCTCGGCGACAAACAGATTCGACTGCCGTGTCTGCACCTTCACGGCGATGACCTCGGCGCCGAACGTCCTCGGGGACACGGGGTCGAGGTGGCGCCCCTCGAGCTCTCGGTAGCGGGCGACTCCACGGTTCGTGACCCGGCCGTCGAGCGCCGTGATGATCTCCGCGCGGCCCGACCAGTTCTCGGGCGTCAACGTCCACTCGATCGCCGCCTGATGGACGTGCCTCATGCTGACGAAGCGGCGGCTGAGCAGCGTGGTCTCGCGACCGGTGGAATCCCGGAAGCGCAGCTCGCGCTTGACGACCGCGTTGCGAATGTCCAGCTCGTGGCGATAGGTCAGCAGTTCGACATCTTCCAGGCCGATCGCCTCGTCGCCCTCGATCCGGAGCTTGAGCACGAGCCAGTTCGGGAGATTCACGAGGTCCTCGTTGAGGACCGGCCGGCCGCCCATGACCGTCGTCTCGCGGTTGTAGGCGCCGTGGGCGTAGGTCCCCGGGTAGTGCGCTCCGTGCGCGTCCTCCCACTCGGCAGCGCCGCGCGTGCAGAAGTAGCCGTTGCCGGTCGAGGTCAGCGCCTCTCGCAATCCCTCTTCCTCGGGCACGAAGGCGTCGTAGGCGAGCGTGAAGTCCTTCACCGGGTTTCTTCTCCGCAGCCCAGAACTCCCGGCATGTCGTACACGCGAGGACTCAACGGGAAACAGACTACCCGTGCGCAGCGCAACCCGACGCCGTGACCGACCCGCAGGGGATCATCGCTGGACATATGCTGGCGGGCGACGAAGCGCATCGTGACCATGGCGGGAGCAAAGCCAATCCGCCCCAGCAGAGGAGCAGCCGGTGTCAGACCCCACCACCCTACGAGCCCTCAGCGGCATGGCGAGCCAGCCGCCGAGCCTGGCCGACTCGACGCTGATCATGATCGACTGCCAGAACACCTACACCGAAGGCGTGATGGCGCTCGACGGCGTGGAGGCAGCTCTTGACGAGGCCGCCGAGCTGCTGGAGCGGGCGCGGAGCGCCGGCATCCCGATCATCCATTTCCAGCACGATGGAGGCGAGGGGACGCCCTACGACGTCAACGCCCGGATCGGCGCGATCGTCGACCGCGTCGCTGCGCGGGAGGGCGAGACCGTGATGACCAAGCAGTTCCCCGACTGCTTCGTCGGGACCGACCTCGACGAGCGGCTCGCGGCGGCAGGGGCCACAAACCTCGTGCTGGCCGGGTTCATGACGCACATGTGCGTCAACTCGACCGCCCGGGGCGCGTTCAGCCATGGCTACGCGCCGACTGTCGTCGGCGGAGCCACTGCCACTCGTGCGCTGCCGGGCACATCAGACACGGTGTCCTCGCAGGCCCTGCAGGAAGCCAGCCTGGCCGCGATCGGAGACCTGTTCGGGATCGTCGTGCCCCACGTCGCGGCAATCCCCGACTAGTGTCGCGCTAGTTGGCTCGGGGCGTGAGGCGCGCGCTGACCAGCAGGACGTCGTGGTCGGTGTGTGTGGCCGGCACCACCTGGGCCGAGGGGGAGCGCAGCGCGCCGCTTCCGTAGACGTGCTGACTCCCAGGGTCTTGGTGGGCGGAGCCGTCGGTGAGGGTCCAGAAGCCATGGGGGGCGCAGGACGAGCGACGGTTGACGTCGCCCCCGAAGATGACGGTACGGGCGGCCGCGCGACGGGCCAGCAACGCCCTCAGCTCGGCGCACTGCGGAGCGTTCGCGGCCACCTCGTCGGCCTCGGGCGAGGCAAGGTGGGCGGTGCACACCTCGACGCCGACTCGGGTGCTGACACACAGCCACTCGCGCCGCTCGGGCCCGGCTTGCGCCGCGAAAGGGTGGCTGTCGGTGTTCTGGATCGCGGCCTTGGTGAGCACCGCATCACCGAACAGCCCGCGGCCGCCCGGCCGGATGCAGGGTAGGAGCTTGCCCTGATAGATCACCCTCGAGAAGCGCAAGTGGTAACCGGTGCGCCGGGCGATCAGCGCGACGTCATCGCCGCAGGCCTCGTTGAACGTGACCGCATCCGGGTGCGCTTCGCGGATCCGGGCGACTGCCTCCTGCACCCCCGCCGGGTACTCCACCTTGCGGTAGCAGCCGCCCAGGCCGGACAGGCACAGGTTCATCTGCATCAACGTGTAGCTCGAGCCCGGCGGCGCCGCCGCCGCCGACGCCGTTCCCGAGGACCGGCTGCAGCCGGTCAGAATCAGAACGAGCGCACACCCCACCGCGACAAGCAACGGGACCGCAGAAGCCTGACCCCTCATCTCGCGGACCCGCTCCACCATCTCGAGCATCTTCGCCCAGCAACCTTACGCGAGGAACAGCCGCTGCGAGCCGATTGGCTTGCCCGCTCGGGAAACAGCGCCCGTGGCGGGCGCGTCAGCGCTCGGCGTCGGTGAAGCGGTTGAGGACGTTGGCGGTGATCCGGCTGACGTCGTTGTCGTAACCGCCATGCGACAGGCTGCCCGACCAGGCGATCGAGGATGTCGCGAACACGGCTCCGCCGCCAGGCGTCTCGAAGTAGGTCAGATCCGCGCGCACGTCGGGGTGCTCGGTGCCGCCGATCCCGTCGAAGGTGAACTCGAAGTCCTCCGGCACGACCTTGTAGGAGTCGTTCTGATTCTGAGCGGAGGCCAGCAGATAGGTGTGCGGCGGGGTGCCCAGGGTCACCTGTGCGCGGTCGATCTCCTGGCCCGACGCGCCGCCGCCGACGAGGCCGTAGTCGCCGATTCGCTCAGGGGATCGGACTCCGTCGAAGATCCACGACACCTCAGGACGCTCACCGTCGGGCATCCGGTGATAGTGAAATGAGCCGCCGTAGCCCTCCGAGGCGAAGCCGGTACCGAACAGCTTCTGCGGCGGACGGCCCCGGTTGCGCCAGATCCCGCCCTTCTCACCGGTGGTGCTGTGAGAGGTTTCGCCCGGCCATGCCTGCCATGCTCGCACCCCGTTCTCGCCGCGGCGGACCTCCATGATCCAGGGCTTCTCCGCCGAGAAGCTGATCACCCAGTAGAAGCCGTTGCCGCCCATGTACATGACGTTGCCGCCGCCGGCCGCATACTGCTCGTAGGCGTTGAGCATGTGCTCACTGGCGTACTCGGGATGAGTTCCGGTCATCACCGCGCGATATGGGCGCAGCGCTTGCACGCCGTCTCGGTGCAGATCCTCGTCGGTCAGCACGTCGTAGTCGTACCCGCCGTGCTCGAGCCAGTCGACCAGATACAGGTCCGAGGGGAACTGCCAGGTGCCCAGGAAGCTGAACCGGTGACGGGGGCGCATGTTGACGATCGGGCGGCGTCGCGAGCTGAACGACACGCCGCTGCCGTCGGCGTGAAGCTCGTACGTCGACAGGCCCAGCTCGGGACGCTCCATCAGCAGCAGATCCAGCGGCTGCAGCGCCGGGGTGTGCCCGATGATCGCCTGGCCCATCGGTCCGACCGCGGCGAGGTGCTCGTTGGCGTACGCCATGTAGCTGGCGGTCGGCAGGACCAGGGCGACCGTCGCCTCGTGGCCGGGCCGCGGCCGTACGAAGAACGGCGTGTGGTCCTCGAAGCCTCCGGCCCTCAGCCGGAGAGCGTAGACGCCGGACCGCAGGTTGGCCGGGATCTCGAGCTCGCAGCTCATGCTCCAGCCGATGTCGTCGATGTCGTCGTCGTGGAAGTGGACCGCCCCGTACTGCTCGGGCGCGTGTGGCCACTCGTAGCAGCTGCCGTCCCAGTTATGGGCGGTCACACCGCGAACGGGCAGGTTGATCAGCTTCCCGTCCGGGGCGCCGTCGATCCCGCCTGCCAGTTCCATCGTGTCGATCCCGCGGCTTAGGTCCCACCATGCCCGCAGCCCGTCGGTGACGCCGGGGCGGACGCCGCTGGCCGACAGCGCCTCGAACTCGGACATCGACAGCGCGCGTTCGTACACGCAGGGCAGCGACAGCTTGCCGTTGTAGGAGCCGCGAACGACCCGTCCGTCGCTGGCGTCGAACGCGCCGAGCAACAGGTCGACGCCCGGCGGCAGACTGGGAGCCGACCCGTGGCTCGTCGCCGACAGCTGCTTGACCTGCGTCAGCGGGCCGAAGCGGGAGTTGTAAGAGTTGACGACCGGCATCGCGCGGACCGTGATCGAGCCGGACAGCGGATCCCAGGAGCCGCACACCGCATACCACACGCCCCCGAGCAGGCCGTCCTCGAGCGTGACTCGCTCGATTCCCGCAGGGCCCCCGAGCCGCAGGGCCAGGCGCAGCCCGGGCTCCAGAACCAGCGCGACGCCAACGTTGGCGGCCTCGTCCCAGACGGTGATGAGCGGCTGTGAGCCCGTCTCGATCAGCGGCTGGACGATCGCGAACAGGCTCAGGGCCCGATCGCCTCGGCCGAGCAGCCTGCCGGCGTCCGGGATCCGCGCGTAGGAACCATGGTGGGTGGGCTGCGTGAGCAGCGGGTAGGTGCCGTCGACCGCGGAGGGGACCTCGATCTCCTTGAACCCGGGGCCTGCGGGCTGGGTGTCGCCGTGGATCAGACGCACCAGCTGGGCGTCGAACGTGTCGGCGCCATCGCCGCTGACCTGGAAGCTGACGATCTCGCCGGGGCGGACCGACAGCTGGTCCGGATAGCCGAGGACCCAGCTCTGAAACCGCGTCATCACACCTCGAACTCGAGGTCGAACACCTCGAGCAGGCGTCGGCGGAACACCGCATCGATCGCCTCATTCTCGCTCTGGTACGGACCGAGGATGCGATCCGCGCGGATCGCCGGAAAGCCGACCAGACGCGAGACGAACCAGTGGTCGGCGCCGTCGTGCTCAGTGATCAGCTTGCCGTCGATGGGAAGGCTGCCCAGGTAGTTGAGCAGCCGCTGGAGGGGTTCGCTGTGTTGCCCGAGTGGATCGCGGCTGTGCTCGGCGACGACCTCGGGCGTGATCAGCGGGCGCAGCCGCTCGCGGATCTGCGCCTGAAACGTCTCAGCGATCGTGGCCTCGAGCGCGGGTTGCGAATCGACTGGCACCAAGCGTATACAGTATCCACAATAGACTCGACGGTGGTAGCCTGGCCGCACGGGCGCGCTTGCGTGCCGGGAACTCGAGAGGGGGACGTGAGATGTCGACGATGCCCGACACCCGGGCGGCCGAGCAGCTCATCGAGCGCGACCGGCAGCTCCTGATCCATCCGTACCTGCCCGGCGCAAACGCGGAGCGAGTCGTGATGACCGAGGGCTCGGGGTGTCGGCTGCGGGACGTCGAGGGACGTGAGTACCTGGATGCGACCGGCGGCCTGTGGCTGGCCCAGATCGGGCACGGCCGGTCCGAGATCGCCGACGTCGCGGCAGCGCAGATGCGGCGGCTCGAGTACTTCACGAGCTTCTGGGAGTTCTCCAACGACCGAGCGATCGAGCTCGCGGGACGGCTCGTCGAGCTCGCGCCGGACCCGCTGCAACACGTGTACTTCACCAGCGGTGGCTCAGAGTCAAACGAGGCGGCCCTGCGGATGTCGCGGTACTACCACAGCCGGCGCGGCCACGCGGGGCGCGATTGGATCCTGGCCCGACGCAGCGCCTACCACGGCATCGGGTACGGCTCGGGCTCAGCTAGCGGCTTGCCGATCTACCACGAGGGCTTCGGGCCGATGCTCCCCCACGTCCGCCATCTCACGCCGCCGTGGCCCTATCGCGCCGAACTGTTCGACGGGCGCGACCCGACCGACTTCTGCCTGGAGGAACTCGAGCGCACGATCGACGAGCTCGGCGGCGACCGGATCGCGGCGATGATCGGCGAGCCGATCATGGGCGTCGGCGGGATGCTCGTGCCGCCCGCGGACTACTGGCCGCGCGTGCGCGAGCTGCTCAGCGCGCACGGCATTCTGCTGATCTTCGATGAGGTCGTGACGGCGTTCGGGCGCACCGGGAACTGGTTTGGCGCCGAGCATTTCGGTGTCGACCCCGATCTGATCGTGACCGCCAAGGGGATCACCAGCGGGTATGTGCCGTTGGGAGCGGTGCTCGTCTCGGATTCGGTGGCCGACGTCCTGGCGGAGGATCACGGGTTCCCCGTCGGGTTCACCTACAACGGCCACCCCACGGCCTGCGCGGTGGCGCTGCGCAACCTCGAGATCATCGAGACCGAGAGCCTGCTCGACCGTGCTCGCGAGGTCGGGGCGTTTCTGCTCGCTGAGCTATCGATGCTCGAGGAACTGGCGGTCGTCGGCGAGGTGCGCGGGGTCGGCATGATGCTGGGGATCGAGCTGGTCGGCGACAAGCGGACGCGGGAGCCGATCTCGATGCATGCAGCTCCGCACGACGTGATCCGCCGCGAGACCGGCGTGCTCGTCCGGGACTGCGCGCACACGCTGGTGCTGTCCCCCCCGCTGGTGATGACCGAGTCCGAGGCCGCCGAGGTCGTCGGCGCCGTGCGCTCGGTGCTCGAGCGCGTCTCGCCGGACGGAAGTATCGCTCCGCGCTGACGAGCCGCTGCCGGTCGGTAGGCCTGTCAGCAATTTGTGAAAGGTGGCCTTCAGGGTCTGCTTGCCGTAGGTGTGCGAGCCGTCGTACATCGTCAGGACGGCGATCGAGACTCTTGCGCAGCCTCTGGTCAGCAGCGCGACCTGGTTGTCGACCAGCCCGGTACCAGACCCCCAGCCGCCCTTGAAGTACAGCCTCCAGCCCTTCGGAGCGACCGCGCCGATGCCCCATCGTTGGGAGGGCACGACGCTCGCCAGGAGATGCATCGCGTAGGCCCGATGGCGTGGCACTACGTAGCGCTCGATGTGCAGGAAGAACCTGGTCTGGTCGCGCGCGGTGATCTCCGACTCGCCCCAGATCGGCGCCGCGGCCGCGAAGTGAGTCATGCCGACTCGGACGGCCAGCGCGTGAAGTCCGCGGGCGCCGATGAGTTCGTCCAGCGTGTTGGCGGGGTCGTTGCTTGACCGCGTGATCATCGGGTGGAGCAGTGAACGGTCACGGGCAGTCAGCGCTCGCCGGGCGACCCGCGGTCGGTCTAGGTAGGCGACCAGCAGCATCGCCTTGAGCACGCTCGCCGACCACATCTGGCGGTCGGGACGATTGCCGTAAAAGGCGTCGGTCGTGCGGACCGCGAACGCGATCTCACCGCGCCGCCGGCGCAGATAGTGGATCGCAGCGAGGATCTTCGGTCGCCAGATCTGATCGAGCGGCTTGCCGACCCCCGGCACTAGGCAGGGTGCGTCGGCCATCCTCGCCTGGGCGGGCGTCACGGCGGCGGTCGACGGGCTTATCGCCGCCGCGCACAGCGCCGCCGCGCTCGCGAGGCAGACCGCACCCCACACGAGTCGCGCGCTCAGCGGACGATTGGCACGCTCTCCCGGCGTACCTGAACCTGTCTGTGGACAGACACAATTCGCCTCCCCTCGGGTGAACTCCAACGCTGCGGACGGCCACGCCATTGTCGCACGCGTTCGCGACCGGCCCGGTTCGATTCGCGGCGGCTGCGCCCCTGAGGGTAGGTTGTTCGCGGCATGGAGGACGGCAGGAAGACCGGGTCCTGGCGGTTGCTCGTCGCGATGGCGCTGGCGCCCCGGCCTTGACGCTGCCGGGGCCAGCGGATACGTTCGCGCGCAGGCGCGCGCTCTTGCGAATATCACCCGGGTGATTGCTCGGGGAGGGGTTGACGCGTCACCCCGGCGCGTCACAGCATGCCGGTCCGTAGGCCGAGTCAAGGGGGTACCGAGCGATGGACAGAATTCGCGTTGAGTCGGAGGCGATCGGGACGAACCTGGACGACGAGACTCTGTCGTATCTGGAGGAGCTGGTCGCGACCCCCGTCGGGCGCCGGTGGGTGCTCAAGGCTGGGCTGGCCTCCGCCGTGGCGCTGGGCGTCGGTTCGCGGATGGGAACCGGCTCGGCGCAGGCGGCGACCCGGCAGAAGCAGAATGGCCGGCGGACCGAGCACACAGACCTGCATTTCGCGTTCGGGCATGTGCGCGGGGTGACGGGCATGGTGCTCTACGCCAACGGGAAGCGGGTGCCGCTCAAGCGCCACACCAAGCGGTCGCGTGATGCGCTGCGGCGCAAGGGGGGCCTGTGGGGGAAGATGGATCTGTCGCAGCTGTCGCATCACGTCTCCGACGTGGAGCTGCCGGCCGAGCGGGCGATCCTGGTGACGGTGCGCGGCAAGCAGGGACGCAAGGAGGTCGTTGTCGGGCAGCTGTGGCGGGTGCCGCGGGCTTCGACGATCGCGCTGGCGAAGACCTCGCATCGCCTGAAAAGGTCCTATCGGCCGGTGTTGGGGTCCACGCGTCGGCTGAAGTCGCTGGGCCTCACCGCATCGCAGGTTCGCTCGCCCCAGCATGTGGCGCAGCTGGAGACGGTCGTCGACACCAGTTCGGCCGCGGTCGCGTTGGCCAGCGTTCACCCGAACATCGCCACGGTCAATAAGACCGCCGCGGCAACGACGAAGGCGATGCTCGGACAGACGCCGGCGCTGGGCTCGCTGGACAAGTACATCAACAAGATGCAGTCGGGCGGAACGCCGTACGCGACGTTTCGGCAGGTGACGAACCCCGACGGCAGCGCGACGAAGATCACGGTCAACGGCGAGACCACGACGGTCAAGACCTTCCACCTCAGCTCCAACTCGGGCCTCCAGCAATCGGTCCAGCAAGGGGTTTCGGCGGGGGTCGCCGTGGTGCGCGACACCTCGAGCCTGGGAGCCGTGATCGACAAGCCGCTGGAGCAGATTCCCGCGGCGTCGACGCAGACCTGGGTGCAGCCTCAGGGGATCCTTCCGCAGACCCAGCCGGCCAACGGTCCGACGCAGCTGGGGGCGGGTATCAGCATCCAGGTCACCAACCCCGGGTTCCTGTTCGGTACCCAGACAGTGGTGAACGGCGGCTACTCCAACGGCCAGGTGCCGCTGAAGCTATACAACAACTTCGTCCGCTGGGTGTGGGTGTACGTGCAGTACCTCGGGCCCAACAACGAGAACCTCTCGGCGAACCCCAGCCCGACCTGGCCGGACACCAAGTACGCGCAGTCACTCGGGTTGCTGCCGCAGGTGTTCACGATCCTTGGGGTCCCCCTCTGGAACACCAACTCGATTGATGTCACGCTGAACTTCCCCAAGGACGCCCACACCGCGCGGATCCTGTACTGCGGCCTCGGCAGCAATCTCCTCGACGGCAGCTGGCGCGATTACTTCCCTGCCGACGCCTACCCCGGCGCAATCGCCCCTCAGGACGAAGTTCTGTTCGCCTCGCTGTTCACCGGCATCATGACGATCGGCCTCTCGGTGTTTGCACTTGCCACCGACATCGACATTTCCCGCACCTGGGCCGAGGCGAACAGCTTCGTCACCTCCTGGCTGAGTTCAGCCACCCTGTCGATCGTTCAGGCCCTGACGCGCTCGGTGATTCTGACCGGGACGGAACTGGCAGCGGTTACGGTTGCGTCAGGCCTGGCCACGCACGAGAGCATCGTTGCCAACGGTGGCAACACCGAGAACATCTGGAGCATCCTGCTCCCGCTTGGGACCGCGATCCTGAAGCTCCTGTTCGCCCCAGGGTCCGCGCAGCTGTGGGTCGCGCTCGGCGGGATCATCGGCGGCGAAGAGGCAAGCGACAAACTGATCGAGGCGATGCCGCTCATCGGCCAGGTGGTAGCGGTGATCGAGGCGGTCGGCGATGCGATCACGTTGGCGGAGGTGTGCGCGGAGACGATCATCTCGCCGTGGGTGATTGAGAATGAGGTGAATCTGACGTATCCGGCGACGGTGACGATTTCGATTGATACGAATCAGGCGTCGTCGTTTCCGGTGACGGCGACGTCGTGGCAGTTGACGCCGAAGGTCGATGGTGGGGTGGCGTTGACGCCGTTGACGGGTGCGGTGAATCAGGGGGGAAGATTCAGTCGGCTCCGATTGTGCAGGATGTGACGGCGCCGTTTGGGGGGACGAACATTCAGTGGAGCGTGGTGTTCTTGAACGCGTCGGGCAAGCAGGTGGGGACGGGGGTGTCGCCGCAGTATCCGAATAGCGATCCGAATAATCCGCCGTCGGTGGTGGCGATCACGATCGAGCAGCTCGCGGTCCCGATCGATGCGCAGACGGTGTTTGAGCGCGCGGACACGACGGGCTATAGCACCGCGGCGGGGGGGTACACGTGGTCTGATCAGATCACGAGCAGCGGGACGTTGGCGGATACGGGAATCGGGCAGGTGACGGGGACGACGGTGTCGACGTTGGCGGGGGTCGCGGGGGTGGTGTGGGAGCAGAACAACCGGTATTACATCCGGGGGGTCCCGACGGTCGAGAATCAGAACACGATCAGTCTCGGCCCGGCGAGCGCTGAGGGGTATGCGCGGCGGCCGTTCTTGATGTTTGACGCGTTCGTGGGGCGCGGGGATGCGGGCAATCACGTACTCCTCGAGCCCGATCCGACGACGACGGCGTATCACGTGCGCCAGGTGTCGCTGGATCAGACGACCGGCGCGCCGACGTGGGATTCGTCGGTGTCGTGGGGGACGTTCCCGTTGCCGGTGTCGGCGGCGGCGTTGCACTCGTCGGGGCGGGTGGTGGTGCTCAACACCGATTCGGGGCGGTTGGGGACGCTGTTGCCCGCGAACACGCCGCTGCCGCCGTTGGCGTCCTATACGGCGGGTCCGGGACAGCAGGTGGGGTTGTTGAGCTCGCCGGTGGCGGTCGCGGTGACCAACCCGGGGGTGGTGCTGGTGCTCGAGTCAGCGACCTCGCAGCTCTCGGCGTTTGATCTCAACGGCAACCCCGTCCCCTACTTCCAGCCGTCGGTCACCCGCCGAGCGCTCGTCGCGCGCGCCGGCAAACGCCCGGGCAGGCTCGGCGCGTCGACCCCGGGGCAGTACACGCTGTCGCTGGTGTCCCAGGGCAGCTACCTCGACCTCGCCGTCGACGGGTCGGGACAGATCTATGTCCTGTACTACACGGGCAACGGGTCCGCGACCTCGGACTACCGCGTCGACGTCTACGGCCCGACCGGCGCGGTGATCGACACCAACAGCCCCGGGGTCAACGTCCCCCACCTCGCCGTCGACTTCTGGCGCAGCATCTACGCCGCCAACTTCGACCCGCTCGCCGACACGATCACCGGCAAACCCCACATCGACCCCGCGCTCGGAGTGATCGAACCCTCACTCAGCCGATTTGACCCCACCGAACCCATATCGCTCAAAGCACCCAAACCCCACCGGCGACCCAAGCCCAAGCACAAGCCAAAACCCAGGCCAAGCACAAGCACAAGGCGCCGGTCAAACCCAGGGGGTGACCCGGCCTACACCGCCCCGGCCGAGGCCAGCCGCTCGAGCTCCTCATCGTGCTTGTCCAGCAACTCCCGCAGGATCTCGGCGTTGTGCTCGCCCAGCAGCGGCGAGCGCTCGATCTCCACCGGCGAGTCAGACAGGGTGAACGGGCAGCCCACCGTCTTGTACGGACCGCGCTTGGGGTGCTCGACCTCGACGATCATCCCGCTCGCGCGGAGGTCGTCGTCCTCGAGTAGCTCCGAGGTGTCGATGATCGGGCCGCAGGGGATGCTGGCCGCGTTGAGCTCCTCGAACGCCTCCCACTTGGTCTTGGTCAGCGTCCACTCCTCGACCATCGCAAAGATCTCGGGCAGACGCGTCAGGCGGGCCCGGGGCTCGTCGTAGTCAGGGTTGCCGAGCAGGTCGGTGCGCCCGATCTTGGTCAGCAGCGCCTCCCAGATCTGCGGCTGGATCACCATGTAGATCCAGTCGTTGGGACCGCCGGGCTTGCACCGCAGCGCCCACCCGGGGTGCCCGCCGCCCGAGGCGTTGCCCGAGCGCGGGACCGAGGTCCCGAACTCCTCGTTCGGGTACTCGTTGAGCGGGCCGTGGGCCAGCCGCTGCTGGTCGCGCAGCTTGACGCGACACAGGTTGAGGATCCCGTCGCGCATCGCGATCTGTACCCGCTGACCACGGTCGGTGTGGGTGCGCTGGTAGAGCGCTGTGACGATCGCACCGAACAAGTGCACGGCGTTGCCGGAATCACCGATCTGAGCGCCGGTGACCGCTGGCGGCCCGTCCTCGAACCCGGTCGTGCTCATCGAGCCGCCGGTCGCCTGCGCGATCGGCTCATACGCCTTGGCGTGCTCGAGCTTGCCCGGACCGAAGCCCTTCAGCGAGGCGTAGATCAGGCGCGGGTTGATCTCCTGGACGCGCTCCCAGGTGAAGCCAAGCCGGTCCAGTGCGCCCGGCGCGAAGTTCTCGACGAGCACGTCTGAGCGCTCGAGCAGCTGCGCGAAGATCGCCTTGCCCTCGTCGGACTTGAGGTTGAGCGTCAGGCTGCGCTTGTTGCCGTTGAGCATCGTGAAGTACAGGCTGTCGACGTCGGGGAGGTCGCGCAGCTGAGACCGGGTGACGTCGCCGCGGCCCGGCGGCTCGATCTTGATCACGTCCGCGCCCATCCACGCCAGCAGCTGAGTGCAGACGGGGCCGGCCTGCACGTGGGTCATGTCGATCACCCGGACGCCCGCAAGTGCCTTGTCCACGTCGACCTCCTCCTTACTCGTACATTCGTCAGTTCAGCTGCCACGTGCGCTCGACGTGACGGGCCAGGTTCAGCGCGTGGTCGCGCACGAGACGTTCGGCGACCTCCGCCTGGCGAGACTCGAGCGCCTCGATGATCTGCATGTGATCGACGATCGAGCGCTCGACGCGGTCGGCCTCGCCGATCGTGTGGCGCCGGATCGCGCGCACGTGCACCAGCAGGCCGTCGGCCATGCCGGCGATCAGGTTCGAGTGCCCGAGCTCGATCAGCCGCTGGTGAAAGCGCAGATTGGCGACCGAGTACTCGTCCAGGTGGGACCGCAGCTCACCGTCGGCGAACTCCGAGAACAGCGTGCGCAGGCTGGCGATCTCCTCGTCGGACGCCCGCTCGCAGGCCAGGCGGGCGGCCATGCTCTCGAGCGCCGCCCACGCGATGATCATCTCGATGATCTCGGGCTTGGTCTTGCGCGCGATGTACACGCCCCGCCGCGGGATGATCGTGATCAGCCCCTGGTTCTCCAGCCGGGCGAGGGCTTCGCGAACCGGCGTTCGGCTGACGCCGAGATCGGCGGCCAAGCGCTTCTCATCTAGGCGGCGGTCGACGTCGGGGTCGTATGCGTCGACGCGGAGGATCGCGCTGCGCAGCGCGTCGTAGGCCAGCTGCGAGATGCTCGTCCCGGCCTGCGGCAGCTGCTGGTCGATCACGACCGCGTGCTCGGTGGTATCGGGGATCGCCGTCATCCTCTCTGGTATACCCAATACCACATATCTGGCACCGGCGTCCAGTCCGCCCCAGCCGGCGACCCGGGTGGGCGTTATGCCTCGCGAGCGGGCGGGCGCGGCGCGCGACAGACGTGGTGCGATTCGCCGTCGGCGGCCAGATCCTCATACATGCCGACCTTGTGGCGGATCAGGTCCAGGCATCGGGACAGGTCGCGCATCTGGCCGGCGACGCGGTCCTGGTGCTCGCGCAGCAGCTCGAGGCGCTGCGGCTCGGTGTCATCCCCGCGAGCCATCAGCTGGGCGTAATCGCGGATCGCCCGCAGCGGCATGCCGGACGTCCGCAACACCGCGCACAGCGCCAGCCACTCGACCTGCTCCTCGCTGTACACCCGCCGACCGGAGACCCGCTGCACCGGGGAGGCGAACAACCCCTCACGCTCGTAGAAGCGCAGCGTGTCGATGCTGAGGCCGGTGCGCTCCGCGACCTCGCCGATGCTCAAGGCGGTAACCGTCGTCATGTCAGCACGGTATCGCCTTGACCTGGAGCGTGGTCCAGGTTGTAGCGTCGCTCGGGATGCGGTATCGCTACCTCGGCGCGACTGGGATTCAGGTCAGCGCCCATTGCTTGGGGACGATGATGTTCGGGGCCGTGGGGAACCCGGACCACGCCGACTGCGGGCGGATCATCGACGCTGCGCTCGACGGCGGAATCAACTTCATCGACACGGCCGACATGTACTCGGACGGCGAGTCCGAGACGATCGTCGGGGAGGCGCTGGGCAGGCGGCGGGCCGAGGTCGTGCTCGCCACCAAGGGCCACTTTCAGATGGGCGACGGTCCGAACCGCAGCGGCAACTCGAGGCGGTGGCTGCAGACGGCCGTGGAGGACAGCCTGCGCCGGCTGCGGACCGACTGGATCGACCTGTACCAGGTGCACCGGCCCGATCCTCATACTGACATTGAGGAGACGCTGGCCGCGCTCACCGACCTCGTGCACCAGGGCAAGATCCGTGCCTTCGGGAGCTCGACGTTTCCCGCCGAGCAGATCGTCGAAGCCCAGCACGTGTCCGATCGCCGCGGGCTGCTTCGCTTCCGCACCGAGCAGCCACCGTACTCGATACTCGCCCGGGGGATCGAGGCCTCGGTGCTGCCCGTGTGCGAGCGCTACGGGATGGGCGTGCTGACGTGGAGTCCGCTGGCGTCGGGCTTTCTCAGCGGCCGAGTGCGACGCGGCCACCCCGTGGCGCAAACAATGAACCGGCCTTCGATCCAGCCCGACCGATTCGATCTCTCCCGTCCGGAGAATCTGCTCAAGCTCGATGCCGCCGAGCGGCTCGCCGAGCTCGCCGCGGATATCGGCTGCTCCCTGCCCGAACTGGCCGTCGCGTTCACGATCTCCCATCCGGCGGTGACCTCCGCGATCATCGGCCCGCGCACGACCGAGCAGCTCGACGGCCTGCTGGCCGGCGCGACGCTCACGCTCGACGACGCGACCCTGGTCCGGATCGACGAGATCGTTCCGCCGGGCACCAACCTTTCGACCGACGGCACCTGGCGCTCGCCCGCGCTCAGCGACCCGACGCTCCGCCGGCGTCCGGCGGCCGACCGCGCCGCCGCCTGAACCGGGGGCTCCTGCGGCCGAGCCCGTTCACGGCATCGTCACAACGCGCGCCGATCGTGCTGGCACCGTAGTCCGCGGCAGCACGTAGGGAGTCAACCAAACCTAAGGAGAGCAGACCATGATCGGTTCCAGGGAACGGATCGCGGCTCTCGTCGCCTTCGGCGTCATCGCGGTGCTCGCGGTGGGCGCAGCGCTGGCGGCGGCGGGAGGCCAGAGTCGGACCGACCAGATCCGGCACCAGCTCAAGCCGGGGAACGGCGTGCGCAACGTCATCTTCTTCCTCGGCGACGGGATGGGCACGCAGGAGATCACCGCGGCGCGCTACTACCAGGTGGGCGCGGCCGGACGGCTGAACGTCGACCAGCTTCCGTTCACGGGGTTTGACACCACGTGGTCGGTGAAGCCCGCGGCGGCGGCGCCGTACCTGCCCGACTACGACCCCGACTCGGCGTCGACGGGGACGATGTGGTCCACGGGTCATAAGACCCTCGACGAGCGCATCTCGCAGGGCCCGAGCTCGGCGATCACGGTCCCGGGTCAGAACCTGCGGACGATCCTCGAGAACGCCCAGCGCGAAGGCAAGGCGACCGGCAACGTCTCGACGGCGGAGATCACCGACGCGACGCCGGCCGTGCTCGACTCGCACATCTCCCAGCGCGCCTGTCAGGGTCCAAAGGACGCCGTCGCCACCTGCCCCACCGAGACCAAGTCCGCGGGAGGCCGGGGCTCGATCGCCGAGCAGACCGTCGATCACCAGGTGGACGTCGTGCTCGGCGGCGGGCTGGACCGCTTCACCCAGACGATCACGGGCGGTCCCGACACCGGCAAGACGGTGGTCGACTCGGCGCAGCGCCAGGGCTACCAGGTCGTCAACGACGCCGCCGGTCTCCAGTCGGTTCAGTCGGTGCGCCACCAGCCGGTGCTCGGGCTGTTCGCCGCGGGTGAACATGACCACCGAGTGGACCGGACCGATCGCGACGCTCGGCAACGGCACGCCCGCGACGCGCTGCGAAACCAACCACCGTCCGGCCAACGAGCCCAGCCTGCCGGCGATGACCAGCAAGGCGATCAGCCTGCTCGATCACAAGAGCCGGAACGGGTTCTTCCTCCAGGTCGAGGGCGCGTCGATCGACAAGCAGGACCACGCGGCCAACGCGTGCGCCCAGATCGGTGAGACGGTCGCCTTCGACAACGCGATCGGCGTCGCGCTGGCCTACCAGCGCCAGCACCCCGACACGCTGATCGTGGTGACGGCCGACCACGCCCACACCAGCCAGATCGTTGGCGAGGACACCTCGGGCAGCGGTAACCCGACCGGCTACTCGAACAACCTGATCACCAAGGACGGGCAGGTCATGCGGGTCACGTACGGCACCGCAGGCGGCAACCCCGCCGCGGCGGCTCCGCCGAGCCAGCAGCACACCGGCTCGGTCGTGCCCGTGTGGGCCGGCGGCCCCGGCGCTGCATCGATTCTCGGCACCAACGACCACACCGACCTGTTCGGGGTCCTGCAGGGCGAGGACCACGGTCACTACGGGCGGTAGGTCGCCCGTCCGGGTTCCGGTCCCGCGGCGTCTTCGGGCGCCGCGGGATGCGGACCTTGGATCCGGCGCTCGAGGCTCCATACTTCCGCTCCCCATGGCCACCACGGACATCTCCGAGCGCGTTCTGAGCGAGATCGAGGCCGGCCGCGACGAGCTGCTGCCGGCGATCTCCGAAGCGGTCCGGATCGACAGCGTCAACCCCCGCTACCCCGGCCAGGTGTACGACGACGTCGTCGGCGGCGAGGGACGGGTGTCGCGGTTCGTGGCCGAGATCTACGAGAGCCTCGGAGCCGAGGTCGATTTGTTCGCGCTCGAGCCGGGGCGCGACAACGCGGTCGGCGTGGTCCGGGGGACCGGCGGCGGGCGGTCGCTGATCTACAACGGGCACGTCGACGTCGTGCCGCCCGGGCCGGTCGAGAACTGGACCCACGGCGATCCGTTCTCGGGCCACAACGACGGCGAGCGGATCTGGGGCCGTGGCTCGACTGACATGAAGGCCGGGGTGCTCGCACAGGCGTTTGCCGCCCGCGCGCTGCAGCGCGCCGGGGTACGTCTCCGCGGCGATCTGATCCTCGAGGCGGTCGTCGGCGAGGAGTGCATGAACAACGACATCGGCGTCAGCGCCACGGTCAGCCGCGGCTACCGCGCCGACGCGGCGGTCGTCTCCGAGCCCACGACCGCCGAGCGCCCGCTGGCGGTGATGCCGACCTCGGCCGGGCAGCTGTGGTTCACGCTGTCGGTGCGGGGCAAGGTCACGCACGCGGCCAACCGCGGCCGGACGCTTCACCCGGTCGCGGGCGAGCAGCCGCCCGGGGTCAGCGCGATCGACAAGGGCTTCGTGATCTACGAGGGTCTGCGGCGGCTCGAAGCACAGTGGGCGTTCTCCAAGCGCCACCCGCTCTACCGGCCCGGCCACTTCACGATCATGCCCGGAATCCTCGAGGGCGGTACCACCGGCGTGCAGTTCCCGCTGTTCGTTCCCGAGTACATGCGCACCGAGTACCTGCTCTGGTATCCGCCCGGGGATGACCCCGAGGCGATCAAGCGCGAGATCGAGGCGCACGTGCGCGCGATCGCCGCGACCGACGATTGGCTGCGCGAGCACGAGCCGAAGATCGACTGGCGCCTGCACTGGCCCGCCAACTCCGACCCGGCCGAGGAGATCACCGCCGCGATGTCTGCCGCACACGAGCTGGCGGCCGCCGGAACCCGTTTCGCGGGCGCCGCCGAGGTCGCGGGGTTCCCCGCCGTCGACGACGCGTCGTGGCTGTCACTCGAGGGGATCCCGGCGATCAGCTACGGCCCCGGCAACCTGGCCGTGGCCCACGCCGACGACGAGTTCGTCGTGATCGACGAGGTGATGTGCGCGACCCGGGCGTTCGCGCTGCTGGCGATGCAGTGGTGCGGCGTCGACGGCTGACCGTGACGCCGCGCGATTACGAGTTCAGGTGTACGGATGGCGCGCGAAACCGCATGCACAACGTCCCAGTCGAGCGCTCTGGGCGCCATCGTGGGACGTTCGCCACGTGGGACGTGATCAACGTCCCGAGCTAACCCGCGAACGCCTCGAGTGGGACGTTAAGCACGTCGCCTGTCCGGGGCCCCGAGGAGTCGGCGAGGACCTCGACATAGGCGAGGCGAGCTAATCGGCCCGAACGACGTGGTCAGGAACGCACCTACTGGACACTCGGTGATCGGCATGCAGCCGCGTGAGGACACTAGGCCGAGACCGGCGACCCGCTCTCGTCCCGCTCGACCGGAGCGAGCTCGTCGAGGTAGGCGAGCACCCGCTCGAGCGGCTCGACGTCGCCGAACTTGGAGTCGATGTCGAACAGGTTCCACTCGACCACGCCCGGCACGCGGTCGCCGACGGCTTCGCGCACGACGATCGGACGGAAGCCCTCGGCGATCGCGTCCTCGGTGGTGTGGCGTACGCAGCCGGCCATCGTCACCCCGGTGATGATCACCGTGTCGACCCCGTTGGCGTTGAGGAAGCTCGATAGGTAGGTGCCGTGGAACGCGCTGGCGCGCTTCTTGACGATCACCTGCTCGTCGGCCAGCGGGGCGATGCGCTCGTCGATCGCGACCTCGGGCGTGCCGAGCTGGAGCATCTCGACCGGGATCTTGTGGTGCCACAGTCCCATGTCGGTGTTCGGGCCGCTGGTGACGGCGTAAGCGGTGGTCGTGTAGACGACGGGGATTCCCTTCGCCCGCCCGGCCTCGTTGAGGCGCTGGACGGCCGGGATGATCACGTCCATCCCGTCGCAGCTGAACGCGTGACCCGGCCGAGTCCACGCGTTGGCCAGGTCGATGTGGATCAACGCAGGGCGGCGGCCGAAGCCGACCCGCCGCTGAAATCCACGGGTCTGGTAGATGCCGGAGTCCGCCGAGAAGATGCTCTGGAGGGCCGCTTCGATCTGGTCTGACATTGCCACCTCTCTCGCTGTCGAACCGTGCTGAGGAGTGCGCCGGAGCACGGGATTGCGGACGGCGACCCTACCATGCCTCTGATAGAACTCGGCCGAGTTCGAGACGCGCACGCGCGTGCGCGAAGGGAGAGAGATCAGATGCTCGACTTCGGGGCGACCTTCCTGCCGGATCCGCCCGTCCAGACCTTCGTCGACCGCGTCGTGCGGGCCGAGGAGCTCGGCTTCCGCTACTCGTGGACGTACGACTCGCACATCCTGTGGGAAGAGGGTTACATCTTTCTCGCGCTCGCCGCCGCCGCGACCTCGCGGATCAAGCTCGGCCACTGCGTGACCAACCCGGGCATCCGCGACCCCACGGTCACCGCCGCCGGCTACGCGACGCTGCACGACGTCAGTAACGGCCGCGCGGCGCTCGGCATCGGCCGCGGCGACTCGTCGCGGCGCGTGGTCGGCCTGGACCCGGTTCCGGTGGCTCAGTTCGAGGCGGCGCTGGAGATGATCAAGGCGATGATGAACGGCCGCCCGGTTCGCTGGAACGGCAAGGACCTGGTGCTCGAGTGGGCCCGCGGGCGAACCGGAGATCCCGATGTACGTCGCCGGCTACGGCCCGCGCGCGCTGAGCGTCGCCGGGCGCGTCGGCGACGGCGTCGTGATCCAGCTTGCCGACCCCGAGATCACCAAGTGGATCATCGACCGGGCCAAGGCCGCGGCCGTCGAGGCCGGGCGCGACCCCGACGCTCTCGCGCCGGTCGTGTGCGCGCCGGCGGTCCTCGACGGCGACCTCGACCGCTGGCGCGAGGAGACGCGCTGGTTCCCGGCGATGGTGTCCAACCACGTCAAGGACCTGATCGCGCGCTACGGGACCGACGGCGAGATCCCGACGGCCCTGACCGACTTCGCGCAGGCGGTCGAGGAGTACGACTACCAGGACCACAGCCGCGTCGGCGCCGAGCACGGCAAGTACATCAGCGACGAGATCTGCGACCGCTTCTGCATCCTCGGCGAGCGCGACGCGCACATCGAGAAGGTGCGCGAGCTGGAGGCGCTTGGGGTCAAGCAGGTCAACCTGTACCTGATGACCACCGACTTCGAGACCACGCTCGAGCGCTACGGCAAGGAGATCATCCCGGAGTTCGAGCCGACGCCGGTGGCCTAGTCGTCGTCGCAGGCGACGTTCACGTATCCCGACCGGAACGGCTTGACCTCGCTCGTGCCCGGCTCGTAGCGGTGCCGCCACACGCAGCCGGTGTCGTTTGAGAGCAGGTGGATCGAGACCGACGTCTTGGCCGAGGTCGTCTGCACGCGGTGGATGTCGTCGCGCGGTGGCAGCAGCGGGTAGAAGTCGCCCGGCGACAGTGACCGCCGCTCGATGCACTCCAGCGTCTCGCCCTGATACCCGAACACCTCTTCGTCCTGGGTCCCGGCGTACAGGCCGACCAGGCCCCAGGCGAGGTGGTCATGCACGGGCGTCTGCGCCTCGGGCGGAACCACCAACGAGAACAACGACAGCGAGCCGTCGCCGGCCCGGAACAGCAGCCATTGTCCGATCCCTCCGCCCATCCCGCTCTCGGGAGCGTCCGCCTGGTACTCGCTCGGTAGCCAGCTGTCGTCGGCGAGCAGCCGTGCGAAGTGAGGGCGGATCTGATCGCACGCCTCCTCCGGGGAGCCCGCCCTGGCCACGACCTCCCGCGTGTGTGCGATCAGGTCGCGCACCGGCTGCGTGTCGAGGATGTACTGGTCCTCGCCGTCCGCTTCATGGCCGTTGAGACCCATCAGCTCGTGCATGGCGCTACTCCTCGATGATCCCGACCGCACGGACCGGTGAGCCGTAGGCGACCTCGAGCCGGAGCGGGAACCCGTAGAAGTCGAGCCGCTTGCCGGCGACCTCCTTGAGGTTGTTCAGGTTCTCGTAGTGGGTGATCCGGTGCTCGGCGCACGCCTTGTGGGTCCTGTAGTCGCTGTTCTCATAGACCAGGTCGGGGCTGATCGTCTCGACGCCGAAGATCTTGACCCCGTGGTCGGCCATCCAGGTCACGGTCTCGGGTGCGACGCCGCTGAACCCGTCGAGGAACGCCTGGGTCCCGGCCGTCTGATTGAAGTGGTCGGTGCAGAACAGCAAGATGTCTCCCTGCTGGACGTCAGGCTCGATCTTTGAGAGCGCGTCCTCGACCTCGGCCGGCGTCACCTCGTGACTCTTGCCGCCGTACGGACGTACGTCGATGCACACCGCGGTGCCGCAGAACGTGTCAAGCGGCATCTCGGCGATCGCATCGGCGCCTTCGGAGCGGTCGTAGTGCCCGAACGCGTCGACGTGGGTGGCGGCATGGTTGGAAGTGATGATCAGCTCAGCGTTGAACGACGGCCGGTCCGGGGGCGAGTCGGCATGGATGATCTCGCGCACGATCTTCGGCGTCGTGAAGAACGGATGCACCTGGCTTTCCCTGTTGAGCGGCTGGCTGAGATCAATGACTCTGCGTGGCACATCGGCTCCTTTCTGAGGTCCGCGACCTTAACTGATCGCGCTCGGCGCTGCCGAACCGGAGTCCGACATTTTCTGTAGGCTCGCCGCATGTGGCACAAGATCGCTGGTGAAGGGCCGCCGGTCGTTCTTCTGCACGGCGCCACGGGGAGCCCGGAGAGCTACTGGGCCCCGCAGATCCCGGTGCTGTCCGAGCACTTCAAGGTGATCCTCATGCAGTACCCCGGTTACGGCGCCGAGGACGACGAGGGCGAGGAGTTTTCGATCCCAAACACGGCCAGGGCTTTGAACGCCCTGCTCGACGAGCTGTCAGTCGACGAGGTCAACCTCGTGGGGCTGTCGCTCGGAGGCGCAGTCTCACTTCAGTTCGCGCTGGACTACCCGGACCGGGTCAGGCGCATGGTGCTCGCCGACACGTTGAGCGGCGTGCGCACCGAACGGTTCCGCCGATTCCTCGACTACGCGCTGATCGGCGCGATCGAGCAGGGCGATTCTGACCTTATGTATGACATCAACCTGATCTTCGCGTTCTCGGAGCGCTACCTGACCGAGACGCGAGAGGAGCTGGAGGCCGGCAAGGCCGGCTGGAGGTCGATCGACGTCCCTCGATACACGGCGATGCTGCGAGCGATCCGCGAGTGGTCGGTCGACGACCGCTTGCACGAGATCCAGGCCCCGGCGCTGGTGCTGTGGGGCAGCGAGGACATCGAGCTACCGCGCGTCTACTCCGATCGCATCGCGAGCGCGCTTCCGCGCGCGATCCTGTCGGTGATCGAGGGCGCCGGGCACAAGTCTTGCTCGGATCTGCCCGACCAGTTCAACAAGGCCGTGCTGACGTTCCTGCTGGACGGAGACCCGGCGCGCGCAAACGGCAGCCGCGCCGCGGTGTCCGCCGCCCAGCCGGGCGCCGGCACATGAACGACTGGCCCAAGATCGACCGCGCCCGCAGCACCGAGCGAATCCGTAACGACGTCGAGACGCTGGCAGGCTCGGACTACACGCTGTCCTCGGAGGCGATCCGCCGCTACGCCTACACCGACGTGTACCGAGCCACACTCGACTATTTCACGCGCGCGTGGGAGGAGCTCGGGTTCACGGTCACCGAGGATCCGATCGGCAATCTGGTCGCCCGCAACCGGCCGCCCGGCGAGCCGGTGTTCGGGATCGGGTCGCACTGCGATTCAAACCGAAACGGCGGCAAGTGGGACGGGACACTCGGGGTGGTCAGCGCGCTCGAGGTGTGCCGCTGCAACGCCGAGCTCGGCCTCGACCTGCCGCTGCAGGCGATCTCGTTCCTCGAGGAGGAGGGGTCGGGCTTCGGGCAGATGGTCCTGGGCAGCCGGATCGTCGCCGGGCGCGTGGAGGAGCAGGAGCTGCGCGAGGCGTTCGTGGCGATCGACGACGGGCGGCCGTTCTGGGACCACGCGCAAGCGGCCGGCTACGAGCCCACTCGGTGGCGCGATTGCGCCCACATCCTCGACGACCTGACCGGCTGGATCGAGCTCCACATCGAGCAGGGACGGGTGCTCCAGGACACCGACAAGCGCTTTGGCGTGGTGAGGACGATCGCCGGCTACGTGCACGGCGACATCTTCGTCGAGGGCCGCGCCGACCACGCCGGCGCGACGCCGATGGATATGCGCTGCGACAGCGCGCTGGTCGCGGCCAAGACGATCGTCGAGCTCGAGCGACTCGCGCGCGAGGCCGGCTCGGCCACCGTCGGCACCGTCGGGGAGATCGAGGTCGAGCCCGGCCTGATCAACGCGATCCCGGGGCGCACCCGTATCTCGCTCGACGTTCGTGGACCGGTCGACGAGATCGTTCACGGGGTTGTGCGGGAGATCGCCGCGTTTGCCGAGAAGACCGCGTCCGACGGCGGGATGACCGCCACCTACCGCCAGCGCCAGACCGTGCCCGCGACCCCGATGGACGAGCGGATCGTGTCCGCGCTGGAGGCCTCGGGCGCCGCCACCGGCGAGCCCGGCACGACGATGATCTCCGGAGCCGCCCACGACACGATGTGCGTCGCCGACCGGGCGCCGACCGCGATGCTGTTCGTCCCCTGCAAGGACGGGCTCAGCCACACGCCGGTCGAGGACGCCAACCCGGCGGACGCGGCCGTGGGCGTCGAGGTGATCCTCGGCGCGATCCGCTCGCTGGTCTAGTGTCGCGAGTCGGAAATTCGGGACACTAACCGCAGCGGCCGCGCCGACCATGGGCGGCCACGGCGCCTGCACGTCGGGCGTCGCCTCGTACAGCGAGTGCGCCGCCGACAGCACCTTCCACTCGCTCCACGCCGGCCCGGTGAACTGCACCGCAACCGGGATCCCGAGCGCGTCGAACCCGGCCCGGATCGCGCACGTGGGCAGCCCGGTGAGGTCCTGGGGCACGGTGTAGCCCATCACCAGCTCGCGAAAGTCGATCTCGCCGCCGAGGTGCTCGACCCGCTCCTCGCCGATCACCGCCGGCGACCCGGCGCTCACCGGCGTGAGGATCAGGTCGACCTCGGCGAACGCCCGGTGGAAGCCGGCGCGCAGCTGCTCGCGGTTGGAGATCCCGCCGAGGTAGTCGGCCAGCGTCATCGTCTCGGCCAGCTCGAGCCGGCCGCGCACGTCCTCGCCGTACTCCTCGCGGCGGGCCGGGAACAGGCCGGCCTTGACGTGCGAAGCCAGCGCCTCGCAGCGCTGCACCACCCCGAACGTCTCGTACACCGTCCGCGCCTCGGGCATCGCAACCTCGACGATCTCGGCGCCGAGGCCCTGGACCGCCGCCACGGCGGCGCGGTAGGCGGCGTCGATCTCGGGCGCGAGCTCGACCACGTGCATGTCGGGTGAGACGCCGACCCGCATCCCGTCGAGCGCCGACGACAGCAGCTGCCCGTCCGCCGGGGCCCCGATCAGCGCGGCGAACAGCAGCGCCGCGTCAGCCGGGTTGCGCGCCATCGGCCCGACGTGGTCGAGCGAGGCGGCCAGCGGGAACACCCCCTCGGTGCTGGTCCGGCCGAATGTCGGCTTGAGCCCGACGGTGCCGCAGAAGTTCGAGGGCACGCGGATCGAGCCGCCGGTATCGCTGCCGAGTGCCAGCGGTGCCATCCCGGTCGCCAGCGCCACGGCCGAGCCGCCACTGGATCCTCCGGACATGCGTTCGGGAGCCCAAGGGTTGTGGGCGCTGCCCATCAGGAAGTTGACCGAGCTGATCCCCCACGCGAACTCGTGGGTCTGGGCCTTGCCGATCAGGATCCCGCCCGCCTCGCGGACGTTGCGCACCGCGGCGGCGTCGCGGTCGGGGACGTGATCGGCGAACATCGGCGAGCCGTACGTGGTCCGCACCCCGGCCGTGTCGAACAGGTCCTTGACCACGAACGGCACGCCCGCCAGCGCACCGACGGCCTCGCCGCGGGAGTAGGCCGCCTCGGCGGCCTGGGCCTCGTCGCGGGCGCGGTCCAGGCAGGTCGTGTACAGGGCGGTCAGCGACTCGTTGTGCTGCTCGATCTGCGCGGCGAGCGCGTCGACCACCTCGACGGGCGAGATCGTCCGTCGCCTGTAACCGTCGAGCAGCTGGCTCGCGGCCAGGCGAGTGATCCCCTCCATTACTTGATTATGTCGCAGCCTTGGTGAAGGATGTGGGCATGTGGCGGGAGCGCTACCGGTGCGCAGTGACGCTGTCGGTCGACTTCGACGCCGAGACCTTGTGGTCGGGCACTTTCAACCTGCGCACGCCCAGCCCGCTGTCCCGCGGCGACTACGACGTGCGCGCGGCGCTGCCCCGGATCCACGAGCTGCTGGACCGCCACGAGATCCCGGCGACGTTCATGATCCCCGGGCAGGTGATCGACGAGCACGCTGACGCCTGCGCTGAGATCGCCGGGCGCGGGCGCCACGAGGTGGGCTACCACGGCTATCACCACGAGAGCGTGCTCGACGTCCCGATCGACGAGGAGCGCGAGCTGATGCGCCGCGGCATCGGCCGGATCGAGGACGCGTTCGGGACCGCTCCGAAGGGCAACCGTTCCCCTCCGTTCGCGCTCGGGCCCAACAGTGCCGACCTGCTCGAGGAGTTCGGCTTCGCCTACGACTCGAGCCTGTTCGGCCACGACGAGCCCTACCGGCCGCGGGTGCCGGTGACCGGTGGACCGCTGCGCGACTTCGTCGAGCTGCCGGTCAGCTGGGAGCTCGACGACGCCCCCTACTTCCTGTTCAGCTTCTTCCCGTACATGTCGGGGCTCAGCACCCCGAGCCAGGTGCTCGAGATCTGGAAGGCCGAGTTCGACGGCTCCTATCGCGCCGGCGGCTGCTTCCTGCTGGTCGTGCACCCGTTCTGCATCGGGCGACACCCGCGGATCGCGATGCTCGACGAGCTGATCACCTACATCAAGGGCTTCGGCGACGTCTGGTTCGGGACCCACCTCGAGGTCGCCCAGGAGTGGCGCCGCAACCAGGAGGCGCAGGGCACCTGGGCGCCGCCGGCCGAGACCCCGGTCGGGTAGTACGCGCATCGCCGCCAACGTGTCACCCGGGCGGGTGACGGAACGCACAGCTCGTCGCTTGCACCACAGGCCGGCGATCGGGAGTCTCAGAGCCTGATCAGCACGGCTTGCTCTAAACGGTCCGCGCGGCTCAGGCGCCTCGCGACAGCTCCCGGAGGTCGAAATACATGAAGCGCATCGGAGTCGACGTCGGAGGAACCTTCACCGACCTGATCCTGGTCGACGAGGATGCCGGCCGCATCACGGTGGACAAGCTCCGCTCGACGCCCGAGGACCCGGCGCGTGGCGGTGGTGGAGGGCGTACGCGGGTTGTGCGAGAAGGCGGGGGTGTCGCTGTCCGAGGTCGACAACCTGCTCCACGGCACGACCGTCGCGACCAACATCGTCCTGACCTACACCGGCGCCGAGGTCGGGATGCTGACCACCGAGGGCTTCCGCGACATCATCCACATCGCGCGCCACAAGAAGCCCTACAACTTCTCGCTGCAGCTCGAGCTTCCGTGGCAGTCGCGTCCGATCGTCAAGCGCCGTCACCGCCTCACGGTCAACGAGCGGATCACCGTGCCCGACGGCGACGTGCTCACGCCGCTCGACGAGGAAGAGGTGCGCGAGCGCGTGCGGGAGCTGCGCGACGCCGGCGTCGAGGCCGTGGCCGTGTGCCTGCTGCACTCCTACCTCAACCCCGAGCACGAGCAGCGGATCAAGGAGATCGTGCTCGAGGAGCACCCCGACTGCTACCTGTCGGTGTCCCACGAGGTGCTGCCGCTGTACCGCGAGTTCGAGCGCTTCTCGACCACCGCGCTGAATGCCTACATCGGCCCGAAGGTGTCGCGCTACGTCGCCCGGTTCGACGAGGCCCTACGCGAGGGCGGATTCGAGCACGGGATCGCGCTGATGCAGTCGGCCGGCGGGATGGCGACCGTCGAGTCGGCCACGCTTGACGCCCGTGAACCTGCTGATGTCCGGTCCGGTGGCGGGCCTGATCGGCGGGATCTGGGCCGGCCGCGCCGCCGGCATGGAGAACGTGGTCACGCTCGACATCGGCGGCACCTCGGCCGACATCGGCGTCGCGGCCGGCGGTGAGCTGCGGATGCGGCACCTGCTCGACACCAAGGTCGGCGACTACCAGGCGATGATCCCGATGGTCGACATCGACACGATCGGCGCCGGCGGCGGCTCGATCGCCTACGTCGACGAGGGCGAGGTGTTCCGGGTCGGCCCGCAGTCCGCCGGCGCCGACCCCGGACCGGCCTGCTACGGCCGCGGCGGCACCGAACCGACGTCCACCGACGCCCAGTTGCTGCTGGGCCGGCTGCGTCCCGACCGTGGCCTGCTCGGGGGCGACATGACCCTCGACTCGGAGCTCGCCGAGCAGGCGATGCAGCCGCTCGCCGACAGCCTGGGGATGTCGGTCGAGGAGGCGGCGCTCGGCGCGCTGCAGATCCAGAAGTACGGAATGACCCAGGCGATCGAGCTCAACTCGGTCCGCCGCGGCTATGACCCGCGCGAGTTCGTGCTGGTCGCCGCGGGCGGTGCCGGCCCGCTGTTCGCGTGTGACATCGCGACCGAGCTCGAGATCGCGCGCGTGCTCGTGCCGCGCTACCCGGGGATCGTCGCCGCGACCGGGCTGCTGGCGACCGACCTGCACCACGAGTTCGTGGCCACCGAGCGCCACGCGCTGGCCGAGCGCCGACCTCGACCGGCTGCGCAGCCGCTACGAGGACCTGTCGGCCCAGGCGAGTCGGCAGCTCGAGCAGGACGGCGTGCCCGAGGACCGCCGGGTGGTGCGGCTGCTGGCCGACTGCCGCTACGTCGGCCAGGGCTACGAGGTCCGCTTCGACATACCGGCCGGCGAGATCGACGACCGCTGGCTGACCGAGCTCGGCGAACGCTTCCACCAGGCCCACGAGGCCGAGTACGGCCATCACTTCGACGCCGATATCGAGCTCGTCAACGTCCGCGTGGTGGCGATCGGCCAGATCCCCGACCTGCCGCCCGAGCGCCTGGAGCGCGGCGACGGCGACCCCTCGCGCGCGCTGACGCTCGAGCGCGAGGTGATCTTCGACGTCGGCGGTCAGCCCGACCGCAGGGCCACGCGGTTCTACGAGCGCGAGCGGCTGCTCGCCGGCGACCGGATCGAGGGTCCCGCGATCATCGAGCAGTACGACACGACCACGGTCGTGCCGCCCGGTCTGCTCGCCGAGATCGACGACCACGGCAACATCCTGATCGACTGCACCGCGCGCGCGAGCGCGTCGGGCGAGCAGGGCGTCGAGCTCGCGACGCCGATCCTGATGCGCGTGATCGGCGGCGCCTGCACGGCGATCGCCAAGGAGATGGCCGGCGTCCTGTTCCGGATGTCCTACAGCTCGATCATCCGCGAGTCCGAGGACCTCGGCGCCGGGATCTTCGACGCCGAGGGCAACGTGCTGGCCGAATCCGACTCGACCCCGATGTTCATGGGCGCGATGCCGAAGATCGTCAAGAACGTGATCAAGCTGCTCGGCGACGACATCCACGAGGGCGACGTGATCCTGCACAACGACCCGTACGGAGGGGCGACGCACTCGCCCGACGTGGCGATCGTGGTGCCGATCTTCTTCGAGGGCGAGCTGACCGGCTTCTCGGGCGCCTCGGCCCACCTGCTGGACATCGGCGGCGCCTATCCGGGGCTGGCGATCGACCTCGTCGACAACTGGTCGGAAGGCAACATCTACCGGGCGATCAAGCTGTCCGATCGCGGCGTGCGCCAGGACCAGATCTGGCGCCACATCCTCGAGAACATGCGCACCCCGACGTACAACCGGGGCGACATCGAGGCGATGATCGCCGCCTGTGAGCTGGCGCGCCGCCGCTACCTGGAGCTGCTCGGCCGCTACGGGCGCGACGCGGTGCTGAGCGCCGCCGATGGCTGGCTGGACTACTCCGAGCGGATGCTCCGCCAGGAGATCGCCAAGCTCCCGGACGGAACGTACGAGACCGACGTCGGCTGGCTCGACGACGACGGGCGCACCCGCGGCGTGAAGCTGCCGGTCAAGGTCGCGGTCAAGATCGAGGGCGACGAGATCACGTTCGACCTGACCGGATCGAGTCCCGAGGTCCCGACCGGGTTCAACTGTCCCTACGAGGGGACGACGGTGTCGGCGATGACGTTCATCACCCGGATGCTGTTCCTCGACGAGGTCGCCTATCCGGTGTTCGTGCCCCAGAACGAGGGGATGCTGCGGCCGGTCAACGTGATCGCGCCGAAGGGCTCGATCTTCAACCCCAACTTCCCGCGCGCGTGCTTTGCCCGCTTCTGTCAGGTGCAGCGCGCGGTGGACCTCGCGCTCCGGGCGCTGTCGCCGATCGCGCCCGAGAAGATCACCGCCGGCAACTCGGCCCACCTGCACTTCATCGCCTACTCGGGCTTCGTCCAGGAGAAGGGCGAGTACTGGGTCTACCTCGAGGTCGACGAGGGTTCCTACGGCGGGCGCCACGACAAGGACGGGCTGGACTCGATCGACTGCCTGATCGCCAACACGCGCAACAACCCGATCGAGGAGCTCGAGTGGCGCTACCCGATGCGCACCGAGCGCTACGAGCTGCGCGACGACGCGTGCGCGGCCGGCAAGTGGCGCGGGGGCATCGGCATGATCCGCACCAACCGCTTCCTCGTGGACACGATGGTCAGCTGCGAGGGCGAGCGCACCGAGTCAGACCCGCCGTGGGGGATCTTCGGCGGCCACGACGGTGTCAACGCCTCGACCAAGATCATCACGCCCGAGGGCGAGGTCGAAGTGTGGCCGTCGAAGTTCACCGGCCACACGCTGTCGGCCGGGTCGGCGATCGAGGTCGCGGTGCCCAACTCCGGCGGCTTCGGCGACCCGCTGCAGCGCGACCCCGAGCTGGTGCTGTCCGACGTGCTCGACGGGTTCACCACGGCCGAGCTGGCCGAGCGCGACTACGGCGTCGTGATCGACGTCGAGCGGCGCGCGGTCGACGCCGACGCGACGCGGCGTCTGCGCGAGCTGGCCCGCGCAGACGCCGGAGCGCGCGCTACTTGAGGGGGTTGGTCCCCGCCATCCAGATGATCACGCGCGTGAACCTGCCGTCGGCGCCGACGTCGAAGAAGTTGCAGTTGTGCATGTCGTTGCGGCTGCCGTCGGTGAGCTCGCCGATGTAGCTCTGCTCGGTCGCCACCTTGGCGGCGTCCTCCTCGATCACGATGTTCTTGATCTCGTGGAGGATCGAGTTGGAGTTCGAGAAGAAGTCGGTGAACATCCGGTGGATCTCACCGGCCCCGTTGAACGTGACGTGGTCGGTCTGCACGGTCAGCGTCGCGTCGTCGGCGAAGTGCGCTACGACCGCGTCAGCGTCCTGCGCGTCGACGGCCTTGAAGTAGCTCGCCGGCAGCGCCGCGAGCTGCTCGCGGGTGAGTTCGGTGCTCTGCGTGGCCATGGTTGGGCCTCCTGATCGGGTTGTTTATGCCATCACCTCCGCGGCCTCGACGAGCGCCCCGCGGAGTCCGTCGACCATCTCGTCGAGCTGGGCCTCGGTCGAGATCAGCGGCGGGGCCACCTGAACCACGGCGTCGCCGCGGTCGTCCGGCCGCGCGATCATGCCCGCCTGCATCAACCGACCCGGCAGGAAGCCGCGCAGCAGCCGCTCGCGCTCGTCGGCGTCGAACCTGCGGTTGTGCTCGTCGCCGACCAGCTCGACCGCGAAGAAGAACCCGGCGCCGCGGACGTCGCCGACGATCGGCAGCGCCAGCAGCTCGCGCAGCCGGCTCTCCAGGTGGCCCTCCAGCGCCTTGACGTTCTCGAACACGCCGTCGCGCTCGAAGATCTCCAGGTTCTTCAGCGAGATCGCCGCGCACAGGGGGTGCCCGGCGAACGTGATGCCGTGCACGAGGGTGCGCTTGGGGTCGTCGTACAGCGGCTCCACCACCCGGTCTGAGGCGAACACCGCGCCCATCGGGGCGTACGCGGACGTGATCCCCTTGGCGGTGGTGATCAGGTCGGGCGTGGCGCCGACGCGCGTCGAGCCGAACCACTCGCCGAGACGACCGAACGCGGTGATGACCTCGTCGGCGATGACCAGGAAGCCGTACTTGTCGGCGAGCTCGCGCAAGCCCTGCCAGTAGCCGTCCGGGGGCACGAAGCAGCCACCGGCGTTCTGGACCGGCTCGGCGATGAACACCGCGATCGTGTCCGGACCCTCCTCGAGCACGACCGCTTCGATCTCGTCGAGCAGCGCCTTGGAGAAGGCAGCGTCGTCGTCGACGGAGCCGGCGAAACGCGGGTCCTCGCCCAGCCGGAACCGGTTGGTCGGCGACACATGGCGGGTGTGGATCGCGGGCTCTCCGAACGGCCGCTTGTACGCGTCGACGCCGGTGAGCGCCAGCGCGCCCAGGGTGGAGCCGTGATAGGCCACCTTGCGCGCGATCGCCTTGGTGCGGCCCTCGCCGCCGGTGGCGTCGTGGTACAGCCGGGCGATCTTCCATGCGGACTCGACCGACTCGGCGCCGCCGCTGGTGAAGAACACGTGCCCGAGCCCGGGAGGCGCGAGCCCGGACAGCTTCTCGGCGAGCTCCACCGCGGTCGGGTGCGCCATCCCCCAGGTGGTCGCGAACGGCAGCTTGGCCATCTGCTCGACGGCGGCGGCTCCCAGCTCCTCGCCGTACGAATAGCCGATCTGCGAGCAGAACAGCGCCGACAGGGCATCGAAGTAGCGATTGCCAGCGGTGTCGAAGACATACGGGCCCTCGCCGCGCTCGAGCACCTTCACCGGCTTGCGGTCTGGCCCGAACGAGCCGTTGCGCGTGTAGTGCATCAACAGGTGTTCGTGGGCGCTCTCGTCTAGTTGCAGTACGGAGTTCATGGGCAGCTCGCTCGGGTCGTGGTGTGGGTCGCTGTCTGGTTCACGCGTCAGCCGTCACGTCGCGGTCGGGAATGCGAGGTCGATCTTGGCGTCGGCGGACTCGGGCCAGCGAGAGCTGACCACCTTCCCGCGCGTATAGAAGCGCAACCCCTCCGGCCCGTGCATGTGGACGTCGCCGAACAGCGACGCCTTCCAGCCGCCGAACGAGTAGTACGACATCGGCACCGGGATCGGCACGTTGATGCCGACCATCCCGGCGCTGACGCTGAGCTGGAATGCGCGCGCGGCGTTGCCGTCGCGCGTGAAGATCGCCGCCCCGTTGCCCCAGGGGTTGGCGTTGACGAGCTCGATCGCCTGCTCCAGGGAGTCCGCGCGGACGACGACCAGCACCGGTCCGAAGATCTCCTCGCGGTAGACGCGCATGTCGGTGCCGACGTGGTCGAACAGGCACGGGCCGACGAAGAATCCGCCCTCGTGCCCGTCGACGACGACGTCGCGGCCGTCGCGCACCAGTTCGGCACCCTCGTCGACGCCGGCGTCGACCAGGCTCTTGACGCGGTCGCGCGCCGTCGCGCTGATCAGCGGGCCGACCTCGGACTCGGGCTGATCGCCCGCGCCCACGACCAGCCGGTCCAGGCGTTCGTTGAGCTTGCCCACGAACTCGTCCCCGGTCTCGCCGACGGCGACCGCGACCGACACCGCCATGCAGCGCTGGCCGCTTGACCCGTACGCGCCGGCCACGATCTGGTCGGCGGCGAAGTCGAGGTCGGCGTCGGGGAGCACGACCGCGTGGTTCTTGGCCCCGCCCAGGGCCTGCGCCCGCTTGCCGTGTGCGGTGGCGGTCTCGTAGATGTGCTTGGCCACCGGGGTCGAGCCGACGAACGACACCGCGTTCACGCGCGGATGCGACAGCAGCGCGTCGACGGCCTCGCGGTCGCCGTGCACGACGTTGAACACGCCCTCGGGCACCCCGGCCTCGGCCAGCAGCTCGGCGAGCATCATCGACGCCGACGGGTCCTGCTCGGACGGCTTGAGCACGAACGTGTTGCCCGCCGCCAGCGCCAGCGGGAACATCCAGCCGGGGACCATCGAGGGGAAGTTGAACGGGGTGATCCCGGCGACGACGCCGACCGGCTGACGCAGCGTGAAGCTGTCCACCCCGCGGGAGACCTGCCAGGAGTGCTCACCCTTGAGCAGCTGAGACAGGCCGCAGGCGAACTCGACCAGCTCGAGCTCGCGCTGCACCTCCCCCTGCGCGTCGCTGGTCACCTTGCCGTGTTCGGTGGTGACGATCCGAGCCATCTCGTCGCGGCGGGCGTGCAGCAGCTCGCGGAACGCGAACATGATCGACGTCCGCTTCGACAGCGAGGCCGCCTCCCACGCGGGCGCCGACGCAACCGCCGCCTGGACGGCGGCATCCACCTCCTCGGCGTCGGCGAACGGGACCTGGGCCACCACCTCCCCGGTGGCCGAGTTCGTCACCTCCCCCTGCCGTCCCGAACGCGAGCTCTCCTCGCGTCCCTCGATCCAGTGGCTAAGCAGGGTCTCGGTCGTCGTCATCAAGCATCACTCCCATCGGTTCTACGTGCCGGCCGGGGCGGCGGTCAACGCCGGGATGATCTCGCTGCCGACACGGTCCATCTGATCGAAGGCACCATTGTTATACGCAACCGATACCTCGTCCACGCCGATCTCCGACAGCGCCGCCAGCTTGCGCAGGCAGTGGTCGGCTGACCCTGCGATCGCGTAGTCGTCGATCAGCTCGGGGGTCAGGTAGGCGGTGTGCTCAGCACCGGAGTCCAGATGCCCAGCGTAGTAGTCGTAGTCCTCGCGGGCTTTGACCAGGCTGAGCATCACGTCGGGCATGTCGTTGTCGGGGTTGTTACGGGCCATGTCCGCGATGTGGTTCGCGCAGGCGGCGGGGGCCCACCGGCACGCGTCGGCGGCGGCCTGCTTGTCGTCGGAGACGTGCATCGCGCGTCAGGATCGACACCTTCACCTCCGACGGGTCCCGACCCGCCGATTCCGCGCCCTCATGGACATAGTTCAGGGCCCATTGCACCGCCTCGGGGGTGACGCCGACGTACAGCATCACGCGATCGGCAAGTGTGCCGGCCAGTCGCAGGTTCCTCGGCCCCGTGGCGGACATCATGATCGGGACGCCCGCGGCTTCGCCGTTGAGGTAGCGCAGGTGGACGTCGGCGCCGTTGAGGTCGACCACGCGGCCGGCCATCAGCTCGCGCAGCGACCGGACGTACTCGCCCAGCTCCGCGGTACGCGCGGGCCGCACGCCCATCGTGCGCAGCGAGCTGTCGCCGCGCCCGATTCCGAGCGTGACCCGGCCGGGATACAGCTTGCCCAGCGTCGCGAAGTAGCTCGCGGTCACCGTCACATGCCGGGTCACCGGATTGGTCACCGCGGTACCAAAGGTGATCCGCTCGGTGGCATTGAGCCCGTTGATCATGTAGACGGCCACGTCCTGCCAGAGGATCTGCGAATCGATCAGCCACGCGAACTCGTAACCCGCCTCCTCGGCCTTGCGCACCGAGGCGATGTACTCGTCGAAGTCCTGACAGAGGAACTGCGCTCCCAGTCGCATTCGTCTAGTCGGTCGCCGCGTCCTGTATGGCGCGACGCAGGCCGAGCGTGCAGCTACGTCGAGGTCCGAGGCGTCGCTGATCGGATCGGGGTCAGCCCGTAGCAGCTCGTTGGTGGGGTCGTACAAGGCGCGCACCACCTCGGCGGTGCGGCGGTCACCGAGGATCTCGACCGTCAGCCGGTGCCCGGTTGGGAGTATCCGCGCGGCAGATAGGCGAGCGCGATCGAGCGCCCGACGCGGAAGCCGTAGCCGCCCGAGGTGACGAAGCCGACGATCTCCTCGCCGTCGCGCACCGGTTCGAAGCCGTGCGCGTCGGCCCCGTCAGCCTCCACGACGAGACATTCCAGGGTTCGCGCCGGTCCGCCGTTCTCGGCCACGTGCTGCAGCGGATCGCGTCCGATGAACGGCTTGTCGAAGCACACCCACCGCTGCATCCCGGCTTCGAGCGGCGTGTACTGCACCGACAGGTCCGAGCCCCACATCCGGTAGGCCTTCTCCAGCCGCATCGAATCGAGCGCGCGGTAGCCGAAGTCGACCAGTCCGAGCGGCTCGCCGGCGTCCAGCAGCTGCTCGTAGATGTGACGCTGGTACTCGAGCGGATGGTGCAGCTCGTAACCGAGCTCACCGACGAACGACACCCGCATCGCGCGGACGGGAGCCATCCCCACCTCGATCTCGCGGCAGCTGAAGAACGGGAACGCCTCCGGTGCGCAGTCGGCGTCGGTGACGGCGGCGAGCAGCGCTCTCGAATTGGGGCCGGCCAGTGTGAGCACGCCGCAGCGGGCCGTGACGTTGTCGAGCCGCACGTCCTCCCCGTCCGGGAGGTGCGTCCGCAGCCATGCCTCGTCGTGGGACTCGCCCGCGGCCGCGGACACGACGTAGAAGCGGTCCTCACCGAGCCGCGTCACCGTCACGTCGCACTCGATCCCTCCGCCGGCGGTACACATCTGCGTGAGCGCGATCCGGCCGGGCTTGCGACGGCAGCGCGTTGGCGCAGAGGCGGTCGAGGTAGGCCTCGGCGCCCGCGCCGCTGACCTCGAACTTGGCGAAGCTCGTCTGGTCGAGCACGCCCACCCCGGCGCGGACGGCTTCGCATTCCGCCGCTGACCGCGTCGTGCCAGCTGGCCCTCCGGTAGCTGTACTCCTCGACCGCGTCCGCGTGGCCGTTGCGGAACCACACCGGCCGCTCCCAGCCGGAGCGCTCGCCGAACACGGCGCCGCGCTCTCGCAGGCGGTCGTACAGCGGCGACGTCTTCAGCGGTCGCGCGATCGGGCGCTCCTCGAACGGGAACTCGATCGCGTACTCGCGCTGATAGGCGTCGCAGCGCCTTGGGGATCAGGAACTGCCTGGCCGCGGCGTAGTCGCCGAAGCGGCGGACGTCGAGCTCCGACATGTCGTCGCTCGGCTCGCCGTCGAGGATCCAGTCTGCCGCGGCGGCGCCGGCGCCGCCGCCGAACACGATGCCGAAGATGCGAGAAGCCCGCGATCACGTGAAGTTCGCGCAGGCCCGGCACCGGGCCGATCAACGCGCGGCCGTCGGGGGTGTAGCCGTCCGGGCCGTTGATCGAGCGTCGCAGGCCGGTCGATCTCGAACGCCGGGATCCGTCCGCGCGGCGGCGACCAGCACGTCCTCGATCAGCTCGAGCCGAGCCGGCAGCAGTCGCCCGTGGAACCCTTCGGGGATCCCGTCGACGCGCCCACGGCGTCGCCTGCGCCTCGAACGGCCCAACGAGCAGCGCCTCACCCTCCTGTCGCGCGTAGAACGAACCCTCGGGATCGCGCAGCACCGGCAGCTCCCGCTCGAGCTCCCGAACCGCATCGATCGGCTCGGTCACGACGTAGTGGTGCTCGAGCGACACGATCGGGAGTTCGACGCCCGCCAGCCGGCCGACCTGGCGGCGCCCACTGGCCGGCGGCGTTGACGACGATGTCGGCGCGCAGCTCCCCGTTGGGGGTGTCGAGGACCCAGCAGCCGCCCTCCCTGGTCAGTCCGCGCACCGGCGTGTGGCGGTGGATCGCGCACCCAGCTCGGTTGCTCCGGCCGCCAGCGCATTGGTGACACCGGACGGATCGACGTGCCCGTCGGTGGGAAGGTACGCCGCCGCGAGCACCCGCTCGGTGCGCCATCAGCGGGAACAGCTGCGCAGCGCCGCGTCGGGCTCGATGATCTCGAACGGGACCCCGACCTGCTCGGCGATCCCGCTGACGTGGTGGAACTGGTTGACGCGCTCGGCCGACTCGGCCAGCCGCACCGAGCCGCAGCGGTGCAGGCCGACGGCCTGGCCGGTGCGATCCTCGAGCTGGGTCGTAGAGCTCGAGGCTGCGCCTGAGCATGTTCATCGTCTGCGGGCTGGCCGCGAACTGCGTGCACAGGCCCGCCGCGTGCCAGGTCGATCCCGAGGTCAGCTCGTTCTGCTCGAGCAGCGCGACGTCGCGTGCAACCCCTCAGCGCCAGGTGATAGGCGACGCTGCAGCCCGGCGATCCCGCCGCCGATGATCGCGACGCGCATCGCGCGCCGGCACGCCCTTGCGCCGGCGGCCGCGCTCCTCGGGAGTCGCGTCCACTACACGCTCACGGCGGACCGCGCGCCGGCAGCGCCCGAAGCTCGTCGAGCGCGCCCTGGAGGTTACGCACCTCCGCCCAGCCCACCTGCATCATCTCGAGCGCCGGCGCATGCAGATGCGGCAGCGTGGTTCCCGTGGCCTCCTCCACCACGATCGGCTTGAAGTCGCGGAACATCGCGTCCTTGCCGGTCGCCGCCACGCACTGGTTGGTGAGCACCCCCGTGACCAGCACCGTCTCGGCGTCCGGAGCGCGCGGAGCTTCAGCTCCAGATCGGTCTGGATAGAAGGCGCTCAGTCGGGTCTTCTCGACGTAGCGATCGTCGTCGCGGGGGTCGAGCTCCTCGAGGACCTCGTAGCCCCAGGTACCCCGACGCAGGCCACCGTCCTGCAGGAACGGGCGCAGCGCGACGATCCAGCCGCCCTCGTCGGCGTCACGAAAGCCGTGGCGCGTCCAGATGATCGGCACGCCGCGCTCGTGGCACACGCTGACGAGCTCCTTGATCGGCTCGATCGTGCGCCGCATGTGGTCGATGTCCACGTCGCGCAGGGAATACCAGCCGTCGGGATGCAGGAAGTCGTTCTGCGCGTCGATCACGACCAGGGCCGTGTGATCGGGCACGAGGGTCCAGCTGATCGGCTCAAACGGGGTGGTCGGCATCGATTCTCCTCACGGTGCGGTTCG
>CAWHRT010000030.1:0-77338 GCA_963831845.1 uncultured Solirubrobacterales bacterium | reverse complement strand
CGCGCCGTGAGCGATCCTCCCGAGCTTGCCGGTGTGCGGCACGACTATGTCGACGCCGGTGGGCTGCGCACGCACGTCGCGATCGCCGGCCCCGAGCAGGCGCCGCCGGTGCTGCTGGTTCACGGGTGGCCGCAGAACTGGTGGTGCTGGCGCGCGGTGATCCCCGCCCTGGCCGAGCAGTTCCGGGTGGTCGCTCCCGACCTCCGCGGTCACGGCTGGACCGAGGCGCCGGGATCGGGTTACGACAAGCGGCAGCTCGCCCTCGACCTACTGGCGCTGCTCGACGCGATCGGGTTGGAGCGCGTGACCTGGGTGGGCCACGACTGGGGCGGCTGGACGGGGCTGCTCGCAGCGCTCGAGGCGCCGGCCCGGTTTGAGCGGCTGCTGGCGATGTGCATCCCGCACCCCTGGACGCCACCGGACGCTCGGCGGATCGCGATGATGCTCGGTTACCAGGGGCCGATCAGCCTGCCGCTGGCCGGGCCACGCGTGGCCGACGCGATCGTCCGCAGGATCCTTCAGTCAGGGCGCGGCCGCGACCGCCTGGCAGAGGCCGACGTGGCCGTGTTCGCGGACCGGCTGGCGCCGCGGGTGACGGTCGCGATGTACCGCACGTTCCTGACTCGCGAGGTCGTGCCGATCGCCCGCGGCCGCTACGACGCCGCGGTGCTCGAGGTGCCGACAACGCTGCTGATCGGCGCGCGCGACCCGGTGACGGGAGGGCTTGTCGCCGGCCCCGTAGCGGGGCAGCCACGACTCGAAGTACGCCGAGTCGAACGGGTCGCGCACTGGCTGCCCGAGCAGCGACCGGGCGAGGTGATCGACTGGGTCCACCAGCGCTGACCAGATGGGGAGAGGCCCGGCGCGTTGCCCACGCGCCGGGCCCCAAAGGTGCCCCCAACCCTCACGGGTTCTCGGTCAGCGCCTGACGGCGATGACCACCGTCTTGGTGGTGCCGAGCACGTTGCGGTGCTTGTCGAGCGCACGCAGCGTGACCGCGTAGCGGCCGGCCTTGAGCAGGTGGCCGTTGACCTTCAGATCCCAGTGGATCTTCACCCGGCCCTTGTGGTGGAGTCCGAGCGGGACGCGGCCGACCTTGCGCAGCACGAGGACCTTCTTGCCGTGCACGCGCTTGGTCCGGATGACCCGCTGGACCAGGATCCCGACGTTGTTGCTCTGGCCGAGCGAGCTGTTGATGGCCACGCCGTTGCCCTGCGGCGTCAGCGAGAGCCGGCATCCCGGGAACAGGATGCAGTTGATCCCGCCGATCACCGCCTGACCGAACAGCCGTTGCGGGCTGTCGGCGGTGGTGAACAGGTCGAACGGAGCGTTGACCTGAGCGATCGGGCAGGCCGAGCCGTCGTTGGTGAACGGGTCGGCGGTGCAGCTGGAGGACAGCGGCACGCGGGCGTCGATCAGCGACGCGGTGCGGAACCGCGGCGCCAGGTTGATCCCGAACGGCGTGTCGGACACGAACACTCCGTTGACGAAGTGGCCGACGAACCCGACCTTGCGGCTTCCGTGCGTCTCGATCCACGAGACGTACGGGACGTTGCCGAAGAACGTGATGTCCGGGCTGCCGGCATCACGGTTGGCCGGGGACACGGGGCGACCGCCGTTGAACAGCTCGAAGTGGTCGCCGCCGACAAGGCGCGCGACGAAGATCGCGTGCTTGCCCGAGCCGGTGTCCTCCGCCCACGTGACCCACGGGACGGTGGCGCTGCCCGGAGTCAGCGTCCCCGCGGCGACGCGCGGGTCCTCGGCCTCGCGCAGCGCGTTGGCGTTCAGCGAGCACTTGTCCTCGGCGCTGGTCGACGCGGCGCACGGACCAAAGCCGGGCGGTGAGTTCGACGTGTCGAGCACGTTGGTCAGGCCCAAGGTGCCACTCCCGACCGACTGCCAGTGGAAGCCGCCGTCGGCGTTCGTGTCGGCGACGATCTTGGCCGCGAACACCTGGTCGTTGGCGCGCAGCCCGAGGTGGCTGTCGCCGACCTCGTACCAGACCACCCACGCGACCTTGTCGGTCGGTCCGGTGAACGCGATGTCGGGCTCGATCCCGTCGCGGCTGGGATCGATGTTCAGCGTCGGGTCTCCGGTCGCCGAGGATCCCCCGTTGGGGTCGAGTCGATCGAGCCCCACCTGCTGCCAGCAGAACGCGCTTACGCTGTTCGCCGATGATGGCTTGAAGCCGGTGCACGGGCTCTTCAGGGCAGCCTGCTTGACGCCCTTTGAGACGAAGATCTGGTCGTGGTTTCCGGACGAGTTGACGTTGCCGTCCTCCTCCTGCCATGCGACCCACGGCACCGGGTCGTTGCCGGGAACGGTTGCGCCGCCGGCGACCGACGGGTTCTCGGCCTCTTTTTCGGTGTGGATGTTCAGCGAGGGCGCGCCGGAGCCGCGATCCTGACCCTCGGGCACCCACGTGTTAGCCGCTGCATTGAAGCGGCTGGCGAAGATCTGTGTCTCTGATCCCAAGGCCGCGTTCGGCTCATACCACGAGTCCCACGGCACGGTGCGGCCCGTGCCCGCGAAATCGATCGAGGGTGCCTCGGCCTCGACGTTCGCGCTGATGTTCAGGGACTTGCCCTGGGTCACCCACTGGCCGTTCTTGAACGCCCGCACGAAGATCTGCTGCGAGCTGCCGGACTTCTGCTCGAACGTGCCCCACGGGACCCGCGGGCCCCCGGCCACCAGCGAGCCGCCGACGACATCAGATACGCCCGCGTCCTGATGCGGGTCGATCCCGTTGGCGGGATCGTTGTTGACCTGGGTGCCATTGAACGGGAGGCCGATCGCCAGCGCGTACGCACCGGTGGCAGTCACCAGACAGGCGAGGAGTGCCGCGATCGCGACACGCCCGATTCGTAACCGTCTCATTGCTGTTCGTTTCCTCACTTTTTCGTGTTCTGGCACGCGTCGCGACCGGCTGCACCGCGCATACGCGCGGTAGTGCGCCGCCGATCGCGCAGCGCGCTGTGATCTGCCCTACCGGGGCCGCCTCGGCCCCGTCGCTCCCGCAGACGTGAGGTCCGCGAGCCGAACTATGCGTGCATTTCGGATCTGCCCCTTTCAGATGTCAGTGCGCGTCCTCGAACCTCGACGCAGAGAATCCCCGGACCACGGGCCGTTCGCACCGTGACAACCCCCCTGTTTTTTGCGAACGTCACGCTAGACCGCCGCGGCGGCCCGAACCGTGATATGTCGCACTGAAACGACCCCGAACGGCTTCGAGGCTGTCGACGAGCGGCCTGACGGCTGCCGTGCCGGTGTGCCGGCGGGAGCTTGGTCTGGGACGGATAGGAGCGGGTGCGCGGATGGGGCGACCCACATGAACAACGTCCCAATCGAGGGCTCTGGGCGCGACTGTGGGACGTTCGCCACGTGGGGCGTGATCAACGTCCCACGCTGACCCGCGAAGGCCTCGGGTGGGACGTTAAGCACGTGGCCCGCGAGGCCCGGGGCGATCGAAATTCCGCGGCGACCCAGGTCCAGGACCACGTCAAAAGCCTGTTCGAGAAGACCCGCGTCTCATCCAGGCAGGAGCTTGTGCCTTCCTAGCCCTGACGCCGCCCGGGCAGCGAGGTCAGGTGAACGCTCCAGCGTTCCTCGATGCGTCCAAATCGCCAGACCGTCACCGCGATCGCCCAGGTCGCGATGAACATCCCGGCGATCGCGAATCCGACCAGGTTGAGATCGACGTTCTCAAACCGGTGCCAGAACGGCCCTGACAGGTTCAGCTCCGAGGCGACCAGGCCTCCGAGCTCGATCGTGCCGATGACCAACGCGACGGCGACCGACAGACCGGTGATCGTGAGGTTGTAGAAGACCTTGCGGACCGGGTTGGAGAAGGCCCATCCGTAGGCGAAGTTCATGAACGAGCCGTCGATCGCGTCCATCAGTGACATCCCGGCGGCGAACAGGATCGGCAGGCAGAGGATCGCGTACCACGGCAACCCTGCGCCGGCCGCACCACCGGCGAGCACGAGCAGCGATACCTCGGTCGCGGTATCGAACCCGAGACCGAACAGCATCCCGACTGGATACATCTGCCGCGGCCTGGTGACGGCCTTCGTCAGACGGCCCAGAAAGCGGTTCATGAGCCCGCGCTTGGCCAGCTGCGCCTCGAGCTGCGCCTCGTCATAGCGTCCGGCCTTCATCTCACGAAACACATTCAGGATGCCGATCAGGATCACGACGTTCAGCGCGGCGATCACGTACAGAAAGCTGCCTGAGACGAGGGTGCCGATCCAACTGGTCAGCTGGTGCAGGTGGGACTGGTCGTTCCCGACGGGGCCGGCGAGCGTCTTGATCCCGACCGCGAGCAGTAACGCGAGCGCGAACACGATCGTCGAATGGCCCAGCGAGAACCAGAATCCCACGCTCAACGGACGCTTGCCCTCGGCCATCAGCTTGCGCGTGGTGTTGTCGATCGCCGAGATGTGGTCGGCGTCGAACGCGTGACGCAAGCCGAGCGTATACGCCGTCATCC
Source organism: uncultured Solirubrobacterales bacterium (assembly GCA_963831845.1). Taxonomy (GTDB): domain Bacteria; phylum Actinomycetota; class Thermoleophilia; order Solirubrobacterales; family Solirubrobacteraceae; genus Palsa-465. The sequence goes on along the minus strand of CAWHRT010000030.1, from coordinate 72,849 downwards.
CGATCCCGATCGTGAACGCGCCCGCGGTGCCGACCCGGTATCGATGCGGTGCGACCAGGGCGATCAGCGTGAGAAAGCCCAGCACATGCAGACCGGCTACGACGAGACCCATCCCCAGCAGAGTGCGCCGCTGCCCAGCGTCGAGTGACGTCCAAAATGAGCGCGGACCGGGTCGCCGGCCGCCGCTGACGGTCGCTGCCTCCATTTCACCTTTCCTTTCTCCGGCCCGGTCCGCAGGTCAGTGCAACACCCGTTCCCGGACCACGAGCGTTAGCTCAGCCGGACCTCAGCCACGGCTCCCGCGGGGACGGACACGGTCGGCCCCGCGGTGTCCTCGTTCGCCCAGACGACGTACTCGCCCGCCTGCAGGCTCCCGAAGATTGCCGTCAGCACAGGCCCGGCTTGCGTGTCGCGTTCGTGAACGCCCGTGTGAACGCGCGGTCGATCCTCGTCGGTCGGGCTGATCTCGATCTCGAGTCCCCGGTAGCGGTCGTTGGGGTAGATCACCAGCGCGCCTCGGTCCTCGCCGATGTCCAGCGCGACGCTCGCGCACTGGTCTCGGCGGGAACCGATGGCGGTGGCCGGCTCTCGGTTGTCCGTGATCCCGATCATGAGACCGCTGACAGCGGCGCCGTGTTGTAGCCGCTCTGGGGAGTGCCGAGGTACGGGAACTGGGCCAGGTAGCTCGTATTGGCCGACGTCAGCCCGTCGGTCAGCAACGATGCTGCCGCGTCCGGCGTGTAGTTCTTGTTCACGAGCGGGTAGGTGGCGCCCGCGACCGCGCGCAGCGCGACCGACGTCACATCGTCGAACACCCGTCGTCCGTTCGGGAACCCGGCCAGATCGCCGCCGATCACCCCGAGCGGGTTGGGACGGCTCGCCGGCGGGATCGCCAGGTTGAGCCGAAGCTCATCCGCGTAGGTGCTGCCCGTGAAGTTCTGGAACCCAGGGACGATCCCCGCGGGAATCCCTGTGAGCAGAATCGCCACCAGATCGGCACGCGCGGCGGTGAGCTTCGCGAGGTTGGGGAACACCCCCGGATACAGGACCGGCAGCAGCCGTGCCAGCTCCGGATGCTGGACGAAGGAGAGGAATTGCTTGTCGTCAGCCGGCGTAAGCGAGTTCCAGAGGTCCTTCTTGCCCATCGGAACGATCACCTCGTTGAACAAGGGGTTGCCGAGGCGCGACACCTGGACGGCGGGCCCGAACCCTCCCGTGATCCCGCCCGGCTCGCGGATCGAGGCCTTTGAGCGACTCGCTGCGGCCCACACGCCGATCACCGAGTCGCGGCGTCGCCAGTCGTGCCAGCCGGATGAGCCGCGCCAGGTCGCGTTTGGGAACCTGGAGCGCGATCGAGTGCACTCCGAACTCATTGGTCGAGTTCACGCCCATCGAGTTCGCCATCCCGCCGATGTGGAGCTTCTCGAACGGTCGCAGGTCACCGAGATCGAAGATCGCTCCGAGGTCGATGTAGAAACCCTCCAGACGCTGCCCGGCGAACACCGTCCTCCCGGCCCCCAGTGAGTGCACTGCCTGAGCAGCGAGCGCGCCATAGTTCGGCGTCGACGCCGGTCCGATGTTGCACGGCGGGCAGGCCAGGTTGTCCGCCAACACCTGTGACCCACGCCGTGATTGTCGGGTCACCGAATAGAACTGCTTGCGGTTCCAGTTCGGGCTCGAGATCGAGTTGATCGGCCCGGTGTTGTACAGGAACGTGTTCGGATTGGCCACCTTCGTTTCGAAGCTGAACTCGTAGGTGATGTCGGCGTCGCCGTCACCGTCGTTGTCGATATAGATGTAGTACACAACGTCGTCGGCGAACTCGAAGAAGTTCGGTCCGCCAAACGGCGCTTCGAACGGCAGGAAGTTGGCGATCAGCGTGACCGTGTCCGGCTGGTCTGGCGACACGAACGCGTACGTGTCAGTGTTGTCAGCGACCGGGTCCTTGCTGGTCGCCGGTGCCTCGCGATGAGACGACATGTCGAAGCCTCCGATTCGGTTCTAAGAGAGAGAAGGCAGCCTGCGGCTGCACTGCAGATGGCTCACTTCGCGGCGTGAGCCAGCTTGGCGACGAGCTTGCGGTCGTGGATCGTCACCTCGCGCTTGCCGGACATGACCGTGATCTTGCCCTTGTGTGGATCGCTGATCCAGGCAACGATCGGATGGGAATGCTGATGACGGCCGTGGGGCTTGGCGTCGGCCTCGGCGACGCCAAGCGCCCCGAGCGCGGTAACGCTGATCGCAGCTCCAGCCGAGGTCTTGACGAAGTCACGCCTGGTGAACTCGCTCATGATGCTCCTCCTGTGCGGTTGTCACCGGGGACCCGTCAAGGATCTAGCCCCGAGAGCGCCGACTCTGCTCAACGGACGAGACGGGCCACCCAGCTCTCTATGCCACTTATGCGCACGGCGCCGCAAACCGGATCACTGGCTGAGCAGAAATCTCCCGGGCGTAGGCGATCGCGCCCGCTGCCGCCGATGACGACCGGGACTCGACCGGGAATCATGCGCATTCTGCGGGGCAGTTCCCGGACGCGACGACGACTCGGGTCCGGCGTCCGGATAATGGGGACCGTGCCGGATTTCTCCCAGCCGCTCAGCGAGCAGGATGTCGACCCGAGCCCGTTCGAGCAGTTCCGCCGCTGGTTCGCGCAGGCGCGTGACGCGGGCGTCCGCGAGCCCGAGGCGGCCGTGGTCGCCACCGCCGGCAGCAGCGGGGCCCCGTCGGCCCGCATGGTCCTGATCAAGCAGGCCGACGAGTCGGGCTTCGTGTTCTTCACCAACTACGACAGCCGCAAGGGCGGCGAGCTGACGTCCAACCCGCGCGCCGCGCTGTTGTTCTACTGGGATCCGCTGGGCCGTCAGGTGAGGATCGAGGGGCCGGTGCGGCGGACCACTCCCGAGGAATCGACCGCGTACGCGCGCAGCCGCCCGCGGGCCAGCCAGGTGAGTGCGCTGGCCTCGCAGCAGAGCCGCACGGTGCAGAGCCGCGAGGCGCTGGAGGCGCGCGTGGCCGACCTGACCCAGCGATACGAGGGCGCCGAGCTGCCGCTGTCCGACGGCTGGGGCGGCTTCCGGGTGACGCCCGAGTCGTTCGAGTTCTGGCAGCACCGCGACGACCGTCTGCACGACCGCCTCCGCTACACGCCGCAGCCAGGCGGCGGCTGGGCGCTCGACCGGCTGTCTCCGTAGGGCCGTGTTCCACTAGGTCCAGGACCGGCGGGGAAGCCTCAGCGCGCCAGCAGCCCGCCCTCGACGCTCAGCGCCTCGCCGGTCACGTACGACGCGGCGTCGGACGCCAACCAGGCGATCGCCTTGGCCACCTCCTCGGGCCGGCCCATTCGCCCCAGCGGGACGAACCCGATCAGCGACTCCCGAAAGCCTGGGAACTTCGCGAACGCCTCGTCCATCATCGGCGTGTCGATCGCCCCCGGGCAGACCGCGTTAACCCGGATCCCCAACGGCGCGTACTCGAGCGCGGCAGTCTTCGTGAGGCCGAGCACGCCGTGCTTGCTGACCGTGTAGGGGGAGCCGTTGGGCGAGCCGCGCAGGCCCAGCGTGGAGCTCATGTTGACGATCGCGCCGCCCTGGCCCTGGGCGAGCATCGCCTCGAGCTCGTGGCGCATCGCCAGCCACGTCCCGCGCAGGTTGATCGACACCACGCGGTCCCAGCTGTCCACCGGATACGAATGCGTGAGGCCGTCGCCGGCGCCGACCCCGGCGCAGTTGGCTGCGCAGTCGAGCCGGCCGAACGTCTCGGTTGCCCGGCCAACCGCCGCCTTGACGGCGTCCTCGTCGGTCACGTCGGCGGTCGCAAACACCGCCTGGCCGCCGCCGTCGGTGATCGCCCGCACGGCGGCCTCGCCGCGCCCGGCGTCGATGTCGACGGCGACAACGCGGGCGCCCATCGAGGCGAACAGCGCGGCGGTCGCATGGCCGATGCCCGACGCGGCGCCGGTGACCAGCGCGACTTTCCCTTGCAGGCCGTAATCCACGGTCGCGAGCGCGCGGCTGCCGTCAGCGGAACGAGTCGGCGGTGACCCGCTGCACCTCGGTCACCGCGTCGGCCGGGATCCCCGCGCGCTTGGCGGCGGCGATGATCGCGTCCGGGCTCGGTGCCTCATACAGGCAGTAGGAGCGGTGGCGGTCGGCGCTCAGGAACGAGAACATCCAGCTGACGCCCTCGTCGGCGTTGATCTGCTCGATCAGCGTCGCGTCCTCGGCCGACAGCTCCAGCTGCTCGGCGAAGTTGCGCTCGATGATGTACATCGGCATGCCGGCGATGCTACAGCGCGTGGGGACGCTTGAGCAATGCATGTCGGTATGCATATCCGGCCGCCTCGGTGCGGTTGGCCGCGCCGGTCTTGCGCAGGATGTTGCGCACGTGGTTGGCGACGGTGTGCCCGCTGATGAACAGCTCCTCGCCGATCTCGCGATTGCTCTTGCCGGCGGCGACCAGGCGGAGGATCTCCACCTCCCGCCAGGACAGGTCATCGGGCGGGGCCCGGGTGGCCTCGACCTCGCCGCCAAGCGTACGGGCCCGGGCCAGCAGCGCCGGCATCCCGATCCGGCGAGCCAGCGCCACGGCCTCCGACAGCAGCTCGGTGGCCTGCGCCGCATCGTCGCGGCCGCCGCGGATCCGCAGCGTCCGCCCGTACGCGTAGAGGGTGTGCGCCACCCAGGTGGTGGCGTCCATCGCGCGGTTGAAGGCCAGCGCGCGCTCGTAGTGCTCGACGGCGCGGTCGTGATCGCCGAGCGTCGCCGCGAGCAGGCCCAGGTAGCGATCGGCCGCGCCGTAGCAGGCGACCCCGTGCCCGATCACGACGTTGCCCCCGGCGAGCGGGGCAAGCTCCGGATACACCATCGCCGCCAGCGCGTCGTCGCCGACCGCGGCGCAGGCGTCCGTGAGGTACGTGAGCGTCGCCATCCAGAGCTTGGAGCGCAGCGCGTCGAATCCCTCGGTGCGGACTCGGGCCAGCTCCCGGCGCGCCTCGTCCTTCATCCCCAGCTCGGCCAGCAGCGCGGCGAGCCCGGGACGCCAGACGTCGCTGGACTGGCCGCCCGAGGCGACGCTGCGGATCGCGGGGGCCAGCTCGGCCAGCCGCCCCTGCTCCCGGCGGATCCCGAACATCTGGATGCCGTACGTGCCCGAGGCGTCGCGGCCCGTCAGCAGGCGGCTCCACTCGTGCGAACGAAGCGCGGCAGCCTCGGCGTCCACCAGCCGGCCGAAGCACAACGCCAGCATCGAGGCATCGTGCTCGGCCACGTGCACGGTGAACGGCTGGCGCAGGCGCAACGCCAGCTCGAGCACTTCGGCGAGCTCGCGTTCGGCCGTGGTCAGCTCGCCGAGCACGATCAGGCCGGCGATTCGCCACTCCACGGCCTCGGCCTGCATGTCGGTCTCGCCCAGCTCCTCGGCCAGGTCGCGAGCCTCCGACAGCATCTCGAGCGTGTGCTCGAGGTTGCGCTCGCCGCGGGACCAATAGGACCGCATCAGCACGGTGGCGAGCCCGAAGCGGTCGTCGAGCCGCCGCGCCATCGCGATCGCGCTCTGCTCGGCGACCCCGCTGGCCTCGAAGTTCCCCAGGAACGCCTGTGCGCGCGCGAGACCGGCGAGCAGCATCACCCGCAGCTCGGAGTCCTCGTCGTCCAGCGCCTGCGACGCCTCCTCGAGCAGCTCGACCGCGCCCCGGTCGGTGATCGCCGGGCGCCAGCAGGCCTCCTCGAACCCGACCGCGGCCGTGGCGAGCATCCGCGCGTCGCCGATCTCGCGGGCAATCCGCACCGCGTCGGCGAACGCCTCGATCGCACCGTCCGAGCGCCCGCCCCGGAAGCGAGCGGTACCGAGCTCCAGCTGGGTCTCCACGTGCCGGCGCGGATCATCGATCCCGAGCTCGAGCGCGGCCGAGAAGAGCGCCTCGGCCTCGTCGTAGTCGAGCGCCGCCAGCGCGGCCCGCCCAGCCAGCAGGGAGTACTCGATCGCCCGTCGCGGCCCGTCCACGGGCGCCGCGGCCGTGAAGTGGTGGGCCAGCTCCGCGGGTCCGTGACGGCCGTCCCCGTGGGCATGCTCGAGCGCCTCGCCGACCCGGAGGTGCAGTTCGGCGCGTCGCAACCCGGGGATTCGGTCATACAGCGCCCGGCGCACCAGCTCGTGGGCGAACCGGTACGCCAGCCGTCCCGACGGCACCTCGACGATCATGCCGTGGGCGATCGCCTGCTCGAGCGCCGCGTGAAGCTGGGCGTCGGCGACTCGAGACGGCGCGATCACCGACAAGTCGAACTCCTGTCCGGCGACCGCGGCGAGCTCGACCAGCGCGATCGTGGCGGGGTCGAGCTGCGCCAGCCGCTGGCCGACGACCTCGCGGACGCCCTCGGGACTGCCGAGCTCGGCCATTGCACGCGCCAGTCGGGCGCCGTCGCCGGCGGCCGACACCGTGCTGGTGTCGACCAGCGTGCGCCACACCTCGGTCATCAGGAACGCGTTGCCGCCCGTCAGGTCGTACAGGACACGACCGGGGTCGGGCAGGCCGGATCCGAGCTCGCCGCCGCCCGCGCTGCGCACGAACTCCGAGACCTCGCCGGCGCTCAACGCCCCGAGACGCATCCGCGACACTCCCTCCGAGCGCCGCAGGTCGACCAGCGCTGAGGCCAGCGCCTCTGGGACCTCGGCCTCGGTGTCGCGAAACGTGGTCACCAGCAGCGCCCGTGCGTCCGAAGCACCCCGCGCCAGATGGCGCAGCAACAGCAGCGTCGGCGTATCCGCCCAGTGGGCGTCTTCGATCACCAGCACCAGCGGCGCCTCGCGCGAGGCCGCCACGAGCAGGTCGCTGACCGCGCCGTGGAGCCTGTGGCGTTCGGTGTCCGGATCGACCCCCGGCGGCGGGCTCAGGTCCCCGACCCGATCGGGCAGATCCGGGAGCAGCCGCGACAGCTCGCCGCCGCCCGGCCCGATCGCCTCGCGCAGCGTCCCTGAGTCGATCGCGCGGACGAGCTGCGACAGCGCATCGACAAACGGCCCGTACGGCAGCCGCACGACCGAGTCGCACGCGCCGTAGAGCACCAGCGCGCCGTCGGCCGCCGTCCCGTTGGCGAGCTCGCGGACCAGTCGGCTCTTGCCCGAGCCCGCCTCGCCGCCGACCAACGCCACCCGCAGCCGCTCGTCGTGCTCGCGCGGGACGAGCGCAGCCAGCGCCCGAAGCTCCCGAGCGCGCCCGGCGAACGGAAACGACGGGGTCAGTCGGAGCGGACCGGGAAGGCCGGGCATCTCAGCGGGTCGCCAATAGTCATGTCTGATCATTGCAGGCCCGGACGCGGACGGCCAGCTCGCTCCGAAAGTCGGTCAAACCAGGTCATGACAGGCGATCGGGGGTTCCGTAGGTTGCAACTGGGGCGAGTGGACCTCATCGAACCGGTGGGGCGCACGACCGGCCCGCAAGGCCAATCGCAATCAAGGGAGCGCACAAAGTGACCGCAACCGCATCGCTTGCAGACATCGCCCGCCGGGATCTGTCCGATCTCAGCGACCGTATCGTCGGGCCGGGCGACGCCGCGTATGACGAGGCTAGGGCTGTTCATAACGGCATGATCGATCGACATCCGGCGGTGATCATCCGCTGCTCGAGCGACGACGACGTCGCGCGGAGCATCGCGTTCGCGCGCGCCAACGGGGCGCCGCTGGCGGTACGCGGCGGCGGTCACAACGGTGGTGGGCTGGGGGTCGTCGATGACGGGGTGGTGATCGACCTGGCCGGGATGGCCGACGTGGTCGTCGACCCCGATCGCGACACCGTCCGGGTCGGGGGCGGCGCCACGTGGGGCCAGGTGGACGCGGCGACGAGCGAGTACGGCCGCGCGACGCCGTCGGGGATCATCTCCACCACGGGCGTCGGGGGCTTGACGCTCGGGGGTGGCCTGGGTCATTTGACCCGCAGCTACGGGCTGACGATCGACAGCCTGATCGGCGCTGACGTGGTGCTCGCCGACGGCAGCCGGGTGCACGCCAGTGCCGACGAGCATCCGGACCTGTTTTGGGGGCTGCGCGGCGGCGGCGGCAACTTCGGGGTGGTGACCTCGTTTGAGTTCCGCACGCACCCGGTCGGGGCTGCGGTGATGGCCGGGCCGACCTTCTGGCCGATCGAGCAGACGCCCGAGGTGATGCGCTTCTGGCGCGAGTTCATCGTCCAGGCCCCGCGCGAGGTCAACGGCTTCTTCGCGTTGATGACGGTACCGCCGGTCGAGCTGTTTCCCGAGGAGCTGCACCTGCGCAAGGTGTGCGCGGTGATGTGGTGCATCGTCGGCTCCGAAGAGGACGCGACCCGGCTGCTGGCGCCGGTGCACGAGGTCGGCACGCCGCTGCTGCACGGCGTCGGACCGGTCCCGCACCCGGCGCTGCAGAGCCTGTTCGACGGCCTCTACACCAAGGGCCTGCAGTGCTACTGGCGCGCGGACTTCTACAAAGAGCTGTCCGACGAGGTGATCGAACGCCACCTCGAGTGGGGCGAGCGGCTGCCCTCGATGCACTCGACGATGCACATGTACCCGATCAACGGCGCGGCCCACGACGTGGGGCCGACCGACACCGCGTTCAGCTACCGCGACGCCGAGTTCGCCGAGGTGATTTTCGGGGTCGACCCCGACCCGGCCAACGCCGCCACGATCCGGGACTGGTGCGTGGGCTTCTGGGACGCGACGCATCCCTACTCCGCGGGGGGCGCCTACGTCAACTTCATGATGGAGGAAGGCCAGGAGCGGGTGAAGGCGACCTACCGCGACAACTACGACCGGCTCGCGGTGGTCAAGGCGCAGTACGACCCGGACAACGTGTTCTGCATCAACCAGAACATCCATCCGGCTTCTGACTACTCCTAAGGGGGCAACCGCAGGCACATAGGGGGTCACGGCTGGCGCGGCGCTGACGTTTGTTAGCGTCGCGCCGCGCCGTGCCCCAGCGAACGATCCACCCGTCGCCTGAGCGCGCACGCCACATCGGATGGGTCGTCGCTGCGGCGCTGATCGGCATCTCGATCGCGTTCGTGGCCCTCTCCCACATGCAGCCGGGCTACGACGCCTACGGCTGGCTGGTGTGGGGCCGCCAGACGCTGCGCTGGAACCTCGACACCAACGGCGCGCCCTCGTGGAAGCCGCTGACGTACCTGTTCACGCTGCCCTACGCGCCGTTCGGGCGCACCCAGCCGTGGCTGTGGATGGTCACCGACGTCGCACTGACGCTCGCCGGGTGCGTGTTCTCCGCCAGGATCGCCTACCGACTCACTGGTCCCGCCCCGGGCCGGCCGTACGCCCCTTACGTGGCGGGCGCGTTCGCGGGCCTGGCGCTGCTGGGGATCGACGACTACTGGCACCAGATCATGATCGCCAACTCCGATCAGATCGACGTGACGCTGTGCCTGGCGGCGATCGACTGTCACCTGTGCCGACGGCCGCGGCTGGCGTTCGGCGCGCTTGTGCTGGCATCGCTGGGCCGCCCCGAGGCGTGGCCGTTCGCCGGGCTGTACGCGATCTGGCTGTGGCGGGCGGTGCCGGGCGCCCGCATCATCGCGGTCGTCGGGATCGGGTCGATCCCGCTGCTGTGGTTCGGGATCTCGGCGCTGACCGCCAAGAGCTGGCTGCGGGCGGGCGATCTTGCGCTGAACTCGCCCAACGTGATCCACGGCAACAAGTTCACGGGCGTCGCCGGCCGCGTGATCGACATGTACACGCTGCCGATGCAGATTGCGGTCGGATTGGCGCTGATCCTGTCCGCCGCGCTGCGGGACCGCACCTGGCTGACGCTCGCGGGCGCGGCGCTGCTGTGGGTGCTGGTCGAGATCGCGTTCGCGCTGCACGGCTGGTCGGCGGTCCCGCGGTACCTGTTCGAGCCCGCCGCGGTGTTGATCACGCTCGCCGGCGCGGCGGTCGGCCGGGCGCTGGCGTTCGCGCCCCCGGGGCCGCCTGCCCTGCGCTGGGCAGGGCCCGGGGCGGTGACGATCCTCCTGCTCGCGCTGATCCCGACCGTCGGGCACCGGATCGGCACGCTCAACAACGAGGTCAGCGAGCGGCGCGTGGTGCAGCTCCAGCTGCACCGCCTGCAGAGGGTGATCGACAGGCTCGGCGGACCCGACCGGATCCGCGGCTGCGGGCAGCCGGTCACGGTCGTCGGCTGGCAAAGCAAAGTGGCCTGGCACATGGACCTCAACGTGGGCAACGTCGGCTACAAGCCAGGGCGCGAGATCGGCCAAGGCGATCCGATCGTCGTGCTGAAGCCGCACCTGGGCGGATGGCAAGTGCGACCGGTCCACACCGAGCCCGCCGAGCGCATCGCGTGCGCGCCGCTGCGCACCGACACCCAGTTCAGCCCGTCGTGAGCAGCGCGGCGCTCCCGGCCGGGACGTGCACCACATAGCGCCCGTCGGTCGCCTTTACCGTCGGTGTCCAGGGCGCCCGACAGCTCCCCGGTGTCGGTGACCGCGCCGAAGCTCTGCCCCCCGAGCGTGACCCCGCTCGGGGCCGTCAGGCTCGGCCCCCGTAGTCGCTGCAGCGTCGCGGTGCGCCCGCTTCCTGGGAGCCGCAGCGCGAGGTCGCGATCGTTGCGGCCCTTGTTGATCGCCACCACGCGGATCGTCCCGTCGCGGGCGCGGGTGGCCCAGGTCTTGATCTGTCCGCCGGCCTGGCCTGAGACGCGCAACAGGGTCGATCCGGGAGGCGCCGCGCGCGCGAACAGGATCAGGCCGTAGTACTCCGGCGCGACCGCCGCCGTCCAGCGACCGCCGTCGTGAGCGATCCTGAACAGCTCGTAGCCCGCGCCCGGGAACGTGTGCAGGTTGACCCCGTCGACCCCCACCCGGGCCAGCTCGAACATCGCGTCCACTGCCCACAGGCTCGACGCGAACGTGTCGCTGACCGCCCGATCGGCGCCGCACGAGACGCTGTTGATCTCGTCCACGCGCAGCGGCAGCCGGTGGGCGTGTGCAACCGCGACATCGCGGGCGAAGCTGTCGGCCAGGCCGGTCGTCGCGGCGCTGGCCATCAGGTGCGGCAGCGACGGGTGCATCGCCGACTTGGTCGACGTGTAACAGAGCTGGAGCGGGTAGCGGTGCATCGTCACCAGGCCCAGCCGCGGCTGCGAGGAGAGGAACGGGCCGAGGTCGCGCATCCACTTCGATGCGCCCAGCGCCGGCCCCGCGAGCGGGACGCTCGGCAGCGCCGCCGAGAACCGGTCGAAGTCACGGATGTAGGCGGGTACGTCGTAGCCGTGGGGCCGCCCCGGGACCTTGCGGCCGCTCGCGGTCCGGTACCACGGGAACGAGCCGTACAGGGCAGGCTCGTTGCCGAGCTCGAGCGCCTGCACCGATCCGCGGCCAAGACCGTCCACGAGCCGGCGCGCCTCGGTGCCGGCGATCTGCGTGCTGTCGGCCTCGAGGTTGATGCCGAGGATCAGGCGCGCGCCAAGCGCGTTGGCGAGCGCCCGCGTGACCTGCACCCACCGATCGCTGAGCGAATACGTGACGCCCGCCGGCTTGGTCACGCCCGGGACCGGCCACCACGTCCAGTCGGTCGTGTCGCCCCCGATCCGCAGCACCGGCGCCTGACCCGGGTTGAGATTGGCGACCAGCCGCTCAAACACGGGGTCGAGCCCCGCGGGATCGGCGCCGGCGTAATGCTCGATCGACGAATACTCGAGCGACAGCCCCAGAAAGCCCGCCGGGATCGGACGGCCGTAGGAGCTGGAGTCGACGGTCACCATCGCCGCGTCGTCGGGGACCCCGCGGGAGCCCGAGCTGACCGACACCGCCACCGCGGTGATGCCCGCGACGAGCGCGACCAGCGCGAGGTCGACCAATACGAAGCGCCTGCGCGACCAGCGGCGCATCAGTCGTCCGTCACGAGCTCCATCAGCAGGCTGTCGTGCCAGCCCTGGCCGCCGGTATCGCGTTCGCTGCGGCGCATCACTCCGACCGTGCGAAACCCGGCCTTCTCGTAGGCCCTGACCGCGGCCGCATTGTCAACCGCCGGGTCGATCGTGACGCGGTGATGGCCGAGATCGTCGAGCAGATGCCGGACGATTCGCGTTAGCACCTCGGTGCCGATCCCCTGGCCGTGGAGCTCGGGGTCCAGGAACATGTCGATCCCGGCGTGGCGGTACTTGGGCTCGGTCTCCTCCCAGTACTGGATCAGGCCGCCCACCCGGCCGTCGACCACGATCGTCAGCCGCGTGGACTCGGGCTCGTCCCACGGGAAGCACTCGTCGGGCACGTCCCACCAATGCATCACCTGCGGCGTGGCGTGGATTCGCCGAAGCTCGGCCTCGTCGCCCTCGGCCAGCGAGCGCAGCACCAGGCCTGCGCGATCGCAGGGCAACTCGATCGGCGGCATCGAGACATTCTGGCGGGGTTGCTTGCGCGACCCTCCGGGGCGGTCGGCGACCGGCCCCCGACCCGCACGCAACCGGCGAGCCGCCGCTGCCGCGTTCGTAGACTGAAGCCGTGACCGCCCGCGGCACCGACTGGGGTCTGGCGGCGTTGGTCGCGTTGTTGATCGCGACGGGCATCCTCACCCTGTTCGCCGGCAGCTCGCACGACGCCTGGGTGTTCGATGCCCACGACGCACTGGGGGCTGCGATCGCGCTGTTGCTCGTGGTCAAGTTGCGCCGCGTTTGGTCGCGGCTGCTGACGCCTTCGCGGTGGGAGCCGCGGACGGCGGCCGGGCTCGCCGGGACCGCGCTGGTGCTGGCGGCGCTGGCCTCGGGCTGGCTGTGGTCGGGCGGACTCGACACCGCGATCCTCGGCTACAGCCTGCTCGGCTGGCACGAGGCGCTGGGCGCGGCGCTGGCCGTGGCGGTCGCGGCGCACATGGTCGCCCGCTCCAAGCCGTTGCGCGGACGCGACCTCGCGCACCGCCGGCAGTTCTTCGCCGCCGCCGGAATCGGCGCGGCCTCGCTGCTCGCGTGGCGGCTGGAGCGGCCCGCTCAGGGATTAGTCGGGCTGCGCGGCGCCAAGCGCAGGTTCACCGGGTCCTATGAGGCCGCGTCATTCGCCGGCAACGCGTTCCCGACGACCTCGTGGGTCGCCGATAACCCGCGCCCGATCTCGCTCGACGGCTACCGGCTGCGAGTGGGCGGCCTGGTGGCGCGTGAGCTCGCGCTGGCGCCGGTGCAGCTGTCGGCGGGCGACGAGCTGACCGCGACGCTGGACTGCACCGGCGGCTTCTACTCGACCCAGCGCTGGCGGGGGATCTCACTGGGACGCGTGCTGGACCTGGCCCAGCCGCATGGCGACGCCCACCACGTCCGGGTGGTCTCGAGGACCGGGTACCGGTGGAGCTTCTCGCTGGCGGACGCCCGCCGCCTGCTGCTGGCCACGCACGTCGGCGACGAAGCCCTCAGCCACGAGCACGGCGCGCCGCTGCGGCTGGTCGCCCCGGGCGCGCGCGGGTTTCAGTGGGTCAAGTGGGTGGAGCGCATCGACCTGCTCGAGCACCCCGACTACGGGGCGCCGGCCTCGACGCTGTGGAGCAGCTTCACCAGCGCCGGTCGCGGCCACGAATAGAGGTCCGGCTGGTTGGTGTGCGACGGTAGGCGCGGGTGCGCGGGTCGCGGTGCGCGGGTGCGCGGATGGCGGGCGAAACGCGTGCACAACGTCCCACTCGAGCGCGCTGGGCGCCACCGTGGGATGTTCGTCACGCGGGACGTGATCAACGTCCCGAGCAGACCCGCGAAGGCCTCGGGTGGGACGTTAAGCAGGTCGCCGCTCTAGCGCCCGGGCGCGCGAGGTCCGAGGCGACCGATTTCGCAGCTCGTCGGCGCAACAACGTGGTCAGGAATTACGGCTACGCCGCCGACGCCGACGACGCTGCCCGCTCGCCGATCCACTGGTCGCCCAGCCGCGGCCCGCCGCTGACGACCAGCGAGTAGACCGACGACATCCGCCCGCGCGGGCGGTCGGGGGTGACCGTCTGGTTGATCGTGTTGCGGCACAACGCGCTGACGGAATCGGCGGCGCCCGCGCGACCGCAATCAGCAGCGCGGCCACCCACAGTAAGGCCGGCCAGGCCGGTGAGCGCGATCGCCGTACCCGACGCGAGCAAACAGCGCTCGGGGCGTCCCAACGTCATCGCCACCAGGTCGATCGCGAACGACCCGCAGCCACGACCGTGTGGACTTGGCGCTACCGCCGGCCACGCGTCAGCGCGGCTGGCGCGCGACGGCGCGGGCGGCGCCGCCGGCTTTCGGGCCGGTGCGCCGCGCGTCCGACACGCGCCAGCACACCAGCGCCAGCCCGGCCGCGGTCAGCAGCACCGCCGGCCAGGCCCCAATCAGCAGTCCCAGCAAGTGCGAGAGGGCGAACGCGACGCAAACCGCTCAGGGTCAGCTTCGCGGCTACGCGCGGACCGTCGCGACGCAGCCAGACCGAGATGCAGAGCAACCCGAAGGCGGCCAGGACCAGCCCGCCGAGCGGCCGAGATCCGCTGATCACGGCCACCGCGTAGCCGGCGATCAGGCCGCCGGCGGCGAGCGGGGCGGTGGCGAGATCACGGCGCATGAGCCTCATTATGGACCCAGTTTCGCCCCGGCGCCCTTGGGTAGCACAGCGGCATCCGGCCGGGTCCATAGATGCTGCGATTCCCGGTTTAGCCCCCCAGATCACGGGTAACGGCTGAACTATGGAGTCTCTAACGATCATCCCAACCGAGTCGCGAGAGCTGTTTGACCGCTGGCAGAAGCACCACGATCAGCGGGCCCGAGAGGAGCTGGTACAGCGGTTTCTGCCGCTCGCGCGCAAGCTCGCCCGGCGCTACGCCGGAGCCCGTGAACCGTTCGACGATCTGGTCCAGGTGGCGAGCCTGGGGCTCGTCAAGGCCGTGGACCGCTTCGACGTAAGCCGTGGAACGGCGTTCTCGTCGTTCGCGGTGCCCACGATTCTCGGAGAGCTCAAGCGCTACTTCCGTGATTTGGGATGGTCAGTACACGTGCCCCGTGGCGCCCAGGAACAGGCGCTGAAGGTCGAAGAGGCCCAGCAGCAGCTGACCAGCAAGACCGGGCACCCGCCCACCGTGGACGAGCTGGCCCAGTACCTCGAGCTCAGCGTCGAGGACGTGCTGGACGCGCTGGAGACCGCCGGCGCGCACCACTCGACCTCCCTCGACGCCCCTCGCGACGACGTCGACGGCGAGTCGACCACGCTCGCCGAGGCGTTCGGCGAGGAGGACCGGCGCTACGAGTTCGTCGATGCCAGCGTCACGATCGCGGTGGCTGCACGCGAGCTTTCGGCCCGCGAGCGGCGCGTGCTCGTGCTGCGGTTCGTTGAGGACATGACGCAGACCCAGATCGCCGATGAGATCGGCGTCTCGCAGATGCAGGTTTCGAGGATCCTGCGCCGGGCGCTCGCCCGGCTGCGCGAGATGACGCAGTTCGACGACCAGCCGGCCACGGCCTAGTCGCCGCCCGCGCGGACGACCGATCGGCGAGACCGGCTCGGGACGTTCCGTGAATTCATGAGGCCGGAATCGGGTGAGTTCATCGACTTCTGGTCTGCTACTCGGGAATTTCGGCCAGAATGCCTGCGCGACGCGGGTTTGGGCTTCCCCCGCAGCGGCGACTCGTTTAACCAATGGACCTGACCGATGACTGGCCGACCGTTCGTCTGGACCTGGACTCAAGGCCCGAGACGCTGACGCTGGTCCGTGGGGCCCTCGGCGGGGTCGCCGACCAGCTCGCGCTCGACCCGGAGCTGCTCGACGATCTCAAGACGGCGGTCAGCGAGGCGTGCAACAACGTCGTCATGCACGCCTACGACGAGGATGACCCAGGCCCGCTCGAGGTGCTCCTGTACGCCCGCAATGACGGAATCGAGGTTCTGATCCGCGATCAGGGCAGCGGGATCCCAGCGGTTGCGCCGTCCGACGACCGGCTGCAGGGCGTCGGCCTCCCGGTGATTAGGGCGCTGACCCAGGAGGCGGAGTTTCGCCCGGTGCCTGACGGCGGGACCGAGGTGCGGATGCTGTTCGCCGGCGAGCGCGACGGCAGGCGCCTGTTCACAGAGCCCGCCAAGGCGGCGCCGGAGCAGGGGTGGACGGAGGGCCTGTCGGGCGACGCGGTCGTGTCGCTGTCGCCGGTCAGCTTTGTGGGCGGCGTGCTGGGCCGGCTGGCGCGGGCGCTCGCGGCCAAGGCACGCTTCTCGCTGGACCGCTTCTCCGATGTCTACCTGGTGACCGACGCGATCGCCGCGCACGCTGCCCGCTCGGCCAGCGGAGAGCGGATCTCGTTCGGGATCTCCACCGACGTCAGGCGCCTGGAGCTGACGATCGGACCGTTTCGCGATGGTGCCAGTGAGTGGCTCAACGACCGCGGGAGCGGCCCGGAGGCCGACGACGCGCTGGCGATGCTCAGCGATCAGGTCGACATCAGGCCGGTCGGCGCCGGCGAGGCGTTGTACGTAGTGATGCTCGACCATCGTCCGGTGGGCCGCCCACCGGTCGTATAGCCGCGCCGGTCCCGCTAGCCGGTTCGCGGCCGCAGCGCCAGCGCGACCACATCGTCGCTGCGCGGGCCCTGCCGGAACTCGTCGAGCTCGGAGTCGAGGCGGTCGAGCACCTGCTGCGGTGAGGCCCCCGCCGACCGGGACACCAGGCCCTGGAGCCGGTCTGACCCGAAACGCTCGCGCTCGCCGAGCGTCTCGATCACGCCGTCGGTGTAGAGCACGACCAGGTCGCCCGCGTGCACTTCGACGTGCTCCTGGGGCCAACGTGCGTCGTCGAAGGCGCCGAGCAGCGGGCCAGCCGCCGGGGCCTCGCGGACGTCTCCGTCGACGTCCACGATCAGCGCGGGAGGGTGGCCGGCCGAGCTGATCACGATCTCCTGCGTCCTGAGGTTCGCGCACAACCCGCTGCACAGCGCCGTGCCGGCGTGCTGCCTGAGCTCCTCGTCCAGGCGCCCCAGGATCGCCGCGGGGTCCGGCTCGAAACGGCTTGCGAAGCGGGCCCCGTGGCGCATCACCGCGGTCAGCGCCGCCGCGGTCGCGCCCTTGCCGGTGACGTCGCCGACCAGGCACGTCCAACCGTCCTCGGTCGTGAAGAACTCGTAGAAGTCGCCGCCCACGTCCACGCGCCGATCCGTGCCCGCGGGGCGGTACAGCGATGCCAGCTCCCAGCCGGGAACCTCGGGTAGCTCGTCCGGGAGGAGGCTCCGCTGCAAGATCTCGGCGACGTTGGCGAGCGTTGTGTGCAGGCGGGCGTTCTCGACCGCTACCGCGGCCCGATGGGCGAGCTGCTCGGCCAGCTCGAGATCGTCGTGGTCCAGCCGGCGGTGCGATTCGGCGGTCACCAGCGTCATCACCCCGACGATCCGCGTCGGCGCGCGCATCGGCACGAGCAGTGCGGAGCGGAGCTCGAGCGCGCGCAGCAACGCCAGGTGCTGATCGCCGAGGGCACTGTTGGCCAGGAGCTCATCGCAGATGTCCGAGAAAAGCTCTGGCTCGCCCGATCGCAGCACACGGTGCAGGGGCGTGGACGGATCGGGCTGATCGGGCTCCAGCCGGCGGACTCGCTCGACCAGCTGCTGGCGCTGCGAGGCGCGGTGCACGGTGAACGCGTGCTCGCGCGAGAGATCCTCGTCGAACAGGTCGACCGCGCAGATGTCGGCGAGTGCGGGCACGGCCACACGCGCGACGTTCTCGAGCGTCTGCTCGTAATCCAGCGACGAGGCGAGCACGCGGCCGGACTCCGCCAGCACGGCGGTCCTGACCTCGGCGGTCTTGACGGCGGTGACGTCCTCGATCACCGTCACGGCCGCGATCACGTCGCCGTGGTCGTCATGGATCGGCGACGCCTTGAGCAGCCGCCACCAGGCCTCTCCGGTTTGCCGGTCGATCACGTGCATCAGCAGCGGGTCGGCCGGCTGGTCGGCCATCAACCGCATCGACGGGAAGTCCTCGACGGTCAACGGGCCGCCGTGCTCATCCTCCACGATGAACCGCTCCAGAACCGACCGATCGGATCGCTCGCGGAGCTCCGCGAACGAGCTCAGCCCCATGACCTCGAGCGCCCTGCGGTTGGCGTAGATCAGCTCGCCCGCACGGTCGCGGACCGCGACCGCCTCGTCAAGGACGTCCAGCAGCTCGGCCACCACCGGTCCGCCGGCGCGGAGCAGGCGGTCGGTCCAGCGACGCCCCGATTCGTGACCCCCGCGCAACGTCACCCTCCGTTGAGCAGCTCCTCGGGGGTGTCGGCGAGCGTGAGCCGTTCGGCGACGCCGGTCAGGGTGAGAAGCCGTTGGACCTGCTGGGACCCGTTGACCAGGCCCAGGCGCCGACCCTGCTCCTCGGCCCTCTGGTGGGCCCTCACGAGCACGCTGAGACCGGTGGAATCCATGAACTCGAGCTCCCTGAGGTCGACGACCACCAACTCCGCCCCCAACTCGGCGACCCGCTCGAGCTCCTCCTCCAAGGCGGGGCTCGAGGCCAGGTCAAGCTCGCCGCTGACGGTGATCACGGTCGCGTGCTCGGCGTTGCGAACCTCTACCCGGAAATGACTCTGCACCGTGCAGCGAGCGTACTGATCTGCGAGGGGACGTGCTGGAATCCTGACCTCGTTTGAGGCGATTGCGGGGCGTGCGGCGGGGTAGGCCGTAGCGAGGGTTGACGCGACTCGCGTCAACCGACCTGGAAAGGAGGCCTGATGGTCGCTCTGATGGTGCTGTTGCTGATCCTCGTCGTGCTCGGCGGGCTCGGGTTCGCGGTCCACGTCCTGTGGTTCGTGCTGATCGCCGCCCTGATCCTGTGGGCGCTTGGGTTCCTGATCGGCAGCGCCGGAGCAGGAGCCGGAGCTGGCCGCCGCAGGTGGTACGGACGCTGGTAGACACGCTTGGGCCAGCGCTGGGCCGGCAGTAACCGGCGCGACGACGGACGATCGCCGGCTCGGCTGCGAACCCTAGCTAGTGGACCCCACCGGAACCACTAGGGCTCGGGAGCGGCTATAGCTGGCGGTCGTCGGTCAGGTCGCGCAGCCGCTGTAGCGAGCGCCGCAGCAGGCGCGAGACCTGCATCTGTGAGACCCCCACCTGCTCGGCGATCTCCGACTGGGTGAGGTCCTCTCCGAAGCGTAGGAACAGGATCCGCCGCTCGCGCTCGGGCAGACACTTGGCCGCGGCAAAGATCGTGGCCTGCCGGTGGACGCGCTCGAGCCGCTCGTCCTCGTCCCCGATCGCCTCCAGGCGGCTGGGCGTTCCGTCCTCGTCGCTCCCGACCGGAGCGTCGAGCGAGATCGCGCCGTAGGCCTCGGCGGTCTGAAGGCCGTCCAGCACCTCCTCATCGCTGAGCTCGAGATATTGGGAGAGCTCGTTGATCGACGGCATGTGCCCGGTGCGACCGCTGATCTCGTGTTGGGCGTCGATCACTTTGCGCGCTCGCTCCTGGGCGCCGCGGTCGACGTGCAGCGCCCAGCCGGTGTCGCGGAAGTAGCGCTTGAGCTCCCCGACCACGGTGGGCACGGCGAACGAGGTGAACGCGAACCCGCGGTCGGGGTCGAACCGCTCGACCGCCTTGACCAAGCCGAGGCTGGCGACCTGCACGAGGTCGTCGTAGGGCTCGCTGGATGGGACGTACCGACGCGCCAGCTTGCGGGCGAGGGGGAGGAAACGCTCGATCAGTTCGTCGCGCGCGCGACGATCACGAAACCGCCGCCAACGCCGGAACAGATCCGACGACTGGGCGGCGTATAGGGGCACGCCCACGGCCGGAGTTACCGCCATTGCAGACCTCCAATTGCAGACCCATGCGTTGTACCACACACCTTGACCAACTCGCGGAGGCTGCCGCGCCGGTTGCGTGCAAGCTGTGCAGCATTGGCGCCGAAAGCGCCCCCAAGCGGGAGGCGACCCGCCGCAGCCGAGGCGCGTCTCGGCCGGTCAGGCCGCGATCGCCTCGCTCTGCTCGAGCGCCGGTGAATCCTCGTCCTCGGTCAGCAGCGCGATCACCGCGCGCTCGATCCGCCCGCGCATACGGTCGTTGACCGCGCTGAGGTCGCGGATCCGGTCGAGCTCGGCGGCGATCGTCCACCCCGACAGGTAGCGATCGAACACCCGCGGGTCGATGTAGGCGCGCCTGGCCACCGCCGGAGTATTGCCCAGCAGCTCTGCGACCCCCCTGACCGCGACGTCGATCGCCCGCTTGCGTGCCGCCTTGGTGGCGGCCTCGCGCCCCTGGGTGGCGAGCGAGACCGAGGCCAGCACCGTCGCGTTCCAGGTGCGGAAGTCCTTGGCGCTGAAGTGTTCGTCGCCGAGCTCTTGCTTGAGGAACTCGTTGATGTCGTCGGAGCTGACGTCATGCCACCGGCGGCCCTGCCTGTAGGCCAGCAACTGCGGGCGACCGCCGCGGCGGCGGCGCAGTGCCCGAATCAGGTCGTAGGAGGGCGGATCGTCGATCACCTGACGACGCTGGATCCCGGCCTTGGCCGGATAGTCGAACTCGATCGAGTCGTCGTGCACAATGACGTGCTCCTGGTTGAGGGTGGCCAGGCCGAGGCCGCCATCCTCCTGGGCGTACTCCTCGCTGCCGACCCGGAACACGCCGACGTCGAGCAGGCGCACCGCCCCGGCGAGCACCCGGGTGCGCGTGGGCTCGTCGCCGGCGAGCTCCCTGACCAGGCCGCGGCGCAGACGCGGGAGCTGGGTCCCGAACCGCAGCATCCGCTCGAACTTCTGGCGGTCGCGGTGCTCGCGCCATTTCGGGTGGTACAGGTACTGCTTGCGGCCGGCAGCGTCGATCCCGGTCGCCTGAAGGTGTCCCATCGGGTCGGGGCAGATCCACACCTCCACCCAGGCGGGCGGGACCGCCAGGCTTCGCACGTGAGCGAGCAGCTCGGGGTCCGCGAGCCGGTCTCCGTCCTCGTCGACGTAGGCGAACCCGCGCCCGCGGCGAACGCGGCGGATGCCCGCGGCGGAGCAGTCCGAGCGCCTCAGGCGCCGGGTGGAGCCGGTGCTGGTGGTCGAAGTGCCCATCGGATCCCCGGGAGCCCGGTACCCGAGCGCCACGGCGCGAAACAGAACGCGCCCCTGGGATACTTGCCGGCGTGCCGGCCCCCTATACCTCCGAGCTCGCGCAGACGCTCGGCCCCGATCTGCTCGAGCGGTTCCTACGCTACGTGCGGATCGACACCCAGTCGCGCCGTAAGCGCACCTCGTCGCCCAGCACCCCCGGCCAGCTCGATCTGGGGCGGGTGCTCGTCGACGAGCTCCAGCAGGCGGGGCTGAGCGATGCCCAGCTGGACGACAACGGCTACGTGGTGGCGAGCCTCGACGGCGCCGCACGATCGGATGGCCCGGTCGTAGGCCTGGTCGCCCACATCGACACCAGTCCCGACGCGCCGGGGACCGGGGTGCAGCCGATCGTCCACCGCGACTGGGACGGCAGCGCGATCGAGCTGCCGCGCGACGGCACCCGGCTGGACCCGGAGTCGATGCAGGAGCTCGTGCCCAAGCGCGGGCACGACCTCGTGACCAGCAGCGGGGACACGCTGCTCGGGGCCGACGACAAGGCCGGCGTGGCGGCGATCATGACCGCCGTCATGCACTTGGCCGCGCACCCCGAGCTGCCGCGACCGAGCCTGCGGATCGCGTTCACGCCCGATGAGGAGATCGGCGAGGGCGCCACCCTATTCGACATCGAGCGGTTCGGCGCGCTGTGCGCCTACACGATCGACGGCTCCGAGCTCGGCGAGCTCCAGGACGAGACGTTCAGCGCCGTCGAGGTCACGGTCACGGTCGAGGGCGTCGACGTGCATCCCGGCCAGGCCACCGGCAAGCTCGTCAACGCGCTCCGGTTGGCCGCCCAGATCGTGGCGGCGCTGCCGTCGGACCGGCTCACCCCCGAGACGACCTCCGGGCGGGAGGGCTTCATCCATCCCTACGAGCTGACGGGCTCCGCCGGCCGGGCCCGGATCGTGGCGATCGTCCGCGACTTCGACGACGAACAGCTCGACCGCCACGTGGCGCTCCTGCAGCGCACCGCCCAGGAGGTGGTCGGCACCGAGCCGCGTGCCCGCCTGGAGGTCGACGTGCACCCCCAGTACCGCAACATGCGCCGCTACCTCGCCTCCGCCCCGTACGCCGCCGCCGCGGCCGAGGACGCGATCCGGGCCGAGGGGATCGAGCCGGTGCGGATCCCGATCCGCGGCGGGACCGACGGATCGCGGCTCAGCGAGATGGGGCTGCCGACGCCCAACATCTTCACCGGCGCCCACGAGTTCCATTCGGTTCGCGAGTGGGCCTCGCTGCAGGACATGGCCGCGTCCGCGGCGACGATCGTCCGCCTCGCCGAGGTCTGGACCCGGCCCGCGTACGCCGGTCTCGGCGCCAACGGGCAGCGGCCTTGAGCCCGCGCTTCAGCGGCTCGCTCGCGTCCGTCGACGGTCAGGTGATGCTGGCCTCGAGTGCGACGATTCCGGCCACCGATCACGGCCTGCTGCGGGGCGACGGCGCGTTCGAGGTGGTACGCGTGTACGACGGGCGGACGTTCGCGCTGGAGGAGCACCTCAAGCGCCTCGAGCGGTCAGCCTCGCAACCTGCGCCTGGCGGTCGATCTCGACGCCATCCGCACCGATGCCAGCGGCTGCTGTCGCACGCCGGCGCGGGCCCCGACCACGAGCTGCTGCGGATCGTGGTCACCCGCGGCGGCCGCCGCCTGCTGTTGACCGAGCCGCTGCCCGACGTGCCCGACCGGGCGCGGCTGGGAACGATCACCTACGCGCCGACGCGCGTCCTCGACGGCGTCAAGTCGCTCTCCTACGGGGCCAACATGCTGGCCTCGAGGATGGCGCGAGAGCGCGGGTACGACGAGGCGCTGCTGGTCTCGCCGCACGGCCGCGTGCTCGAGGCCCCGACCAGCTCGATCTTCTGGGTCACCGACGGGGCGGTGATGACGCCGCCACTGAGCGACCACATCCTCGCCTCGATCACCCGCCGGGTGGTGATCGACCAGTCCGGCGCGTCCGAGCGCGCCTGCACGCTCGAGGACCTGGCGGGCGCCGACGAGGCGTTCCTCGCCTCCACAGTGCGCGAGGTGCAGCCGGTGGCCGCGATCGACGACCGGTCGTTCTCGAGCGTCGGTCCGGTGAGCGAGCGGCTCGCGGGGGAGCTCGCGGCGCGGATCCGGTCCCAGCTCGACGGTGCCTGAGGCGGAGGCGAGCGCCGCATGAGGGTCCTGACCGTCGTCGGCAACCGCCCGCAGTTCATCAAGGCGGCGGCCGTGTCGGGGCCGCTCCGCCGAGTCCACGAGGAGGTGCTCGTCCACACCGGACAGCACTTCGACGACGAGCTCTCAGCGGTGTTCTTCGCCGAGCTCGGCCTCCCCTCGCCCGAGCGTGAGCTGCACATCTCCCGCGGCTCGAACACTTCGCAGACGAGCCGCATGCTGGCGGCGCTGGAGCCGGTGCTGGCGGACGTCGCTCCTGATGCGGTGCTCGTCTACGGCGACACCAACTCGACGCTGGCGGGCGCGCTGGCCGCGGCCCAGACCGGGGTCCCGGTCGCCCACGTGGAGGCCGGCATGCGTTCGTTCGATCGCTCGATGCCCGAGGAGCTCAACCGGGTGCTGGCCGACCACGCCAGCGAGCTGCTGCTGTGCTCCTCGGAGGTCGCGGTCCAGAACCTGCGAGCGAGAACACGTCGCCGGGACGGTGGAGCTCGTCGGCGACGTGATGGTGGACGTCGCCGTCGCGGTGCAGCCGCGAGCGCGCGAGCGCACCGACCTGGTCAGCGCGCGCGGCGTCACCCCCGGCGAGTACGTGCTGGCCACGGCGCACCGCGCCGGCAACGTCGACCTGCCCGAGCGGCTGCGGGCGCTGGTAGCGCTGCTGCTGTCGGTGCCCGCACCGGTGGTCCTGCCGCTGCACCCGCGGACGGCGGCGCGGCTGCGCGACGCCGGGCTGTACGAGCTGCTGGAGCGCGGCGACAACATGACGCTGACGCCGCCGCTGGGGTATCTCGAGCTCAACGCGCTGCTGTGCAACGCGCGCGCCGCGCTGACCGATTCCGGTGGCCTGCAGAAGGAGGCCTACCTGGCGGGGGTGAAGTGCATCACGATTCGGCCGAGCACGGAGTGGACCGAGACCGTCGATCACGGCTGGAACGTGCTGGTCGACCTGGACGCCGCGGCGGCGGTGGCGGCGCTCGAGCGCGAGCCGCCGGCGGACCGCCCGCAGCTGTACGGCGACGGACATGCAGGAGATCGAGTGCTCGCTGCGCTTACACTGCACCTCGGATGAGGGGAAGGCACGATGAGTGACAGTCCACTGCGACTCGGTGTGGCCGGTCTCGGTTACTGGGGCCCGAACCTGGCGCGTAACTTCGCCGCGATCCCCGGCTGCGAGCTGGCCTGGTGCTGCGACGCCTCGCCCGATGCCCGCGCGCGGATCGGCCGTCAGTTCCCGAGAGCCCGGCTGACCGACGACCTCGGCGAGCTGCTCGCCGACCCCGAGCTCGACGCGGTCGTGCTGGCCACCCCGGTGCCGACCCACGCCGAGCTCGCCGTCCGCGTGCTCGAGTCCGGCAAGCACTGCTTCGTCGAGAAGCCGCTCGCGCAGTCGGTCGCCGAAGCGCAGCGCGCGGTCGCGGCGGCCGAGTCGAGCGGACGGACGCTGATGGTCGGCCACCTGCTCGAGTATCACCCCGGGGTTCAGAAGCTCAAGGAGCTCGCCGAGTCGGGCGACCTCGGCGACGAGATCTACTACATCTACGGCAACCGCCTGAACCTGGGCAAGCTCCGCGCCGACGAGAACGCCCTGTGGAGCCTCGGCGCCCACGACGTGTCGGTGGTCCTGTACCTGGCCGGCGAGGAGCCCGAGGAAGCGATCGCGCGGGGCGAGTGCTACGTGCGCGACGGCGTCGAGGACGTCGTGTTCTGCTTCCTGCGCTTCCCGTCCGGTCTGTCGGCTCACCTCCACCTGTCGTGGCTCGATCCGCATAAGGAGCGGCGCTTCACGATCGTCGGCTCCGGCCGGATGGCGACGTTCGACGACATGGCGATCGAGGGCAAGCTGACGATC
Source organism: uncultured Solirubrobacterales bacterium (assembly GCA_963831845.1). Taxonomy (GTDB): domain Bacteria; phylum Actinomycetota; class Thermoleophilia; order Solirubrobacterales; family Solirubrobacteraceae; genus Palsa-465. The sequence goes on along the minus strand of CAWHRT010000030.1, from coordinate 47,821 downwards.
TACGACAAGGGCTTCGACGAGGACGTCCGCACCTACGGCGAGTACATCACCAGGACTGGTGACATCTTCTCCCCGCGGATCCCCAACGTCGAGCCGCTGCGCCTGGAGTGCGAGCACTTCGTCCACTGTGTGCGCACCGGCGAGCAGCCGCGCTCGGACGGGGCCAGCGGCCTGCGGGTGGTCCGCGTGCTCGAGCAGTTGCAGCAGTCGCTGGACGCGTCGGCCCGCGCCGCCAATGCCGGACGAGCCTGAGATCGCCGCCGGAGCCCACGTGGCGCCCGACGCGGTCGTCGGCCCGGGCGCCGAGATCGCCCCGGGCGCGGTGATCCACTCCGCCGCGCGGATCGGGGCGGGCGCGGCGATCGGTTCCGGCACCGTGGTTCACGCCGGCACCGAAGTCGGCGACAACTGCGTGATCGAGGATCTGGTGGTGCTCGGCAAGCGGCCGCGGCTGCGCGCCGGCTCGAGCGCGGCGACCAGCGAGCTGTCCGGGCTGGTGCTCGAGGACGGCGTCAAGGTGTGCTGTGGCGCGATCGTGTACGCCGGCACCCGGATCGGCGCCGGTGTGATCATCGGCGACCAGGTGCAGGTCCGCGAGCGGTGCGCGATCGGTGAGCGGTCGGTGGTCGGTCGCGGATCGGCGGTCGAGTTCGGCGTCACCGTGGGCGCCCGGGTGTTGATCCAGACCGATGTGTACGTGACCGCCGGATCCGTCGTCGAGGACGACGTGTTCCTCGCTCCCGGCGTGATGACCACCAACGACAACACGATGGGCCGGCACCCGCGCGGCGAGCCGCTGCGCGGAGCGACGTTCCGCCGCGCCTGCCGCGTGGGCGGCGCAGCGGTGATGGTGCCGGGAGTCGAGATCGGCGACGAGGCGTTCGTCGCCGCCGGCTCGGTGGTGACGCGCGACGTCGGCGAACGGGAGGTGGTGATGGGAGTGCCCGCACGGGTAGTGCGTCGAGTGCCCGACGAGGATCTGCTCGAGCGCTGGCGCTAGCAGTAGCGGCCCTCGCGCGCGATCATGCTCGCGACCGAGAACGCGACAGAGGAGACGGCGATGGAGAGCTGGGACGTGCGTTCGCTGGAGATCGAGGTCCACCAACCGCAGGTGTTGCGCAGCGACGAGGAGAACCGCGCGATCGCGATTCTGCTCCCGGCCGGCGAGGAGCTCCAGGAGCACCAGGTGCACGAGCGCGCCTACCTGTTCGTGGCTGACGGGGAGATCGAGATCTCCGCCGACGGGCGGAAGGTCACCGGCGGCCCCGGTCTGGTCACCCACTTCGAGCCGGCCGAGCGCCACGCGGTCAGGGCGGTATCGGACGCCCGGCTGGTGCTCGTGCTGTCGCCGTGGCCCGGGGTGGGACACCCCTCACGCCAGGACTGAGCTCGCTCAGGCGGCGGGAGCCGGCGCGGGGGCCGGCGGCGGCGAGATGTTCTCGCTGGCGTTTGTCCACAGCACCTGCTCGGTGCCGGGGCCGACGCTGATCAGCGTGATCGGCACGCGCACGAACTCCGACAGGTACTGCAGGTACTCGCGCGCGGCCGCGGGCAGGTCGGACTCCTCGCGGCATTCGGTGATGTCCTCGGTCCAGCCGCGCAGCTCCTCGTACTCGCCGACGGCGTGATGCAGCACCGTCTGGTGGTACGGGAAGTCTTCGAACTCGGCGCCCTCGGCGCCGCGGTAGCGGGTGCACACCTTCAGCCGGTCGTAGCCGGTGAGCACGTCGAGCTTGGTCACCGCCAGCCCGGTCAGCGAGTTGATTCGCGCGGCGTAGCGCAGCGCCACCAGGTCCAGCCAACCGACGCGGCGAGCGCGGCCGGTGGTGGTTCCGTACTCGCCGCCCTGCTCGCGCAGCTGGTCGGCGAGCGGGCCCTCGATCTCGGTCGGGAACGGCCCGGCGCCGACCCGGGTGCCGTACGCCTTGGTGACGCCCCAGACCTCGTCGATGTCCTTGGGCCCGACGCCCGCGCCGATGCAGGCCGCGCCTGCCACCGGGTTGGACGACGTGACGAACGGATACGTCCCGTGGTCGATGTCGAGCAGCGCGCCCTGCGCGCCCTCGAACACGACCAGCTTGCCCTCATCGAGGCGCTCGTGCACGAGCTTGATCGTGTCGGCGATGAACGGCTCCAGCCGGTGCCCGTAGGTCAGGTACTCCTCGGTGATCGTCTGCAGGTCCAGCCGCGGGTCCTTGGCGAACGGCCGCAACGACAGACGCTTGGGGTCGAGCGCCGCCACGATCTTCTTCTTCAGGATCTTCTCGTCGAGCAGGTCCTGGACCCGGATTCCCAGCCGTGCCGCCTTGTCGGCGTAGCAGGGGCCGATCCCCCTCCGGGTGGTCCCGATCTGGAGCTTGCCCAGCTTCGCCTCGCCGGCGTGGTCGAGCATCAGGTGGTAGGGCATGATCAGGTGTGCGTTGGCCGAGATCCGCAGCGAGGTCGTGTCCACGCGGCGGCGGCGCAGCTCCTCGAGCTCCTCGGTCAGCACCTTCGGGTCGATCACGACGCCGTTGCCGATCACGCACAGGGTGCCGGCGTGCAGGATCCCGGACGGGATCAGGTGCAGCTTCCAGGTCTGGCCGTCGCGCACGATCGTGTGACCGGCGTTATTGCCGCCCTGGAAGCGGACGATCGCGTCGGCCTGCTCAGCGAGCAGGTCGGTGATCTTTCCCTTGCCTTCATCGCCCCACTGGGCGCCGACGATCACGATTCCGGGCATCGCGTTCAGTGTACGAGGGCCGGCGGGCGAGACCCGCCTCGGCTCATCCCGCGGCGACCGCGCGCGACCGGCCGAGCACCCGGCCCTTGGCACCGAGCGCCTGAACGGCCACGTAGCTGCGCGCCGGGATCGTCGCCGCGGTCTCGAACCCGCGCTTGCGGACCACGGTCACCGGCCGCAGCGAACCGGGCCTCGGGCCGGCGAGCACGCGCCAGCGGGCCACTCCGGTCGCACCGTTCCAGCTCGCCCACACGGTGACCGCCGCGCCGGAACGCGCCGCCGCCACCGCCGGCGGGCTCTGGGGCTTGGCGCTCCACTTGAAGCGATAGGCCCGGTAGCTCGAGTTGGCGGTCACGAACCTCGCGTCGAAGTCCTCCTGCCCGGCTGAGTCGAACTGGGTGAAGTAGGGCCTCTGGCCGTAGCCGAGGAACGCCTGGCCGCCGGCCAGCTTCTGCACGCCGCCCTCGAAGTTCGCGGAGATCGTCGGCGAGTGGTCGTAGGTCTGGACCAGCGTCGCGGTCATCTTCCGGGTGTTCAGCGAGATTCGGATCCCACGCGAGTAGGGATGGACCTTGGGCGGCCCGGCGCCGTTGTCGAAGATCGTCAGCGTCCCGTCCGGATGCACCGTGACCGAGTGCTGAAAGCCCGTGCTGGTTCCGGGGCCCATCTTGAAGCTCGAGCGCATACCGCCGAGCCGCCAGATGATCCGGCCGGTCCGGCGGTCGAGCTTGTAGATCGCAGAGGTGTTGCGCATCGAGACGATCACGTTGCCGGCGCGGTCGAGCGAGATCGAGTTCAGGTGGTACGGATCGACGATGTGGCCCGGTTGGTTGGCCGTGTACTTGTAGGACTCCGACAGAGCTACGTGATCGAGCGAGTGCCACTCGAACAGCACCAGCCCGGTCTTGATGTCGACCTCCTGCACCACGCTGTCGATCACCGGCCGGCTCAGCCCCGGCAGCGACACCGGCGACGCGGCGATCATCCAGGCGTCGCCCTTGTTGGTGACCATGAACTCGTGCAGATCGGCCTCGAGGCCGTTGCCGGCGTGGACGGTCGCGACCTTGCGGTAGCGGCGGTTGTAGATCACGCCGACGCCGCGGCCGCTGCCCCGGTTCGTGCTGCCCTGCCACCAGGTGAGGACCCTGTGGCCGTGGAGCTTGGAGACGCGGAAGTCGGTGGTGAGGAGCTGCTGGTCCACCGGCGTGGCGTGAAACCAGACGAGCCTGCCCTTGGGGTCCAGGATCATGGGCCCGTCCTGAGTGGGCCCGTTCTGGGGGGCCACGAAGATGTCGCCGTCGGTCGGCGGAGCCGAGTCGGTCGACACCGCCACCGAAGTCGGGGTCAGATCCGGGCGCGAGCGGAAGCGCTGGGTCCCCCCGGGCACGTTCTTGGCCAGCGACAGCTTCCCGGCGCCGATCTGCTTGGCCGGGTGCTCGATCCGGAAGTGGAAGCTGCCGTCCCCGACGCCCAGCACCTTCAGATGGGTGGTCACGGTCACGGTCTCGCCGGGGACGAACGGCTGGACGGGCAGAAAGCTCGCGCCGTGGCCGTCGGAGTCGGCCTCGATCCGCCCCTCGTGCTCGCCCGAGCGGGAGCCGACGACCGTGACGTCCCCGATCCTCGAGGCCGGGGTTCCGCGGAAGCTGATCTGCGTGCCGGGCATCCCGTATCGGCTCCCGGGCACCGGGAACACGCTCACGCCGCGCCCGTCGTGGACGGAGTCAGACGATGCCGGAAGCGTGTGGTTGGACGGCAGCGGCGCTCCTGGGGATTGCGGCTTGTCGCTCCCACAGGCCGACAGGCCGACCCCCGCAAACAGGCAGCACAACGCTGCCGCCAATCCGGGCAGCCTTGGCTTGATCGATGCGCGGCGGGCCGCAGAAGCCTTCGATCGCACGCGCCCCGGTCGAGGATGAGGAGCTACGCAAAACAACCTGACAGTGCCGAAGAACTACCAGAAACGGCGGCTGTCGCGCGCCGTGAGGTCCTCCTGCGCCAAGTCCCGGAGCTCCGACCACAGTGGATCGACGCCGTGACTGCAGCCACGCTGGAGCTCGCCGAGCGCCGAGATCAGCGAGCGCAGCTCGCCGCGGCGCAGGGGCACGGGATCGCTGGCCGGCAAGGGCGGTATGTGCGACTGGCCGGACACTCCCTGCTTGCTCGCGAGCACGGTCCCAACAGCGCCGCTGGGCCAGCTCAGCTCCGCCAGCAGCTCGCCGGGCGCCGGGCGCGAGATCGGGCCGAGCGCCGCTCCGGAGAACCGCTCCGATCGAGCCGCCACGTACGCATCGGCCGCCGCCACGAACGCGCGCAGCGGGACCTCGTCGAGCCCCGTGCTCGGTCCCTCGAGCTGCTCGGAGAGCTCGTCGCGGAGCGCCTTGACGTCCTCGGCGTCGAGCTCGCGGACCAGGAACGGGACCGGATGGCCGGTCGTCCAGAACTGCGCGGTGAAGATCCCGCCCACGTATGACACCAGGCTGCCCGACGACGCGTCGGTCTGTGACACCAGCGTGAGCGCGCCCGATCCGAACTGGGGGCGGCTGGGTGGGCCGACCGGCTGGGCGAGGCCACCTTGCCACGGACCCATGACCGGCGCCGCACCGAACGCATTGAACATGCAGTCTCTCCTCGGTGGGGTGTGACTCTAGATCTGAGCGGTCCCAGCCAACCAGAATCTCCCTGCAAAACGCGACTAACGTCGCTCTCTCCGATCGGTGAAATCCACAGGCGGTGGTCGTCACCGAGAACGCAGTGACACCTCGACGGGCGGTGGTGACCACATCGACACAGAGGGCCCAGCCGGCCGCCTGATACATCGCGGCCGAAATCCGTTCGGGAGGAGGAAGCTACTGCTCGGCGATCGCTCGGCCCACGGTCAGCGCCTCGCGCAGCTCAGGGTCGAGCTCGGAGAACTTGGCGTCCGCCTGGACGCCGAGGCCGTCGAGGGTCTTGCTGAAGAAGCAGCGCGCCGCCGCGGCGAGCACGACGTCGAGGACGTCGGCGTCGGACAGGCCGAGCGAGCGCAGCTCGTCGACGTCCTGCTGCGTGACCGCGGATGCGTCGGTGGCGACCTTGTCGGCGAGGTCCATCACCGCGACGTCGACCTCGTCGAGCCCGGCGCCATGGTGATCGATGACGACCTCACGGAGCTTGTCGGGGCCGAGGAACCGATCGCTCAGCACGGTTCCGTGCGCGAGCACGCAGTAGCTCGAACGCAGGCGCCGGGCGGCGGCGACGGTGGCCAGCTCGTAGCGGCGCAGGTCCATGTTGCTCTTGATCGCGCCGTTGAGCTGCATCCAGGCCGCATATACGTCGGGGCGGGCCGAGAACGCCGCGGCGTAGTTGGGGACGTACCCGGTCGCGTCCCGGGCCGCCGCGTAGTGCTCGGCCGTCCGGCCCTCGGCCCTGTCTTCCGGGGTCGTCTCGATAAACGCCATGCCGAACTCCTTAGTATCGCGACACTAGTCGAGCGCGGTGTCGTGAAGACCGCTGCTGGGCCGCTCCCGCTGGTCCCACCAGGCGTTGACGACCCCGATCGCGCCGCCCATGATCCCCTCCTTGAACGCCGCCGTGTCGTTGACGTTCGGCAGCGGCTCGTCGGGCACCGGGACCTCGAGGAACTCGCACAGCGGTCCCCAGCCCTCGCGCGGCTCCCACACCAACAGCCGGTCCGAGGGCACGTCGGCCTTGACCCGGTCGTTCCAGCGATCCATCGCCGCGGCCAGGCCGGCGTCGTCGAACGTCGCCTCGGGTGGGGCCAGGGCGCCGTCCGGGTCCCGCCAGGTCATCACGATCATCAGGTCCATGAACCGCTTCCACAGCGGGTCGAGCACCGCCCTGGCCTCGCACAGGTGGTGCATCACCGAGTCGCCGAAGTAGATCGCCCAGATGGTGTCGCGCATGCTCCGCACCCAGCTATCGGCGCTGCGGACGCTCAGCACCACCTTCGAGTCGGGGTAGTACTCGAGCAGCTCCTTGTAGTAGCGCGCCCCGGGCCAGTCGCAGGTCGACTGCGCGTCCCCGAGGATCGTCTCCCAGTCCGGGTTCCCACTGGCCACGGCCTCCCACTGCGACAGCCCCTTGTCCATGTCCATGAACACGTCGCGCATGTGGTAGCAGGGGCCGAACCCCAGCTTCTCGTACGCGATCGCCTGGCTGGTGGTTGCCGTGCGTGGAAGGCCTGCTCCGATGACTTTCATCTATCTCCTCGGCTGAAACTCGGACGCGGCGGTTCTATCAGAGCGACCACTAACGCGCGGTGAGTGCGCGCCCCAGTCGTTCCAGGCCGACTCGGATCTCGTCGGGCGCGTGGGTCGTGAACGACAGCCGCAGGGTGGCCGGGTCGGGAGGGCCCGAGAAGAACGGCGCACCCGGGACGTAGGCCACATCGTGATCCAGCGCCCGCGCGAGCAGCTCGCCCGAGTCCCAGGCGTCGGGCAGCCGCGCCCACACGAACATGCCGCCGTTCGGGCGGTTGTGGGTCGAGCCGGGCGGCAGCGCCGTCGCCAGGCCGTCGATCAGCGCGTCCCGGCGGGCGCCGTAGGCCTCCCGCAGCCGGCCGATATGCGCGTCCAGGTCGGTGCACGACAGCCACCGCGCGGCCGCCGCCTGATCGACCGTGGACGAGTGCAGGTCGGCGGCCTGCTTGGCGATCGTGAGCGGCCGCAGCAACATCCGGGGCGCGCGCACCCAACCGACCCGCAGGCCCGGCGCGGCGATCTTGGACAGCGTCGAGATCGCGAGCGTCCGGTCACTGGCTCCGGGCAGCGATGCCACCGCCGGGAGCGCCTCACCGCGGTAGCGCAGCTCGCCGTAGGGGTCGTCCTCGACCAGCCACAGGCCCGCGCGCTCGGCCGCCGCCGCCAGCGCCCGGCGGCGCGCCAGCGGCAGCGTGCGGCCGGTCGGGTTGTGGAACGTGGGGACGGTGTAGAGCAGCTTCGGCTGATGGCGGGCGACGAGCTCGTCGAGCGCCTCCGGGTCCAGGCCGTCGTCGTCACAGGGGATCGGCACGGCGACCGCGCGCGCCAGCCCGAAGCACTGGAGCGCCGCCAGGTACGACGGCTCCTCGACCAGCACCCGGTCGCCGGGTGCCAGCAGCACGGTGGCGATCAGCGTGAGCGCCTGCTGGGAGCCGCTGGTGATCAGCAGGTCGTCGGCCTCGGTGTCCAGGCCGCGGGCGGTGAGCCGCTGCGCGATCGCGGCGCGCAGTCGCGGGTCGCCCTCGGTCGTCGAGTACTGCAGCGAGCGACCGCCGCAGTCGTCGGCGAGCACGGCCGCGAACGCCTCGCGCAGCCCCGCCAGATCGAACAGCTCGGGCGCGGGTAGGCCGCCGGCGAACGACACCACCTCTCGGCGCTCGGTCAGCGCGAGGATGTCGCGAACCGGCGAGCTGGTCGCGCCGTGAACGCGGTCCGGTGGCGAAGCGGCTTGGGAGGGGTTGGACATTGCGGGCTCCTTGAAGATCGAAGGGACGAAGCGACTGCCACCGGCGCGCCCGCTGCGCTGCGGGCCACTACCGCTCGGTGGCGCGCTGTACTCGTCTTCCGGAGCCGGTCATCCCGGCCGATTCTAACCCGCGACCACTGCCTCGGTGGAGGGGACGCGGCGGCCCGGCACGCGCCGCAGCGCGACCAACCCGCCGCACGCGACCAGGCCGACGGCCAGAGCTCCGAGGCCCAGGCCGGCTCGAGGGCCGATCGCCGCCATCGTGGCGCCGACGAGCGGGCCGCCGATCGGCGTCGAGCCCTGGAAGGCGACGAACCACAGCGACATCACGCGACCTCGCATTTCCGGTGCGGCGTTGAGCTGCAGCGTCGAGTTGCCCGTCGACATGAACGAGATGCTGGCGGCGCCGGCGAACGCCAGCGCGAGCAGCTCCACCCCGAGGTTCGGGGCCAGCGTCGCTGCCGCCAGCGCGGCGCCGAGTCCGAACGCCGCCGCGGTCAGGGGTCGCAGCCCCGTCTTGCCGCGGCCGGCCACGACCAGGCCGCCGGCGACCGCGCCGATGCCCATCGCATGCGGTCATGAAGCCGAAGCCGGCGGCGCCGACGTCGAGGCCGTGGTCGGCCATCACCGGCAGCGACACCTGGAACTCGTACGTCAGGCACCCGGCGACCGCCATCATCACCAGCGGCACGCGCCAGCTGCGGCATCGACCGGACGTAGCGCAGGCCCTCGCGCAGCTGGCCACGAGCCCGTGGCGTGGGCGGCGACGGCGACAGCGCGGTGGCGTCCATCGTGGTCAGCGAGAACACGACCGCCACGAAGCTCGCGGCGTTGGCCAGGAAGCACACGCCGTCCCCCACGGTCGCGATCAGGATCCCGGCGACGGCGGGTCCGATCGAGCGGGCGACGTTGACCAGCACCGAGTTCAGGCTGACCGCGTTGCGCAGGTGCTCCTTGCCGACCAGCTCCATCATGAACGACTGCCGGGCCGGGTTCTCGAAGGCGTTGTTGAGCCCCAGCAGCGCGGCCAGCACGCCGATCTGCCACACCTGCACCTCCCCGGTCACGGTGAGGATCCCGAGCGCCAGCGCCTGCAGGCCCATCGCGCTCTGCAGCGCGATCATCAGCCGGCGCTTGTCGACCCGGTCGGCGATCACGCCGCCGTAGGGACCGAGCAGCAGCACCGGCAGCGTCTGCAGCGCGACGATCAGGCCCAGCGCGCGTGCTCGAGTGGGTGACGCTCAGCACCAGCCACGACTGCGCCGTCATCTGCATCCAGGTGCCGATCATCGAGATCGCCTGGCCGCCGTAGTAGCGGCGATAGTTGGGTACCGAGAGGGCGGCGAAGGTGACGCGTCCGGCGCGCACGACGCGCGTCATCGACGCGGTCTCCTGAGCTGCTCCGACAGCGCCTCCAGCGCGGGCAGCGCCTGCTCGAGGCAGCTGCGGTGCTCGACGCTCAGGCCCTCGAGGGCGGCGTTGATCGCGTCGGTGCGCTCGCCGCGGATGTGCTTGGCCAGCCGGCGGCCGCGCGAGCGTGGCGTTGACCCAGGCGGCGCGGCGGTCCTCGTCGTCGCTGGTGCGCTCCAGCAGGCCGCGCTCCACCAGGCCCGAGACGATGCGCGAGAGCATCGTCGGGTTCAGGCTCTCGGCGTCGGCCAGGTCGGAGAGGCGGATCGGCCCGTCGCGGACCACGGTCAACAGCACCGAGATCCGGGTCGGCGTCATCCCGGCCTCGGATCCCGCGGCCGTGTCGCGCAGCCGCCGGGAGACACGACCAATCGCCACCCGAAGGCGGGCTGCGGTGTCAACGTCAACGATCGCTGCTGCTCTCAAAATCAATCTATCCTAAATACTTGCTTGCTGGCAAGCATTATTCTAGCAGCGCGAGCGCGACCGCCGGCCGAGGGCCGGTGGTCAGCGGTGGAGGGTGGGAGGCTCAGCCCAGCGTGAACGGGTCGCGCGTGCCGCCGCTGAGCTCGACCCAGACCGACTTGGTCTCGAGGTACTCGTTGACGGCCTCGGCCCCGTTCTCGCGTCCGAGGCCCGACAGGCCGTAGCCGCCGAACGGGACGCTGGGGGAAACCACGCGATACGCGTTGATCCACACCGTTCCGGTCCGCAGCGCGGCGGCGACGCGGTGGGCGCGGTGCACGTCCTTGGTCCACACCGCCCCGGCGAGCCCGTACGGGGTCGCGTTGCCGAGCCGCACAGCCTCGTCCTCGTCGGTGAACGTCAGCGCGGCGAGCACCGGCCCGAACACCTCCTCGCGGACGATCGTGTCGTCGGGATCGACGCCGGTGAACACGGTCGGCTTGACGAACAGGCCGCCCAGCCGGTCGTCGGGCTCGCCGCCGGAGGCCGCGACGGCTCCCTCCTCGCTGCGCGGTCTCCAGGTAGCCGAGGACCTTCTCGTACTGGGGCCGGTTGGCCACCGGACCCATCTCGGTGGCGGGGTCGGTGGGGTCGCCGAGCTTGATCTGCTCGGCCCGCCGCGCCACGCGCTGCACGAGCTCGTCGTGGACGTCGGCGTGGACGATCAGCCGCGAGCCGGCCATGCACGTCTGGCCGGTCGCGGCGAACACCCCGGCGACCACGCCGTTGGCGGCCGCGTCGAGGTCGGCGTCGTCGAACACGATCTGCGGCGACTTGCCACCGAGCTCGAGCGTGACCTTGTTCAGGTTCTCGGCGGCGGCGTGGGCGACCGCGCGGCCGGTTGCGGTCGAGCCGGTGAACGCGACCTTGTCCACGCCCGAGTGCCCGGCCAGGGCGGCGCCGAGCTCGCGCGAGGCGCCGGTGACGACATTGACCACGCCGGGCGGGAATCCCGCCTCGCCGGCCAGTCCCGCCAGCGCGAGCGTCGCGGCGGGCGAGTGCTCCGAGGGCTTGACGACCATCGTGCACCCGGCGGCGAGCGCCGGGGCCAGCTTCCAGGTCAGCAGCAGCAGCGGCGAGTTCCACGGCGTGATCGCTGCCACCACCCCGACGGGCTCCCGACGGGTGTAGACGAGGTAGTCGGGATTCGGCGTCGGGATCTGGCGCCCCTCGAGCTTGTCCGCGATGCCGGCGTAGTACTCGTACCAGCCGCCCAGGGCCTGAGCCTGGCCGATCATCTCCCGGTAGAGCTTGCCCGAGTCGTTGACCTCGAGCCGGGCGAGACGCTCCGCGTTGTCGCTGATCAGGCCGGCGAAGCGGCGCATCAGCGCGGCGCGCTGAAAGCCGGTGCTGGCGCCCCACGGCCCCGCGAAGGCTTCGCGCGCAGCGGTGACCGCGGCGTCGACGTCCTCGGGGCCGGCGTCGGGCACGGTCGCCCAGGGCTCGCCGGTGTAGGGGTTCTCGGTCTCGAATGTGTTGCCCGACGCGGCCTGGACGGTCTTGCCGCCGATCACCATCGGGAACTGCTCGAGCTCGGAGGTCGTGGTCACCGCTCGGTGAGTATGACGCCGCCGACCTCAGGCGGGCGATCAGGTACGAGCGGAGGTGTTCGTCGATCGCCGCCAGCGCCGATGCATCGCTCGCGTTGGCGCGGAACGAGACGTGCCCGTCGGGCCGGATCAGGACCGCTCCGGGGGCCGGTCCGTCCTCGTCCGCGTCGGACACGTCGACGAGCGGATCCCAACGCCGGCGCAGCCGGGCGAGCTCGTCAGCCGTCGGCGGCCGGGCCGTACATCAGCAGGCGGTGAGACGTGCGTGGCGAGGTCTGATCGGGAAACCGCTCGCCGGGCTCGGGACCGGGTGGCGGCGGACACCCCGGAGCCAGGTACTCGCCGACCAACGGGCTGCCCGCGTACGTGATGTCGAGCATCGACCGCGACCGCACCAGCGCCGCCACCTGCTCGGCGCGTCGGCGGCGCCGGGCGCACGCCGGTCCGCGCCGACTCGACCGCGGCGTGGGCCAGGCCGTGCAACCGGTCGGAGACCTCGAGCGCCTGCTGATCGGCGAGCATCCGCTCGGGCTCGAAGCTGTCCAGCAGTGCTCCGCGCGCACGGCCCTGGACGGTGAGCGCGAGCTTCCAGGCGAGGTTGTGTCCGTCGTGCAGGCCCGAGTTGAGGCCCTCGCCGCCGAACGGGCTTGACAGGTGGCCGGCGTCGCCGAGCAGGAACCATCGCTCACCCGCCAGCCGTGAGGCGATTCGCCGGTGCATCTGAAACTTCGACGCCCAGTCGACGTCGACCAGCTCGAGCTTCCCGGTGATCCGGCGGCTCAGCAAGCCGGCGATCGTGTCCGCCGACCGGTCGCGTTCCAGCCGCTCGAGCTCGTCGTCGTACAGATCGCCGATGAACGTGAGCCACCAGTCGTCAGGCAGCGGCGTGAGCAACACGTATCCCTCGGGCGTGGCGATCAGCGCCGGCCCGTCGCGAGGCAGGCCACACCGCACTCGCACGTCGGCCGCCAGCGCCGTCCCCGGGTACGTGTCGCCGCCGAGCTCCCCAGCCATCGCGGTGCGCGTGACGCTGTGGGCACCGCCGGCGCCGACCACGTACTGGGTCTCGACCGACTCGGTCGTACCGTCGGGTCGCTCCAGCGTCACCAGGACCGCGTCGGCGCGAGGCTGCACCGAGGACACCATGACCCCGCGCTCGAGGCTCACGTCGAGGCTGGACAGCCGGTCGGCGAGGATTTGCTCGGTGCGCCACTGGGGCAGGCTGCACTGGTGCTCCCAGCGACAGCCGGCGCCGGCGAACCGCATCTCGCTGACCTGAGTGAGCTCCGCGTCGAACACCCGAGCAAACGGAAGATGCATGGAGGACGCGAGCACCTCGTCGAGCACCTCCGCCCGCGCCAGGATCTCGAGCGTTCCGGGCTGCAGCGCGGTCGCCCGCGCCTGGCGGTGGGGCTCGGGTTCGCGTTCGACGATCCGGGGGCGCACGCCGTGGCGTGCCAGGTCCACGGCCGCGAACAGCCCCGACGGTCCCGCGCCCACCACCAGGACCTCGACCGGATCCCTGCTCATATGCGGATTGAACCACCGGACTGGTCAGCGGTTGCAAACGGCGGTAGCGTGACCGTGTGCGTGGGCGGCGCGACGAGCAACCTGGGAGCGGACGACACCAGCGGCGGTGAGCCGCTCAGGCTCCTGTCGGCCGAGGACCTGAGCATCCTCGCGCTCGAGACAGAGACGGTCGCCGGACACACCTGCAAGGTGATCATGCTCGGCGATCGGATCGATACCGGGCGCCTGCGCGAGTCGATCGCCGGGCGGCTGGAGCGCGCGCCGATGCTGAGGATGCGCCTGTCCGACACCGACGGGAATCCGTGCTGGGTGCTCGACCCCGACGTCGATCTCGCGGCGCATGTGGTCGATGCCGGGGGCTCGGAACCAGTTGACACGGCCGGCCTGCGGACGCTGATCGCGGACCTGTTCCAACAGCGTCTGGATCGCTCGAGGCCGCTGTGGCGGATCGACGTCGTTCCCGAGCTCGATGACGGCGGGAGCGCGCTGATCTGGCGCTTTCACCACGCCGCGGCGGACGGGCAGACGGCGATGCGGGCGGCCTGGGAAGCGCTGTTCGACGAGGGAGACGATGGTCCGCCGCCGCGCCCGGGTCGGCGCGATCAGCGCCGCCCAGCGGTCGATGAACCGCGGGTCGCTGAGCCCCGGGAGTCCGAGCGCCGTCTCGCGAGCCTCGGCGCCGCGGTGCGCGAAACCCCGCATCCGTGGCACCGCTCGCCGTTCAGCGGGCGGATCGACGCCCGGCGGGACGTGGCGTTCGCCTCAGCGCCCCTGGAGGACTTGCGTCGCGCCGCGCGCACGATCGACGGCGCGACCGTCAACGACGCGGTGCTGACGGTCGTGGCCGGCGGCCTGCGGCGCTGGCTCGAGTCACACCACGGCCATCTCGGCTCGGTCCGGGTCAAGGTGCCCGTCAGCCTGCACGAGTCGGTCGTGTCCGCGGCGGGCGCTCCGAGCGCGGAGCTCGGTAACCGCGACTCATTCTTCTGCCTCGATCTGCCGCTGCTCGCCGATCCCCTCGCCCGCCTGCGCGCGATCCGCCGGGCCACGCGAGTACGCAAGGAACGTCACGACGCCCAGCAGCTGGACGCGCTGATGCGAGGTCTCGAGCGGGCGCCACAGTTGCGCAGCTTCGCCGAGCGGGTGCTGACGCACCCGCGCTCGTTTGCGCTCAACGTCTCCAACGTCCCGGGTCCACGGGTGCCGGTCCACATCCTCGGCTCCCCGGTGCGTGCGCTCTACTCACTGGCCGAGATCCGAGAGCACCACGCGTTGCGGATCGCGGTGGTGTCGCTGACCGGCACGCTCAATTTCGGGCTCACGGCGGATCCGTCACTCCTCGAAGGAGTCGACCAGCTCGCCGGTGACATCCAGCTCGAGGCCGCCGAGCTGCTGACCCGGATCCGATACGTCTGAGGCGCCCGCGGGCGGGATCAGGCGAGGAACCGCTCGCGCAGCAGCGGCGCGAGCACGTCGACCGGCACGTTGTGGCCGAGACCCTCGAGCCGTCGCCACTCTCCGTCCTGGACGGCTTGCGCGATCGCCTGCGCTACGGCGGGCGCCCAGTCGGGACTGGCTCCGCCCGCGGTCGCGAGCACCGGGCATGAGATCCGCGCCAGGCGGTCGACCGGCACGATCCCGTCGTTGCACAGCCGTATGTCGTAAGGCAGCGTGCGGGCGACCGCGACCATTCCGGGCCACGCCGGCGAGGTCTTCGTCTGCTCGACGGCGGCCTCCGGGAGTCCCGTCCCGCGTAGGAACAGCTCCACGGCCTGGTCCGGGTGGTCGGCTGCGACCAGCTCGGCCAGTCGCTCGCCGGTCCGCAGGCTCGAGCCCTCGGTGCCGGTGAACGGCGGCTCGTTGACCACCAGCGCGCGGATCGGGGCACCCGCGGCCGCGGCCTCGAGCGTCAGCGCCCCGCCGGAGGACTGACCGAACACGAACGCGTCGCCTCCGGCGGCTTCGATTACGGCGGTCAGATCCTCGACCTCGCGCTCGGGCTCATACTCGTCCTGATCGCCGCTGTCGCCCCGCCCGCGGCGGTCGTAGCAGTAGACGGTGAAGTCCGCGCCGAGCCCGGCGGCGATCGGCGCGGCGCCGGCCCGCGAGCTGAACGCCCCGCCGACGAGCACCAGCGGCGGCCCGGCTCCGGAGCGCTCGTAAGCGATCTGGCACCCGTTCGATGACGTGAGCGTCTGCATCGATCAGGCGCAATCTTGCCATCCGCGGCCGACGAACTTGTAGCCACGTATGTGTCTGATGTTGACTATGGGCCTGACGTCCACTCGCGTCAGCCGCCCCGTCTCGACCCGGAGGTCGATCATCATGCGCAGACTTGGTTTGGTCCTACTCGCCGGGATGCTCCTGGGGTCGGGCGCCGTCGCGGCCCTGGCGTCCTCCCACGCCCCCAGCGTCACGGTCAGGCAGGCCCGCCTGACCGAGGGGACGCCGAAGCACCCACAGGGCGTCAGGCTGAGCGCCTCGCTCGGCTGGCAGGGCAACTCCGCGTCCAGCCAGCCGACGGTCACCAAGCTTGACGTGTGGTTTCCCGGCGGCACCCGCTACAACGGCGGGAGCTACCCGTCGTGCTCGTATCAGCGGCTCAACGCGGCCGGGCCGAACGCGTGCCCGAAGGGCTCCGTGATGGGTTCGGGGACCGGCCTCGCCTACGCCGACACGGTCGTCACCCGTCCGCAGATCACGGTCGTCAACGGCGGGCGCGACCGCGTCTACTTCTACACCGTGCTCAACAACCCGGCCCGGGTCCAGGTGCCGGTGATCGGCTACGTGACCAAGCTCGGCGGACAGTTCGGCTACCACCTGAGCGCGACGATCCCGCCGAGCCTGCGCGTGGTCGCCGGGGTCCCGATCAAGTTCATCTCGCTGAACATCAGCGCGGGACGGGCGTCGTGGCTGGCGATCACCGGCCCGCCGGACGGGGTCAAGGTCGTGGCCACGTTCGGCAACGGCTCTCAGATCTTCGCTCAGGTGACGGTGCGCGACAGCTGATCGTCGCCAGGCGCCCGTCGCTAGACACTAGGCGAAGTGGGGCCGCAGTCGGCGCGCCGGGCGGTGCCGCCGCCTTGAGCTGTGACCCGCTCTTAGCGCGGCAGCGTGCGTGTGCAACAGCTCGATGAGGTCCAGCGTCGGGAAGAACGGATCGGCGATCTCCGATCCGTCGGCGAGCGACACGGCCGCGCGGAGCTCGTCGTCGACCTCGGCCAGCAGCATCGGCTCGGCGGGAACCGTGGAGCTGTCGATCGCGGCGAGCCGCGCGAGAGCCGTGCGGTCGTCGGCGTATGCGGGCCGGATCATGATCGTGGCGGTGGCGGTGCGGGTCATCACGGGAGTCCTTCGCTTGGGCCGCCCACGGCGGGCGGCGTAGGCACACTGTCCCGCTCGCGGCCCATAAACTCAAATAGGGGTTTGCTGGGTCAGGTATAACCTATGGTCATGCTCGACACCAGGCGCCTGAAGGTTCTCTGCGAGGTCGCCCGCCAGGGCTCGTTCTCTGGCGCGGCCGTCTCGCTCGGCTACACCCAGCCCGCGATCTCGAGGCAGATCGCCACGCTTGAGGCCGAAGTCGGAGCGATGCTCGTGCGGCGAGTGCCGCAGGGGATCGTGCTCACCGACGCCGGCAGACTGCTCGTCGATCGCGGCGAGCCGATCCTGGCCCGGCTTCGCGACGTCGAGGTCGAGCTCCAGTCCCTGGCCGGCCTCGAGGGCGGGTCGCTGCGGCTGGCGTCGTTCGCCTCGGCGGCGGCGTCGATCGTGCCGCTGGCGATCGCGCGCTTCCGCGAGCTGCATCCGGCCGTCGAGCTCAGCATCGTGATGGCCGACCCGATCGACTCGCTGCCCCGGCTGCGGGCCGGCGAGCTCGACATGGCGATCTCCCACGATCCGCTCAACGGCCGCGGCGACGACGAGCTGCACGTGTCGGCCTCGGGCAACGCCGGCGCCGAGGCGCCGGGCGACCTCGACGTGGTGCACCTGTTCGACGATCCGATGTACGTGGCGATGCCGGTCGGTCATCCGCTCGCCGACGCCGATGAGGTGGAGCTGGCCAGCTTCGCCGAGGAGCCTTGGATGCTCGCGACTTCGAACACCTGCCCCGACTCGCGGCTGTTCCTCCGGGCCTGCCACGCGGCGGGCTTCGAGCCCCGGATCGCGTTCCAGAACGACGACTACCCGGCGATCCTCGGATTCGTCGCCGCCCGCGTGGGCGTGGCGCTGATCCCCGACATGGTCGCCCGCGGAGTCCGCGACGACGTGGTCGTGCGCAAGCTGCACCCGGCCGCTCCCGTGCGTCCGATCTTCGCGGTGCTGCCCGCCGGCTATCACTCGCCGGCCGCGGCCGCGATGGTCGATGTGCTGCGGGACATCAGCGAGCGCTGGGTGGCCGAAGGCCCGGCGCTGGCGTTCGCCTGAGGCGCCGCTTGTCGCCCCAGGGGCGCGTCAGGCCGACCGCAGCACGTTCCGCTGGTCCTCGCCGCCGAGCGGCAGCTGGTCGCACATCTCGGTCAGCCGCGACACGGTCCGCTCGGCGATCTGCTCGCAGAGCGCCGCGTGGTCGACGATGTTCGTGGTGATCACCATCGAGCGCTCGTCCTCGTAGCGGGCGTTGACGATCGAGTAGAGCTCCTCGAGCACCCAGTCGGTGGTGCGCTCGGCGCCGACGTCGTCGATGTGCAGGAGGTCGACCGCGGTCAGGCGGTCGAGCAGGTCGACGTGCGAGCGTTCGGCGCGGTGGGTGTCGCGGATCTCGTTGAGCAGCCGCGGCAGCGAGTAGATCGCGACCGAGCAGCCGGCCTCGAGCGCGGCCTTGGAGACCAGCATCGCCAGCGTCGTCTTGCCGGTGCCCACCTGGCCCATGAACCACAGCCCCCGGCCGGTCTGCACCTTGGAGTCGATCGAGTCGGCGAAGCGGCGGGTCGCGGCGACGATCGGCGGATCGATCTCGGTCACCGGCCAACGATCGAAGCCGACGTCGCGATAGCGCTTGGGGATCACCGCCGACAGGCTGCGCGCCTTGGCCCTGACGATCCGCGCGGCGCGGCAGCGGCAGTCGAACGCCGTGTTCGTGCTGTCGTCGAACACGAACCCGGAGCCGTCACAGACGTCGTACGGGCAGCGCTCGCTCATTGGGCGAACCGCTCGCCGGCGTAGTTCATGAACCGCGGGTACTCGTGCTGGAAGGTCAACACGACCTCGCCGACGGGGCCGTTGCGGTGCTTGGCGATGATGATGTCCGCCTCGCCGGGGCGCTCGGAGTCCTTGTCGTAGTACTCCTCGCGGTAGATGAACATGACGAGGTCGGCGTCCTGCTCGATCGCTCCGGACTCACGCAGGTCCGAGAGGATCGGCTTCTTCTCGCCGCCGCGCTGCTCGACGGCGCGGCTCAGCTGCGACAGCGCGATCACCGGCACGTTGAGCTCGCGGGCCAGGCCCTTCAGCCCTCGGGACATCTGCGCCACCTGCTCGACCCGGTTCTCCATGTAGCCCTCGTGGCGCATCAACTGCAGGTAGTCGACGATCACCAACCCCAGCCCGCCGTCGACCTGGTTGTGCAGGCGCCGCGCCTTGGCCCGGATCTCGATCACGCCCGTGTCGCTGGAGTCGTCGACGTACAGCGGCGCCTGCGCGAGTCGCTGGCAGGCCTCGAGGATCTTCGGCCAGCGCTGCTCGGCGACCCGGCCCCGCCGCAGGTCGTCGCCCTTGATCCGCGCCTGGGAGGCCACGAACCGCTGGGCCAGCTCGGACTCCGACATCTCGAGCGAGAACAGGACGACCGGGCGGCCCTCCAGCGCGGCGTTCTCGGCGATGTTCGCGACCAGGGCCGACTTGCCCATCGACGGGCGAGCCGCGATCACGATCAGGTTGCCGGGCTGAAACCCGCCGGTCTTCTCGTCGATGTCCTTGAACCCGGAGGGCGTGCCGGTCAGCGGCGACTTGGCCACCGACAGCAGGTGCAGCTTCTCGGTCTCCTCGTGCAGCACGTCGCCGATCGAGCGCACGCGCTTCTGGCGATCGTCCTGAGCGACCTCGAGCACCGACCGCTCGGCGCGCTCGACCAGCTCGCGCGGCGGCGCCTCGCGCGACAGCACGCTCGCCTGGATCTCGTACGACGTGGTCAGCAGCGCGCGCAGCTGCGCGTTGTCTCGGACGATTCGCCCGTACTCGCGAGCGTGGCCGGCCGCCGGGACCCAGCCGGCCAGCTCGTCGATCGTGTCGGCGCCGCCGGCTTCGTCGAGCTTGCCCTTCTCGCGCAGCGACTCGGCGACCGTCAGCGGATCGATCTTGTGATCGGTCTCGTGCAGCTCGATCATCGCCGCGAACACCGCCCCGTGCTGCTCGCGGTAGAAGTGCTGGGGCCGCAGGTGCTCCTCGACCAGCAGCGCGTACAGGTGGCGCTCGTCGAGCAACACCGCGCCGAGCACCGACTTCTCAGCCTCGAGGTTGTGCGGTGGGACCGCGATCGTTTGGACGGCGCTCATCGGCGGCGTCCGATACTAGGTCGGTCGCGGACGTCTCCGCTGACGTCGTTCCCGCAACCTGGAAGAACTTCCGTCGACGAGCCGGCTGGCCCGCCGCGAGCGGCTCGCTACGCGGCCACGACCATGGTCTTGACGGTCGCCATCACGTCGTCGGTGACCTCGACCACGACCATGTACGTCCCGGTGTGCCGGATCGGCTCCTCGAGGTGGATCTTGCGCCGGTCGACGCGGATCCCGCGGGCGTCGCGGATCGCGTCCGCGATGTCCTGCGTGGTCACCGAGCCGAACAGCCGGCCGTCGTCGCCGGCCTGCTGCGGAATCGTGAGCACGGTCCGCCCGAGCGTCGCGGCGTTCTCGCGCGCCCGGTCCTCGGCCTCGCGCACGGCCCGCTCGGCCGCCTCCCGGCGGCGCGTGGCCGCATGGATCGAGCCGGCGGTCGCGGGCTCGGCGAGCTTGCGCGGCAGCAGGTAGTTGCGCAGGTAGCCGGGCGACACATCGACAACCGTGCCGCGCTCGCCCAGCGTCTCCACGTCCTGGAGCAGAATCGCCTGTGCCATGCGGGCCTACCTGTCGCGGTCGCGGTCGCCGCGGTCGCGGCCGCCGCGCTCGCTGCGGTCGCTCACGCCCTCGGCGACGTACGGCAGCAACGCGAGCTCTCGCGCGCGCTTGACCGCGCGCGCGACCTGGCTCTGGTGGCGACGGCACGCCCCGGTGATACGGCGCGAACGGATCTTGCCGCGCTCGGAGACGAACCTCCGCAGCGTGCCGATGTCCTTGTAGTCGACCTGATCGACCTTGTCACGGCAGTACGGGCATGGCTTCCGGCGACCGGATGTGAGCCCGCCCTTCCTGTCGCGCCGACGAGTCGGCCGTCTACGTTGCTTTGCCACTCAAAATCACCTAGCTCGGATTCTATTTCGTTCGATGCGATGCCTCAGAACGGGATGTCGTCGTCGGCAGCTCCGGTAGCCACGGGAGCGCTCTCGAAATCACCGGTGTCGATCGGAACATCGCTCTCGGTCGCGCGCACGCTGCTCGAGAAGCCATTCCCGTTACCGGCGTCTTCGCGCCCGCCGAGGAATTGGACGGATTCAGCGATGATATCCACCGCGTTGCGCTTCTGTCCTTCGGGCGACGTCCACTCGCGGAATCGCAGCCGCCCGTCGATCCCAACCGCGCGGCCTTTGCTCAGGTACCGCTGGCAGTTCTCGCCCTGCGGGCCCCACACCGAGACGTCGAAGTAGTTGGGCGCGTCCTCCCACTGATTGGTCTCGGGATTCCTCCGTCGTCCGTTGCTCGCGATCCGCAAGCTGCAGACAGAGGTGTCGCCGCCCGCCAGTGACCGGAGCTCGGGGTCCTTCGTCAGTCTGCCGGTGATGACCACCCGGTTGATGTCGCCTGCCATGCGGAGGCTCCTTTCCATACTTGTTTGAAGCTTTCAGCGAGTCTATGCACGGACCCGGCGCCAATCCGCGATCTCCGCGGAAAATGGACTGAAAGGTTGCAGCGCCGTGTCGGAGCCGTGACGCGGCGTAACGAAGACGTTGCAGTCCGGGCGCTGAGGGCGCGCTACGCGTCCGGGGAGGGCTCTGCGGCTGCGACGGCCGCAGCGACGACCGGAGGCGGCGACTCGGGCGGATTGGGCTGCCCGGGGAGCACCTTGATGATCCGGAAGCGGAGCACGCCGTCGGCGATCCGCAGGTCGTGCGAGAGCGCCTCGAGCAGCGAGGTCGGGCCGCTGAACTGGAGCAGGTGGTACTCGGCTTCGCGCTGGTGCGCAATCCGGTAGGGCAGCGGACGCGAGCCCCAGTCGTCGTTGCGCTCGATCGTGCCGCCGCCGTTCTGGATCGCGGCTTCGACGTTGGCGAGGATCTGCGCGCGGCGCTCGTCCTCGGCGCTCGTCGAGAGCAGCAGCATCAGGTCGTAGATAGTGGGTTCTTTGGCCATGCGAAATTCGCCTGGTCGGGCGGCGGACGACTATAGCGGGTGCTGACTGGAGCTCGCGGGACCCGACGCGGGGCACAACCCGGGAAGTTCGTTCCCCTCGATGAACTCCGCGCGCCGAGTGGAACGAACTTCCCGCTATCGGGGAACTTCGTTGCCCTCGATGAACTCCACGCGCCGAAGGGAACGAACTTCCCGCTCGCATCGGCCGCTCCGCCCCGCTCCGCCCCGCTCCGCCCGGCCCGCCCACGCGCGGCCGGCCCGAAGTGGCCCGTCACCTGCGCCACGCTATCCGCGTACGCTGGACGACCGGATGCCCAAGCCTGCCCGGACCCCAAAGGACGACCTCCCGATCGTCGAGTTCGCCGACCAGGCGGCCTGGGAGCGCTGGCTGCACGAAAACCACGACTCCGCCCGCGGCGCCTGGCTGAAGATCGCCAAGAAGGGCGCGCCCGCGCGGACGCTCAACCACGCCGAGGCGCTCGAGGAGGCGATCTGCTTCGGCTGGATCGACGGGCAGCGCGGCAGCTTCGACGACGTCCACTTCCTCCAGCGGTTCACGCCCCGTGGCGCCCGCAGCAAGTGGTCGCAGGTCAACCGGGACGCGGCGCTGAAGCTGATCGACGCCAAGCGGATGAAGCCCGCGGGCCTGCGCGAGTTCGAGGCCGCGCGCGCCGACGGTCGCCTGGACGACGCCTACGAGCCCCAGAGCCGGGCCACGATCCCGCCGGACTTCCAGGCCGCACTCGACGCCAACCCCGCGGCCGCCGAGTTCTTCGCCACGCTACGGGGAAACAACCGGTACGCGTTCCTGTACCGGCTGCACCACGTCAAGAAGCCCGAGGCCCGGGCCAAGCGGATCTCGATGTACATCGAGATGCTGCTCGACCGCAAGACCTTCCACTAGCGGTCGTGCGCGACTACTAGCGCCCGCCGGCCTTGCGGTTGATGTCGGCGAGCTGCTCGTCGATCCAGTCCCCCGGGTTGCGCGAGGTGATGATCGACTTCAGGCCCTCGTGGCGCCGGTGGCGCTCCTCCGGCGCCATCGTCAGCGCAGCGTGGATCGAGTCGGCCAGCTCCTGGATGTCGAACGGGTTGACCGACAGCGCGTACTCGCCGAGCTCCTCGTGGGCGCCGGTGTTCTCCGACAGGATCGAGACGCCGGCGTGCTCGTTGACGATCGGGCCCTCCTTGGCGACCAGGTTCATGCCGTCGAACATCGCGTTGACCATCAGCACGTCGTAGTGCTTGTAGGCGGCGACCGCCTCCTCGAGGTCGTCGCGCAGCTTCAGCTGGATCGGCATCCAGTCCGGCGAGCCGTGGCGGTGGTTGACGACCGCGACGATGGCCTCGATCCGCTCGAGGTACTCGGTGTACTCGGGCACGTCGGTCCGGGACGGCATCAGCTGGGCGATGAACGTGACCCGCTCGCGGAACTCCGGGTGCTGCTCGAGGAACACGTCGAAGGCGCTGAACCCGCGCAGCACGTTCTTGCTCAGGTCGGCCCGGTCCACGCGCAGGATCAGGTGATCGCGCCGGCGCCGCAGCAGCTCGGCCTCGAACTGCGCGGTCCGCTCCCGCCCCGCAACCCCCTTGACCGCCTCGGGGTCGATCGGCAGCGGATACGACCGCACCCACACCTCGCGCCCGTCGAGGTGGACGATCCCGGCGTCGTGCTCGACTTCGAGCCCGAGCAGGTCCTCGCAGCACTGCAGGAAGTTGCGCCGGTAGGACCAGGTGTGGAAGCCGATGATGTCGTTGGACAGGATCCCGTGGTACAGGTCCTCGCGGATCGCCGACGGCAGCACCCGCCAGGAGTCCGACTGGCTCCACGGGATGTGGACGAAGTGCGTCAGGAACGCGTCGGGACGGGCCCGGCGGATCAGCGCCCGCAAGCGTGTACAGGTGGTAGTCGTGGATCATCACCACCGGCCGCTCGATCTCCTCGATCTCGTCCACCACCGCCCGCGCCAGGTCCTCGTTGACCGCGTTGTAGCCGAACTCGAACGCCTCGGTCTCGTGCCTGCGGATGTCCGGCGCGTTTGACAGATCCCACAGGTAGTGCTGGATGAACCACAGCATCGGGTTGGCGATGATGTTGTAGAAGCGGTCGTAGGCGTCGGGGTCCGATGCCACCAGCTTCACCCGGTAGTCGCCGCCGTCGGGCGTGTGCACGACGAACGGCTTTCCCTCGTTGTGTTCGGCGGCGAGGACATCCTGCTCGGTCATCGCCGAGGCCACCCAGGTGACCTCGCGATATGAGGCCAGGCCGATCAGCGCCGTTACCAGGCCGCCGGTGCCCCGGCGGATCTCCCCCTCCGGGCCGAACGTCACCGGCCCGCGGTTGGAGACGAGTACCAGCGAAGGCTGTGCCATCAGACCCCTAGTTCTTCGAACAGCTCGAGCCAGTCTCGCAGCAGGCGGGGCATCAGGAAGCGCCTTCTCGCGTGCTCCTTGCCGGCCCGTCCCAACCGCTTGCCGAGAGCCGGGTCCTGGAGGATCTCGAGCGTGCGCTGCGCGCACTCCTCGACACTGCTGACGAGGTATCCGGTCTCCCCGTTGGCAACCTGCAGCGGGATCCCGCCGACGTCGCCGCCGATGAACGGGCGCGCCTTCCAGATCGCCTCGGTCACGGTCAGCCCGAAGCCCTCGCGCGTCGACTTCTGGATCACCACGTCGGAGTGCGACTGGAACGCGTTGACCTCGATCGCGCCGACGTTGTTGAGGTTGTTGAGGATGTGGATGTCGGGGTCGCCGTCGGCGTGGGCGACCGTGGCGTTGAAGAAGTCCCAGCCCTCGGGATCGTCGGTGGCCATCGAGCCGACCAGCGCGAGCTGCACCTCGGGGAGCTGCTCCTTGACGATGCGGTAGGCATCGATCACGCCGAGTGGGTCCTTCCAGGGATCGAACCGCGACACCTGAGTCATCAGCGGGCGGTCCACGTCGATCCCGAACTGCTCGCAGATGTACACGGCGTCCTCGGGCGAGAACGCCATGTTCTTAGGGGCCAGCGGGTCGATTGCGGGAGGCACGATGTGCGCGATCTCGCGCATCCCCGGCGGCACGTACTGCGGCATGTGGAACACCGCCGCGGGATACGGCGCCAGGTGTGGCAGCAGCCGGTGCAGCGTGGCGGGGTTGGGAGTGGAGAGGTCGATGTGGCAGCGCCACACCCAATAGCGCGCCTTCTGGCCGACCAGCCCCGCGAGCGCCGCCGGCTGGGGGTCGTGCACGATGCACACATCCCAGCCCTCTGACATCTCGCGGGCGTTGATCTTGTTGTACTCGAGCCAGGTGTCCCACTGCTCCTCGGTCAGGTCCTGCGGGCTTCCCTGGAGCGCGTTGTGCATCACCTTGGTGGCGTTGAAGAACTCCTCGCGCCCGTAGATCACGTGCCACTCGGCGCTGAGCCCGACGTCGACCATCAGCGGCACCAGCGTGTACAGGATCTCCGAGACGCCGCCGCCGAACGCGGTCGCGGACACGTGCAGGATCCGCTTGTCGCGCAGCCGCTCGGCGCGCTCGAGGATCTCCTCGACGAGCGGCCGCCCCACGATGCTCGCGTAGTCGGCGATCTGCTTTCGGGCTAAGAGGACGGGCTGGAGCATCTAGTGTCGGGCACGAGACCAGTGACGCAAGGCAGACGGTGCGCGCCGTGACGATATCGGTCCGCGCGCTGTGGCCTGGTCTCGATCGCTCGCGCGCGTCCGAGCAGGGCGGTGGGCGAGTCAGCCGTGGAGCGCCTGCAGCCGGGCCACGCCGGCGTTCACGGCGCGCACCAACTCGGCGTGCAACCGGGCGTTGGCGGCCGAGATCGAGGACATCTGGAACTCGTGGCCGGACCCCAGCAGCCGGTGATGGTCGAGCGGCTCGCCCCAGCCGTCGGAGACGATGCCGCCCGCCTCGCGCAGGCACAGCCACGGGGCCGCGAGGTCGTAGGGCGAGTTGTTGAGGATCTGGCCGTTGCCGACCCGCTCGAACTCGGCGCGCATCCCCGGGACGTCGTCGACGATCCGCGACCCGACCTCGACGACGGCGTCGAGCTGGCCGGTGACCACGCGCGTCATCACGAACGCCTGCGAGCCGAGCTCAAACGTGCCGCCTCCGACCGACGATGCGTCGATCAGCTCGGCCAGCACCTCCACCGACGCCCGCGCCGGCCGCCCGCGGAACCCGTAGCCCCAGAACATCTGCCGCACGTCGGTCGCCGGGCTGAGCGCGACCGGCCGCGTGCTCCGGATGCCGGCGCCCTTCTCGGCCAGGTACCAATCGCCGGTCTTGATCTCCACCACGCAGCCGAGCCGCACGTCCGCCATCGTCGGCTCTCCGTCCTGCAGCGGCGCCAGAGCGATCGCCACGCAAGCCGATTCCAGGCCGGCCATCGCCGGGCGGGTGCCATCGATCGGGTCGACGATCAGCACGTCGGTGGCGTCGGGGGGCGCCACCAGGCCCCGGTCCTCGGAGAAGAACGCCAGCCGCGGTGCCCGCTCGGCCACGAACTGCGCGAGCAGCTCCTCCGCAATCTCGTCGACCGCGAACGTGACATCGCCACCGGCGGCGTCACCGGCGTGGGCGCGGCCGGCGTGCGAGCCCAGCTCGGGCAGCACCCGCTCGCGCAGTCGCTGGCCGAGCTCGAGCACGAGTTCGGGGCCGGTCGCGGTCGCCATCAGCGCCACGGCCCGATCATGCCGGGACCCGCGGCGGCGACGGCGGGCTCGGGGCGCGGGCGGCCGGCCCACGGCCCTGGAGCGGTAACTCCAGCGTAAACGCCGTGTCTCCAGCCCTCGACACGACCGACAGGCGCCCGTCCATGCGCTCGGCGAGCTCGGACGCGATCGCCAGGCCGAGCCCCGAGCCCTGCGCGTCGTCTGCGGTGTAGAACGGCTCGAAGATCCGCGACACCGATCCCGGGTCGATCCCCTCGCCGTCGTCACGGACGACGAGGCGGACGGTGCCGTCCTCGCGCATAGCGGTGACGACGATCCGGGTCCCGGAGCTGGTGTGGGTGAGCGCGTTGTCGATCAGGATCCGCATGATCTGGGCGACCCGCACGGGGTCGCAGACGGCCTCGATGCTGCGCGAGGGTAGCCGCAGCTCGAGGTGGGAGTCGTGCTGGGCGAGGCTCGGCTCGAACTCGCCGGAGACCGACCGGGTCAGCTCACCGAGATCGACCTGCTCGGGGCGGAGCTCGAGCGATCCGGACTCCAGCCGCGACAGGTCCAGCAGGTCGACCGAGAGCTTGCGCAGGCGCTCAACCTGCTCTGACACCTGGTCGAGGAACCGGCGCCGCGTCTCGGGATCGAGGTCGTCGTCCTCGAGCAGCTCCACGAACCCGCCGAGCGAGAAGATCGGCGTGCGCAGCTCGTGCGAGGCGGTCGCGATGAACTTCTTGCGGGTCTCCTCGAGCTGCCCGAGCTGGCGCTGCATCTCGTTGAAGGCGATCGCCAGCTGGCCGAGCTCGTCGCTCGAGTCGACCGCGATCGGGTGGTCGAAGTCGCCGGCCGCGACCTTCTCGGCGGCGAGCTCGAGCCGCTTGACTCGCTGCCCCAGCGCCCGGGCCACGAAGTAGCCGCCCACCAGCGCCAGCAGAACCGCGATCCCGCCCGCGACGAGGATCTCGTGTCGCACGACGGCGACGCTGCGGACGATGTCCGAGACCGGGTCCGAGTACACGATCACGGCGCCGACCTGCCCCTGGTACTCGACCGGGTAGGCGGCCTCCGCTACGGTGCCGTCGCTGGCCATTTCGATCCCGGTCTGGCGCTTTCCGGTCATGGCCGCCCTGGTCGCCACCGGGAACGACAACGGCGTTGTCGCGCCGAGCTTGCTCGAATCGGCCACCGGCGATAGCTGCGGGCCGGTCGGCAGGTGGGTGACCAGCAGTAGCGTCACGCGGTCGCCGGACGCCAACCCAGCGCCGTCCACGCGCCGGCGGACCTCAGCCGAGGAGAGGTCGCTGCCGATCGTCTGGACGATCCGCTCGGAGTATCGACGGGCGCTGGCGGCGAGCTCGGAGCGCTTCTCGTTGAGCAGGCGGGTCTGCAGCCCGGGCGCCACGTACAGGTACAAAGCTGCGATCGCGACCAGCGTGATCGCGAAGATCACTGCCGCCAGGCGGTTGCGCAGCGAGAGCCTCATCTGCGACCGCCATGACCGGTGAGATGTTCGGGTGGGGTCCACTAGGCGGGCACGAGCGCCCTACGGCTCGGTGTCGCGGAACCGGTAGCCGACCCCCCGGACCGTGAACAGGTATTCGGGGTCCTTGGGATCCCGCTCGATCTTCTCGCGCAGGTGTCGGATGTGGACGTCGATCGTGCGCGGGTCCCGGTAGGCGGAGTCGCCCCAGATCCGCGCCAGCAGCATGTCGCGGGTGAATACGCGGCCCGGCGCACGCGCGAGCGCTGAGAGGATCTCGAACTCGACGAACGTCAGCGGCGCCTCGTCGCCGTTGACCCGCACCGTGCGCTTGGGGAAGTCGATCCGCAGCGCCTCGACCTCGAGCGGCGCCTCGTCGGGAGCGGTCTCGACTGGCCGGCTCATCTCCGCGCGCCGCAGCGCCGCCTTGATCCGGCTGGAGAACTCGCGCAGCGAGAAGGGCTTGGTGATGTAGTCGTCGGCGCCGAGCTCCAGACCGACCACCTTGTCGATCTCCTCGGACTTCGCGGTCAGCATGATGATCGGCACCGAGCTGCGTGAGCGCAGGCGCCGGCAGACCTCGAGCCCGTCGACACGGGGGAGCATCAGGTCGAGCACGACGAGGTCGAAGGACTGCTCGTCGAACCGGTCCAGCGCTTGGCGCCCGTCGGTCGCCTGGACGACGTCATAGCCCTCTTTGCGCAGGGGATAGGAGAGCAACGTCTGGATCGACTGCTCATCGTCCACCAGCAGGATTCGAGCTGAGCGATCGGGCAGAGTCTCCTCCTTAGTGCTCCCCACCGTATGCCCCATGAGCGGCACGCCGGCGCTGGCTTCGTCCTCGGACCGCGCAGCTCCGCTGCGCCACGTCTCCTGCGTCCTGGCCAGCCATCCGCGGCACCTCGGTGGCCGGATTACGGCGGGACCTGCTATTAGACTAATTGGTAGCTGCCCGTGCGCCCGAAGCGGCAGCGACGATGGCTACTCTCTGAGGCCGTGCTGGATCCGCGCATCTACCGCACCGGCCTGGTCGCGGTCGCGCTGGCAGTGATCGTGCTCGCCTTCTCGCTGGAGAATCAGCCGGGGCCGCTGACCACAACCCTGGCGCCGGAGGCGTTCAACGGGGGACACGCCTACGCGACGATGACCCGGCTCGCCAAGCAGTACCCCAACCGCCGGCCCGGGACGCCAGCCGATCGCGCGATCGCCGGCGAGGTGGCAAAGCGCCTGTCCAGCGACAACTTCTTCGTCACCCGGAGCGTGTTTGAGGGCCAGACCGCCGACGGGAAGCGCACGCTCGAGAACGTCGTCGGGGTGCGCCCCGGATTGACGCCGGGCGCCGTCGTGGTCGTCGCCCATCGCGACGCGCTGGACTCGCCCGCGACCGCCGATGCCTCGGGCACCGGCGTGCTCGAGGAGCTCGCCAACGTGCTCTCGGGCGGGACGCACCACCACACGATCGTGCTGGCCTCGACCAGCGGCTCGGGCGGCGCCGCCGGGGCGGTCCAGCTGGCCCGCTCGCTCCCCCAGCCCGTCGACGCGGTCGTCGTGCTCGGCGACCTGGCCGGCCGCAGCGTCCGCCAGCCGGTCGTGGTGCCGTGGTCAAACGATCCGGTGGTGGCGCCGCCCCAATTGCGCAACACCGTCGCTACCGCGCTTTCTCAGCAGGCACGCTTGTCGCCCGGCGCGTCGAGCCTCGGCGGCCAGTTCGCCCACCTCGCGTTCCCGTTTACGGCGACCGAGCAGGGGCCGTTCGGGGCCCAGGGGCAGTCGGCGGTGTTGCTGTCCGTCTCAGGGGACCGGGCGCCCGCCGCCGACGAGCCAGTCAGCGCCACCAGAATCGCATCGATGGGCCGGACCGCGCTGCAGACCGTCAACGCGCTGGACGGCAGCCGGTCGGTGCCGGGGCCGTCGGCATACCTGTTGTTCGACGGCAAGGTCGTCCCGGCCTGGGCGATGCGGCTGTTCGTGCTCGCGCTGATGGTCCCGGTGCTGGGCGCGACGATCGACGGGATCGCCCGCGTTCGCCGCCGCGGGCACTCGGTGCTCCGCTGGGCGATGTGGGTGCTGTGCGCGGCGCTGCCGTTCGTGATCGCGCTGGTGCTGGTGTACGCCGTCAAGCTGGTGGGCCTGATCCACGCCACTCCGCCGTCCCCGGTCGGCGCCGACGTGGTGCCACCGCACGGCACCGGCACGGTGGTGCTGGCAATCCTCGCCGCCGCGATCGTGCTCAGCCTGCTGATCGTGCGCCCGATCCTGATCCGCACGGCCGGACTCGGTAAGCCGGGAGTGGTCCGCGACCAGGCTGCGCCGGGGGCCGGCGCCGGGCTGATGGCGGTGCTGTGCGTGGTTGCGCTGGCGATGTGGTTGTCAAACCCGTACGCGGCCGCGCTGCTGATCCCGGCGATGCACCTATGGCTGCTGGTTGTTGCGCCCGATCTGCGGCTGCGCCGGCCGGTGGCGCTGGCGCTGCTGTTGGCCGGGATCGCCGCGCCGGCGCTGGTGATCGCCTACTACGCGTTGGTCCTCGGTCTCGACCCGGTCGGGCTGGCCTGGAACGGCGTGCTGCTGATCGCGGGCGGACACGTGGGCGTGCTCGCCGCGGTCGAGTGGAGCATCGTGCTCGGGTGTGCGCTCAGCTTGGTGCTGATCGGAGCCCGCTCGGTACCGCTGCCGGCTGTCGAGGAGCGGCCGATGACGACGCGCGGGCCCGTCACCTACGCGGGCCCGGGGTCGCTCGGGGGCACCAAGTCAGCGCTGCGGCGCTGACCGCCACCCTGGCCTGGGACAATGGGGAAACAAGGATCGTGAAGTGAGACGTTTCATCCGCGACATCTCGTCCGTGCTGATGATCTCGGGGGCGCTGCTACTGATCGACGCGGCGGTCACGCTGGCCTGGCAGGAGCCAGTCACAGCCGTGATCGGCAAGGTCCAGCAGAGCAACATCAACCGCCAGTTCCTCAGCTTCACCACCACGCCGCTGTCGCCCGTCGACACGCGCGCGTTGGTCAACGTCAAGAGCGAGAAGAAGCGGATCTCGTATCTGGCTCGCCGCGAGGAGCATCAGGTGCCGCTGGGCGACGCGATGGGCCGGATCGTGATGCCGAAGATCGGCGCGAGCTTTGACATCGTCCAGGGCACTGATGCCGACAGCCTCGAGAAGGGTCCCGGCCACTACGCCGAGACATCGCTGCCCGGGCTCGGCCAGACGGTCGCAATCGCCGGGCACCGGACCACATATCTGGCCCCGTTCCGCCACATCGACGCGCTCAAGCCTGGCGATCAGATCCAGGTCAAGATGCCCTATGCGGATTTCACCTACACGGTCCAGTACCACCGGATCGTGCTGCCCACGGCGCTGTGGGTGATCAAGAACGTCGGCTACGACAGGCTCGTGCTGTCGGCCTGCAATCCGCTCTACAGCGCCGCCCAGCGGATCATCGTGTTCGCCAAGATGACGCACTTCCAGGCGCTCGGAGCCGCCCGTGCGACTGCCTGACCGCGAGCATCGGGTGCTGGAGCTCAAGCGGCGCATCGAGGCCGGGGAATACCGCGTCGATCCGGATGCGGTGGCGGACGCGATCGTCCACCGCATCCGCTACGGGATCGCCGCCGGCGAGCCGCGGCGGCGGCGCGAGCCTAGAACGAGTGCTCGAAGCCGGCGAGCCCCGCGTCACCGCCGTCGGTGAACGCAACTCCCGCCGGGCCCTCGACGACCGATCCGATCCAGGTCACGCCGGACGGCTCGACGCCCGCCGGCAGGCACACGCACAGCTCGTAGTCGTCGCCGGCCGTGGCCGCGTACGCGGCCGGGTCTTCGCGGCCGAGCGCAGCCGCCACCTCAGCGACCCCGTCGGCCAGCGGCAGCGCCGCCAGCGACAGCTCGAGCCTGACCCCGCTGCGCCGGGCGATGTGGCCGGCGTCGGTGGCCAGTCCGTCGGACAGGTCGATCATCGCTCGCGCCCCTTGCTCGCTCAGCGCGCGGCCCTCGGATAGCCGCGGCCACGGCCGCGCGTAGCGCTCGCGCAGCGCGCTTGCCTGGGCACCGGTGAGCCGGTGGACGCCCGCGCCGTCGAGGACCGCCAGGCCGGCACCGCCGGCGCCCAGCGCCCCGGTAACGCCAACCCGGTCGCCCGGACGCGCGCCGTCGCGCCCGACGAGCTCGCCAGGGTCCTGCGCCCAGCCGACGACCGTGAACGAGAGCATCAGCGCGGGCGCCCGGGTGACGTCGCCGCCGGCGATCGTGACGCCGGTGGCGGATGCCAGCTCCTGAGCGCCGCGGGCGACCCCTAGGGCGTACTCGGGCTCCAAGCCCTCGGGCATACCCAGCGCGAAGTAAGCCTCGCCGGGTGTCGCCGCCATCGCCGCCAGGTCCGACACGGCGGCTGCCAGCGCGCGGTGGCCGACCTCGCGGTCAGACAGCTGCTCGGTGCGGAAGTGAACGCCGTCGACCATCGTGTCGACCGACGTGACCGCGTAGCCGCCCGCCCGCACCACCGACGCGTCGTCGCCGAGCCAGCGGACCACCCGCGCGCCGTCATTGACGAGCACCCGCCCGAGCGCGTCGATCAGCTCGAGCTCGCGCATCGCGGTCGGCGGTCAGTCAGCGATGGCGATAGACGATGCGGGCGCGGTCGAGGTCGTAGGGGGAGAGCTCGACGCGGACCCGGTCGCCGGGGAGGATGCGGATCCGGAACCGGCGCATCTTGCCGGCCACGTGCCCGAGCACGACGCGGTCCATGTTGTCGAGCTTGACGCGGAACATCGCGTTGGGGAGGGCCTCAACGACCTCTCCCTCGAGCTCGACTTTTTCTTCCTTGGGCATAGTTCAGAGTTTTCCGCGTGTCCAGTCGGCGCGCCGGAGGCGCCGTCCTGACGACAACGCTACCAGCAGGTCAGTGATTGTTGGTGCCGCCTCCGCCGCTGGCGCCGCCGTGTCCACCGCCGCCGCCATGGCCGCCCCCGCCGCCATGACCGCCGCCGCCTCCGCCACCGCCGACGGGGGTCGGGGTGCCCTGGAAGCCACCGCCGGTCGTCGTAGCGGGGGGCGGGGTCGGCGCGACCGCGGCGCCGCCGGTCCCGCTGGGCGCGGCGCCGGTGGCGGTACTGACGCCGGTGCCGGCGCTAAAGCCGGAGCTCGTCGAACCGGAACCGGACCCCTTGCCGCTGACGGTGCGGTCACCGTGGTACGGCTGACCGTGCCAGGGATCGGTGGGCTGCGTGAAGTCGCCACAGAAGCCGTCGTCGGCGGCCTGCATGTAGTCGTGCCAGATCGGCGCGGCCAGCGTGCCTCCGAATCCGTCGGGCATCGTCTCCGTCTCGTTTGGATAGCCGACCCAAACGGCCGTGGCGAGCTGGCTGGTGTACCCGTCGAAGTAGGCGTCGGTGAAGTTGCTGGTGGTGCCGGTCTTGCCCGCGGCCGGGCAGCCGTAGTTGGCGGCGGTACCGGTTCCGCTCTGGATCACGGTCTTCAGCACCTGCGTGGCCGCGTAGGCCTCGCCCGGGCTGAAAACTCGATCGCCCTGAGGGTCCGCGAGGTTCACCGTGCTGCCATCCGGGAACACGACCTTGCTGATCGCGCTGGGAGGATGGTGGACGCCTCCGCTGGCCAGCGTGGCGTACGCGTCAGCCATCTCCAGCGGGGATACCGAGACGGCGCCCAGCGCCTCGGACGGGAAGTTCGTAAGCGACGAGGTGATGCCCATCGCATGGGCCGTGGCGCTGACCTTGGGCAGGGTGACGTCCTGGGCGAGCTGTGCAAACACCGTGTTGTCGGAGATGGTCGTCGCCTTGGTCACGCTGATGTTGCCCTGGTAGGTGAGCTCGGAGGTGTGCACCGAGTAATCCGGGAAGGCTGGCAACCAGCCCGCCGGGAGCAGCTTGGACGTGTAGAACGTCTGGTTAGGGTCGCCGTTGTAGTCGTGGATCAACGTCATCAGCGAGAACACCTTGAACGCCGACCCGGTCTGGCGGCGTCCTTGCCATGCGTAGTCGAACGTGGTCTCTCCGGGCCCCGTCCCGTACTTGGAAGAGGTCGCGAGCGCGAGGATGCGGCCGTTGTTCGGGTCGATTGAAACCAACGCCGCCGCCGGTTGGCCTGGTCCGCCCTCGTGGGAAAAGATCGCCTGCTCAGCCTCTGCCTGCCGTTTTGGGTCGATCGTGGTGTAGACCTTGAGACCGCCGTTCTCGACTGTCTTGGCGCCGAAGCGCTTGAGCAGCTGCTGCTGCACGTAGTCGAACACGTACGGCTGGCGCTTGTCGGTGTACTGGGTGCTCGAGTGCACACCAAGCGGCTGGCGGTTGGCGCGCGCGAACTGCTTGACGTTGATGTAGTGCGCCGCCAGCATTGCGCGCAGCACGTCACCGCGCCGCTTGCGGGCCAGGCCCGGATGCAGGAACGGGTTGTACTGCGACGGCGCCTGCGGCAGGCCGGCGATCAGCGCGAGCTGCGACAGGTTCAGCGTCCACACCGGCTTTGAGAAGAACACCTCGGCGGCGGCGCCGACCCCGATCGCGGTCTGTCCCCCGACGGTCCCGTAGGGCACATCGTTGAGGTAGTTGTCGAGGATCCAGCCCTTGCTGCGGTGGCTCTCGAGCTGCTGGGCGAGCTTGGCCTGGATGATCTTGTACTTGAGGTTGTGCCTGGCGGCGATCTTCGCCGGCATGTACTTGTTGTCGACCAGCTGCATGGTCAGCGTCGAGGCGCCCTGGAGCGAGTCCGCGCCCGAGACGATGTCCTTGACGCCGGCGCGCAGGATGCCCTGGTAGTCGAGCGCGCCGTGCTGGTAGAAGCGCCGGTCCTCGATCGCGACCGTCGCCTGCTCGAGCTGTTTCGGGATCCGGTTGCCGATGTTGTTGTAGATCGTGTCGGAGTGCACGTACCCGAGCGAGCTGCCATCGCTGGCGAAGATCTGCGTCAGCTGGTGCGGGTTGCGTCCCTTGAGCTCGGACAGGTTCGGACCGTTGTCCGCGACGGCCACCACCCACCCCACGCCGGCGAGCACGGCGAGCACCGCGCCGCACACCGCGAGGATGGCTCCGACCATCAGCACCCGCGTGACGGGGTGCCCGCGCGAGCGCCTGCGGCGCTTCTGTCGTTCGCGTCGGCTCATTAAGGACTGTCGGCCATGGCGGTGTCGGTGCGGAACGCGCTTGCTCGACCCCGCAGCAAGGCGATCCAGTGTACCTGGGTGGCTCTTTCGGCTTGCGGGTTGCGGCTCCTCTTCAGTGGCGCTCGGGCTGCAACACTCGGCGGCGGCTGCCATGCAACGTGCAGAAACACCGGCCCAATCGGCGAGGTTGGGCGCTTGGAGAGCGAGCTGGGCCTCCCGGGAAACGAGGGCCGCGCGAGTGGTCGCCTGGCGGGCGCTGTGGACCTCCCGGCTGGTGGTTGCGCTGTCGGGAATGTTCGCCGTGCTGTCGTTCGGCCGGGCGGCCGGCACGGACGGCTTTGACCCCGCCTCCCTGACAGCTCCATTCGGCTACTTCGGCAACCTGCTGGCGGCGCCGTTCGCCCGCTGGGATTCGGTCTGGTACCTGGCGATCGCCCAGGGTGGCTATGACCACGAGGTCACCCGGACCGCGTTCTTTCCGATCTACCCGCTGCTGCTGCGCGGCGTGGGCCTGGTGATCGGCTCAGACCTGATCGCCGGCGTACTGGTCTCGCTGGTGGCGTTCTGGGTGGCGCTGATCCTGCTCTACCGCCTCGCCTCGCTGGAGCTCGACACCGAGCGCGCCCGGGTGACGGTGATGCTCGTCGCGTTCTGCCCGATGGCCTATTTCTTCTCGGCGGTGTACAGCGAGTCGCTGTTCCTGGCGCTGTCGGTGGGTTGCATCCTGCAGGCGCGGATGGGCCGGTGGGCGTGGGCGGCCGTGCTCGGCGCCGTGGGTGCGGCATCGCGCAACAGCGGCGTGATGCTGGTGGTCCCGATCGTGCTGCTGTTCCTGTACGGGCCGCGGGGGGATCGGCCGCCTCCCAGCGGTTTGGACGCGGGCCGGTTCGCCGGGTGGCGGCGCGTGCTGCCTCGGTATCCGGTCACGCCGGCGCTCGCCTGGGCCGGGCTCGTGCCGTTGGGCCTGGCCGCGTACATCGGCTGGCTGGGGCTGAAGACCGGAAACGGACTGGCACCGTTTGACGCCCAACAGGTGTGGTTCAGACACTTCGCGGGTCCGTTCGGCGGGGTGTGGACCGGCACCGTTGCGGCCTGGGACGGCCTGCGCCAGCTCCTGCACGGCCCGCCGCCGCCGCTGTACTTCGACAAGGCAGGCGGCGATCCGATGAAGGTCGCCGGGCAGAACCTGTTGCTGTTCGCATTCCTGGTGTTCGGCGCGGTCGGAATCGTGGGAGCGCTGCGGCGGCTGCCGATCGCCTACGGCGCCTACTGCCTGGCCGCCTTGGCGCTCCCGATCTCCTATCCGGTGACCCCGCAGCCACTGGCCTCGCTCCCGCGCTACGAGGTGGTGCTGTTCCCGATCTTCATGTGGGCCGCGACGTGGCTGGAGCGCCGGCGCCTGACCCAGCCCGCGCTCGCGTCGATGGCGGTGCTGCTCGGCCTGTTCACGGCCGAGTTCGCGACCTGGCGGTTCGTGGCGTGAAGGTGCTGCTGGTCGACGCGCTCGGGACGCTGCTCGCGCTCGAGGATCCCGCCCCGCGGCTTCAGGCCGAGCTGGTCCGGCGATTCGGAGTACAGGTCAGCGAGGCCGCGGCGCGCGATGCGATCGCGGCGGAGATCGCCTACTACCGGTCGCACTTTGACGAGGGGCGCGATCCGGCCAGCCTGGCGGACCTGCGGGGGCGGTGCGCCGAGGCGCTGCGGTCGGGGCTGCCGGCCGACGCGCGCCTGTCCGGAGTCGGGACCGCGGAGCTGACCGAGGCGCTGCTCGCGTCGCTGCACTTCCGCGCGTTCGACGATGCCCGGCCGGCGCTCGAGCTGGCCCGTGCCCGGGGCCAGCGGGTGATCGTGGTGTCGAACTGGGACGTGTCGCTGGAGGAGGTGCTCTCGCGGGTCGGGCTGGCTGCGCTCCTGAACGGCGTCGTGACCTCGGCGTCGGTCGGCGTCCGCAAGCCGGGCGTCGCGATCTTCGAGCGCGCGCTCGCGGTCGCCGGCGCTCGGGCGGACGAGGCCGTGCACGTCGGCGACAGCGTCGACGACGACGTCGCGGGCGCTCGGGCGGCCGGGATCGAGCCGGTGCTCGTGCGCCGCGACGGTGGGGCCGGTCCCCCGGGCGTACGCACGATCGCGACGTTGGCGGCGCTCTGAGGGCCCTAACCTCCCTGGCGATGTCATCTACGCCGCCTTCCGGCCCAGCGCCTCCGCCGACGGAGGGGGATCTCGACTCGGGACCGCCGCCGGACTGGACCCCCGAGCCCGACCCGGTCGACCAGGAGCCGCCCTGGGCGCTGTGGACCGCTCCGGCGGCGATCGTGCTGGGGCTGGTGCTCGGCGTCGTCGGGAGCTTCGTGGTCCAGATCATCGGCGCCGCCGGCGGTTCGAGCCTGGACCACCCCTCGCCCGCGGTGACGATCGTCAGCGACGTCGTGTTCGACCTCGGGTTCGTCGCGGCGGCCCTGTACTTCGCGGTGTCTCAGGCGCACGCGCGGCCGTCCGACTTCGGCTTCCGGCTGATCCGGGTGCGCACCGGCGTGATCGCCGTGCTGACCGCGGCGCTCGGCTACTACGTGGCGACCGCGATCTGGGCCCAGTTGTTCAAGCTGCACGGCAGCGACAAGCTGCCCAGCGAGCTCGGCGCCAGCCACAGCACCGCCGCGCTCGTGGCCGCGGCGATCTTCGTCTGCGTGATCGCGCCGATCGCCGAGGAGTTCTTCTTCCGCGGGTTCGTGTTCGGCGCCCTGCGGCGGATGGACGTCGTGATCGCCGGGCGCAACATCGGCGTCTGGATCGCGGCGATCATCACCGGGATCCTGTTCGGGCTCGCCCACACCGGGTCCGCGTCGCCGCAGTACCTGGTCCCGCTCGGCTTCCTCGGGTTCATGCTGTGCATCGTGCGCTGGCGGACCGGCTCGTTGTATCCGTGCATGGCGCTGCACTCGATCAACAACTCGCTCGCGCTCGGCGTCAACCAGCTGAGCTGGAACGCGGGCGAGATCATCGGGCTGATCATCGCGGCACTCGCGGTGATCGGCGCGATCACGCTGCCGCTGGCTACGCGGCGAAAGCCCGCGCTGCGCTGGTGAGCGGCGCGGCCGGGTAATTGCATCACCGTCGCGCACGGAGTGATTTACTTCGCGCCGTGATGACGAGGGGGTTTGTCCGTCTATTGGCGTGCGGCGCGGCAGTGTTCGCGATCGGAGCGATCCCCGCGGCGGCGAGCGCGGCCTCCGGCTCGACCCCGTCGTCGACCACGCCGACCACGACGGCGACCAAGCCTTCGACGAAGCCCGGCAAGCCGGCCACCAAGCCGAGCAAGCCCGCGCCGCCCGCGTCGTCCCGCGCCAAGGGGTCGATGCGGCTGTACCTGTTCGACGCCTTGTTCGTCTCGCACGAGCCGGTCACGGTGCCCGGCCGGGTGATCCACGTCACCGGGATCGTCCGCCCGTACGTCCCGGGCCAGTGGGTCAGCGTCCGAGTGTTCCTCGGCAACAAGCTGTTCAAGCGCGACCGCCTCCGGGTCAAGCCCTCGAAGAAGCGCACCTACGGCGCGTTTGCCGAGAAGCTGAAGATCACCGGCGCGGGCACGGTCCGCGTCGAGATCGCCCACCGCAAGAACGCCGAGCAGGTCGGCTTCATCGCCCGACGCAACTTCAGCGTCCTGTCGCAGAGCGCGGGCTTCGGATCTCGCGGGCCGTACGTCGAGCTGATCCAGCAGCAGCTCGCGGCGCTGCACTTCTACATCCACCAGACGGGTGTCTACGACCAGGGCACCGGCCTCGCGGTCGACGCCTACCACCGCCTGCTCCGGCGCGGAACCTCGCAGAGCCTCGACTCGGCGACCGCCAACGACCTGCTCAACGGCGTCGGCGCGTTCCGGGTCGCGTACCCCAGCCACGGCAAGCACGTCGAGGGCGACCTGACGCGGCAGCTGCTGGCGCTGATCGACAAGGGCAAGGTGCTGGCGATCTACCCGATCAGCTCGGGCAAGCCGTCGACGCCGACGATCCTCGGTCACTTCCAGGTCTACCTGAAGACGCCGGGCTACCTGCCCGACGGGATGTACTTCTCGAACTTCTTCATCCGCGGCTACGCGATCCACGGCTACGACCCCGCGCCGGACTATCCGGCCAGCCACGGTTGCATGCGCCTGCCGATCTCCGACGCGATCTCGGTCTACGACTGGCTGAACATCGGCGACTGGGTCGACGTCTACTACGAGTGACGCCAGACGGCCCGACCGCCCACGAGCGCCTGGTCAAGGCGCTGCGTGAGCACGCGCTCGTGATCGGCGAGGTCGTGCTGACGAGCGGACGCACCGCCCAGTACCTGGTCGACGCCAAGCGGGCGATCCTGCTGCCCGAGGGCTTCCGTGCGCTTGGCGAGCTGGTCGCCGAGCAGGCCCGGGAGTGGGACGCGACGGCGGTCGGCGGGATGACGATGGGCGCCGATCCGATCGCCTGCGCGGCGCTCGCCGGCGGCGCCGACGTCAAGGCGTTCTTCGTGCGCAAGGAGGCCAAGCAACACGGCCTGTCGCGCCGGATCGAGGGGCCGCTGCTCGACGCCGACGACCGCTGCATGCTGGTCGAGGACGTCGTCACCACCGGTGGCTCGACGATCCGGGCGCTCGAGGCGCTGCGGGAGGAGGGTCGCCAGGTGTGCGGCGTGCTCGCGATCTGCGACCGGCTCGCCGGTGGCGCCCAGGCGATCGAGGAGGCCGCGGGCGCACCGTTCGTCGCGCTGACGACGATCGACGACGTGTATCCGGAGCGGCCGGACCGCTAGCGGGCGAGACCGCGTGCAACGTCCCACTCGAGCGCTCCGGGCGCGACCGTGGGACGTTCGCCACGTGGGACGTGATCAACGTCCCACGCTGTCCGGGGACGCCCCGAGTGGGACGTTAAGCATGCGAGCCGGCGCTAGCCCGGCAGCGACCGGCAATCCGCACTGCGCTGATGCAGCGCCTGCACCTTCCACCCGCCCTCGGGGATCGGGGAGAACAGCACGATCGGACGATCGCTGGCGACCGCGGGCCCGTACTTGAAGCCGACCGTGGCCACGTTGACGTCGAGGTTCCACGCGAGGATCGACTGGTACTCGAGCCGGGTCAGCGGCTCGCCGCAACCCCGCAGCGCGCCGCTCCCCCGAGCCTGCTGATCACCCCGGTCAGCTGACCGATCTCCTTGGTCCGGGCCCGCTGGGCGACCAGGTCCTTATGTTCGGCCCGGGCATCCGACAGCGCGGGTGGGACCAGGCTCACGATCGCCGCGGCCACGAGCACCAGCCCGACGATCCCCAGCGCGCCCGACAGCCGAGGTGGCTGCGTCAGCAGGCGCCCGACCCCGACCCCGGCGACCACGACCATCGCGGCCGCCGCCGGGAACATGTATCGCGGGACCCCGGGCCAGCCGTGCAGCGCGAACGCGATCTCGACGATCACCCACGCCACCGCGGCGCCGGCCAGGATCAGCGTCGCTCGATCCCGGTGCACCACGGCCAGGGCGACCGACAGCAGCGCCAGCAGCTCAAGCGAGGTCTCATGCAGGCTGAAGAAGCGGCTGATGATCCCGGTCACCTTGTTGCCGTGGATCGCCCGCCCCGAACCCAGCGCGTTGCTGCCCGCCTGGAAGAAGCTGCGCGAGGTCAGCCCCGGGACTCCGAACCACAGCGCCAGGACCACGA
This sequence comes from uncultured Solirubrobacterales bacterium, assembly GCA_963831845.1. Classification (GTDB taxonomy): domain Bacteria; phylum Actinomycetota; class Thermoleophilia; order Solirubrobacterales; family Solirubrobacteraceae; genus Palsa-465. The sequence goes on along the minus strand of CAWHRT010000030.1, from coordinate 7,332 downwards.
CCGCGCCGGCCACGACCATCCAGCGCATCGACGGCACCTTGATCCAGGCCCAGATCGCGTAGGCGGCGATGAACGGCCACACCTCGGGCCGCCCCAGCGAGGCGAGTACCAGCAGCGCGAACGCCCAGCGCGGTCGCTTCGACAGGTGGCAGTCGACCGCGCCCAGGCACAGCGACGCGATCAGCGGGTCCGACTGAGCGCTGAGCACGTAGTGCATGTAGTCGGTGATCCCGAGCAGCGCCGCGCCCGCGAACGCCCCGGCCACGTAGGCGGCCCAGCGGCGCTCGGGCGGCGCATCGGTCAGCTTGTAGGCGATCCGCGCCGCGAAGATCACGCCGCTGAGCGAGATCGCCACCGAGGTGATCATCCACAGCCACAGCTGGTAGTGCCCGAACAGCGCGTAGGGCAGCGTGAACAGATACGGCAGCGGCTTCCAGGACGGCGCGGCGTTGGTGTCGAGGTGGCCGAGGATCGTCTGGCGTCCCCAGACGAGCCAGCCGTAGGGGTCGTAGCCGGGCCGCGTCCGCGCCCACAGCACGACGAGCAGCGACAGCACGAGCAGCGCGGCGGCGATCGCCACGACCGTCCAGCCCACTCCGAGCCCGGCGATGCCCGAGCGGTCGCGCCGCGGGCGCGGCCGCCGGCTCCGGGGCCGATTCGTGTTCTAGCGTCGAGTGGGCCACAAGGAGTTGGTGCTTGCGCTGACCGGTCGCGCGAGGCCGAGCGTCGCGCGATCCGCCTCCATTTGGTAGCTTCCGCACGCGAAAACGAACCTGGGGAGGACGGTCGCGGAGAGGGTGCGGCCGAGCGAGTGTACTGCCGGTTGTATGCCCCCGGCAGGAATCGAACCTGCATCCCGCGCTTAGGAGGCGCGTGCTCTATCCGTTGAGCTACGAGGGCCGGACGTGACGGAGGGTATCCGTCCCGGTCCGCGCGCCGCGCCGAACCGCAACTCATTCGTTGTCCGCCGGTTAGGACCGGATGACACGAGCCTCCGGTTGTGGTATCTCACCGACTTGGAGGAAGTGGCTTGAAGGAAGGATCCGAGGTGTGTCGTCCACAACGCGGTAGCGCATGAGCGTCGGCGCCTGAGGCTCTCGTCGAGCAGGAGGCGAGCGCCTTTGACATCCATATCGGCCATGAGATCACGGCCCGATCGCCGCTGCAGCTGTTCTGGCGCCGGTTCCGCTCCGACAAGGTCGCGATGGTGTCGCTCGGCTTCATCGTGCTGCTGATCATCGTCGCGATCGCGGCGCCGCTGGTCGTCAAGGCGCTCGGCGTCAGCCGGGCCGAACGTGCAGAACACGAACGCGCTGGACCCGTTCGGGCAGCCGACCGGACCGACCTCGGCGCACCCGTTCGGGGTCGACGAGCTCGGCCGCGACATCCTCGCGCGCGTGATCTACGGCGCGCGGGTGTCGCTCGAGGTGGCGTTCATCTCGACCGGGATCGCCGTGCTGATCGGCGTGATCGTGGGGACCGCCGCGGGCTACTTCCGCGGCTGGATCGACTCGCTGTCTGGCGCGGCTGATGGACATCGTGCTGGCGTTCCCGATCCTGCTGCTCGCGATCGGCCTCGCCTCGGCGTGCTCGCTCGGGAAGGGCTGCCTGGGCGGCCTGATCACGCCCGGGCTCGTGACGCTGATCGTGGTGATCGCGCTGTCGTCGTGGCCGTACATCGGCCGGATCATCCGCGGCCAGGTGCTGTCGATCCGCGAGAAGGAGTACGTCGAGGCGGCGCGGTCGCTGGGGGCGTCCAACCGCCGGATCATGTTCCGCGAGATCCTGCCCAACCTCGTCGCGCCGATCATCGTCTACACGTCGCTGATCCTGCCGACGAACATCCTGTTCGAAGCGGCGCTCTCGTTCCTGGGCGTCGGGAGTGCAGCCGCCGACCGCGAGCTGGGGTCAGATGATCGCCGTCGGCGACGCCGATCTTCGACACGGCGTGGTGGTACATGCTGTTCCCGGGGGTCGCGCTGCTGCTGACCGTGCTCGCCTTCAACCTCGTGGGCGACGGCCTGCAGGACGCGCTGAACCCGAAGACCGGGCGGTGATCGATCTTTATCTGGGACCGGGTGTCGTGTACAGGACCAAGGGAGGAGTACAGCTAATGAAGGACACCTACACAGAGGAGTACAAGTAGATGCGTCGCTTTCGATTGACGCTCGGCCTCGCGTTGGCCCTCGCCTGCGCGATCGCCGTCGCTGCCTGCGGGGGGAGTAGCTCGAGCAGCAGCTCCGCCAGCAACGGCGGCAGCTCGAGCAGCAGCTCCAGCAGCAGCAGCAGCGGCCTGTCCCTCGCGGGGCTCGCCAACACGAAGCCGGACCCGTCCGCGAAGATGGGCGGGACGCTGAACGTGATCTCGAACGAGGGCTGGGAGCACCTGGATCCGGGTGCGTCGTACTTCCAGATCGACTACGTCGTCGTGTACGCGACCCAGAGTCCGCTGTACACGTTCACGCCGACCAGCAACAAGCCGGTGCCGCTGCTGGCCTCCGGGCCGCCGCAGATCAGCGCCGACGGCAAGACCGTGACCGTGCACATCAAGTCGGGCTTCAAGTTCAGCGCGCCGGTCAACCGGGCGGTGACCTCGGCCGACGTCGCCTACGCGTTCCAGCGGATGTTCAACCCGAACGTGCAGAACGGCTACGCGGCGGGTTACTTCCCGATCGTCGGCTCGGACAAGTCGGCGGGCAAGCCGATCCCGGGGATCAGCACCCCAAACAAGACGACGATCGTCTTCCACCTGACCAAGAACTTCGGCGCCACGATGGCCGAGGCGCTGACGATGCCCGGCACGGCGCCGGTCCCCGAGGACTACGCGGCCAAGTTCGACAAGAGCAGCCCGTCGAAGTACGACTCGGACCCGACGATCCAGGCGTTCACGGGTCCGTACATCATCAAGAGCTACAGCGCGGGCCGCAGCGTCACGCTCGTGCGCAACCCCGCGTGGAACCGCACGGTCGACGGCGTCCGTCCGGCGTACGCGGACAAGATCGTGTGGAACGCCGGCGCCGACCCGTCCGTCGCCGCCCACCAGACGCTCGACAGTCCGAACCTGATCATGGCCGATGTGCCGCCCTCGTCGGTTCTGAAGACCGCCTACGAGCAGCACAAGTCGCAGCTGTCGATCTCGCCGTTGGGCGCCAGCTAGGCGTCGCTGAACACGCAAGTCCCCCCGTTCAACAACATCAACCTACGTAAGGCGGTGATCGCCGCCGCCAACCGCGAGGCCTACCTGCTGGCCCGTGGCGGCAAGCTCGTGGGCACCGTCATGACCCACTTCATCTACCCCGAGGTGTCCGGCTTCCAGGAGTCCGGCGGCTACAAGGGCTTCGGCCAGGACTACCTGGCCAGCCCGACGGGCGACATGACCGTCGCCACGAAGTACATGAAGGCTGCCGGTTACCCGAGCGGGAAGTACACCGGCAGCAAGACGGTCCAGATCGTCGGCAGCAACGCCGACCCGGGCCCGCAGGAGATGCAGATCGTCCAGCAGGGCCTCACGGCGCTGGGCTTCAAGACCTCGATCAAGGCCGTGCCGCAGCAGACGATGTACTCGAAGTTCTGCGGCTACGTCAAGGCCCAGATCAACACGTGCCCGACGGTGGGTTGGCTCGAGGACTTCCCCGACCCGTACGCCGCGCTGTTCGTGCCGTTCAGCGGCCACGCGATCGTGCCGATCAACAACAGCAACTGGTCCATGCTGAACGACCCGAAGGTCAACGACGCGATCGACCACGCCGCGACGATCAAGGACGAGGGTCCGCGTCTGGCGGCGTTCGCCCAGGCCGACAAGCTGATCGTCGACGACGCCGCCGCGATCCCCGAAATCTACACCGACGACGCTCTGCTCCAGGGCAACAAGATCCACGGCGTGCTCGATCCGTGGAACGACGACTGGAACCTGTCGTTCACTGCGCCGAGCACGGGTTAGGATGACCGCCGACTAGAGACGCTGATCGGGGGCCCTGCCGCGGCGGGGCCCCCCGGTCGGCTTCCCCGCCATGGGCCGCTACATAATCCGCCGCCTGCTCTGGGTGATCGTGCTGCTGTTCCTGGTCAGCGCCGTCACCTTCGTCATCTTCTACGTGCTGCCCTCGGCCGATCCGGCGGTGCTGCGCGCGGGCAGGCCGCCGAACCCGGCGCTGATCGCGCAGATCCGCCACACCCTGGGCCTCGACAAGCCGTGGTACGTGCAGTACTGGCGCTACATGAAGGACGTCGTCCTGCACTTCGACTTCGGCTACAGCTACCAGAACAACGCGCCGGTCAGGCCGCTGATCTTCGCTCGTCTGCCGGCGACGATCTCGCTGACGGTCGGCGCGGTGATCATCTGGCTGGTGATCGGGCTGCCGTCGGCATCATCTCGGCGGTCAGGCGCCGGTCGCTGCTCGACCGCACCGCGATGGGCGGCGCGCTGGTGGCGATCTCGGCGCCCGTCTACTGGCTCGGGCTGGTCAGCCTGTTCCTGTTCGCCAACGACATCGGCGTCTCCCGATCTTCCCCGGCGCGGGCAGCTACCCGGGCTGACCGCCAACCCGGTGCAATGGTTCGCATCGCTGATCCTGCCCTGGATGGTGCTGGCCGCGACCTTCGCGGCGATCTACGCGCGGCTGCTGCGCGCGAACCTGATCGAGACGATGTCCGAGGACTACATCCGCACCGCGCGGGCGAAGGGCCTGCCCGAGCGGCGCGGTGATCTTGCGCCACGGGATGCGCGCGGCGATCACGCCGATCGTCACCGTGCTCGGCCTCGACGTCGGCGTGCTGCTCGGCGGCGCGATCCTGACCGAGACCGTGTTCAACATCCCCGGCATCGGGCGGCTCGCCTACGACTCGATCCTCGACGGCGACCTGCCGATGATCCAGGGCACCGTGCTGTTCGGCGCGTTCTTCATCGTCATCGCCAACCTGGTCGTCGACATCGCCTACGCGTTCTCGATCCGCGAGTGCGGTACTCGTGAGCGCCCAGCGCCGCGCTGCTCGAGGTGCGGACCTGCGCGTCGAGTTCACGACCGAGGACGGGGTCGTGCACGCCGTCGACGGGATCTCGTACGAGGTCGGGACCGGGCAGACGCTCGGGATCGTCGGCGAGTCGGGCTCCGGCAAGACCGTCTCGTCGCTGACGACGATGGGGCTCACGCGCAGGACCGGGCGCCAACGTCGAGGGCGGATCATGTTCGAGGGCCGCGACCTCGTGCGCGCTGCCCGGATAGCGAGCTGCGCTCGATCCGCGGCAACGACATCGCGATGATCTTCCAGGACCCGCTGTCGTCGCTGCATCCGTTCTACAAGGTCGGCGATCCAGCTCGCCGAGGCGATCCTCGCCCATCGCAGAGCGTCTCGAAGGCCGCCGCGCGCGACCGCGCGGTCGAGCTGCTCGACGCTGGTCGGGATCCCCGACCCGCGAGCGGCGCGTCGACCAGTATCCCGCACGAGTTCTCCGGCGGCATGCGCCAGCGCGTGATGATCGCGATGGCGCTCGCCAACGAGCCGAAGCTGCTGATCGCCGACGAGCCGACGACGGCGCTCGACGTCACCGTCCAGGCGCAGATCCTGGCGCTGCTCGACGAGCCTCCAGCAGCGGCTCGGGATGGCGATCATCATCATCACGCACGACCTCGGCGTGGTGGCCGAGATCGCCGACGAGATCGCGGTCATGTACGCCGGTCGGATCGTCGAGCACGCCGCCGACCGACGCAGATCTTCGCCTCGCCCGAGCACCCCTACACGTGGGGCCTGCTGAAGTCGATCCCGCGCCTCGACACGTCCGCGCGACGCGGAGCTCGTCCCGATCGCGGGCCGCCCGCCCAGCCTGATCAAGCGTCCGTCCGGGTGCCACTTCCATCCCCGCTGCCCGTACGTCCGCGACGAGCACAAGCGAGATCGATCCGCGGCTCGAGCCCGTGCTCGGCGATCCCGGGCCACGAGGTCGCCTGCCTGCTGGCGCCGACGTGCGCGCGCGCATCTGGCGTGGGCTAGAGTCCGGGCAGTCCTCCGCCGACTGCGCCGCGAGATCTCCGGTCGCCCCCGAACCGGTGCCGCCACACCCCCACCCGGCCAGGGTCCGAGCCGACCGGCGACCCAGTCGAGCGCCCACGGCGTGGCCGCGACTGCCGCCGGCCGAGCCGCTGATCGAGGTCCGCAACCTCGTCAAGCACTTCCCGATCAAGCAGGGCGTCCTCTTCCAGCGGCAGATCGGCGCGGTCAAGGCGGTCGACGACGTGTCGTTCGACGTGATGGAGGGCGAGACGCTGGGAATCGTCGGCGAGACCGGCTGCGGCAAGAGCACGACCGCGCGCTTGCTCGTGCGCCTGCTCGACCCGACCGGGCGAGATCCGCTTCGAGGGCGAGGACATCACCAAGCGCAAGGGCCCGACGCTGAAGGCGCTGCGCGCGCGAGGTGCAGATGATCTTCCAGGACCCGTACTCGTCGCTCAATCCGCGCAAGACCGTGGGGCTCGATCATCGCCGAGCCGTTCGTGATCCACGGTCTCTCAAGGGCGACGGCGAACGCAAGAAGCGGGTCCAGGAGCTGATGGACCGGTCGGGCTCAATCCCGAGCACTACAACCGTTACCCGCACGAGTTCTCGGGCGGTCAGCGACAGCGGATCGGCGTCGCGCGGGCGATCGCGCTGGAGCCGAAGCTAATGATCGCCGACGAGCCGGTGTCGGCGCTCGACGTCTCGATCCAGGCGCAGATCCTCAACCTGCTCGCGCAGCCTGCAGCGCGAGATCGGCCTGACGATCGTCTTCATCGCCCACGACCTCGTCGGTGGTGCGTCACATGTGCGACCGCGTGGCGGTCATGTACCTCGGCCAGGTGGTCGAGATGGCCCCCACCGACGCGCTCTACGCTTCCCCGCGGCACCCCTACACCGGACGCGCTGCTGTCGGCCGTGCCCGTCCCCGACCCGCCGGCCGCGACAGGCAGCGTCAGCTGCTGACCGGCGACGTGCCGAGCCCGGCGAACCCCCCGCCCGCCTGTCGCTTCCACACCCGCTGCCCGAAGGCGCAGGAGCTGTGCAGTACCGATGACCCGCCACTGGAGAGCAAGGGCGGAGGCACGCTGGCGGCGTGCCACTTCCCGCTGACCGAGGAAGAGGTCCGGCTGAGGCTCCCGTCGGCGCTGTCGAACGCGTCGTAGGCGCGAGGCCTACTCGTCGTCCTCTGACGCTTCTGAGTCCTCGTCCTCCCCGTCGTCGACATACAGCGACTCGCGCGCCAGCTCGTCGCCCGACTTGCTCCACAGCTTGACCTCGAGATAGTCCGAGCGATAGTTGTCGGGCGCGATCAGCGTGAAGCGCTCCTCGACGAGCTCACAC
>CAWHRT010000029.1:0-37000 GCA_963831845.1 uncultured Solirubrobacterales bacterium | reverse complement strand
GCGTGATCGTGGGAACCGCCGCGGGCTACTTCCGCGGGTGGATCGACTCGCTGTTGGCGCGGCTGATGGACATCGTGCTGGCGTTCCCGATCCTGCTGCTCGCGATCGGCCTGGCCTCGGCGTGCTCGCTCGGCAAGGGCTGCCTGGGAGGCCTGATCACCCCCGGCCGCGTGACCCTGATCGTGGTGATCGCGCTGTCGTCGTGGCCGTACATCGGCCGGATCATCCGCGGTCAGGCGCTGTCGATCCGCGAGAAGGAGTACATCGAGGCCGCTCGGTCGCTGGGGGCGTCCAACCGCCGGATCATGTTCCGCGAGATCCTGCCCAACCTCGTCGCGCCGATCATCGTCTACTCGTCGCTGATCCTGCCGACGAACATCCTCTACGAAGCGCGCACTCTCCTACCTGGGGGTGGGAGTGCAGCCGCCGACCGCGAGCTGGGGTCAGATGATCGCCTCGGCGATGCCGATCTTCGACACGGCATGGTGGTACATGCTGTTCCCGGGAATCGCGCTGGTGCTGACCGTGCTCGCCTTCAACCTGGTGGGCGACGGCCTGCAGGACGCGCTGAACCCGAAGACCGGGCGGTGATCGATCTTTATCTGGGACCGAGTGTTGTGTACAGGACCAAGGGAGGAGTACAGCTAATGAAGGACACCTACACAGAGGAGTACAAGTAGATGCGTCGCTTTCGATTGACGCTCGGCCTCGCGTTGGCCCTCGCCTGCGCGATCGCCGTCGCTGCCTGCGGGGGGAGTAGCTCGAGCAGCAGCTCCGCCAGCAACGGCGGCAGCTCGAGCAGCAGCTCCAGCAGCAGCAGCAGCGGCCTGTCCCTCGCGGGGCTCGCCAACACGAAGCCGGACCCGTCCGCGAAGATGGGCGGGACGCTGAACGTGATCTCGAACGAGGGCTGGGAGCACCTGGATCCGGGTGCGTCGTACTTCCAGATCGACTACGTCGTCGTGTACGCGACCCAGAGTCCGCTGTACACGTTCACGCCGACCAGCAACAAGCCGGTGCCGCTGCTGGCCTCCGGGCCGCCGCAGATCAGCGCCGACGGCAAGACCGTGACCGTGCACATCAAGTCGGGCTTCAAGTTCAGCGCGCCGGTCAACCGGGCGGTGACCTCGGCCGACGTCGCCTACGCGTTCCAGCGGATGTTCAACCCGAACGTGCAGAACGGCTACGCGGCGGGTTACTTCCCGATCGTCGGCTCCGACAAGCTCGGCGGGCAAGCCGATCCCGGGGATCAGCACCCCAAACAAGACGACGATCGTCTTTCACCTGACCAAGAACTTCGGCGCCACGATGGCCGAGGCGCTGACGATGCCCGGCACGGCGCCGGTCCCCGAGGACTACGCGGCCAAGTTCGACAAGAGCAGCCCGTCGAAGTACGACTCGGACCCGACGATCCAGGCGTTCACGGGTCCGTACATCATCAAGAGCTACAGCGCGGGCCGCAGCGTCACGCTCGTGCGCAACCCCGCGTGGAACCGGACGGTCGACGGCGTCCGTCCGGCGTACGCGGACAAGATCGTGTGGAACGCCGGCGCCGACCCGTCCGTCGCCGCCCACCAGACGCTCGACAGTCCGAACCTGATCATGGCCGATGTGCCGCCCTCGTCGGTTCTGAAGACCGCCTACGAGCAGCACAAGTCGCAGCTGTCGATCTCGCCGTTGGGCGCCAGGTGGGCGTCGCTAAACACGCAAGTCCCCCCGTTCAACAACATCAACATACGTAAGGCGGTGATCGCCGCCGCCAACCGCGAGGCCTACCTGCTGGCCCGTGGCGGCAAGCTCGTGGGCACCGTCATGACCCACTTCATCTACCCCGAGGTGTCCGGCTTCCAGGAGTCCGGCGGCTACAAGGGCTTCGGCCAGGACTACCTCGCCAGCCCGACGGGCGACATGACCGTCGCCACGAAGTACATGAAGGCTGCCGGTTACCCGAGCGGGAAGTACACGGGCAGCAAGACGGTCCAGATCGTCGGCAGCAACGCCGACCCGGGCCCGCAGGAGATGCAGATCGTCCAGCAGGGCCTCACGGCGTTGGGCTTCAAGACCTCGATAAAGGCCGTGCCGCAGCAGACTATGTACTCGAAGTTCTGCGGCTATGTCAAGGCCCAGATCAACACGTGCCCGACGGTGGGTTGGCTCGAGGACTTCCCCGACCCGTACGCCGCGCTGTTCGTGCCGTTCAGCGGCCACGCAATCGTGCCGATCAACAACAGCAACTGGTCCATGCTGAACGACCCGAAGGTCAACGACGCGATCGACCACGCCGCGACGATCAAGGACGAGGGTCCGCGTCTGGCGGCGTTCGCGCAGGCCGACAAGCTGATCGTCGACGACGCCGCCGCGATCCCGGAAATCTACACCGACGACGCTCTGCTCCAGGGCAACAAGATCCACGGCGTGCTCGATCCGTGGAACGACGACTGGAACCTGTCGTTCACTGCGCCGAGCACGGGTTAGGATGACCGCCGACTAGAGACGCTGATCGGGGGCCCTGCCGCGGCGGGGCCCCCCGGTCGGCTCCCCCGCCATGGGCCGCTACATAATCCGCCGCATTCTCTGGGTGATCGTGCTGCTGATCATCGTCAGCGCCGTCACGTTCATCATCTTCTACGAGCTGCCGTCGGCCGATCCGGCGGTGCTGCGCGCGGGCAAGTCGCCGAACCCGCAGCTGATCGCTCAGATCCGCCACACGCTCGGCCTCGACAAGCCCGTGTACGTGCAGTACTGGCGTTACATGAAGGACGTCGTCCTGCACTTCAACTTCGGCTACAGCTACCAGAACTCCCAGCCGGTGAGGCAGGAGATCTTCGACCGCCTGCCGGCGACGATCTCGCTGACCGTCGGGGCCGTCGTCGTGTGGCTGCTGATCGGCCTGCCGATCGGGATCATCTCCGCGATCCGGCGCCGCTCGCTACTCGACCGCATCACGATGGGCGGCGCGCTGCTGGCGATTTCCGCGCCCGTGTACTGGCTCGGTCTGGTCGGCCTGTACCTGTTCGCCAACGACATCGGCGTCATCAAGATCTTCGACGGCGCGGGCACCTACACCGGGCTGACCGCGAACCCGGGGCAATGGTTCGGATCGTTGTTATTGCCCTGGTTCGTGCTGGCCGCGAGCTTTGCCGCGTTCTACGCGCGATTGCTCAGATCGAACCTGATCGAGACGATGTCCGAGGACTACATCCGTACGGCGAGGGCCAAGGGCCTGTCCGAACGGCGGGTGATCGTGCGCCACGGCCTCCGGGCGGCGATCACGCCGATCATCACCGTGCTGGGCCTCGACATCGGGCTCCTGCTCGGAGGCGCGATCCTCACCGAGACGGTGTTCAACATCCCCGGGATCGGCCGGCTCGCCTACGAGGGGATCATCAACGCCGATCTGCCGGTGATCCAGGGCACGGTTCTGTTCGGCGCGCTGTTCATCGTGGTCGCCAACCTGGTCGTGGACATCGTCTACGCGTTCGTCGATCCGCGGGTGCGGTACTCGTGAGCGTGGCCGAGGCGCCGACGCTGCTCGAGGTGTCGGACCTGCGGGTCCAGTTCCCGACCGAGGACGGAGTCGTGCACGCCGTCGACGGGATCTCTTACGAGGTGCGGGACGGCCAGACGTTGTGCATCGTCGGCGAGTCCGGGTCGGGCAAGACCGTCTCCTCGCTGACCACGCTCGGGCTCACCCAGGACCAGGGCGCCAACGTCAGCGGCAGCATCACGTTCGAGGGCCGCGACCTGGTCACGCTGAGCCAACAAGAGCTGCGCTCGATCCGGGGTGGCGACATCGCGATGATCTTCCAGGACCCGCTGTCGTCGCTGCATCCGTTCTACAAGGTCGGCACGCAGCTGATCGAGGCGATCCAGGCGCACAGCGGAACGTCCAAGGCCGCCGCGCGCAAACGGGTCGTGGAGCTGCTGACGATGGTCGGCATCCCGGACCCCGAGCGGCGCGTGGACCAGTATCCGCACGAGTTCTCCGGCGGGATGCGCCAGCGCGTGATGATCGCGATGGCCCTGGCCAACGAACCGAAGCTGCTGATCGCCGACGAGCCCACCACGGCGCTCGACGTGACCGTGCAAGCGCAGATCCTGGAGCTGCTCAAGAGCCTCCAGGAGCGGTTGGGGATGGCGATCATCCTGATCACCCACGACCTCGGCGTGGTCGCCGACATCGCCGACGAGATCGCGGTCATGTACGCCGGGCGGATCGTCGAGCAGGCCACCGCCGACGAGATCTTCCACTCCCCGCAGCACCCGTACACGTGGGGCCTGCTGAAGTCGATCCCCCGCCTCGACGGTCCCCGCGACGCCGAGCTCGTGCCGATCTCCGGCCGGCCGCCCAGCCTGATCGCGCCCCCATCCGGGTGCCACTTCCATCCGCGGTGTCCGTACGTCCGCGAGCGGCACAAGCAGATCGACCCGCGACTCGAGCCCGTGCACGGCATGCCCGGCCATCAGGTCGCCTGCCTGCTGGCGTCCGACGTCCGGGCGCGCATCTGGCGGGGGCTAGAGTCCGGAGAGTCCCCCGCCGACCTGCGCCGCGAGATCTCCGATGTCGCCCCCGAACCGGTGACCGCCACACCCCCACCCGAGCCAGGGGCCGAGCCATGACTCAAACCGATCCAGCCGAGACCCCCACGCGCGGGCCCGCGACGACCACCGCCGAGCCGCTGGTCGAGGTCCGCGACCTGGTCAAGCACTTCCCGATCAAGCAGGGCGTGCTCTTCCAGCGTCAGATCGGCGCGGTCAAGGCCGTCGATGGCGTCTCGTTCGACGTGCTCAGAGGCGAGACGCTGGGAATCGTCGGCGAGACCGGCTGTGGCAAGAGCACGACCGCGCGATTGCTGGTCCGCCTGCTCGACCCGACGTCGGGCGAGGTGCGCTTCGAGGGCGAGGAGATCGCCAAGCGCAAGGGCTCCGAGCTGAAGGCGCTACACCGTCAGGCGCAGATGATCTTCCAGGACCCGTACTCGTCGCTGAACCCGCGCAAGACGGTGGGCTCGATCATCTCCGACCCGTTCGTGATCCACGGGCTCTACAAGGGCGACGGCGAACGCAAGAAGCAGGTCCAGGAGCTGATGGACCGCGTGGGGCTCAACCCCGAGCACTACAACCGTTACCCGCACGAGTTCTCCGGCGGTCAGCGTCAGCGCATCGGCGTGGCCCGGGCGATCGCGCTCCAGCCCAAGCTCGTGATCGCGGACGAGCCGGTGTCGGCACTGGACGTGTCGATCCAGGCCCAGGTCCTGAACCTGTTGCGCAGCCTGCAGCGAGAGATGGGCCTGACGCTCGTGTTCATCGCCCACGACCTGTCGGTGGTGCGTCACATGTGCGACCGGGTGGCGGTCATGTACCTGGGCAAGGTGGTCGAGATGGCCCCCGCCGACGCCCTGTACAGCTTCCCCCGGCACCCCTACACCGGAGCGCTGCTGTCGGCCGTGCCCGTCCCCGATCCCTCCGGCTCGCGACAGCAGCGCCAGCTGCTGTCCGGGGACGTGCCGAGCCCGGCGAACCCCCCGAGCGCCTGCCGCTTCCACACGCGCTGTCCGAAGGCGCAGGAGCTGTGCAGTACCGACGACCCGCCACTGGAGAGCAAGGGCGGAGGCACGCTGGCGGCGTGCCACTTCCCGCTGACCGAGGAAGAGGTCCGGCTGAGGCTCCCGTCGGCGCTGTCGAACGCGTCGTAGGCGCGCGGCCTACTCGTCGTCCTCTGACGCTTCTGAGTCCTCGTCCTCCCCGTCGTCGACATACAGTGACTCGCGCGCCAGCTCCTCGCCCGACTTGCTCCACAGCTTGACCTCGAGATAGTCCGAGCGGTAGTTGTCGGGCGCGATCAGCGTGAAGCGCTCCTCGACGAGCTCACACTGATCGACGGCCAGGTTGGCGAGCTCGGCGGTGACGATCGCCCCGCCGGGGATCAGCGGCACGCCCCACACCAGCGTCATGTCGGCGCTCTTGCCCTGCTCGCCGCGCCAGGTGGCGATTACGTCGTCGTTGAGGTCGAGCTTCCAGTCGGGATTTGACTCCGCGAGCTCGGCGGTGAAGTCGACCTGCGCCTCGAAGTCGACCGGCCCGCGCGAGCCCTCGGCGAACGAGACGTAGCCGAACAGCTCGTAGTCCGCGGTCGTCCGCGCCACGGCCGGTACGTAGGTGCGGCCGTTGAAGCTGCGGTCGGGAAACCAGGCGACGTCGCCGGGATCGCCGATGTCCTCGCCCTCGGTGTCCATCTCGCGGACGGCGAGCCGAAAATGTCCGCGCAGCGTGTCGGCCCAGCGGCCGTAGGGGATCGACTCCTGCGGCGGCTCGGCCGCGAACGTGATCACGAAGCGGTCGGTCGGCGGCATCTCGGCGGGGAGCATATGCGCTACGACGTTGACGCGGTGTTGGGGTGCGGCCCCACCGCCGGCGCCGGCGCGACCGGCTAGAACGCTCCGCGCCGGCTGAGCACTGCGGGGATCGTCTTGAGCAGGATCAGCAGGTCGAGCATCACCGACCATCGCTCCAGGTACAGGAAGTCGAGCCGGACGAGGTCGTCGAAGTCGAGCTCCGAGCGCCCCGACACCTGCCACAGGCCGGTGATCCCGGGGAGCACCAGGTAGCGCTTCTTATGCCAGTCCTCGAGGCGCTCGAAGTCGCGCGTGGGGAGCGGCCTGGGGCCGACCAGCGACATCTCGCCGCGGATCACGTTGATCAGCTGGGGCAGCTCGTCGAGCGAGAACCGCCGCAGGAACGCGCCTACCTTGGTCAGCCGCGGATCTCGGCGGATCTTGAACAGCGCGCCCGACTTCTCGTTGAGCGACTCCAGGTCGTCCTGGATCTGGTCCGCGTGCTCGCGCATCGTGCGGAACTTCAGGCATCGGAACGGCTTGCCGGCCATCCCGGGGCGCACCGAGCGATAGATGATCGGACCGCGCGAGGTGAGCCTGACCGCGAGCGCGATCGCGAGCATCACCGGCGACAGCAGGACCAACCCTACGGCCGCCACCACCAGGTCGAAGGTGCGCTTGATCGCGAAGTCGATGCCCTCGAACACCGGCGGGCGCAGCGTGAACAGCGGCACCGTCTGGCCGGGAACGAACTCCGCGCGGTCGATCAGGATCTCCATCGTCGTCGGCGCGACCTGCACGGTCACGCCGCGCTGGTGGCAGACGTCCACAAGCTCGACCGCGCGCTCCTGCGGGAAGTCGGGGTCGGCGATGATCACCTCCTGGATGCGCTCGGCGTCCAGCACCTCGGGCAGCCGGTCGATCTCGCCGAGCGAGCGCAACCCGTTCTGCGGGCGCGGCTCCAGCGAGAAGTAACCGATGAAGTCGACGCTGGCCCGCGCGCGGCTGGCCAGCGCGTGGGCAACGGCCTCGATGTGCTTGCCGGAGCCGACCAGCACGGCGCGGCGCCGGTAGCCGGCCTGAGCGAGGATCCACCCGGTCACCCGCAGGTGCAGCGCGCGCAGCGTGCCGATGTACACCGCGGCGAAGAACAGCGAGCCATAGAAGATGTAGTAGCTCGAGAAGTGGTCGCCGCTGGCGAGCGCGAGCACCAACGCGATCACCGCCGCCTGGAACAGCGCGGTGACGATCCGGGTCAGCCCGGGGCGGCGCGCCCGCTCGGCATAGAGGTCGACGCGGGCGAACATCAGCACGGTGATCACGTACGCGAACGCGATCGACTTGAGCGTGTCCTTCCAGGCCAGGCCCCCGTCGGGGTGACCCTGCGCGATCAGCTTGATCATCAGCGCCGTGAACAGCGCGGCGGCCACGCCGACGAAGTCGAGGATCAGCAGCGAGACGACGCGCCCGACGCGGCGCAGGGTCTCCAGGCGCAACACGAACGACAGAAACGGCGGGCGCTTGCGCCTGACATCGCGTTCGGGCAGGGGGAACGGACCGGGAGCATTGGAGGCCCCGTTTGTCCTGCTATTCGTGGCCTCTCGTTGTTTGGTCGTCACGACGCATCGGCGATCGACATGGGTCCCGTGCAGATGTAACGGTATCTTGACAATGAAGTTACGGGGTAAACATCGGTCCCAGCCACGCCCGCAAGAACGCGCCCGCGCAGAGCGGTGCCGCGCTCAGCGGGCGAAGCCGACGAGTGCCTCGGTGCCTGCTTCTTCGATGGTCCGCCCAGTCCTTCCCGGAGGCTCACGCTGGGCTCCCATCCCAGGATCTCTCGAGCCAGCGAGATGTCGGGCTGACGGACCTGCGGGTCGTCGACCGGCAGCGCCTCGAACACGATCTCCGAGCGCGACCCGGTCACCTCGATCACCGTCTTGGCGAGCTCCAGCAACGTGAACTCGTCGGGGTTGCCGATGTTCACCGGGTTGTGGTACCCGGACTCGGCCAGCGAGATCAGGCCCCTGATCTCATCCTCGACGTAACAGAACGAGCGGGTCTGGGAGCCGTCGCCGAACACGGTGATCGGGCGGTCCTGAAGCGCCTGGCGCAGGAACGTGGGGATCGCGCGGCCGTCGTGCGCTCGCATCCGCGGCGCCGTAGGTGTTGAAGATCCGCACGATCGCCGTGTCGACGCCCTGCTGGCGGTGGTAGGCCATCGTCAGCGCCTCGGCGTAGCGCTTGGCCTCGTCGTAGACGCCCCGGGGCCCGATCGGGTTGACGTGGCCCCAGTAGGTCTCGCGCTGGGGGTGCTCCTCGGGATCGCCGTAGACCTCGCTGGTCGAGGCGAGCAGGAACCGCGCCCGGTGCTTCTTGGCCAGCCCGAGCGTGTGGTGGGTCCCGTAGGACCCGACCTTGAGCGTGTGCAGGGGGAGCCGCAGGTAGTCGATCGGCGACGCCGGCGAGGCGAGGTGGTAGACGAAGTCGATCGGCTCGTCGATGAAGTACGGCTCGATGATGTCGTCGTGCAGGTGCACGAACTGGTCGGTGCGGATGTGCGCGATGTTGGCCAGCGACCCCGTCTCGAGGTTGTCGACGCAGATCACGCGGTTGCCGCGACGCAGCAGCTCGTCGCACAGGTGCGACCCCAGAAAGCCGGCGCCGCCGGTGATCAGACAGGTGGACATTGCACGGCAATCTAGCGGGAGCCCGGCAAGTCGCGCCGATCGGTCATTAGGATCCGGGGCGCGACACCAGGCCCCAATCAACCAAGCAGCAGAGGAGGAGCGATGGCCGCAGCCCGCTTCGTCGAGCGCCTGAACGAGCAGATCGGATACGAGTTCGCCGCCTCGCAGCAGTACGTCGCGAACGCCGTCTACTACGACGCCCTGACGCTGCCGCGGCTGGCCGCGTTCTTCTACGCCCAGGCCGTCGAGGAACGCAACCACGCGATGATGATGGTCCAGTACCTGCTCGACGCCGACGCCCGAGTGAAGATCCCGGCGGTCGAGGCGCCCGAGACCGAGTTCGATGACATCGTCGCGCCGGTGGCGCTCGCGCTTGAGCAGGAGCGGCGCGTCTCAGACCAGATCGCGGCGCTGACCGGGGTCGCCCGCGACGAGGGCGATTACCAGAGCGAGCAGTTCCTCCAGTGGTTCCTCAAGGAGCAGGTCGAGGAGGTGGCGAGCATGTCCTCGCTGCTCGCGGTGGTCGAGCGTTCGAGTGAGAACGCGATGTTCGTGGAGGACTATCTCGTCCGCGAGCACACCAGCGGCGGGGACGCCGATCCCACGGCGCCCCCGGCAGCCGGGGGATCGCTCTAGTCAGCGAGGGGACCCTCAGCCGGTCAGCGCGCTTCGCCGCACCACGTGCTGGTCGCCGCGCCGGATCGTGACCTTCTCGGCGTCGAGGTGCTCGAGCAGCGCCTGGGCGAACTTGCGCGAGGTGCCGAGCTCGTCGCGCAGCTGGGCCAGCGTCACCGAGCCGCCGTGCTCGCCGGCGACCGCGATCACGCGCCGGCGCACGTCCGCCAGCACGTCGGGGTGGTAGTGCAGCGACCTGGTCACGCGGGTCGCGCGGCCGACCTCGCGCAGCGCCGCCAGGTCGCCGGCGTCCAGCTCGGAATCGAGCGGCGGCTCGAACCCGGCGTCGCGCAGGCGCCGCTCGACCGCCAGCGCCGAGGCTGACAGCGGCTCGGGCTCGGTCGCTGCCGGCGGGGGCTCGGGCCGGCGGGTGGGGGTCGGCCGCGGCTCGGGCTCGGGCGGCTCGCCCCGCGACAGACGCTCGAGCCGGGTGAGCAGGTTGCGGGAGGGGCCGTGCTTGCGAGGCCGCGGATCGAGCACGCGGCCGCCGCCGATCGTGTCCGGCGGCGCGATCTGGCGCACCACCAGTCGGTCGCCGGCGGCTGCCACCAGCGGCTGCTCGAGCCTGACCTGCCAGAAGCGCCCTCCCAGCCACGCCAGCCGTGCGGGCGCCTCGCGGGTCCCGTGGTGGATCTGCACGCGGTCGCCGTGCTCGGGATCCTCGTCGGCGAACTGCAGCTCGACGTCGAGCAGATAGCCGGGTCGCACGTCCGCCCCCACGGACACGACCACGTCGCCACGGTGGACCTCGTCGACGGCCACGCCCGTCAGGTTCAGCGCCACCCGCTGGCCGGCGGCGGCGCGCTCGAGCGGCTGGTCGTGGACCTGGACGCCGCGGACGCGCACGCGCCGGTCGCCGGGCAGCACCACCAGCTCGTCGCCGCGCCCGATCTCGCCCGACCACAGGGTCCCGGTGACCACGGTCCCGGCGCCGCGGATCGTGAACGCGCGGTCGATATGCAGGCGCGCGGCGCGGGCGTCTGCGGCCCGGCTCGCCAGCCCCTCGGCGACGCCGTCGAGCGCGGCGCGCAGCTCCTGCACCCCCTCGCCGGTCCGCGCCGACACCGCGACCACCTCGGCGTCGGGCAGCAACTCGGAAGCCTCGAGCATCGCGAGCTCCGGGTCGATCAGATCGGTCTTGGTCACCGCCACCACGCCGGCGCGGACGCCCAGCGCCTCCAGCACCGCGGCGTGCTCGCGGGTCTGGGGCATGACGCCGTCGTCGGCGGCGATCGTCATCAGATACAGGTCGATCCCGGTCGCACCCGCGACCATCGTGCGCACGAACCGCTCATGGCCGGGCACGTCGATCACCGACAGCCGCCGGCCCGAGGGGAGCGCCAGGCTCGCGTACCCGAGCTCGATCGAGATCCCGCGCTCGCGCTCCTCCGGGAGGCGGTCGGTGTCGACGCCGGTCAGGGCGCGGATCAGCGCCGTCTTGCCGTGGTCGATGTGGCCGGCGGTTCCGAGCGTCAGCGGCGCGGCGCTCATCGCGCCCGCAGGGCCGTGCGCGCGGCGGCCGTCGTCGCCTCGACCTCGTCGTCGCGCAGCGTCCGCGGATCGAGCAGCACCCGTCCCTCGTGGATCCGCGCGATCACCGGCGGGTCGCAGGCGCGCAGCGCCCGCGCCAGCGCCACCGGGCCGGCGGCCGCGGCCAGCGCCACCGCCGGTCCTTCGAGCTCGAGCAGCGGCAGCGCTCCGCCCCCGACCTTGGCGACCGCGCGGACCACGGTGGCCGCCGGGCCGATCGCATCGACCAGCCGCCTCGCCCGTGCGGCCAGCGCGGACTCGTCGCAGTCGAGCATCGACAGCACGGGAATCTCGCGCCGCGCCCGCTGCGGGTCGCGATACAGCGCGCAGCGTGGCCTCGAGCGCGGCCAGCGACAGCTTGTCGATCCGCAGTGCCCGGGCGAGCGGGTGTCGCCGGGCGGCCGCGATCGCGTCGGCCCGTCCGACCAGCAGGCCGGCCTGAGGCCCGCCGAGCAGCTTGTCGCCCGAGCAGCAGACCAGCGCCGCGCCGGCCGCCACCGACCGCTTGAGCGACGGCTCGTCGCCGAGCGCCGGGATCCCGGCGGCGTCCGCGAGCACCCCGGAGCCGACGTCGTCGATCACCGGCGCGCCGAGCCCGCACAGATCCTCGATCGAGACGTCCTCGACGAACCCGAGCGAGCGGAAGTTCGACGGGTGCACTCGCAAGATCGCCCCGATCCGGTCGCCGCTCTGCTCGAGCGCCCGCTCGTAGTCGGTCAGCCGCGTGCGGTTCGTCGTGCCGACCTCGACCAGCCGGGCACCGGACTGGGCGACCACATCGGGGATCCGGAAGCCGCCGCCGATCTCGACCAGCTGTCCGCGCGAGACGATCACGTCCCGGTCCCCGCCGCCCAGCGACGCGGCCGCCAGCAGTACGGCACCGGCGCCGTTGTTGACGACGATCGCGGCCTCGGCGCCGGTCAGCTCGGTCAACAGCGCCTCGACGTGCGCGTGGCGGCTGCCGCGCTCGCCGGTGTCGAGGTCGAGCTCGAGGTTCGAGTAGCCGTCGCACGCTTGCGCAACCGCGTCGCGCGCGGCGGCCGGCAGCGGCGCGCGTCCGAGGTTGGTGTGCACGATCACGCCGGTGGCGTTGATCACCCGCCGCAGCGAGGGGCGCTCGAGCTCGGCGAGCAGCTCGCGGGCGCGCATCACCAGGTCCGGGCTGCCGCCGGTGCCTCGAGCACCGCGGCCCGCTGCTCGTCGATCGTTCTTCGCGCCGCCACCACCGCGAGCGCGTGCGGCGCGTCGAGCGCCGCCGCGAGCTCGTGGACCGCCGGCAGCGCCCTCAGCTCGCCGCCCGCGGCGTCGTCCCCGGCACCCACTCGCCCTCCTCCTTCTTCCAGATCGGAGCGCGCGCCTTGATCTCGTCGATGATCTCGCGCGCGCCAGCGAAGGCGGCGTCGCGATGGGGCGCCGACACCGCGATCGCGACCGACGGCTCCGACAGCGGCACGGTCCCGATCCGGTGCTCGGCCGCGGCCGCGCACAGGCCGTGGCGCTCGACGGCGCGGGCCACGATCTCGGCGATCTTGGGCTCGGCCATCTCGCGGTACGCCTCGTACTCGAGCTCGTCGACCTCGCGGGTGACGCCCGTGAAACGTGACCACGGCGCCGGCGCGCGGATCGCGGACCCGCTCCACCAGGGCTTCGAGCACCAGCGGCTCGGCGGTGACACGGGCGTGCAGCGAGCCGACCGAACCGCCCGACACCGGCGGGATCAGCGCGAGCTCGTCGCCGCCGTGAAGCGGCGCGTCGGCGCGGGCGTACTCGCGGTTGACCGCCATCACCACCGGGACGTCGTCGGCCACGGCCGCGAGCCGGTCGAGCGCGTCGTGCACGCGCGCGCCGTCGGGCAGCTCGAGCTCGACCTCGCCGGTGCCGGCGCGCTCGCGCAGTCCGGCGAACAAGAGAACACGTACGTGCATCGCTACCAAGGCTATCCCGCGGGGGGAACCCCGCCGAACCACTGGCGATCTATTGGCGGGCCGTTAATGCCAGTACGGCCCGCGCCAATCGTTGCCTATCCTTGCTTGAAACTGGGGACTACCGAGAAGGAGTCATATGCGTGGATGGAGGGGTTTCTGTGGGGCGTTGGTTGCGCTGCTGAGCGTTGCAGCGATCGCGGGCTGCGGGAGCAGTAACAACAGCAGCAGCAGTAGCTCGAGTTCGTCGAGCTCGGCGGCGCCAGCGCGTCCTCGACGTCGAGCTCGGCTTCCGCGTCGACGGCTTCGAACGCGAAGGTCGTCGCGCTGGTTCCGTCCGCGGTCAAGTCCAAGGGCACGATCACGGTCGCGTCGGACGCGACCTACGCGCCCAACGAGTTCATCGCGTCCGACGGCCACACCGTGATCGGGATGGACGCCGACCTGATGAAGGCGCTCGGCGGGCCTGATGGGCCTGAAGGTCAACGTCGTCAACGCGACCTTCGACGGCATCATCCCCGGCCTCGCCGCCGGCAAGTACGACGTCGGCGCGTCGTCGTTCACCGACACCAAGGAGCGCGAGAAGACGGTCGACTTCGTCGACTACTTCGTCGCCGGCGAGTCGTTCCTACACCAAGGCCCAGGGGGGCGTCTCGATCAACAGCATCGCCGACCTCTGCGGCACACCGTCGCGGTCGAGAAGGGCACCACCGAGCAGGCCGACGCCAGCACGCAGAGCACGAAGTGCAAGGCCGCCGGCAAGCCCGCGGTCACCGTGCTCCCGTTCCCCGACCAGAACGGCGCCAACCTGGCCCTCTCCAGCGGCCGCGCCCAGCTCGGCTTCGCCGACTCGCCGGTCGCCGAGTACCAGGTCAAGAAGTCCGACGGCCAGTTCAAGCTCGTCGGCCCGTCGCTCGAGAACGCGCCGTACGGCCTCGCCATCTCCAAGAACAGCGGGCTGGCCAAGCCGATCCTGGCCGCGCTCAAGGTGCTGATGCAGAACGGCCAGTACAAGGCGATCCTGACGCACTGGGGCGTCCAGCCCGGCGCGATCCCGCCCAGCCAGGTCAAGATCAACGGCGCGACCAGCTAGATAACAGTCAAACTACGGCTCAGAGGTGAGCACCTCCGAGCTTTCAGACGAGCGCGCGGGGCGGCCCGAGGAGATCAAGGCCGTCCCCGTTCGTCACCCCGGGCGATGGATCGCGTCGCTGATCGTGCTGGTGATCGCGGCGTCGATCGTCCGCTCGATCGTCACCAACAAGCGCTTCGAGTGGCACGTCGTCGGGCAGTACCTGTTCGACCCCCGGATCCTGCACGGCGTCGTCGTGACGATCGAGCTGACCGTGATCTCGATGGTGATCGGGATCGTGCTCGGGATCCTGCTGGCGGTCATGCGCCATGTCGCCGAACCCGCTCGTCTCCGGCTCGAGCTGGCTCTACATCTGGTTCTTCCGCGGCACGCCGCTGCTCGTGCAGCTGCTGTTCTGGAACTTCATCGCCGCGCTGTATCCGCGGATCGACCTAGGGGTGCCGTTCGGCCCGTCGTTCATCCACGTCAACGCGAACACGCTGATCACGGCGTTCGTCGCCGCGATCCTCGGCCTCGGGCTCAACGAGGGCGCCTACATGGCCGAGATCGTGCGCGCCGGGATCACTCTCGGTGCCGCGAGGGCCAGACCGAGGCGGCCGCAGTCGCTCGGCATGTGCCGGCTGCAGATCATGCGCCTGATCGTGCTGCCGCAGGCGATGCGCGTGATCATCCCGCCGACCGGCAACGAGACGATCTCGATGCTGAAGAACACCTCGCTGGTGCAGCGTGATCGCCTCGGTGTTCGACCTGCTGTTCGAGGCGCCAGCAGATCTACTCCGCGAACTTCAAGACGATCCCGCTGCTGATCGTGGCCAGCATCTGGTACCTGGCGATGACGAGCGTTCTGTACGTCGGGCAGTACTTCATCGAGCGGCGGTACGGACGCGGCTTCTCGCGCGCCGAGCGGGCGACGATGCGCGCGCGCTGGCTGTCGTTCGGCAGTCGCGGCCGGGCCGGCGACGGGATGAGCTCGGTGCGCGGCAACGAGCGAGCCGATGGTCAAGGCCGAGGGCGTCCACAAGCGCTTCGGGCGCCTCGAGGTGCTCAAGGGCATCACGCTCGAGGTCGACCGCGGCGAGGTGATGTGCATGCTCGGGCCGTCGGGCTCGGGCAAGTCGACGTTCCTGCGCTGCATCAACCACCTGGAGAAGATCAACTCCGGCCGTCTGTCGGTCGACGGCGAGCTCGTCGGCTACCGCGAGCACGGGCGGCAAGCTCCACGAGCTGCCCGAGCGCGAGATCGCGCGCAAGCGCGCCGAGATCGGGATGGTCTTCCAGCACTTCAACCTGTTCCCGCACATGACCGCGCTCGAGAACGTGACGCTCGCGCCGATCCGGGTCGGCCAAGGCTCAGCCGCGCGCGAGGCCCGCCAGCGGGCAGGCGAGCTGCTCGACCGCGTCGGCCTCGGCGACAAGCTCGACACCTACCCGGTGGCCCTGTCGGGCGGCCAGCAGCAACGGGTGGCGATCGCCCGGGCGCTGGCGATGCAGCCGAAGCTGATGCTGTTCGACGAGCCGACCTCGGCGCTCGATCCCGAGCTCGTGGGCGACGTGCTCGACGCGATGCGCCAGCTCGCCGCCGACGGGATGACGATGATCGTGGTCACGCACGAGATCGGGTTCGCCCGCGAGGTCGGCGACACCGTGGTGTTCATGGACGACGGCGTCGTGGTCGAGTCCGGGCCGCCGCAGGAGGTGCTGGTGTCGCCACGCGAGGAACGCACCCGGGAGTTCCTCTCGAAGGTCCTCTGAGCTTCCACGCTCGCGCCCCGCGGGTAACCTCCAGCGATGGCCACTACCGGCGAGCACCGCACGATCGCCCCGATCGTCGGGCCCGATGACCCCCGCCGGTTCACCGACTCGGGGATCGAGGTCAAGGGGCGCTACACCGAGCAGGACCTTCCGGACAACCTCTCGGAGCGCTTGGGCGAGCCCGGCCAGTATCCCTACACGCGCGGCGTGCACGCCGACATGTACCGCCGCCAGCTGTGGACGATGCGCCAGTACGCCGGCTACGCCAGCGCCAAGGAATCGAACGAGCGCTACCACTACCTGCTCGATCACGGCTCGACCGGGCTGAGCATGGCGTTCGACCTGCCGACGCAGCTGGGCCTGGACTCCGACGACCCGAGGTCGCTGGGCGAGGTCGGCCGCACCGGTGTGGCGATCGACACGATCGACGACATGCGCACCGCGTTTCACGGGATCCCGCTCGACCAGGTGTCGACGTCGATGACGATCAACGCTCCGGCGGCCGTGCTGCTGCTGCTCTACGAGCTCGTGGCCGAGGAGCAGGGCGTCCCCTCCGAGCAGCTCCGGGGCACCACCCAGAACGACATCCTCAAGGAGTACATCGCGCGCGGGAACTTCATCTACCCGCCCGAGGGCGCGATCCGGCTGACCACCGACCTGTTCGCCTACTGCAACGAGCGCGTGCCGAAGTGGAACACGATCTCGATCAGCGGCTACCACTTCCGTGAGAAGGGTTGCTCGGCGGTCCAGGAGGTCGCGTTCACGCTGGCCAACGGGATCGCCTACGTGCAGGCGGCGCTCGACGCCGGGCTCGAGATCGACCGGTTCGCGCCGCGCCTGGCGTTCTTCTTCAACGGCCACAACAACGTCTTCCAGGAGGTCGCGAAGTTCCGCGCGGCCCGGCGGATGTGGGCCGAGATCATGCGCGAGCGGTTCGGGGCCAAGGACGAGCGCTCCTGGCGGCTGCGCTTCCACACCCAGACCGGCGGCGTCACGCTGACCGCCCAGCAGCCCGAGAACAACATCGTGCGGGTGGCGCTGCAGGGGTTCGCCGCCGTGTGCGGCGGCACCCAGTCGCTGCACACCAACGGCTTCGACGAGGCGCTGGCGCTGCCCACCGAGCGCGCCGCTCGGATCGCGCTTCGCACCCAGCAGATCCTCGGCTACGAGTCCGGCGCGGCGGACACCGTCGACCCGTTCGCGGGGTCGTACTTCGTGGAGGCGCTGACCGACGAGATCGAGGCGAGCGCGAGCGAGCTGATCGCCAAGGTCGACGAGCTCGGCGGATCGGTGAAGGCGATCGACTTCATGAAGAACGAGATCGAGGAGTCGGCGTTCGGCTACCACGAGCGCTACCGGATCGGCCAGGACGTGGTCGTCGGCGTCAACAAGTTCGAGGACGACCGCAACCCCGAGGTCCCCGACATCCTTCGCGTCGACCCCGAGTCAGAGCACCAGCAGGTGGAGCGCCTGAAGGCGTTCAAGGCCGACCGCGACCAGGAGCTCGCGCAGCGCCGGCTGGAGGAGATCCGAGAGCGTGCCCGCGGCACCGACAACCTGTTGCCGGTGTTGCGTCAGGCGCTCAAGGACCGCTGCTCGATGGGCGAGGTCTGCGGCGCGCTGACGGACGTGTTCGGCGAGTACCAGCCGTCGTTCTAGTGATCGCGACACTGTGTGCCGTCGCGAATTAGATGACGGTCCCGGCCACCGTCGAGTTCTTCCAGGTCGTGCTGGCGATCCACATCCTCGCCGTCGTGATCGGATTCGGCGTCACGTTTGCCTATCCGATCATGTTCGCCGCCGCCCGGCGCGCCGACCCGGCCGTGCTCCCGTGGCTGTACCGGACGATGCAGCGGTTCGGGCGATTCCTGGTCAACCCGGGGCTGCTGGTGGTCGTGCTGGCGGGCGTCTACCTGGCCTCGCACCTGCACCAATGGAAGCTGTTCTACGTGCAGTGGGGAATCGGCGCGGCGATCGTGATCGGGGCGGTCGAAGGGGCGTTCATGATTCCCCGGGAGGGCCGCCTGGCGAAGGTCGCCGACCGCGATCTGGCTGCCGCCGACGGCGGCGGCGTGACCTGGAGCGACGAGTACAACTCGACCTTCCGGCAGCTCTCGGTGGGCGGCGTGATCCTGAACCTGATCGTGATCGTGACCGTGTTCATGATGGCCGCCCACATCGGCTCCTGAACGGGCGGATCCGCTAGCAGTAGTTCCTGACCGCGGTGTTCTGCCGATGAGCTAGCGATCCGGCGCGCTTGGGAGGCTGAGAGCTGCCGACCGACTCGGGCGGCGACCTGCTTAACGCCCCACCCGGCACCTCCGCGGGTCAGCGTGGGACGTTGATCACGTCCCACGTGGCGAACGTCCCACAATGGCGGCCAGAGCGCTCGAGTGGGACGTTGTTCACGCGGTCTCGCCCGCCATCTACCGCGACGGCACCGAACCCCCTAAAGCTAGGCGCGCTCGCTGTCGAGGTGGCCCATCTGCGCCTCGGGATAGCGGTCGCCGGCGGCGGCGCCGGCGGGCATCGCGCGCTCGATCCGCGAGAGTTCCTCGGCTGAGAGGTCGAGCTCCAGCGCCCCGAGCGCCTCGGTCAGCCGCTCCCGCGTGCGTGCCCCGATCAGCGGGACGATGTCCTCGCCCCGGGACAGGGCCCAGGCGATCGCGACCTGCGCGACGCTCGCGCCGAGCTCGTCGGCGACCGCTCGCAGCGCGTCCACGAGCGCCAGGTTGCGGTCGAGGTTCTCGCCCTGAAAGCGGGGCGCCCGGTTGCGGAAGTCCGTGCCGGTGGTGCTCCGGTCCGGCGTCCAGTGGCCGCTGATCAGCCCTCGTGAGAGCACCCCGTAGGCGGTGATCGCGATCCCCTGTTCGCGGCAGACCGGCAGGATCCGCGACTCGATCCCGCGCGAGATCAGCGAGTACTCGATCTGCAGGTCGCAGATCGGGTGCACGGCGGCGGCCCGTCGGACCGTCTCCGGGCCGACCTCCGACAGGCCGATGTAGCGGACGTGGCCGGCCTGCACCATCTCCGCGATCGCTCCGATCGTCTCCTCGATCGGCACCTGCGAGTCCAGTCGCGCCGGGCGGTAGATGTCGATGTGGTCGGTGCCGAGCCGCTGCAGGCTGTAGGCCAGCCAGGTCTTCACCGCGGCCGGCCGCGTGTCGTAGCCCAGCCAACTCATGTCGGGTCCTCGCAGCGCGCCGAACTTGACGCTGATCAGCGCCTCGTCGCGATCGCGCGTCCGCAGCGCCTCGGAGATCAGCAGCTCGTTGTGTCCCATCCCGTAGAAGTCGCCGGTGTCGAGCAGGGTGATGCCGGCGTCCAGGGCGGCGTGGATCGTGGCGACGCTCTCGCGCCGATCGGCCGGCCCGTACATGCCCGACATTCCCATGCACCCGAGTCCGATTCGCGATACCTCGGGTCCGTTCGCGCCAAGCCTGATGGTCATCGGCCGCCTCCTGTGTCGTGGGCTGCAACTGCTCTGACCGCAGAAGGAGTCCCTCTGCGGTCGAGCGAAGAATCTGGACCATGAAAGAAGAGCACACGGCAAGTCGAACGCTCGTCAAGTCCACTCCCGAGCTGTGGGCGGAGTGCAGCGTTGCGGCTTCACTGACTCGCCACCTCGGCCAGTTCGGAGAGATCAAGATCACGAGGCTCGAACCTGAGACCGCCGTTGCCTGGGAGGGCGAGCGTGCGAGCGGCACGGTGCGGTTGGAGCCCTCGGGATGGGGAACCCAGGTGACGCTGACCGCGCGGGCGACCAAGGCCGAGGCCGTGTCGGCGCCGGAACCGGCGGTTGAGGAAGTGCTCGAGGAGGAGCAGGAACAGGATCAGGTCGTCGAGGAGCCGGAGCTCGAGGCGGTCGAGCCCGAGCCCGAGCCCGACTCGGAGCCGCGAGCGGCGAAGCCCGAGCCGCTCGCGGCCCAGCGGCAGCCCAAGGGGCTGTTCGGGCGCCTGCGCGGGTTGTTCGCCGGCCGTCCCGCCCCGGCGTCCGACCTGCAGGGCCCGCCGATGCCGCAGCCTCCCCAGCCCGAGGTCGAGCCGTTGACCGAGCCACGTCCCGAGCCGGTCATCGTCGAGCGAGCGGCTCCGGGGCCGGCCCCCGCAGACCCCGAGACGGTGCTCGTCGCGGCGCTGGATAGTCTCGGCCAGGCGCACCATCGGCCGTTTTCGCGCGCCTGACCGCCGCAAAGTGCCTAAACTCGCCGCCCCGATGCGAGCCAAGGCCCCCGAGACCTACGAGGAGAAGCTCGCCCAGCTGCAGGAGCTGCGCGACGAGGCGATCCACTCGGCGACCGAGAGCGCCGTCGCCAAGCAGCACGAACGGGGCAAGTACACCGCGCGCGAGCGCGTCGACAAGCTGCTCGATCCGGGCTCCTTCCAGGAGCTCGACACGTTCGTGCGCCACCGCACCCACGACTTCGACATGCAGAAGAACCGCCCCTACGGCGACGCCGTGGTCACCGGCCACGGGACGATCGACGGCCGGCGGGTGTGCGTGTTCAGCCAGGACTTCACCGTCGTGGGCGGCTCCCTCGGCGAGGTGATGGGCGAGAAGATGTGCAAGGTGATGGACCTGGCGGCCAAGATCGGCTGCCCGGTGATCGGGATCAACGACTCCGGCGGCGCCCGGATCCAGGAGGGCGTCGTCTCGCTCGGCGCCTACGGCGACGTGTTCGTCCGCAACGTGATGTGCAGCGGCGTGATCCCCCAGATCAGCCTGATCATGGGGCCGTGCGCCGGCGGCGCGGTCTACTCGCCGGCGATGACCGACTTCGTGTTCATGGTCAAGGAGACCTCGCACATGTTCATCACCGGCCCCGACGTGATCAAGACGGTCACCGGCGAGGAGGTCGACTTCGAGTCGCTGGGCGGGGCGATGTCCCACAGCTCGAAGTCGGGGGTCGCGCACTTCGCCGCCGACGACGAGGACGCCTGCCTGGAGGACACCCGCTACCTGCTCTCGTTCCTGCCGCAGAACAACCTGGAGACGCCGCCGCGCGTGATGCCCAGCGACGACCCGACGCGGATGGACGCCGAGCTCGACCACGTGGTCCCCGACAACCCGAACAAGCCGTACGACATGCGCGACGTGATCCGGCTGATCGTCGACGACGGCGAGTTCTTCGAGGTCCACGAGAACTACGCCCGCAACATCGTCTGCGGCTTCGCCCGTCTCGACGGATACGCGGTCGGAGTGGTCGGCAACCAGCCGGCGCAGCTTGCGGGCGTGCTCGACATCGACTCCTCGGTCAAGGCCGCGCGGTTCGTCCGCACGTGCGACGCGTTCAACATCCCGCTGATCACGTTCTGCGACGTGCCCGGGTTCCTGCCCGGGACCGCGCAGGAGTGGGGCGGGATCATCCGCCACGGCGCCAAGCTGCTGTACGCCTACACCGAGGCGACGGTCCCGAAGATCACGATCATCACCCGCAAGGCCTATGGGGGCGCCTACGACGTCATGGCCTCCAAGCACATGCTCGCCGACTTCAACTTCGCCTGGCCGACCGCCGAGGTCGCGGTGATGGGCCCCGAGGGCGCGGTCAACATCATCTACCGCCGCGACATCGCCGACTCGCCGACGCCCGACGAGCGCCGGCAGAAGCTGATCGAGGACTACAAGGCGCACTTCGCCAACCCGTACGTCGCCGCCGAGCGCGGCTACATCGACGACGTGATCGTCCCCCACGAGACGCGGCCCAAGATCATCACCGCGCTGCAGACGCTGCAGAACAAGCGCGTCGCCGGGCCGCGCCGCAAGCACGGCAACATCCCGCTGTAGCCGCGGAGCGGCATCCAGCCCGTCGCGGATCAGAGGCTGACGGTCTGGGCCTCGGCGCGTCCGTCGCGCCAGGCCTGGAGCGCCGCGGAGGCGACCGCGAGGTCCTGGATCGCCAGGCCGGTGGAGTCAAACAGCGTGACCGCGTCGGCGTCCGGGCGGCCGGGGGCGTCCCCGGCGAGCACCGCGCCGAGCTCGGTGACCCGGTCGCGGGTCACTGCGCCCGCCTGCACCGCCGCGGTCAGCTCGCCCCCGTGCGACGCCTGGTCCCACTCGTCGCAGAACAGCGCGCACGACGCGACCGCCTCGATGCTGGCCTCGGACTTGCCCGGACCGTCGGCGCCGAGCATGTTGAGGTGGGCGCCGGGATGCAGGTCGGCGGTGTCGACCACGAGCTCGGCGCCGGGGGTGACGCAGCAGACCACGTCGCAGGCCAGCGCCGTCTGGCGCGACCCGGCCTCCCACCCGAGCTCGCCGGCGAGCGCCTCGGCCACCTCGGCGCGCGGGTCGTGGCAGACGCCCGGCCCGTAGCCACCCGCGACCATGCAGCGGGCTGTCCAGGCGCCGTGCAGCCCGCAGCCCACGATCCCGACGCTGCGGGCGCGGTCGGGCGCGAGCGCCTGTCGCGGCGACCGCCGCGACCGCGCCGGTCCTGAGCGCCGTCACCGACCGCGCGTCGAGCAGCATCAGCGGCTGGCCGGTGGTCGCGTCCGACAGGCAGATGACGCCGCTGACGGTCGGCAGGCCCCGGACGGGGTTGCCGGGGAACGAGGTGATCCACTTGACCAGCGCCAGCCCGTCCCCGCGCGCGGGCATCGCCCGGAAGTCCCCGTACGGCGGGCTCTGGAGGTACACCTTCGACGGCATCACCCACTCGCCGGCGTGATGGCGCAGCAGCGCGTCGCGGACGCGCTCGATCGCGTCGGTCGGCGAGACCGCCGCGAGCACGGCGTCGTAGCTGAGGACCGGAAGCGTCGGCATGGGTCGCGCACGATACCCTCGTGCGGCCAGTAGCCGCTCCCGTAGGTATGCCGATGAACCGCCGCCCGAAGCTCACGATCGTCGCGCCGAACGCCTCGCCCGAGGAGGCGGCCGCGGTCGTCGCCGCCGTCGAGCGGTTCATGCGCGAGACGGCGCCGCCCCCGGCGCCTCCGGAGCCGCGGCGCAGCGCCTGGCAGCAGGCGGGGTTGAGCGAGGGCGTCGCCAGGGCTCCCAGGGACCCCTGGGCCTAGCCGCACGCGCCGCGCGCGCGGCCTGGGGCGGGACGTAAAACGTCCTCATACGGGACGTTTCGCATCCCGCGGGGGCAACGGCGAACGAACCGTCGAGCCGAATCCCCTGCACATCTGCCTAAATAGCCGTAATCAGACTGCCTTTTGCTAGATTTGACGCTCCGCCCGCGACCGGAAGGAGCCAGATGGAGCCCGCTTCCCTCGAAAGCCCCAAGACCGGCAACGCTCGCACCGGCTCGCTGGAGAACCCAGAGCTGGTCGAAAACGTGCCCGGCCACGTGATCCCGATTCTCGACCGGGAGTTCGACGACTTCGACACCGAGTCCACCCGCTTCCTCAAGGGCGACCTGGACGGCGACGAGTTCACCAAGTTCCGCCTCAAGCAGGGCGTCTACGGCCAGCGCCAGCCCGACGTGCAGATGGTCCGGGTGAAGCTGCCGATGGGCGGCGTCACCCCCGACCAGCTCGACGCGTTCGCCGACGTGATCGAGAAGTACGTGCCGCTGCGCAAGGGTCACGTGACCACGCGCCAGAACATCCAGATGCACCACGTGCCGCTGCCCGACGCCGCGCAGCTGATCCGGGAGCTCGGCGACGCCGGCCTGTCATCGCGCGAGGGCTGCGGGAACACGATGCGCAACGTCACCGGAGACCCCCGCGCCGGGACGCTCGACGGCGAGCTGTTCGACATCACCCCCTACGCCGGCGCCTACGTGCGCTACTTCGTGCGCCACAGCACCACCCAGGCGATGCCGCGGAAGGTCAAGACCGCGTTCGCGGCCACCGACGAGGACAACGCGATCACCCGGATCCACGACATGGCGTTCCTCCCCCGCATGCGCGACGGCGTCCGCGGCGTCGAGATCCGCGTCGGCGGCGGCACCTCGATCATGCCCCGCCTGGCTCCGACCCTGTACGAGTTCGTCGAGCTCGACAACGGTGACTACCTGAAGGTCACCGAGGCCTGCATGCGGATCTTCGACCGCCAGGAGTGGCTGCGGGCCAACCGCGCCCGCGCCCGGATCAAGGTGCTGGTCGACAAGATCGGGATCGACGAGTTCCGCTCGATGGTCGAGGAGGAGCTCGGGGGCGATTGGGTCGCCGAGCGCGACTTCTCGCTCGAGGGGATCTTGTTCGACCACGACGAGCAGGCACACGCTCCGGGCGAGCCCGAGCACCCGCCCAGCCCCAACGGCGACAACCGCGAGTTCGGCCACTTCGTCGAGTCCAACGTCCGGCCCCAGCGCCAGGATGGGTTCGCGACGGTCGAGGTCAAGGTCCGCCGCGGCGACCTGACGCCCGACCAGCTCCGCGGCCTGGGACAGATCATGCGGGAATTCACCGGCGGCTATGCGCGCACCACCGTGCACCAGAACGTGGTGTTGCGCTGGGTCCGCGATGCGGCCGTGTACGACCTCTGGCGGCGGCTGTCCGAGCTCGAGCTCGGCGACGCCGGCGCCGACGAGATCACCGACGTGGTCAGCTGCCCCGGCACGGATTCGTGCAAGCTCGGGATCACCAGCTCGATGGGCCTCAACCAGGCGATCCAGGACCGGCTGGTGCAGATGGAGCTGACCGACGAGCTGACCCGGCGGATCCACATCAAGATGAGCGGCTGCCCCAACGGCTGCGGGCAGCACCACATCGCCAACATCGGCTTCTACGGCGCGTCGATCAAGGTCGGCGACCACGCGATTCCGGCCTACATCCCGCACATCGGCGGGGCGTACGAGGGCGGCGATGTCCGCTACGGTCAGCGCCTGAAGGCGAGGCTTCCGGCCAAGCGCGTGCCTGAAGCGGTCGAGCGCTGGGTACGCTTCTACGAATCCGAGCGGCTGGAGGACGAGGAATTCAACGCTTTTGTCGCCCGTATCGGAGTCAAGGAATTCGAGGCCCGGGTCAAGGACCTGACGATGCCGGTCGAGTTCAACCTGGAAAACATGACCTTTTTCGTCGATTGGACCAAGAACGCCCCGTTCGAGGTGATCCGCGGTGAAGGGGAATGCGCGGTCTAGGGCGAACGCCATGACAACGATTGCTCCCGATCTCGAGACCGCGACCGCCGAGGAGGTGCTCGCGTACGCGATCGAGCGCTTCCATCCGCGGCTGACGATGGCCTGCTCCTTCCAGAAGGAGGAGTCGGTCCTGTTGCACATGCTGACTTCGATCGAGCCCAGCGCCCACGTGTTCATGATCGACACCGGCGTCCTGTTCGGAGAGACCCTCCAGACCTGGAAGCGCTTCGAGGATCGCTTCGGCGTCGACATCGACGTGTTCGACGCCAGCAGCCCCGGTGAGCCGTGGACCGTGACCCGCTGCTGCAGCGAGGCCAAGGTCGACGCGCTCGAGCGGGCGCTGAGCGACGTGGATGCGTGGATCACCGGCATCCGCCGCGAGCAGGCGGCGACCCGCGCGACCGCGGCGAAGCTCGAGCACGACGACCGCCGGGGGATCTGGAAGTTCAATCCGCTGGCGGACTGGGACGAGAAGGACCTGTGGCGCTACATCCACAAGCACGACCTCCCCTACCACCCCCTGCACGATCAGGGCTACGCTTCCATCGGCTGCGCCCCCTGCACCCGGCCCGGCGAGGGCCGCGAGGGCCGGTGGGCCGGCCAGGACAAGATGGAGTGTGGGATCCACGTGGTGGCCGCTGAAGTCGACGGCGCTGCGGGAAGCCAACCGATTTGATGAACCCGCTGCACTACGAGCTATCGCACCTCGACACCCTCGAGGCCGAGTCGATCCACATCTTCAGGGAGGTCGCGGCCGAGATCGAGAACCCGGTGCTGCTGTTCAGCGGTGGCAAGGACTCGATCGTGCTGCTGCGGCTCGCCGAGAAGGCGTTCCGCCCGGCGAAGTTCCCGTTCCCGATCATGCACGTCGACACCGGACACAACTTCCCCGAGGTGATCGAGTTTCGCGATCGGCTCGTAGACGAGCTCGGCGAGCGCCTGATCGTGGCCAGCGTCCAGGACTCGATCGACAAGGGCCGGGTGGTCGAGGAGCGCGGCCCGCGGGCGTCGCGCAACCGGCTGCAGACGACTACGTTGCTCGACGCGCTCGAGGAGCACGGCTTTGACGCCGCGTTCGGTGGCGCCCGCCGCGACGAGGAGCGTGCCCGGGCCAAGGAGCGCGTGTTCTCGTTCCGGGACGAGTTCGGCCAGTGGGACCCCAAGCGCCAGCGCCCCGAGCTGTGGTCGCTGTACAACGGACGGATCCGCAAGGGCGAGCACGTGCGCGTGTTCCCGATCTCCAACTGGACCGAGCTGGACGTGTGGCAGTACATCCGCACCGAGGGGCTGGCGGTCCCGTCGATCTACTTCTCGCATCCGCGCCAGGTATTCCGCCGCGACGGGATGCTTTACGCACACAGCCCGCACGTCGAGCTGATCGACGGCGAGGAGCCGTTTCAGGAGTCGGTGCGCTACCGCACCGTCGGCGACATGACCTGCACGGGAGCGGTGCGCTCGCGCGCGACGACGCTCGAGGCGGTCGTCGCCGAGATCGCCGCGACGCGGATCACCGAGCGTGGAGAGACCCGCGCCGACGACCGCGTCACCGAGGCGGCGATGGAGGATCGTAAGCGCGAGGGATACTTCTAGCCGTGCTTCTGAGCGGCACGAGGAGGCCCCGGTGATGACCGGCGCCGCCACCAACGGTCACGCGGTCACCGCTCGCACCAGCGAGCTGCTGCGAATCGCCACCGCGGGCTCGGTCGACGACGGCAAATCGACGCTGATCGGCCGCCTGCTCTACGACGCCAAGCAGATCCTCGCCGACCAGCTCGAGCACGTGATGCAGACGTCCGAGCGCCGCGGCGACGGCTACCTGAATCTGGCGCTGCTGACCGACGGGCTGCGGGCGGAGCGCGAGCAGGGGATCACGATCGACGTCGCCTACCGCTACTTCCAGACCGCGCGGCGCAAGTTCATCATCGCCGACACGCCCGGTCACGAGCAGTACACGCGCAACATGGTCACCGGCGCCTCGACCGCCGACCTGTCGGTGGTGCTGGTCGACGCGCGCAAGGGCGTCAGCGTCCAGACCCGCCGCCACCTGTACATCTCGGCGCTGTTGCGGATCCCGCACGTGGCCGTGTGCGTCAACAAGATGGACCTGGTCGAGTACGACGAGGCGGTGTTCGACAGGATCGTCGAGGACCTGACCGATTTCGCGGCCCGGCTGGACGTCGCCGACATCGCCTTCATCCCGATCTCGGCGCTGCACGGCGACAACGTCGTCGAGCGTTCCACCGAGATGTCCTGGTACGGCGGCCCGGCGCTGCTCTACCACCTCGAGCACGTGGTGATCGCCCCGGACCGAAACCTCGCCGACGTGCGCTTCCCGGTGCAGTGGGTGGTGCGGCCGATGAGCGAGGAGCACCACGACTATCGCGGCTACGCCGGCCAGGTGGCCGGGGGCGTGCTCAAGCCCGGAGCCGAGGTGGTCGTGCTCCCCGGCGGCCAGCGGACCAAGATCGCGGCCGTCGACAGCTACGAGGGCGAGCTCCAGGAGGCGTTCCCGACGATGTCGGTGACGCTGCGGCTGGAGGACGAGCTCGACGTGTCGCGGGGCGACATGATCGTCGAGCCCGAGGATCAGCCCGTGACCGCGTCGGAGCTCGACGCGATGCTGTGCTGGATGAGCCAGAAGCCGATGCGCCCGGGCGGGCGCTACGCGCTCAAGCACACCACCCGCAGCGCTCGCGCGATCGTGTCAGAGCTCGAGTACCGCGTCGACGTCAACTCGCTCGAGCACGAGCCGGCCGATCAGCTCGAGCTCAACGAGATCGGCCGCGTGCGACTGCGCTCGAGCACGCCGCTGGTGGTCGACCGCTACCGCCGCAATCGCACCACCGGCAGCTTCATCCTGATCGACGAGGCCACGAACGACACCGTCGCCGCCGGGATGATCGTCGGCGCCAGTTAGCCGGCCTCCGCTAGCCTCCGGCGCACGCATGCGACGGTCGATGTCGAGTCTGCGCCGGCGCGAGATCATTGCCCCCGCGCTGTACCTGGTCGCCACCGGCATCTTCATCGGGCTGGTCGGTGTCCCCTACCAGCGAGACATCCTCGCCGTGTGGATGTTGCTGGGGTTGCTGTGCTTCTCGCTGTCGGACCTGCGTGGCTACGCGCGCGGGGTGGTGCTCGAATGGCTGCCGTTCATCGCGATCCTGATCGCCTACGACTCGCTGCGGGGGAGCGCCGCGCACACGTTCGGCGTCCACTACCTGCCCCAGCTGAAGGTCGACGAGGCGATCTTCGGCGGCACCGCACCGACCGTCACGCTGCAGCACTGGCTGTGGCACGGCAAGGTCGTGTGGTACGACGTGATCGCATGGGGCGTCTACCTGACCCACTTCTTCGCCACCCCGCTGGTGGCGGCGGTGCTGTGGAAGGTCGATCGCCCGCGCTTCCGGAGGTTCGCCGTGCTGGTGGCGACGCTGTCGTTCGCGGGGCTGATCACCTATGCGCTGTACCCCGCCGCGCCGCCGTGGATGGCCAGCCAGGCCCATCTGATGCCGTCGGTGACCCGGATCATCCCGGCGGTCTGGCCGTACCTCGGCCTGCACTCCGCGGGCTCGGTGATCGAGGGCGGCTACAGCTACGCCAACAACGTGGCCGCGGTGCCGTCGCTGCACGCGGCCTTCTCGCTGCTGATCGCGATCACGCTGTGGCCGCGCAAGCGCAAGTGGCTGCGCCCGCTGGTCGCGCTGTACCCGCTGGCGATGGCGTTCTCGCTGATCTACGCCGGCGAGCACTACTTCTCGGACATCCTGCTCGGCTGGATGTACACGATCGTCACCGTGTTCGCGGCCCGCGCGGCGGTGCGCTGGTGGGCCGCGCGGCGTGCCGAGCCCGCCCCCGGCACCGCCGCCGGACCGGAGCCGGCCTACGCCACCAAGAGTGGCTCGGTGCCTGGGAGCCCTTAGCGTCGGCCGGACCGAGCGGCCTGTAGATTCCTCACCCCATGTTCTCGAAGGTGCTGATCGCCAACCGCGGCGAGATCGCAGTTCGCATCATCCGCGCCTGCGAGGAGCTCGGCATCGCGACCGTCGCGGTGTACTCCGAGCTCGACCGCGACGCGCCCCACGTGCAGCGCGCCGGCGAGGCGTTCCTGCTCGGCCCGGGCCCCGCATCGGAGAGCTACCTGGTGATCGACAAGCTGCTCGACGCGGTGGAGCGTTCCGGCGCCGAGGCGGTGCACCCCGGCTACGGGTTCCTGGCCGAGAACGCGGCGTTCGCGGCGGCGCTGACCGAGCGCGGGATCTCGTTCATCGGGCCCCCGGCGTCGGCGATCGAGGCGATGGGCTCGAAGACCAAGGCTCGCGAGCTGATGGCCCAGGCCGGGGTGCCGATCGTGCCCGGGACGACCGAGCCGGTCGAGACGATCGAGGACGCGCGCGAGCTGATCGACGAGACGATCGGGTATCCGGTCGCGGTCAAGGCGGCCGGGGGAGGCGGCGGCAAGGGCTTCCGGGTCGCGCTCAGCGAGGACAAGCTCAAGGACGCATTCGAGGGCGCGGCGCGGGAGGGCGAGAAGTTCTTCTCTGACGCAACCGTGTACCTGGAGCGCTACCTCCCGGACCCGCGCCACGTCGAGGTCCAGGTGCTGGCCGATACGCACGGAAACGTGATCCACCTCGGAGAGCGCGACTGCTCGCTGCAGCGCCGACACCAGAAGCTGATCGAGGAGGCCCCGGCGCCGGCCGTCGACGACGCGCTGCGCGCTGCGATCGGCAAGATCGCCACCGAGGCGGCCGCCGCCGTGAACTACACCGGCGCGGGCACGATCGAGGGGCTGCTGGTCGCCGACCAGGGCGAGGACAAGGCCGAGTACTTCTTTTTGGAGATGAACACGCGGGTGCAGGTGGAGCACTGCGTGACCGAGATGGTGACCGGGATCGACATCGTCAAGGAGGGCATCCGCGTCGCCGCCGGCGAACCGCTGTCGGTGTCCCAGGACGACGTGGTGCTGCGCGGCCACGCGATCGAGTGCCGGATCAACGCCGAGGACGCCAGTCGGAACTTCGCCCCCGCGCCCGGCCGGATCGGCGCCTACCGCGAGCCCGCCGGCCCCGGCGTGCGGGTGGACTCGGGCGTCGGCCCGGGATCGGAGATCTCGCCGATGTACGACCCAATGGTCGCCAAGCTGATCGTCTGGGACGTCGACCGCGAGCAGGCCACCCGGCGGATGCTGCGAGCGCTGCGGCGAGTATCAGATCGAGGACCTGAGGACGCTGCTGCCGTTCCATCGGGCGATCCTGGAGACGCGCCAGTGGGCCGACGCCGAGACCTGCCGCGATCTGATCGAGGACCGCGAGTGGCTCAAGTCGCTCGCGCCGACGTCGGCGCCGAAGGCGCCCGAGGAGTCCGAGGAGGGCGAGACGGTCGAGCACGGCTACACGGTCGAGGTCTCCGGCAAGCGCTTCGAGGTGAAGGTGATCGGCCCGGCGTTCGGCGGCGGGGCGCCTGGGGCCGGCCTCAACGGCTCGGCTCCGGGAGCTACGGCCACCCGCCGCGCCCCGCGCCACGGCGAGCGCTCGCGCGGCGGCGGAGGCGGGGGCGCTGACACGCTGCCCTCGCCGCTTCAGGGGACGGTGCTGAAGGTGGCGGTGCAGCAGGGCGCAAGCGTCGACGAGGGCGCGCT
This sequence comes from uncultured Solirubrobacterales bacterium, assembly GCA_963831845.1. Lineage (GTDB taxonomy): Bacteria > Actinomycetota > Thermoleophilia > Solirubrobacterales > Solirubrobacteraceae > Palsa-465. The sequence goes on along the minus strand of CAWHRT010000029.1, from coordinate 6,336 downwards.
GGTGTGCGTGATCGAGGCCATGAAGATGGAGAACGAGATCACCGCGCATAAGTCCGGGACCGTCGCCGAGCTGCCGATCGCGGTCGGCGCGTCGGTCGCGACCGGCGACACGCTCGCCGTGATCAGCGCTTCGTCTGAGTAACGTTGCGCTCGTGGATCGCCCGCTGGGCGGCCGTGCGGCGGCCCTCGGGCAGCGGGGCCTGCGGGCCCTCGCGGTCCAGCGCCTCCAGGTACGTCGCGTCCTGCTCGAGTAACTCGAGCGCCCGCGCGGGCGCGATCGGCGCCGCCGTGGCCCGCGACCACGGTCTGGGCTCTGCCCACCAGCCCCCGGAGGAGCTCCAGCGTGGCCTGGTAGGCGGCGAGCGAGCCGCCTTCGGAGATCATCGGGATCTCCACGGGGGACAGGTAGTCGCCGCACACCAGCACGCCCAGCCACGGCAGCAGGAACGCGGCGCCGTCGGCGGTATGGCCCTCGGCGGGATGGATCTCGAGCTCGTGGTCAGGCCCGAGCCCGAGGCGTCCGGGGGCCGGCAACGCCTGGTAGGCCGCCAGCGACAGCGGCGTGCGGCCCTCGACGTAGTTCTCCTCGTCGAACTGGCGCAGCGCGCGCTGCGCCCCGCCGAGCTCTGACTGCAGGCGCGCCGCGGTCGATTCGGCGCAACCCAGCGATGCGCCGGGGAACGCCAGCCGCCCCAGCAGGTGGTCCCAGTCGGCGTGGGTGGCCAGCAGTCCCGAGACCGGGAAGGCTGCCTGCTCGAGCACGCTCGGCAGCGCCTCGAGCTCGTCGGGGAACACCGGTGAGTCGATCACGAACCCCTCGTCGCCGGCGCGGACCGCCGTGCAGGTGGTCTGCCAGATGCGGCTGACGAAGACGATCGCGTCGGAGCCGAGCGCGAGCGCTCTCATGCGGCTCCGGGCTCAGCTGACGCCGAGCAGCTTGGCGGCCTCGCGCAGCGAGGAGACCTCGGCGTCGGGCTTCTTCTGGCCGCTCTCGAGCTCCGCCTTGGTGCGGTTGACCCAGATCACGGGGATCTTCTTCTTCAGGCACGGCTCGACGTCGTAGTAGTAGCTCGAGGCCACGTGAACCCAGCCCTTCTTACCGCCGATCCGGCGCTCGCACTCGGTGAAATGGGCCGGATCGGGCTTGTAGGAGCGGACCTGCTGGGCGGTCACGACCAGGTCGAAGTCGATCGGCATGTGCCGGCGGGTCTGGCCCAGCAGCTTGTCGTCGATGTTCGAGATCAGCCCGAGCTTGTACTTCTTGGCGAGCTTCGTCAGCACCGGGTTGGTCTCCTTGAACGGCGGCCAGCGCTCGACCGAGGCCGGCAGGAAGCCCGAGCGCGAGGGCTCGAGCGGCCAACCCAGCTGCTTGGCGATCTGCACGGCGGTCCGGCGCAGGACCTCGGCGTACAGTTCGTAGGACCCAGCCTGGATCTGGCGCTGGGTCTCGTGGAACAGCGGGATCAGCTCGTCACGCTCGATCGTGAAGCCGTCGCGCTCGGCCTCTTTGCGGAAGGCATCGTACGCGCCGGTCTCCCAGTCGATCAGCGTTCCGTACACGTCAAACGTGACGAAAGACACTTGCTTTGGGATCGCCATTGCGCGCGCATAATGCCACGGAGCGGAGACCGCGCGCGGTGTGGCTACCGACTAGAGTGCCCTGCGCCGATGGATCTGCTCGAGTATCAGGGCAAGCAGCTGTTTGCTCGCCACGACGTGCCAGTGCCGAACGGACGTCCCGCGCAGACCGTCGACGAGGCCGCCAACGCCGCCGACGAGATCGGCTACCCGTGCGTGATCAAGGCCCAGGTGCAGATCGGCGGCCGCGGCAAGGCTGGCGGGATCAAGCTGGCCAAGGACCGCAACGAGGCCCAGGAGCACGCCGAGGCGATCCTCGGAATGGACATCCGCGGCCTGACCGTCCACGAGCTGTGGGTCGAGGAGGCGTCCGAGATCGCCTCCGAGTACTACGCCTCGGTGGTGTTCGACCGGTCGGCCAAGGCACCGCTGGTGATGCTGTCGACCGAGGGCGGGGTGGAGATCGAGGAGGTCGCCGAGTCAAACCCCGACGCGATCGCCCGCCTGCACGTCGACCCGCTGCTGGGCTTTCAGGACTTTCACGGCCGCCGGCTCGCGTTCGAAGCCAAGGTCGACGCGGACGTAGTCCGCCCGATCGGCTCGATGCTGTCCAAGCTCTACGACGTGTTCGTGGCCGAGGAGGCGACGCTGGTCGAGGTCAACCCGCTGATCATCACGCCCTCGCGCGAGGTGCGGGCGCTCGACGCGAAGGTCACGCTCGACGACAACGCCCTGTACCGCCACGCCGACAACGCGGCGCTGCGCGACCTCTCCAACGAGGACGAGCAGGAACGGATGGCCAAGGAGCGCGGGCTGATCTACGTCAAGCTCGACGGCGACATCGGGATCCTCGGCAACGGTGCCGGGCTGGTGATGTCGACGCTCGACGTGGTCGCCGGCGCGGGTGGGTCGCCGGCGAACTTCCTGGACGCAGGCGGCGGGTCGAAGGCCGAGGCGATCACCAGTGCCGTCGAGGTGATCCTGTCCAACCCGAAGGTCAAGGCGGTGCTGTTCAACATCTTCGGCGGCATCACCCGCGGCGACGAGGTTGCGCGAGGCCTGATCGAGGCGTTCGATCAGATCAAGCCCACGGTCCCGTTCGTGGTCCGCCTCGACGGCACCAACGACCAGGAGGGCCGGGCGCTGCTGGCCGAGGCGAACCTACCGAACGTCTACACCGAGTCCACGATGGACGGCGCGGCCCAGCGCGTGGTCGAGCTCGGCGGCGGCCGCATGAGCATCCTCGTCGACTCCACAACGAAGCTGTGCGTGTCCGGGATCACCGGCCGCGAGGGCACGTTTCACTCGCTGCGTAACCGCGACTACGGCACCCAGGTGGTCGCCGGCGTCACGCCCGGCAAGGGCGGCCAGGACGTCGAGGGGATCCCGGTGTTCAACACCTTCCACGATGCCGTCGCCGAGACGGGCGCCAACACAGCGATGGTGTTCGTCCCGCCGAGGTTCGCGGCCGACTCGATCCTCGAGGCCGAGGACGCCGGGATCGAGCTGATCGTCGCGATCACCGAGGGGATCCCCGCCCACGACGAGCTACGCGTCTACAACACGATCGCGAAGAACGGCCGCGCCCGGCTGATCGGCCCGAACTGCCCGGGGATCCTGTCGCCCGGCAAGGCCAACGTCGGGATCATCCCGGCGTCGTTCTTCAGCGAGGGCAACGTCGGCGTGGTGTCGCGCTCGGGCACGCTGACCTACCAGATCGGCAACGTGCTCGCCCAGCGCGGCTTCGGCAACTCGACGATCGTCGGGATCGGCGGCGACCCGGTGCCGGGGTCTGACTTCATCGACATCCTGCGGCTGTTCGAGGACGACCCCGAGACCGAGCTGATCGTGATGTGCGGCGAGATCGGCGGCGACGCGGAGGAGCGCGCGGCCGAGTTCATCTCCTCTAGCGTGACCAAGCCTGTGGTGGCCTACATCGCCGGCTTCACGGCGCCTCCGGGCAAGACGATGGGCCACGCCGGCGCGATCGTGTCGGGGTCGCAGGGCACCGCCGCCGCCAAGGCGCAGGCGCTCGAGAGCAAGGGCGTGGAGGTCGGCCGGACGCCCACGCAGGTCGCCGAGCTCGCGGTGACCCAGCTCGGCGCGGCCGCGTAGAGGGGCTATTAGTCTTAGGGCATGGCCAAGCCGATCTCATTCGCCCGCGGCGCGCCGTCGCTCGACATCATCGACGTCGAGGGTCTGAAGGCCGCCGCCGCGGAGGCGTTTCAGTCCGATCCCGGCGGCATGACCGGCTATGGCACCGCGATCGGCTATCCGCCGCTGCGCAAGTGGATCGCCGACCGTCACCAGGTCGCGCCCGAGCAGGTGATCGTCACCAACGGCTCGATGCAGGCCGACGCGTTTCTGTTCGACGCGTTGGTGCAGGACGGCGACTCGGTGATCGTTGAGCGCCCTACCTACGACCGCACGCTGCTGTCGCTGCGCAACCGCGGCGCGGATGTGCGGATGGTCGAGCTCGAGCCCGACGGGATCGACGTGGCGGCGCGTCGAGCGCGTGCTCGCGACCGGCGCCAAGCCCAAGCTCGCGCACATCATCCCCAACTTCCAGAACCCCGCCGGCTACACGCTGTCGGCCGACAAGCGCGAGCGCCTGATCGAGCTCGCCCGAGTCCACGAGTTCACGGTGTTCGAGGATGACCCCTACGTGGCGCTTCGGTTCGAGGGCACGCCGCTGCCGACGATGCTCTCGTTGGACGGCGACACGGTCGTGTACGCGTCGTCGTTCTCGAAGACGGTGTGTCCCGGGATCCGCGTCGGCTACCTGGTCGGGCCGACCGAGCTGATCGCCCGGATCGTCAAGCTCGCCACCAGCACCTACATCTCGCCGAGCATGGTGTCGCAGGCGATCGTCCACCACTTCTGTACCTCGGGCGCGCTCGACAAGTCGATCGAAACCGTCAAGCACGCCCTGCGAGAGCGCGCCGAGACGCTGTGCGGAGCGCTGCGCGACAAGCTTCCCGACGCCCGGTTCGTCCAGCCCGAGGGCGGCTACTTCCTGTGGGTCGATCTGCCGAAGGGGACCGACGTCGGCGCGCTGTTCGCCGCCGCGGCCGAGCGCGACGTGCAGTTCGTCAAGGGCTCTGACTTCGTGCTCGAGGGCGGGGACTCGAGCCTGCGGCTGGCCTATTCGGGCGTGACGCCCGCGGAGATCGAGGAGGGCATCGACCGCCTCGCCGAGGCCTACCGCGAGGCGACCTCCGGCGTCACCGCCTGAGCCGGCTTCGCCGGACGGGCTAACCGCCAGCTGAGTGATTCCGGGACCGCGCGACCACGTGCCGCGACCTGCTTAACGTCCCGCTGGAGGCGTTCGCGGGTGAGCGTCGGACGTTGATCACGTCCCACGTGGCGAACGTCCCACGGTGGTGTCCAGAGCGCTCGAGTGGGGCGTTGTGCATGCGAACGACCGCGGTTAGGCGGCGATTTGGAGTCCTCCGGGGGTGCGGCTGGCGCCGACCGCGACGGCGACGGTGTGGGTGACGCTCGCGGCGAGCAGGTGTTGGGATCTGGTGTTGAGGTGGTAGATCGCGTAGGCGGCCTGGGCGCGTGTGAGGCGGCGTTGGGCGCGGAGTTGGAGGATCGCGTCGGCGAGGCAGGCGCGTTGTTGTGGGGTGTCGATCTGTTCGGTCACGGCTTGGAGTTCGTCCCAGCCTCGGTCCGGGTCGTCGTCTGTGACCGCCTCACGAAGCCGCTGCAGTTCCGGAGTGATCAGATCGGGGAGCTTGACGTGGAGTGAGAGGTCGATCGTTGGGAGGTCGAAGAGGCGTTCCCAGAGGATCTCGAGCGCTTCGTCTGAGAGGTGGGCGAGATCGTGGACGGCGTCGTGGGCGAGGGCGGCGAGGTGCGCGCGCGCGAGCTGCTCCTCGGACGGGCCGCGCCTCTGGCCACAGCAGCGTTTGGTCTTGCGGCCTGAGCCGCACGGGCAGGGATCGTTTCGTCCGGGATCCGGCATCTGGAACCTCCTGGTCGCCTCTCTCGGAGGGTCCCATCCGGACCGGTCAGAACCTTCTTTCTGTCCGACATTGCCCGCAACGGCCGCGATCGACCACGAACGCGGCCGGTCTGGTTTCGTCAGCCCTTCGGGTCTATCCAGCGAGAAACTCAGCGGCCGTAGCGGTCGCGGCCGAGCACGAGCTGCTCGGGAAGCGCGATCCGTGGCGGCGGCGACGGGTCGGCGACCACCGACACGGTCTCGGCGACGCTCGAGGTGACGGTCGCGACGTTTCCGTCGCTGGAGACCGACACGGTCTCGCCGTCGTTGGCGGAGATCTGGCCTTCCATGCCGGGCTCGATCCCAGCGTCCTTGAGGTAGTGCAGCAGGTCCTCGGCCTCGTTCTCGAGCCGCAGGATCGTGACGCTGGCGCCAGGCTCGCAATCGGCCAGCGGGACTCCGCTGATCCGGGCGCCGACCTGGATCGGGTGGCCGTGCGGGCAGGTCTTGGCGTCGCCGACCGAGGCGCGGACGTAGGCCTCGAAGCGCGGCGTCATCGCGTGCTCGAGCTGCTCGGCCTCCTCGTGCACGTCGTCCCAGGGCACGCCCACCACGTCGGTGAGGAACCGCTCGATCATCCGATGGCGGCTGACGATCGTCTCGGCGTGCTCGCGACCCGAATCGGTGAAGTCGACCGCGCGTTCGGCGTTGCGCGAGATGTAGCCGTCGCGCTCGAGCCGACCCAGCATCTCGTGCACGGTCGGGGCCGACAGCTGCATCGCGCGGGCGAGGTTCGCGCCGGTCATCGG
>CAWHRT010000028.1:0-33215 GCA_963831845.1 uncultured Solirubrobacterales bacterium | reverse complement strand
CCGACCGCGCGCAGGTGCGCGAACGGCTTGCCCGCCGCGCAGCTCGCGCACGACCGCGTCGACCAGGCCGTCGCCGTCGAGCGCGCGGCCGTCGGTGACCGCGGCGACGAGCTCGCGCTTGCGCTGGATCAGCCGCGCCATCGTCTCGTCGATCGTGTCGGCGGCGAGCAGGTACCAGGCGGTGACCGCGTCGCGCTGGCCGATCCGGTGGCAGCGATCCTCGGCCTGGTCGTGCATCGCCGGCGTCCACTCGAGCTCGAGGAACGCAGACGTTCGACGCCCGCGTGAGCGTGATCCCCTGGCGCGGCGACGCGGGTCGCGCCGACGATCAGCTGCGGGCCGTCGGGCTCTGGAAGGCGTCGATCGCGTCCTCGCGCGCGGCGATCGAGTCGCTCGCCGAGCAGGTGCAGCGCGTCGGGAAGCGCTCGAGCACCGCCTGCTGGACCTCGACGTGGCGCGCGAACACGACCAGCGGCTCGCCCGAGGCGAGGAAGTCGTCGATCCACGTCGAGCGCGGCGGCGAGCTTGCCGCGCGCGGCGAGTCGCTGCAGCGCGCCGAGCTGCGCGAGGCGCTCGGCGCGCAGCGTCGCGGCGATCTTGGCGTTCGAGCTCGGAGAGGTCGAGCGGCTGGGTGCGCAGCCACTCGATCACGTCGTCCTCGGCGAGCCGGTACTCGCGGCTCGTTGTTCAGCGCGACCGGCACCACGACCTGGCGCTTGGCCGGGCAGCTGCGGCAGCACCTCGGACTTCAGCCGGCGCACGAAGCAGCGCGGCGCAGATGCCAGTGCAGCCGCTCCTCGCTGCAGCTCGCCCTGGAACTGGCGCGCGAAGCGCGCGCCCGAGCCGAAGTCCTCGCAGCCGGCCGATCACCCGCAGCTGGGCGATCAGCTCGTCGGCGTGGTTGAGCACCGGCGTGCCGGTGAGCGCGAGCCGCAGCCCGTCGGGCGGCACCGCCGCGGCCAGCCGGCGGACGGCCTGGGTGCGCTTGGCGTGCGGGTTCTTGCAGTAGTGCGACTCGTCGACGACGAGCGCGCGCGGGCGGCGGCGGGCGAGCGCCTCGCGGTGGGCGGCGACGATCTCGTAGTTGAGGATCGTGATGTCGGCCGGCGGCGGGACCGCCGCCGCGGCCGCTCGATCACCGCGACCGAGCGGTGCGGCAGCCACTGCTCGGCCTCGCGCTGCCCAGTCGAGCTTCAGCGACGCCGGGCAGACGACGACCGCCGGGAACGCGTCGTCGGCCTCGAGCGTGGCGAGCGCCTCGACGGTCTTGCCGAGCCCCTGCTCGTCGGCGAGGAACGCGCGGCGGGCCTCGAGCGCGTAGCGGACGGCGGCCCACTGGAACGGCGCGAGCTCGCCGCCGAGCGACGCCGGCGACCTCGGCGATCGGCTCGGCGCTGGTCGCGCGCGAGCGGCGGACCGCCTCCGCGGCGGCGCGCGTGCTCGGCGCGCAGCTCGCTCGAGCACCGTCGCCGCGCGCGGCCGGTGACCTGCGACCTCGTGCAGGGCGACGAACGCGTCGAGCTCCTCGGCGAGCCACGGGTCGAGCGTGACCGCGCGCGTGCCGCTCGGCGCCCGGCAGCTGCTCGAACGCCGCGCCGACGTCGGGATCCCAGAGCACCTCGAGCGCGAAGCTGCTCGCCGTCGACGCCGCGGACCACGCCAGCCGCGCCGGGCGGCGGGTCGCGCCGTGCTCGACCAGCGCAGCGCGCGCTCGGCGCCGGCGTCCAGGCGCGCCGACGGCTGCTCCGCAGGACGCCGCCGCGGCGTCGGCGTGAGCGGCACCAGCAGCCGACCGTCCTCGCCGCTCGACCGCGATCCGCGCCAGCGCGTCGGGCACCGGGCCGGCGAGCGTGTGCAGCACCCACCAGCCGCGGCCGTCGTGGCGGGTCGTGCGCACGTGGCCGATCCAGCGCCGCTGACGCCCTGCCAGCCAGCGGCGACCTCGTCGGTCGGCGTCAGCTCGGGGTAGCGCTCGAGCATCTCGCGCGACCTGGATCGCCGGCCCAGTCGTCGGCCGGCGCCGACCACTCGCGCGTGTCCCAGTCGAAGCGGCGGTGCGGGATCGAGCGCGCCAGGTCGACGAGCGCGCGGTCGTAGGGGAACGCGAGCACGACGACCTGGTGCCGTCGCGGTCGCGGCGCAGCTCGACGTTCGGGCGGTCGGGGACGCAGGCTTCACGGTCACCCCACTCACGCTAGCGATCCCCCCAGTCAACCGGGCGTCTGAGCACGCGAGATGGACGGTATTTACTTAAGTATTTACTTGTGCTATGCTTGCATCCGTAAGCAATCCACAGGAGGTAAAAGTGGAAGCCAGTTCAACTCAAACCAATCCCAACTACCAGCAGATCACGGTCGACGTTCCCGAGGACCGAGTCGCCGAGTTCCACGCCTTCTTCGCGCGGTTCCTGGCCGGCCGGGGACGCCGAGGCCGCCACGGCAGGCCTCACCACGGCCGTCATGGCCACCACGGCCGCCGCTGCGCGGAGCGCCGCGAGGACTCTGAGCGCGGCGAGCCGACGACCGAGGCGCAGGCCACGGGCCAGCAGCCCGGGCAGACCACCCAGATCTGATGGCAGACAAGCAGGTCACAGTCGCGGTCCCGGAGGAGCGCGTGCCGGAGTTCTACTCCTGGTTCGCCGTCTTCCTGGCGGCCGAGCCTGGGACCCCACCCCCGTCATGGGGGCGTGAGCGTCGGGGCCCGCGCGGGCCGCGCCGCCACGGCGAGGCACAAGCCTGGTCGGCGAACGACGCCGACCAGGCCGCCTGGCTGTACGGCAAGCTGGCGCCGCCGGCGCGTGAGCTGTTCGATCTGCTCGCGGAGTCGCCGGGGGACCGTTTCGGCGGGGAGGCGATCGCCAAGCGCCTGGGCCTCGAGAAAGGCTCGCACGGTGTTGCCGGGATCCTCGCCTGGCCGGGGCGCTACTGCCGCCACCTGGACCGCGAGCTCCCGATCTCGACGGCCGGGCGCGACGACGGTGGCACCGACTACTACATGGAGCCCGAGGTCGCGGAGCTGTTCGCCGCGGCTCGGAAGGCTCCCCGCACAGAACGTGGCGGCGGCCCCCGCGGACGTCGTCACTCGCGTCGCTCGGAGTCCTAGAGACCCCGGGATCTGCCGGATCACTGAACCGTTTTCGCCTCGACCCGGGTCTATCTAGACACGAACATCGAGACGAAAGGACCAAGAGTTGTCCAACAGAGAGCTTGAGGGCCTGCAGCGCGCCACCTTTGCCGCCGGCTGTTTCTGGGGCATCGAGGCGTCGTTCAGGGAGATCGACGGCGTCGTTTATACGACCGTCGGCTACAGCGGCGGCAGCGCCGTCGACCCCACCTACGAGCAGGTCTGCACCGGCACCACCGGCCACGCCGAGTCGGTCGAGGTGTGGTTTGACCCGGCGGTCGTCAGCTACGACGGACTGCTGGCGACGTTCTGGGCGATCCACGACCCCACCTCGCTGAACCGCCAGGGGTGGGACTTCGGCACCCAGTACCGCTCGGCGATCTACTTCCACGACGCCGAGCAGGAGCGCGCCGCGATCGCGTCGCGCGACGAGCGCCAGAAGTCGGTCGGTCGGCCGATCGTGACCGAGGTCGCCGCGGCGGGCCCGTTCTACGCCGCCGAGGACTACCACCAGCAGTACTTCGAGAAGAACGGCGGGGCGTTCTGCGCCGCCACGATCAGGTAGCCGTACCGGCCCTTGAGGCCGCGAGCGACCCCGGAGCGGTCCGGGGTCGCCCGCTGAGGGCTGCCTAGCCGTCGAGATCCTCGGAGGACGCCAGCTCAGTCATACGCCTCCGGGCTGTGCTTGAGCGTGGGCCACACCTCGGGGTCGTGACCGGTAACCACGGTGGCATCTGAACGCGCCGCAAGCCGGCGCAGCTTGCGCACCGAGCGGACCGCGTCGACGGCGGAGGTGAGAAACCCGGGGAGCGCCTTCTCGTTCCAGTGATCGGTGGTGTAGGCGGCGTCGACCGTCAGCAGGATCGCACCGGAATTTGGCAGCGTGACCTCGAACGACTGGTGACCGGGGGAGTGGCCCGGCGTGCTCCAGCAGCGGATCACGCCGTCGCCGAACAGGTCATAGCCGTCCTCGCTGTCCTCGAGGAGCGACCACGGGACGCCGGGCTTGCGCCAGTCCTTCTGGATGTAGCCGCCGGCGGCAAACCAGTCGGGAGCGAACGCGTACTGGTACTCGGCGCGCCTGACGATCACCTCGGCGCTGGGGAACTGGTCGATCGCCCCCAGCGCGCCGGTGTGGTCGGAGTGCATGTGTGACTGGAGCACGTAACGCACGTCGGTGGGGTCAAAGCCCGCCCCCTTGAGCGCGGGGACGCAGGCCTGCTCGGGCGTCAGCATCGGCCAGAACAGACGGCTCGTCCGACCCCAGTGCCCCTCGGGATCGGTAGCGCACTCGGCGGCGATGCCGCCATCGATCAGCACCAGGCCACGCGGGTGCTCGATCAGGTACCACGGGACGGGGATCTCATACTTCTCGCCGAGCCCCTGGTTCAATTTGATGTTGTGGACGTGGCAGCGGATGCTGCCGCCGTCGAACATGTGAAGCCGGGCGGTCACTACCAGTTGCTCATCGACGCGGTGACGATGTGACGCAGGTCGTCCGCGGTCACCGCTTTCGGGGTGCCCGCCAGGAGGCGCTGCTGCTTGAGCGCCCCGTCGACGATCTGGGGGACGTCGTCCTCGCCGTAGCCGAGCTCGGCGACCCCGCGCGGCGCGTCGACATCCTTCATCAGGGCCAGCAGGACCTCGGGCAGCGTGTCGGGCCCGGGATCGTCGATCGGCTCGCCGGCAAGCAGCTCGGCGACGCGGTGATGGCGCTCGGGCAGCGCGTCGTAGGTGAAGCGGAACGCCGCCGGCGCGGTGACGATCACCGAGTGGCCGTGCGGCACGAACGGGTGATCCTTCGGGTAGCCGGGGGCTGGTACTCGTGCTTGGCCGACGCGATCGGGTACGCGCACGCGTGCGGGATGTGGACGCCCGCGGAGCCGAAGCCGACGCCGGCCATCGTCGCCGCCAGCATCATGAATCCGCGGGCCTCGATGTCGTCGGCGTCGGCGACCGCGCGGCGCAGGTACCGGCCACCGAGCTCGAGCGCCTTGGCCGACCACACGTCGGCGATCGGATTCGATCCCTGATAAGGCGGGCGGTCGTCGGGCGAGGCGGGCCGCTCGCGGGCGTCGAAGGGCCTGGTCAGGAACGACTCCGCGGCGTGGCAGACGACGTCGAGCCCCGCGGAGGACGTGACCTCGGCCGGCAGCGAGCGGGTGAGCTCGGGATCGACCAGCGCCTGGGTGGCGCGCAGGTAGCGGTGCGAGATTCCGCTCTTGACCCGTAGGTCGGGGATGTCGAGGACCGCGACCGTGGTCGCCTCCGAGCCGGTGCCGGAGGTGGTCGGGATCGCCAGGTGCGGCTTCAGCGGCGATGGCGGCTTGCGGCCCTCGCCCACCGGCGCGTTGACGTAGTCCATCACCGGCGCCGGGTGGGTCGAGACGAGGTTGGCGGTCTTGGCGGTGTCCATGCTCGAGCCGCCGCCCACCGACACGAACCCGTCAACCCGATCGTCGACGGCGAAGTCGGCGGCGTCCTGGAAGGACTCGACGGTCGGCTCGACGCGGGAGCGGTCGTAGACGACGACCTCGATCCCCTCGGCCTCGATCAGCCGCTTGATCCGATCGGGGTGCCCGAGCGCGGCAACGCCCGGGTCGGTGACGAGCATCACGCGCTTGAGACCCAGTCGCTTGAGCTCCCAGCCGGCGTCCTCGGACGCTCCGCTGCCAAACTTCACCGGCGTGGCCTCCATCGTGAAGATCGTCTCGTGCTCGGAAGCCATGTGTGTCTCTCCTCCTGTACGCGTCGCTCAATCGTCGGCTCTGTCGTCCCCGGGATGAACCTCGCAGAATCGCTGGCGGACGTCGTCGGCGCCCGGCACGTGCTTAGCGACTCCGACCTCAAGGTCTCCTATGAGCACGACTTCAGCGGACGCTACTCCGGGACCGCGCGCCTGGTCGTCCGGCCCTGCGACACCCAGGAGGTGGCGGGAGTGCTGGCCGCGTGCGCGAGCCACGGCGCCGCGATCGTGCCGCAGGGAGGCAACACCGGGTTGGTCGGCGCCGGCGTGCCGCGCGACCACGAGGTGCTGCTGTCGCTGCGGCGCCTGACCGAGGTCGGCGAGGTCGACCCGGCGATCGGGCAGGTGATGGTCGGCGCGGGCACGACGCTCGCGGCGCTCCAGGCGGTCGCGCGCGGCGCCGGGCTCGACGCGACGCTCGACTTCGGCGCCCGCGACTCCTGCACCATCGGGGGCGTGGTCGCCTGCGACGCGGGCGGCGCACGGGCGCTCCGACACGGCACCGCCCGCGCCCACGTCGCCGGGCTCGAGGCCGTGCTGGCCGACGGCTCGATCGTCTCGCGACTGTCCGGCATGACCAAGGACAACGCCGGCTACGACCTGCCGGCGCTGCTCGTCGGCTCGGAGGGGACGCTCGGGATCATCACGAAGGTGCGCTGGAAGCTGTCGCCGCTGCTGCGCTCGCGCGTCACCGCGCTCGTGCCGCTCCCGTCAGCCGCCGCGGCCGCGGAGCTGTTGGCGTCGCTGCGCGCGAACGCACCGTCGCTCGAGAGCTGCGACTTCTTCCTCGACGACGGACTCCAGCTCGTGCTCGACCACCAGCGCCGCGAGTCCCCGATTCGACCGCGCGCGCCGTTCTACGTGCTGGCCGAGTGCGCCGCCCAATCAGACCCGACCGACGAGCTCGCCGCGGCGCTCGAGGCGGCGGGCGTCGAGGACGCGCTCGATCGCCGACGACACGGGAGGGCGCGATCGGCTGTGGCAGCTCCGGGAGGGCCACGCCGAGGCGATCAACGCTGCCGGCATCCCGCACAAGCTCGACGTCGGCGTACCGCTGGGCCACCTCGACCGGTTCCTCGGGGTGCTACCGGGTGTGGTCAGGGCCGCTGGTGCGGAGCGCGTGATCCTGTTCGGTCACCTCGGCGACGGCAACGTCCACGTCAACGTGCTCGGCGCCGACCCCGACGACTCCCGCTCGGACGACGCGGTGCTCGAGCTGGTGCTCGAGTGCGGCGGAACGATCAGCGCCGAGCACGGCGTCGGCGTCTCCAAGGCGCGCTGGTTGGAGCGGGCCCGCGGGACCGACGAGGTCGCGGCGATGCGGGCGGTCAAGCGCGCGCTCGACCCCGCCAACCTCCTGAACCCAGGCGCCGTCCTATCGCTCTGATCACGCACACGATCAGTGGCAGCAGGGCGGCGCCGCCTCCGATCGCCACGTAGGCGACCTCGAGTTCGCCACCCCGGGCCGGCGTGAGGGCGGGCAAAGGTCGCCCGCCCTCTATCGCCTGCATGCCTGTCGCTACGGATGACGCGGTTCGGTGCGGCGGCGCACCGCAACGCTCGCCGCGGCGATCAGGAGCCCGATGGCCGCGGCCACTCCCGCACCCACCGCGGCATCACCCCAGTCAAAGCCGTTGCCCGGCGCCTTGAGCGTGGGTGCCGCAAGCGGAGTGGCTGCCGTGGTCAGGGCCGCGGTGCTGTAGGGCCCATTCGGCGGCACGTTGTTGGCCAGGCTCCTGGCCTTGGCCCGGTCGATGGCCGCGATCTCCGAAGCCTGCGACCGAGCCAGAGCCGGCGGAACTCCGGTCGCGGTGTTTGCGGTCTGCGTGACCTGCTGGTCTGGGTTTGGATTCACCACGGTCGCGTGGGCGGTCGTGGCGCTGACATGGACGGTGGGCAGTGGCTCGAGGTTGGGCCGCGCAGACGCCACGGGTACGGCGATGGCCGCGATCGCGAGCACGCCGGCAGCGATGCCGATCGTCCGACGGTGCATACGGATGTAGTTCATGAGGTACCCCCTCGTCGTGGACCGCCTGGTGCGATCCGATGCCGAGAGCATCCGAGGACTCCGTTACAGCCAGCTGACAGTCGGCTTACAGGCTGCCTGACAACGGTTGCGTGGGGCCGGAGGGCTCGGGATAATCCCAGCCTGATGGGGCGCGATACCGCGGGGCGGTTGCGATTCGGGGTTCTCGGACCCCTTGAGGCCGCGCGCGCCGACGAGCAGGTTCGCTTGGGCGGCGAGCGTCAGCGAGCGCTGCTGGCGCTGTTGCTGATGCACGCCAACGAGCTGGTGACGGTCGATCAGCTGGCCGAGCAGCTGTTCGGGGAGCAGCGACGGGACACCGCCGGCAACGCCGTGCACGTCGGGGTGTCGCGGCTCCGAAGGGCGCTGGAGGCCGGCAGCGACGACGACGGCGTCCTGCACACCCACCCGGGCGGCTACGTCCTCGAGATCGCACCGGAGCAGCTGGATGCTGCGATGTTCGAACAACTGCTTCGAGAGGGGACGGGGCTGCTCGGAGCCGGCGACGCCGAGCTATCGTGCAAGCGCCTGCGCGCCGGACTCGCGCTGTGGCGCGGCCCGCCGTTAGCCGACCTGGCCCACCTGGATTGCTTTCAGGCGGAGATTCGCCGCCTGGAGGAGCTGCGATTGGTCGCGTCAATGGAGCGGATCGACGCGGACCTGGCGCTCGGCAGGGGCACCGAGCTGGTCGCGGAGCTCGAGTCGTTACTCGACGACAACCCGCTCCTTGAGCGTCTGACTGCACAGCTGATGCTCGCGCTGTACCGGGCCGGTCGGCAGGCCGACGCGCTCTCGGTCTACCGCCGGACGAGCGACCGGCTACGCGATGAGCTGGGGCTGGATCCAAGCCCAGGCCTTCAAGAGCTCGAGCGATCGATCCTGGTGCACGATCCGTCATTGGACGCGTCGGGCGACGGTCAGCGCCTCGCTCCGGGAGGTCCGCGACGGGGAGGTCTGTCCGTTCAAGGGCCTGGCCTCGTTCGGCCGCTCAGACGCGGACTACTTCAGTGGAAGAGAAGCTGCCGTATCCGATCTGGTCGCCCGCGCCGCCGAGGGGTCGCTGGTCGGGATCGTCGGCCCCTCCGGCATCGGCAAGTCCTCGCTGCTGTGTGCCGGCGCGCTCGCCGCCCTGAGTGGCGGTGGGCTCCCTGGCAGCGACAGCTGGCGCCAGGTGCTGATGCGGCCGGGCGATCACCCGTGCGCGGAGCTGACGAGATCGCTGGGCGGAGAGGAGATCGACGCGACGCTGGCAGGCCTCGCTCCCGGCGAGCGGCTCGTGGTCGCGGTCGACCAGCTGGAGGAGGTGTTCACCGTGTGCCGGGACGAGCAGGAACGGGAGGCGTTCCTCGAATGCCTGGCCCGGGCGGCCGATGATCCCCACCGGCGTGCGCTCGTGTTCGTCTCGCTGCGGGCGGATTTCTACGGGGGGCTGGCGTCACACGCGCGCTTCGCTCGGTGCTTCAGCGACAACCACGTGCTGATCGGCCCGATGAACCACGACGAGCTCGAGCGAGCGATCGAGCAGCCGGCGGCGCGCGCCGGGCTCGGGAATCGAGCCTGGGCTGGTGCAGGCGCTCGTGGATGACGTCGAGGGCGAGCCCGGTGGCTTGCCGCTGCTCTCGACGGCCCTGCTTCAGCTGTGGCGCGTGCGGGACGGGGGCGTGCTGCGGGTTGCCAGCTATCGCAGCACCGGCGGAGTCCAGGGAGCGGTTGCCCGCCTGGCGGAGGATGCCTACGGACGGCTGCCCGACGGCGACCAGGCGATCGCGAAGCGAATCCTGCTGAGGCTCGCGGGCGGGGAGAGTGAGTCGCCCACTCGGCGGCGCCTGCCGCTCGCCGACGTCGCGCCGACGGCGGAAGCCGGCGCAGTGGTATCCGCGCTGACCGACGACCGCCTGCTGACCGTGAGCGAGGGATCGGTGGAGGTCTGTCACGAGTCGCTGTTTAGGGAGTGGCCGCGCTACCGGACCTGGCTGGAGGAGGATCTGAGAGGGCCGGCGGCTTCACGCCCATCTGGCGGCCGGTGCCCACGAGTGGGAATCGGGCGCCCGCGACGCGAGCGACCTGTACCGAGGGGCCAGGCTTGCGGGCGCCCTCGAGTGGGCGACCGCTACACGCCGACGAGCTGACCACCGGCGAACGCCGGTTCCTGGATGCTGGTCAGCGTCACGCCGGGCGCCAGGCTCGGCGCCTGCGGACGCTGCTCGCGGCGATGGCGCTGCTGGCCGTCGCCTCGCTGGTCGCCGGACTCGTGGCGCTGTCGCAGAAACGGCATGCGTCGACAGCGGCACGCGATCGCGCTGGCTCGCCAGCTCGGCGCCGAGGCGGTCAACGAGCCGCAGATCGATGTGGCGATGCGGCTCGCGCACGAGGCGGTCGACCTCGATCGCTCCCCGCAGACCGAGAGCTCGCTGTTGAGCACGATTCTGCGCAGCCCGGCCGTGACCGGCACCCTCAGCGTGCCCGGTGAACGCCGCGTTCGATCCCGCGGTGAGCCCTGACGGCCGCATGCTGGCGGTCAGCACCGTCGCCGGCCTGAGGCTCTACGACACCCGCGCTCACGCTCTACTGGGGGGCCCGCTGCGGGATCTATCGAGCTTCGGGCGGCGGGGCGGTCGCATTTTCGGCCGACGGCTCGCTGATCGCGTACCCGCGGCAGACGGCAAACAGTGACTACATCGCCGTCCGCGACGCCCACACCCTGGCGCTCACCGCGAGGCTCGAGTACCCGCCCTCCTTCGAAGCACAGCAGACGGGCAACGTCGTCAGTGGCGATATTCAGATTGCGCCCGACCGGCGCACCGTGTACTACCCGTACTGGCGCCTCGACAACGCCGGCGAGCCCGAGGCGGCATACATCGAGCGGTGGTCGCTGCCGAGCGGACGTCCCCTGGCGACCTCGAGGGCCGGTGCTGGCCCCCTGCTCGCTGCGCGCTTGGTCGACGGCGGGACGCAGCTGCTTGTCGTCTCCGCTGACGCGGTGAGCCGGTTCGACGCACGATCGATGCGTCTGCTGCGATCGGTTCGGATGGATCCCGCCCCTCGGTCGCCGTCGGCGGCGAGTGTCAGCCCGGATGGCCGAAGCGTGATCATCGGCTCGGCGGACGGTGCGGTTTCGTTTGCCGACGTCTCAACCGGCGGGCTGCGCCGAGCCGTCGTCGAACACGGTGGTCCGGTCGGTGGCGCGATCTACACCGACGATCGCCGGCGGGCTGTCACCTTCAGCGATGACGGCAGCGTGATCGTGTGGAACACGCCGGTCGCCGCTCCGGCCAGCGTCCTCCCCGGCCCCGCAGGCAACGTCGCCGCCGGAGCCCTCAGTCCGGACGGCCGGCGGCTCTACACGACCTCGCGGGCGAGCGGAGCGGTGCTCACCTGGGATCTGGTCGGCAACCGGCGATTTGGCCGGAGCGTACCCCTGCCAACCGCGGTTCGCTGCTGTGGTCCGGTGTCATCGCCGAGTCCTCCGCTGGCGGTGTCCCCCGATGGTTCGAGCTTTGCCACCCGCATCGCGCCGTCCCGGGTCGCCTTGTTCTCGGCACGATCGCTGCGACAGCTGACGTCGTTTGAAGTGTCTCCGGGCGCCGAGGTAACCGCGCTGGCCTGGTCTCCGACGGGCACACGGCTCGCCGTCGCCGGCCGAGATGGTCTCCTACAGCTGTGGGACGTGTCCGGACCCCCGCGGTTGGAGCGGACACTTGCCGGACTTGGCTCGCTCGCCGGTCTTCCCGACGTCATCCAGGCCGTCGCCTTCTCTTCGGACGGCAGGCTGGTCGCGGCCACCGACTACAACGAGACGCTGCCGTCGCCCGGAATTCCGCCGCTGCCACTCGGGCGGCTCGGAGTCTGGCGGGTGGCTACCGGGGCTCCGGTCCAGCCGCTGCGCGATCTCGGGCTGGGCCCGGCGGGTGTGGGCGACGTGCTCGCGTTCGCTCATGACGGCCATCTGCTCGCGGTGAGTCGCGCCAACGACACCACCTTGCTTCTGGATGCCTCGACGGGGCGGGTCCGGCATTCCCTGGCTCCCAGCTCGCCGGTGAGCTCGCTCGCGTTCGCACCCAACGGCACGTTGGCGGTCGGCACCGATGTCGGAAGCGTCCAGCTGTGGAACGGCGCTACCGGCAAACCGCTCGGCTCACCCGTCTTCGTTTCCACGGCTCCGGTCACCGGAGTTGCGTTCGACACCACCGGCCAGCGGCTGGCGACCTCTGGCAATCAAGACGGTGCGGTCAAGCTCTGGTTCGCGTCGACTCTCCAGCAGGAGGGCTCGCCGCTCACCACCGATCCCGACTCGAGCGCGAGCGTCGCGTTCGCGGCCGGGACCGGAGACCTGCTCGCGGTCGACGACCACGGCAACGGTTTCACCTGGCCGATGACGCTGGCCGCGTGGGAGCAGCACGCGTGCGCCGTGGCGGGCCGCAACTTCACCCGTGCGGAGTGGACGAGGCTCGCCACCGGCCGCCCGTACACGGCCGTGTGTCGCTGAGTCCGGGATGGCCTAGACGGAGGGCCTGTCGCCGTTGCCGTTCATCGCCCGCCAGACGCGCTCGGGCGTCATCGGCAGCTGCCACACCCTGGCGCCTCCGGTCGCGGCCGTGATCGCGTTGGCGACGGCGCCGGCCACGCCGACGACCGGAGCCTCGCCGACGCCCTTGGCGCCATACGGCCCCTCGGGGACCGGGACCTCGACGATCTCGGTGTCGATCGAGGGGACGATCGACGCCGTCGGCATCGCGTAGTCGACGAACGTGCCGGTGGTGAGCTGGCCGTGGCCGTCGTGGACGAGCTCCTCGAGCAGCGCCCAGCCGAGCCCCTGGGTGGTCCCGCCGCGCATCTGGCCCTCGACCAGCGCGGGGTTGAGCGCGCGGCCGACGTCCTGGGCGACGACGTGGCCGAGCACGGTGACCGCGCCCGTGTCGGGGTCGACGCGGACGTGCGAGAGGTGGGCGGCCGACTGCGGGGCCTGCGGCTGGGCGACGCGTCCGTGGCCCTCGACCGGCGGGTAGGAGCTCCCGAAGCTGAGGATCTTCGACGCCAGCTCCTGGAGCGCGATCGCCTTGGCCGGCACGCCGACGGGCTGCACCGAGCCGTCGACGATCTCGAGGTCCTCCGGGGCGATCTCGAGCTCGTCGGCGGCGATCTCGAGCAGGCGCTCGCGGGCCTCCGTGGCGGCGCGCTCGACGGCGCGGCCGACCGTGTAGGTGACCTTGCTGCCGCCGCTGGTGCCGGCGTAGGGGGCGCTCGACGTGTCGGCGTTGACCACGCGGATCTTCGACGGATCGACGCCGAACGCCTCGGCCGCGATCGTGGCAAACCCGGTCTCGACCCCGCTCATGTCGGCGGCGCCGGTGATCACGGTCAGGTTGCCGTCGGAGTCCAGGCGGCAGGCGGCCGCCGCGGGCTCGTAGCCGCCCGGCCACCAGCCGATGGCCACGCCGATCCCCTCGCCGTCGGACACCTGCTCGCGCTGGGCCCACAACGGGTGGTCGCGCAGCCGCTCGAGGCACTCGCGCGCGCCGAAGATCGGGAACGCCTGTCCGGCGGGGTTGGGATCGCCCTCGCCGACGACGTTGCGCAGCCGCAGCTCGAGCGGATCCATCTCCAACCGGCCGGGCGAGCTCATCGAGCAGCGACTCGACCGCGAACGCGGCCGGCGGCGCCGCGGGCGCGCGGTAGGCGCCGAACGTCACCCGGTTGGTGGCCACCCCGAGCGAGGTCAGCTCGTGGGCCTGCCACCGGTAGGGACCGGAGGCCAGCAGCGAGGCGATCGACTCGACCCCGAAGTCGTCGGTGGCGCCGCGGTCGACCAGCACCCGCGAGCGGATCCCGGTGAGGTTTCCCTCGGCGTCGGCGCCGATCTCGAGCCAGAGGATCTCGGCGCCGGCGGGGTTGCTCGCGGCCATGTCCTCGCTGCGGGTCAGGGCCAGCGACACCGGGCGGCGGACCACCAGCGCCGCGGCCGCGACCAGCGGGTCGATGATCATCATCTTGCCGCCGAAGGCGCCGCCGAGCGGCGCGCTGCGGACGCGGATCTGCTCGACCGGGAGCCCGAACAGATTGGCCAGCGAGTCGCGCGTGGCGAACGGAGCCTGGGTGGAGCTGCGGACCACGAGCTCGCCGTCGGGCTCGACCCAGGCGATGGCTGACTGGGGCTCGATGTAGCCCTGGTACATCCAGGGGGTGGCCAACCGGCCCTGCACCCGGACGTGGCTGGCCGCGAGCGCCGCGTCGACGTCGCCGTTGGCCAGACGGGCCGTGTCGAGCACGTTGTCGGAAAGGTCCTCGTCGTCGCCGATCCCGCCGGCGGCGACCGACGCGTGCGCGTCGCCGAGATCCGAGCCTCGCCTCGTCGGCCCGCACGTTGACGCGGGCGAGCGGAGCACCGGGCTGGATGGCGGCCTCGAGCTCGAGCACCGGCTCGAGCGGCTCGAGCTCGACCTCCACCAGCTCGACGCCGTCCTCGGCCAGGGCCTCGCTGTCGGCGATCACGAGCGCGACCGGCTGACCGGCGTAGACGACCTCCTCGCGGGCGAGCGGCTCGAACAGACGGCCCTTGCCGGTGGCCTTGATCGGCAGATCGTCGGCGGTCAGCACCGCGACCACGCCCGGCAGCGCCCGTGCGGCCTCGGTCCCGATCGACTTGATCATCGCGTGCGCCTCGTGCGACAGCACGAGCCGGGCATGCAGCAGCCCGGCGACCGATGCATCGGCGGCGTAGCGGGTGGCCCCTCGGACCTTCGGCTCTGAATCGCGCCGGGGTGAGGAGACGCCTACCGCTGCCATGGACCTCAACCTAGCATCGGTCCCCCGGTGGCCGACGTACGCTTAGGTGCGGCCGATGTCAATCTCCGACTACGCACCCGACCTGCCCACGTTCACCGGGATGGTGCTCGATCGCGGGATGACCGAGCGCGAGCAACCCGACGTGGTCGCGCGGCTGCTCGACGATCCAGCGGCCCGGATGGTCGCCGCCAACCGCGACGGCGTGCTGGTCGGCAACGGCACTGAGACGGCGCTGCTGAAGGTGCCGGTGACCTACGAGGTCGGGCGCGAGCCGATCCTGCTCGGGCTCGAGGATGGCGCCGGCCTGTTCGCCGTCGACTTCGACCACGTCGCGCCGGAGACGCGCGCCGAGCTGCGGGCGCGCGGCGAGATCGTGTCGCTGCGCGAGGCCGGCGCGGCGCTGTCGCACGAGGAGGCCGGGCTGGCCGCATACCTGATGGCGCTGCTGAACTGGCACCGCCGGCACCGCTTCTGCGCCAACTGCGGAGCCTGGACGACGATCAGGGAAGCCGGCTACTCGCGGCGCTGCCCGCGCTGCGGGACCCCACATTTCCCGCGCACCGATCCGGTGGTGATCATGACCGTCGAGTACGACGGCCGGATGCTGCTCGGCCACCGCGCCGGCTGGCCGGATCGCCGCTATTCGATCCTGGCCGGGTTCGTGGCGCCGGGCGAAGCCGCCGAGGAGGCGGTGATCCGGGAGGTGGAGGAGGAGTCGGGGATCGTCGCGCGCGATCCGAGATTCGTCAGCTCACAGCCGTGGCCGTTCCCGAGCTCGCTGATGCTCGGGTTCGAGGCGCTGTCGGACGGAGGCGAGCCATGGGCGGCAGACGACGAGCTCGACGACGTGCAGTGGTTCAGCCGCGACGAGGTGGTCGACGGGATGAACGGCCGCAACCCCCGGCTGGTGCTCCCGCCGAGCATCTCGATCGCGCGCTTCCTGTTGGAGCGCTGGGTCGCAAAGACCGCCTGAGCGCGTCGGTCAGCCCCAATCGGGCGCGAACGGCGGCACCTGGCCCCCGGTGAAAGCGTCGATCACGGCGCGCTCGCCCAGCGGCTGCTCCAGGTACACGTGCGTCGGACAGTCGGTGTAGTCCACGCTCGGGCCCTGGGTGGCCTCGTCGTAACAGAGGATCACGCGCACGTACACGCAGTCGTCGGTCTCCTCGGCGATCGCATCGCAGATTCCCTCATCAGAGCTCATCACGATCCTCAGCTGCAGCCGGCCGTGTTCGCGCTCGCGGAAGCCGATGCACTTGCAGGCGCGCTGCGGCAGCCCGATCGGGCAGCGCGACGGCGGGCAGCGGTTACGGTGGTCTTCTCTCGTCGCGTCGGACATCGCGGCGAGTCTGGCGGCTCGGGGCGGCGCTGAAAAGGCCCTGCCCGGGTTTGTTGCAACTCCGAAGCCGGATTGGAGCGTGTTGTGTCAGTTCACAGCGCCGGCAGGCGCGTGACCGTCGCAGCGTCGACGTCGAGCGCGGTCACGTTCTCGGCGATCTGGGCCGGGGAGGTGGCGCCGAACAGCGCGGTCGCGACCGCGGGGTTGGCGAGCGCGAATGCGATCGCCAGTGCGGACGGAGCGAAGCCGCTCTCGTCGGCGAGCGCTCGCAGCGCCCGGCCGCGTTCGCGGGCCTCCGCGAACCGCGGCGAGTGCAGCTCGGCGGCGGCGCGGCCGGTCTGGCCGGCGTCGTACTTGCCCGTGAGCACGCCGCCGGCGATCACGGATGAGGCCACCAAGCCCGCGCCCGAGGACTCCAGCGCGGCCGTCATCCCGGGGCGCTCGACCCAGTCGCGCGCAACCAGGCTGTAGGGGAGCTGCGCGGCACACGGTTGCGGGACGCCCTGCTCCCGCGCCGCGCTGATCGCCTCGGCGAACTGCCCGGCCTCCCAGTTGACGATCGCCCAGGCTCGCGCCTTGCCCGCTTCGAGCAGGCGGCCGACGTGGGTGACCATCTCCGGCACGGGCAGCCCGTCGGGAGGCGGATTGGCGTAGATCAGATCGACGTAGTCGAACCGCATCCGACCCAGCGAGCCGTCGAGCTCGGCCGCGGCGTCCTCGTCGGGCCAGAACTCCCACCACAGCTTGTTGGAGACGACCGTCTCTTCGCGATCCCAGCCGGCGGCGCGAAACAGCTCGCCGAACAGCACCTCCGAGTAGCCGGAGGGCAGCGGCGCCGTGCCGGTCTCGTCGTCGTAGCGGGCGTCGTCGAGGAAGTTGATGCCGTGCTCGCGGGCGGCCTGCATCACCGCCAGGCCCTGCTCGCGCGAGATCCGCTCGAACGTCCGCCAGGATCCCAGTGCCAGGCGCGATACGCTTAGCTGGGAGCTGCCGAGACGGCGCCTAACCATCGCGGAGCAAGGATCCAGCGCGACCGCGAGCGGGAAACGCTGCCAGGAGTCTGTACACGCCTGGCATTATCCGGAAACCGATGCCTCATGCCCCCGACCTATCCGGCTGCGCCCTCGACGGCCGCTACGAGCTCCACGAGCTGATCGGCGAGGGGGCGTTCGGGCGGGTCTACCGGGGCCTGGATCGGCGGTTGGCGCGGCCGGTCGCGGTCAAGGTGATCAAGCCGTGGTGGGCCGAGGATCCCGACTGGGCGCTGAGCTTCGAGCGCGAGGCGCAGCTGCTGGCACGCGTCAATGACCCCGGAATCGTCCAGATCTTCGACGTCGGCCAGGCCGACGAGGGCCTGTACTACGTAGCCGAGCTGGTCGACGGCGAGAGCCTGGCCGATCGCCTCCGGAGCGGGCCGCTGCCTGCGTGGGAGGCCTGCGGGATCGCTGAGCAGCTGTGCCGGGCGCTGGCCAAGGCGCACACCCAGAGCGTCGTCCACCGCGACGTGAAGCCCGCCAACGTGCTGATCTCGGACGACGGCCGTGTCAAGGTCGGGGACTTCGGCGTCGCGCTGCTGGCCGAGGGGAGCACCGATGCCGGCACCGCCACGGTCGTGGGCACACCCCGCTACATGGCGCCCGAGCAGGCCCAGGGCAAGCCGTCGACCCCCGCCACCGACATCTACAGCGTCGGGATCGTCCTGTACGAGATGCTCTCCGGCGAACCGCCGTTCACCGGGAAGACGGTGGCCGAGCTGGCGCTCAGCCACGTCGGCGACGAGCCGCCGCCGCTCGGTCCAGAGGTCCCGCAGTCGCTCGAGCGGATCGTCGAGCAGGCGCTCTCGAAGAATCCCGCCGACCGCTACCAGGACGGGCGGATGATGGCGGTTGCGCTCGCGCACGCCGGCGACGACCCGATCGCCACCGAGCCGCGCTCCGGGCGGTCGCTGTTTGATCCGACGCCCTCGCGCGGCGGGACCGCGACGCTCGCGCCCCCGTCCTCGCGGCGGTCGTCGCGCGGCGATGGCGGCGGAGTCTCCGGCGCGACCACGGGATCGGGCGCCAGGACGACCGGCAGACCCTCGGCGACCCGTCATTCGGCGATCACCCGCGTCGCGTCCACCGCCACGCCAACTCCGGCCGCCACGCCCACTCCGGCCGCTACGCCCACTCCGGCCGCTACGCCCACCCCGGCCGCGGGCGGTTCGGGCCGTCGCACCCGCGCATCTGGCGATGCGCCGCCGACGCGCGTCGCCCCCCGGCGCGGTCAGCGGCGCAACCTCAACCCGTCGGGCCGCCGGCGCACCGCCGGCCTGTTCGCGCTGGTGCTGGCGTTGCTGGGCGGGATGATCTTGACGGTGGTGTTGACCAGTCGCCACGCCAACGTCCGCGTGCCCCGGCTGGCGAACCTGTCGAAGGCCGCGGTGACCACCAAGACCACGCGCCTGGGCTTGCACCCGCGCTTCAGCTCGCGGTTCAGCTCACGCCCGAGCGGCACCGTGATCGCCCAGAGACCGAAGCCCGGCTCGAAGGTCGGCAAGGGCGCGACTGTTCGCGTCACGCTGAGCGGCGGGCCGCCGCCGGTCAAGGTCCCGCGGGTGTCGGGCCAGTCCACGGGAGCGGCCGCGACCGTCCTGGGGAGCCTGGGACTGCACTACACGACGGTCGCCGTGCCTGCGCCCGGGAAGACCCCGGGCACCGTGATCAGGCAGGACCCCGCGTCGGGCTCGAGCCTCGCCCCGGGCTCGACGGTCAGGCTGTCGATCGCCGAGACGCCCCAGTGGAAGGCGGTCACCTCGTTCAGCGGCGAGAATGCCGGCCGCTCGGTGCCGTTCAAGGTCCGCGGGACGCAGTGGCGGATCGTGTACAGCATGGGCTACAAGGGCACCTGCGAGCTGCTCTTCATCTGCTCGGGACCGAACGCGCACATCGCCAACCTCAGCGGCGGCGATGATCCCCACGGTTTCGGCCTCGACGAGGGCACCAACCGGATCTGGACGTTCGACTCGGGCCCCGGGACCTACCAGGTCACGATCACGCCCGGCTCCGACAACGCGCGTTGGTCAGCCCAGATCCAGGACTACTACTAGTCGTCCCGAGCACGTTGTGCACGCGGCTCCCGTGCGGTGCAGACCAGCGCACCGGGCGTAGGACCAAACACGCCCGGGTACCCCCGGCTCAGGCCCGAATTTCGGCTGCCTAGCACAAAACCCCGCTCGCCACCCCCCGGGCGGGGGGTAACACGGCAACTCCCCGTGCATTCAGTCGGGATCCCGGTCAACTCATTGATAGCGATGGATTCTCTGACCTACTCAACGGCCGAGGCCAGCCCACCGGCCGCCCCTCCGCGTACGGCCTCCGTGCTCGGGCTGGGCCACTACCTGCCCGACGAGATCGTCTCCAACGACGAGATCGGCGCGCGGATCGGCGTCGACGATGAGTGGATCGTCAAGCGCACCGGGATCCGCCTGCGCCACCGCGTCGCCCCGGGACAGGGCGTCACCGACCTCGGCATCCGGGCGGGCCGCCAGGCGCTCGAGGACGCGGGGGTCGACCCGGGCGAGATCGACCTGGTGCTGGTCGCGAGCCTGAGCCAGGATGAGATGACCCCGAACGCCGCGCCGCAGGTCGCCTACGGGCTCGGCGCCCACCGCGCCGGCGCCGTCGACGTGGGCGCGGCCTGCAGCGGCTGGTTGAGCGGGTTGGCGCTCGCCGCCGGGATGATCGAGGTCGGGCGCGTCGACAACGTGCTGCTGATCGGCTCCGAGGTGCTGACCCGGCTGGCCAACTACGACGACCGCAAGACCGCTGCCCTGTGGGGCGACGGCGCCGGCGCGGTCGTGCTCGGCTGCGACGGCGGCGGTTCCGTGGGGCCGGTCGTGCTCGCCGCCGACGGCGGCCTGGCCGACGTGATCACCTGCACCCACGAGGAGCGGTTGCTGCGCGTCGAGGGCCACGAGACCTTCCAGACCGCGGTCAAGCGGCTCACCGAGTGCACGGTCGCCGCGACCGACCGCGTCGGGTGGGAGCTCGGCGACATCGATCTGTTCATCTACCACCAGGCCAATGCCCGGATCCTGCGCGCGGTCGCCGAGCGCCTCGAGCTGCCCGCCGAGAAGGTCGCCGACTACATCGGCGACACCGGCAATACGTCCGCCGCCTCGATCCCGCTGACGCTGGCGCTGCTGCGCGAGGACGGCCGGCTGCGGTCCGGGCAGCGCCTGCTGCTCGCGGCGATCGGCGCCGGCTTCACGTGGGGCGCCGGCACGGTCGAGTGGGAAATCACTTAGCGACTTAGCCCAAACAGACACACCGAAGGAGGAGCATTCAGATGCCCACCACGATCACACCCGAAGCCGTAGAGAAGACGATCACCGACGCGCTGCCCCAGTTCGGCGTCGAGGCGACTGACATCTCGCGTGACTCGACGTTCGAGGACCTCGACATCGACTCGCTCGACCTCACCGAGATCTCTCAGATCATCGAGGAGGAGTACGGCGTCACGATCAAGGGCGAGGACGCCCGCAACATCACGACGATTGGCGACGCGGTCGACCTGGTGGTGAAGAAGGGCGGATGAAGCGCGACGTAGTCGTCACCGGAATCGGCGCCGTCAGCCCGCTGGGCATCGGCGCCCAGACGTTGTACGAGCGGTGGCGCGACGGCACGTCTGGCATCGAGAACGGCGAGGGGACGGCCGACGAGTTCGATCCCACCGACCACCTGTCGGTGAAGGAGGCTCGTCGCGCCGACCGCTTCGCCCAGTTCGCGATGGTGGCCGGTGACGAGGCGCTTGCCGGCGCCGGATGGGAGCGCGGCGAGCTGCCGTATGACCAGACGCGGATCGCGTGTGTGTACGGCACCGGGATCGGCGGCATCGGCACGCTCGAGAACAGCAAGCAGATCCTGATCGAGCAGGGCGAGAAGAAGGTCCCGCCGCTGTCGGTGCCGCTGATGATGTCCAACGCCGCGGCCGGGATGCTCGCGATGCGCTACGGCATCCTCGGCGATTCGTTCGGCACCGTGTCGGCCTGCTCGGCGAGCGCGCACGCGATCGCCCAGGCCACCCGGATGATCCAGTACGGCGACGCCGACGCGGTCATCACCGGTGGCTCCGAGGCCGCGCTGACGCCGCTGTCCAAGGCCGCGTTCGCGCGCCTGGAGGCAGTCTCGCCGACCGGGATCTCGCGCCCATTCGACGCCCGCCGCGACGGTTTCGTGATGGGCGAGGGCGGCGCGGTGTTGTTGCTCGAGGACGCCGAGAAGGCAGCCGAACGCGGCGCCGAGGTGCTGGCGACCGTGCGCGGCTTCGGCGCCACCTCCGACGCTCACCACCTGACCGCGCCCCACCCCGAGGGCCTCGGCGCGGCGGCGGCGATCCGCCGGGCGCTCGAGGACTCGGGACTGAAGCCCGAGGACGTGAACTACATCAACGCCCACGGCACCTCGACGCCGCTCAACGATCGCGCCGAGACCAAGGCGATCAAGGCCGCGCTCGGCGACCACGCCGCCAAGGTGCCCGTGTCGTCGACCAAGTCCGCGATCGGCCACCTGCTGGGAGCATCCGGGGCGGTTGAGGTGACCGCCACGATCCTCGCCCTGCGCGAGCGGATCGCCCCGCCCACGCTGGCGTGGGAAGAGCGCGAGGAGGGCATGGACCTCGACTACGTGCCCGGCAAGTCCAAGCCGCTGGACGTCAACGGTGGACCGGTGGTCGCGCTGAGCAACGCGTTCGGCTTCGGCGGCCACAACGTGGTCCTGTGTGTGGAGGTGAGCTAGTTGCTGACTGACAAGAAACTGCTGCTGACCGGAGTGATCACGCGCGACTCGATCGCGTGGGAGGCCGCCCGCCGAGCCCAGGAAGCCGGCGCTGAGGTCGTGCTGACCAGCTTCGGCCGCGCCCGGCGGCTGACCGAGCGGGCGGCCAAGGGCCTGCCGGAGACCGTCGACGTGCTCGAGCTCGACGTCAACAACCCCGATGACCTCGAGGCCGTGGCGACCGAGCTACGGGACCGCTGGGGCCGGGTCGATGGCGTTCTGCACGCGATTGCGTTCGCTCCCGAGGACGCGCTCGGAGGCCGGTTTTTGTCGACGCCCGCGGAGAGCGCGATCACCGCATTCAAGACGAGCGCGTTCTCGCTGAAGGCGCTCGCGGTGGCGCTCGCCGACCTGTACCCCGACGAGGGCGCGAGCATCGTCGGGATGGACTTCGACGCGTCGGTGGCGTGGCCGGTGTACGACTGGATGGGCGTCGCCAAGGCTGCGCTCGAGGCGACGTCGCGCTACCTGGCGCGCGACCTTGGCCCCCGCGGCGTTCGGGTGAACCTCGTCTCGGCCGGTCCGCTGGGGACGCTCGCGGCACGCGGGATCCCCGGGTTCGACGAGCTCGCCGAGATGTGGACGCGGCAGGCGCCGATCGGCTGGGATGGGGAGGACGCCGGCCCGGTGGCTGACGCGATCCTGTTCCTGCTGTCGGACCTGTCGCGCGCGGTCACCGGCGAGATCCTTCACGTCGACGGCGGCTTCCACGCGATGGGCGCCCCGCTGGCGGTCGAGCCGGCGCTGGTCAGCGCCAACACTTGATGGAGCAGCATCCGTTCCGCCGGCTGGCGATCGTCAACCGCGGCGAGGCCGCGATGCGAGCGATCCGTGCCGTCCGCGAGCTCAACTGGGAGCGCGATGACCAGATCACGATCATCGCGCTCTACACCGAGGCCGAGCGCTACGGGCTGTTCGTGCGCCAGGCCGACGAGCGCTACTCGCTCGACGGCGGCTACCTGGACTACGAGTCGCTCGAGCGGGCCCTGACCGAATCCCGCGCGGATGCCGCCTGGGTCGGTTGGGGGTTCGTGGCCGAGCACCCCGAGTTCGCCGAGCTGTGCGAACGGCTGGGGATCGTATTCGTCGGACCCGACCCCGAGGTGATGCGCGCGCTCGGCGACAAGATCGAGGGCAAGCGCCTGGCCGAACGGGCCGACGTGCCGGTGGCCGCGTGGAGCGGCGAGGCGGTCGAGACCGTGCAGGACGCCGTCCGCCACAGCGAGCAGCTCGGGTTCCCGGTGATGATCAAGGCCGCCGCGGGTGGCGGCGGTCGCGGCATGCGCCGCGTCGAGCACGCCGACGAGCTCGAGAACGCGTTCCAGCGCGCCCGCGAGGAGGCCCAGAAATCGTTTGGCGACTCGCGCGTGCTGATGGAGAGCCTGGTCGGAGCCGCCCGTCACGTCGAGGTCCAGCTGATCGCCGACGGCGAGGGCACGGTATGGGCGCTGGGCGTCCGCGACTGCAGCTACCAGCGCCGTCACCAGAAGGTCGTCGAGGAATCTGCCAGCCCCGCGCTGACCGCCGAGCAGGAGCGCGAGCTCGCCGAGTCGGCGACCCGGCTGGCCAAGCTCGCCGGCTACCGCGGCGCCGCCACCGTCGAGTTCCTGTACGAGCCCTCCGAGCGCAGGTTCTCGTTCATGGAGGTCAACACGCGGCTGCAGGTGGAGCACCCGGTGACCGAGATGGTCACCGGCGTCGACCTGGTCAAGCTCCAGCTCCACGTCGCCGCCGGCGGGCGACTGGAGGGCGAACCTCCGGCTCCGAGCGGGCATGCGATCGAGGCGCGGCTCAACGCCGAGGACCCCGGCCTGGGGTTCGCCCCGACGCCGGGACGGATCACCCTGCTGCGGCTGCCGGCCGGCCCGGGGATCCGAGTCGACAGCGGATTCGCCGAGGGCGACCTGGTGCCGTCGGCGTTCGACTCGATGATCGCCAAGATCATCGCCCACGGCCGCACGCGCGAGGAGGCGATCGCGCGCCTGAGCCGGGCGATCGCCGACACGATGGTGGTGATCGAGGAGGGCACGACCAACCAGGGGTTCCTGCTCGAGCTGCTCGGCCGCAGCGAGCTGCGCGCGGGCGAGGTCGACACCGGCTGGCTTGACCGCCTCCAGGTCCAGGGCGAGGTCCAGTCCACGCGCCACGCCGACGTCGCGCTGGTCCGGGCCGCGATCGAGCTGTGCGACGACGCCACCGCCGCCGAGCGCAGTCGCTTCTACGCGTTCGCCCGCCGCGGGCGGCCCGAGGCCTCGGCAGAGGTGCGGCGGACGGTCGACCTGCGCTACCAGGGCGGGAGCTATCGCTTCGTCGTGTCGCAGATCGGCCCGCAGCGCTACGTGCTCGAGATCGACGACAGCCGGATCGAGGCCGAGCTCGAGCGAGTCTCCGAGCACGAGCGGCTGATCTCGTTCGGCGCCGGCGCGTACCGGACGCTGACCGCGCTGCAGGACGCGGACCTGCTGGTCGAGGTCGACGGCGTCCCGCACCGGATCTCCCGCGACGAGGGCGGCCTGATCCGCTGCCCGAGCCCCGGGGTTGTGGTGGCGATCCCCGTGTCGGCCGGCGATGAGGTCCAGGTCGGCGACGTGGTCGCGGTTACCGAGAGCATGAAGATGGAGTCCTCGCTGACCGCGCCGGTCCACGGCCGCGTGCGCGAGGTGCTCGTATCGACCAACACCCACGTCCCGTCCGGGCGGCCGCTGCTGCAGATCGAGCCGTTGGAGGCTCAGGACGCCGGCGATGAGGGCGAGCGCCTTCGGTTCGAGGCGCCCGAGGCCAACGGCGCACGCGAGCCGAGCCCGCTCGATCGGCTCGAGTGGCTGCTGCTCGGGTACGACGTCTCGGAGTCGGAGGCCGATCGCGTCCTGGAGGAGTTTCTCGACGCGTCGGCCGACCCGGCCGGCGAACGCCGGCTGCTCGAGGCCTACGCCGACCTGCGCCTGGTCAGCCGCCCCCACGGGGCCGACGCCCCGAGCCCCCAGCAGTACCTGCACGCGTTCCTGCGCTCGCTCGACCCCGCCGCCGAGGGCTTGCCCGACCGGTTCGTGGCCGGCCTTGAGCGCGCGCTGCGCCACTACGGGATCGCCGGGCTGGAGCGCACCGCCGCGCTGGAGGCGGCCTGCTACCGCCTGTTCCTGTCGCGTCAGCGCTCCGGCACCGCCAGCACCGCGGTCCGCGCGATCCTCGAGCGCCACCTCGAGCAGGCCGGTGAGCTTCCCGAGCGCGAGGACGGCGCGCTGCGCGAGGTGCTCGACCGGCTGGAGGCGGCGCTGGCCGCGACCGAGCCCGGCCTGGCCGAACTCGCGCGCGAGGTACGGTGGCGCTGTTGTGACCAACCGGTGGCCGAGGAGGGCCGCCAGGAGGTCTACGCCGACGCCGACGAGCACATCGCGGCGCTGGCGGTGCGGCCCGACGACGACGGCGAGGAGCACGTGCGGGCGCTGGTCGACTGTCCCCAGCCGCTCGCCCCGCGCGTGTTCCGGCGGATCGACGACGCGAGCCCGAGGCTGCGTGAGCAGCTGCTGGAGGCGATGACTCGCCGCTACTACCGCGTCGGCCGGCTCGAGCACGTCGAGCACAACGAGACCGGCGGCGTCCACTTCGTCAGCACCTCGTTCGAGCACGGCGGCCGGCGCTACCGGGTCGCGGCAGCGCTCGCCGCGACCGAGGAGCTCGAGCCGACGCTGCGCGCGCTGGGCGAGCTGGCCGGGTCGCTGGCCGAGGACGAGCGGTTGCTCGCCGATGTGTACGCCTGGCGGACCGACTCGCCCGCGGATCCCGACGCGCTGGCGGGGCGGCTGACGGAGATCCTGGCGCGGACGCAGCCGCCGGCGGCGATCGAGCGGGTGACGTTCGTGTCGCCGGCTCCGTCGACCGAGACTGTTGGGCGCGGTGGCGAGGGCGTCGAGGTGATCACGCTGCGCCCTGGCGATCACGGCGAGGTGACCGAGGACTGCGACCTGCGCGGGCTGCACCCGATGATCGCCGAGCGGATGGATCTGTGGCGGCTGTCGAACTTCGCGTTGGAGCGGATCCCGGCTGACCACGAGGTGCACCTGTTCCGGGCGGTCGCGCGCGACAACGAGCGCGACGAGCGGCTGGTGGCGATGGCCGAGGTGCGCGACCTGACCGCCGTACGCGACGAGCAGGGACGGATCGCGGCGCTGCCCGAGCTCGAGCGGATCGCGCGCCAGGCGTTCGAGTCCGTGCGGGCATTCCAGTCGCGGCTGCGCTCGCGCGAGCGCCTGCACTGGAACCGCGTGATGCTCTACGTCTGGCCGGTGATGGAGTTCGAGCCCGACGAGGCCCGTCCGGTGATCGCCCGCCTGGGCCGGATGACCGTCGGCCTCGGCCTCGAGATGGTGCTCCTGAAGGTGCGGGTGGCGGCGACCGCCGACGCGCCGGAGCGCGAGGCCGTGCTGCGCTTCTTCAACCCCGCCGGCCGCGGCATGGTCACTCAGATCGATGCGCCGCCGACCGAGCCGCTGCAGCCCCTCGACGAAGGTGCCCAGCGGATCGTGTCCGCGCGCCGGCGCGGCCTCGTGCATCCGGCGGAGATCCTGACCGTGCTCGCGCCCGAGCGGCGGGCGCCCGGCAGCGCGATTCCGCCCGGCGAGTTCGTCGAGCACGACCTCGACGACAACGGCCAGTTGGTCGAGGTCAACCGCCCGCGGGCGACGAACAAGGCCTCGATCGTCGTCGGCCTGGTCTCAAATCGCACCGAGCGCTATCCCGAGGGGATGCTCAGGGTGATCTTGCTCGGCGACCCCACCCGCTCGCTGGGCTCGCTCGAGGAGGCCGAGTGCCGCCGGGTGATCGCCGCGCTGGACCTGGCCGAAAGCCTGGAAGTTCCGTGCGAGTGGTTCGCGCTGTCGGCCGGCGCCAAGATCGCGATGGACTCCGGCACCGAGAACATGGACTGGGTCGCAGCGGCGCTGCGGCGGATCGTCCGCTTCACCCAGGCCGGCGGCGAGCTCAACGTCGTGGTCAGCGGCATCAACGTCGGCGCCCAGCCCTACTGGAACGCGGAGGCCACGATGCTGATGCACACCAAGGGCGTGCTGATCATGGCCCCCGAGAGCGCGATGGTGCTCACCGGCAAGCAGGCACTGGACTACTCCGGCGGCGTGTCCGCCGAGGACAACTTCGGGATCGGCGGACAGGACCGGATCATGGGCCCCAACGGCCAGGCCCAGTACCGGGCGAGCGACATCGCCGGAGCCTGCGAGATCCTGCTCGAGTACTACGAGCACGCTTACGTCGCGTCCGGGGAGCGGTTCCCGCGTCGCGCCACGACGAGCGATCCGTCCGACCGTGACGTCAGCCCCTCGCCGCACGAGCTGCCCGGCTCGGACCTCGAGACCGTGGGCCAGATCTTCTCCCAGGAGACCAACCCCGGGCGCAAGAAGCCGTTTGACATCCGCTCGGTGATGCGCGCCGTGGCCG
Source organism: uncultured Solirubrobacterales bacterium (assembly GCA_963831845.1). Classification (GTDB taxonomy): domain Bacteria; phylum Actinomycetota; class Thermoleophilia; order Solirubrobacterales; family Solirubrobacteraceae; genus Palsa-465. Next base: position 5,934 of record CAWHRT010000028.1, on the reverse strand, counting down.
ACGCCGACCACGAGCCGCTCGAGCGCTGGAAGGGGATGCGCGAGGCCGAGGTCGCGGTCGCCTGGGACGCGCACCTCGGCGGCTGGCCGGTGGCGATGCTGGGGATCGAGTCCCGCCCGGTCCCGCGCCACGGCCCAGTGCCCGCCGACGGTCCCGAGCAGTGGACGTCGGGCACGCTGTTCCCGCTGGCGTCGAAGAAGATCGCCCGCGCGATCAACGCCGCCTCGGGCAGCCGGCCGGTGGTGGTCCTGGCCAACCTGGCCGGCTTCGACGGCTCGCCGGAGTCGATGCGGCGCCTGCAGCTCGAATACGGCGCTGAGATCGGCCGCGCGATCGTCAACTTCGACGGTCCGATCGCGTTCTGCGTGATCTCGAGGTTCCACGGCGGCGCGTTCGTGGTGTTCTCGCGCGCGCTCAACGAGGACCTCGAGTCCAGCGCGATCGAGGGCTCGTACGCGTCGGTAATCGGCGGCGCGCCCGCCGCCGCGGTCGTGTTCACCCGCGAGGTCAACCACCGCGCCGGCGCCGACCCGAGGATCGAGCAGCTCGACGAGCGGATCGAACGGGCCGCCGGCTCGGAGCGCCCGCATCTGCGCGCGGAGCGCGACGCACTGTGGGCGGAGGTGCGCTCGGAGAAGCTCGGCGAGTTCGCCGCCGAGTTCGACTCGATCCACAGCATCGAACGTGCCGTAGAGGTCGGCTCGGTCGAGCGGATCGTCGAACCGACGCGGCTGCGCCCGTACCTGATCGACGCCGTCGAGCGCGGGATGCAGCGGACGCTGGCGCGGCTGGCCGGGTCAGCGGCCAACGGCGGCGGCGCCAACGGCGGCGGTGCCAACCGCGACGGGGGTCAGCCCGCCTGGGCGAGCGCGCGCAGCTCGGCGTCGAGCAGCTCGGGGAGCCGGGTGACCTCCGGCAGCGCGACCGGATCGGCGTAGCAGCCGATGAACAGCTCGCGGCGGTAGCGGATCATCCCGATCGCCAGCGCGTGGCGCTCGGTGAGCGGCACCACGGAGTAGACCTCGGCCAGTTTGGCCCCGAGCACGTGAACGTCGCCGCGTGGTCCCGGAGCCTGAGAGATCGTCAGGTTGAACGCTCGCGGGGAGGACAGCGCTTTGACCATCGGCGCCCGCAGCGGCGCCGGCACCAGCCCGGCGGCGACGTACAGGGTCTCGGTGCCGTCGGGGCGGCCGCTGGACTTGAGGGCCTGGGTCTCGGCGCGGACCGCGGCCAGCCGCTGCGCGGGAGTGTCCAGGTCGACCGGCAGCTGGATGTAGACCATCGAGATGCGGTTGCCCGGGCCGTCCTCGTGCGGAGCCCGCATGCTCACCGGGACCATCGCCTTGAGCGGCGCATCGGGCGGCTGTCCGCGGTCGATCGCCAGCGTCCGGACCGCGCCGGCGACGGCGGTCAGGCCGAGATCGTTGAGCGTGCCGCCCCCGGCCGCGCGAGCGTCGCGCAGCAGCGAGCGCCGCGCGCGGTAGCCGACCAGCGTGCGGCGCGTCGACAGCGGTGTGTCCAGCGGCGAGTCGGGTGCGCGGGGGAGCAAATCGGTGCGCGCCGTGTCCAGGAAGCTGCGAGCGTCACGGACCAGGCTGCCGGCGGCGCCGAGCGGGCGGACCGCGGCGCCGACCAGCGATCGGGTCACGCCGAGGCCGGCCCGGGCGACGTGGGCGGCCTCATCGGCCGCCCATTGCACCGGGCTGAGCCGGCCGGTAGTCGACGGCGCCGTCCGGGCACGAGCTCCGGACGGCGCCGCCTCGTCGTCGCCCTGTTCGGGCTCGTCGACGATCAGCTGTACGACCTGCAGCGCGGCGACCCCGTCGACCAGCGAGTGGTGGACCTTGCCGACGAGCGCCACCCGTCCGTCCTGGAGGCGCGGCACCAGGCAGATCTCCCAGGGAGCGCGGGAAAGGTCCAGCGGCTCGGACAGGATCGCGTCCCGAAGCCGCTCGAAGCGGTCGTAGCTCACCGCCTCGGCCGGCCGCGAGAGCGCGCGCACGTGCGCTTCGAGGTCGAACGCCTCGTCGCGTACCCAGCGCGGTTCCGAGAGGCCCAGCGGGGCGCGCTGCAGGCGCCAGCGGCACCAGTCGAGCCGATCCAGCCGGCTGGCCACCCGCCGGCGCAGCGCCGGCAGCGTGGGCCGTCCGCGACCCTCGGCGGGGTCGAGCAGCGCGCTCCAGCCGACGTGCATGTGCGCTTCCGATGACTCCATCCGCAGGAACGAGGCGTCGAGCGCGGACAGGCGCCGCGAACCGGTCTCGATCAGGCGCGAGGGGGAAAGCATGTGGGTTGAGCCTTCCCGGAAAACCAGCAACGGCAATCACGCCCGCGGTCCGTGATGAAAAAGTGGTCATATGCGCCACAAATTCATCACGGAGTCCGGTGCGGCCCTCGACCCAGGTCTAACGCTTGCGATCCCCAGGGTCGTGGAAGTGGCCGTCGCAGACCGCCCACACACCCAAACGGTGAGCCTTGGCATAGGCGGCATCGCGTCGGAGGACCGGCAGCAGTGGGGTCCGGTTGCCTCCGACGACGAGCACGTCTGCCCAGCCGGAGCGGACCATCCGCTCCTGCCAGGTCGTGGCCTGGGCGTCGCCCAGGCGTACGATCGCCAGCAACCGCCCGTAGGCGTCGGTGCGGTCGTCACCGGCGAACTCGAGCGTGACCGTGCGGCCCGGGCCGGTGAGCGATTGCGCGAACCGTTTGGCGGCGGCGCCGCATTTGTCGGGACGCCCGTAGCGGCTCGATGAGCTCTCGGGCGCGTCGATCTGGACGGTGCGCACCCGCTCGAAGCGGCCATTGACTCGGGCGTCGAGGGTGTCGCCGTCGACCACGTGATCGACGACCGCGTGCCCTGATCCGCTCGCCGGGCGATTGGCGGCGCTGGTCTTCGTCGCCCGAGAGCAGCCGACGACCGGGACCGCGACCAGGCTGCCTGCCGCCAGAGCAAGCACCAGACGCCGGATTGCCGTCGGCCGCGCAGACATCATCGCGGGCGAATCGTCGCCGACGTTGCTCGCCCCCGCAACGCGAGGCGTTGCGAGACAATCGAGCCCGCACCGTCCCCGGCACGAGGAGAGACATGTCCAGCACCGCCGTTTCGCCGATCGCGGCCGAGGTCGATCAGTGGCTCTCGAAGTTCGACAGGGCGCTGACCGAGGGCGACACCGCGGCCGCGGCCGAGCTGTTCGGCCAGCCGAGCTACTGGCGCGACCTCGTCGCGTTCACGTGGAACATCACGACCGTCGAAGGTCCCGAGGGCGTCAAGGCGATGCTCGACGCGACGCTGGCGACGACCCAGCCGCGCGACTGGCGCGTGACCGAGGAGCCCACCGGTGCCGACGGCGTGATCGAGGCGTGGCTCGAGTTCGAAACCGAGACCGGGCGCGGCCAGGGCGTGCTGCGGCTGATCGCGGCAAGGCGTGGACGTTGCTGACGACGCTCGACGAGCTCAAGGGATACGAGCAGAGCGCGGGCTTCACCCGCCCCAAGGGCGTCGACCACGGCGCCGAGCCCGAGCGGCGGTCGTGGCTGGAGGAGCGCACCCGCGAGGCCGAGGAGCTCGGCTACGAGACCCAGCCTTACGTGGTGATCATCGGCGGCGGCCAGGGCGGGATCGCGCTGGGGGCCCGGCTGCGCCAACTCGGCGTGCCGACGATCATCGTCGAGCGAAACGAACGGCCGGGCGATTCCTGGCGCAAGCGCTACAAGTCGTTGTGCCTGCACGACCCGGTCTGGTACGACCACCTCCCGTACATCAAGTTCCCGGCCAATTGGCCGGTGTTTTCGCCCAAGGACAAGATCGGCGACTGGCTGGAGATGTACACGCGGGTGATGGAGCTCAACTACTGGGGCTCCACCACCGCCAAGCGGGCCCGCTACGACGAGGACGCCGGCGAGTGGACCGTGACCGTCGAGCGCGACGGTGCCGAGGTGACGCTGCGGCCCAAGCAACTGGTGATGGCGACCGGCATGTCGGCGCGCCCGCGGATGCCCGAGTTCCCCGGGATGGACGAGTTCAAAGGCGATCAGCACCACTCCTCCCAGCACCCCGGACCCGACCGCTACCGCGGCAAGCGCGCGGTCGTGATCGGATCCAACAACTCCGCCCACGACATCTGCGCCGCGCTGTGGGAGCACGACGCCGACGTGACGATGGTGCAGCGGTCACCGACGCACGTGGTCAGGTCCGACAGCCTGATGGCGTTCGCGCTGGCCCCGCTGTACTCGGAGCAGGCGGTGCGGGACGGGATGTCGACCGAGAAGGCCGACCTGACGTTCGCGTCGCTGCCATACGCGATCCTCGCCGACCTGCAGATCCCGGTCTACCAGCAGATCCGCGAGCACGACGCCGACTTCTACGAGCGGCTCGAAAAGGCCGGCTTCCAGCACGACTGGGGCGAGGACGACTCCGGGCTGTTCATGAAGTACCTGCGCCGCGGGTCGGGCTACTACATCGACGTCGGGGCGTCCGAGCTCGTCGCCGGTGGCCAGATCAAGCTCCAGCCGGGCCAGGTCGACCACCTCACGGCGGACGCCGTGACGATGGAGGACGGGACCGAGTTGCCGGCCGACGTGGTCGTCTACGCGACCGGGTACGAGTCGGCGAACGGGTTCGTCGCCGACCTCGTCTCACGTGAGATGGCCGACAGGGTCGGCAAGGTGTGGGGCCTGGGCTCGGGCACCGCCAAGGACCCCGGCCCGTGGGAGGGCGAGGAGCGCAACATGTGGAAGCCGACCCAGCAGGAGGCGCTCTGGTTCCACGGCGGAAACCTGCACCAATCGCGCCACTACTCGCTGTACCTGGCGCTGCAGTTGAAGGCGCGGATGGAGGGGATCAAGACGCCGGTGTACGGGCTGCAGGAGGTCCACCACACGAGCTGACCCGCCCCGCGGCGCGAGATCTAGTGTCCCGATTCAGAAACTCGCGTGCATTCGAGGCAGCCCCCGGCGGCGCTGGGCGGCGTCCTCGTCGCCTCGCGCAGCGCTGCTGCGCGTCGGCTCCTGCGTCCTTGCCCAACACCACCGGTGGCACCTCTCGGTGCCCACGAACCCTGAATCGAGACACTAGGGGCCCGCGGGCCCGGATCAGGCGCCGGTCTCGACGACGACCCGGACGGTCCCGGGCGGGCGCATCTCGGCGAGCTCGAGCGCCTGCTCGAAGTCGTCGAGCGCCAGCCGGTCGGCCTACACCCAGCCGCTTGCGTCCAGCCGGCCGTCCTGGGCCAGCGCGATCACGGTCTCGAGGTCCTCGAGCTTGGACACGTAGGCGCCGACGACCTGCAGTTCGCGCCCCATGAACGCGCTCGAGGGGCCGAGCGTGCAGCTCGGCGTCGACGACCGACCCGAGCACCAGGCGGCGCCCGCGCCGCAGCAGTCCGACGCCCTCAGCGGGGGCGCCCGGCTGCCCGCTGAAGTCGATCACGGCGTCGACGCGCCCCATCCGTTGGCGCAGCCCCGGGCGGCGCCGACCAACCCGCGGTGAACCTCGACGCCGAGCGCCTGGAGGCGTTGCGAGAGCCTCGAGTCGCTGCGTACGACCGCGGCCAACCGCACGTCGGGGTCGAGCGCCCGCGCCACGGCCAGCGTGGCCGTGCCCAGGCCGCCGGCGCCGAGCACACACAGCGAGCCGCCGCGCGGGACCTCGGCGAGCTTGACCGCGTTGTGGGCGGTGGCCGCAGCGTCGGCCAGCAGCGCGGCCTGGCCGGCTCCATCCCGTTGGCAGGGAGCATCCGCGACGACGGCCACACGACGAACTCGGCGAAGCCACGGGATCGTGCATGCCCAGCGCGCCGAGCGACTGGCAGTGCTGGTCCTCGCCGCGCTTGCCGAGCAGGGCACCGTCCGCACGGCGCGAGCGGGTGCAGCACCACGAGGTCCTCGGCCACCCGGGCGCCGTCGCCGTTGACCTGCTCGACGATCCCGGCGATC
>CAWHRT010000027.1:0-273421 GCA_963831845.1 uncultured Solirubrobacterales bacterium | reverse complement strand
AGATCCTGAGCGGGTGGTTCGGGCGGAGCGGATCGCCTGGGGGTCGTGCATAGCACGACAAATCCACGCGGTTCGTGGAGGCTTGCCGCGCCATGCACCGTATGCGTGCCCCACACGGCAAGCCTCGGCCGCAGCGTTCGGATTTGTCGCGTTATGCACCCCCGCCGAGGAACGCACCACCAAACGCGTCCTGACCGACGACGCATCCGCCCGCTAGGTCAGACCAGGTCGCGGGCGGCGCGCTGGCCGCTGCGAAGCGCACCCTCCATCAGCCCGTGCCAGCGGCCGGCGGTGTGCTCACCGGCGAAGGTCAACCGCCCCACCGGCCGGCTCAGCTCTGGATCCTCGACCGAGGCGCGGCTCGAGCGCGCCGAGTAGGCGCCCCGGGCCCAGGGATCGTCGGCCCAGGTCGACAACAACACCGTGTCGAGATCGAACTCGAGGTCGGGGCGCAGGGCCGCCAGCGATTCCAGCCAGACGTCCGGCCCGCTCGCTACCTCGAGCGCGGCCACTGCGCTCGGCGATCCGGCGAACGCGGCCGCGAACGGCAACGGGCGCGCCGTCTGAGCCCAGCTGCGTGTAGCACCAGAACCGCCCGGGCACCGACAGCGTCGCGCTCGGCGGCACGGGCGTGCGCAGCCCGACGAACAGCTTCGCCGCCTGTCTCCGTAGCGCACGTGCGGTGGCGCGGTGACCTTGGCCTCCGGCAGCGGTGGATCGAACTCGATCGCGTCGATCACGCTCGCCGGCACGGCCACCACCGCCGCGTCGGCCGTCGCCTCCGCCCCCGTCGGCGACGACGCGCACCTCGCGACCCGCCCAGCTGACCGCTCGACGCCGGCGCCGACAGATGCACCGCGTCGCCGAGGCTCTCGGCCAGCGCCCGGGCGACCCGATCGTTGCCGCCCTGCACGGTGTGCGTGTCGAAGTCACCGAACGATCCTGCGCCCTCGCGCAGTACGGATGCATCCAGGTCCTCGCCGGAGTACGCACAGCTGACCTCCACGCGCGCTGCGATCGCGTCCGCGACGCCGCGATCGACACGGGCGCGCGCAAGCGCGCCATAAACGGTCTCCCCGTCGACCGCGGGAAGCGCCCGGATCCGGTCGAGCCCCTGCGACGACCTGCTCGCGGGTCACGTTCGCCCCGCCGCGTGGCTCGCGGTCGCCGTACAGCGTGCCCTTGCGCACGAGCGCCAGCCCGAGCCGCTGGACGGCCGCGATCAGCTCGCGGTCGTGGGGGAGGATGAACTCGGCGCCGCGCTCGATCGTCGCGCCCGCGAACGGCACCGACCAGACGCGGCCCCCGACGCGGTCGCGGGCCTCGAACACCTCGACGTCGACTCCGACCCGGTGCAGCTCATCGGCGGCGGCGAGGCCGGCCAGCCCCGCCCCGATCACGATGACGCGTCTCGTGGAGCCCACTAATGGTCGGGCGGCTCCCAGCCTTCGAGCACCGCGGGCTTGTAGTCGGTGCCGACGGTCCGCGACCCCTCGACCCACGGGCCGAGCTCGGGCTGGGGGAACTTGCAGTAGCGGTCCTTGAGCGCGATCCCGTAGGAGTTGCCCGACTGCAGGTGCGTGATCAGCACCTTGCGCGCGAGCTCGTCGCCGCGGCCGTCGGGGATCGGGAAGTAGATCTTGATGAACGAGTTGGAGTAGCGGTCGAACACCGCGGGGGTCCCCTCCTCCTCGAGCAGCTCGATGTCCTCGAGCCAGTTGAGGTCGTCGCCGGGGGTGGCCGCCATCAGATCGACGTCCTGCACCAGCGAAATGTCCTCCTGGTAGGGGAACCGCTTGCCCGACAGGTACTCCGCGTCGATCGAGACGATCTTCTCGGGCTCGGCGGGCAGGATGTGGGTGCTCACTCATCGTCTTCACCTCACCCGAGCTCGACGCCCTCGCGCTCGGTCGCGAGGTAGTCGATCGGGTTCTCGATGTGGCGCTGCAGCAGCGTCTTGATCTCGTTCAGCGTGTTCTCCTCCGACACGCCCGGGATGTAGTCGGTCCCGGCGAGCGGCACCCGGGCCATCGCCGACGCCTCGACGGTCAGCGCCGCCAGGTCCTCGGGCTCGAGGCTGTGCACGTTGGTCTTCCCGCACGCGCGCGCGAGCATCTGGCACTCAAGCGTCAGCGTGTGCAGGAAGTTGTAGACGCGGTTGGCGGCCTCGTCGACGACCAGCCGCTTGCGCAGCTCGGGGTCCTGGGTGGCCACGCCGACCGGGCAGCGCCCGGTGTGGCAGTGGTAGCACTGGCCCGCGGGCACGCCGACCGTGCCCTCGTAGTCGGTGACGCCGGGGATCTCCTTATTGCAGTTCAGCGCCATCAGCGCCGAGTGGCCGATCGCGATCGCGTCGGCGCCGAGTGCCAGACACTTGGCCACGTCGCCGCCGTTGCGGATCCCGCCGGCCACGACGAGGTCGACCTCGTCGGCCATGCCCACGTCCTCGAGCGCCCGGCGGGCCTCGGGGATCGCGGCCATCAACGGGATCCCGGTCTCCTCGGAGGCCACGTGCGGGCCGGCGCCGGTGCCGCCCTCGGCGCCGTCGAGGTAGATGATGTCCGGGCCGCACTTGGCCGCCATGCGGACGTCGTCATACACGCGCGCGGCGCCCAGCTTGAGCTGGATCGGGATCTCGTAGTTGGTGGCCTCGCGGACCTCCTGGATCTTCAGAGAGAGATCGTCGGGGCCGAGCCAGTCGGGGTGGCGGGCCGGCGAGCGCTGGTCGATCCCGGCCGGCAGCGAGCGCATCTCGGCCACCTGCTCGGTGACCTTCTGGCCCATCAGGTGGCCGCCGAGCCCGACCTTGCAGCCTTGCCCGATGAAGAACTCGCAGGCGTCGGCGAGCATCAGGTGGTGCGGGTTGAAGCCATACCGGCTCTGGATCACCTGGTAGTACCACTTGGTCGAGAGGTCGCGCTCGGGCGGGATCATCCCGCCCTCCCCGGAGCACGTCGCGGTGCCGGCCATCGACGCGCCCTTGGCCAGCGCCATCTTGGCCTCGAGCGACAGCGCCCCGAAGCTCATCCCGGTGATGTAGATCGGGATGTCGAGCTCGATCGGCTTGGAGGCAAAGCGCGACCCGAGCACGGTCTTGGTCACGCACTTCTCGCGGTAGCCCTCGATCACGAACCGGGTCAGCGTGCCCGGCAGGAACATCAGGTCGTCCCAGTGCGGGATCTTCTTGAACATCGAGAAGCCGCGCATGCGGTAGCGCCCGAGCTCGGACTTGACGTGGATGTCGTCGATCACCTCGGGGGTGAAGATCGCGCTGCGCCCGAGGCGGTTGCGCGACATGGGTGCGTTTTCGTCGGCCATGGCGACCTCTCCTAGAGGACGAGCTTTCGCTCGGAGGGCTCGAGCGAGTCGTAGTTGTAGAGCTTCTTGCCGCACACGAACTTCTGCAGCTCGGGCGGGGAGCCGAGCTGATAGATCTTGAACTTGCGCTGCACGAACTCGGTGTCGGCGTCGGTCCACTCGCCCTCGACGCAGTCGATCCCCAGCGACTTGACCTTGCCGGCCACGTACAGGATGCCGTCGTACATCGAGTCGCCCAGCCCGGGGCCGACGTCGCCGCAGATGATCTGGCGGCCGCGCTGCATCATGAAGCCGGTCATCGAGCCGGCGTCGCCGAGCGAGATGATCGTCCCGCCCTTCTGGTCGATGCCGCTGCGAGCGCCGACCTGGCCCTTGACCACGATGTCGCCGCCGCGCAGCGCCGCCCCGGTCAGCGAGCCGGCGTTGCTGTCGATCACGACCACGCCCGACATCATGTTCTCGCAAGCCGACCAACCGACGCGGCCGGTGATGTGGACCTCGGGGCCGTCGATCATCCCGCAGGCGAAGTAGCCGAGGCTGCCCTCGAAGCGGATCCGGCAGCGCGTGAGGATCCCGACGCCCAGCGAGTGGCGCGCGCCCGGGTTCTTGATCAGGACCTCGCGGACGCCCTCCTCGTAGACCAGCCGGCGCAGCTCGAGGTTGATCTGCCGGGTCGTGAGCTCGCGCGCGTCGAACGTCGCCGAGTCGCCGTCGATCTCGGCGGTGTGCGGGACGCGCTCGTCGAGCTCGACCAGCCCGCGCGGGTCGAAGCGAGGCTGGTCGCCCGCCGCCTGGCCCGTTACCGCTGCCATACCATCACCTTGCTCTCGTATGGGTCGTAGGTCTCGATCTCGTGGTCGATCACCGCGCGGATCGCAATCTCCTCCGAGGCGAGCGCGACCATGTCGTCGCCCTCGTAGAGCACCAGCGGCTTGGCCGCCAGCTCGTCCTTCGCCATGCCCAGCGCGTCCTCGGACACGCAGATGTAGGTGAACACGCCGTCGAGGTCCTCGAGGCTGCGCTGCATCGCGCCCTCGAGCGAGTCGCCATGGCTCATCCGCTCGGCCAGGTACACGGCGATGATCTCCGAGTCGCAGTCCGACGCGAACCGGTGCCCCGCCGCCTCCAGGCGCCGGCGCCACTGGTGGTAGTTGGTCAGCTGCCCGTTGTGGACCACGGCCACGTCGGAGAACGGGTAGGCCCAGTAAGGGTGGGCGTTAGAGATGTCGACGTCTGACTCGGTCGCCATCCGCACGTGCCCGATTCCGTGGCTGCCGAAGTAGTTCTCCAGGTGATACGCCGCGCTGACGGTGTTGGCGTCCCCGAGGTCCTTGACGATCTCGAGCGCGTGGCCGAGCGACAGCACCTCGACGCGGGGGACCGATTCGACGTAGTCGGCGAGCTTCTTCAGGTCGCCCTCGTAGCCGAGCGTCGCGGTGAACGTGTAGGCGTTGGTCTCATCGATGTTGAGGATCTGCGCGCCCGCCGCCTTCACGCGGGCCTCGGTCTCGCGGTGGCGGCGCCGGATGTCGGCCGCCCCGTCGAGGTTGTCGAGGTCACTCGCGTCGGCGAGCTTGACCCTGAGCACCAGGTCGTTGGTCGGCTGGCGGTACAGCGCCACGCCGGTCGAGTCGGGCCCACGGTGCTTCATCGACTGAAGCATCTGGGTCAGGTCGCGCCCGATCCGGTGGGCGCCGTTTCCGTTCTTGTAGATGATCCCAGCGATTCCACACATTGGCGTTCGTCTCCGCCTGCCGAGCTAGATGATTGATTTCGATTTGGACGCCCGCGGGGCGGCCGGGGGCGAGCGGGGCGGCGCGGGCGGAGGCGACGCGTAGCGGAGCTACGCGAGCCGAACGCACGTGCCGCATCCGCGAAGGCATCCCGGCCGCATCCGGGGGTGATCAAATTGGATCAATCGGGCAGGACCTCGAGGTATTCGTCGCGCTCCCAGTCGGTGACGGCCGCCAGGTAGCGCTCCCATTCGTCTCGCTTGTAGTGGTTGAAGACCTTGTACAGGCGGCCCGGCATCGCGCTGCGCACGACGTCGTCGGCGGCCAGCGCGTCGAGCGCGGCGCCGAGGCTGTCGGGCACCTTCTCGATGGTCGCGCCCTCCTTCAGCAGGTCGTAGGTGTTGCCCTGCTGCGGGGGCCCCGGGTCGATCTTGCGTCGCACCCCGTCCAGCCCGGCGCGCAGCAGCGTGGCGACGGTCAGGTACGGGTTACACGACGAGTCCACGCCGCGGTACTCGAAGCGGCCGCCCGCGGCCACGCGCACGGTCGTGGTGCGGTTCTGCCAGCCCCAGTTCTTGTAGATCGGGGCCCAGAAGCCGGTGTCCCACATGCGGCAGTAGGAGTTGACCGTGGGGTTGCCGACGCACATCAGCGCCGGGAAGTGCTCGAGCATCCCGCCCAGGAAGTTGCGGGCGAACTCCGACAGCTGCGCGGGGCCGTCCGGGTCGTGGAACACGTTGTTGCCCTGGTCGTCCATCAGCGTGAAGTGGTGGTGGTGACCGTTGGCCGACACGCCGGTGAACGGCTTGGGCATGAAGCTCGGAAGCAGTCCGTACTTGCGCCCCACCGCCGCGCACACCTGGCGGTAGGTGGTGATGTTGTCGGCGGTCCGCAGCGGCCGGTCGAAGCGGAAGTTCAGCTCGAGCTGACCGGGGGCGTCCTCGTGGTCGCCGTAGCTCATGTCGAGGCCGAGCTTCTGGCCGTAGTCGACCACGTCGAGCAGCACCGGACGGAGCTCCTCGAACTGGTGGATGTGGTAGCAGTAGGGCTTGGTGACGCCCTCCGGCTCGGCGCCCTCGGGGCCGCGCCTGAGCCACATCATCTCGGGCTCGATCCCGATCAGGAACTGGTAGCCGAGCTCCTGCTCGAACTCGTCGGCGACCTTCTTGAGGTTCTGGCGCGGGTCGGCGTCCAGCAGCTCACCGGTCTCGGTGTCGTAGCAGTCGCAGTACACGCGGGCGACGCGGTTGTCCCAGGGCAGCACCGCGAACGTGTCCAGATCGGCGACCGCGGCCAGCTCGGACTCCTCCGGGCCGAAGCCGATGTAGTTGCCGTAGCGGTCGGTGAACAGGTTGGCGGTGGCGCCGTAGACCAGCTGGTAGCCCTTCTGCGCGACCTGCGGGAAGAACGTCGACACGACGCCCTTGCCCATCACCCGGCCGGTGACCGAGACCTGCTGGAAGAACACGTACTTGATGCCCTCGGCCTCGATCCGCCGCGTCAGCAGCTCGATCTTCTCGGCGCGCCCGGGCGCGTTGCGCGCCTCCTCGAGCGTCGCTGGGGCGGGCGCGATCTTCGGGCTGGCCAGAACCTGCTCGACCCCTCCACCGAACAGCTGCTCGGGAGCGACGTGGCCATCCCCATCTCCCGTCGGCTTGTCCACAATCGCCATCTCCGCTCCTTTTGTCCTCCCACTCCCACGCGCCGGCGGGCGGGGACGATGGGACTGTGCCGTTCACCCTCTCAGGGGATCGCCGCCTGTCGGCGACGGCCGCGCGCGGGCCTTGTTCGGGGCCGGTTCGCGCGCGGCCCGCGGGTATCCCACGGACCACCGTCTGTACAAATTCGTACAGGCGGGGTTATAGCATTTGCGGGGGTGCGGAGCAAGCCTCGCCGCCCCGGCCCGCGGGGGCCGGTCCCGGATCTTCCTCGCCGTTGCTCCCGGGGCCCTCAAGGCGTGCATAACGCGTCAAATCCGGCGCGCGCGCCGAGGCTTGCCGTGTGGTGCACGCATACGATGCACGACACGGCAAGGCTCCAGATCGCGGATGGATTTGACGCGATATGCACGCTTCACCCACGGTGTACCATTGGATGCCAATAGCGCAATACTATTGCCCATAGCGCAACAGCTCACACCTCGGCGAGAGAGATCCAAGATGCCCGACCAACAGCTCCCCTCCTCCGTGCAAGTCCTCGTGATCGGGGCCGGCGTCCACGGCCTGTCCACCGCGTGGCACTCGGCCAAGCAGGGCCGCGACGTGCTCGTCGTCGACAAGACCTCGGTCGCCGCCGGGGCCTCGGGCATCGCCTGCGGCGTGATCCGCAACAACTACTACCAGCCCGCGATGCAGGAGCTGATGGCCGCCTGCGTCGAGGTCTGGGAGTCAGACCCCGAGGCGTTCCACTACCACCCCACCGGCTACATCGCGCTCGGCCCGCCGTCGCAGGACGGCGACCTGACCGAGGTGTTCGAGCGCCAGCAGCGGATCGGCTACCCGTCCGAGCTGCACCTGGGCGAGCGCGACGTCGAGGCCCACATGCGCTCGCTGTACCCCGACTGGCGCGCCCCCGGCCTGACCGTCTGCCTGCACGAGCACGCCGGCGGCTACGCGTTCAACCGCGAGTCGATGCTCGGCCTCGCCGGTAAGGCCCGCGAGGCGGGGGCCCGGATCGTCGAGGGCGTCGAGGTCACCGGCTTTGAGTTCGACAACTCGGGCGCGGTGAAGCGGGTCCAGACCAGCGCCGGCCCGATCGAGGTCGACCAGGTCGTGGTCGCGGTCGGCCCGTGGATCGCGTCGCTGTGGGAGATGCTCGGCCTGCCCGATCACATCGACGTGCGCCAGCCCGACGGCGAGGTCAGGACCGACCTGCCGATGTGGACCTACTGGTACCTGCAGGAGGGCGAGGTCGCGATCGACCCGGCGACGTTCGTGACCGCCGACGGCAAGTCCTCGGCGGTGCTGCACGTCGACTCAGACCAGCCACTGCGCGACGACTCGGCCGCGCTGATCACCTCCGAGCCGTGGGGCGTGTACTTCAAACCCGACCGCAGCTCGATCCAGGGCGGCGCCCAGCCGCTGACCGTCGGCCCCGAGTTCGAGGTCGACCCGTACCCGACCGGGACCGTCGACCCCGGGTTCCCCGACATGTGGTCGGCCGCGCTGTCGCACTGCCTCGAGCGATTCGAGGGCTGCCGGGCCAAGTTCAGGTCGGTCCGCTCAGGCGGCGTCGGCGCGTTCACCGTCGACAACTTCCCGGTGCTCGACTACATGCGCCCGAACGTGTTCGTGGCCGCGGACTCAAACCACGGCTACAAGATGATCGCCGTCGGCCGCGAGGTCGCCCGCGTGCTCGAGGGCGAGCACTCGTCGCTGCTGCACCCGTTCCGCTACGAGCGCTTCCAGACCGGGGACCTGCACCCGGTCTCGCACAGCCCCTATCCCTGGAGCTAAGGGCTCGCGGCTGCTCCCGGACCGCCGAGCGCGCGCCCGATCTCGGTCGCGGCGCGCGTCAGCGGCCCCTGCAACGCCCGACGCTTCGACGCCGGCAGCCGCGTCGCGGGCCCCTGCAGGCCCAGGATCGCGACCAGCTCGCCGCCGCGGCCGAACACGGGCGCGGCCATCGCCGCCAGGTCGGCCTCACGCTCGCCCACGGCCTCGGCGAACCCCTGCTCTCGCACCTCGGCGAGCTCGGCGAGCAGCGCCGCGTGGTCGGTGATCGTCCGGTCGGTGTACGCCACCAGCTCGCCCTCCGGGGGCTGGGTCTGCGGGCCGAACGCGAGCATCACCTTGCCGGCCGCGGTGGCGTGGGAGATGCTCGGGCGACCGAGCCGGGCCATGCTGACGACGCTCGACGGCGCCGGCACGAAGTCGACCGTGATCGCCGCCTCGGCGCCGGGCACCGACAATGTCGCCGACTCGCCGGTCTCCTGCACCAGCGCGGTCAGCCACGGCCGCGCGCGCTCGCGCACGTCGAGCTGGGCCAGCACCCGGTCGGCGAGCCCGACGAGCTTCAGCCCCAGCCGGTAGGGGCCGCCCGGCGAGCGCTCCACCAGGTGCCCGGCCTCGAGCGTGGCCAGCAGCCGCGACGCGGTGCTGGCGTTGACCCCGATCCGCCGCGCCAGCTCGTTGACGCCGAGGCCGGACTCGCTCTCGGCCAGTGCGTCCAGCAGCGCCGTCGCCCGGGCGACCGACCCGACCTCCCGCCGCGTCCCGCGGCCCGACCCCTCCATCGCTCAGGCCCCGCTCAGGCCAAACCCGCTAGGCGCCGTTGTCCGAGCGCCGCCCGCGCGTGCGACGCCCGGCGCCGACCGCGCGGGTGTTGCGGAGGTTGGCGACCGGCGCGGGGCGCGTCGACTCGAGCGAGCGCATCACCATCACGTCGATCCCGCCCGGGGCGAACAGGTCGCGCGAGTACGCCACCTTCTCGTCGCGCCCGGCGTAGATCAGCTCCTCGAGCTCGAGCACCGCGGTCGTCCGGCTCACGCCCAGCAGCCTCCCGGCCCGCTCGCGCGGCCCCAGCAGCGACGGGATCACGCGCGTGCGCGCGAACGTGACCGGCACGCCGAGCTCGATCAGCACGTCGAGCACCATCCGCCCGTGCTGGAGCGCGTCGCGCAACTCGTCGTCGTCGGGCAGCGCCACGCTCGGGTGCACCACGTCGAACATCACCGCCACCGGCGCCTCGTCGGCGACCAGCGTCCGCGACACCGTCAGCGCCGGCGCGATCGGCGCCAGGCCGAGCGCCTCGCCCACCTCGACCCCGACGGCGCGGCGGTCGATCCGCAAGTCCGCCGACGACAGCGTCAGCCCTCGCCGCGTGGCCAGCGACGAGTACGGCTCGAGTCGCTCCAGCCGCTCGTCGAGCGCGGTCGGGACCGCGACCCGGCCGACGAACGTGCCGCTGCCCTGCCGGCGCACGATCTCGCCGCTCTCCTCCAGCCGCTGCAGCGCGCTGCGCAGCGTGCCCCGCGAGACGCCGAGCATCGCCGCGACCTCGTGCTCGGGCGGGAGCCGGTCGCCCTGGCGGTAGCGCCCGCCGGCGAGCCAGTTGTGGAGCGCCTGCTCGGCACTGTCGACCAGCGACGGCGCGCCGACGAGGGCGGCGGAGGGCTCGCCCCCGACGCGACCGTTCTGACGCCGGCGTGTGTTAGTGGTTCGCGCCATCTTCAAGCACGTACGCGGCGTATGCCCGTAGCCAGGGCCGCCCCGCGCTGGACGGATTGTCGCCCTACATCATCCCTGGTACGGCCGAGAATGTCACCTGGTGTCCTCCGCGCCGGGCGAGCCATCGTCGCGTGGCGCCACCACGTCCGCGGCGCCGCCTGGGCCGGCGCGGAGCACCTGCACGTGCTCGAACCCGAACCGGCCCTTGACGCACAGGTTCCCGAGCGTGACGTCGTGATCGGCGGGCGAGGTGACCTTCACGATCCGGTTGTCCTGGACGTGCAGCTCGAGGCTGCAGCCGACGCCGCAGAACGCGCAGATCGTCTCGGTCGTGTGCTGGCGAGACTCGTCCCAATCGCCGCTCTCGCGCAGCTCGTACTCGTGGCTGGGCATCAGCGCGCCCGTCGGGCACACCTGCGATGCAGTTGCCGCAGTACACGCATGCCGACTCCGGCAGCGGCGTCGAGAACTCGGTCGACACGTGCGCGTCGAACCCGCGGCCCGCGACCGTGATCGCGAACGTGTTCTGGTGCTGGTCGCCGCAGGCGTCGACGCACTTGTAACAGAGCACGCACTTTGAGTAGTCGCGCATGTACAGCTCGTTGTCGATCTTCGGCGGGCCGGCCACGGTCGCCGCGGTCTGGCCGTCGGGCACGATGTGGTGCCCGGGCCGGTGATGCTCGCGCTCGAGGTCGGGCGGAGCCGGCGGTCCGTAGCGCTCGGGCGCGGCCTCGTAGCGCTCCAGGTAGACCTCGAGACTCGGGGTGGTCGACAGGTCGACCGACGAGGCCAGCAGCTCGAGCACCATCTTGCGGTTCAGCCGCACGCGCTCTGAGTCGGTGTGGACGACCATGCCGTCCTCGGCCAGCCGCGAGCACGCCGGCACCAGCGTGCGCGCGCCCTCCAGCTCGACCATGCAGACGCGGCACGCGTTGGCCGGGGTCAGCGTCTCCCCGTAGCACAGGGTCGGCGTGTCGATCTCGAGCATCTGGCAGGCGTCGAGCAGCGTCGCTCCCTCCCGGACGGTGACCTGCTGGTCGTCGATCGTCACCTCGACAGTTCGCTGCTCAGCCACTCGCGACACTAGGCCACCTCCTCCGTGAACACTCCGAGCTTGTTGATCGCCGTGGCCACCGCGCTGTTGGCGGTCTGCCCCAGCCCGCAGATCGACGAGTCGCGCATGCAGGTCCCGAGGTCCGCGAGCAGCGCGAGCTCTTGCGCGACGCCGCCGCGGGTCTTGCCCGACAGCAGCCGCGCCAGCGCCTCCTCCTGGCGGACGGTGCCCACCCGGCAGGGCGTGCACTGGCCGCAGGACTCGTCGCGGAAGAAGCCGGCGATCCGCAACACCACCGGGCGCAGGTCGACCGTGTCGTCGATCGCCACGACCACCCCCGAGCCGAGCGTCGCGCCGGCCGCGCGGGCGCCCTCGAACGTCAGCTCGAGGTCGAGCTCGTCGGGGCCGACGAACCCGCCGGCCGCGCCTCCGAGGAGCACCGCCTGCAGCTTGCCGCTGCCCGCGATCCCGCCGGCGCGCTCGAACAGGTCGCCGAGCTTCTCGCCGAACGGCACCTCGTAGACGCCCGGGCGCTCGACGTGCCCCGACAGGCAGAACAGGCGCGTCCCGGTCGACTTCTCGGTGCCGGTGCGCGCGTACTCGAGCCCGCCGTTAAGCACGATCTCAGGGACGTTGACCAGCGTCTCGACGTTGTTGACGACGGTCGGCTTGCCGAACAGCCCGCGCACGGTCGGAAACGGCGGCTTGGCCCGCGGCTCGCCGCGGTAGCCCTCGATCGAGTTGAAGATCGCGGTCTCCTCGCCGCAGATGTAGGCGCCGGCGCCCTGGCGGATCTCGATGTCGAAGTCAAAGCCCTCGCCGAGGATGTCGCTGCCCAGGTAGCCGTGCTGGCGGCACACCGACAGCGCGTGCTCGAGGATCTCGTGCGCGTTCGGGTACTCGCCGCGCAGGTAGATGAAGCCGTGGCTGCAGTCGGTCGCGTAGGCGGCGATCGTCATCGACTCGATCACCGCGAACGGGTCGCCCTCCAGCACGGCCCGGTCCTTGAACGTCCCGGGCTCGGACTCGTCGGCGTTGCAGATCAGGTAGTGCGGATGCGCCGGCTGCTGGGAGACCGCCTCCCACTTGACGCCGGTCGGGAACGCAGCGCCGCCGCGGCCCATCAGCCCGGAGTCCTTGACCTCGCGGATCACGCCCGCCTTGCCGAGCTCGATCGCCCGGCGCAGCGCCTCGAAGCCGTCGCGGGCGCGGTAGTCGTGCAGGCTGTGCGGGTCGACCACGCCGATCCGGCGCAGCAGCCGCAGGTCGGGATCGCCCTGCTGGGGCACCGACGCGGGCGGCGGCTCGGGCACCGGATCGCCCTCGAGCAGCGCGAACGCCTGCTCGGGCTCGGCCGGCGCCAGCACGTGCTCGCGCACCGGCGCGCCGGCCTCGGTCATCAGCGCCGCGGGGGCGCGGTCGCACTGGCCCAGGCACGGGCTGCGCAGCCAGGTGAAGCCGCCGCAATCCTCGTGCTCGGCCCCGAAGCGCTGCTCCAGCGACTCGATCAGGTCGCCGGACCCCTGGCACTGGCAGACCACGTCCTCGCACACGTGCAGCACCCGCGGCGGGCGCGGGTCCATCGACAGCAGCCCGTAGAACGTGGCCACCCCGTAGGCGTCGGCCGGTGGCACGGTGAGGCGCTCACAGATGTAGTTCAGCGCCCCGTCGGAGATCCAGCCGATCCGGGCCTGGACGGCCTGCAGCGCCGGCAGCAGCAGCGGGCGCTGGTCGCGGGCCTCGTGCCCGCCATAGGCCACGCGGCCGTGGACGTCGAGCTTCGGGACACTGCCGTTGCCGTTGGCGGAGCGGACCGCCGAGCCGACGAACTCGTCGACCGCCTCGCGCTCGGCATCAGTCGGAATCGCCAGCAGCAGCCGCAGATCCATCAGGATGAGCCCCTGACCGGCTGGCCGTCGCCGTCGTGGGCGACCTGCTCGCGGTCGCCGTTGCGCGCCGTCTTTCCGCCGCCGTTGCCGGCGGCCCCGTGTCCGTTCGTCACGCCCACGACCTCGGCGACCTGCTTACGCTGTCCGTTGGTGCGGAGCTTCTCGACCCGCACCGCGGTCGCCTTGAACTCGGCCGTGCCCGACCGCGGGTCGGTGGCGTCGATCGTCAGCACGTTGGTGTCGACCTGGTCGGGGAAGTGGAACGTCATGAACGCCAGCCCCTCGCGCAGCCCCTCGTCGATTCGGGCCGGGGCCTCGACGGCTCCCCGCCGCGAGGTGACCAGCACCTCGTCGCCGTCCTCGATCCCGAGCGCCTCGGCGTCCTCGGGCGACAGGTCCAGAGACTCGCCACGGTGCAGCGGCGAGTTGTACATGTTCGACTGCGCGCCGGTGTTGTAGGACTCCAGGCGCCGGCCCGTGGTCAGCCGGATCGGGAACTCGTCGTTGAGCTCGTCGACCGGCGGGCTGTGCGGGGTGATGCTGAACGGCGCGGGGTCACCCCCGATCGGGTCCTCCCACAGCCGCCCGTGCAGGAACAGCGAGCCGGGATCGTTCTCGTCGCGGCACGGCCACTGCAGGCCGTTGTGCTCGGCGAGGCGCTTCCAGCTCATGCCGGCGTGCATCGGGCTCAGCGTCCGCAGCTCCTCCCAGGCGTCCTCGGACGACGGGTCGCCCCAGTCGTAGCCCAGTCGCTTGGCCAGCTGGATGATGATCCAGTTGTCATCGCGGGCGTCGCCGGGCGGATCGAGCGCCTTGCGCACGAGCTGCACGCGGCGCTCTGAGTTCGTGACCGTGCCATTGGCTTCGGCCCACGAGGCCGACCCGGGCAGCACCACGTCGGCGAGCTTGGCGGTGTCGGTCAGGAAGATGTCCTGCACGATCAGGCAGTCGAGGCTCTCTGAGCAGCTTGCGCGTCTGCTGCACGTCGGCCTCCGATCGCGCCGGGTTCTCCCCGATCACGTACAGCGAGTTCAGCTCGCCTCGCTCCATCGCCTCGAACATCTGGGTGAGGTGCCATCCATACTTGGGGTGGATCGGCGTGCCCCACGCGGCCTCGAACTTCTCGCGCGCGGCCGCGTTGTCCTGGATGTCCTGGAAGCCGGGGAGCTTGTTCGGGATCGCGCCCATGTCGCCGCCGCCCTGCACGTTGTTCTGCCCGCGCAACGGGTTCAGCCCGGAGCCGTAACGGCCGACGTGCCCGGTCAGCAGCGCCTGGTTGATCAGCCCCAGCACGTTGTCGACGGCGTTGTGGTGCTCGGTGATGCCGAGCGTCCAGCAGATGATCGCCCGGTCCGCGCGCGCATACGTGTGAGCGAGCTCGCGGATCGCCTCGGCGGGGACCCCGGTCACCCGCTCGCCCTCGGCCAGCGTGAACGGCTCGACCGACGCGGCGTACTCCTCGAACCCGACCGTCGCGCGGCGGATGAACTCCATGTCGCAGAGGTCGGAGTGGATGATCTCGCGCGCCGTCGCGTTGGCCAGCGCGACGTCGGTGCCGACGTCGAGCCCCAGCCAGGTGTCGGCCCACTTGGCCGACGCGGTGCGCCGGGGGTCGACCACGAACAGCCGCGCGCCGTTGTGGACCGCCTTGAGGACGTGGTGGAAGAAGATCGGGTGCGTCTCGCGGGCGTTGGAGCCCCAGAGCACGATCACATCGGTCTCTTCAACCTCTTTATAGGACGACGTACCGCCGCCCGCACCGAACACCGTCGCCAGACCGACGACGCTAGGAGCGTGTCAGGTGCGGTTACAGGAGTCGATGTTGTTTGTGCCCATCACCTGGCGCGCGAACTTCTGCGCCAGGAAATTCATCTCGTTCGTCGACTTCGAGCAGGAGAAGATTCCGAACGAGCGGGTCGCATCGGCCGCCCTGGCCCGGTCCAGACCCGCCGCGGCGCAGTCGAGCGCCTCGTCCCAGGTGGCGGGGCGCAACTCGCCGTCGCGCCGGATCAGAGGGGTGGTCAGTCGAGTACGGGATTGCATACGTTCTCCCTTGAACCAATAAGTACATTCCGGGCGCGGCCGACGCTCGACCGGCACGGTTGTAAAACTGAGTCTACCCGACGTTCCGGCTGCCGAAAAGCCCGGCACGACAAGGGTTTTCCTCCCACACCTCCGGCTCGGAGCCAACTCCGCGGCGACCCCGCGCACGGCCGCCGGACGGGCCGGGCGGGCGCCGGACCCGATTCCGCGCTCTGGTGGACGAATTGATCTAACGTAGACTTTCCGGCGTGACCGGCAAGCCCCGGATCGTGGTGACGCGCCGGCTCCCCGACGAGGCGCTCGAGCTGCTCGGCGAGGCCTCGGACATGTGGCTGTCGCCGCACGACCGGCCGCTCACCGAGGACGAGCTGCACGAGGCGGTTGCCGGCGCCGACGCCGTGCTGACGATGCTGCACGACCGCGTCGACGGGCCGTTTCTGGACGCCGCCGGGCAGCAGCTGCGGTGCGTGGCCAACGTGGCCGTCGGCTACGACAACGTCGACGTCGACGCCGCCCGCGAGCGGGGCGTGACCGTCACCAACACGCCCGGGGTGCTGACCGACGCCACCGCCGACCTCGCGATGGCGCTGATCCTGATGGCGACCCGGCGGCTGGGCGAGGGCGAGCGGGTGGTGCGCACCGGCGAGCCCTGGGCCTGGGACATGTTCTTCCTGCTGGGGACCGGCCTGCAGGGCAAGACGCTCGGCGTGATCGGGCTCGGCGCGATCGGCCAGGCCACCGCTCGCCGGGCGCGTGCGTTCGGGATGGAGATCGTCTACCACGGCCGCCATCGCGCGCCCGAGGAGGTCGAAGCCGAGCTCGGCGGCGCCCGTCTCCTCGAGCTCGACGAGCTGTTGGCCGTCGCCGACGTGGTCAGCATCCACAGTCCGCTGACGCCCGAGACCCATCACATGATCGACGCCCGCCGCCTGGAGCTGATGCGCCCCGACGCGTACCTGGTCAACACCGCGCGGGGGCCGATCGTCGACGAGGCCGCGCTGGTGCAAGCGCTGCGCGACCGCCAGATCAAGGGCGCCGGGCTCGACGTGTTCGAGCGCGAGCCCGAGGTCCACCCGGGCCTGCTCGAGCTCGACAACGCGGTGCTGGTTCCGCACCTGGGGTCGGCCACGATCGAGACCCGGACCGCGATGGCGATGCTCGCCGCCGAGAACGCGATCGCCGTGGTCCGTGGCGAGGCTCCGGCGACCCCGGTCGAGTCCTAGTGGCCGCCCCGGACTCGGTCGCGGACCTAGGTCGCCCCGGAACTCGGGCGGCGACGTGCTTAACGTCCCACGCGAGGCCTTCGCGGGTTAGCTAGGGACGTTGATCACGGCGGCCTCAGGCAGTCAGCGCAACACGTCGAGTCTGGCAGTTGTGGGTGGTTGTGGTGTTGTTGTGTGCGTGCTTGGCGTGATCTGTGGAGCGCAGACGACCCCGGGAGGGGTCGTAGTGGTGCGCGCGAAGGGGTCGGTGGGTCATGGGGTTGGGGTGAGCAGTTCGGCGAGTTTCTCGGCGGGGTTCATCCAGCCCAGCGTTTCTCGGGGCCGGCGGTTGAGCTCGGCGGCGATCTGATCGAGGGTTGCTTGGTCGTGGACGGCGAGGTCGGTGCCTTTGGGGAGGTACTGGCGCAGCAGCCCGTTGGTGTTCTCGTTGCTGCCGCGCTGCCACGGGGAGTGCGGGTCACAGAAGTACACCTGCACGCCGGTATCGATCGTGAACTGTTGGTGATCGGAGAGCTCGGTGCCTTGATCCCAGGTCAGCGACCGGACCAGGTGGCGCGGCAGCGACCCGATCCGATCGATCAGCGCCTGGACCACGGTCTGGGTCCGGCGGTCGTTCCCTAGCCGCGCGAGCAGCACGTACCGCGTCTGGCGTTCCACGAGCGTCGCGATCGCTGAGCGGCCATACGCGCCGAGCAGCAGATCACCCTCCCAATGTCCCGGGACCGCGCGGTCGGCGACCTCCGCCGGGCGCTGAGAGATATTGACCATGCCAGCAATCCGGCCGCGATACTCCGGGCGGCCACCCACGCGACGCTTGGTCCGCCCCGTGCGCAGCTGCGCGGTCAACTGCCGGCGCAGCTCCCCGCGCGACTGGACATACAGCGACAGGTAGATCGTCTCGTGACTGATCCGCATCTCCAGATCATCGGGAAACTCGAGCTTCAGTCTCGCTGATATCTGCTGCGGCGAGAAACACTGCTCCAACCCCGCCTCGACCGCCGCTAACAACCGCGGACACCCCGACAGCTTCGTCGGCTTGGGACGCGCCAGCGCCCGGTACGCGCGCCGCTGCGCCGCCACCGCGCGATACCGCTCCCGACCCCCACACACCCCGATCTCGCGGCACACCGTCGACGCCGACCGCCCCAACCCCCGCGCGATCGCCCGCCCCGACTCCCCCGCCGCGATCCCGCGGCTGATCAGCTCCCGCTCACCAAACGACAACCGATGCTCACCACCAGACACCCGCCGACGCGCCAACGCAACCTCATCCGCGATCCGATACACCACCGACCGCGACGACCCAAACGCCGCCACGATCTCCGCGACCCGATCCCCCGCCCTGACCCGCGCCGCCACCTGCTCACGCTCCAACGGGCTCAACCACCGATACGACCGCCGCCGGCCAACTCTCCTCGACACCATCGCCTCCAATCAATCAACGCAAAACACCATCCTGTTGCGTCGACCGAATGAGACCACCCACGTCCCACGTGGCGAACGTCCCACAGTGGCGCCCAGAGCGCTCCAGTGGGACGTTGTGCAAGCGGTTTCGGCCGCGATCCGCGCGGCCTCGTTCGGGCAGCTGTCATGACTGCTGCGGGCTCAGTGCTCGCTCCCGGGCGCCGGCCGCCGCCGCGGCCAGGTCGGACACCTCCGAGCGGCGGGGGTCGTCGGCGACCGACTCCAGGTTGATCTCCACCAGACGCCCGGCGGCCACACAGGACGCCTCGGCCAGCAGCGCGGCCGTGACCGCGTCGCCGACGAGCCGCCGGGCGCCCGAGACGGCGAGCTCCGCCGCCAGCTCCGCCACCTCGCCGGCCGCCCGGGCGATGTCCAGCGGCGACTCCGCGGCCTCCGACAGCGCCGCCGCGACCCGCGCGTCACGCCCCGGCTGCGCCCGGGGCAGGCGGATCGCGTCGAGCACGGGCTCGAACGCGTGCAGCTCGCGCTCGGCGAGCTCCACCAGCCGTGCGCGCAGCTCGCCGCAGCGCTGGACGACCTCGGTCATCCGGACGTGCAGCGTCAGCGTGATCGTCGCGTCCGAGCGTGAACCGCGCGGCCATCTCGACCAGCGATACGGCCGATGCCGCCGCGAACGCCGCGGCGGTCCCGCCCCCGGGCGCGGGGGTCCGGGCGGCGAGCGAATCGAGCAGCTCGCCTAGTGTCGCGTCGGCGATGCGCTGGGGCGGGATCAGAACAGCCCGACCGTCCGGCCCTCGTCATCGATGTCGATGTTGAGCGCCGCCGGGGACTTGCCCAGGCCCGGCATCTGCTGGATGTTGCCCGCCAGCGGCACGAGCCAGCCCGCGCCGGTGTAGGCGCGAATGTCGCGGATCGGGAGCGTGAAGCCCTCGGGGGCGTTGAGCAGCTCGGCGTCGGAGGACAGCGACAGGTGGGTCTTGGCCATGCACACCGGGATGTTGCTGAGCCCGTCGCGGTTGAACTGCTCGATCTTCTGCTCGGCCTCTGCGTAGAAGTACACGTCCTTGGCGCCGTAAACCTTGGTCGCGACCGCCTCGATCTTCTCGCGGATCGGAGCGTCGTCGGGGTACAGGAAATGGAAGTCGTTGGGCTGCTCGCAGGCTTCGACCACGGCCTCGGCGAGGTCCGCGGCGCCGGCCCCGCCCTTCGCGAAGCCCTCGTTGATCTGGGCGTCGAACGCCCCGGCCTCGATCGCCAGCCGCTTGACCAGCTCGACCTCCTCGTCGGTGTCGCCGGGGCGCCGGTTGACCGCAACCACCGCCGGCACGCCGAACGTGCGGATGATCCCGAGGTGGCGGCGGACGTTGGCCATGCCCTCCTCGATCGCCGCGATGCTCGCGGCGCGGTCGACGCGCGGGTCGTCCTCGACGCCGCCGTGGTGCTTGATCGCGCGCACGGTCGTGACGAGCACCGAGGCCGAGGGCACCAGCCCGCCGAACCGGCAGACGATGTCGAAGAACTTCTCCATGCCCATGTCGGAGCCGAAGCCCGACTCGGTGACGACGTAGTCGCCGAGCTTCATCGCGACCTTGTCGGCGATCAGCGAGTTGTTGCCGTGGGCGATGTTCGCGAACGGGCCGCAGTGCATCATCACCGGCTGGCCCTCGAGCGTCTGCACGAGGTTGGGCTTGAGCGCGTCCTTGAGCAGCACGGTCATCGCGCCGGCGGCGCCGAGGTCCTCGGCGCTGATCGGCTTGCCGCCGTCGTAGGAGTACGCCGCGGTGATCGCGCCGATCCGGCGGCGCAGGTCGCGCAGGTCGGTGGCGACGGCCATGATCGCCATCACCTCGGACGCGGCGGTGATGTCAAAGCCGGTCTCGCGCGGGTAGCCGTTGACGCGGCCGCCGAGCCCGACCACGATCTGCCGCAGCGCGCGGTCGTTCATGTCGACGGCCCGGCGCCAGCCGATCCGCAGCGCGTCGATCTTGTGCGGGTTGCCGTGCAGGATCGAGGCGTCGATCATCGCCGCGAGCAGGTTGTTGGCGGCGCCGATCGCGTGGATGTCGCCCGTGAAGTGGAGGTTCAGGTCCTCCATCGGGACGACCTGGGTGAGCCCGCCGCCGGCGGCGCCGCCCTTGATCCCGAATACCGGACCGACCGACGCCTCGCGCAGGCAGGCCACTGGGTTCTTGCCGATCACGCCGAGACCCTGCGTGAGACCGACCAGCGTGGTGGTCTTGCCCTCGCCGGCCTTGGTCGGGGTCATGCCGGTGACGCACACGACCTTGGCGTCCGGCAGGTCCTTGAGGCGATCGGTCACCGACAGCGAGACCTTGGCCTTGTAGCGGCCGTAGGGCTCCACTTCGTCGGGCAGCAGCCCGGCCCGCTCGGCGATCGAATCGATCGGTACCAGCTCGTGTTCCTGGGCGATCTCGAGGCTGCTCTTCATCGTTTGGCCCTCTCTCCTGGTGACATCACTGCATCAATGGCTGACGGCGGCCGCGGCAAGCTCCGAGACGAGCTTGTCCTCGTAGAACCGCTCGAGCGCGAACGGCGCGATCAGGTCCGGCGTACGGTTGGTCGCGACCAGCTCGGCGAGCGTCTTGCCGACGATCGGGGCGGCCTTGAACCCGTAGGTGCCCCAGCCGGCGCTGACGTGGAAGTTGTCGACCTCGGTCTTGCCGAGGATCGGGCTGTAGTCGGGGCTGAGGTCGCACAACCCGGCCCAGCTGCGCAGCAGCCGCGCCCGCTCGAGCTGCGGGAACAGCTCCATCGAGTGGCGCGTGACCTCCTGCAGGAAGTTCAGCGTGCCCTGCATCCGGTACGTCGTCCAGGGCTCGATCTCGGCGCCCATCAAAAATTCTCCGCGGTCGGTCTGGCTGATGTACACGTGCATCTGCGACGACACGATCACCACGTCGAGCAAGGGCTTCATCGGCTCGGTCACGCACGCCTGCAGGATGTGCGTGGTGATCGGCATCTGCACGCTGGCCATGTCGGAGATCAGCGTGCTCCAGCCGGCGGTGCAGTTGAGCACCGTGCCGGCGCGGATGTTGCCCCGGTTGGTGCGGACCGTGGTGACGCGACCGTTTGAACGCTCCAGCCCGGTGACCTCGGTGTTCTGGTGGATCTCGGCGCCGCCGCTGTCGGCGCCGCGGGCCAGGCCCCAGACGACCGCGTCGTGGCGGATGATCCCGCCGGGCGGGTGGTACAGCGCGCCCATGATCGGGTACGTGGCGTCGGGGTTGTCGACCTGCATCGCCGGCGCGAGCTCCTTGATCTCGTCCGGATAGATCAGCTTGGAGTCGATCCCGTGGATGCGGTTGACCTCGGCGCGGTTGGCCATCACGAACATCGCGCGGTCGGAGTGGGCCAGCGTCAGGTGGCCGCACTGGGAGAACAGCAGGTTGAAGTTCAGCTCCTGCGAGAGCCCCTCGTACAGCTTCACGCTGGCGTCGTAGAACGCCGCGCCCTCGGGGGTCTTGTAGTTCGAGCGCAGGATCGTGGTGTTGCGCCCGGCCGCGCCCGAGCCGATGTAGCGCTGCTCGAGGATCGCGACGTCGCGAATCCCGTGCTCCTTCTGCAGGTAGTAGGCGGTGGCGAGGCCGTGCGACCCGCCGCCGACGATGACCACGTCGTAGGAGCTCTTGAGCTCCGGCTCGCGGCGCCACATCCGCTTCTTTCTGAAGATGTCAAGCATTCGAGGACACCTCCGAGAGCGGCTCCTCCAGGGATTGCAGCGCGTCGACGCCCACGGGCTGGCCGCCCAGATGCCGCGCGGCGTCGTCGACGACCGTCCACATGTACTGGGCGATCGCCCACCCGAACAGGAACAGGAACCGGTCCTCGTCCTCGCGCACGATCACGCCCGGCTGCCGGGCGATCGACACCGGCCGCAAGCCGGCGATCGGCGTGACCTTGGGCCGCAGGTCGGCGGCGCAGAAGCGCGCGAACACCTCCCGGCTCAGTGGGCCGACCAGCGTCATCGCCGCGAACGCGGTCGTGACCTCGACCACGTCGACGCCGTCGGGGACCTGCTCGCGGGCGGCGGCCAGCCGGCCGGGGTCGCAGATCACCAGCGCGCGGTCGGGGGTCAGCGGACACCACCAGGCTCCGTCGCGCCGGGTCGCGGCCCCGAGCTCGAGCTCGAGGCGATCGGCGACGCCCGTGCCCTGAAGCTCGAGCTTGCCCAGATGCGAGACGTCGGACCAGCCGGCGGTGGTGGTGCAGGCGACGCTCTCCTGCTCGGGTGTGCCGTAGCCGACCGCGACGTTCCAGCCGTCGCGATCCTGAAACCGGGCACCGGCGGCGCGCGCCTGGGACTCCATCGGACTGCGGGCGATCGACGTCGACGGCGGCGTCGACGCTCAGGAACTCCAGAGCTCATGAGCGCAGCACCTCGCCGTCGGGGTCGTAGAAGGGCCGGGTCTGGACCTCGGCCGAGGTCGTGCGGCCCTCGTCGGAGATCGTGATCTGAGACCCGTCGCTCGCCAGCGCGGCCGGCACCCAGGCCATCCCGATCACGCGGTCGAGCACCGGCGAGTAGCGGGCGCTGGTGACCTGGCCGGCGGGCGTGCCGTCGTCGTCGGTGACGACCGCGCCCTCGGTGGGCACGTAGCCGTTGGCCATCGTGAAGCCGACCAACGAGGTCGAGGCGGGCAGCTCGCCGTAGTGCTCGCAGCGCCCACTTGCCGATGAAGTCCTGCTCCTTGTCGAGCTTGACGATCCACGGCATCGCCGCGCCGAACGGCGTCGACTCCGAGTCGGTGTCCTGGCCGACGAGGATGTGCATCTTCTGCAGGCGCAGGATCCGCTGAGGCTCGAGGCCGAACGGCCGGATCCCGAACTCCTGCCCGGCGTCGAGCAGCGCGTCCCACAGGTGCACGCCGTGGGCGGCGGGGAAGTGGATCTCGTAGCCGACCTCGCCGACGAATCCGATCCGCAGGATCAGGCACGGCACGCCGGCGATCTGCCCGTGCTTGCCGTCGAGGTACTTGAACGCCTCGTTGGAGCAGTCCAGGTCGGTGACCTTGGCCATGATCTCGCGCGCCCTCGGTCCGGCCAGGTTGACCGCCGACAGGCCCTGGGTCAGGTCGGTGAGGTGGACCTGCATGCCCCAGTCCGCCAGCCACCAGGAGAACCACTCCTCGACCGCGCCGGCGCCGCTCGAGGTGGTGGTCACATAGAAGGTCTCGTCGTCGACCCGGCAGATCGTGCCGTCGTCGACGATCCGGCCCGCGTCGGAGCTGATCACGCCATAGCGGATCCGGCCGGGCGCCAGGTTCGAGAAGCGGTTGGGGTACAGGCGGTCGAGGAACTCGCCGGCGTCGGGGCCCCTGACGAGCAGCTTGCCCAGCGTCGAGACGTCGATCAGGCCGGCGGTGCGGTTGACGGCCAGCGCCTCGGCCTGCGGGTCGCCGTAGTCGTAGGCCCGGCGCCAGTCGCCGGCCCACTTGACGTTGCCGCCCAGCTCGCGGTGGCGGGCGTGGATCGAGGAGCGCTTGGCCGGCTCGAACGGGCGCCCGCCGAGGATCCCCATCGGCACCGACACCCACGGCGGCCGGGCCGTCGTCGTGCCGACGTCGCCGAGCTGCTGGCCGGTGTGCTGGGCCATCACCCGGATCGCCGGCAGCTGGCACATGCGGCCCTGACAGGGGCCCATCGTCACCGTCGTGTAGCGCTTGGCCAGCTCGATCGAGTCATAGCCCTCGTCGATGCTGAGCTTGATGTCCTTGCTGGTCACGTCCTCGCACAGGCAGGCAAAACACTTGCCGCGCTCGCCACCGACCGCGGGTGGGGCGACCGCGACGTCGGGGCGCTTGACCTCGTCGAGGCGCTGGCGAAGCTTGTCGGCGGCCGACTTCGATTTGGCGTCGCCGAACTCGAGGGCGTGCGCGGCGTCCAGCCCGGCGAGCTCCCCGGAGTCGGCGGCGGCGTCGAGCTCCCCGATCCCGACCACCTCGCCGGCGCCGGCGACTTCGTCGGGGGTCTCGGTCACGGCGAAGTGGCCGAGCGCCTCGTCGTAGCTGGTCTTGGCGCCCGCCTGCAACAGCAGCGAGCTCGCCGGGATCGCCCCGCCGGAGACGACCACCAGGTCGCACTCCAGCGTGCGCTCCAGCGGAGCCGGCCCGCCGTCGCGGTTGGCCTGCACGGGGGCGAGCACGGCCTCGGCGACGGCCTTGCGCCCCTTGGCCTCGACCACCGTGTGGCCGGCGAGCACCTCGACGCCGACCCGCTTGAGCTCCTCGGCGGGGGCGCCCGGGGTGGGCCGGAGGTCGGCGACGGCACGGATCTCGACGCCTACCCGCAGCAACGCGAGCGCGGCCTCCAGCCCGCGGTCCGAGGTCGTGGCCACGACCGCGCGGGTGCCCGGCGAGACCGCGTACAGATCGGCCAGCCGGCGCGCGCCGTCGGACAGCATCACGCCCGGGAGGTCGTTGCCGGCGAACACCAGCGGCTGCTCGATCGTGCCGGTGGCGAACACGTGACGCTTGGCGCGGATCTGGTGCAGCGTGTCTCCCTGCCAGACCGGGACCATCCCGTCGAAGTAGCCGAGCGCGGAGCCCCGATCGATGATCTCGACGCCCGCCTCGCGGACCTCGTCGACCAGCGGAGCGATCCGCTCGCGGCGAGCGTCGATCAGCAGCTTGCCGCCGGGCTCGGGGCCCTCGTCGACCAGCACCACATCGGCGCCGAGCTTGGCCGCGGCGCGGGCGGCGGTCAGGCCGGCCACCCCGCCGCCGACGACGAGCACGTCGGCGTGGCGACGGCGGTACTCGGTGCGCCACTCGCGCTCGGGCTGCTGCTTTCGCAACTTGCCCAGGCCCGCGGCGTGGCGCAGCACCTTCTCATAGACCGGCCACAGCTTCCGGGGCCGGATGAACGTCTTGTAGTAGAAGCCGGGTGGCGTCAGCTTGCCGCCGGCCAGGTCGGTCGCCTGCATCGCGTCGAACTCGAGGCTCGGAACCGCGTTGACGTGCTCGACCTGCATCCCCTCGCGAACCTGCTCGGTGCAGGCCCGGGCGCCGGGGGCGCCGTCGACCGACACGATGCAGTTCGGGCACTGCCCGGCGCAGCACATCAGGCCGCGCGGGCGGTGGTACTTGAAGCTGCGGGAGAAGATGCGCCGGCCCGAGGCGTACAGGGCCGAGCCGATCGTGTCGCCCTCGTAGGCCTCGACCTGCCGTCCGTCGAACTTGAACCGGACCAGCTTCTGGCGCTGGATCCGTTCGCCGGGCTGCTGCGGAAGCCGGCTCACGCGGCGTCTGGGGTGGTGGGCGTGGCCGGCTCGGCCGTGGTGGCCGGCTTGGCCTCGGCGGGACGGGCGGTCATCAGCACCTCGTTGGTCACGGTGTTGCGCTCGGCGATGAACCAGGCCCGGCACCCGGAGCGGTGAAACCACCACTCGCGCTGGACGCCGGCGACGTTGCGCCGGAAGTAGTTGTAGGTGTTCAGGTCGCGGAAGCTGGGCTTGGACTTCGGCCGCGCCGACACCTCGCCTCCGAAGGCGAAGTCGGTCACTTCGCGTACGCCGCAGTTAGGGCAGGTCAATAGATAAGACATCGCTCGCCTCGGGATGAGAAGCTACGCCTGTGGTGTGATCGTGTCCAATACCGATTCCAGCAGAACTGATACGTACAACGTCTCAAGGAGCCAGCGCGTCGAGCTGCGCCAGCTGCGCTACTTCGTGGCCGTCGCCGAGGAGCTGCACTTTCGCCGTGCGGCCGCCCGGCTGCACATCTCCCAGCCGCCGCTGAGCCAGCAGATCCGCCAGCTCGAGGACGAGCTCGGCTGCCGGTTGCTGGCCCGCACCCGACGCCGGGTGGAGCTGACCCCGGCAGGCGAGGCGTTTCTGCGCGACGCCCGGCAGCTGCTGGCAGAGCTCGACGGCGCCGTGCAGACCGCGCGGCGGATCGACGCCGGGCAGACCGGCCGGCTGCGGGTCAACTTCGTCGGCTCGGCGCTGCTGTCGATCGTCCCCGGGATCGTGCAGCGCTTCCGCGCCACCGCCCCGGACGTCGAGATCGAGCTGCACGAACGGCCGACCGTCGAGCAGTTGCGGCTGGTCAGCGCCGGCGTCGTCGACGTCGGCCTGGTCCGCCCGCCGATCGAGGAGCTCGCCGAGGTCCGCGCCGAGGTGGTGCTGAGGGAGCGGTCGGTGGCGGTGTTGCCGGCCGGGCACGAGCTGGCGCAGCTGCGCCGGGTGTCGCTGCAGCGGCTGGCGTCAGTGCCGCTGGTGCTGTTCCCGCGCGAGCAGGCGCCGGGGTTTCACGACCTGCTGATGAGCAGCATGGCGGCGCTCGGCGCGCACCCGCAGGTGGTCCAGTATGCGCCCGAGATGCTGACGATCATCGGCCTGGTGGCGGCTGGGATCGGGGCGTCGCTGGCACCCGCGTCGGTAACGCGGCTCGAGCTCGAGGGCGTCACCTACCGCCCGGTCACCGGAGCGCCCCAGTCCGAGCTGGTGGCGATCACGCGCGCTGACAACGAGTCGCCGCTGGTGCGCGCATTCATGGCGCACGCCGCGCCGCGAGCTAAGCGCTCGCTACGCCGTCAGGCGGGCGCGCGCTCGGCGGCCTGGAGCTTGGCGGCCTCGAGCGTGTTGCGTAGCAGCATCGCAATCGTCATCGGCCCGACGCCGCCGGGGACCGGCGTGATCAGCCCGGCGACCTCGGCCGCGGGCCCGAAGTCGACGTCGCCGACGAGCCCGTCGTCGGTGCGGTTGATGCCGACGTCGACGACGGTCGCGCCGGGCTTGATCCAGTCGCCCTGGATCATCTTCGGTCGCCCCACGGCGGCGATCAGCACGTCGGCGCGGGTGCACACTGCGCCCAGGTCCCGGGTGCGCGAGTGGCAGATCGTGACCGTCGCGTGCTCGGCCAGCAGCAGCGCCGCGACCGGCTTGCCGACCAGGTCCGAGCGTCCCACCACGACCGCCTCGGCGCCGACCAGCTCGACGTCGTAGCGGCGCAGCAGCTCGATCACGCCGGAGGGCGTGCACGGCCGCAGGCCGGGGAGCCCCTTGGCCAGCAGCCCGGCGGACACCGGCGTGAGCCCGTCGACGTCCTTGAGCGGGTCGATCAGCGTCGTCAGGTGCGGGCCGTCGATGTGGTCCGGGGTCGGGAGCTGCAGCAGGATCCCCGACACGCGGTCGTCGGCGCCGAGCTCGGCCAGCAGCTGCTCGACCTCGTCCTGGGAGATGTCGGCGGGCAGCTTGTGGCTGAACCCCTCGATCCCGACCTCGGCACACGCCTTCTGCTTGCCGCCGACGTACACCGCCGAGGCGGGGTCATCGCCGACGAGCACGGTGGCGAGCCCCGGGCGCGGGTTGCCGGCCGCGACCCACGCGTCGACCTCCTCGCGGACCTCGGAGCGGACCTGCTGGGCGATCGCCTTGCCGTCGATCAGTGTCGCGCTCATTTCAGCGCGGGACGATAGTGCGCCCGTCAAGTCCTCCGTCCGGTCTACGCTCCGCGGATGAGGCGCCAACCGCTTCATTCCAACGTGCGGCGCTCGCCCTACTTTGCGCGCACGGAGGCACTCGGAGCCGCCGAGTACATGGTCTACAACCACATGTACATGCCGGTTGACTACGGACGCGATCCGCGAGCCGAGTATGAGGCAATGACCCAGCGGGTCACGCTCTGGGACGTTGGCGCAGAGCGGCAGACCCAGCTGAGCGGGCCCGACGCTCTGGCGCTCGCTGACTATCTCTCGACGCGTGAGTTGAGCAACCTCGAGGTAGGGCGATGTCGCTACACGATGATCTGCGACGACCGCGGGCAGATCATGAGCGAGCCGATCGTGCTGCATCCATTCCCGGACACGGTGTGGATCTCGCACGGCGACGTCGATCTCGAGCTGTGGGCGCGCGCGGTCGCGCTGTGCGGTGACTTCGACGTCACCGTCGACGAGCCCGACGTCGCCCCGATGCAGATCCACGGTCCCGCTGCCTCCGAGCTGATCCGGTCGGTGTCCGATGGGGTTGGCGAACTCGCCTACTACCGGTGCTGCGTGACGGACGTCTGCGGCGTGCGCTCGGTGGTGTCCAGGACCGGGTGGAGTCGCGATCCCGCCTATGAGCTGTATCCGCTCGATGAGGCTGGATCGCTGGCGATCTGGGATGGGCTGGTCGAGATCGGAGCCGGGTACGGCCTGCTCGTCACCGGCCCGAACCTGTCTCGAGCGGTCGAGCACGGGATCACCGACACCCACTATTTCGTCAACTCCGGGATGGATCCGTTCGAAGCCGGAGCCGGTGATCTGGTCGAGCTCGACCGAGGCTCGTTCATCGGCCGCGACGCTCTGGCCGAGATCAAGCGGACGGGCGCTCGACGTGAGACCGTCGGACTGCTCGGACCTCGCGAGGCTCGGTGTCCCGTGCTCAGAGACTTCTGGCCGTTGCGCGCCGGCGGGCAGACGGTCGGCGCGGTTCGCTGGTGCGCCTATTCCTACGCGCTGGAGCGACCGGCGGCGATTGCGCTGGTGGCAGCGCGATCGGCCGCGACCGAGTCAGCTCGTGATCGACACCCCGACTGGACCGATGCCGGTGGCGCTCGCCGAGCTGCCGTTCGTGCGATAAGCCGACACTACGTCGTGGGGGCGAGCAGCACGCGTCCGAAGTGCCGGCGCTCCTCCAGCAGTCGCTGCGCCAACCGCGCCTCGTCCAGGGGTAGGACACGGTCCACCACCGGCTCGATGACGCCGGCGGCGAGCAACCGGAGCACCTCGAGTAACTCGGCGCGCGAGCCGTCGCTGGAGCCGATGACTGCGAGCTGGCGGGCGAACAGGTCGATCAGGTCAAGCTCTGCACGCGCGCCGGAGCTGGCGCCGCACACGACCATCCTGCCCCCACCGGCGAGCGAGCGCACGACCTCGCCGAAGGTCGCGCTCCCCACGTGATCGATCGCGCAGTCGACCCCCCTGCCCCCGGTGAGCGCAAGGACATCTTGGCTCCATTCCGGCTCGGAATGCACCACGGCCGCATCCGCGCCCAGCTCGAGCGCGCGGTCGGCTTTCTCGCGCGTGCCAGCGGTGGCGATTACGCGCGCCCCGCCCCAGGCCGCCAGCTGGATCGCCGCGCCGCCGACTCCCGAACCGGCCGCAACCACCAGGACGCTGTCCCCGGGTCGGACGCCGGCCTTGGCGAACACCATGTGGTACGCGGTCAGGTACACCGACCCGGCCGCGGCGGCCGACTCGAACGAGACGTCATCGTCGAGCGCGAACAGGTTGCGCTCGGGAGCCACGACGAGCTCGGCGTAGCCGCCGTCGTGATCGACGCCCATGATCCCGTACTGATCGCACAGCGATTCGTCGCCGACCAGGCAGTACCGGCAGCGACCGCACGAGTAGTCGTAGTGGACGTAGACGCGACTCGCCCGGAGCCACCGCGTTCACGCCGGCGCCGGTCTGCGACCACCTCTCCGGCCACGTCGTAGCCGAGGATCAGCGGCAGCCGGGCCCGGTAGGCGTGGCCGACGTCGGCCCGCACCCAGCAGTCCAGGCGATTGACCGCCACCCGGCGGACCGAGACGAGCGCCTCGCCCGGCCCGGGTTCGTGGGTCGGGCACGTCCTCGAGGCCGAGCTCGTCGAGTCCACCGTGGCCGCGCAGCACGATCGCTCTCATCGTGCTCATCACCTCCCGGAACGCCGTGATCAGCTCAGCAGCCCGCGGGTCAGGCCGCCGTCGACGAGCAACGTGACCCCGGTGACGTAGGCCGCGCTGGTCGAGCAGAGAAACGCCGCCGCGGAGGCGATCTCGTCGGGCGAGCCGAACCGGCGCAGCGGGATCGTCTCCTCATCACGCCGGCGGGCGGCGTCAGGGTCGGCCTCGGTCGAGTACAGGTAACGGAGGCGGTCTGTGTCGATGTAACCCGGCGCGATCGAGTTGACCGTGATCCCGTTTGGGCCCTCCTCGCGGGAGAGATGCTTGGCCCAGCCCGTGACGGCCGGGCGCAGCGCGTTGGACAGCAGCAGCCCGTCGTTGATCTCCTTGACCGCCATCGAGGTGATGTTGACCACGCGCCCGCGTCCGCTCTGGCGCAGCGCCGGCAGCGCCAGCCGCGTCAGTCGAATCGCCGACAGCAGCGTCAGCTCGAACCCGCTCTGCCAACCGTCGTCGGCGAGATCTCCGAAGTCTCCGGCCGGTGGTCCGCCGGTGTTGTTGACCACGATGTCGATCCGTCCGAACTGCCCCGCGGTCTCACTCGACCGCGCGCGCGAGATCGTGCGGGCACCGTGCTGTCGCCGACGACCGCGTGCGCCCGACCGCCATCGGGCAGCCCGGAGATCTCCGCGACCGCCTCGTCGAGCAGCTCGGCGCGCCGCGCGAACAACGTCACGTCGCAGCCCTCGGCGGCGAGCCGGCCTGCGACCGCCCGGCCCATACCCGATGACGCTCCGCCGACGACAGCGGCGCATCCACGCAGACCCAGATCCATCGACAACCCCTTTCAGTAACGGTCTCGCACGATCACACTCGCCACTCGCGGCTCTCCGCCACGAGCGGAACAACCTCTTGGGCCACGAGCGTCAGCGTGTCTCGCTCAGACTCGTGGGGAAGAAAGATGGCGATCGCATCGATGCCGGCGGCGACCCAGCTAAGAACCTTGTCGGCCACCTCGCGGGGCGTGCCGACGAGCGCGAGATCCTCTAGCCATTGGTCGGGCATCTCTGCGGCGACGACCTCGGCTCCGCCGCGCTTCACCATCTCACCGAGTTCGTCGGAGATCCCGTAGAACGCCACCGTGCTCATATCGGCGAACTCGGCGAGAAACTCAGCCATCACCGGCCGCACGATCCTCCGGGCCCGGTCCCCGTCCCGGTCAACGGAGGCGAGCGCGATGGTTCGGTACGACATCGCGTCTGGGGCGCGGCCGGCGCGATCCAACCCGGTCCTGACGTGAGCGATCGCCCGCTCGAAGTACTCGACCCCCGCGCTGGCGCCGAACAACGTCGCGTCGGCGATCTGACCCGCCAGCCGGAGCATCATCGGGCTCATCACTCCCATCGTGATCGGCACCTGCTCCGCGGCGGGATGGGTGATGGTGATCCCGTCGAGCGTCAGGGCTTCGCTCTTCAGGTCAACGGTCTCCCCGGCCAGTAACCGTTTGACTGACTCGATCACGTCCCTCATCGCGGCAACGGGCCGGTCGGGCATGAGCCCCATCTGCTCGCAGCCAAGGTGGCAATCCCAGGCCGATGCCAGGCCAGAACCGGCCGGGATAGGCGCGAGCGAGGCCGGCGATCTCCATCGCCAGGATCGCCGGGTGGCGAGTCATCGCCGAAACGATGCTCGTCCCGACCGGAATCCGCTCGGTGGCACCGAGCGCGAGCGTCACACCCACCTGCGCCGGAAGGTAGAAGCAATCCTCGGGCACCGTGATGTGCGAGAACCCCAGCCCTTCCAACCAGCGGGCGTCCTCGGGTATGCGCTCCGGGGGCAACATGTCCCCGATGGCGACGCCAAGCGGATGCGCGAGCGCGGCGCGGAATTGGTTCATGGTCTCCTCCCGGCCGCCCTCACGGGACCGCCATTGCGGTTCTTCGTGGGTCATCGCCTCGAGCAGCGCGGGCCGCCCCGACTCCACGCACGCGATGCACCGCTCGAGCGCGCCCCGCAGCTCGTCGGGCCGCTGCACTCGTTCGGCGTACGCGCCGAGCGCCTGTGCCACCGCGCGATAGTCCCCGCCCAGCTTGTGCGCCTCGTACCTGGCCACGGCGTCCGGCATGTACTCGGTGTATCCGCCCATCAGGCCGTTGTTGAGCACGATCGTGAGGATCGGGATGCGGCAACGCACCGCGGTCTCCAGGTCCATCCCGACCATCCCGAACGCCGCGTCACCCATGATGTTGACCGACAGCCAGTCGGGCCTCGCCAGTCGGGCGCCGAGCGCCAGCCCGAGGCCGGTGCCGAGCTGGGTGGACTTCCCCCAGCCGACGTAGCCATGGGGAACGATGCTCTCGTAGAACGGGACGATCTGATCGCGCGGATGGCCGGCGTCGTGAGTGACGACGGTCCGCCGCCGGTCGACCGCGTGCATCAGCTCCCACACGACGCGATAGGGACTCATCGGGGACGCGTCGGAGGTCAGCCGAGGCGACCAAGCCTCCTGAAATTCGCTGCGGATCGCGGCGATTCGCGTTCGCACGTCGTCGCCTGCACCGCCCTCGCCGTCGGCCATAAGCTCGATCAACTGGCCCAGCACCAGCTTGACGTCACCCACGCACCCGAAGCCGACGTCATACCCGGTGGCGAAGTCGCGCGGATCGTTGACGATCTGGCCGAGCCTGGCCCGAGCTGGCATCGGAGTGATGTAGAGCGAGCGAGTGAAGCTCGTGCCCACCCCGAGAATCACGTCGGCGCGCTCGAGGAACCGGTCGACGGCGGCCGGACGCGTGCGGGCCGCGGCGCCCAGCGACAGCGGATGGTCCTCCGGAAAGGCGCTCTTGCCGTTCAGCGTCGTCGCCACCGGGATCTCCAGCGCCTCCGCCAGGGTCACCAGCTCGGTCGTGGCGTCCGCGTACAGGACGCCCTGCCCGGCGAGGATCACCGGCGAGCGCGCCGCGGCCAGGATCGACGCCGTCTCCTCGACGTCGGCCGGGTCGGCCTGGCCGCGGCGAAGTCCGGGATAGCCGACCTCCCACGCGGCCGGATCATCCTCGGCTCGCGCGTAGAGGACGTCGTTGGCCACCGCGACCAGCACCGGGCCGCGGCGCACGCCGAGCACCGCCTGCAGCGCCCGACGGAACACCCCTGGTCCCTGGTCCGGTTCGTTGACGGTGGCCGACCACGTGGTGATCGCGCGGTAAGCCTCCGCCGCACCGACGGTCGGGGCGTGCACCTGCTCGGAGCGAGCATGCTCACCGGGGATCAACAGGATCGGGCTGCGGTCGCCGAATGCCTGGGCGACCGCGGCATGCGCGGCCTCGGATCCCGGCCCGTACTGCATGACACACGGTACGAAGCGCTCGCCGTTGGAGACCCGGGCGAATCCGTCCGCAATATTCACTGCCACCCGCTCGGTGCGGGTGATTATCGGCCGCATCCCCAGTGAGGCGGCCGAGTTCAGCAGGCGGTTCTCGGGGAAGCCGACAATGAACTCAGCGCCGTGGCGTTGCAGAAGCGAGGCGATCCTGTCACTGATCAGCGGCGATAGGCTGTCACCCATGCGCTTCTCCGATGACCTGTGCGTGGTGACCGGCGCCGGCTCTGGAATCGGTCGTACCGTCGCCGTCCGTTTCGCCGCAGAGCAGGCCCGGGTCGCCTGTCTCGACATCGACGCCGAGGCCGCGTCGGCGACGGCAGCGGAGATCGCCGCCTCCGGCGGCGCGTCGCGCGCGTATGCCTGCGACGTCGGCGATAGCGATGCCGTGGAGGAGACGTTCGCGAGGATCGAGGCGGACTTCGGCGAGCCGCTCTCCGTGTTGCACGCCAACGCCGGCATCGAAGGGCGGATCGCTCCATTCTGGGAGCTCTCCGGCGGAGGAGTGGGACCGCGTGTTCGCGGTCAACGTGCGCGGGCCGTTTCTCTGCGCCAAGCACGCGGTGCCATCGATGCGGCGCAAGGGCCGTGGATCGATCGTGATCACGGGCTCGAACTCGAGCTTCATCGCGTTCCCGGGATGGGCCGCCTACACCGCCAGCAAGGGCGCGGTCCTGATGCTGGCCAAGAGCCTGGCCATCGACCTCGCGCCTGACAACATCCGCGTGAACGCCGTCTGTCCCGGTCCCACCGACACGGCGATGTTCCGGCGCGGTCACCCGTCGGTCGATGCCGAGGCCGACCGGGAGCGGCGGGGACGAGCCGCCGAAGGTGGACGGCAGGCTCGGCACGCCGGATGAGATCGCGAACGTCGTGCTGTTCGCCGCCTCGGCCGATGCGTCGGCGGTGACCGCCAGCGCGATCGTGGCCGACTACGGCAACACCGCCCGGGGCGGTCCCACGTGGCCCTCCGAGCACTACTGGACGGTCTGAGCCGGCCGCTCAGGCGGTCTCGCCGCGCGCCAGCTGCCGGATCGACGGGCGGTCTTGATTGCAGGAATTCCAGGAGCTCCTCGGCGCTGCTCGGCTGCGACGACGTCGGGAAGCGCGACCCCGCTTCGTCGCAGTGCCTCCTCGAGCCCCGGCCGGTCGCCCAGTAGCACGAGCTGATAGCCGTGACGGGCGAACTCCTCGACGTGCTCGGCGACCTGCTCGAGCAGCGGCCCGGCGACGTGCGCCGGATACCAGGCGGGCGGCAGCTGGATCGCCCCCCAGTCCTCCTGGCGAAGAACCTCGATCGCGTCGAAACCATCCTCCGCGGGGTTGACCAGGTCGTCAGCGACAAGGGCGACCCGGAATCCGCGTTCGTCGTTGTCCATCAGCCCTCCAGGAACTCGCCGAGCTCGGCGCGTTCGGCGTCGGGCTCGTGGTCGGGAAGCGACTCGGTCAGTCCGAGCGACCGCGGCGCCTGGACGCCCGCCTCGGCCAGGGCCGCCTGCAGCTCCTCCAGGAAGATTCCCTGACCCGGTGCGAGCTCGGGGGCGCCGTCCGGCCACTCGGGCTTGCCTCCCCTCGCCGGGTCAGATGAGGTGACCCGCACCCCCAGCGACGGGCTGCCCTCCACCCCGATCAGGACGACCTCGTCACCGCGCTGTACATGTGCGCCGATGGCCGCGGCCAACGGCTCCACGATCCGCCGGCAATGACGTCTGTGGGCGATCGTGTCGTACTGCTCACGCACGGCCCAGAACCGATTCAGCCCGG
This sequence comes from uncultured Solirubrobacterales bacterium, assembly GCA_963831845.1. Classification (GTDB taxonomy): domain Bacteria; phylum Actinomycetota; class Thermoleophilia; order Solirubrobacterales; family Solirubrobacteraceae; genus Palsa-465. The sequence continues at coordinate 238,816 of CAWHRT010000027.1, read as the reverse complement.
TGAAAGTGAGCTCAGGGCACGGCATCTGCATCAGCTGCCAGCCACGGGCGCGGAGCTCCTCGACCGCCGGGGAATAGACACCCGGGCAGACCGCTCCTCCGTACACCTTGGAGTTCTGGTTGAGCAGACAGTGAGCTACAAACGCGACTTTGGCCATGAATGAATGAGTGATGGTGGGTGGATGTTCAGTCGACCTTCAGCCCGCGCGTGCTTCGGCCGTCACTCGCTCCTCAGACAGCGAGGGCGCGGCCTTGAGCAACCGTCGGGTGTAGTCGTGCTCGGGCGTGTTGAGCACGCCGTCGACCGCGCCCTCCTCGCACACCGTTCCTCGATCCATCACCAGGACCGAATCGGCGATGCAGGCCACCACGCCGAGGTTGTGGGTGATGAACAGCATGCTCAGGTGCAGCTCGGATCGCAGCTCCTGAAGCAACTCGAGCACGGCCGCCTGCACCGAGACGTCGAGCGCCGAGGTGACCTCGTCGCACACCAGCAGGTCGGGCTGCGCGGCCAGGGCGCGCGCGATCGCGACCCGCTGGCGCTCGCCGCCCGACAGCTCACCGGGGAAGCGGTCGGCCAGCCTCGCCGGCAGGCGCACGCGTTGCAGCAGTTCTCCGACCTCCTGCTGTGGCGGCGTCCCGCGACAGGCCGCGGAGGATCCGCAACGGGCGCTCGATCGATGCTCGACACGCGCTGGCGGGGGTTCAGTGACTGGTACGGGTTCTGAAAGACGATCTGGATCCGCCGCCTGACGTCGAGCGGGCGAGCGCGGGACGCTCCGGCGACCGGCTGGCCGGCGAACGCGATCGTGCCGGCGCTGGGGACGTGCAGACCGGCGATGCAGCGCGCGATCGTCGACTTGCCGCTTCCGGACTCCCCGACCAGCGCCACGCACTCGCCGGGTACGATCGCGAACGAGACGTCCCGCACGGCCGGTGGCTCGTCCCTGGCCGAGCGGTAGCGGGCCTCGAGCCCCGTCACCTGGAGCAGCGGGACGCCGTCGCGCTCGCCGAACTGCGCCCTGGCATCGCTGGCCTGCATCTGCGCGAGCGACAGCTCCTGCCAGCGACAGCAGCGCACGGCGTGGTCGGCCGCCGCGGCCTCCAGGCTCGGCACCGCGCTCTCGCACTGAGGCTGCACGTGCTCGCACCGCGGGCGCGAACGGACACCCCGTCGGCCACTCGCCCACGCCCACCGACACTCCGCCGATGCCGCGCAGCGCCCGGGGCTGGCGCACGTCGGGGATCGCCGACACCAGCGCCTGCGTATAGGGGTGCCTCGGGTGATCGAGCACGGCGCTCGTGGGACCGGCCTCCAGCACCCGGCCGGCGTACATGACGAGGATCCGGTCGGCCATCCGCGCCACCACCGCCAGGTCGTGGGACACGTAGACCATCGCCATGTGCTGTTCGGCGCGTAGGCGCAGCAGCTCCGCCAGCACCCGGTCCTGGGTCAGGACGTCCAGTCCGGTGGTGGGCTCGTCGAGGATCGCCACCGGCGGCTCGCACACGGTCGCGATCGCGATCGTCACGCGCTGCTGCTGCCCGCCGGACAGCTGATGTGGATACCGCCGGTCAAACCCGCGGTCGCGGTGCAGCTCGACCCGTGTCAGCGCGGCGGTGACGAATTCGTCGCCGGATGCGTCCGGTCGATGCGCGCGGAGCACGTCGAGGATGGCGTCGCCGATCCGCATCGACGGGTTCAGCGCGGCCGCCGGGATCCTGGGGCACGTACGACACGACCTTTCCCCGCAGGCCTCTGAGCGCGCGGGCGTCGCGGCCGACGACACTCTCACCGCCGATCTCGATCGTTCCGCCGCCGAACTGGACCCCCGGGCGGGTGTACCCGAGCAGGGCCAGGGCCAGGGTGCTCTTGCCGCTGCCGGACTCGCCGACCACGCCGAGAATCTCGCCCGGCCTGATCTGGAAGCTGACGTCCTCGATCACCGGTTCGCCGGAGTCGAGCGTGAGGCCGAGATGCTCGACTGCGAACGACCGGCTGGTCCGCTGGCCACGCTCACGCCGGGACGCTCCGCATCGTCCGGGGCACGTACGAGCGGCCGAGGCTCCGCGCGACTGCGTCACCGGTCAGGTTCACCCCGATCGTGAGGATCGCGATCATCGCCGCCGGGGCCAGCACCGCGAGCGCGTTGACCGCGAGGTAGGACCGGTTCTCGCCGATCATCAGCGCCCAGTCCGAGTTCGGCGGCTGCAGGCCGAGGCCGAGGAAGTTCACCGAGGCGATGATCAGGATCGAGTAGGTGAAGCGGAGGCCGACATCGACCAGCACCGGGCCGAGGATGTTCGGGAGCACCTCGCGAACGATCACCGACGGGGCTCGCTCGCCGCGCGCGACCGCCGCCTCCACATACCCTGCAACCGAGACTTCGAGCGTCGCGGTGCGAACGATCCGGCTGATCTGGGGCGCCTGCACGAGCGCGACGCCGATGATCATCACCGCTACCGACGAGCCCGCGCCCGCGATCAGCACGAGCAGGAACAGCAGTGGCGGAAAGCACAGCATCACGTCGACGGTGCGCATCAGCAGCGGGTCGATGAACGAACGCCGGTAGCCCGCGGTCAGTCCGATCGAGAGGCCGAGGACGTAGGCCAGGATCGTGGCCGCCGGCGGCCAGGCCGAGCACCGACCGGCCGCCGTACAGAACCCGGCTGAGGACATCGCGCCCGAGATAGTCGGTGCCGAGCAGAGCGCCGCTCCTGGGCCCGCTGAGCGGAGTGCCCACCGGCTGTGTCGGCGAGTGCGGCGCCACCAGCGGCCCGAACACCGCCACCGCGATCACGAACAGGACGATGCCCACGCCGATCGCGCCCGACGGGCGGCGCGAGGAAACGCAGACGGCCCTTCATGCCGGCTCTCGCAATTTCGGCACCAGCAGCAGGACCAGGAGGTCGGCGACCAGGTTGATCAGCACGTAGGCCACGGCGATCAACATCGCCACCGACTGAACCACCGTGGCATCCCGGTTCTGCACCGCTTCGACGAGCAGACTGCCGATGCCGGGATAGCCGAACACCGCCTCCACCACGATGATCCCGCCGATCAGATACTGGAGGTTCTGGGCCAGCACCTGCACGCTGGGAGCGAGCCCGTTGCGCAGCCCGTAGCGCCACAGCACCCGCCGCTCCGACAGCCCGTTGAGCCGAGCCGCCTGGACGTACTCGGTCTGCGAGCACCTCCACCATTCCCGCGCGGACCATGCGGATGCCGGCCGCCAGCGACGCGAGCAGCAGAGTCACCACCGGCAGCACGAGTCGATTGGGCTCGTCGAGCGGACTGCTCCCCGGGGGCACGATCGCGACCGGCGGCAACCAGCGCAGCGCCACGAAGAACACCGCCACCAGCAGCGAGGCGATCACGAACTCCGGCATCGAAATCGCGACCAGCGAGCCGAGCGAGATCGCGTGGTCGGTCGGCTTGCCGGACGCGGACCGCGGCCAGCACCCCCAGTCCGAGCGACAGCGGAATCATCAGCATCGCCGTGATCGCGGCGAGGATCAGCGAGTTCTTCAGCGGCCCCGAGATCAAGTGCCAGATCGGAGCGCTCTTGGCCCCCTGCGCGAGCGCCACCGACGAGTTGCCCAGGTTGCCGTGGACGAACCCGCCCAGCCAGTTGAAGTAGCGCGTCACCAGCGGCTGATCGAGATGCATCTGGTGCTCGAGGATCGCTCACCGCCTGGGGCGTCGCGTTTCGCCCGAGCACGGCGCTGGCAGCGTTGCCCGGGAAGCACCTGCAGCGCCACGAAGATCAAGATCGACGCCGCCAGCAAAGCGAGCAGGGCCCCGACGATCCGCCGTCCGAGGAAACGCGGCCACCGGCGAGGTCGCGCGCGTGCCGCCGGGACCGAGGTATGGCGACGGCTGTCATCCCCGCCACCGCATACGTCAGGAGAGCCTGGCGTGAGGTTGGTCACGCCGACAGCCACACGGTCCGGAAGTTGTGGTTACCGAGAATCCCGCCGGGGTTTGGCTTCAGGCCTCTGGACGTTCTTCGACACGCCGTCGACGTAATCGGCGTTCGTCCAGCACATGTATCCGCCCTGCTCGTACTGGATCTTCTGCACCTGGTCCCAGTAGGACTGTGCCTTCGACTGGTCGAGTTCACCAATCGCCTTGAAGAGCAAGGTGTTCCATGCGGGATCGTTCCAGTGCGTCTCGTTGTATGGAGCGTTCTTGGCCAGCGCCTGGAGGTAGAAGAACTTCAGCGAGAACACCGGCCACTGGCTCTGCCCGAACAGCAGCTTCAGATACTGCAGCGAGGGGTTGAAATACGAGTCCGGCAGGGACCTGCTGAAGCTGGACGGTGACCCCGGCCGCAGCCGCCTGCTGCGAGTAGAGCGTCGCCGATTCGACGAAGCCCGGGATGATCTGCGACGTCTTGAGCACCACGTGCAGGTTCGGCTGGCCCGCCGCCTTGAGCAGAGACTTTCGCCTGCTGAGATGTCCTGCGCGCGTTGCGGCAGCGAGTCGTTGTAGAAGGGGAGCCCCTTGCCGATGATGTCGTTGCCCACCGTTCCGAAGCCGCTGATCGCGTTGGACACCAGAGCTGGGCGGTTGGCGAGCAGCTTCATCGCCGTGCGGACGCGGTTGTCGGTGAACGGGCGGCTTGGTCACATCCATGTAGAACACCAGCGCCTGCGGCGCCTTGGCGGTCAGCACGACGATGTCGCCGGTCGCCTGGTGGGCCTTGGCCTGCGCGTAGGGCAGCTGCGCCATCGCGTCGATCTGTCCGGAGAGCAGCGCGTTCAGCCGAGCCGTGTCGTCGGAGATCGAGACGATCTTGATCGTGTCGACATACGGCTGGCCCTTCATCCAGTAGTCGGCGTTCTTGACTGAACAGGCTCTGCTGCCCGGGAGTGAACGACTCGAACTTGAACGGTCCGGTGCCGACCGGATGGGTGAAATCCTTCTCGCCGTCCTGGACGATCCACGTGTTGTAGTACACGAAGTTGGTCTGCGAGGCTGGCGTCGGGACTCTGCAGCGGGATCCGCAGCGTCGTCGCTGTTGACCGCCTTGAGCTCGTTCAGCTTGATGCTCGAGATGAACGGCAACGCCGCGCTCGTCGGCTTGGACATCAGGCGGATCGAGTAGATCACATCCTGTGCGGTCAGCGTCTTGCCGTTGTGGAAGGTGACGTCGGGCCGCAGCTTCACCTCCCACTCGGTCGCGTCCTTGTTCGGAGTCCACTCCAGTGCGAGGCCCGGGCTGGTGGTCAGGTCCGGATTGAGGATCGTGAGCGGGTCATACAACTGCTGGATGCGGGACTGATCGATTGGTGTGACGCCGAGGTTCGGGTTGAGTGTCTCGGCGGTGCCGGCGCCGACATATCCGAGACGCAGCGTGCCGCCCTTGCGGACGGCGCCCGACGTCGTGGTCGTGGTGCTGGCGCCGGACCCGCCCGAGCCGCCGCCGCAGGCCGCCAGCAGCGTGCCGAGTCCGACGACGCCGGCGGTGCCCTTCAGGAAATCCGATCGCGAGAGCTGCTTTTCGCCGTCCATGGGATCAACCCGTGGGTCAGGACCTGAGGTCACGCTCTCCTCCAGATTGGTCGCTGCTCGCGGTCCAGTGCGCTGCCACAGACGTCCTGACGAACGCGAACTCGTCTTTCCTGTCTCTCCGTGCCCCGCTGGCGCAGCCGCCCCAGGGGTTGGCGCGATGCTAGCATTGGGTTGTTGGGGCGGCAAGTGGCAGCCGCCGGCGAAACACTTGTTACCGAGGAGGGTGCATGGAGCCGGTGCTGCTAGCTTCGGATCTCGGGTTCCCCGAGGGACCCGTGGTGATGCCCGAGGGATCGGTCGTGTTCTGCGACGGAAACACGGGCGAGCTTCGCCGCTGGACGGACGGCGAGCTCGACACCTACGCGCGCACGGGCGGGTCGCCGTGGGGCGCGCTGCTCGGCAGCGACGGCGTGATCTACGTCACCCAGGGGGGAAACGTCCCCGGCAGCGGCGACACCTCCGCGATCTGCGGCATCCAGGCCGCGCGTCCCGACGGCGGCGTGGAGCTGATCGCCTCCGAAATCGAGGGCCACGCGCTGGCCGGGCCCAACGATCTGGCCTTCGGGCCCGACGGCCGGCTGTACTTCACCGACTCGGGAACCGAGGAGGATCCGCGGGTCGCGCCGTCGCCCGGGCCGGCTGTTCGTGCTGGACTCCTCGGGCGGAGAGTTTCTGATCGAGCGGCCCGAGCTGTATCCCAACGGCATCGCGTTCGACGCCGACGGCGCGCTGTACTGGACCGAGTCGCGGGGACACCGCATCTGCCGGCTGGAGGACGGCGAGCCGGTCGTGTTCAGCCAGCTGACCGACAACCACGTGCCGGACGGCATGGCCTTTGCGCAGGACGGCCGCCTGTTCGTCTGCACGACGATCTCCGGCGGGGTCACGGTCGTCTCGCCGACGGGCGAGATCCTCGAGGAGATCAACCTCGGCGAGCACGCGACCAACTGCATCTTCGACGGCTCGACGTTGTACGTGACCGCGACCAAGGTCGCCGATCTCGACGCCCAGCAACGGACCGGCACCTTCTGGCGGGTGGAGACCGACGCCGCCGGACTTCCGCTCCGGCCAGGACGCCTGTAAGAGGATCGCCGGACCGCGGCTTCCCGTGATTCCCGAGGCTGTACGTCAGCGAGACCTGGTTGGCTACGGCCGTCGGCCGCCCGATTTCGAGTGGCCCGACGACGCGCGTGTGGTCGTCAACGTCGTGCTCGTGTACGAGGAGGGAAGCGAGTACTCGGTGCGCTGGGGCGACGATCGCAACGACGGATGGGGTGAATATCCCGAGGCCGGCGTTGAGCCACCGCATCTCGATCCGGGGACCGAATCACATTACGAGTACGGCAGCCGGGCCGGGGTATGGCGACTCGCCCGGATCTTCGACGCCGCCGGCGTGCCGGTGACGGTCTCGGCAGCGGCGGTGGCGCTCGAGCTCAACCCCGCCGTCGCCGACTGGATGCGCGAGCACTCGCACGACGTGCTCGGCCATGGCTGGCGCTGGATCGAGCCGTGGACCCTGTCGCGCGAGGAAGAACGGGAGCAGATCGCGCGAGCGATCGAGGCCTTCCAGCGCGTGCTGGGGACAGCCCCGCTCGGTTGGAACTGCCGCAGTTGGCCGAGCGAGAACACTCGCGAACTGCTCGTCGAAGCCGGGGGGTTCCTGTATGACTCCGACGGATCGGCCGACGACCTCCCGTACTACGTGCGGTGCCACGGACAGCCGTTCCTCGTGGTGCCCTACTCGAAGACCTACAACGATTCCCGGTATCTGACCAATCCTGGCTTTGCCAGCCCGCGGGACTTCCTCGACACCCTGGTCATGGGGCTCGACGAGCTGGTCCGAGAGGGTGCGCAGCGACGCTCGATGATGACCGTGGCGGTCCACGCCCGCTGGTCCGGGCAGGCAACCCGAGCGAGCGCCGTGCGCCAGTTCCTCGAGTACGCCCTCGAGCAGCCCGGGGTGCGGTTCATGCGTCGCGAGGACATCGCGCGCTGGTGGCTCGAGCGGTATCCGCCGCGGTGAATCGGCGCCGCGACCACCGGCCGGGTCGGCTTGTTCAGCTCGTGCCTTCCCGGGTGGGATTCGCGTCGGGTGATCGATGTTGCCCGGTCGATGCGTTTCGGCGCGATCGAGTGGGGCGCAGGCCCTCACGAGGCGCTCGAGCGCGGGCGGGACCCAGCGGCCGTCACGGAACTGTGCGCAGCCGCCGGCGTGGCGATCAGTGGCCTGTCAGTCCAGGATCACGACGTCACCGTGGCCACGCCGCGACGTGCCGCCCCGTACGTCAGGATGGCGAGCGCTCTGGGTGCCCGGTTCATCCGGCTGTTCGCCCCGCCGTATCGCGGGGGCTCGCTCGCCCGCGAGCAGGGCAAAGCCCGCGCCGGTCTCGACGCCGTCGTCGACCGCGCGGCGACGGACGGCATCGTGGTCCTGATCGAGACATCGCCCGGAACCCTGGCGCCGACGCCCGGGCTCGCCGCTGCGCTGGTCGAGCATCGTACGCCCAAGCATGCCGGCGTCCTGTTCGACCCCGGTAACACGGTGATCGAGGGATACCTCGCCCCGGCACTCGCGGTCGCGCGACTCGGTCCCCACCTGCATCACATGCACGTGAAGAACATCGTCTGGCGAAAGGTGTCCGGCGCCTGGGCGTGGCAGTACGCGCCGCTTACGGGCGGCATGCTGGTGTGGTCGGAGATCCTGGCCGCGCTCGCCGTCGCCGGCTATCGGGGCGGATTCTCGATCGATCATCTGAGCGGAACGCCCACGCCCGAGCGCCTTCGGACCGAGACGCAGCGCCTGCGGGCGCTTCTGTCGGAAGTCTCACCCGCCGGTCCGGCGCACGGCTGGACCCAGAAAGGAGGTGTGCCATCTCCAGCGCACGCCTGAACGGCAGGGTCGCGGTGGTCACCGGCTCGGCCTCGGGACTGGGGCGAGCGATCGCGATCCGCCTCGCGCAAGAGGGCGCGCACGTCGTGGTCTCCGACGTGCGTCGCGACCCACGCGAAGGCGGCGAGCCGACCGAAACGGTGATCGAGCGCAGCGGCGGCTCGTGCATCCGGATCGACGCCGACGTGTCGCGCTGGGACGACATCGACCAGCTGGTCTCGGGCGCGGTCGAGCGGTTCGGCCGGCTGGACGTGATGGTCAACAACGCGGCGATCGCCGGGGCGGCGTCGAAGTCCCTGCTCGAGACGACCGAGGAGGACTGGGACGCGATCATGGCCGTCAACCTCCGCGGCGTGTTCCTGTGCTGCAAGCGGGCGATCGGCGAGATGCTCGAGCAGGAGCCGATCGGCGAGATCCGCGGCCGGGTCATCAACATCTCCTCCCAGCACGGGATGGTCGGCTCGCCCGGGCACGTCGCCTACTCCACCAGCAAGGGAGGGGTGATCAACCTCACCCACCAGCTGGCTGTCGACTACGGGCGCGCACGGGGTCCTGATCAACGCCGTCGCGCCCGGGCAAGATCCTGACCGGCTCGCCCGAGCAGGTCAACGAGGAGGCGATCGCCTACTCGCACGCGCGCACACCGTTCTTCCGCCTCGGCCGGCCCTCGGACGTCGCTGTCGGCGGCAGCGTTCCTGGCCAGCGACGACGCGATCTACGTCTCGGGCACCAACCTCCTCGTCGACGGCGGCTGGATGGCCTACTGAGTGCTTGCCGGCGTCAGGCGGTCGCGCGCAGGGCACGGTCGAGATCGTCGATCAGGTCGGTCGGGTCCTCCAGCCCGACCGAGAGGCGGATCGTCCCCGGCTCGATCCCGGCCTGCGATCGCTGCTCGGCCGTCAGCCCCAGGTGCGAGGTGTTGAACGGCGCGCTGGCCAGGCTCTCCACTCCTCCCAGGCTCGTGGCCTGGCGGATGATCGACAGCCGGTCCAGCAGGCGCAGCGCGCGCTCGTCTCCGCCTGTCACCCGCAGGCTGAGCAGCGCCGACCCACCGGGCAGGAGCCGTCGGGCCAGCCGATGATCGGGGTGGTCGGGGAGCAAGGGATGGATGACCGCCGCCACCTCGTCGTGCTCGGCCAGCGCCTGCGCGATCGTGAACGCGCTGGCGCGTTGGCGCTCCATCCGAATCGCCAGTGTCTTCAGCCCTCGCTCCAGCAGCCACGCGCCAAACGGATTCGAGGCAGCCCCCGAGTACGCTCGCCTGCGCGCTGACCTCCTCGAAGCTGCAGCGCTGCGACCGGCCATCACGCCCGCGATCAGGTCGGAGTGACCGTTGAGGTACTTGGTGGCCGAGTGCAGGACGACGTCGAACCCGTGGTCGAGGACGCGCAGCTCGGTGGGCGGTGTGAACGTGGCGTCGGCCACGGCGACGGCGCCGTGCGCGTGGGCCAGCTCGCCGAGCGCGGGGAGATCGGCCAGCCGCAGCATCGGGTTCGACAGCGTCTCGACGTACACGAGCGTGGCGCCCCGCTCGAGCTCGCGGACCCACCCGGCATGGTCGTCGACGGCCACGAACACGACGTCGCGGCCCTGGCGCGTCAGCTCTCGGGCTGAGCAGCGTGAACACGTCGCCGTAGAGATCGCGGGAGGCGACGATCCGCGCTCCGGGCGGCGGCCAGCGCGAACAGCGTCGTGGCGATCGCCGCGATCCCTGACGAGAACAGGATCGCGCCATCGGCTCCCTCCAGACGCGCCAGCTTGTCCGCGACCGCCTCGACGCTCGGATTGCGCAGCCGCGTGTACCACCAGGTGTCGTCGCCGCCGGTGGCCTCGATGTCGGCGTAGGCGGTCGCGTCCAGGTCGTAGGTGGCAGACGCGAACAGCGGGGTCGACATCCCGCTGGGCCACCCGCCGGCGGGCGGCTCGCCGCCGGAGACGAGCAGCGGTGTCGGCCTTGGGCGGCGCTCGCTCGGTCACGGGAGCGTCAGCACCACCTTGCCGACGTGCTCTCGGCGAGCGAGGATAGTCATGCGCCGCCGCCGCCTCGCGCAGCGGGAAGCTACGGGCCACTGGAACGCGGATGCGCCCGTCGAGCGCCATCCGCAGAGACCGTCTGATCTCGTCGGGCGAGGCCACCCGGAAGCCGAGGATCCGGTGACCGCGACGGAACAGCTCGATGATGTCCAGCTCGACCACCTCGCCCGCGTGCGCGCCGCACGTCGCCAGCCGCCCATCGGGCGCCAGCGCCGCCGAGATGTGCGCCGAACAGCTCACCGCCGACCGTGTCGATCACGGCATCGACGCCTCGGCCGTCGGTCAGCTCCGCGACCGTCTCGGTCACCGGATGCTCGCGATAGCTGAACGCCTCGTCGGCTCCCAGCTCGAGCACCTCGGGGAGCTTGGCCGGATCACCAACCGTGGCGATCACCCGCGCGCCGGCGATCTTGGCGCACTGCACGGCCGCCCCCGCCACGCCGCCGGACGCCGACGGCACCAGCACCGTCTCGCCCGCTCGTATCCGGGCCAGCTGGAAGACCATGTGCCACGCGGTGCTCACCACGCATTGCGCCGCGGCCGCAGTGATGAACTCCTGCTCGTCGCGCAGCGCGACCAGGGCGCGGGTCGGGCACCCTGACGAGCTCGGCGTACCCGCCCCAGCAGTCGGTTCCGAACACGGTGAACCGCGCGCACAGGTCGGGCCGCCAACCGACGCAGGCCGGACAGCGACCGCAGGCGTACTGCTGAAGCGCGGTGACCGGTTGCCCGACCTCGTACCCCTCCACCTGAGCGCCCCGTTGGGCGATGTACCCGGCGAACTCCGCTCCCAGCACGTGCGGAAACTGAAACGGCCAGCGCGAGCTGCCCGCACGCGAGTCGAGATCGGAGTGGTTCAGCCCGCAGGCGCGGACGTCGATCAGAACCTCGTCGGGCCCAGGCACCGGGTCCTCGATTTCCTCCCAACGCATGACCTCGGGGCCGCCGTACTCGCGGAAGGCGGCGGCGAACATGCTCAGTCGATCGCGCCCGATCAGTGCACGGCACCGGACATCGAGGGCGGCGGCGCCAGCGAGCCGACTTGGCTGGTCCGCAGTCCCGCTCGCCACAGCGCGAACGCCAGCAGCGCGCCGAAGGCCACGCCGTTGGTCGCCGGTACGCCGACCCGTTCGCGCACCACGCGCCTCGACCTGCGCCATCCCGCCGCACGCCAGGACCAGCGCCTCGGCGCCGAGCTCCAGCACCGCGCGGCGTCCCGCCGCCACGATCGCCTCGTTGGTGTCGTCGAACTCCGCGCCCTGCTGCGCCACCGGGATGCCCAGCGACAGCACCCCCACGCACGCGTGGCGCACGCCGAGCTGGTCCATCTGGGTCTCGATGTCGGGAACGCCGCGCGGCAGCGTGGTGATCACGGCAAACCGCCGGGCGAGCATCGCGGCGGCCCGGTAGGCGGCCTCTCCGATGCCGACCACGGGAGCGTCGGTGAGCTCGCGGGCGGCCTCGACGGCCGGATCGCCGAAGCACGCGATCAGATACGCGTCGACGTCGGGAGTGGCGCGCACCAGCTCGAGCACCTCGGCCGCCGCGGTCACCGCCTCGGCCGCCGTCTCGATCGCGGCGACCCCGCGCGATGCGGTGAGCGCCTTCACCTCGGCGCCGTCGGGCAGGACGGCCGACGCCGCCTGCGGCCATCTCGGCGGTGTGCTGACGGCTGGTGTTGGGGTTGATCAGTGCAAGCCGGAAGCGCGCTCACCGAGCCATCTCCGCGAGCCGGGACCCGGGAGCGGCTCGAGACGATGCTCGTCCTGGCTGGACAGAAACTCGCCGTGGCCCGGCGGCGCGGTGATCTCGCCGTCGCAGTAGACGGTCCGGCCGCGAACGAGCGTGCGCACCACCTTGCCGCGCACGCGTCCGTCCCTCGAACGGAGACCAGGGATTCTTCGAGAACTGCTGCTCGCGCGGATCCACGGTCCACTCCGCCTGCAGGTCGTAGAGCGCGAGGTCGGCGTCGGCGCCGGGCAGGATCGTCCCCTTCCGCGGATACAGCCCGGCGGCCTTGGCGGAGTTCGTGGCGCTGAAGCGCGCGAACGCCGGCAGCGACATGCCGCGCTGATGAATCGCCTCGGACAGCACCAGCGGCACGGTCTCCTGGATGACCTGGCACCCGAGCGGGCATTCGAGCATGTCCTCGAGGCCACGCTCCTTCTCCTCGCGCGTGTACGCGGCGTGGTCGGACACCAGGCTGTGGACCTCTCCGCGCAACACCCTGGCCCACATTCCTTCGCACCAGCTCGCGCTCGCGCAGCGCCGGTGCGCAGCAGCCCCAGGGCCCCAGGCGCCGGTAGTCGTCCATGTCGAGCAGCAGGTGGTGGGGGCAGACCTCGATCGTGGCGGGCGCTCCACGACGGCGCGCCTCGGTGACCAGATCGACGCTCACCGGGCTGGAGCCGTGCACGATCTGCACTCGCACGCCGGCGTGCTCGGCGAGGAACAGCGCACGGTGAACCGCCTCCTCTTCGACGAACGGCGGGCGGGACTCGGGGTGCGCCATGACGTCGGTCCGGCCCTCGCGCTGGAGCCGTTCGCGGTTGGCCTGCAGCAGCGACTCGCTCTCGGCATGGATCAGCACGAGCGCGCCGAGGCGAGCCGCGGTCTGCATGCCCTCGCAGCAACTCGGCATCGGTCACGTTGGGATACGACGGATCGGAGATCGGCATGAAGGCCTTGAAGGCCGCTGCGCCCTCGAGCCACTGACCTTCCATGTGCTCGAGCGAAGGCCGGGTCAGCGCGCCCCACAGCCCGAAGTCGACGATCACCTTCTGGCGCGCCATCTCGCGCTTTTCCCGGTACAGCGCGACGGTCGTGACCGGCGGATAGGTGAGCGGATGCTCGATCACGGTCGTGATTCCCCCGGCGGCCGCGGCGCTGGTGCCGGTCGTGAAGTCCTCGCGCTCGGTGTGGCCCGGATCCTCGAAGTGTGCGTGGGGATCGACGGCGCCGGGGAAGATCGTCAGGCCCCTGGCATCGATCACCTCGTCCGCGCCGTCGTGCGTAGGTCCGCCGGCGCTGAGGGCGGCAATCCGACCGTCACGGATCAGGATGTCGGCGTCGAACACGCCGTAGTCGGCCGCTAGGCGACCCCCGTAGACCAGGACAGAGCGGGCCGATGACTCGACCGAATCACCCATCGCAGCATTCTACTTTCCGCGCCCTGAGGCGACGATCCAGCGCATACAGAAAGCCGCCGGGTCGTTGTGGCAGACGCCCGGCGACTAGGGCATATCGTACACGATATCTTTCGCGAGATGGCGAGGATTAACTGGGGAACTGCGATCGTGACCGTCCCCAAATGAGCGTCAATCGCATAACCGGCTTTCAGGACAGGCTGGTCCCGGCCGCCCGTGCGCTGCCGCCGAACGCGGAGTACCTCAAGCACCTCGAGCTGTCCTCCGGCGATCACCTGATCAGGCTCGCCTCCAACGAGAACACGGACCGTCCCTCGCCGGGGGTTGCGCAAGCGCTGGCCCGCGCCTACGACGACGCGAACCTCTCCCCACCGCCGGTCCCCCCGCTCGCCCACGAGCTCGCCCGGCGCCATGGCGTCGAGACCGGACAGGTGCTGGTGACCGCGGGATCGACCGAGGTGATCGACGCGACGCTTCGGACGTTTATCCGCGCCGGCGACGAGGTCGTGGTCCCGACACCGTCCTGGCCCGTATGCCGGCGACGGCTGCAGGCGTTGGAAGCGAGCATCGTCGAAGTGCCATTGCACTGCGGCGAGGACAGCTGGCACTACGACGCCGCCGCGTTCCTCGAGGCGATCACGCCCGCGACCAAGCTGATCTTCGTCTGCACGCCGAACAACCCCACGGGGAATTCGATGTCGCTCGCCGGCTTGGCGCAGCTCGCCGACACCGGGGTTCCGCTGCTGATCGATGCCGCCTACCACGATTTCGACCCCGATCCCGGCGTGATCGCGCTCGCGCGCGAACACGATCACGTGATCCTGACTCGCACGTTCTCGAAGGCGTACTGCCTGGCCGGGCTGCGCGTCGGGTACGCCCTGGGCGGAGCGGAAATCCTGGGCTACGTCGAACGGCTGCTCGTGCCCGGCAGCGCGATCAGCTCCGCCTCGCTGCACGCGGCCATGGCGGCGCTGCTGGACGACGCGTATCACGAACGACAGACGACGCGGATCACCGCCGAGCGGACCCGGCTGTCGGCTGCGCTGCGGGAGCTCGGCGTGCGCGTCTGGGAGTCAGGGGGCAACTTCGCTCCGATCGATGCCCGCCGATCGCCCGGTCGGGCCGAGGGCCTCGCCGACGCGTTGCTGGCGCACGGAATCGTCGTCAGGCCGTTCGGCGACGTGCTGAGGATCAGCATCGGCGTCGAGCACGAGAACGACGCCGTGATCGCGGCGATGAGCGAGATCATCGTCGCGTCGGGCAACCGGTGACCTGATGCCGGTCCCCCGGGTCGACGAGGGGCGGCTCCGGGCCGATCTCGAGACGTTGGGAGAGATCGGCTGGGACCCCGCCCACGGTCTGGACCGGACGACTTTCTCGCCGGCGCACCTCGCTGCGCGTGACTGGTTTCTAGAGCGCGCCAGTGTGGCCGGACTCGACACGAGGATCGATTCGGCGGCCAATCACTCGGCGGTCCTGGCCGGCCCACCCGGCGCTCGGACCGTCCTGCTCGGCTCACATCTGGACTCCGTGCCCCAAGGCGGGCGCTACGACGGCGCGCTCGGGGTGCTGTGCGCGCTCGAGGTGCTCCGAGCGGTCAAGGACGCGGCGATCGAGCTTCCCGTCTCGCTCGAGGCGATCGACTTCACCGACGAGGAGGGCACCCTGGTCGGGACGCTCGGCAGTTGGGCGCTCGCCGGCGCGCTGACGCCGGAGGTCCTGTCGGCGCCGCGCTCCGGGCGCGAGCGGCTCTGCTCCGAGCTGGCGCGGATGGGGCTCTCCGAGCACGGGCTGCGCGCCGCCCGGCGCGATCCGGGCTCACTCGCGGCGTACCTGGAGCTGCACGTGGAGCAGGGTCCGGTCCTCGAGCGCGCGGGGATCGACATCGGGGTCGTCACCGGCATCCGCGGAAACACGTCGTTCGAGGTGACGCTCACCGGAGAGGCGCGGCACGCCGGGACGACACCGCTCGAGGCCCGTCGCGACGCCGGGCGCGGCGCGGCGATGGTGGCGGTCGCGGTGTGGGACGTCGTCGCCGATGAGTTCCCCGGGTGCGTCGCCAACGTCGGCGACCTGCGGCTCGAGCCTGGCGCCTATCAACGTCGTCCCGGGCCGCGCGCGGGTCGGGCTCGAGTGCCGGTCAGTCGACGCGGACGAGCTTCACCGGCTGGCGGAGAGGATCGCCGACCGTGTCAGATCAGTGGCGGCTGAGTGCCGGCTCGATGTCGAGATCGACCGCGTCGGCTACTGGGCTCCGGCGGCGACCGATCCCGATGTTCGGGTCGCGATCCAGCACGCCGCCGAGCAGCTGGGCCTGAGCTCCCTGGCGATGCCCTCCGGCGCCGGCCACGACGCGCAGGTGCTCGCGGACGTCGTACCCGTCGGGATGGTGTTCGTGCCCTCGGTCGGGGGCATCAGCCACGATCCGTCCGAGCACACGCGCTGGGGAGATTGCCTGAACGGCGCGAACGTGCTGCTGGGGGCGGCTTTGGAGCTGGCCCGCCCCTGATCAGTCGGGCCTGGAGGGCGACAACGCGTCCTCGTCCAGGCTCGCGAGCACGTAGCCCTCCACCTGATGGACGTGGTCGCGCATCGCCTGACGGGCGCGGGTGGGATCGCGGTCGACGAGCGCGTCGACGACCACCATGTGCGCCCGGGCACAGTGCACGGAGTCCCCGGCGTGGGGCACGTCGCGCCGGCGCAGCGCCATCACCAGCGCCAATGAGTCGAGCGTGAGCTCGCATAGCCGCGGGTTCCCCGTGGCCTCGCTGATCTGCTCGTGAAAACGCATGTCCCAGTGGCGAAAGCCGTCGAAGTCTCCGGCCTCGGCGGCGGCGAGGCACCGTTTCCCCGACTCGCCGATCAGCCCGATGTCGGCGTCGCTTCCGCGCTCGGCGACGATCTCGGCCGCCGACGACTCCAGCGCCCCTCGCGCCTCGTACGCGTGTTGGATCGAGACGCGCGAGGGAAGCGTCACGCGGCCGCCGCGGCGGCCGATGGGCTCGACCAAGCCGATCTGCCGGAGCTTGAGCAGCGCCTCGCGAACCGGGGTCTTGCTGACGTTTAGCTGCTCGGCCAGTGCGGCCTCGGTCAACCGCGATCCGGGCGTGATCGCCTTGTTGATGATCGCGTCGCGAATCGTCTCGTAGACCGCGTCGGTGAGGCTCTCGGGCCTGTGCTCGAGCGTCAACCCCGGGGCGGCACCGTCACGAGGTTCGACGCCGAGATCGTTCATATGTTAGATATTAGAGTGGCGATCCGACGCGGGGCGGTCGCGTTGCCGTCGATCAGTGCCGGGCGTCGTGTCAGCCCGGAAGGTTCGGCCGCCGTGGGCGTCCTAAACCCTCGCGGCCGGTCCGGCACCACAACGCGAGGAGCACGCATGCGACGGATCGTCGTTCGGCTACCTAGCGGCGTGGCCCGAGCGCGGCGGCGACTACGCCGACAGGATCAACGGCATGCCCAAGTACGTCGTCTCCTCGACGCTCCGCAACCCCGAGTGGAACAACACGACCGTGCTCAGTGGCGACGCCGCCGACGAGGTCAGCCGGCTCAAGGACCAGCCCGGCGGCGACATCCTCGTCCACGGCAGCGCGCAGCTGACCGACACGCTGATGGAGCACGGGCTCGTCGACGAGTGGCGGCTGATGGTCTACCCGACGGTCGTGGGTCGCGGCCGCCGCTGCTTCGGGGACCCGGGCCGCGCGGTCGCGCTCGAGCTGGTCGACTCCCAGGCGGTCGGCGACGGGGTCGCGATCATGGTCTACCGCCCCACCCGCAACTGAGCGTGCGGCGACGCCGCCGCCGCGGCGACGTCATCATCACGGGATGAGCATCCGGCGCATCGTGCCCGACCTGCAGTCCCGGGATCCCGGCGCCAGTGCGGAGTTCTATGGCGAGGTCCTGGGGCTCGAGCCGGTCATGGATCACGGATGGATTGCGACGTTCGCCGCGCCTGGCAACCCGTCGGCGCAGCTCAGCCTGATGAGCCACGACGCCGGCGCCCCGGTGCGCCCGGACGTCTCGGTCGAGGTCGACGACGTCGACGCCGCCCACGCGGCGGCGCAGCGGATGGGGTGCGAAATCGTCCATCCGCTGACCGACGAGCCGTGGGGCGTGCGGCGATTCTTCGTCCGCGACCCCGACGGCAACGTGCTGAACATCCTGTCGCATCCCTGACCCAGGGCGGCGAGCGTTTCTACAGCCCGTAGCTGCGGGCGATGATCTCGCGCTGGATCTCGCTGGTGCCGCCGTAGATCGTGGTCACCAGCGCGACCCGGACCTGGCGCTCCATGTCGTACTCGACCGCGTACCCATAGCCGCCCATCATCTGCATCGCCTCGAGCGTCGTGCGCTTGACCACCTCGGTCGCCTTCAGCTTGGCCATCGACGCCTCCCGCGGGTACATCTGCCCCGGGTTGGCGTCGACCTTGCTCGCGACCGAGTAGACCAGCAGCCGCGTGACCTCGATCTCGGTAGCCAGATCCGACAGCCGGTGCTTGAGCGCCTGAAAGCTGCCGATCGGCTGGCCGAACTGCTTGCGCTCCTTGACATACGCCAGCACGTCGTCGAACGCGCGCTCGGCCAGTCCCAGCGACTGGGCGGCGATGATCAGCCGCTCGTTGTTCAGGCCATTCATCAGCTGCGTCCACGCGTGATCCTCACGGCCGATCAGCCGGTCGGCCGACACCCAGCAGTCGGTGAAGAACACATCGTTGACCTCGCGGCCACCCATCGTCTCGATCGGGCGGATCTCCATCCCCTCCACGCCCGCCGGCACCGAGATCATCGACAGCCCGTGATGCTTGTCGGAGTCGCGATGCGTGCGGCACACCAGCAACACGTGACTGGCCGCGTGCGCGCCGGTGATCCACGTCTTCTGACCGTTGATCACGTAACCGCCGTCGTCGCGCTCGGCGCGGCAGGACAGGTTGCCCACGTCCGAGCCGGCCTCGGGCTCTGACATCGCGATCGCCTCGACGTTGCCGGCCACGATCCCGGTCAACAGCTCGGCCTTGAGCTCCTCGGTGGCGAACTTCTCGATCGGGCGCGCGGACATCATCGTGATCGGGAAGAAGCCCATCGGGATCTGCCCCCGCGAGAACTCCTCGCACAGCAGGCACATGTCGACTGCCCCGCCACCGGAGCCGCCGTACTCCTCGGGAATCGACACCCCCAACCAGCCCAGCTGCGCGATCCGCTCGTACAGCTCCTGGTTGTGTGGCTCGCGGCCGTGATCGGTCAGCGCGTCGCGCTGCTCGCGCGTCCCGCACTCACGCCGCGCGAAGTCACGGATCGACTCCACGAACGCACGCTGCTCATCGGTCAGGGCGTCGGGGCTCACCGCCGCGCAGTCAATCAGCTTAGATTCGGCCGGTGCTGATCCGCCACGCCGATCCGGGCCGCGACGCGCCCGCCTGCGCTGAGATCTACGCGCCGTACGTGCGCGACACCGTGATCTCGCTCGAGGAGCTCCCGCCCGACGCCGATGAGATCGAGGGCCGGATGCAGCGGATCACCGAGCGCTACCCGTGGCTGATCGCCGAGCGTCGACGGCGAGCTCGCCGGCTACGCGTACGGCAGCGCCCACCACGAGCGCGCCGCCTACCGGTGGTCGGCCGACGTGACCGTGTACCTGTCGCCGGCGCATCATCGCCGCGGGATCGGCCGGGCCCTGTACACGGCGCTGTTCGAGCTGCTCGTGCGCCAGGGGGTTTACGTGGCCTGCGCGGGCGTCACGCTCCCCAACCCCGCGAGCGTCGGGCTGCACGAGTCGATGGGGTTCACGCCGGTCGGCGTGTACCACAACGTCAGCTGGAAGTTCGGCGCCTGGCGCGACGTGGGCTGGTGGGAGCGCCAGCTGCGCGAGCCCAGTCCCGAGGGCCCGCTCGAGCTGGGCGCGCCGGCCCGCCTGGACCGCTAGACCCGACTCATTGATGAAAAAGGTCTGTATATGCGACCTTTTTCAGCACGGAGCTTGGATCAGCCGTCGGCTTGCACCAGCAGCGCCAGCGTCGGGCAGGCGTCGGCGGCCATCCGGGCGAGCCCGACGAGCTCCGGCGGGACCGCGGACTCGTCGATGATCGGATAGCCCCAGTCGTCGAGCCGGATCAGCTCGGGGAGCAGCTCCACGCACAGCCCGTGGGCGTCGCAGGCGATCGGGTTCACGCGCAGCGTGGTCACGCCCACAGCCTCCCGGCCTCGACATCCGCCTCGATCTCGTCGCCGAACTCGCGCAGCGCGCTGCGCACGAACCGGACCGCGCCGTCGGGGTGATGGCAGGCGCCGCGCCCGCGGATGTCGGCGGCCCAGCGGAGCACCCGCTCGCGCTCTGCGCCGGACGCGGTTCCGGCCGCCAGCGCGCCGACCGAGTCCGCGATCGCCCGCAACCCGTGCACGCACGGCCCGCACTGCCCCGCCGACTGCGCCGCCAGGTAGTCGATCACCCGCGCGCTCTCGCTCAGCCCGCTCGAGGACTCGCCCAGCGCGACGACCACGCCCGCGCCCAGCGCAGCGTCGACCGACCGCAGGTCCGAGCGCGCCAGCCGCAGCGACATCGCGCGCTCGGCGCCGACCCAGGTGCCGAAGTAGCCGCCGATCAACAGCGCCCGCAGCGGCTCCTCGGCCCCACCGGCAACCTCGATCAGCTCGCCGAGCGGCGTCCCGAACTCGAGCTCGTAGACGCCGGGCGCGCCGACCGCGCCCGACACCGTGACCAGCAGCGAGCCCGGATCGGCGGGGGTCCCGAGCTCGCGAAACCAGGCGGGCCCGTGCCGGGCGATGAGCGCGATCTGGGCCAGCGTCTCGGGGTTCTGGATCAGCGTCGGGCGCCCCAGATACCCGCGCTCGTACGGGCGCGGGGGCGTGAACGCCGGCAGCGCCGGCCCGCCGTTCAACGATCGCACGACCGCGCTCTCCTCGCCGGCCACGTACCCGCCGTCGGCGACGACCACCCGCGTCCGGACGCGATCGCCCGAGCGCTCGCTGACCGCGGCCTGGACCCGCTCGGCGACGCCCGGATCGCCGAGCTTGACGATCACCTCGCGCGCCCCGACCGCCCGCGCGGCGAGCACCGCCCCGTCGAGCACCAGGTGCGCCAGCCGCGACAGCAGCAGCCGGTCCTTGCCACTGGCCGGCTCGGTCTCGCTGCCGTTGACGACGACCGCGCTCGCGCGGCGACGGGAGGCGACCGCGCGCAGCTTGCGAGCGGTCGGGAAGTCGGCGCCGCCGCGGCCGCGCAGGCCGCTCTCGTCGATCGCGTCGATCAACGCCGGGGCGCGGACCCGGGGCATCGGACCGTGAACGCGCTCGTGCTCGCGCAGGCCGATCAGATCCTCGCCGGCACCGAGTCCCGCCAGGACCCGCGGGAGGCTCATCGGGCCGCCTCCCCCACGTCCGAGTCCTCGGGCCAGAGCGCGCCGACCCGCACCGACGCCGCCAGCACCACCGCGGCCACGCAGGCTGCGGTCAGCGCCAGCATCCACCAGGCGCCGCCGTCGGTCCCGATCCCGATCCCATGGATCACCGCGATCGGCCAGCTCGCGTAGGCGAGCCAGTGGACGGCGCGCCACGAGCGGTAGCCGAACCGGCGCCTCAGCACGCTGGTGACCAGCACCGCGAGCAGCAGGTCGAATGCCACCGCGCCGAGGCCGAGCCACACCGGGCGGTAGGCCCCGCCGAACGGAATCACCGCGTCGGCCAGCGAGATCGGGACGAACCCGTCGAGCACGCTGACCAGGATGTGGACGACCAGCAGCACGATCACCACCAGCGAGACGTCGCGGTGCAGCGAGTCGATCGCGAAGCGCGGCCAGCGCGGGCCGGCCGAGAACCGCATCGAGCCGGCGATCCCGACCACAACGCTGGCGCTCAACAGCACCAGCGACACCACCCCGGTGCTGCGGGCGAGATACCACTCGGCGCTCTGGCCGATCGCGCCCGGCACCAACAACGCGCTCATGACAGGTCGTCGTCCTGCTCGGGCCAGCCGGCCAGGTGGCGGGCGTCTCCGTACACGTTGACCAGCCGGCTGGGCAGCCGCAACGAGTGCAGCCACTCGGCGGCCCGCTCGCTGCGCACGATCGCCGCGGTGCTGGCGATGTTCGCGTCCAGGCAGGAGCCGGCGGCGACCGTGACCGTGCGGTAGATGCTGGTCGCCGGCGCGCCGCTGCCGGGGTCGATCAGGTGGTGGGCGGAGCCGTGGTCGTTCTCCCAGCGGCGGGTGGTCGTGCTCGACGTCGCCAGCCCGCCCGAGCGCAGCGTGATCCACTGGCCCGGGGCGGCGGCGTCGGAGCGGTGGTCGTCGGTGACGCGGACCGGCCAGCCGCCGGGCGGCGGCGGCCCCGCGATCGAGATGTCGCCGCCGAACGACACCAGCACCCCGCAGCCGGCAGCCTGGTGAGCCGCGGCGGCGGCGCGGTCGGCGGCCAGCGCCTTGGCGGTCGCGCCGAGATCGAGTGACACGCCGCGGGAGAGCCGCACGGTCCCGGCCTCGGCATCGACCTTGACGGTCCGCCAGCCCGGCACCGGGACGATCGACAGCGATCGCGCCGGCCAGCCGTTGACGACTGCGTAGTCGCGGTCGTAGCCGAGCGCGATCAGCGCCTGCCCGACCGTCGGGTCGACGTCGCCGTCGGTCAGCCGCGCGGCGCGCAGCGATGCCTCGACGGCTTCCAGCAGGACCGGTCCGACGGCGACTGGGGCGCCCGCGCCGGCGTTGACCGCTGACAGCTCGGAGTCGTCGCGAAACCGCGAGCAGGCGGCGTCGAACGCCGCCGCGGTGACGATCACCGCCGCCGCGGCGGTGTCGAGCGTCCCGGGCTCGGTCACCGCCACCACCGCGGTGCTGCCGAACACCGGGAACCGCATCAATTTGTCGTCGTCGGTCATCGCCCGCTCCCGCCGCAGACCACTGGCCTCAGGATCCCCCGGACACGGGGGCGTCGTCACCCGAGGACGAATCGCGCGAGCTCGGTGCCTGCGCGGGGGTCGACAGCCCCTGGTCGCCCGAGCTGGTCGGCGAAGCCGACGTCGACGACGACGATCCCGAGGACGACGACGTGACCGACACCGGCTGCGCGCTCGAGCCCTGCGAGCTCGCCGCGGTCGCCGAATGCCCCGGCGCGGACTCGGCCACCAGCACGGCGAACCCGGCCGTCAGCGCGGCGCTGGTACCGACGACCCAGCGTCGGGTGCGCCTGACGCGCGCCAGCGCCGCGTCTCGTCTGAGCGGGGCGTCGGGGTCCCGTCCGGGGCCAGCGCTCGGGTTCTGTGATCTGCTCATGGTTGCCGAGGCAATCAGTCATCGGTAAGAGCAGAGTGAGAGTTCGCGCTTAAAAGCGGAAGTTCGACGGTGAACGACGAGCCGTCGACCGAGATCGTCCCGCGGTGGCGCTCGACGATCGCCGAGACGATCGACAGGCCCAGCCCGGAGCCAGGTTGCTCCGATGACTCCGGGGCCCGCCAGAACCGCTCGAACAACCGCTCCCGATTGGCCGGATCGGGTCCGGGGCCCTCGTCGGAGACGGCCAGCACCGCGACCGTCTCGCGCCGCCCCAGCGTGACCTTCACGCGGCCGCCGTCGGGACCGTGGACGAGGCCGTTCTCGATCAGATTGTCGAGCGAGCGCGCCAGAGCCTCGCGGTCCCCGTAGACCTCCGCGGCGACCACCGGACCGACGACCACGCGCCCGTCGGGATGACGCGCGGCCACCTCGCGAACCACCCCGTCGAGCTCGACCGGCCCGGGCTCCTGCCCGCCTCCACCCGACCGCTCGAGCACCAGCAGGTCGTCGACCAGCCGCGCCAGCCGCTCGGCGTCGCGCTGCAGATCGGTCAGCACCTCGGGGTCGGCGCCGTGGCGGGCCGCGTAGTCGACGTTTCCGAGCAGCGCGGTGACCGGCGTGCGCAGCTCGTGCGAGGCGTCGGCCAGGAACCTCCGCTCGGTCGCCCGCGAGCGCTCCAGCGACGCCAGCATCCGGTTGAGCACCCCGGTCAACTGGCCGATCTCGTCGGTCTCGGCGGTCTCGGGAAGCCGCCGGGCGGGGTCCCCGGTCCGCTCGATCTCCCCCGCCGCTCCGGCCAGCCGCTCCAGCGGGCGCAGCCCGCGCCGGGTCAAAAACGCCGCCGCCAGGACCGCCAGCAGCGCCGCGCCGAGGCCGGTCAGCAACAGCACCCCCCGCAGGTGCATCAGCGTGTGCGAGATGTCGGCGGTGTTCGAGGCGACGAGCACCGCGCCGCCCGAAGCCGCGCCGCCGGCCTGGGCGATCGGAGCGGCGTACATCCGAAACGGCTCGTCGCCGACCGTGACGTCTTCGAACCCGGGCTGCCCCTGGGCGATCGCTCGCCGCGCCAGGCTGTCCTGGGGCAGAAGCTTGTTGCCGAGCGTCAGCGACCGAGCCACGATCCTCCCCCGCGAGTCGATCACCTGGACCACGAGCTCGCGGCCCGACGCGGTGCTCTCGAGCGCCCCGGGGTCGGTCAGCACCGCCGGCGCCGACACCGCCAACTGGGCCACGTCCTGAGCGCGCTGGCGCAGTGCGCTGTCCAGCGAACCCCGCAGTTCGTGGCGCACGAGCAGCACCGTGGCGATCCCGAACAGGATCACCGCGGCGAGGATCGACCCGCCGGCGGCGAGGATCAGACGGGACCGCAGGCTGCGGGGCCTCAGCACCCGAAACCTCGGTCGATCTGGGTCGAATCCCGTCCTCCGTCGAACATCAGTTTGGGCCTTCCCCCGCCGTTCGTTAGGCAGACAAGAGGTCGCGTCGCACACAAGGAAGTGAGCAGTTGGACGAATTTGCGGGAATCTCGCTGGGCGATCAGCGCGGTGAGGCGATGCCCGTGCGAGCGCTGCTCGTCACGCCGGATCGCCGGACCGCGGCGCTGATCGCCGAGATGCTCGAGGCCACGTGGGCGGAGGGCCTGGAGGTCGTGCATGCCCGAAGGCTGTCTGACGCCACCCACGAGCTGCTCGACCACCCGGTCAGCTGTGTCCTGCTCGCGCTGAACCGGCGCGAGCAGCGCGCCGCCGCGGTCGAGCAGATCCGGACCGCCGCGCCCGACGTGCCGATCCTGGTGCTGGCCGACGAGCTCGACGAGGACGAGGCCGTGGCCGCCGTGCGCGCCGGGGCCCAGGACTACCTGGTGTCCGCCGACCTCTCCCCCGCGCTGCTGCGGCGCTCGCTGCGCCACGCGATCGAGCGCAAGCGCCAAGAGGCCCAGCTCGCCCACCGGGCGCTGCACGACCCACTCACCGGACTGCCCAACCGGGCGCTGTTCCTCGACCGCCTCGGGGTGGCGCTCGACCGGTCGCGCCGCAACGACGCCTCGATCGCGGTCCTGTTCCTCGATGTCGACAACTTCAAGGAGGTCAACGACTCGCTCGGCCACGCGGCCGGCGACCGGCTGCTGTCCGGGCTGGCGGACCGCCTGCAGTCGATGCTGCGCCCGATGGACACGGTCGCCCGCTTCGGCGGCGACGAGTTCACGTTCCTGTTCGAGGACCTCGCCGGCGAGCGCGAGGTCGTGCTGATCGCCGAGCGGATCCGCCGCTCGGTCAGCGACCCGATCCACCTCGAGGAGGGCGACATCACGGTCGCGGTAAGCATCGGGATCACGCTCGTCACCGACCCCACGACCGCGCCCGACAACGTGATCCGCGAGGCGGACGCGGCCATGTACCGCGCCAAGGAGCTGGGGCGCTCGCGCTACGAGCTCTACGACGAGTCCTCCCGCCGCCGGGCGGTGGCCCGGATCGAGCTCGAGGGCGCGCTGCGCCAGGCGATCGACAACGCCGAGCTGCACCTGCACTTCCAGCCGACGGTGGCGCTGACCGGCGCCGGCGGCGTGACCGGACTGGAGGCCCTGCTTCGCTGGCAGCACCCGGAGCACGGGTTGATGATGCCGTCCCAGTTCGTTCCGCTGGCCGAGGAGACCGGCCTGATCCTGCCGATCGGCAGCCACGTGCTCGAGCGCGCGCTGGAGGAGCTCGCCGGCTGGCGGGTCCACGACCCGGAGCTGACCGTGTCGGTCAACCTGTCGGTCCGCCAGCTCGAGGACCCTCGGATGGTGTCGATCGTGGCCCGCGCGCTCGATGCCGCCGGCGTCGACCCCGGGGCCGTGTTCGTCGACGTCAGCGAGGCGGCGGTGGCGCTGGACCTCGAGGCCGCGGCGCGGGCGCTGCACGGGCTGCGGGCGCTCGGGGTCAGGATCGCGATCGACGACTTCGGGACCGGCTCGTCGTCGCTGACGACGCTCAAGCGGCTCCCGATCGACGCGATCAAGCTGCACGAAAGCCTGGTCGCCGGACTCGGGCGCGACCGCGGCGACGAGGCGGTCGTGCGCGCGATCGTCGAGCTCGGCCACGCGTTCGGCGTCGACGTGATCGCCGAGGGCGTCGAGACCGAGGCCCAGCTGCGGCGGCTGCGCGAGCTGCGCTGCGACGGGGCTCAGGGGTTCATGTTCGGCCGACCCGCGCCGGCCCACGACGTCCACGCGCTGTTGATCGGAGCCGGCGACGCCGTGCACCAGACCACCGTCCCGTCAGGCGCGTAACGCGAACCCCGCTCCCCGGACGGTCCGGATCAGCGGTGGGTCGCCGAGCTTGCGCCGCAGCCGGGTCACGTAGCGATCGACCACGTTGTCGACGGCGGCGTCGTTCCAGATCTCCGACAGCGCCCGCTCGCGGCTGACCAGCCGCCCGGCCTCGCGCAGCAACAGCTCGAGCAGCAACGCCTCGCGGCCGGTCAGCTCGATCGGCCGCCCCGCGCGCGTGGCCCTGCGCGTCTCGACGTCGAGCACGAGGTCGGCGTAGGACAGCAGCGGCTGGCCCTGCGGGTCGGCGTGCCGGCGGGTCAGCGCGCGCAGGCGCGCCACCAGCTCCTGCACCGCGAACGGCTTGATCAGGTAGTCGTCGGCCCCGGCCTCGAGCCCCTGCACCCGGTCGGCGACCGCGTCGCGCGCGGTCAGCATCAGGATCGGCGTCGGCAGCCCCTTGCCGCGCAGCCGCCGGCACACCGCGAGCCCGTCCATCACCGGCATCTTCACGTCGAGCACGATCACGTCGGGCGCCGAGCGCTCGGCCGCCACCAGCGCCGCGCCGCCGTCGGCGGCCACCGCGACCTCGAACCCCTCGGCCACCAGCGTGCGCTCGAGCATCCGCCGCAGCGGCGGGTCGTCGTCGACCACGAGCACCCGCTCGCGGGCGGACGCGAACGAGTCGTCAGCCACCGGCGACGTCCCGGCGCAGGAACACCAGGAACGCGGCGATCAGACAGGGCACTCCGTACATCGCGCACGTCCACGCCGCGCGCACCACCGGCTCCCAGTCGATCGGGGTCCGCAGCAGCCCCTGCCACGCGTTGAATTGGGTGCTGAGCAGGTACGGCTGCAGGCTCCCCAGGCCGGGGAGGATCCCGATCAGCTGGAACAGCAGCGAGATCATCAGCGTCCCCACCACCGCCGCGGCGCTGTTACGGGTGACGGCCGACAGCAGCAGGCCGATGCACACCACCGTCGCGATCGGGATCAGGTACACGAGCAGGCTCACGTACACGAGCTCGAGCGCCTTGGGCGCCGAGACGATCGTCCCCGACAGGCTCTCCAGCGAGTTGAACCCCGACTGGATGCTGCCGGCGATCACCGCCACGGTCCCGTCGATCAGGATCGCCGCGATCGCGTAGGTGGCCGCCGCCAGGGCCTTGCCGCCGAAGATCTGCCCGCGCTCGAGCGAGCGCGTGAGGATCGTCTTCAGGGTCCCGTTCTGGTCCTCGGAGGCGAAGATGTCGCCGGCCACCAGCGCGGTGATCAGCGGGAACAACCACACCGCCCCGAACAGCATGATCACCAGCGGCACCGACAGGCCGCTGCGGGTCAGGTACGACGCGAACGCGAAGTCCCCGCCGTTGCGGTTCGACTGGAAGTGAATCGCCACCACGAAGATGATCGGGACGAGGATCGCCGCGCCCAGGCCCAGGTAGGTGCGCTTCTGATAGCGGAGCTTGGTCAGCTCCCAGCGGTAGACGGTCGCGACCGACGGCGAGCTCATCGGGTGGCCTCCGCCGGCTCGGGCAGGTCGGGTGGCGCCGCCGCCGACGGGGTCGCACGGTCCTCGGTGAGCGAGAAGAACAGGTCCTCGAGCGTGACCGACTGGGGCGCCAGCGAGCGGATCAGCGCGCCGGCCTCGACCAGCGCCTGCGACAGCTCGGCGACCGCGGTCTCGTCGGCGGTGAACGAGATCCGTCGCGACTCGACGCGGACGTTGGCCACGCCGGGCTGCGCGCGGCAGACCGCCAGCGCGCGCTCGTCGTCGGTGGTGACGAGCCGGTAGGTGGTGCCGGCGCCGCTCTTGAGCTCGGCGATCTCGCCCTCGTAGACGATCCGGCCCGAGCGGACGATCGCGACCCGATTGCAGACTTCCTCGACCTCCGCCAGCAGGTGGCTGGACAGCAGCACGGTCATCCCGTCGTCGGCCAGCCGCCGGATCAGCAGGCGCATGTCGCGCATCCCGCCCGGGTCCAGGCCGGTCGCGGGCTCGTCGAGCAGCAGCAGCTTGGGGGCGCGCAGCAGCGCCGCGGCGATCCCGAGCCGCTGGCGCATCCCGTGCGAGTAGCCGCCGACGCGGTCGCCGGCGCGGCCCGACAGCTCGACCGTGTCCAGCGCGGCATCGATCCGGCTGGGCGCGTCGCCCCCGTCGAACGCGGCCAGCAGCTCGAGGTTGCGCCGGCCGGTCATGTACGGATAGAACGTCGGCGCCTCGACGAATCCGGCCACGCCCTCGAGCGCGCGCACGCTCTCCATCGGGTCGCGGCCGAACAGGCGCACGCTGCCCTCGGTGGGCCGGATCAGGCCGAGCATCATCCGCAGCGAGGTCGTCTTGCCGGCGCCGTTCGGGACCCAGGTACCCGTAGACGTCGCCGGTGTTGACGGTCACGTCGACACCGGCGACGGCCTCGAGGTCCCCGTAGCGCTTGACGAGCCCGCGCACCTCGATCGGCGGCGGGCCGTCAGCGGCGCCTCTGGTCATAGCGCGCGTGCCGCCAGGTCCGCGGCCGCGGCCGGCACCGAGCCGAGCACCGTGTAGGACACGCCGTTGCGGGTGAACGTCACGATGCTGCCCAGCGCGGTGTCGAGCTCGTGGCCGGTGGCGCCGTTGATCGACACCGTCGGCAGGTTCAGACCGCCGGCCGGGCCGCCCTGCACCTGGCCGCCGGCGCCGGTGCGCGCGGCCTGCTCGATCACCGCGATCCCGCCGAGGTTCTGCCCGTAGGTGACCACGGCCGCCGGCGTCGAGCCCCAGCTGACCAGCGACACCGACCGGCGCGGAAGACCGACGAGCTTGTCGGGGGCGGTCAGCTTGAACGGCAGCCGCTTGGCGACGGCCGCGGCGCCGGTGACCTCGTGGTGGCCGTGCGTCTTGCCCTTGGCCGAGTGCTCGCCCATCGGCAGCGTGACCCGCTCGACCTTGGCGCCCGCGGGCGGCGAGGCGGTGAAGTTCGAGGCCGGCACCGTGCCGTAGGAGATGTCGGTCGCCTTGAGCTCGATCACCGGGGAGCTCTGGCCGCGCGCGTAGATCGCGAACCGCAGCGGCACCCCGCGGGCGGCGTCCCAGGCGAGCTGGGCGGCGCCGAGCATGCCGCCGTCGTGGCGGGGCGACACCCGCACGCTGTAGGCGCCCTGGCCGGCGACGTCGCCGGGGATCGCGCCGCTGAGGTTGACGCTGCGCGCCAGGCGGTTGAGGTCGGCCTGGATCTGGGCCAACGACGGGACCTTGTCGCTCGTGGACTTGCGATTGCCGTCAGACGGCAGCTTGCCCTCGTACGCCGTGTTCGAGGCCGGATCGTAGATCCAGAAGCTTCCGTTCGAGACGACGACCTGGGCATCCTGGCCGCTGTCGGACTGCAGCTCGAGGCGCAGCTTGCCCGGGGCGAGCCACAGCCGGCCGGTGGCGCCGCTGAGGATCGGGTCGGCGCCCTGGATGCTCGAGGAGTCGATCAGGTGGTTGGTGAAGCTGACGCGGGCGGTGATCCCCTTGACCTGAGCAGGCGCCGAGCGCGTCGTGCACCGCGCTGGCCAGCGGCTTGGGCGGGGGGACCGGACCCGAGGAGCTGGCGGCGAGGGCGATCGCGGTGCCGCCGCCGACCGTGACGACAACGCCGGCGATCAGTGCCAGCAGGCGCCTGGTTGAGACTGTGCGCAGAAACTTCATGTTCAAACTCGACCTTTCTCGGTGGACTCCTCGTCAGTCAAGTTAGGCCGCAAGCCTGAAATTAGTTTGACAAACGACCTTCAGCGGCCCTCAAGCGTCGGCGTGCTGGGCGCGCAGCGCCCGCTTGAGCACCTTGCCGGTGGGGGTCCGCGGGAGCGCATCGACGAAATCGACGTCGCGCGGGACCTTGTAGCGGGCGAGGTTGTCCTTGACGAACTCGCGGACCTCGTCCGCTGACAACTCCCGCCCGTCGGCGACCACCACGAACGCGGCCAGGCGCTTGCCGAACTCGTCGTCGTCGACCCCGATCACCGCGGCCTCGACGATCGCCGGATGGGTGATCAGCAGCTCCTCGACCTCGCCCGGGAACAGGTTCTCGCCGCCCGACACGATCATGTCGTCGTCGCGGCCGTCGATGAACAGCCGCCCGTCGTGGTCGAAGTGGCCGACGTCGCCGGTGCTCATCAGCCCGTCGATCATCTGCTTGTTGCCGCCGCCGGTGTAGCCGTCGAACTGAAAGCCGTTGCCGACGAAGATCCGCCCGACCCGGCCGGGGCCGTCGACCGGCCGACCGTCGTCGTCGTACAGGCGCAGGATCGTCCCGAACGGCGCGCGGCCGGCGGTCCCCGGCGCGGCGCGCAGGTCGTCGGGGGTCGCGAACGTCGCCCACGCCACCTCGGTCGAGCCGTAGAAGTTGTAGAGCTTGTCGCCGATCGTCCGCTGGGCGCGCCGCACGAGCTCGGCCTCGAGCTGCGAGCCGGACGCGAACACGATCCGCAGCGAGCTCGTGTCCCAGCGGCCGGGCTCTGACTCCAGCACCGACACGATCCGCGTCAACATCACCGGCACCACCACGAGCCCGGTGGGCCGCAGCCGTGCGATCGCGTCGAGCACCGCCTCGGGCCGGAAGCGCCGCTGCACGATCGTGGTGGTGCCGAGGATCACCGACAGCACCATCTGGGTGAACCCGAGCCCGTGGAACATCGGCGCGGCCACGAACGTCGACTCGCCGCCTCGGTAGGGGACCTTCGAGAGCAGCGCGCCGATCGGGTGAAGCGACCGGCCCTGATGACGCGGCGCCCCCTTCGGCGTGCCGGTGGTGCCGCTGGTCAGCAGCACCACCGCCGCCGGCTGCGACGGCGGGGGCGGGATCTCGCCGGCGTGGGCTCCGATCAGCCCCTCGAGCGTGTCGAGCGTGCGCTCGCCGTCGGTCCAGGCGAGCAAGCGACCGTGCCGCGGCGAGACCGCGCCGACCAGCTCCTCGTACTCGTCGTCGTAGACGAGCAGCGAGACGTCCTCGCGCCGGCACACGTCCTCGAGCTGGGGGCCGGCGAAGTCGGTGTTGAGGTACAGGATCCGGGCGCCGAGCTTGCCCGCTGCGAACGTGATGTCGATGAACCCGCGATGGTTACGGCAGAGGATCCCGACGCAGTCGCCTTCGCGCACGCCGCGGGCAGTGAGCGCGCACGCGAGCGCGTTGGAGCGGGCGTTGAGCTCGTCAAACGTCAGCGATCCGAGCTCGTCGATCAGCCCGAGGCTCGAACCGTGGCGGATCGCCGCGACTTCGATCGCGGCGCCGATCTGACCGAGCCGGTCCAGCGCGCGGAGGACCTTCACGGTCCGCACGGGCGACTCGATCGCGAGCATCCCCGCGCGGTAGGCGAGCCCCGCCGACCGGGCCTCGACGGCGGTGCGTCGCGCCAGCTGGCGGTGCGCTCGGCATCGTGTCGCGCCCAGTCATTCGACGGGCAAGAGTATCCGCTACCGTCGGCCGTGAAAGATGTGCCGGCTGTTCGGGATGAGCGGTGGTCCCAACCGCGTCAGCGCGACCTTCTGGCTGCTCGAAGCGCCCGACTCGCTGGCCCGGCAGAGCCGCCGCGAGCCCGACGGCACCGGCGTCGGTTGCTTTGACGCCGACGGCGCCCCGGAGATCTTCAAGCAGCCGCTGGCGGCATATGAGGACCAGGCGTTCGCGCAGGAGGCCAAGGAGCTGCGCTCGCGCACGTTCGTGGCCCACATCCGCTACGCCTCGACCGGCGGGATCGCGCCGCAGAACACGCACCCGTTTGAGCAGCGCGGACGGCTGTTCGCCCACAACGGCGTAATCGAGAACCTCGAGGCGCTCGAGCGCGAGCTCGGCGACGACATGCGGCACGTCGCCGGGCGACACCGACTCCGAGCGCTACTTCGCGCTGATCACGCGCGAGATCGAACGGGCCGGCGACGTCGGCGTCGGGATCGTCAACGCGACGCGGTGGGTCGCCGAGCACCTCCCGGTGTTCGCGCTGAACATCGTGCTGCTGACCCCTGACGAGCTGTGGGCGCTGCGCTATCCCGACGTGCACGAGCTGCACGTGCTCGAGCGCGGCCCCGGCGGCACCAGCGGCCACCGGCACCTCGAGCACGCCAGTGCGCGCGGCTCGATCCGCGTGCGCTCAGGCGACCTCGCGTCGCTGCCGGCGGTCGTCGTCGCGAGCGAGCAGATGGACGAGGATCCCGGCTGGCGCGCGCTGGCGCCGGGCGACCTGGTGCACGTCGACCGGCAGCTGCAGACGACGATCACCAAGGTGCTGCCCGACCCGCCCGCCCGTCAGCTGACGCTGTCCGATCTGACCGGCAAGGCGGCGAGCTCGCAGGCGCCCGCGGGGTCGAAGTGACCGCGACGAGCCGGATGCCCCCGGGGCCGCCGCTGCCCCGCGCGGTCCAGACCGCCGCGTTCATGATCGGCGGGATGCGGTTCCTCGACGCGTGCCGGCGCCGGTACGGCGACGCGGTCACGTTCGGGACGCTGTTCGACAGCCGGTTCGTGATGCTGTTCGACCCCGGTCTGGTCAAGGAGCTGTTCCAGGGATCGGCCGAGCGGCTACACGCCGGCGAGGCCAACGCGATGCTCGGGCCGATCGTCGGGCAGCGCTCGGTGCTGCTGCTCGACGGCGCCGAGCACCTCCGCCACCGGCGCCTGCTGCTGCCGCCGTTCCACGGCCAGCGGATGCAGGGCTACGCCGATCTGATCCGCGAGTCGACCGACCTGGAGATCGACACGTGGCCGGTGCGCGAGCCGTTCCCGCTGATCCCCAGCATGCAGTCGCTGACGCTGCGGGTGATCACCCGCGCGGTGTTCGGGTTCGAGGCCGGAGCCGAGGAACAGGAGCTGCGCAACCGGCTGCGCGCGATGATCGACCCGGTTGGCCGCCCCCGGGGGCTGATGGTGCTGTTCATGCTGACCCGGCGGCGCAGCGACCGCCCGGCGATCCGCCGCTTCGAGGAGTCGCGGCGCGCGGTCGACGAGATCCTGTTCGCCGAGATCGCCCGCCGGCGCCAGGACCCCGAGCTGGCCAGCCGCGACGACGTGTTCTCGGGGCTGCTGCTGGCCGAGGACGAGCACGGCGAGCGGCTGTCGGACCAGGAGGTCCGCGACGAGCTGATGACGCTGCTGCTGGCCGGCCACGAGACGACCGCGACCGGGCTCGCGTGGACGTTCGACCTGCTGCTGCATCACCCGGCCGCACACAAGTGCGCGCTCGAAGGCGACGACGCCTACCTCGACGCGGTCGTCAAGGAGTCGCTGCGGCTGCGCCCGGTGATCCCCGGCGTCGGGCGCGTGGTCCGCGGCGAGCCGCTGGCGCTCAACGGCT
The DNA here is from genome assembly GCA_963831845.1 of uncultured Solirubrobacterales bacterium. GTDB lineage: Bacteria > Actinomycetota > Thermoleophilia > Solirubrobacterales > Solirubrobacteraceae > Palsa-465. The sequence continues at coordinate 205,388 of CAWHRT010000027.1, read as the reverse complement.
GGGTGATCCCGCCGGGCGTGGAGATCAACCCGTCGATCCGGATCATCCACCGGCGCGACGACCTGTACCCGGACGCGGCCGCGTTCCGTCCCGAGCGGTTCCTGCGCCCGGATGCGCCCGACACCTACACGTGGATCCCGTTCGGCGGCGGCACCCGCCGCTGCCTGGGCGCGAGCTTCGCGCTGATGGAGATGCGGATCGTGCTGCGCCGCGTGCTCGAGCGCTGCGCCCTGCGCCCCGCCGACGCCGAGCTCGACGAGGTCCAGTTCCGCGGGATCACGCAGGCCCCGCGCAACGGTGTGATCGTCACTCAGGACCGCGAGCCACGGGCCGGCTCGGGTCGCTGACCCACTCGCTCCACGAGCCCGGATACAGCGCGGCCCGATAGCCGGCCAGCTCCAGCGCCAGCACCTCGTGGGCGGCCGACACGCCCGAGCCGCAGTAGGCGCCGATCTGCGCTCGGTCTCCGATCCCGTCTTGCGCGAACGCCTCGCGCAGCACGTCGCGATGCAGGAAGCGGCCGTCGGCGGCGACGTTCTCGGCGCTGGGCCGGTTGCGCGCGTGCGGGATGTGGCCGCCGACCGAGTCGACCGGCTCGATCTCGCCCGCGAACCGCTCGGGCGCGCGAGCGTCGAGCAGGACGCCGGTGCGGGCCAGCTCGGCGGCGCCGTCGGCGTCGAGCAGCGGCATTGCCCCGGGAGCGGCGGCGAAGTCGCCCGGCTCCGGGTTGGGTGTCGCGGTGTCGAGCTCGTAGCCGGCCTCGGTCCACGCCGCGATGCCGCCGTCCAGCACCGAGACCCGCGGGTGGCCGAAGTACCGCAGCACCCACCACGCGCGCGCCGCGGCCATCGAGTCGGACCCGTCGTACACGACCACGCCGCGGTCGCCCGACACCCCGGCCGCCCGCATGTCGGCGGCGAACGCATCGGCGTCGGGCAGTGGGTGGCGTCCGCGCGGTCCCGGCGGGGCCGACAGCTCCGAGTCGAGGTCGACGAACACCGCGCCGGAGATGTGCCCGCGCCGGTAGTCGTCGATCCCGGGCGGTCCCCCCAGCGTCCAGCGAACGTCGAGCAGCGTCGGCCGCTCGGGGCCCTCGAGCGCGCGATGCAGCTCGGCGGCGTCGATCAGCGGCGAGCGCACGACGCCCTCAGTGTCGGCCCAGCGCGTAGTGGGCCAGCGACAGGTCGGTGAGCCACTCGACCGGCGCCTTGTCGTCGGTGTAGACCGAGCCGCCGGTCAGCGCCGGCGTCCACCGCGACTGCACGGTGTCGGACAGCGAGATCATCTCCGGCCACATGCTCGAGCCCGCCGTCCGAGCCATCCGCTCGGGCGACAGCGGCTCCGAGCTGGCGACCACCAGCGAGTTGGAGTCGCTGACGGCGTCGCGCCCCAGGTACGGGAACACCGACCTCGCGCGTTGCCGACACGACCTTTTCGAGTTGGTCCGATCCCGGGATGTAACCAACGTTGATGACCAGCACGCCTCCCGGCCGCAGATGCGCGCGCACGGACTGAAAGAACTCGCGGGTGACCAGGTAGAACGGGATGTAGGGCTGGCGGTAGGCGTCGAGGAAGATCGCGTCGTACTTGGCTTTGCTGGCCGCCAGCCAGGGTCTCGCGTCGGCGGTGTAGAGGTGCAGGTTGGGTCCGCCGAGCCCGAAGTAGCGCTTGCCGATCCTGCTCAGCTCGCCGTCGAGCTCGACCGCGTCGACGCGGGTGGTCGGGAAGTAGTGGCCGTAGGCGCGCGCGACCGTGCCCGCCGCGTCGCCGAGGATCGCGATCCGCTGTGGCACGCCGAGCTGCCCGGCCATCGGCAGCACCAGGAAGTCGTCCCAGTAGCCACCGGTCAGGTAGCTGCCGGGCCGGTACACCGAATGCACGGCGACGCCCTCGTTGAGCTGCAGCCACCGCTCGCCGCTGGGCAACTGGACCACGCGCACGTACTGGTACTGGGTTTCGGTCGAGAAGATCACGCGGGCGCCGGGGATGGCGGCCCCGACCGCGGGCGGCGGCACCAGCAGCAGGCCCGCGATCACCGCGGGGACCGCGTACAGCACGCGCGACCCCGCGCCGGGTGCAGCCATCAGCGCCAGCGCGAGCGCGAACACCAGGAACGTGCGGTGGGTCCCGATCAGCGGGATCAGCAGCAAGGCGGACGCGAACGTGCCCACCAGCGAACCGGTCGTCGAGATCGCATACAGGCGGCCGGTGACCGTGCCGACGTCGGTCACGGTTGACAGCGCCAGCCGGTTGGCGTAGGGCGCCACCGTCCCGAGCAGCACCACCGGCACCGCGACCAGCACCAGCACCGCGCCGAGCGAGGAGAAGAAGCCGCCGACCGACAGCGATCCCAGCGCGCCGACCGACAGGCGCAGGAACGGGTCGGCCGCGAACGGGACGATCGCCAGCGGCGACCGCAGCCAGCAGCACGATCAGGCACAGCCCCCTCATGTCGCCGCGCCGGTCGGCCAGCTTGCCGCCGATCGCGTAGCCGATCGACAGCGCCACCAGCACGGTCGCGATCGTGTTGGCCCAGATGATCGTCGAGGCCCCGAAGTACGGAGCCAGCAGCCTCGCCGCGGAGATCTCGGCGCCCAGGCTGGCGGCGCCGACCACGAACGCGATCGCGCGGATCGCAGCCATCGGCGGCGCCTGGCCGGGACCTCCGCGCCGGGGGTCCAGGTGCGCGAGCGGATGCGCTCGCAGGCGGGGTCCAGTCTCGCGCCCGGTTGCGGTCACGCGTCCCAGTCACCCCCCGCCGGGGAAGGGGCCAGCGGGTGCATCTTCGATCAAGCCTAGATGACGGCGATCACGGGTCCGCCGGGACCCTCGGCTGGCCGACCCGGCGCGCTCGGACCGGTGCGTGTACCTTGCGCCCCTGATGCTGCTCTACAACTCTCAGATCTCCGGCAACTGCTACAAGGTCCGGCTGCTGTTCGCCCACCTCGGGATCGAATACGAGATCCAGGAGCTCGACGTGGTCGACCGCTCCAACCGGTCCGAGGTGCTCGGCGCGCTCAACCCGGCGCTGCGAGTGCCGACGCTGGTGCTCGACGACGGCCGCTCGCTCGGCGAGTCCGACGCGATCCTCTACTACTTCGCCGACGGGACCGAGTACCTGCCAGAGGACCGCTGGGAGCGCGCCAAGGCGCTGCAGTGGATGTTCTTCGAGCAGTACAGCCACGAGCCGAACATCGCGGTCGCGCGGATGCGCCAGATCTTCGGGATCGAGGTGTCAGACGAGGAGCGCGAGGCGCGCCAGCGGGGCGGCGAGGCCGCGCTGCAGGCGATGGAGGGCCACCTCAACGACTACCCGTTCCTCGTCGGCGACCGCTATACGATCGCGGACATCGCGCTGTACGCCTACACCCACGTCGCGCCCGAGGGAGGGTTTGAGCTCGAGCCCTACCCCGCGATCGGAGCGTGGCTGCGCCGCGTCGCCACCCAACCCGGCCACGTGCCGATAACGGTGTAGTGGGACTCGGTCGTCCGATGGCTTCGCTGAGCTACCTGGAGCGCCCGTCGTCCGGACAGCCCGAGGGCCTGCTCGTGCTCCACCACGGACGTGGCACCGACGAGCGCGATCTGCTGCCGCTGGCCGATGTGTTCGACGCCGACCGCCGCCTGCACGTGGTCACCCCGAGGGCGCCGCTGCGGCTGCAGGGCTCGCCCGGCTACCACTGGTACCTGGTCCCGCGCGTCGGCCACCCCGACCCACAGACGTTTGAGGCCGCGCGCTCCGCGCTGGCCGAGCTCCACGACGAGCTGTGGGAGCTCACGGGGGTGACTCCCGAGCGGACCGTGCTGGGAGGCTTCTCGATGGGAACCGTGATGAGCTACGCGACCGCGCTCAGCGCGGACCGCCCGGCGCCGGCGGGGATCATGGCGCTGTCGGGGTTCGTGCCGACGGTCGAGGGTTGGGAGCCGCAACTCGCCGGCCGCGAATCGACCAAGGTGCTGATCTCCCACGGCAGCTTTGACCCGGTGATCGCGGTCGACTTCGCCCGTGGCGCGCGCGACCTGTTGCGCGGGGCCGGCTTCGAGGTCGACTACCGGGAGTTCGAGGGAGCCCACAACATCGATCCGCGCGACATCCCGCGCGAGACCGAGTGGCTGCACGCAGTCACGTCCGCGTGATCAGCACGGTGCCGCCGACCACCAGCAGCAACCCGATCGTCCGGGCGGCGTTGATGTCGACGCGATGCAGGCCGAACCAGCCGAGGCGGTCGGCGACCACCGCGATGATCAGCTGACCGGCGACGAGCAGCGCCACCACCGGGCCCGCGCCCAGCGGCCGCACCGCGATCAGCGAGATCGACACCACTGCGGCGCCGCCGAGCCCGCCGATCAGGTGCTGGGGCCGGATCGAGCCGAGCCCCGACAGCCGCCCCGGATGCCCGATCACGAGCAGCAAGACGCCGATCACCGCCATCGAGATCGCGATGCTGACGAACGCCGCGCCGAAGTCGCCGACGTACCTCGACAGCGCCGCGTTGGCGGGCGGCTGCAGTCCGACCAGCAGGCCGGCGGCCAACGTCAGCACGATCGCCAGGGTTCGCGACATCAGTGGGAGTCGGTTCCCCGCCCGGGGGCCAGTTCCTCTGTCGGGCGGGTCGCCGGTCTCGTAAGCTCGCGGACGCGATGCTGGCCTCTGAGCTCGAGCTGCCGACGTTCGACAACACCGACGCGTCCCTGCGCGGCGACGTGTACCGCGAGGCGATGGCGGCGCTCGAGGGTCACGACGGCTGGCTGGCGGCGGGGCCGTTCGGCTACATCGTGCTCGACCGCGAGGCGGGCGAGTTCTTCCTGCGCACCAAGGAGGCCGTGTTCCCAGGGCTGACGATCGCGCAGCTGTTCGGGATCGCCGATGGGCCGCTGCACGAGGAGATCGTCAACAACATCATCAACGTCAACGGCGACGATCACCGGCGCCTGCGCAACCTGGTCAACCCGGCGCTGTCGCCGCGGGCGGTGCAGCGCTACCGCCCGGCGATGCGCGGGTTTCTCGAGCAGCTGCTCGACGCGATCGCCGCGGACGGCTCGTGCGAGTTCATCGACCAGTTCGCCAAGCCGTACCCGTCGCTGGTGATCGCCGACGTGATGGGCGCGCCGCTGAGCGACGCCCCTCGTCTGCACCACTGGTCGAACATGATCCAGCGGCAGTTCGACCCGACCAGCCTGACCGCCGACCGCGCGGAGATCGAACGCGCGGTGGCGGAGTTCTACGCCTACGAGGACGAGCTGATCCCGGCGCGCCGCGCCGAGCCCGGCGACGACCTGATCTCGGCGCTGATCGTCGCCGAGGAGGCCGGCGACCGGTTGAGCGACAACGAGCTGCGCAACTTGATCCTGAACATCCTCGTCGGCGGCGTCGACACCAGCCAGAGCCAGCTCGCCCACGCGGTCAGGCTGCTGGCCGAGCACCCCGACCAGTGGCAGGCGCTGCGGCAGGACCCGCGCGGGCTCGCGCTGGCCGCAGTCGACGAGGCGGTCCGGTATGAGCCGATCACGCCGTTCACGGCTCGGATCCTGACCTCGGAGCTCGAGTATCGCGGCGTCACCTTCCCCGCCAACACGATCATGTTGGTGTCCGCCTGGCACGCCAACCGCGACGGCGCCGGCGACCGCTTCGACATCACCGCCGCGCGCGGCGGGGCCCGGGTGCTGACGTTCGGCGCCGGGATTCACTACTGCGTCGGCGCGAACCTGGCCCGCGCCGAGATGCAGGAGGCGCTGGCGTTCCTCGGCGAGCGCGTCGCGACGATCGAGCTCGACGGCGAGCCCGAGTTCGGGACGCCGTCGGGGATCTACGGTCTGGAGTCGCTGCCGCTACGGCTGAAGTTCGCCTAGGCGGCGGGCTTCCAGAGCGCGTCGTCGCCGATCGAATCGCGTACGGCCTTGCCGGAGGCGACGAGCTCGACCATCGCGGCCTCGGCCGCGGGGCGGTCCGGGACCCCGTTGTTCGGGGTCAGCAGCTGCGCGACCTCCTGGGTGGTGAGCCCGGCGGGGAAGCGCTCGAGCAGCGGCTCGGGGGTCTCCGGCGGCAGCTCACGGTGCAGCGTCGGGTCGATGTTGGCGATCAGCACGTCGTAGGCCTCGACCGGCTGAAAGCCGCCGGCCACCAGGCGCGTGCCGTTTGACTGCAGCACCAGCGACGGGGCCGTGAAGCGCACCGGGCCGTCGGAGGTCGAGGTCTTGCCCTGGAGCTCGGCGGCCGAGCCCTCGGCCTCGCGGGTCTCCTCGCGGTCGCCGACGTATGCCTCGGTGACCTCGGGCGAATCGAGCATCGCGTAGACCTTGTCGGCGTCGACGCCGTCGACCGAGCGCAACACCTCGCGCAGCTGCTCGTCTTCGTCGAGCAGCAGGCGGCTGTTGAAGTTGGCCAGCTGCAGCGCGCGGAACGCGTCCCACTCGCTGCCGGGGTTCAGCAGCCGGGCGGCCACGACCGCGCGACAGGCGCGGGCGGTCGCGCTGACGCGATCCTTCGGGTTCGGGGTGAACGGCATCCCGTAGCGGCGGAAGCTGACCTGACCGAGCGCGCCGCGCAGCGGCGTGTAGCCGCGCTCCTCGTATTGCGAGGCGGTCTCGGTGAGGCCGATCAGCACCAGCCGCCAGTCGAGCTGGTCGCCGTAGCGCCACTCCAGCACCCGCAACGCAGGGCTTTCGGAGTACGCCCAAGGGCATGCTGGATCACTGAAGAGAGTGGCTGAGATCACCTGGACGACGCCTCCTGAAAGGTCAGCTGGTTGACGCCTCAAGTATATGCGAAAGGCGGTCCAAGCAGGACCGCCTGGGCGGGGTTGATCTTCTCGCGGGCGAGCTCGGGCCCGAACCACTCGGCCCGGTCGACCTCGGGGATCTCGAGCGTCTGCCCCGAGCGTGGCGGCCACTGCACGGTGACCGTGTTGCTGGAGATCTCGCTCACGTCGAGGTCTCCCTCGACCGCCCAGCCGTGGACCACCTTGCCGCTCTTCTGGCGGACCTCCCCGAGGTCCCGCGCGGGAGCGTCGGGTGGCGCGACGCCCAGCTCCTCGGCGAACTCGCGGCGGGCCGCGGCCAGCGGCTCCTCGTCTGAGTCGTACTCACCCTTGGGGATCGACCAGGCGCCGGCGTCGCGCTTGGACCACATCGGCCCGCCCGGGTGCACGAGCAGGACCTCGAGCTCAGCGCCGGCGCCGCGGTGCACGAGCAACCCCGCGCTGCGTCGCTTCGACGATGGCACCTAGTGGGCTCCGGCGGAACGTCCGGTGGGGTCCACTCGCCTAGTTCTTCCGGCCGGTGACGGCGAGCCCGACGCCGAGGCCGACCAGCATCAGGCCGCCCAGCCCGCTCAGGCGTTCGAGCCGGTGCGTCGAATTGCCCAGCCACCCGCGCGCTGCCCCCGAGGCGATCGCCCAGATGCTGTCGGAGAGGAGCGCGATCACGATGCACACCAGGCCCAGCAGCGCCAGCTGCAGCGTGACGTGGCCCTGCGAGCGGTCGATGAACTGCGGCAGCACCACGGTGAAGATGATCAGCCCCTTGGGGTTGGTGGCGCCGACGAAGAACCCCTCGCGGGCGCTGCGGCGCAGCGACCTCGGCGCAACAGCGGCGGCGTTGAACTCCGACAGCGACTTGCGGTCGCGGATCTTCTGGATCCCGAGCACCACCAGATACGCGGCGCCGGCCAGCCGCAGCACGTTGAACACCGCGTCCGAGCGGGCCACGAGCGACCCCACCCCGATCGCCACCAGCACGAGCTGCAACGCAAACCCGCTGGCGTTGCCGGCGACCGTCGCCAGCGCCGCGCGGCGCCCCAGCGCGACCCCACGGCTGATCGTGAACAGGACGCTCGGCCCCGGGATCAGGATCAGCACGTAGACGGTGACCAGGAACTCCGCGAAGTGACGGGTCGGCATCGCCTCCGGCACTTTACGCGCGTCACCAACGCGACACTAGAGCGTCAGCTCATACCCCTGGTAGACGACCGGCGGGCCCCAGTCGGTGCGCTCGCGCTCCCACACGACCCGGAAGCCGCTGGACGTGTAGATCCGCGCGGCGACGGTCAGCGGCTTGATCGTCTCCAGGCACAGCTTCGTCAGGTTCTGAGCGCGCGCCTGCACGAGCAGCTCGTGAAACAGCGAGCGACCCAGGCCCTGGCCGCGGAGGCTGCGGTCAAGCGCGAACCAGCGCACGCGTCCCCGGCCATCGCCCTCGTCGGTCAACGCCAGCGCTCCGAGCAACGGGCCGCCGCGGTCGACCAGCCACACCGCCCCGCGGCGCTCCGGCCATCCCGAGGCGATCGCCCGGGCGACGTCGTCATCGACGGACTCGGTGAAGCGATCGTTGAGGCCGTGCTCGGTCATGTACACGCGGCGGTGAAGCTCGCCGATCGCGGGGCCGTCGTCCTCCTTCAGCGTGCGTCGGATCGTGATCTGGTCGATGGTGGACCTCTCGATCGTGCTCATGGGCTGAAGTGTCGCGGCCGGGATTCATCTATGCAACACAGATATGTGAACGGACTGATCTGGATATAAGATTGATCGGCCCGCATGGAGATCCGGCAGCTGCGCTACTTCGAGGCGGTCGTCCGCCACCGCCACTTCACCAACGCCGCCGACGAGCTGCAGGTCGCCCAGTCCGCGCTGTCGCACCAGGTGCGCCGGCTCGAGCAGGAGCTCGGCACGGAGCTGCTGCGGAGGACCACCCGGTCGGTGGCGCCGACGCAGGCGGGCGAGCTGGTGGCGGCCCGGGCCCGGGCGGTGCTGGCGGAGACCGCCGCGCTGCGGGGCGAGATCGACGAGCTCCGCGGGCTGACCCGCGGGCACGTGAGCGTCGGCGCGATGCTGTTCGGCGGCGAGCTCGACATCCCCGCGATCCTGGCCCGCTTCACCACCAGCTATCCCGAGGTCGAGGTGCGTCTGCGCGACGGCATCGCGCAGCGCTTCCGGGAGATGCTCGCCGACGGCAGCCTCGACGTCGCGTTCGCGCTCGAGGCACAGCCGCCCGAGGAGGTGCAGCGGCTGGAGCTGTCAAGCGAAGAGCTCGTGGTCGCGATGAGCGCGGATCACCCGCTGGCCGGAGACGGGCCGATGTCGATCGAGGCACTCGCGGGGAGCCGGCTGATCGCCTTCCAGCGGGGCTCCTCGACCCGGCAGCTGATCGACGACGCCCTGACCGCGGCCCGGGTTGAGCACCAGGTCGCGTTCGAGGCGAGCGACCTGGCGCTGCTGCGGTCGCTGGTCGAGGGCGGCCTCGGGGTGGCGATCTTTCCCCGCTCGTTCCTGGAGCGACCGGGGCCCGAGGTGTGCTTTCGGCCACTGGACCCCTCACTGCGGATGACCGTCGCGCTGTGGTGGTTGAGCGGGCGCCGGCTGTCGCCCGCCGCGCAGGCGTTCGTGGACTTCGTCGCCGCGCAGCGGGCGGGTAAAGGCGGTCGCTAGATGACCGGGCGAATCGGTCGCCCCGGACCCCGAGTCCCCCAGCCTCGGGAGGCGACGTGCATAACGTCCCACTCGACGGCTTCGCGGGTTGGCGTGGGACGTTGATCACGTCCCACGCGGCCAACGCCCCACGCTCGCGCCCAGAGCGCTCGAGTGGGACGTTGTACACGCGATTTCGCCCGATCCTCGGGTCCTGCGACTAGGCCGCGACCGCCTCGCGCTCCGTCACCTCGACGACCTCGGGCTCCTCGGGGCTCTGCGCCGGCCGGAGCAGGAACGCCGCCACCAGTGCCGCCGTCAAGCAGATCGCCGCCCCGACCTGGAAGGCGACGGTAAAGCCGTTGGTCAGGGCCTCCGGGCCGCTGACGCCGGCGGTCACGTGCGAGCTCGCCGTCGCGAGCGTGCTGAGCACCGCCAGTCCGAGCGCTCCGCCGACCAGTCGCGAGGTGTTCAGCAAGCCCGAGGCGAGCCCGGCCTGGTGGCGCGGCACTCCCTGGGTCGCCGCGATCGTCGAGGGCACCAGGCCGAGCCCCATGCCGAGGCCCGCCAGCACGCCGCCCGGGAGCACGATCGAGACGTAGCTGCCGCCGGGCTTGACGGCGGTCAGGATCGCCAGGCCGGCCGTCGCCAGCAGCATCCCGGCCGTGACCACCGGGCGCACGCCGAACCGGGCCACCAGCCGCGGCGCCAGCGACGACGCGATGAACACCGACAGCGTGATCGGGAGGAACGACAGCCCGGCCTCCAGCGCGTCCTGGCCCAGCACCTGCTGTAGGTACAGCGTCACGAAGAAGAACATCGAGAACAGCGCCGAGTACATCAGCACCACGACGATGTTCGCCGCGCGCAGCGTCGACAGCTTGAAGATCGACAACGGCACCAGCGGGGCCTCCGACACGCGCGCCTCGACGTAGGCGAACGCGGCCAGCAAGCCGATCGCGGCGACCAGCGGGATCAGCACGCCGGGCGACCCCCAGCCGAGCGTGTCGGTGCGGACGATCCCGTATGTGAGCCCGACCAGGCCACCCGTGACCAGCAACGCGCCGGTCACGTCGAAGTACCGCGGCCCGACGCGGCGAACGTCGGCGGGGAGCGCGCGCAGGCCGACCGCGATCACGATCGCGCCGAGCGGCACGTTGATCGCGAAGATCGCGGGCCAGCCGAGCGTCTGGGTGAGCACGCCGCCGAGCAGCGCGCCCGACGAGGCGCCGAGGCCGCCGACCGCCGCCCACAGGCCGAGGCCGCGATTGCGCTCCGGGCCCTCGGGCAGCGCCGAGGTGATGATCGAGAGCGTGGCCGGAGCCACGATCGCGCCGCCGAAGCCCTGCAGGGCGCGGGCGGCGATCAGCAGCGTGCGCGAGTCGGCGATCGCGCACGCCAGCGACGACACGGTGAACAGCGCCACCCCGACCAGGAACACGCGCCGGCGTCCCAACAGGTCGGCCGAGCGGCCTCCCAGCATCAGGAATCCGGCGAACGTGAGCGTGTAGGCGTTGACCACCCACTGCAGCCCGGCGGTCGAGAAGTGCAGCCCGTCGCGCATCGACGGGAGCGCTACGTTGACCACGGCGACGTCGAGGATCACCATGAAGTTTGCGAGCAGAACTACGAACAGGAGCGCCCCGGTCGACGAGGCGCGACGCGCCCCGAGGAACGAGGCGCCATGGTTTCTGAGGGAGAGAGTTGCGTTCACGAGATGTAGTGTGCGACAATCCTTATCCAGGTACAAGAGAGTGATTTATCCTGGTAGTGGAGATCACACCCAAAGGATCCGAAGCTATGCCTGAGACCAACGGAAACGGCCTGTCCACCAACGGCGACTCGTCCCGCGAGGGCCATCACGAAGAGAACGGCAACGGCACCCGCCGGCGTGAGGAGCTGGCCGACTTTCTTCGCCGGCGCCGGGCGAGCATCCGGCCCGAGGACGTCGGCCTGCCCAGCGGCGGCCGTCGCCGCACTCCCGGCCTGCGCCGCGAGGAGGTGGCCCAGCTCGCCGGCGTGGGCACCACCTGGTACACGTGGCTCGAGCAGGGCCGCGACGTGCGCGCGTCGATCGAGGTGTTCGAGGCGATCGCCCGCGCGCTGCGCCTCACCCCCGCCGAGCGCACGCACCTGATCCTGCTCGGGCGCGGCGAGGAGGCCCCGGCGTGCAAGCCGCCGCCGGAGCGCATCTCCCCCACGCTCCGGCGGCTGATCGAGAACCTCGGACCGAACCCGGCGATGGTGCTCGGCCGCCGCTGGGACTACCTGGCCTGGAACCGCGCCGCCTCCGCGCTGTTCGGCGACTTCGACAGCATCCCGCGCCCGGCCCGCAACCACCTGTGGCAGCTGTTCATGAACCCGATCCGCCGCGAGATGCTCCCCGACTGGCAGGAGACAACTCGCCTGGCGGCCGCCAAGTTCCGCGCCGACAGCGCCAGTCACCTTGGCGACCCCTCGTTCGAGGAGCTGATCGGAGAGTTGCGACAGGCAAGCCCCGAGTTCTGCAAGGCCTGGAAGCGCCACGAGGTCGCCCGGGTCGGCGAGGGCCGCAAGGTGATCCATCACCCGATCGCCGGCACGCTCGTGTTCGAGCACGCCGTGTTCAACCCGGTCGAGGCCTCCGAGCAGCGCCTGACGCTGTACTCGCCGGTGCCCGGCACCGACACGGCCGAGAAGCTGGCTGAGCTGCTCGACGCCGACCTCGAGCTCGCGGTCCCGTTGGCTGTGTAGCCCAGTCTCCCGCGCTGCCCCGGGGGACAAGGTCGGCGAGGTGTCAAGGTTTTTTCAGCTTTGACGTCCACAATCCGCCGCGCAGGGGCTCTCGCAAGCCATTGAAACCGCGGACGGAGGTAACCGCAGGATGAGATCGCTGGCCAGATGGTGCTTCACCCACCGCCGAATCGTGGTGCTCGCCTGGATCGCCGCCTTGGTCGGCGTGACCGCGATCCACGCCGCCGCCGGCAGTTCCTATAGCGACAACTTCAGCCTGCCGCACACGCAGAGCTTCGACGCCGTGCGGCTGCTGCAGCGAAACGCCCCGAAGGTCTCGGGCGACGTCGACCAGATCGTGATCGCGGTCAAGCACGGGAAGGTGACCGACGCAGCTCCCCGAGCCAAGACCCAGCAGCTGCTCTCCAAGATCGAGCAGCTGCCGCACGTGGCGTCGGTCGCTTCGCCGTTCGCAACCCTCGGCGAAGTCGCAGATCTCGCCCTCGGGACAGATCGCGTTCGCCAACGTCACGTTTGACCAGCAGGCCAACAAGATCTCCACCAGCGAGGCCAAGTCGTTCGTCAACAAGGTCACCTCGGCGTCCGCAGACGGGGTCGAATTCGAGGCCGGCGGTCAGGTCGCACGGGGCGGCAACTCCAGCAACGAGGGAACCGGGCTGGCGTTCGGCTTCATTGCGGCGGCGATCGTGTTGTTCCTCGTGTTCGGGTCGCTGCTGGCGACCTTGCTGCCGCTGCTCACCGCCGGTCTCGCGCTCGGCACCGGCGTCGGCGTCGTCGGGCTGCTCTCGCACGTGTTCGACATGGCCTCGTTCTCGAGCGAGCTGGCGCTGCTGATCGGCTTGGGCGTCGGGGTCGACTACGCGCTGTTCATCGTCACCCGCTACAAGCAGGCGCTGCTGCGCGGCCTGTCCGGTCGAGGACGCCGTGGTCGAGGCGATGGACACGTCCGGGCGGGCGGTGCTGTTCGCCGGCGTGATCGTCTGCATCGCGATGCTCGGGATGTTCGCGCTCGGCGTGAGCTTCCTGTACGGCGTCGGGCGTGGCCGCAGCGATCGCGGTCGCGTTCACGGTGATCGCGTCGATGACGCTGCTGCCCGCGACGCTCGGGTTCTTCGGGCGGTTCGTGCTGCGGCGGCGCGAGCGCCGCGCACTGCGCGAGGGCAAGTACAGGACCACCGACGAGTCCGAGGGCTGGGCCCGGTGGGCCGGGTGGATGTCCAAGCGCCCGGCGGTGTTCGCCGCGGTCGCGGCCGGCGTGATGATCATCTTCGCGATCCCGTTCTTCTCGATGCGCCTGGGGTCGGCGGACTCCGGCAGCGATCCCGCCAACACCACCACTCGCAAGGCCTACGATCTGCTGGCCAAGGGCTTCGGACCGGGCTACAACGGGCCGTTGCAGCTCGTCGCCGAGGTCGACTCGGCCTCCCAGCGCGCCACGTTCCAGCGCGTCGCCACTGCCGTGCGCAACACGCCGGGCGTGGTCGGCGGACAGGCGCCGAAGTTCATCGCCGGCACCGACGGCCGGCCCGACGTGGCGATCGCCAGCGTCTACCCCAAGGGCTCGCCCCAGGACAAGTCGACGTCTGACCTGCTGCACAAGGTGCGAGATCAGGTCGTCCCCTCGGTCACCAACGGCACCGGGGTGACCGTGCTCACCGGAGGTCAGACCGCGATCTTCGACGACTTCAGCCACATCCTGGCCAGCAAGCTGCCGCTGTTCATCGGCGTGGTCGTGCTGCTCAGCTTCCTGCTGCTGATGGCGGTGTTCCGCAGCATCGCGATCCCGGCGACGGCCGCAGTCATGAACATGCTGTCGGCGGGCGCGGCGTTCGGCCTGGTCACCGCGGTGTTCCAGAACGGCTGGGGCGCCTCCCTGCTCGGCGTCGACACGACCGGCCCGATCGAGTCGTTCCTACCGGTGCTGATGTTCCCGATCCTGTTCGGGCTGTCGATGGACTACAACGTGTTCCTGGTCAGCCGGATCTTCGAGGAGTGGCACCGTCGGCGCGACAATATGCAGGCGGTCACCCACGGGCTGGCCGCGACCGGGCGCACGATCTCGGCGGCCGCGGCGATCATGGTGCTCGTGTTCGGGGCGTTCGTGCTCGGCGGCGAGCGCGTGATCAAGCTGTTCGGGATCGGCCTCGGCGGCGCGGTGCTGATCGACGCCGCGATCGTCCGCGCGATCCTGGTCCCGGCGGTGATGATGATCCTCGGTGACCTCAACTGGAAGCTCCCGCACTTCCTGGATCGCTGGATCCCTCGGCTCAATATCGAGGGCGCGGCCGCCGAACGACCGTCGCGGGACGATCACCCGGGCGAGGCCATCCCAGAGCCCGCCGCGGGCTGATGGCGGCCGCGCCGATGGTCGCGCGACAATCCTCCCTGACAGCCGCGACCGGGAGTCAGGGAGGAAGCAGAAGTGATCATCGACTGTGCCTACTACGTCGACGGAAAGCGTCAGCACGGCGGGCAGATGGACCTCGGTCGCGCGGCCGAGGTCTGCGAGGCCGGCAACGAGGGGTTCGTGTGGATCGGGTTGTTCGAGCCCAGCACCGAGGAGCTGGCCGACGTCCAGCGGCGGTTCGGGCTACACGACCTCGCCGTCGAGGACGCGCAGACGCTGCACCTCCGACCCAAGGTCGAGCAGTACGACGCCGGCGCGCTGTCGTTCGTGGTGCTGCGCACCGCGCGCTACGACGAGCAGACCGAGGAGGTCGACTTCGGCGAGGTCAGCGTGTTTCTGGGGCGCCAGTTCGTGATCGCCGTCCGCCAGGGTCAGGCCAGCGACCTGCACGACGCCCGGACGCGGCTGGAGGACCGGCCCGAGCTGCTGTCCGAGGGTCCGGCCTCGGCGCTGTGGGCGATCATGGACAAGATCGTCGACGACTACGCCCCGGTCGTGCAGTGCCTGGAGCGCGACGTCGAGGAGCTCGAGGAGCGGGTGTTCCAGGGGTCGGTGGCGCCGAGCGAACGGATCTACAAGCTGCGCCGCGAGGCCACCGAGTTCCACCGGGCGGTGCGCCCGCTGCTGGCCCCGCTCGACGCGATCACCCGCGGCACCCAGCTGCGCAACGTCAGCAAGAAGCTGCGCCCGTTCTTCCGCGACGTCAACGACCACCTGACGCTCGCCGAGGAGGACATCAACGCCCAGCGCGAGGCGCTGGCGACGATGCTGCAGTCAAACCTCGCCGTGATCTCGCTGCAGCAGAACGACATCGCGGTCCGTCAGAACGAGACCAGCAAGCAGCTGACCGTGATCGCCACCGTGTTCCTGCCGTTGACGTTCCTCACCGGATTCTTCGGCATGAACTTCAAGTGGCTCACCGACCACATCGAATCGCTGCTGGTGTTCTTGATCTACGGCATCGGCAGCTTGGTGGTGTCGCTCGGCCTGCTGTGGTTCTTCATCAAGCGCAACCGCTGGTTCGCGGACGCGAGCGAGGACAGCTAGGGCAGCTACGCGAGCTCGATCCGCTGGCCGGGCGATACCGGGCGCAGCCGATCCGACAGGCCGGCCTGCGCAAACTCGCGCTCGACGTCGGCGGCGCTCGACGTGAAGTGGGCCCAACCGTCCTGGTGGATCGGGGCGATCGAGGCCGACCCGAGCTCCCGCGCGACCTCCACCGCAGCCTCGGCGGTCAGCGTCAGCTTCGCGTCGCCCCAGGCCTCGGCGACGCAGGCGCCACCGATGAACAGCACCGCGACGTCGAACGGGCCCTCGGCGGCCACGATCTCTCTGACGACGTCGACCGACGCGTTGTCGCCGCTGACGTACATCGCCGGCAGCCCGTCGCCGCGCAGTACGAACCCGATCACCGGCCCATTCTTCGAGGCGACCTCCGGAGGTCCGTGGTCGGCGCGGACCGCCGTCACCGTCACCTCTGGGCCACCGGCGCCGTCGAGCGTCACCGCCTCGCCGGGCTGCAGGCCGACCGCGTTGCCGCCGAGGCGCCGCGCGCCGTCGCCGGTCGTCAGCACGCGTCCCGCACGCGACAGCATCTCGCGACCCGAGTTGTCGAGGTTGTCGGAGTGGTGGTCGTGGGAGATCAGCACGACGTCGACCGGCAGCAAGTCGTCGAGCGCGATCGCCGGACCGGCGAGCTTGTGCAGGACCACCGGGGTGCCCGGCCGGGGATAGTCGCCCGGCGGATCGAACGTCGGGTCGGTCAGCACCCGCAGGCCGCCGTAGGTGATCAGCGCGGTCGGCCCGCCCACCAGCTCGAGCGTCGGCGCCTCGGTCATGCCCGACAGCCTAGTGGCCCCTCCCGGGTCCGATCTTCAGATCCTCTTAGCCGGCCTTCACTGTTCTCTCGCATGCGCGTGGTGGACTGTCTGCCATGACCATTCAAGCGCCACCCAAACTCCCCGACCAGGCGATGCTGCTCCCGGCGCATGAGCACGTCACCGCCCGGTTCGAGGCGGCCTCCGAGGACGCGGTTCGCGACTCCTTGCCGCTGCTCGACCACCGGGCCCGTGCCCGCGCAATCCCCGCGCGGATGGCCTCCCGTGGGCAATACCTCGCGTTGTCTGACGGCGACGAGACGCGGCTGATCAAGCTGCGCTCGAACATCACCCACATCGGCCGCGGACTGACCGCGGACCTCCGCTTCGAGGACCAGCGCGTGTCCCGGACCCACGCGATCATCGTCTTCCACGGCCGCTTCGCGCGGCTGCTCGACAACCGCAGCACCGGCGGCACGTTCGTCAACGGGCGCCGGATGGTGGCGGGCAACATCCAGCACGGCGACGTGATCCAGGTCGGTCCCGCCGTGATGCAGTACATAGAGGTGCCGTGAGCCCGCGGCGGCGCTGTATCAGCCCTCGACCGGTTCCTCGGTCACGTCACGGGCGACCAGCGCCGCGTACAGGCCGTTGCGCTCCAACAGGTCATCATGGCTCCCGCGCTCGGCTATGTGACCCCGGTCGAGTACGACGATCTGATCCGCGTCGCGAACGGTGGAGAGGCGATGCGCGATGGTGATCGTCGTGCGCCCCTCCGCCAACCGTTCCAGCTCGGCCGCCAGCGCGGCCTCGGTCTGCGTGTCCAGCGAGCTGGTGGCCTCGTCGAGCACCAGCACCGGCGGGTTGCGCAGGATCGTGCGGGCGATCGCCATCCGCTGCTTCTCACCCCCCGAGAACCGGTAACCGCGCTCGCCGACGATCGTGTCGTAGCCGTCGGGCAGCGACGCGATCAGGTCGGCGATCCGTGCCGTGCGCACGGCCTCGTCAATCTCCTCGTCGGTCGCGTCGGGACGGGCGAAGCGAAGGTTCTCGCGCACGCTGGCGTGGAACAGGTACGTCTCCTGCGAGACCACACCGACGGTCGCGGCCAGCGACTCGAGGCTGGCGTCGCGCACGTCGACGCCGTCGATCGTGACTCGTCCCTGCTGGGGCTCGTACAGGCGCGCCACCAAATAGCCGAGCGTGGTCTTGCCCGCTCCGGTCTCGCCGACGATCGCCATGCGGGTTCCCGCCGGCACCACCAGGCTGATGTCGTCGAGCGTCCAGGGCCCTTCGCGCTCGCCCTCGTACTTGAACGAGACGTCTTCGAAGCGGACCTCGCCGAGCACCTCCTTGGGGCGCAGCGCCACCGGGTCGGAGGACTCGATGATGTCGACCGGCAAGTCCAGGTACTCGAAGATCCGATCGAACAGCGCGAGCGACGCCTCGACGTCGGCGCCGGTCGAGAGCAGGCTCTGGATCGGGAACAGCAGCCGGGTCTGAAGCTGCGTGAACGCGACCACGGTCCCGATCGAGATCGCGGTGTGGCCATGCACGAAGCTCTGCCCAGCGATCCAGTAGACCAGCGCCGGCTGGATCGCGAACACCATCTGGATCGTCGACATCAGCCAGCGGCCAGCCATGCGCGAGCGGACCTCGATGTCGGCGATGTCGCGCGAGTCGTCGTTGAAGCGCTCGGCCAGGTCGCGCCCGCGCCCCATCGTCTTGCCGAGCATGATCCCCGACACCGACAGCGACTCCGACACCAGCGCCGATAGGTCGGCCAGCCGGCGCTGGCGCTCGGTGGTGATCCGCCGGCGGATCTGCCCGACCCTGCGGGTCAGGACCACGAACGCCGGCACGAACACCAGCGAGATGGCGGCCAACCGCCAGTCCATCAGCACCATCGCGACAATCGTCGCGATCACCGTGGTGACGTTCGAGGCGATCGAGGTGGCGGTCGTGGTGACGACGCTGTCGATCCCGCCGATGTCGTTGGCGATCCGCGACTGGACCTCGCCGGTCCGGGTGCGCGTGAAGAACGCGAGCGACATCCGCTGCAGGTGCCGGTAGACGGCCGCGCGGAGGTCGTGCATCACACGCTGGCCGATCACGTTGGAGATGTAGGTCTGCCACACGCTGATCGCCGCGGTGACGATCGCGATCACGATCATCCCCAGCACGAGCTCGGTCAGCAGCGGGCCATTGCGGTCCGGAAGCGCGGTGTCGAGCACCGCCCGCAGCAGGAACGGCGAGATCATCCCGAGGCCGGCCGAGACCACGATCAACGCGATGACCGCGGCGAGCCGCACCTTGTAGGGCGCGAACAGCCTGGCGATCCGGTGGGTGTCGCGCTGGCGGTCGGGGTCGAGCAGCTCCGGCTGGTCGCGCCGTCCGGGTCGCTGACCGCGCAGCCCGTCGCCGCCCGAGGCGGCGCGCATCCCGTGTGACTCTCTGAACCCGCTCATCTACATTCATGATGACGCACCGGTAGCGATTTCCCGGAGGATCGCCCGCGCGCGGCGCGCTTGAGGTTTTCCCAGCGGCGGGGCACGTCGGCGTATCGTTGCGCCGTGAGCGCGAGTGCGGGAACCGTGCTGCGGCCCAACGTGGGGCAGGCGAACGTTGCGGCGCTGCGCGACGCCTACCGCAAGATGCAGGCGCTGTCGGGGACCGACAACCGCAGCTGGATCTACTGGGCCGAGTACCACGGGTTCAACCGCTTCGACTGCTGGCACCACGCCCGCACCGGCCCCAACGGACAGGGCTTCTCCTACGACCTGTTCCTGCCCTGGCACCGCGCCTACCTGGTCGGCTGGGATCACGTCACCCGCGAGCAGAACGCGGCCGCGATCCTGCCCTGGTGGGACTGGACGTCGTCGGCCTCGCACACGGTCGGCGTCCCGCGGGCGTACGCGCTGGCCCGCGTCAACGGCAAGCAGAACCCGCTTGCGTCGGGGCCGACGCCGAACATGCCGGGCGACCGCGCACGGCGCACGCGGCGCTTCCCCGGGCCCCCCGGCGACCTGCCGCGCATGACCCAGGCCACGCCCGCGAATCCCTCGATCGAGTCGCTGCTCAAGCTCACCAGCTTCGCCGACTTCTCCAACCAGATCCAGGACGTCCACGACTTCATCCACGGCTGGGCCGGCGGCACCAACCCCCGCAACCCCAACCAGGGTGGCGACATGGGCAACATCGGCGTGGCCGCGTTCGACCCGCTGTTCTGGGCCCACCACGCGATGATCGACCGGCTCTGGTACCTGTGGCAGCTGCGCCACGGGGTCAACAACATCCCGCCGAACTACCTCAACCGCGTGCTGGCCCCGTTCCCCTACACGGTCTCGCAGGTACTCGACGTCCACAGCCTGGGCTACGACTACGCGAGCTCGAGCTCCACTACGAGCGCGCCAGGAGCGGCACTAGCCGATGCCCAAGAAGGTCAGCCCGCCCCCGCTATCGACCGCCGAGCTTGACGGCGAGTTCTACCGCGCCGACATCGAGGTGCACGGGATCGAGCACGGCGGCGCCACCTACCAGGCCCGCATCTTCCTCAACAACCCTCGCGCGACCGAGCGAACCGCGATGACGGCCGACACCGGCTTCGCCGGCACGTTTCACATCTTCGGGCACGGCGGCTGCCTCGGCGACCCCGGCCACTGCGACGTCGTGCCACGCGGCACCCACGACCCGCGGCCGGCGCACCCGCTGACGCCGGCGCACAAGATCATCCCCGCCACCGACGCGATCCGCCGGGCGCTACAGGCCGGCGACGAGATCCGGGTCACGATCGTGCCGGTGATCATGAGCACGACCCCGGCGGTCGGACGCCCCGACGACGTGCTCAAGTTCGAGCACGTCCGGATCGTCACCTACCGCTAGCGGCGGGAGCCTGCTCGCGGCACTCCGCGTGCGGCACCCGCTGTCTGCGCGGGAGCCGGTCGACGACGAGCGCCGCAACCGCCGCGCCGATCAGGAACGAGGCGGCGCTCGCCGCCATCGCCAGGTGCAGCCCTGACACGAACGCGCTGCCCGCCAGCAGCGTGCCCAGCAGCGCGACGCCGATCGCGCCGCCGGCCTGGCGCGCGGCGTTGAGCACGCCCGAGGCGATCCCCGCGCGGTCGGCGGGCGCGGACTCGATCGTGGCCGCGGTCGCGGCCGGCATCGTGAACGCCATGCCGATGCCGACCGCGACCAGGCCGGGGACGAGCACCGTGTACGGGGTCGATCGTCCGGCGACGATCAACGCCGCGAACCCCGCGGCGCCCACGAGCAGGCCGCCGAGCATCGGCACCCGGGGCCCGATCCGGCTGGTGAGCCGGCCCGACAGCATCGACGAGACCGCCACGAACACGCCCTCCGGCAGCAGCGCCAGCCCGGTCTCCAGCGCCGAGAAGCCGCGCACGCGCTGGAAGTACAGGCTCATCGCGAACAGCTCGCCGTAGAACCCGAGGTTGATCGCCAGGCCGACGAAGGTCGCCCCCGAGAACGTGCGGTTCGAGAACAGGTTCAGCGGAAGCATCGGGTGGCGGGCGTTGCGCTCCACCGCGAGGAACCCGAGCAGCGCCGGCACGAAGCCGATCAGCCCGATCAGCGCCAGCGGCGACCCCCAGCCCGACGACCCGCCCTCGATCAGGCCGAGCGTGAGCAGCGTCAGCGTCAGCACGCCGAGCACCTGGCCGGGAGGATCAAGCCCGGCGTCGGAGCGCTCGCCGGCGTTCGGCAGGTGGCGGTAGCTCAGCCACATCGCCAACAGCGCCCACCGGCAGGTTGACGACGAACACGGCGCGCCAGTCGGCGATCGTCACCAGCACGCCGCCGAGGATCGGCCCCGAGGCCGCGGCGACCCCGGCGACCGCCCCCCACGCGCCGACTGCCCGCGCGCGCTCGGCGACGTCCGGGTAGGCCGCCCGCAGCAGCGCCAGCGAGCTGGGGACCATCAGGGCAGCGCCGACCCCCTGCGCGACGCGCGCGCCGACCAGCGCTCCGACCGAGGGCGCCACGGCGCACGCGGCCGATGCGGCCGTGAACACCGCCAGGCCCGTGTCGAGCACCTTGCGGGAGCCGACGAGGTCGCCGATCGATCCCGCCGACAGCAGCAGGCCGGCGAACACGACCGTGTAGGCGTCGATCACCCACTGCAGGCTGCCGACGCCGCCGCCGAGGTCTCGGGCGATCGACGGCAGCGCTACGTTCACGATCGTCGCGTCGAGGATCACCATGAAGTACCCAAGGCAGATCGCGAGCAGTGGAAGGTGTCTGCGCATGACCCCTAGTGTTGCCCGGAAACGCTTCGTCGAGAAACGAATTATCCCGGCGCTACGCTGAGAGCATGCATGGAGATGCCGATATCGCCCGCGTCGGGTCGCTCGTTGCCGATCCGGCTCGCGCGCGCGTGCTGATGGCCCTCGGCGACGGCCGCGCGTTGCCGGCCACGGTGCTCGCCGACGAGGCCGGGGTCGCCGCGTCGACCACCAGCGCGCACCTCTCCAAGCTCGTCAAGGGCGGCCTGCTGACCGTCGAGCGCCACGGCCGCCACCGCTACTTCCGTCTCGCCGGGCCCGAGGTCGCGGATCTGCTCGAGGCGCTCGCCCGCCTGTCGCCGGCCGCGCCGGTGCGCTCGCTGCGACAGGGGACGAACGCGCAGGCCGTCAGGCACGCCCGCACCTGTTACGACCACCTGGCCGGGATGCTCGGGACCAAGCTGATGTCGTCGATGCTGGAGCGCGAGCTGCTGATCGGCGGCGACGGGGTGTTCGACCCCGGCGCCGTGCACGACGACCGGCTGGCGGCACCCGGGTTCGACCTCGACTACACGCTGACGCCGCGCGGTGTCGAGGAGCTCCGGGGCTTCGGGATCGACTTCGACGCCATCCCGCGACGGCGGCCGCTGATCCGCTACTGCGTCGACTGGAGCGAGCAGCGCCACCACCTGGCCGGCGCGCTCGGAGCCGCGATCGCCGAGCGGATGTTCGAGCTGGACTGGCTGGAGCGCGCCCCGCGCAGTCGCGCGGTGCGGATCACCGACGAAGGTGCCGCCGGCCTCGCGCGGTCGTTCGGGATCGAGCTCGACGACTAGCGGCTAGTGGATCCCACCGGAGCCGACTAGGCCTCGGCGGCGGCCGGCTCGGGCAGCCTGCGGTCGCTCGCGCCGGGTCCCCGCACCGGCACCACGTCCCACGCCTCGAGCTCGGCTCCGCAGCGGGTGCAGCGGCGGCGGTCGTCTACCTCGCCGCGGCAGTCCTTGTGCTGCAGCAGCGTCGGCGGACCGTCGGGCGCCGCGTACTGATCGCCCCACTTCATCAGCGCGACGATCGCCGGCCACAGGTCGACGCCCTTGTGCGTGAGCCGGTACTCGTAGCGCACCGGGCGCTCCTGGTAGGCGACGCGACGCATGATCCCGCCCTCGGTGAGCCGCTCGAGCCGCGACTGCAGGACGTTGCGGGCGATCCCGAGCCTGCCCTGGAACTCGTCGAACCGCCGGGTGCCGAGGAATGCCTCCCGGAGGATCAACAGGCTCCACCGCTCGCCGACGAGCTCGAGCGTCCGGGCGATCGAGCAGTTCTGTTCGTCGTAGTCGGAGCGGAGCATTGGTTCATCGTAGCCCGGGAGGTTGCATGAAGCAACTCGCAGTAGCCGGGACGCCAGCCGGCACTCAGCCGGTGACGGTCACGGGAGGCGGCGACGGAGGTGGCGGGACGTGCCCGAGGAGCTTGACCCTCGCGTGCGCGGTCCGCCTACGGACCCCGTCGGCGGTCGCCGTGGCGGAGTTTGTCAGACGTCGCGGTCCGTCGACCACGAGCGTTCGGACTTTCACCACAAACTTTCGTTGCTTGCCCTTGGCCAGCGACGCGACCGTCCAGCACGGGGTCCGGTGATGGAAGGTCGCGCCGTGAGCAGAGATGAACGTCATCCCTGACCCGAGCCGATCGCAGACCCTGACCGCGAGCGCCGGCGCGGGGCCGAGCGAGCGGACCGTGATCGTGAACGACAGCGCCTGCCCCGGTCTCACCGTGCGCCGGCCGGCGCTCTTCTTGATCGACAGCGAGGCCTTCCCGAGCCTTACGTCGACGGTGGCGTGTGCAACGTCGTTGTGGGTGTTCGGATCGGGGGTCAGCGAGGTGACTACGGCGGTGTTGGTCAGACGCCCGGTCGACTTGGGCTTGACCACGATTGCGATCTTGACGCTATGGCCCGGAGCGATCGAGCCGAGCTTGCAGGCGATCGGGTTACGTTTGGAGCACGAGCCGCCGGGCACGCGCGCCGACACGATCTCAACGGACTTTGCGAACGCGTCGGTCACCGTCGGATGGGAGGCCGTCGCCGGACCGTGATTGGTGACCATGATCGTGTAGTCGACCGCCTCGCCGACGCGACCGGTGCTGTGGGCTGCCTTCTTCGAGATCGAGAGGTCGGCCTCGGGGGCGGGAGGTGTGGGGCCCTGAACGGCCCGGATCTTGGCGCTCGAGGTGAGCAGCCCCGGCCGCGCGATGGGCTCGTCGGCCGTCGCCGTCGCCGTATTCTCGACGCTCGCGCCGACGGCCGTCGGCGCGACCCGCGTCGTGATCACGACAACCGCAGCGGCTCCGGCGGCGACCGTGCCGAGGTGGCAGGTGACCGTCTGTGTCGCGGCGCTGCAGCTACCCGGGCCGGTGCTCGACTCGAACGTGAGCGCACTGGGCAGGTGATCGGTGATCGTAACCCCGGTGGCGGGGCTCGGGCCGTTGTTGACCAACGTCAGCGTGTAGCTGACCGGGCCACCGGCATCTGGCGTCGGGTTCGTGGCGACCTTCGTCAGCTTGAGATCGACGAGTGGCTTGACGCTGATCGTCGCGCTCGCCTGGTTGTTGGCGGTGTTCGGGTCCTCGTCGTCGCTCGACACGGTCGCGAGGTTGCTGACGGTCTTGCCGGCGAGCGCCGCGGTCGTGCGGAGCTTGATCGTCACCGACGCGCTGTCGCCGGCGGCGATCGTGTCGATGTCGCACGTGATCGCCCCGCTCTCATTCGTGCACTCCGACGGCGCGGCGAGAAAGTCGAACCCGGGCGGCAGCGAGTCGTGGATCACCACGCCGGTCGCGTCATTGGGGCCGGCGTTGTGCGCGGTCAGCGTGTAGTCGACCTCGTCGTCGGTGCCAGGATGGGAGTCCGACGCGGTCTTGGTCAGCGACAGGTCGGCCTGCGGGTTGACGGCGACCGAGGCGCGGTCTGAGTTGTCGGCCGCGATGAAATCGGGGATCCCGCCGGTCGTGGCGACGTTCGCGACGTTCTGCACGGTGGTGCCCGAGGCAGCGGGGGTGACCCGGGCGGTAAACGAGACGGTCGTCGTCTGCCCCTGGCTCAGCGTGCTCACCGGGCATGTCACGGTCCCGGACGCTGCGGTGCAGCCGGTGGCCGACGAGACGAACTCGAGCCCCGCCGGCAGCGGGTCGCTGACCACCCCGGCCGTCGGCGCCAGCCCGCTCGGCCCACCCCCGGCCTCGCCCATCGGGATGTCGTTGGTGACGGTGAACGTGTAGGTGACGAGTTGCCCGACGCTCGCCGTCGGAGGTGTCACGGTCTTTGCCAGCGCGAGGTTGGCGACCTGACCGACGCCGACGGTCGCGCTCGCGGAGTTATCGGAGGGGTCCGGGTCGCGCGTCGCACTGGTCACGGTCGCGGTGTTCGTGGGGGCCGTGTTCGACGCTGCCGCCCCGACGCTCACGTTGAGGTTGAGGGTCGTTGAGCCTCCTGCGGGCACCGTCCCGACCGTGCACGTGATCGTGGTCGTGCCGGTGCACCCCGCCGGTACGGGCGCCACGAGCGTCATCCCGGCCGGGAGCGTGTCGTTGACCGCGACCACGGTCGCGGTGCTCGGGCCCTTGTTGGACACAACGAGCGCGTAGATGAACGTGTTGCCGACGGCCAGCGGGTTGGTCACCGGCGTGACCCCGTCCGCGAGGAATGCCGTCTTCGTGATCGCGACGTCGGCGACGGGGCCGATCAGCTGGGTGAGCGAGTCCGCGTTGTTCGAGAAATCCGGATCGCCGGTGTTCGAGTTGATCGTCGCGGTGTCCGTCGCCATCTGTCCGTCGGTCCCCGCGGCGACCGTGGTCGCGATCGTGATCTGGAGCGGGGTGCCGTTCGTCGGGGGGAGCGTCGCCAGCGTGCAGACGATCGTTCCGCCGGCTCCGCCTGGCAGCGTGCACGAGAACCCTCCGCCGGTAGCGCTCGTGGCGGTGAGCTGACTCGGGAGCGTGTCGTTGACGACGACCGAGCTGGCGGTGTCGGGGCCGTTGTTGGACACGTTAAGCGTGAACGTGTCGGTCGCGCCTTGGATCGGGTTGGCGGGGCCCGACTTCTGGATCGCGAGGTCGGCGGTCCCGAGCACGGTCAGATCGGCGGAGGCGGTGTTGTTGGCGGAGTCGGGATCGGGGGTCGTCGCGCTCGACGCACTTGCTGTATTGGTCAGCGTCGTGTTACGGGCGGCAACCGTCGCGGTGATCGTGATCGTCACCGTCGAGTTGGCGGTGACCGTGCCCAACGAGCAGGAGACCGTCGTGTCGCACGTTCCCTGGGTGGTGTCGACGGTCACGTCGCTGAACGAGCCCGAATCGATCGGATCGCTGACGGTCACATCCTGTGCCGACGACGGACCGGCGTTCTGAACGTTCAGCGTGAACGTGACCGTGTCGCCGCTGAACAGGCTCGACGGGCTCGCCGACTTCGTGATCGAGACGTCCGCGAGACCGCCGGCGCCGCCGCCGTCACTGGCGGTGGCGTCGGCCGAGCCGCCACCCGATGCCGTCGCCGTGTTGACGATTGTCGCCGGCGCGGGATCGGCGACCGTCGCATCGACCAGGATCGGCGGATACGCGTCGCCGGCCGCCAGCGGGTCGCTGCGCGAACACGTCAGGGTCAACCCGCCCGTCGAGCAATTCCAGCCGGCCCCTCCGGCGTTCGCGATCGAGCTGAACCCCTCGGCGGGGAACGGGTCGGTGACGGTCACCGCTCCGTCGGTCGGTCCGCTGCCGGTGTTGGACACCGACAGCGTGAACGTCGTGGGTAGGCCGGCGGTCAGGCTGCCCGCGTGGGTCTTGGCCAACATCAGCGCCGGCGCCGACACGGTGTTGACCGTCTGCGGCGACGTGTCGGCGAACGTCGTGCCGAGCGTCGCGCCCGTGAAGTTCGCGGTCGCCTGATTGACGATCTGCTGCCCGGGCGCGGCGTCGCCGTTGATCGTGACGTCGAAGGTGAACGTGACCGTCGCGTTCGGCGCGATACTGCCGCCAGTCGTGGCATTGCCGCCGGCGCCGAGCCGGAAGACCACCTTTCCCGTGTCTGAGTTGAACTCGGCCGCGTCGTCGCTGAGCGCATCGGTCAGGCTCGCCGGCGCCTGCGGCCCGGCCGTGATCCGGAGGCTGCCCGGGACGTACGTCGTCCCGTCCGGAATTACATCGCGCGAGATGAAGTTCGTCGCGGCGTCGGACCCGGTGTTCGTGTAGGAGACCGTGTAGCGCAGGTCGTCGCCGCGCCGGTCGGGCCCGCCCGGATGCGTGACGTTGGCGACCGATTTCGAGCTCGTGACGTTCGGCGCGAACAGGTCGGTCGCGAACGTGACGACCGCCGGGAAGTACGTGTCGCCGTCGGTCGTCGACGACCATGTTTGCCGACGTCGCGTTGTTCGGCAGCACGCCGTTGGCGCCGACCAGCTCCGAGTCGTACGCCCAGTTGTTGGTGTCGCTCGGGACTCCGGGTCGTGACGTTGACCCCGAGGTTCGTGATCGAGCTGCAGAAGAAGTTGTTCGCCGGGCTGCCCGAGTCCGACAAGCGTCGTGCTGCCCCCGGTCGCGTTCGGGCTCAGCGATGGCGCTGTCGCCCGTCAGCCCCGCGTCCCCCTCGTAGGCGACGAAGCCGATCGTCGTCCGGACCGGGCCCGTCGGCGGCGTCCTGAAGCCCGAGACCGGGATGCGGATCGGCTTCGCTCCCGACGACACCGTGATGAAGCCGTCGTCGACGGTCAGGTTGCGCGGCGGCTGCGTCAGATCCTCATAGGCGACGACGAGCGTCCAGCCCGCATAGCGGTCGCCGCCGGTGCCCGCTTGGACGTTCCCGACGCTGTAGGTGCCGGCGCCCGCGGCCTGCACCTGCGAGGTGACGTCGGCGAACGCGTTATAGCGAGTCGTGGTGCCCGTCGAGATGTCGACCTGCGAAGCCGTCACCTGGGCGTAGCCGGACGCGCCGGCAACCTGGAAACCCACCTGGTTGGCACAGGTCGTCGGTGACGCCGCTCCCGGACAGTTCGGCGCGGCGTGCGGCGCTGCCTGGCCGGTGATCGTCCCGCCGGCGCTTGTGTCCGCACCCCAGTAGAGCCCCGCGAACAGCACCGTCGCCGTCGACGGCAACGACAGCGTCGCCGAAGAGGAGTCAAACGACGCCACTCCGGCCACCGTCCCCGGCGCCGTATTGACGTACTGCATGCTGTAGGTGTTGTTGTTCAGCGCGTTGTTGGTGCCGGTCGCGATCGGCGCCGTGTTCCGCGCTGCCGTGCACCCAGCCGCCGCGGCGGGGCACACCATCAGCGTGTTCGCAGCGAACGTAATGTTCCCGTTGTCGTTCGTGCTGAACCGTGTCGACATCGCACGATCACCGAGCGCCGGCGCCGCGTTGACGAGCAGCACCATCGCCAACACCCCAACCCCCCACAGCGCCCGACGACGAGGCCGATCAAAGACTGCGCCCCGAGCTCGAGTCCACGCGCCGATCACGCCGATCTCGCCCGCCTTCCCCCCTTGCGAGCGAACCACCTTACGGTGAGCGCGGCCTCCCACTCCGCGCGGCATCGTATCTCAATGAGGGCGATCGGGCATCACTTCGAACGCGCGATCGGCGCGACCCTTTACGCCGGCTTGACCCCTACCGCCGCCCAGCGTCCGTGCTCTACGCCGCGAGTTCGCCGTGGGCGCCGGCGGGCGCCTCGGACCGGCGGGCGCCGGCGGGCGCCTCGGACCGGCGTGCGCCCATGACCGCCTTCAGCTGGGGGGCCCGCATCGCGAGGCTGCGGCGAAGGGCGACGAAGTTGGCCGTGCCGCCGATCGTCGGCACCCACAGCGCGATCGCGTGGTACATGACTACAGCCGCGGCGGTCGGCGCCGCGGGCAGCCCGTAGAGCACCAGCGCGCCGAGCAACCCGCCCTCGAGTGCTCCGATTCCACCGGGCACCGGGATCAGGTTGGAGAGGTAGCCGACCTGATAGCCGACGAGCAGCGCGAACAGCGGCGGCGTCGCGCCGACCGCGCGCAGGCACGCCCACAAGACGGCCACGTCGAACAAGAGGTAGCTGACCGAGCCGAGCACGCGCCAGTCGCGCTGGAACGCGACCCGCTCGGTGTCGCCGACCCACGAGCCGACCCGCCGAGCGAACGTGCCGAACTTGCCGGCGTCGGGGCCGAGCCGCACCGCCAGCGTCGGCAGCGCCACGAAGAATCCAATCAGGACCGCTACGCCGGCCGCCGGCAGCAGGCCGTACAGGAGGCCGGTGCGGTGGCTGCCGATCCCGACCCAGACGCCCAGTCCGGTCACCACCAGCACCACGCCGTTGACCGCGCTGGTGAACAGGAAGATCACCGCCGAGCGGTTGGCTATCCGTGACCAGGAACTGCCCCAGGCGCGCATCGCCCAGGCCCCGACCGCGAGCCCGCCGGCACCGCCGACGGGCACGACCGCGCCGAACGCCATCTCGGCCCAGGCCAGTCGCCGCACGTCCCGCGCCGGCGCGCGGTGCAGCACCAGCCGCACGACCGCGACGTAGCCGAGGCAGGAAGCGACCTCCAGCCCGACCGCGAGCGCCAGCCATCCGGGAGACGCGTCGGTCACCCGGTCGAGCACGCCGCGCAGGTCGGGCACTGCCAGTGCGATCGCCAGCAGCAACAGCGCCAGGACCGAAGTCCAGATCAGGCCGTTGCGGAGCCGATGCGCATCGCCGTCGGCGCTGCTCGAGGGCTCCTCCACAACCGCCTCGGGCGCGATCTTGCTCTGTTCCGAGATCGGTTGCATTCCTAAGATTGTACAGGACAACCGTTCTCGGCGTGAAGTATTGAGCAGTCAACTATCTTCGGGACCGTGAGCGCCCCTCGCCACGAGGCGGCCCGGGGCGGTGCGGCTAGCCGCGGGCGGTGCGCGGCTAGGCCGCGGGCGAGAGCCGAACCGGGAGCGTCTTCAGCTGGTTCAGGAACGCGGACTCGGCCATCACGGGCCGGCCGGCGAGCTCCATCGCCGGAAACTCGCGCAGCGTCTCCTCGAGCATCACCCGCAGCTCCAGCCGGGCGAGCGCGGTGCCGAGGCAGAAGTGCCGCCCGCCGGCGCCGAACGCCTGGTGCTCGGGGTTGCGGGCGACGTCGAAGCGATCCGGATCCGCGTGGCGCGACTCGTCGCGGTTAGACGAGGCGTACCACATCACGACCTTCTCGCCCTGCTTGATCGGCTGTCCGGCCAGCTCGGTGTCGCAGGTCGCGGTCCGGCGGAAGTGCGAGAACGCCGGGAACATCCGCAGCGACTCCTCGACCGCGCTGCCGATCAGGGAGGGGTCGTCGATCAGCCTGCGGCGCTCGTCGGGGTGCTTCATCAGAGCGCGCATCGCGCTGCAGTACGTGGCCTTGGTGCTGTCGTTGCCGGCCGCGACCAGCAGGAAGAAGCCCATCACGATCTCGTGCTCCTCGAGCCGCTGGCCGTCCACCTCGGCGTGGACGAGCACGCTCGTCAGGTCGTCGGTGGGGTGTTCGCGGCGCTCGGCGATCATCCGCCGGCAGCGCTCGAAGATCTCCGGGATGTCCTTGGTGGCGACCGCGTCCACGCCGCCCGGGTTGAGGTCCGGGTCGCCGGCGCCGAGTGCGGAGTTCATCAGCGCGGCCCACACCAGGTCGTCCTCTTCGGGGATCCCCATGAAGCTCCCGATCACGCGCGAGACGACGGGCTGGGCGACGTCGGAGACGAGGTCGCAGGTGTCCCGGCCGTCGAGCCGGTGCAGCACGTCGATCACGATCTTGCGAATCGCCGGCTCGTGGGCGGCGATCCGCTTGGGGGTGAAGCCGGACTGGAACAACATCTTCAGGCGGTCGTGCTTGGGCGGGTCCATGCCGATGAACATCGCCCGCAGCAGCTCGAGCGGAAAGCCCTCCGTGACCGCGGTGACGCCGCCGAGCTCGGACGAGTACGTCTTCCAGTCCCGGCTGACCGTGTGGATGTCCTCGGCGCGGGTTACCGACCAGAAGCCCTCCTCGTTGGGGTACTCGGTGATCGCCGACGTCCAGTGGACCGGGCATTCCGACCGCATCTGCGCGAACAGCTCGTGTGGCGGCCCGCGGAGCCAATGCTCGCGCTCGCTGACGAGAACCTGATCGAGATTGCTCTTAGTCGATGACACCCCGGACCTCACCCTTCCGCGTTCGCCGTTACCCCTCACTCGCGCGCTGCGGGCCCGCGCGCGCTTAGCGGGCGATCCTACTGGCTGGCCGGCCAGCCCGGGGGGTCGATGTCCGGCTAAGGATGAAGCTCACGCCGAACGGAACGAACTTCTCGGTGAGCGGGAAGTTCGTTCCGCTCGATGCAGGGGTGGCGCCGAGAGGAACAAAGTTCCCGGTGTTCCTTGGGTCGGAGTCGGACGTTCTTAGGGCCGCTCGGGACGCCGCGGCAGCTCGGTCGTGAGCGGGGCGTTCTCCTCGCGCGCGATCGCGAGCACGTCGTCGAGGCCGCGCCGGACGCGCCGCTCGAGCATCCGCTGGGCGAGCATCCGGGTGTGCAGCACCAGCGCCACCGAGCGGGGCGCGACCACCCGGCGGGAGCGGTCCAGGATCCCCTGCTCGATCGCGTTGATCGCCACCGGCAGCGGCGTCATCCGGGTCGCGCGGCGGCGACGGCCGCGGCCGCGCTGCAACTCCGAGGCCGCCTGGGTGCCGAACCCGCGGCTGGTCATGTCGGTCTCGAGCTCGGCGAAGTACGCAACCCCGACGCGCGCGCCGCTGGAGGCGAGCTCGATCCGGAGCACGTCGCCGAGTGCCTCGACGCCCGCCTTCGCGGCGGCGTAGGGGCCGAGCAACGGCGGGTGCACGGCCGCGGCCAGCGAGGCGATCGCGAGCACGTACCCCTGCTTGTGGGCGACGTGGGGCGCGGCCGCGCGGAGCGTGTAATAGACGCCGAGCAGGTTGACGTCGATCATCCGCTCGAACATGACCGGGTTGCCGCCGACCAGCGGGAGCTGCGCCGCCACGCCGGCGTTGGCGATCACGACGTCGAGCCCGCCGAGCTGCTGGACGGCCGCCTCCACCGCGGCCTCCACCTGCTCGCGGTCGCGCACGTCGCACAGCGCGGCGAGCGCGCCGCCGCAGTCGGCGGCGACCTCCGCGAGCTGGTCGGGCTCGAGGCCGGCGAGCGCCACCTTGGCGCCGCGCGCGTGCAGGCGCCTGGCGGTCTCCGCGCCGATCCCGCGCGCCGCGCCGGTGATCAGCACCCGCCGGCCGCGGAGCTCGGTCTTGGCCCGGACCTGGACGCCGTAGTAGCGCCGACCGAGGCGGGCCATCAGCGGTCCCTCGCGATCCGGACGCGCGTCTGGAACACCGCGGTGGCGCTCCCCGGCGCGTACTGCTGGACGGTGTTCGAGGGACCGAGCGGGACCCGGATCCGCAGCCGCCCGCCACGCAGCGCCTGCTGCAGCCGGAAGCCCCCGCCGGCGCCCGACTCGGTCGCGATCCGGTAGAAGCCGCCGGGCTCGTACAGGGCGGGCGTGGTGACGGTCGCATTGCCGCTCCCGCGCAGCACGAACCCGTGGATGCCGGCGCGGGCCAGCGTGCTGAACTCGCCCACCCTGCGGTGCATCGACACGTGCCAGCCGAACACGGAGTAGCTCGCGTCGGCAGTGGTGTAGGTGATCTGCCGGGGCACACGCGCGGGATCGGCGAACGCCGACATGATCGGGCCGATCGACTGGCGCAGATCGCGGTTCCAGTACGGCCACGCGTGCGTCCCCGGGCCGTAGTCGTGCAACGAGCTCGGGATCCCGAGCGACTGCAACCGCTCGTGGAATGACCGGGTCAGCACCTGGACGCCGGCCTCGATCGTCGCCGACAGCGAGCTGGGCGACCGGTCCAACGGGCCGGTCTGGCCGTTGCCGGTGTACAGCATCAGCTTCATCCCCCGCAGGTTCGCCGCCAGCGTCGTCGGGTCGTGGGCGGCCCAGTTGAGCTCCTCGGTCGACCGAGGGCCGAAGATCGAGCCGACCGGGACGTGGTCGAGCGCGCTCTCGGCGTCGCTGACCGCCGCCGTCGTCAGCGCCCGGGCGACCGGATCGAACGCGATGTCGGGCGCGCCCGAGAACGACAGCGCGACGCCGAACAGGTCGGGGTGGCGCGCCGCGTAGCTCATCGAGCAGAAGCCGCCCTGCGACAGCCCCGCGATCGCGCGTCCGTCCCGGTTGGCCACCGAGCGCAGGTTGCGGTCGATCCACGGGATCAGCTGATCGATGTGGAACGTCTCCCACCGCGGGCGCCCGCCCGCGCCGCCGTTGAACCAGTCCGTGCACCAGCCCCCGCCCGCGTGGTTCAGCGCGATGTCCGGCATCACCACGATCAGCGGCCGACCTGCGGTGATCTGCTCGGCGTGGCCCTGGGTGGTCCAGTCGGCGGCCCCGCCGATCGTCCCGTGGAGCAGGTACAGGACCGGATAGCGGCGGTGCGGCGACGACGCGTATCCGCGCGGGAGCAGCACGCGGACGTTGGCGGGACCGGGCAGCGCCGACGTGCGGACGGTCAGCGCGATCAGCCGCGAGTCGAGCCGGTGCGTGGACACGACCCGGATGCCGTCGGCGGCGCGGAACCGCAGCGCGCTCGCCGCGGACGGGAACAGCGTCACCGCCCCCAGCACCCCCAACACGCCGACAGTCCTTCGCACGCCGCCACTGTAGTGGCCCCGGGCGGCCCCTGGGACACTTGACGCGTGGACGACGAGGACCGAGACGCGTACCTCGATGAGTGCTGTCGCCGCAGCGGCGTTCGAGCGCGAGCGCGCCCGGATCAGCGCGAACGCCCTCGGCGAGCGGGCGCACGCGATCGAGCACATCGGCTCGACGGCGGTCCCCGGGCTGGCCGCCAAGCCGATCGTCGACGTGCTGGTGATCGTCGCGGATCCCGAGGACGAGGCCGCGTTCGCCCCGGCCCTGATCGTCGCCGGCTACGAGTTGCGCGGTCCGGGAGCCGGCCACCGGATGTTCCGCACGCCTGCCCGCGACGTCCACGTCCACGTCCGCGTTCTCGCCGACCCGAGGTCGACCGCCACCTGGCCGGCGCGCGGGGCCCCGTCCGGCCCGCCGCGCCCGGCGACGCGGATGCGATCGCGCCGCTGCTCGGCGAACTGGGGTATCCGACCGACCCGGGCGAGGCCGGCGCGAGGCTCACGGACCTCCTCCAACGCGACGGCGAGGGCGCGCTCGTGTACGACCGCGACGGCGACACGGTCGGGCTGCTCACCTGGCAGCTCACGCACCTGATCTACCGATCGGCACCGCAGCTGCGGATCACCGCGCTGGTCGTCCGCAGCGACCAGCGCCGGCGCGGCGTCGCCACCGAGCTGCTCGCCGCCGTCGAACGGATCGCAAGCGAGCAAGGATGCCTCCGCCTGGAGCTGACCACGCGCCCGCGCCGGGCCGACGCCGCCGCCCTGTATGAGTCCGCCGGGTTCGAGGAGCGCCCGCGAAGGCTCGTCAAGCGGCTCGACCCGCGGTGACCGCCAGGAGCGTCAGCGCCACAGCTCGCCCTGGGCCGGCGGGTAGGTGAGCGCGTGTCCCGGTCCCCGCACCGCGAACGGCGTCAGCTCGTGCTCGACCGGCTGTGACCCCAGGCCCAGGTGCAGCACCCGCCACCCGCGGATCGTCAGGGCGTCCGCGATCAGCCGGCGATGACACCGCCACCATTGCGCTTCGGCGCACATCACGGTGGTCGGCCGCCGGCGAGCGCCGGCCTGCAGCCGGTGCAGCGCGGCCGCGAAGTCGGGGTCGGCGAGGTGGTCGGCGTAGCCCTGGAACGCCTCGTTGTCCCAGCCGCCGTTGGGCGATCCGGGCCGCGGGCGGCGGAATCCGCCGAGCGCCTTCTCGTGGCCGTAGCCCAGGCCGTGCTCCGGCAGCGCGGCGGCGAGCGCGTCGCGCTCGAACTGCGGATGGCGACGCGAGCGCGGCACCGTTCGCACGTCCACGAGCTCGCGCACGCCGGCCTCAAGCAGGATCCCGACGAGCTCCTCCAGCGTCCGCGTCGAGTGCCCGATCGTATAGACGGCATCGCCGGCCATCCCCCGACACTAGATCGAAGCGCTCGGGATAGAGTCCCCGCGCCCTCATGTTCGACCTCACCGACAGAGCCGCCGTCATCACTGGCGCCGCCGGCGGCATCGGGTCGGCCACGGCGGTCGCGTTCGCGCGGCAGGGCGCTGACGTCCTGCTCGCCGTAGCGCCCGGAGAGGCAGACGCGGGGCACGAACTCGCCACGAAGCTCTCGCGGCTGCGCCGGCGCACCGCCGTCGTCGAAGCCGACATGCGCTCCACCGACGCCGTCGATGGCATCATCGCCCGCGCGCTGGAGGAGTTCGGGCGCCTCGACATCGTCGTCGCGAACGCCGGGATCGCCCGCGCGATTGCGTTCGGCGACACCGACGACCAGCGATGGGAGGAGACCGTCGACACCAACCTCGGCGGCGCGCGACGCTGCTTTCGCGCCGCGCTGCCGACGATGGTCGAGGCCGGGTGGGGCGGCTGCTCGCGACCAGCTCGATCGCCGGCGGGCTTCAGGGATGGTCCGAGCACGCGGCCTACACGGCCAGCAAGGCCGGAATCGTCGGCCTGTCCGGGGCCTCGCGCTCGAGGTCGCGCGGCATGGAGTCACGGTCAACGCGATTGCGCCCGGCGTGATCCGCACCGCTCAGAGCCTCGACCCGGTCAATTCGCTCGGCCCGGACGGCGTCGAGCTTGGCCGCGCGCTTCCCGTGGGTCGCGCGGGCGTGCCCGAGGATATTGCCGCGACGTTCGCCTACCTGGCCAGCGAGGAGGCCGCGTTTCTCACCGGGCAGATGCTCGTGGTGGACGGCGGCGGCGGCCTCGGCGGCCTATGACTCTGAAAACAGTCGCGCGGACTGGTCGGACGAAGCGATCGCCCCGGACCTCGGGCCCCGGGCCTCGGTCGGCGACGTGCTTAACGTCCCAATCGAGGCGTCGCGGGCTAGCTGGGACGTTGTCACGTCCCACGTGGCGAACGTCCCACGGTGGCGCCCAGACCCTTGGGACGTTAAGCACGGTTTCGCCCGCCACCCGCGCACCCGGGCCTACCGTCTCAGCACCCACGAAGCAGAACGGTTCACCCGCACCGTCCCCGGCGGCTGGGCAACGGGCGGACCAGCCTCCCCGGTTCCTACAACTAGACCGCGGCGCTGGTGCTCGGCACCCGCGCCAGGGCCTCGCGCCCCACCCGCTGCAGATCACGCAGGTAGTGGAGGTGCGCTTCCCACGCGACGGTCTCGTCCCGCTCGTCGGCGAGGCAGATCGTGTCGCAATGGGCGTCCAACAGTTCGTACACCAGGTCGGTGAGGAACTCCGTGGTCGTGGTAGTCCCGGTTGCGTTCGGGTTCAGCATCTGCTCATACCCCCTCTTGGGACGAGAAACAGGATGAACCTCGCCCCGGACAGTTCCTTGTCGTACTAAAAGCTTCCTGTACAAACAACGCAGGAAGCTGTGACAAATGACGGACGAGTTTTGGAGGTATCGGCAGCGCTCGGGAGGCTCGGAGCCGGACCCTGAGACCCGGCTCCGAGCGGAGCCGATCTAGCGCCGCCGGGCGGCCGGCTCGAGCGCCGGGTTCTGCCAGCCGCCGTCGGCCGGATTGCCGTTGATGCCGGGCGGGACGATCTCGTCGATCTTGTCGAGCACGTCGCCGGTCAGCTCGACGTCGGCGGCGCTCAGCTGGGACTCGAGCTGCTCCATCGTGCGCGGGCCGATGATCGCCGCCGTCACCGCGGGGTGGCGGATCACGAACGCGAGCGCCATCTCGATCAGCGAGATCCCGGCCTCCTCGGCGAGCTCGGCCAGCGCGTCGGCGGCCTCGAGCTTGCGCTGGTTGCCGGGCAGCGACATGTCGTAGCGAGCGGGGATGCGCTCGGCGCGGTGCGAACTCGGCACGTCCTGGCCGAGCCGGTAGCGACCGCTGAGCCAACCGCCGGCGAGCGGGCTCCAGGGGATCACGCCCATCCCGTAGCGCTGACACGTCGGGAGCACGTCGTTCTCGACCCCGCGCACGAGCATCGAGTAGGGCGGCTGCTCGCACACGAACCGCTCGCGGCCGCGCTCCCTGGCCACCCACTGCGCCTCGACGATCTGGCTCGCCGGGAACGTCGAGGAGCCGATGTAGCGGACCTTGCCGGCGTGGACGAGGTCGCTGAGCGCGCCGAGCGTCTCGTCGATGTCGGTGTCGTCCTCGGGACGGTGGATCTGGTAGAGGTCGATCCAGTCGGTCCCCAGCCGCCGCAGGCTGTTCTCGACCTCGCGGACGATCCAGCGCCGGGAGTTGCCGAATTCGTTGGGATCGTCGCCCATCGTGCCGTGGACCTTGGTGGCCAGCACCACGTTGTCGCGCTTGCCGCCGGCCAGCGCCTTGCCGACGATCTCCTCCGACTCGCCGCGGGAGTACACGTCAGCGGTGTCGATGAAGTTGATCCCGGCGTCGAGCGCGCGGTGGATGATCGCGACGCCGGCGTCGTGATCGGGGTTGCCCCAGGCGCCGAACATCATCGCGCCGAGGCACAGCGGACTGACCTTGACTCCGGTGTTTCCGAGGTTGCGATAGTTCATCGCTCAACCGTATCGCGGCGACCCCGGCGCACACCGCCCGACCCCGGGAGGCTCATCCCGCGGCTGCGATCAGCTCGTCGAGGACGTCGCCGTAGCGGTTGAAGACCAGCGACAGATGCCCCTCTCCGGGGAGCAGCCGCGCCCGCGCCCCGGCGACGTGCCCCACGAGCCAGGGCCCATGGGCGAACGGAACCATGCGGTCCTGCTCCCCCTGCCAGATCGTCACCGGCGCAGCGATCGCCCCCAACTCGAATCCCCAGTCGGCGATGAACGCGAGGTCGTCGTCGAGCCAACCGGAGATCCCGCCACCGAGCCCGACGTCTGTGCTCTGCACCATGTACTCCCCCACCTCCCCGGTCAGCACCTCGCGGTCGACGTCGGTGAGCAGGCCGCCGAGCCCCTCGCGGAGCTGATCGGCCTCGGCGCCGACGATCTCCTCCGCGGCGGCCTCGAGGAACTCGGTCAGCGCAGGCTCCCCGGCCTCCGCGGCCGCGAACTCGGCGATGTTCTCGTCGCCCATCCCGGCGAGCCAGTCGAGTCCCTCCGCCCGATACGGAGCGACCCCGGCGAGCGTCGCGGCCGCCAGCACGCGGTCGCCGAGCAGCGCCGCGCACGCCAGCGCGTGCGGCCCACCGCCCGACCAGCCCACGGCGTAGAAGCGCCCGATCTCGAGCTCGTCGGCGACCGCGGCCACGTCCTGCGCGCAATCGGCGACGGTCCGCCCCGCCCGCCGGTCGCTGGCGCCGTAGCCGGGCCGGGAGTAGGCCACGTGCCGGATCCCGCGCGCCGCTCCCGCCCGGACCCAGCCGTCGAACAGCAGCCCTCCCGACGGCGTCCCGGTGTGGAACACCACGGCGTCGCCGCCCGCAGGACCGCGCGCGTCGTACTCGACGCGTCGGCCCCCGACTTCGATTACCCCCGGATCAGGAGGCGTTGGCGTAGTAGTCGGCGTTGATCTTGGTGAAGTGCTTCCACTCGTCCGGGAGCTGATCCTCGGCGAAGATTGCGTCGACCGGGCATGCCTCAACGCAGGCGTCGCAGTCGATGCACTCCTCCGGGTCGATGAACAGCTGGTTCACGTTGGCGAAGCCGCCTTCGTCCTCGGTCGGGTGGATGCAATCGACCGGGCAAACCTCAACGCAGGAGAGGTCTTTCAGGTCGATGCATGGCTCAGCAATTACGTAGGTCATGTTGGGGTGATCGTACCCGGAATCCAGCTCGTACCTGCGAGCGGCACGCGTGCCATCGCCGCCGCCTCGATCGTCAGCGCGACAAGGTCTTCGGGCTCCAGGTTGTGCACGTGGGACTTGCCGCACGCGCGGGCCAGCGTCTGGGCCTCGAGCGTCAGCGTCCGCAGGTAGTTGGCCAGTCGCTTGCCACCCGTGACCGGGTCCAGCCGCGTCGCCAGCTCGGGGTCCTGGGTGGAGATGCCGGCGGGGTCGAGCCCGGCCTGCCAGTCGTCGTAGTACCCCGACGCGGAGCCAATCGACCGGTAGCCCTCGTCGTGCTCAGGCGCGTTGTCGCCGAGCGCGATCAGCGCTGCCACGCCGATCGACACCGCATCGGCGCCGAGCGCCAAGGCCTTGGCGACGTCGGCGCCGGTGCGGATTCCCCCGGACACGATCAGCTGCACCTCGCGGTGCAATCCGAGATCGACGAGCGACTCGACGGCCTGCGGGATCGCCGCCAGGATCGGGATCCCGACGTGCTCGATGAACACTTCCTGGGTGGCGGCGGTGCCGCCCTGCATCCCGTCCAGCACGATCGCATCGACCCCCGCCTTGACCGCCAGCGCGACATCGAAGTACGTGCGGCTGGCGCCGATCTTGGCGTAGATCGGAATCCGCCAATCGGTTATCTCGCGCAGCTCCTCGATCTTGATCTCGAGGTCGTCGGGGCCGGTCCAGTCGGGGTGCCGGCAGGCGCTGCGCTGGTCGATCCCCTGCGGCAGGTCTCGCATCTGCGCGACGCGGTCGGAGATCTTGTGGCCGAGCAGCATCCCGCCGCCGCCCGGCTTGGCGCCCTGGCCGATCACGACCTCGATCGCATCGGCCCGGCGCAGGTCGTCGGGGTTCATCCCGTAGCGCGAGGGCAGCAGCTGGTAGACGAGCAGCCGCGAGTGCTCGCGCTCCTCGGGGGTCATCCCGCCGTCGCCGGTGGTGGTGCTGGTCCCCACCTCGGTGGCCCCGCGTCCGAGCGCCTCCTTGGCCTGCGCCGACAGCGCACCGAAGCTCATCCCCGCGATCGTGATCGGGATCTCGAGCTCGATCGGCTCACGCGCGTACCGCGTACCGATCGTCACATCGGTGGCGCACCGCTCGCGGTAGCCCTCCAGCGGGTAGCGCGACACGCTGGCGCCGAGGAACAGCAGGTCGTCGAAGTGCGGCACGGGGCGCTTGGCCCCGAACCCCTTGATCGCGTAGATCCCCTCGCGCGCCGCGCGCTGGATCTCGGCGATCGTGTTGCGGTCGAACGTCGCCGACTCCCGCAACCCCGGGTGCCAGCCGTTGCGCACCTCAGCCATCAGTAGCTCCCGATGTTGGAGACGTCGAAGTTGTAGAGCTGGCGGGCGGAGCCGTAGCGCCGGAACTCCGACGGGTCGACGTCATCGATCCCCGCTCGCTCGAGCAGCTCCCGGACCTGATCGGAGTGCTCGTCGCGCATCTCCTTCTCGATGCAGTCGGCGCCGAGCCCGGCGACCGAGCCGCGCACATACAGCCGCGCCTCATACAGCGAGTCGCCGAGCGCCTCGCCGGCGTCGCCGCAGACGACCACGGCCCCGCGCTGGGCCATGAACGCGCACATGTGCCCGACCGAGCCGCGCACCACGATCTCGGCTCCCTTCAGCGAGATCCCGCACCGCGCCGAGGCATCGCCATGGACCACCAACAATCCGCCACGCGCGGTCGCGCCCGCGGATTGCGAAGCGCTGCCCTCGACGACCACCGATCCCGACATCATGTTCTCGGCCACGCCGACCCCGCAGTTGCCGCGCACGCGGATCGAGGCGACCTTGTTCATGCCCGCGCAGTAGTAGCCCACGTGGCCGTCGATCTCGACCTCGTAGGGCGCGTCGAGCCCGACCGCAACCGCATGCTTGCCCCCGGGGTTTCGCACCAGCACGCGGCCGGGAGGGTGGGCCGGATCCGGACTCGGGTCGTGCAGACGCTGGTTGAGCTCGCGCACGCTGTCGGTCGCCAGGTCGAACGACAGGACCGCGTCCTGGGTGACGTCGGTGGCCGCCATCACGCGACGGGCGCCAGACCCCAGCTGTACACCCGCCCGGGCGCCGGCTCCCAGGTGACCGCGTTCTCGGCCCCGGGCAGCACCGCGATCGCGCGGTACTCGGAGGCCATCGCGACCCACTCGTCGGTCTCGGCCATCACCGCCGGCTTGCAGGCGATCGGGTCGCGCAGTACCGCGAAGCCGGTGGCCGTCCCGACCGCGAACGTGTAGAAGCCGTCGAGGTCCTCCAGGCAGCCCTCGAGCGCCTGTTCGAGCGTCGCGCCCTCCCGCAGGCGCCAGGTCAGGTACCCGGCCGCGACCTCGCTGTCGTTGTCGGTCTCGAAGCGGATCCCCTCGCGCCGCAGCGAGCGGCGCAGGCGGTTGTGGTTGGAGAGCGAGCCGTTGTGAACCAGGCACAGATCCAGGCCGGTCGAGAACGGGTGCGAGTGCTCGGTGGTCACCCGGCTCTCGGTGGCCATCCGCGTGTGGCCGAGCGCGTGGCTGCCGGCGATATCGCGCAGCGCGAACTGCTCGATGAAGTTCGTCGGGGGGCCGGCCTCCTTGTAGATCTCGATCGACTCGCCGGCGCTCATCAGCGTCAGCTCGGGGTGGTGCTCGCCAAGCCATGCCTGAGCGTCGGCGGCCTCGGCGTCGATCACGAACGTGCAGTGGGTGGCGCGCCTGGCGGGCAGCGACGCTGCCCCGAAGGTCCGCTCGAGCTCGGCGCCGAGCTGCTCCCAGCCCGGGTCGGGGTTCGGCGAGTACAGCGACACCTTGCACGAACCCGAGCGGCGCGGGGTCGCGGTAGAACGCCACGCCTGCGCTGTCGGGACCCCGGTCCGAGAGCTGCGTGAGCATCGCCGACAGGTGCGCTCCCAACTGCTCGCGCAGCGCCGGCGACTTAGTGAAAAGCCCAGCTATTCCACACACGCGCCGCAGGTTAGACACTCATCCGAGGTGCTCCAATGGCCTTCACGCGCACACTTTCGCGCGCAAATGTGGTGGCTCGGGCCACAGCTTCACACGGTGGCCCGCCTCAGGCGTCGGGCGGCGCCCACGCGCCGAGTCGCTTCTGCGCTCGCCGCACCACGTGCAACGCCTCACGCAGATCGGCCCTGGCGATCGGCGTCAGCTCGCCCGGATCGATCAGGTTGTCGGGGGTCGCGCCGGCGCCGATCTGTGCCGCGTGATGCTCGAACCGCCGGCGCGTGATCGCCCCGAACGCCTCGCTCAGCGCGTCCGCGGCCTCCCGGTCGAGCCCTCCCACGCTGGCCACCGCGTCGATCCGGTCGAGCGTCGGCGAGATCGTCACCCCGTTGGCCAGCGCGTGGAAGCGGACCAGGTTAACCAGCGGGATGATCGCGCGCTGCTTGAGGTCAAGCCGCCCGGGCGGGTCATCCCCGCGGCCGGTGGCGAGCTGACCGCGGAACCCCAGCGCCACCGGATAGCCGTTGGCGGTCCGCGCCATCAGCCGCATGAACTGGGGATGCCGGCGAGCGTCGCGGATGTATCCGGTCAGCTCCGGCACCACCGACAGGCCGCCGGCGCTGGGCCGGAAATCGAACGACACCGACGCCCGGATCAGGTGCGACTCGTCGGGCTCGGTCAGGCACTCGGCGAACGTCCGCAGCCAGCCGTCCCGGGACATCCGCCACAGCCGCCTGCCGGCCAGCACACCGTTGTTGTCGAGGCCGATCCCGCTCCGGACCAGGCCCTGGTTGACGTCGGACCCCAGCCGCTCGAAGTAGGCGTCGACCGCAGCGGCGTCGGCCGGCTCGGGGTTCGCGTAGGCCAGCGCGTTGTCCTGGTCAGAGGACAGGGTGAACTCGCGCCGGGCGGCGCTGCCGAGATCCAGCCACGCCCAGGCCACCGGCGTCGGGCCGTGGCGCCAGATCGAGAAGTCGATCAGCCGCACGGTGATCGCGTCGTACTGCAGGCTGAGGACCCGGCCCAGCTCCCGGGCCGGGACCCCAGCGCGCATCAGCAGCAGAAACAGCGTCCGCAGCTCCCCGGCGACTCGCACGAGCGTCTCCTCGTCGGCGGCGCCGAGGATCGCGTGGCGCAGCGCGATCGGGCTGCGCGCGTCGAGCCCGAGCAGGTCGGCCGACGACAGCACCCCGCTCACGTCGCCTCCGTCCAGCACCACGAGGTGCTCGGCGCCGGCCGCGAGCATGTCGACCGCCGCCTCCACGGCCAGCTGGACCGCGGGCACCGTGGGCACGGGCGAGCGCGCGATCCCGCGCACCGGCCGATCGAACGACATCGCCCCGTCGGCCACCGCCGCGCGCACATCGGCGTCAGTGACGATCCCCAGCTCGTCGGGCCCCAGGCGGACCAGCAGCTCCGAGGTTGCGCCGTCGCCCAGCCGGCGGGCCGCCTCGCGCACGGGCTCGTCGGCGTCGCAGAACGACGCCGGGCGCATGAGCGCCGACACCGGCGTGGTGCCGAGGTCGCGCAGCGCGTGAACCGTGTGTCCCGTTCCGGTCAGGCGATTTCGCATCGTCGACGCCACGTAGGTCGCGCCGGCGACCGTGCCCAGCAGCCGGCGCGACGCCTCGGGCGCGAACAGCAGGCAGCGCGAGGGCTCCCGCGCGCGGACGGTGAACGCCGGCGCCATCCCGGTGAGGAGCGACGGATGCCCGAAGCACTCCCCCGGTTCGAGCACCTGGATCACCTCGCCCTCGTGCACCAAGTCCATCGAGCCGGTCAGGATCACCCACAGCCCGGAGGCGGGGACGCCGTCCTCCACCAGCACTCGCTCCCCGGGCTGGAACTCGCGCTCCTGGGCGTCGGTCAGAGCCGCTCGGAGATCGTCCGCCTCGATCCGGTCGAACGGCGGGTACCGCGCGAGAACTGTGTCCAGGTTCTCCATGTCGAGGCCCGCAATTGTGTTCGCATCACGCCTGGGACGCGCACCTGCGACATGTCAGCCTAGTGCTCCTCAGCACAACGTACCTGGAGGTGTGATGGCCGAGGATTCGCCGCAGCACGACGAACTCGTTTACGAGTCCGCTGGACTGCCAAAGACCACGAATTGGTGGGGCGCGTTCGTCATCGGGCTAGCCGGAACGATCCTCGTCACCGGTATCGCGCCGGTGATGGTCACGGAGCTGGGCGCATCATCGGTTCCGGTGATCGTCGTGATCACGATCAGCGGCTACCTCGTATGTCTGCTGCTCGCGGAGCTGTCGGCGATGATGCCCGACCGCTCCGGCGGCCTCCCCTCCTACGCGTATCCGGCCTACAAGGACCGCTGGCCGCGGTTTGCCGAGCACGTCAACGGCTTCAGCGCGTGGGCGTACTGGCTGGGCTGGTTCCCCGTGGCGCCGCTGAACATGATCCTGGCGTCGTTCTACATCGTCGATCGCTTCCACCTCTCGACCGCCGGCTTCACCCCGATCCACACCCCGATCGCTTGGTGGACGCTCGGCATCTCGATCGGCGGCCTGCTGCTGCTCTCGATCCCGGCCGTGATGGGGTTGCGCTTCGGAACCGCGTTCGCGACGACGCTGGCGCTGCTGTCGATGATCCCGCTGACGTTCCTGGCGATCGCCTGGATCTTCCACCCCTCGGTCGTGGACTTCGGCTGGCTGTGGCACTTCCGCCGCACCGACGGCAGCAGCTTCTTCTCGGCGCAGTTCGGGCACGGATGGCTGACCTTGTATCTCGCGTTCTCGTTCCTGTTGACCTGGAACGTGATCGCGATGGAGGCGGCGGCGTGCTACATCGGCGAGACGAAGAACCCCGACCGCGACGCCAAGATCGCGATGAACCTGGAGGGCCTCTACGGCCTGTTCATCTACACGCTGATCCCGGTCGCGTTCATCATCGTGCTGGGGCTCCCGGCGCTCGGCAACGCGGCGCTCGTCGACCCCAAGACGATCTTCGTCCACTATGCCGCTGCCGTGTTCGGAACGGGCACGGGAAGCGACATCCTCGAGTGGCT
The DNA here is from genome assembly GCA_963831845.1 of uncultured Solirubrobacterales bacterium. Lineage (GTDB taxonomy): Bacteria > Actinomycetota > Thermoleophilia > Solirubrobacterales > Solirubrobacteraceae > Palsa-465. The sequence goes on along the minus strand of CAWHRT010000027.1, from coordinate 161,007 downwards.
GATCGCGATCATGCTGATCCTGGCGTTGATCCTGTCGGCGCTCAACGCGATCACCGGGACGGCGCGTTCGCTGCACCAGATGTCGACCGACGGCCAGTTCCCGCGCTTCTTCCAGCGCGTCAACCAGCACGGCGTGCCGAACCGCTCGATGTGGTTCAACGTGGCCTGCTCGATCGCGGTCGTGTTCATGGGCGGCGCGGTCGAGATCTACACGTTCTCAAACGTCGGCTACCTGGCCGCGTTCATCCCCGTGCTGGTCGGCTACTTCCTGCTGCGCAAGCACCGCCCGAACGTCCGCCGGCCGTTCAAGCTCCCCGAGTGGATGAAGTACGTGGCGCTGGTGATCGCCGCGGTGTACGCGATCATCTACTTCTACGGCGGTCCGACGTACGCCGCCTGCTCGTGCAACGCGGCCGGGCGCACGACCCTGCCCTACTACTTCATCGGCTGGGCGGTGCTGCTGTCCTACCTGGTGTTCTACTGGTATCGCAAGCGGGTGGAGGACAAACGAGATGCCACCGCCGCGGCCCCCGCCGGGACCCAGCCGGCGGGGACGATGACCGCTGCCACCACCGAGGGAGGCGGCCCTTGAGCCTCACGGCCGCGGCCGTGAGCGCCTCGGAGCCGGCTCAACGCCAGCGGTTCGATCGGATCCTGCTCGCGTCGGAGGGCCGTGAGATCTCCGACGCGGCGATCAAGCGCGTAATCGAACTGGCGCACGACGGCGCCACCGTCCGCGTGTTCTCGATCGCCCGGGTGCACGGCGTCGCGTTCGGGATGCAGGTTCCGGGGCTGCTGCCGACCAAGCTGGAGTGGAAGCAGCAGCGCGAGCTCGTGGGGAAGGCCGTCAAGCGCCTCGGGCGCCGGGGCCTGAACGCCGACGGACACGTGCTCGGCACCCGCAAGGCCACCAAGAAGATCATCGAGGAGGCCAAGGTCAACGACTGCGAGGCGATCGTGATGGCCGCCGACCCCGACCGCAACCGGTTCGTCGCGGATCTGATGTGGACCCAGGAGCCCCAGCGCGTGCGCCGGCGCGCGAAGCTCCCGGTGTTCCTCGTCACCGGGGAGTGACGGTCGCTACGGGCGGCCGTGTAGCCGTGCGAGCTTGATCGCGAGCTCGAGCGACAGCAGATCGTCCTCGTCGAGCGCCAGCCCGGTGAGCTCCTCGATCCGGCCCAGCCGCTGGCGCAGCGTGTTGGGGTGGATGTACAGCGCACGGGCGCTCTCGATCACGCTGCGGCGCTCGGCCAGGTAGCGCTCGAGCGTGTCGAGCAGCGCCGTGCGCCGACGGCGGTCGTACTCGATCAGCCGATCGACGGCCTGGCGCATGCGGTCGTGCGGGGCGTCCTCGGCGGCGATGTGCACCAGATAGCGGTAGGCGCCGACCTGCGAGTAGGCGATCGCGCCCCCGTCGCCCAGCAGCGCCCGCCCGATCGTGGCGGCGTCCTCCGCCTCGCGGTAGGCGCGAGTGGCGTCCGCGGGGCCCTCGTGGAGCTCGCTGATCCCGATCGCGGCGCGGCCCTGCTCCCCCAGCTCGCGGCACTCCCGCAGGAGCTGCTCGATCGGCTGCGCGGGGCGCGTCCCCAGCGCCAACAGCGCGCGGAGCGCCCCGGGGCCGGCGTCGATCGCCGCGTCGGGGGCCAGGCCGGAGAGGCTCCGGCCGAGCTCCTCGGCCGACGTCCGCCACTCGCCCGACGCCCGCTCGCGCCCGGCGGCGGGCTCGGCGCACACGATCAGGTACGAGCCGGTCAGGTCGCAGCGGACCTCCGCAGCCTTGGCCGCCGCGAACGACGTCGCGCCGGCGGCGAGCGCCTCGAACAGATCCTTGACGATGCTCGCATTGGTCAGCCCCTCGATCAGCTCGGCGCGCTTGATCGCGATCGCCGCGAGGTGAGCGATCGCTCGCGCGACCTCGGTGTCCTCGTGATTGAACGCCCGGCGCGGCGGTGCGCCCGCGCACAGCAGTCCGACGCGCTCGCCGCCGGCCGTCAGCGGCGCCACCAGCAGGTCGGCGACGTCCAGCTCGGGCCACAGGCGGCGCGCCGCGGGGTTCTCGGCGCCGCCGTCGAGGGCGGCCAGCAGCAGCCCGGTCGGCGACACGGTGGCCGGCGCGGCGATCTCGGGGTCCCCGGCGAGCAGCGCCAGCCCGGAACCCCCTTCCCCGAGCCGGTACAGCTGGCACACCCCCGCGCCGAGTAGGCGCCGGGTCTCGAGCGCCACGATCCTGCCCACGTCGCCGGCGTCGGTGGCCGCGGCGACGTCCTGGGCCAGGTGCGACAGGCGGGTCAGCGTGTCGACCCGGCGGCGTTGCTGGTCGTACAGCTGAGCGTTTTCGATCGCACCGCTGATCAACGAGGCGATGTGGGCCAGCAGCTTCAGGGTGTCGTCGGGAAACTCGTGCGGAGCGCGTGTGTGGAGCACGATCACCCCGATCGTGTCGCCCGCGCGCGCGAGGATCGGGACCGCGACCATCGACTGGAAGCGCTCTTCCTGCAGCTGCGGGATGTACTTCATTCGCGGATCCGACATCGCGCGGTCGCGGATGAACTCCGGCGTGCGGTGCCGCGCGACCCAGCCGGTCAGCCCCTCATCCAGCCCCATCTGCACGTGGCCCACGGCATCGGCGAACACCGGTGAAGCGGCCCGGATCGTCAGCCGGTCACCCTCGAGCAGGTAGATGAAGCAGGCATGGCAGCCGGTCGCCTCGGTGGCCAGATCGACGACGCCCTGGAGCATCGGCGCCAGCTCCAGCGACGAGGAGACGATCCGGATAACGCTGTACAGCGTCTGGTTCTCCTCGCGCAGCGCCCGCAGCTGTGTGTTGCCCGCCGTCGCCGGTTCGGCGCTAAGTGACACTTCTCAGAGCACCTCCTATGTGCAAGACGCACATGCTAGTGGCCACCATCCGGTGCATGCGGCCATTGTCCGCGACCTCCCCGTAGCTATATACATCCCGCTATGGCCACTACTGAGCACGCACAAGACGCCCAGCCGGGCAGCGACGCCGACGCCGTCCGCACCGTCGTCAACGAGCGCGGCATCGAGTTCCTGTTCGCGCAGTTCGTCGACATGCATGGCAAGCCCAGCGCGAAGCTGGTGCCGGCCCACCACCTCGACGACCTCCTGACTGACGGCGCCGGGTTCGCCGGGTTCGCCGCCGGCGACCTCGGACAGGGACCGCACGATCCGGACATGATCGCGATCCCGGATCCCCGCAGCCTCACGGTGCTGCCGTGGAAGCCGACCGTCGCGCGCTTTGCCTGCGACGTGACGGTGGAAGGCGAGCCGTGGCCGTTCTGCCCGCGCACGATCCTGCGCAACGCGCTCGAGCGCGCCAAGGCGCTCGGGTTGGAGGCGAAGATGGGCGCCGAGCTCGAGTACTTCCTGCTGCGCCGCACCGAGGACGGCGGAATCGAGCTGGCCGATCCGCTCGACACGCTCGACCAGCCCTGCTACGACATGCGCGCGCTGACCCGGAACCTCGACTTCGTGTCCGAGGTCTCCAAGGCCGTGACCGGTCTGGGCTGGGACAACTACGCCACCGACCACGAGGACGCCAACGGCCAGTTCGAGCAGAACTTCCAGTTCGCCGACGCGTTGACCACCTGCGACCGCGCCGTGTTCTTCCGCTACATGGTCGAGTCGCTAGCCCAGGAACGCGGGCTCCTGGCGACGTTCATGCCCAAGCCGTTCGCGAACCTGACCGGCAACGGGTGCCACTTCCACTTCAGCCTGTGGCGCGACGGCGAGAACGCGTTCGCCTGCGACCCGGCAGATGACCCACGCGGGCTCGGCCTCTCCCCGCTGGCCTACAGCTTCATCGGCGGGCTCAAGGCCCACGCCAAGGCGTACATCGCGCTGACCGCGCCGACCGTCAACTCCTACAAGCGCCTGGTGGTGGGAGCCCCCACCAGCGGCGCCACGTGGGCGCCCGTGTACATCAGCTACGGCTACAACAACCGCACGCAGATGCTCCGGATCCCCGACGCGGGCCGGATCGAGGACCGCACGGTCGACGGCTCCTGCAACCCGTACCTGGCGGCGACCGCGATGCTGGCGGCGGGGCTGGACGGGATCGAGCGCGAGCTCGACGCCGGCGAGCCCAACTCGGCCAACCTGTACGAGCTGTCCGAGGAGGTCCGCGAGTCGCAGGGAATCGAACTGCTCCCCGCCAACCTGCTCGACGCCACCCGCGAGCTCGAGCGCGACGACGTGCTCCGCAAGGCTCTGGGCGAGACCCGCGACGGCGACTACGTCGACTACTTCATCAAGGTCAAGCGCGGAGAGTGGCAGGCGGCCCACGAGCAGATCACCCAGTGGGAGCTGGACCGCTACCTGCAGCTGTTCTAGCGGTTTCCGGACCGACCCGCTAGATGGGCCCGAAGCGCCGGCCGCCGCCGAGCCGCTTGCCGGCGCCGGTCAGCGACGCGACCGTCTGAGGCTCGAACGCCTCGAGCTTGGTGGCGAGCGCGATGAACGCCTGCGCGGTCGTCAGCGCGTCGGCCAGCGCGTGGTGCGGAGCCTCCCCCGACTGCCCGAGCAGCTCCGACAGCCCCGCCAGCGACAGCCGCGCGGGCGCGATCCCGTCGCGGAAGTGCAGGAACAGCCGGCCGACCAGCTCGGTGTCGGCCGCGGCCGGGAAGCGCAGGTGAGCGGCTGAGAACAGCGGCGCCAGGAACGACGTCTCGACCCACCCGGTGTGGAACACCGGGACCCGGCCGGCGAGCACCTCCATCACCATCTCGGCCGCGCGCTCCAGCGGCGGCGCGTCGGTGAGATCGGCGACCCGCAGCTTGTGCATCAGCACCGCGTCGTGATCGGAGCGCCGGGACGAGCGCACGAGCGTGTACATGCTGTCGGCGAGGATCAGCCGCCCGTGCTCGATTGGCACCGCCCCGATCGCGACGATCTCGTCCTTGTCGGGGTCGAGGCCGGTCAGCTCGAGGTCCAGCGCGCACCACCGGGCCTCCCGCCACGCGGTCCGGCCGGCCGGCCGGCCGGCGTCGGCGTAGGCCGCGGCGACACCCTCGGGTCGCGCCCGCAGTCTCACGACCGCAGCCTCCGCTGGACGGCGGTCACGGCGCGGAACACGTCGCGCAGGTGGTCGCGGGTCAGCGGACTGATCTCGGTCGCGTCGATCCGGTCGTCGGGCGACGCGCCGCGCGCGAGCTGCTGCATGTGGTGCCCGATCCGCAACTCGAGCGCGAGCTCGAACGCCTCCACCAGGGTCTCGGAGTCGCTCGCCGCGAGCACCCCCTCGGCCGCCGCCGCCCGCAGACGCTCGGGCGTCGAACCCTCGACGACCCCCGCGGAGGCGCCGGCCCACCGGGCCAGCTCGACGATCGGGATCACCGCTGCTCGGCGGATGTCCAGCACGTCGCTGCGCGTGCCGTCGACCTCGAGCACCCGGTCGGCGTCGAACCCGGTCGGCGGGCTGTAGGTCAGCGCGCGCTCGGCCAGGGCCGCCAGCACCCGGTCGCGCACATCTCCATGCGCGACTGGGAGCGGCTCGCGCGGGGTGCCCCACAGCAGCCGGCGCTCCATCAACACGGTCAGCGAAAGCTCGTCGTCGCCCCGCGGCTCGCTCCACTCCGCCTGCGAGCGGGCGACCACCGTTCCGGTCAACCCGCAGCTGCGCAACGCCTCCGAGACCGCACCCGTCCATCCCTCCGGCGGCGGCTCGGAGCAGATCAGGGCGCCGCGGGCGGTCGAGGCCGGGGTCATCTCGCGGCGCGACTGGCTACCGACCGCGACCCACACCAGCCCATCGGTCGGCAGTTGCCGGGGCGGCGCAGCGAGCTCGATCGCGCGGACGGTGAGCGCGTCGGCCAGCGCCGACAGCACGCGGGCGATCTCCAGCGCCCTGAGGTTCGAGGCGTGCAGGTCGGCCACGATCTCGGGCAGCAGCCGCGCGACCGCCGCCAGCGCCTCGACGGTCTGGGCGCGGGCGATCGAGCGGCGCGCGCCGAACCACGAGTGCGGCTGCACGCCGAACAGGTCCGAGTCCTCGACCACGCCGACGAGCCCGCCACGCTCGTTGACGACCAGCGCGTGGCGGATCCCGCGCTCGAGCATCTCGAACAACACCTCGCCTCCGAGCCGCGCCGGCCCGACCGAGAACGCGGGGTTCGTCATCACGCTCGCCACCGGTGCGGAGAGCGGAACTCCCGCGGCCACGATCCGGCTGCGGATGTCGCGGTCGGTAACGATCCCGAAGCCGCCGCCGCGGAGGTCGACGATCGCCGCGTTGGCGGCGTGGCGAGTCATCTGCCGGGCCACCTCGCGGATGCTCGCCATCGGCTCGACGCGCACCGTGGTCGCGCGCAACAGCGTGACCACGGGTTGGTGCGCGGGTTCCTGGACGCCGACGCGGAGCTCGCGGTCGCGGGCGCGATTCAGCAGCGGCCTGGCAACGGCGGCGCCGATCCGGTAGCAGAGGGTGTCCTCGGCCGCGAGCGCCTCGAACCCCGGAGGCAGGCCGGACAGCATCGCGCCGTGCCCGAACGTGTCGCCGACGCCGAGGATGTCGAGCAGCTGGCCGTCGTGGACGATGTCGACCGCGCCGCTGTGAATCACGCGCAGAAACGTCACCGGTCCCCCGTCCTCGGACAGGATCACATCGCCGGCCGGGTGGAACTCGAGCTGGGTGTCGGCGACGAGCTCGCCGAGCTCCTCGGGGGCAAGCGCCTCGAACGGAGGGCGGAGCGCGAGGAAGCGGGCGATCTCGCTCAGCCGCGGCTCCAAGCTACCCGTTCCCATCGGACGCCCGCCGCCTCAGCTATGCCAGCAACCCGAGGCGCTGGCTCCGCTGTACGGCCTCGGTGCGGTTGCGCACCCCGAGCTTGCGGTACACCGAGCTGGTGTGCTCCTTGACGGTGTGCTTGGAGAGGTGCAGCTGCTCTGCGATCTCCGGGTTGGTTGCGCCGGAGGCCATCAGCGCCAGCACCGCCCGCTCGCGCTCGGTCAGCCCGAGCTCGCCCTGGCGGTCGTGGCGGTCGAACACGACCTTGCCCAGGCCCACCGCTCGGACCGCGGCCGCGATCCGGGCCGCCGACCAGTCCTTGTAGGCGAATCCCGACGCGCCGGCAGCGCGCGCGGCGTGCGGCGAGATCTCGCCCGCGCCCGAGAACAGCAGCACCCGCGTGCTCGGTTCCGCCGCTCGCAGCTGCTCGCACACCTCGGCGCCGGACTCCTCGCCGATGAACAGGTCCACCAGCGCCACATGCGGGCGGTAGCGACCGGCGAGCCGTACCGCCTCGGCCCCGGTGTGCGCGCTGACGCACCGCTCCACCCACGGCTGCTGGGTGAGCATCAGCCTGAATCCCCAGTGCACCACGTCGTGGTCGTCGACCACGAGCACGCGCAGGCGCTCGGGGCTGCGGGTCTCGTCAGCCATCGGTGGGGACGACCAAGCGCACCTGCCAGGTGCCGGGCTCGCGTTCTCCGAACTCGATCACGCCCCCGCTCTGCAGGGCCTCGAGCGCCGCCAGCCGCAAGCCCATCCCGGCCGCCCGCCGGCGTCCGCGGACCCCGTCGTTGACGACCTCCAGCGCGAACGTGCCGTCCTTCCGGCTCACCCGGATTCGCACCTGGGTGGGCTCGGCGTGCTTGTCGGCGTTGCGGACGGCCTCGGCCAGGACCGACTGGGCGAGCGGCTCGAGCGCCGCGGGGATCGGGTCCCCGGGCTCGAGCGACAACCCCAGCCCCGGGTGCATCCGCTCCAACCGTCTGACCTCGGCCTCGAATGTCGTCTGCGTGGCCCGCGGCGAGCGGCCCAGCGGTCGCTGCAGCGCCAGCCGCAGCTCGACCAGCGCGGACTGGGTCTCCGACGCGCAACGCTGACGGGCCTCGCTCGGCAGATCGCCCTCGCCGTCGAGCGCCATCGACACTCCGAACAGACGCTGGATCACGCCCTCGTGGATCTCGCGCGCGAGATCGATCCGGTGCTCGAGCTGCTTGGCGGTCTCGGCCCGGGTGGCCACGATCCGCACCACCGACGCCAACGCCGCCGCCTTGCCGAGCGTCCACAGCAGGTAGCGGTCGGCGTCGTCGAGCTCGGGCGCCGGGAGCAGCCGGTCGGCGAAGATCACGCCGACGGCGCGTCCCGCCGCGGTCATCGGCGCGCATACCAACCGGATCGGCTCGGGAAACAGGCCGGCGTACTCGGCGGGGAACTGGTCGGTCACGTCGCCGGCGATCTCGAGCACGCGGTCCTCGAGCAGCGCCCGAGCCGCGATCGGCGCTGATTCGACCGTCACGTGGGCCTCGGCGAACTGCTCGAGATTGAGACCGTGCGAGCCGACCGCGCGCACCCGCCGGCTGGCGCTGTCGTAGCGGAAGATGATCGCCCGGCGCATCTTGGCGAGCCGGCAGACCGCGTCGCACAGCCGGTCGTAGAACCCGTCCCCGCCCGACGTGGTGCCCTCCTCCTGGGAGAGCACGCCGACGAACAACTCGAGCGCCTCGATCCCGACCGCCGTTCGGTCCTGCTCGGTTGCCGCGTCCATCCCTAGTTTTTACACGCCCGGAGGGCGGACCCGGCGCGGGCGGCCCGGGCCGCCCGATCGCGCGACTAGCCGGCGTGCGCGAGCATCAGGCCCAGACGGAGGGCCTGGTCGGGCGCCAAGTAGACGCGCCAGCTGTGCTCGCAGGCCGGGCAACGACATTCCACTGACGGATCGTATCCCTCCAGCGACGCGTGCCATTGCACGTCGTCGCCGCCGAGGCAGATCGGGCAGGCCAGCGAGGCCAGTACCAGCACGTCGGGGTCGTCGTGGCGAAAGCGGGCGGTCTCCGCGAACATGGCGGGAGCATGCCCCCGGCGCGTGGCCCCGACAAGGCCGCGAGGCTCACGACCCCCCGGCTGGGGGGCGCCTTCGTCGGCTCAGGGGGCGAGCGCCTCGATGCGGGCGATCGGCCGCTTGCCCCACCGGCTGCGCGTGGCGAAGTCCAGCAGCCGATCCATGTAGTCGCCCAACGGCGACACCCTGATCCCGGCCGGCTCCAGGCGCGCCCTCGTGGCGGCGTCGTCGAACTCGGTCGTGATCGAGAAGTACGGGAAGTAGGCGCGGCCGCCCTCGATCGTCGTCCCGTTGGTGGAGTCGCCGGCCTGGGCCTCGAACTCGTCAGGCGTGAGCACCCTCGGCGCCGGGCGGCTGAAGTAGCTGCTGGCCAGCTGGCTGATCTCAGCGATCGTGCTCGCCTGGGCGCCGGCGGTCAGGTGGTAGGTCTCGCCGATACCGCCGGAGTGCTCGACGATCTCGTAGATGCCGTCGGCCACGTAGTCGACCGAGACGACGTCGACCGGTGCGCTGGCGACCGCGGGCACGGCCTCGAACAGGCCCCGGGCAAACGCCCGCAGCGGCCAATACAGGACGTTGAACGCCGACGTCCAGCCGCTGCGGCGGTCACCGACGATGATGCTGGGGCGCATGATCGTGGACGGAAGGTCGGTCTTGGCGCGGACCAGCTGCTCCGCCTCGAACTTGGACTGCTCGTATGAGTTGTTGAACTCCTGGCCGACGTCGAGGTCGCGCTCGGCGAAGCTCCCGTCGTGGTTGCCGGCCACGTACGCGGTTGAGACGTGGCCGTAGCGGTCCAGGCCGCCGCACTCCTGCGCCATCTCGGCGAACTCGACCATCCGCCGAGTGCCCTCGAGGTTGACCGCGCGGGCCTCCTCGAGCGGCAGCGTGAACGACACCGAAGCGGCGCTGTGGACGACCGTGGAGACCTCGCAGGCCAGCTGCTTGGCGCGGGCCTCGTCCAGCCCCAGGCCGGGCTCGGTGAGCTCGCCGGCGACGGCGTGGACGCGGTCGGCGTAGCGGCGCGCGCCGCGGGACCCGAACAGGTTGGCCAGCACCTGGTCGATGCGCTCACGCGCCGCGGCGTCATCACGCGCGCGCACCAGCGTGAATACATCGCGGTCGCTGCGCTCCAGGTACCGGGCCAGCAGCTCCATGGCCACGAACCCGGTCGCGCCACTCAGCAGCACCGCGCCGCGCGGGGGCGTCATGGCATCCCCCACTGCACGACGGTCGCACCCCAGGTGAAGCCCGCGCCAAACGCGCCGAGCAGCACCTGGTCACCTGGCGTCAGACGACCCTCGGCCTCCGAGAAGGCGAGTGCGAGCGGCAGCGTCGCCGCGGAGGTGTTCCCGTATTGGCCGATGCAATCTACTACCCGATTCTGCGGGAGATTGAGCCTCTCGCCGACTGCGCTGAGGATCCTGCCGTTGGCCTGGTGGTAGACGAACAGGTCGATCTCCTCGAGGCGCTTGCCGGCCGCGCGGGTGGCCTGCAGCGTCGACAGCGTCAGCCGCGCCACCGCCTCGCGAAACGTCTCGTGCCCGCGCATCCGGATCATGCCCCCGGCGCGCTCGGCGAAGATATGGTCGGCCCCGGCACCGTCGGCCCCCAGCACGATCGGACCGACGCGCCCCGGATACCCGACCGAGCGCAGCACCACCGCGCCGGCGCCGTCGGCGAACACGGCCGCGGTCGCGCGATCCTCGGGGTCGGTGATCCGTGACATGAAGTCGACGCCGACGACCACCGCGCACTTCGAGCGTCCGGACTCGATCTGGCCGACGCCGACCGACAGCGCCGACAAAAAGCCGCTGCAGGCCGCGCCGATGTCGTAGGCGCCGGCGCGGGTGGCGCCGAGGCCGTGCGCGACCAGCGGCGCGGCGTTCGGCATCACCTCGTCGGCTGTGGTGGTCGCGACCAGCACCAGGTCGACCTCGGCGGCGCGGGCGCGCGCGCGGTCCAGCGCCTGGGCGGCGGCGTCGATCGCGTGCGTGGCCAGGCGCTCCTGCGGCTCGGCGATGTGGCGGGACTTGATCCCGGTGCGGCGGACGATCCACTCGTCGCTGACGCCGATCCGGTCGGCGATCTCGGCGTTCGACACAACCGTCTCCGGGACCCGCATTCCGACAGAGGCGATCGCCGCGCCGACCCGGGTGGGCGGCGGCGCTGGCTCGTGGGGGCGTGGATCGCTGGTCTGGACCGTGGCGGTCACGTTAGAAAACGTCCCCGAGCGCGTGCGCGAAGCCAAAGGTCGGGGGCGCTTAACCCGACAGACGGGGGGTTAAGGTTTATCCGCCGCTAACACGGCAGATTCGGGCTGCTAGGGACCCGCGGCCAGGTCGTCGATCAGGTCGGCCAGGCGCAGCAGCAGGTCCGGCGCGAGCTCGCGCTCGACGTCGGGGAGCGTCGCGTAGAACGCACGCTGGCGGCCCCGCACCCACTCGTCCTGCTGGCCGAGCGCGTGGCGCCCGAAGTCCGTCAGCGTGACCGTGACCACCCTGCGGTCCTCGGGGGACCGGGTACGGCAGATGATCGCCCGGCGCTCGAGCGCGTCGAGGATTCGCGTCGCGGTCGAAGCGGCGACCCCGGCCTCCTCCGCGAGCTCGCGAACCGGCGCCTCAGATCTTGTCGCCAGCGCCTGCAGCAGCGAGTACTGCGACAGCGTCAGCGTCCCGTTCGAGTCAGCCTGGGTGGTGGCCCCTCGCGCGCGGCGCACCGCTGCGGCGAACGCATCGAATGACTCAAGGAACGCGTCCGCGCCGTCGATGCTTGGAACCACAGGTTGCGCATGCGCGGACGCATCCATAAGAATCAGGGTATCAGGCATACTTGGCATGACAATCGTTGGCATGCTACGCTTTTGGGCGTAGAAAGAAGGCAAGTCATGTTCCGCAACATTCTTGTCAGCGTCGATGGCTCCACTCACGCGGAGCGAGCCCTCTCCGAGGCAATCGACATCGCGGTCGCCAACAACGCCCGGCTCACGATCCTGACCGCGATCCCGAAATCTCCGACGTGGATGTGCGCCTCGCTCGCCGTCCCCGCCCCACCTCCGCTGGACCGCGAGCTCGAGCGCGAGTCCCAGCAGATCGTCCGCGCCGCCGAGCAGAGCGTCCCCGAGTCGGTGCCGGTGACCACGATCCTCACCCGCGATCCGATCCGCGACGCGCTGCAGAAGCGCATCGTCGACGGATGCCACGACCTGTTGGTGATCGGCTCGCGCGGACGCGGCGCGTTCAAGGCGTCGCTGCTGGGGAGCGTCAGCCATCACGCGCTGAACCACAGCCCGATCCCCGTGCTCGTGATCCACGCCGACGAGCACGAGCTGCACATCCCCCAGACGCAGCAGGCGCCGCGCGAGTCGCCGGTGGCCCCCGGTGAGTCGCCGGGCGCGGTCGCGCCGGCCTGATCGGCTGGCGCAGCCGGACACTGGATCCGGGTTCATCCGGCGCTCGGGCGGCCACGTGCTTAACGTCCCACTGGAGGCCTTCGCGGGCGAGCGTGGGACGTTGATCACGTCCCACGTGGCGAACGCCCCACACTGTCGCCGACAGTGCTGCAGTGGGACGTTGTTCACGCGGTCCACCGCTCGCCGGCGACGTCGCTGAGCGTCGCTGAGGTCCGACCATGCTGACGAGCTGTCACAGGACGGACCGCTCGATCGTCTAGGTCCCAGGCGCGGCCTCGCGCGCGCGAAACTGTGCAGACCAGATGAGCGAACGACCAACCCCACAGGCACACGAGGAGCTGCGCCCGCTGCTGTTCTCGATCGCCTACCGGATGCTGGGCACGGTCGCCGACGCCGAGGACGTCGTGCAGGAGGCGTTCCTGCGGCTAGCGCGGACCGAGCTCGAGGGCGGCTGAGATCCATTCCGCACGCGCGTTCCTGACCACGGTCACGACCCGGCTGGCGATCGACCAGCTGCGCTCGGCTCGATCCCAGCGCGAGACGTACTTCGGGCCCTGGCTGCCCGAGCCCGTGCTGACCGCCGACGAACCCGATCCAGCGGAGGTGACGGAAATGGCCGATTCGCTGTCGATGTCGTTCCTGGTCCTGCTCGAGACGCTGTCGCCGGTGGAGCGCGCGGTGTTCCTGCTGCGCGAGGTGTTCGACTACGGCTACGACGAGATCGCCGAGATCGTCGACAAGAGCGAGGCCAACTGCCGCCAGATCTTCGGCCGCGCCCGCAAGCGGATCGACGAGGGCAAGCCGCGGTTTGACTTCGACCGCGACAAGCAGCGACGGCTGACCGAGGGCTTCATCGCCGCGGCCGAGCAGGGCGAGGTCGACGGCCTGGTGGAGATGCTCTCGGCCGACGTCGTGTTCTACGGCGACGGCGGCGGCAAGGCCCGAGGGCTGCCACGGCCGATCTTCGGCCGCGACCGCGTGGTGCGGCTGTTCGCCGCCTTCTACCGAGCCTACGGCCGGGTTGGGGTCACGATCGAGCCCACCTGGATCAACGGGCAGCCCGGGACGCTCAACCTCGACTCCGAGGGCCGGCTGATCAACGTGTTCGTGCTGGAGATCTCAGACGGCGTGATCCAGACGATCAGGTCGGTGATCAACCCCGACAAGCTCGGCCACCTCGGCTACCCGCTGTCGCCGCTCGCGCGCGTTGCGCCGGACGATTCCTGATCGTCCGAGCGAGCTGTCACAGCGGCGCGCGGTCGCTCGTCTAGGAGGACGACGAGACGAAAGGAGCTGATCATGAAGGTGTTCATCGCAGGTGGTAGTGGAGCGCTCGGTAAGCCGCTGATCACGCAGCTGCGAGCCGCGGGGCACGAGGTCGTGACCATGACCCGCTCGCCGGGCAAGACCGCCGCGCTGCAGCGGCTCGGGGCCGAGGTCGCGGTCGCCGACGCGTTCGATCGCGACGCCGTCACCCAGGCGGTGATGCGCGCCGAGCCCGAGGTCCTGATCCATCAGCTGACGGCGCTGTCGGGGTTCACCGACTTCAAGCACTTCGACCGCGCGTTCGCGGTCACCAACCGGCTGCGGACCGAAGGCACGGACAACCTGCTCGCCGCCGCGCGCGCCGCCGGCGTGCGGCGGTTCATCGCCCAGAGCTACGGCGGCTGGAACTACGAGCGCGCCGGCGGCATGGTCAAGACCGAGGAGGCGCCGCTGGACCCGAACCCGCCCGCCGCGCAGCGCGAGTCGCTGGCCGCGATCCGCCATCTCGAGACGGCGGTGATGGGCGCCGGCGAGCTCGAGGGGGTGGTCCTGCGCTACGGAGGCTTCTACGGGCCCGGCACATCGCTGTCCCGCGACGGCGAGGCGACCGAGCTCGTCCGCAAGCGCAAGTTCCCGATCGTCGGCGGTGGCACCGGCATGTGGTCGTTCGCGCACATCGAGGACGCCGCGGCCGCGACCGTCGCGGCCGTGGACCGGGGCGCCCCCGGGATCTACAACGTCGCCGACGACGAGCCCGCGCAGGTGTCGGCGTGGCTGCCGGCGCTGGCCCGCGAGCTGGGCGCCAAGCCGCCCCAGCGGATCCCCACGTGGCTCGGCCGGATCGTCGCGGGTGAGGTCGTGGTCTCGATGATGACCCAGATCCGCGGGATCTCCAACGCCAAGGCCAAGCGCGAGCTCGAGTGGGCCCCGCGCTACCCGAGCTATCACGAGGGTTTCAGCTCCGGGCTCGGCAACGGACGCCCCGAGGCGGCGACCGTGGGCTAGTGGGCGTCCACTGGATAGGGCTGCCGGGGCGAGGGTGCCTACCATGGAGGCATGCGCCTTTCCGTCCTCGACCAGTCGCCGATCTCGGAGGGGTCCTCCGGCTCGCAGGCGCTGCGCAACACGATCGACCTCGCGCAGCTCGCCGACAGGCTCGGCTACCACCGCTACTGGGTGGCCGAGCACCACGGCGGGCCGATGCTCGCGGGCGCCAGCCCCGAGGTCCTGATCGGCCCGATCGCCGCCGCCACCAGCTCAATCCGGGTCGGCAGCGGCGGCGTGATGCTGCCCCACTACAGCCCGCTGAAGGTGGCCGAGTCGTTCACGATGCTCGCCGGCCTGTACCCGGGCCGGATCGACCTCGGTCTGGGCCGCGCCGCCGGAACCGACCCGATGACGACGTTCGCGCTCCAGCGCGACCGCCGCCAGGCGTCGCCCGACGACTTCCCCCAGCAGCTCGCCGAACTGCTCGCCTACCTCGAGAACACGCTGCCCGACGACCACCCGTTTCACCGGCTGGCCGGCACGCTGCCCGGCCGCCCGGAGGTGCCCGCGCCGTGGCTGCTGGGCTCCTCGCTGCAGAGCGCGATCTGGGCGGGCCAGTTGGCGCTGCCGTACGCGTTCGCCGACTTCATCAACCCGGAGGGCGTCGAGATCGCGGCCGCCTACCGCGAGCACTTTGAGCCCACCGAGGGGTCGCCCGTGCAGCGGACCGCCGTGGCCGCCTGGGTGCTGTGTGCCGAGACCGAGGAGGAGGCACGCCGGCTCGCGGCCTCGAGCCGGATGGCGATGATGCTGCTGCGGCGCAACCGGCTGATCGAGGTGCCGCCGCCGGAGAAGGCGCTCGAGTTTCTCGCGCGCGAGGGCAAGACGGTCGACAACGCAATGCCGGGCCGGCGCGCGATCGTCGGGACGCCGGAAAAGGTCGCCGCCGACGTCGAGGCGCTCGCGGTGCAGTACGGCGCCGAGGAGGTGATCGCCGTCACGATCACCTATGACCACGAGGCGCGGCGCCACTCCTACGAGCTGCTGGCCGAGGCGATGGGCCTCGAGCCGCGCGAGGTGGCGGTCGCTTCTCACGCGTAGGCGCCAACCGACGTTAAACCGGCATGACCACGAACCTTCTCTACACAGTCGATTGAGAGCCCGATCGACGACCTGCTGCTGGTCGGCGACGGCGAGGCCCTGCACCGTCTCGACATGCGCGAGGGCCGCCGGCCGGTCGCGATCGACCCCCGGTGGCAGCGCGACGACGACGCGTTCGCGGACGTCCGGGCGCAGCTCGATGAGTACTTCGCCGGCAGCCGCCGCGAGTTCGAGCTCGAGTTCGAGCTGCACGGCAATCCGTTCGAGCGGCGCGTCTGGCAGGCGCTATGCGAGATCCCCTACGGCGAGACCGTCAGCTACGGCGAGGTGGCCCGTGCGATCGGCGCGCCCGACGCACCTCGGGCGGTCGGCCTGGCCAACGGCCGCAACCCGATCGCGGTGATCGTTCCCTGCCACCGCGTGATCGGGGCCAACGGCTCGCTCACCGGATATGGCGGCGGGCTGGAGCGCAAGCGACGGCTGCTCGACCTGGAGTCGGGCGTGCTGCCGCTGGCCTCCGCATAGTCCGAACGCGACGGTATTTACCGGGGCGACCACTAACTGGCGCATAACCTGCGGGCCTTGCTTTCCCGTCCGAAGCGGTGCTTAATGTCACGAAGTGCCTAATCGCCATCCGGCGATATTGGACACTCATCACTTCGGGGCAGTTCCTCAAACGAGGAGGGATGTAATGGCACGTCTGTGGTTCAGGACCGCGGGTCTCACCTTCGGCGCCGCCGGGCTCGTCGCGGTTATGGTCGGGATGTTCGCGCTTTCGGGCGCGGCCACGGCGAAGAAGGCCGGGCCGCCCAAGACCGTGACCGGAACGCTGATGAAAAAGCGCTCGGGGACGCTCAAGCCGGGAAGCAACGTCAACGCTTCCAAGGTGCACAGCCCGCGCATCTTCTTCAACTCCACCCGCGGCTACGCGATGGCGGGCGTCGGCCAGGCTCAGTACCCCGTGGCGACCACCGACGGCGGTAAGACGTGGAAGACCAACGGCCCGGTCCTGCACATTAACGCGGCGCAGGCGCCGCTGGCGGTCAGCAACGTCGGTGCCGGCAACCAGAAGACGATGTTCGCCTGCTGCGGCGCCCAGGTGGTCGACGCGACCGGTGACGGCGGCAAGCACTGGTACCAGGCGTTCCTCGGTGACACGGTTCTGTCGGTGATCGCGCCCGGCAACGGTAAGCGCCTGGTCGCGGTCGCCCAGACGGGCAGCAGCAAGGCGACAAACCTCGTGTACGTGTCGACCGACGGCGGCCACCACTGGAAGCTGAACACGAAGGTCGGAGCGTTCTAGAGACTGACTCACTCGGTCACAGGGGGTGTGCAATGCGAATGACGGGGCCTGTAGGTACTCGGTCGGTGACGCTGCGTCGGCACCGAACCCGGCTCATGTTTGATCGTGGCCGCGAGCTTGTGACCGGCGGAGCTGAGCGTTCGCAACCGGCCGGCTGACGCATCGGGAAGGCGTTCGGCGGCGCGAGCGAAGGCATCGCATGCCCAAGTCGCTGGTGGTGTGCTGCGACGGCACCTGGAACGTGCCCGATGAGGCGCGCGACGGGGTCGCCGCGCCGACGAACGTCGCCAAGCTTGCGCTCGGCGTCGAGGTGTCCGACGATCAGCGGCTGTTCTACGAGCCGGGCGTCGGGACCGCCGGCGGCGAGCGCCTGGTAGGCGGCGCGTTCGGCTACGGGCTGTCGGCCAACATCCGCAACTGCTACCGGTTTCTGGCCGAACGCTACGAACCCGGCGACAAGCTGTTCCTGTTCGGCTTCAGCCGCGGCGCGTACACGGCGCGGAGCCTCGGCGGGCTGATCCGCAACTGCGGGATCCTGCGGCCGGACAACGTCGAGCGCGTCGACGAGGCGTTCGGGTTCTACCGCGACCGGTCGTCGCAGACACACCCGAGCGCGCTGGCCTCGAAGATCTTCCGCCGCACGTACTCCTACCAGGAGGACGAGATTCACTTCATCGGGGTCTGGGACACGGTCGGCGCGCTCGGGATCCCCGACGCGATCCCGGGTTGGGAGGAGATCTCCAAGCGGCGTCGGGGGTTGGCAGCAGCTGTGGGGCTTCCATGACACGCAGCTGAGCAGCCGCGTGCGCAACGCCTTCCACGCGGTTTCGATCGACGAGCAGCGGCGGCAGTTCAAACCGACGCTGTGGACACAGGCCGGCCGCGGTCGAGGGTCAGACGGTCCAGCAGGTTTGGTTCTCCGGCGTGCACACCGAGGTCGGCGGTGGGTCGCGGGACGCATCGCTGTCGGATATCGCGCTGTTGTGGATGGTGCAGCGCGCACAGGCCTGCGGGCTCGCGCTGGCGCCGGGATCGCTCCAGGCCGGCGTCCGCCTCAACCACGATGACGACGACGGCAGCGACGGCACGATCGCGCCTGACTACACCGGCCCGATCGTCGACTCGCGTCGCGGGTTCTACCGGGTGATGCACGCCTACCACCGCCTCAGTGAGATCCCGGTGACCGCAAGACCGCCCGAGTTCGCCCCCGGACAGTCGATCGCGTCGAGCGCCAGGCGCCGCCACGACGAGCGCGTCGACGGCTACGCGCCGCCAGGGATCGACGACTACCTGCGCGCGCTCCCCGACGCCACCCCGGTGCCCGAGGGATCCTGATCGCTCAGGTCAGAACGATCACGACGATTGCGAGCAAGGCGACCGCCACGGTCGCGAGCGTGAGCAGCCAGAACGCCTCGGTCTCGACGCCCACGTGAAAGCCGGGTCCCCGCCGCAGGCGATAGATGATCCGTCCGCGGTTCCAGGTCAGTCCCGACAGCGTGGCCAGTGCGATCGCGCTGGCGACTCCCAGCGCGTCGAGCTGACCCTCGAACGCGCCGCGCGCGATCAGAATTCCGACCCCGGCCATGTTGAGCGCGGACCGCGTCCAGGCCAGCGCGGTGCGCTCTCGGGCCTGGCCCGGATCGTCGATCGACGATTCGGTCGCCGGACTGTGGGGCGGCTCGGGCGACACCGATCAGTGGGTGAGCCGATCGACGATCGCCAGGATCCCGCCCAGCACGGCGATCACGGCGACGCCCCCGGTCAGGACGCGCGGCATCCACGAGTACCGCAGTGGCTTATGCAGGCGCATCGCCCGCTCGCTGTCCTCCCAGTGCGAATAGCTCGCGAGCGCGATCAGGGCGCCGAGCACGATCAGCGGCACCGCGATGATCAGACGCAGCCCGTGGAGGTTGAACTTGAGGAACTGCGCGGCCGCCAGACCGGCCGCGATCAGCGCCAGCGCGGTTCGGTTCCAGGCGAGGAAGGTCCGTTCGTTGGCGAACGTGAACCGCGGGTCCGGATCGGTCCCGGTGCCCTCCAGCGACCGCCCGGGACGCGTCAGCCGGTCGATCAGTCGCCGCAGCGGCCCACGGGCGGGGACCTCCTCCGGGGGGTCGTCGATGTGGTCGCCGCGGGCGCTCACGTGCGACGAAGGATTACACCGGCCTCGGCTGTCCGCTCGCTGGCCGGCGAGGCGCTCGCTGCTTCGCTTTCCGAAGCGATACGGTCGGCCTCGACTGCTGCGGAATTCAAAGCGAAAGGCCGCCCATGCAGACCCAGACCTACGGGTTCCAGGCGCCGCTGATCTCAGCCCAGGACGCCGGCGGCACGGTCAGGTCG
Source organism: uncultured Solirubrobacterales bacterium (assembly GCA_963831845.1). GTDB lineage: Bacteria > Actinomycetota > Thermoleophilia > Solirubrobacterales > Solirubrobacteraceae > Palsa-465. The sequence goes on along the minus strand of CAWHRT010000027.1, from coordinate 141,794 downwards.
CCGTTGGCGGGGGCCCGGAACGCCGGGGACAGCATCTCGATGTAGCGCCGCCGCAGGGCGTCGCTGCGGTCGGCATCACCGACGCGGATCGCCCGCAGCATCTCGAAGAACAGCCCGACGTCGTTGGTGGTGATGTCGTCGCGGACCGCACCGGACGCCTGGGCGCGCTCGAGCACCTGCTGCATCAGCCCGGCCATGTCGACGGCCACGCGGTTGAGGAAGTCGTCGGGCGTGAACGTCCCCGCGAGCCCGCGCAGCGAACCCGCGCCGGCCTCGACCGCGCCCTGGACGAAGCCCACGAACGCCTCCCACGGATCGCCCTCGTCGATCCGCGCCAGCGCGTCGCGCGCCACGTCGGCGATCGCGTTCATACCCTCGAGACACAGCCGGTAGGCGAGCGCCTCCTTGCTGGGGAAGCGGCGATACAGCGACCCGACGCCGACGCCGGCGCGCGCGGCGATCTCGGCCATCGGAGTCCCGGGAGCGACGGTCAGGACCGCCCGCGCGGTCGCCAGCACGCGCGCGTCGTTGGCCGCCGCCTCGGCGCGGCGGCCGCTCAACCTCGGCTTCTCGGTCTGGTCGTCGGTGGCCGTCTCGTCGCGCCGTTTCGTCCGGTTGTCGCTGGGCATCTCCGACAGCATATCTGATTCGGAACGGATTGCTTCGTTCCGCTTCTTCTGGTATTATCCGGAACCGTAGCGTCCGTTCCGAAACCTCACTCCATCCCACCATCACCCGAGGAGCGCACCATGGATTACAAGCTCGAGCTGATCGCCGTTCCGGTCTCGGACGTCGACCGCGCCAAGGCGTTCTACGAGCAGGTCGGATTTCACCTCGACCACGACCACGCGGTCAGCGATGAGATCCGCTTCGTGCAGCTGACCCCTCCGGGGTCGGCGTGCTCGATCGCGATCGGCAAGGGCCTGGTCGACATGCCTCCCGGCTCGGCCAAGGGCCTGCAGATGGTGGTGTCCGACGCCGACGCGGCCCACGCCGAGCTGACCGAGCGCGGGATCGAGGTCAGCGACGTGCAGGAGTTCCCGTGGGGCCGGTTCGTGTTCTTCAGCGACCCCGACGGCAACGGCTGGGCGATCCAGGCGATGCAGTGAGCCGCAACCGCGACCGAGCGCCCGTGCTGTCCCGGCGGGCGCTCAACCGCACCCTGCTGGCCCGCCAGCACCTGCTCGAGCGCACCGACTCGGTCCCGGCCGCCGAGATGCTCGAGCACCTGCTGGGGATGCAGGCGCAGGAGCCTCAGGCCCCCTACGTAGGGCTGTGGAGCCGGATCGACGCGTTCGAGCCCGAGCGGCTGTCGGAGCTGATCGCCGACCGCGCCGCGGTCCGCGGCTGGCTCATGCGCTGCACGATCCACCTGGTCACGGCGGCTGACTACACCCGGTTGTGGCCGTTGATGGCGCCGGTGCTGGAGGGCGGCTTTCGCGGCAGCGCATTCAGCAAGCAGCTCGCCGGCGTCGACCTCGACGCGCTGGTTGACGCGGGCCGCGCACATCTCGCCGAGCACCCCAGCACGCGGGCCGAGCTCAGCCGCTCGCTGTCGCAGCGCTGGCCGGACGCGGACGCGGCGTCGCTGGCCTACGCGATCAACCTGCTCTCTCCCGTGGTCCAGCAGCCGCCGCGAGGGCTGTGGCGCCGCAGCGGCCAGGCGCGCTGCACCACCGCCGACGGCTGGCTAGGGGTCGAGCTGAACGCGGAGCCCGAGTCCGAGAACCTGATCGGGCGATACCTCCGAGCGTTCGGTCCGAGCACGGTCGCCGACATCCAGGCGTGGGCGGGCCTCACCAGGCTGCGCCCGATCGTCGAGCGGATGCGCCCGTCGCTGCGAACGTTCACCAGCGAGGACGGGGTCGAGCTGTTCGACGTCCCGGACGCGCCGCTGGCCGAGGCCGACGCGCCCGCGCCCGCGAGGTTGCTGGCCCCCTTCGACAACGTGATCCTGGCCCACGCCGACCGCGGCCGGATCATCGACGCCGAGCACCGCACCACGATCTTCCGCGACCGCCTGATGCGCGCGTTCCTGATCGACGGGTTCGTGGCCGGTACCTGGCGGCTGGGCGACGACGCGCTCGAGCTGGCGCCGATCGGCCGCCTGCATAAGGCCGCGCGCGCGGAGCTCCTCGCCGAGGCCGAGCGGCTGCTCGAGTTCCTTGCGCCCGACGGCCCGCGGCCGCCCGCGCGGGTCGTCTAGGAGTAGTGAGCTCAGCGCAGCTGGTTGGCAGCCGCCGCGACGAAGCCCTCGGCCATCGCGTCACCGATCCCGCCGACCGGCAGAAACCGCGGGACGTCGAGGCTGGCCGCGAGGTCGAGGCTGATCTCCGGGCCCGAGTCGGTCACGTGCCAGGTGGCCTCGAACGTCTCGTTGCCCGACCCCGGCTGCTTGACGCGCCTGAGCGCGACCTCGCTGCGCCGGTCGCTGACGACCGCGAGCACTAGGTGGAAGTCCTTGGTGATCGGGCCCTTGGCGACGTGGAGCGTCGTCTGCACCCGACTGGGGCGGCCATCGTCCTCGCGCTCCAGCACGGTCACCTCCTGGACCACTTCCGGATACCACGACGGGTAGTCCTCGACCGCCTCAAACAGGGCGATGCACCGCTCCGGCGTGGCCGGCACGGAGGTGCGCGCGCTTCCGCGGAGGTCCTTCATCGCGCCGCACCGTACACGAGATGCGCGCTCGTCAGAAGCGCTAGCCGACCAGCCCCTTCTGACGCAGTTGCTCGATCGCCGCATCGCGCTTCTGAAGGCCGTCGAGGCCCATCCCCTCGAGCACCTCGGGGGCCTTGGTGAACTGGATGTCGCGGTAGTCGACGACCTGCAGGTGGTTGCCCCATGGGTCGTTGAAGTCGAGCGAGCCCGAGTCCCTGACGTTCAGTCCGGCCCGCTTGAGCGCGGCACGCACGGCCTCCTTGTCGTCGACCACGAGCCCGAAGTGGCGGCTGGTGTCCGGCGGCTGGCTGCGGCCGGCGGTGAACGCGATGAACTGGTCGCCCATGTCGACGAACGCCATCCGGGACCCGTGGCGTCCGTCGAGCTCGAGCTCGAAGAACTGCCCGTACCAGTCCAGCGCCTCGTCGACATCGTCGACCTCGAGCGCGATGTGGTTGATGCCGACGAGCCGGGTCATGTGGCGATCCCCGCCTGGGTACGCAGCCCGACGATCCGGTCGTAGTTGAGCCGCATCAGCTCGATCACGTCGCGGACGTCGCCCTCGTCCTCGATCCGGCGGGCGCCGGGCCCGTCGCGGTCGGGGAACACCGGGTGATGGACCACCCGGCCCTGGTCTTGCAGCCGGAGGAACAGGTCCTTGCTGAACATGAAGTGAGCGGCACGGTCGCCGTGCAGGTGTCCCACCTCGCGGGCTCCGACCCTGAATGAGAACTCGCCGCGCCGGCCGGGGCCGGCCTCGACGCCCGGCCAGGAGCTGACCTCATCGGTGATCTGCTGGCTGGCGGTCAGCGTGCTTGACATTGTCACTCCTTAATTCTCGCCTTCGGATATCCCCCGATGGTGCAGCAGCCGGCGCCCGCTTTCCAGGCGCTTTTGGTCCTAGGACGATCGGCTGAGCCACGGCCCTGCCTACAGCCATTTCCACCCGGCCGCGACCTGGTCCACGGCGCCCACGCCGGCCGCGTAGGCCTCTGGCAGCGCCGAATAGGTGATCGTGTAGATCCACCGGCCGTGGGCGACGAACACCTGGCGCTGGCGCAGCAGCCGCTCGCCGGTGGGGCGGTTGTAGTAGTCGACGGCACGGGCGGGCTGGCCGCCGACGGTGATCGCGCTGGGCTGGGAGAACCGGTCCGCGCGGGGGTCGATCCGCTTGATCGTGGCGACCTCGAGGCCCGTGATCCGGTTGATGTCGGTGCGGCCCCCGGCGGGCTCGCGGATCACGTTGATGTTCGAGGCGAACCCGTTCGCGCGCGGGCCGATCGCCAGGTACTGGACGTTGGCGACGCCGCTTCGCACCGACCGCGTGGCGTCGACGAAGCCGCTCGGGACGATCGTCTGAAAGCTGCCGTCGATGCTGGTCACGGCCGGCGGCTGCGGCGCCGGCTGGGTCGTCGTGGCGCCGGCGGAGCTGGCCGGCGGCGTCGTGGACGACGTGCTCTTGGACTTGGCCCCGAACAGCGAAGTCGAACCGCACCCCGCGGCCAGTGGGACGGTCACGGCCAGGACTGCGGCGAGCCTGCGGGGGGACATCCCCCACGACGGTAGCCGCTCGGGGTCAGCCAGCCGACGCGAGCGCGCGCTCGAGGTGGTCAAAGCAGCGGTTCCAGCCACCCTCGTGGTCGCGCACGGCCTCCTCGTCCCACAGGTCGCTGTGGGTGAAGTTGACAGTGGTGACTCCGTCTGCCTCCTCGAACTCGATCTCGATCAGCGTCCGCGTGCTGTTGTCGTCCCAGATCCAGGTGAACGCCAGGCGGTTCGGGGGGTCGATCTCGGTGTAGCGCCCACCGCCTCCGTACTCGGCGTGCGACTGCGCGTCGCGCATCACCACCCGCACCGCGCCCCCCACCCGGAGGTCGACCTCCGCTTCCGAGGTCTCCCAGCCGACCTCGGCGTGCCACCAGCGCCGGATCACCTCTTCGTTGGTCCAGGCGTCGAACACCGCCTGTGCGGGCGCGCGGTAGGTGCGCTGGATCCGCAGCGTGTTGCTGTCCGTCACGCGGCCTGATCGTACTGGTCGTGCAGCTTCCACCACTGGTACGGGGCGGTCTGCGGGTAGCCCTCGGGCGAGTCCTCCCACTCCTCCTGGCGGCCGAGCGCGGTCAGGTCGAGATACGTCCAGGTGCTCCCCACCGACTCGTCGCCACGGTTGTTGATGAAGTACGTGCGGAAGACCGTGTCACCCTCGCGGATGAACGCGTTGGTGCCGTGCCACTCGTCGACGCCGAAGTCGGCATCGAACTCGTCGGTGAGGGTGTACCACGGAATCTCCCAGCCCATCCGCGCCTTCCACTGAGCGATGTTCGCCTGCGGCGCCCGCGAGACGAATGCCAGCGTGGTGTCGCGGGCGTTGAGATGGGCCAGGTGTGCGACCTGGTCGGCCAGGAACGAGCACCCGTAGCAGCCCGTGTCGGGCCAGCCCGACACCCCCGGCTCATAGAAGAACCGGTAGACGATCAGCTGGCGGCGGCCCTCGAACAGGTCGAGCAGGCTCGCCGATCCGTCCGGCCCCTCGAAGCGGTACTGCTTATCGATCTGCAGCCACGGCATCCGGCGCCGCCGAGCCGCTAATGCATCGCGCGCACGGGTCAGCTCCTTCTCCTTGACCAGCAGCTGCTCGCGGGCAGCCTCCCACTCCTGGGCTGAGACTTTCGGCGGTGTGTTCATCGCGGATCTTCCTCCTTTAGGTAATCGTCGACGACGTCGAACAGGTGCCCCCACAGGGAGCGCTGGCGATCCATCCAATCCGCGGCCACGCTCAGCACCTCGGGCTCGAGCGACAGCCGGTGCGTCCGGCCGATCACCTCGCGGCGGACCACGCCGGTCTCCTCGAGCACCTTCAGGTGCTTGGTGATCGCGGGCTTGGACACGCCGAAGCCGGCGGTCGTCTGCCCCACGGTCGCCGGTCCGGCGGCGAGGCGCTCGACGATCCCGCGGCGGATCGGATGCGACAGCGCGCGAAATGGATCGTTCACCATAGGGTTAACAATACAGATCGAGTACTCCCGGCTCAGGCGCCCCAGGCGAACCGAAGCCGCAGCCGCTCGCCGGAGCCGTACGCGGTGAGCTTCAGGTGGTCACGCCCCGTCCGCCGCAGTTCGCGCCAGTCCTCGAGCAGCGCCTCGAGCTCGGCGACGGCGGCGCCGCGCCCGTACCCGTCGAGCCGCCAGCGGGTCCGCGTCCGATGGCCGTCGCGGCCCGACCCCCACGGGCTGCGCACCGACAGCACGGCCAGCCCGCCGGCGCCCCGGTCGACGATCCCGATCCCGAGCCGGCCGCCACCCTGCACGGTCACCCGCCGGCTCGCGGGAATCGTCAGCAGCAGGTAGATCAACAGCATCGGCGGGTGCGAGCTGCCGATCCGGGTCATCCCGTGAGCCACCGGCTCCGCGTCGCCGGTCAGCGCCGCAGCCAGCAACCGGCGCGCGGCGCCGTCCGACAGCCCGGCCACGCCGGCGCCGCTGATCGATACCAGCGAGGAGGGCGTGCCCTGCCCGGAGCGACTGGCGGCGAGCGTCGCCCGCGGCGGCTGCCAGCCGCCGTCGCCACCGTGCAGCGGCATGAACCCGCCCCAGGTCATGGCCACCAGATGCAGGCGGCGACCGCGCCGCTGCAGCGCCGGGATCAGCTGGATCGCGGCGCCGTCGCGGTCCAGTCGCAGCGGGAGCTCCAGGCGCCCGCCGTCGGCGAGCTGCTCGAGCCACGCACGACGGATGTCGTCGGCGCAGGCGGTGACGATGATCCGGTCATACGGCGCTCGGCCGTGGTGCCCGTTGCGGCCGTCGCCGCTGACCACCGTGGCGCGTACCCCGGCGTCGCGCAGGGCGCGCCTGGCGGCCCTGGCCAGCTCCGGATCGACGTCGACCGAGGTCACCTGCCCGGCGGAGCCGACGATGTGGGACAGCAGCGCCGCGTTGTAGCCGGTGCCGGCCCCGATCTCGAGCACGCGCTGGCCCGGGCGCAGGTCGAGCAGCTCGAGCATCTTGGCCATGATCGCCGGCTGCGAGGAGGACGACAGCGGCATCCCGCGGGCGTCGCGCTTGGTCACGACCGCCTCGTCGCGATACACGGCCTCGAGCCCCTCGCGCTCGAGCAGGTCGGGGATGAACCGCTCACGCGGGACCTCGGCGAACGCGGCGGCCACCCGCGGCGATGCGAGCACCTCGTCGGCACGCAGGCGCTCGACGAGCTGCCGGCGCAGGCGCCGCGACCGGCTGGAGGTCGGCGGGGACATCGGCAAAGGTTGGCGCACCCGCGCGCTCGACGAAACCTGGCGGAGACTAGATCCCGACGACCAGCCCGATGATCACACCGGCCGCCATCGTGGTCGCGCCCAGCAGCAGGTTGCGGAGCGCCAGCCGGAACACGGGAAGCCTGGTCAGCCACGAAGCGAACCACCCCGTCAGCGCAAGGGCCAGCAGCACGGCGACGAACGTGAACTCGATCCGCTGACCCACCGGCAGCGCGACGATCACCGCCAGCGGAAGCGCAGCCCCGAGCGCGAAGCACAGGCCCGCGATCAGCGCCGCGTACACGCTCGCTCGGGGCGAGCTGAAGGCGTCGAGCCGCAGCTCGGCTTCGGCGTGCGCGGCGAACGGATCGTGCTCGGTGAGCGCCACGGCCACCTGGCGCGCCAGAGCGGACTCAAGGCCTTTGGCCTCGTAGATGCCGGCTAGCTCCTCGAGCTCGGCCTCCGGATCGGCCTCGATCGCCGCTCGCTCGGCGTCGAGCAGGCGCCGGTTCATCTCCCACTCGGTCCGTTCCTCGGTGTAGCGGGCGCCCGCCGCAGCGAGTCCGCCGGCCACCATCACCACCACGCCCGCCATCAGCAGCGTATGGGTCGTCGCACCGGCCCTGGCGAACCCCTCGGCGACGCCAGCCGCCGCCACGATCCCGTCGTTGACATCCACGATCGACTCGCGGGCATGCCCCCTCCACCCTTCGGGGTCATCCGCGCCGATCAGCGCTCGCAGCCAGGACACTGCGCCATTCTGTCGATCCGCTTGCAGTCCGTCCGGTCGCCGCCCTAGGTTGCCGGAACACATGTTCGCCACCGCCTCACCGGACCAGCTCGACGCGGCCCCGTGGCTGTCCCGGCTCAACCCCGAGCAGGCGGCGGCCGCGACCCACCCCGGCGGCGCGCTGCTGATCCTGGCCGGCGCGGGGACCGGCAAGACGACGACCCTGTGCTCGCGGGTGGCGTGGCTGGTCAACGAGGGCGTCGCCCCGGAGCGGATCCTGTTGCTCACGTTCACGCGCCGCGCCGCCCGGGAGATGCTCGGCCGCGCTCGTTCGCTGGTGGCGATGCCCGGCGGCGCGGGCAGCGTGGTCGGCGGCACGTTTCACTCGGTCGCTCACCGGTTCGTGCGGATGCACGCATCCTCGCTGGGGCTGGCGGCCGGGTTCGCGGTGCTCGACGCGGGCGACGCCGCCGATCTGCTCGACCTGATCCGCGAGGAGCACGGCCACGCCCAGCGCGACCGCCGCTTTCCGAAGAAGAGCACGCTGCTGGACATCTACTCGCGCACGGTCAATGCCCAGCGGACGCTGTCGGAGGTGGTCGCCGAGAGCTTTCCCTGGTGCGAGGAGCACGTCGAGGAGATCGCGGCGCTGCTGAAGGCCTACACGGCCCGCAAACGCACCCTGTCAGCGCTGGACCTCGACGACCTGCTGCTGTACTGGCGCGCGCTGGCCGCCGACGAGGTCATCGGCGCGGCGCTCGAGGACGCGTTCGACCACGTGCTGATCGACGAGTACCAGGATGTCAACGGGCTTCAGGTCGAGATCGTCCGGTCGCTGCGACGCCGCTGCCGGGAGCTCACCGCGGTCGGCGACGACATGCAGGCGATCTACGGCTGGCGCTCGGCCTCGCCGCGGCACATCCTCGAGTTCGGCCGCCACTTCCCCGAGGCGACGGTCGTGACGCTCGAGCGCAACTACCGCTCCTCGCAGCAGATCCTCGACACCGCCAACGCGGTCGCCGAGCAGGCGACCCGCTCCTACCGCAAGCAGCTCCACACCGAGGACCGCGACGGCACCCGCCCGGAGCTGATCTTCATCCGCGACGAGAGCTCCCAGGCCACCGAGGTGTGCGAACGGGTGCTGCGGGCGCGCGAACAGGGCATGGACCTGCGCGAGCAGGCCGTGCTGATGCGCACCTCCCACGACAGCGACCTGCTCGAGCTCGAGCTCACCCGGCGTCAGATCCCGTTCGTCAAGTACGGCGGCCTGCGGTATCTCGAGGCCGCCCACGTCAAGGACCTGATCGCGCTGTTCAGGCTGGTCGACAATCCGCGCAACGAGCTCTCCTGGTTCAGGGTCCTGCAACTGTTCGAGGGCGTCGGCCCGGTCACGGCGCGGCGCGCGCTGGACGTGCTGGTGGGCGCGGGCGCAGGCGGCGGCGACGGCCTGGTCGCCTGGGACCAGGCGCGCGAGCGCCTGCCGGCGGCGGTCCGGGAGTCCGCAGACGGGTTGATCGACGCGCTGCGTACGGCCCGCGTCCCCGGGCCGACGGGGCCGCGCGCGGAGGTCCTGCGCGACGCGCTGGCGCCGCTGATCAGCGCCCGCTATCCGGACGGGCCCGTCCGTCTGACCGACCTCGAGCAGCTCGTGGCGGCGGCGCGCGAATCCTCGGACCTGGGCCACTTCGCGGCCGAGCTCGCGCTCGATCCGCCGCAATCCAGCGCCGACCTGGCCGGACCCCCGCTGCTCGACGAGGACTACCTGGTGCTGTCGACGATCCACTCGGCCAAGGGCCTGGAATGGGGAGCCGTACACGTGCTCGCGATCTACGACGGCAACTTCCCCGCCTGCATGTCGGCCGGGACCAGTGAGGAGATCGACGAGGAGCGCCGGCTGCTGTACGTTGCGATGACGCGCGCCCGCCGCCAGCTTCATCTCTACGTGCCGGTCCGCTACTACCACCGCCCCCGGGGCATCGACGACGCACACGGCTACGGCAAGCCGTCGCGTTTTTTGACGGACGCGGTCAAGGCGACGTGCGAGCCCGTGCGTCCCGACCAGGAGCGCTTCGGCGTCCCACGTCCCGGCCACGAGCCGCGCAAGATCAGCGTTTCGGTCGACGCGCTGTTTCGCTGATGGTCGAGGCGGCGGGTGATCGGGCGGTCGACGCCGTGGTCGTCGGCGGCGGCCACAACGGGCTGGTCGCGGCGACGATGCTCGCCCGCGCCGGGCGCTCCGTGGTGGTGCTCGAGCGCCGCGAGCAGCTCGGCGGCGCCGCGGTCTCGGGACGCCCGTTCGAGGGCGTCGACGCGCGGCTGTCGCGCTACGCCTACCTGGTCAGCCTGTTCCCGGTCTCGCTGGGGCGGGCGCTCGGACTCGACCTGAGGCTGCGCCGACGGCGGGTGTCTTCCTACACCCCCAGCGGCGACACGGGGCTGCTGATCGCCCGCGACGAACGCGTCACGCGGGAGTCGCTGATCGCCGTGACCGCGGACACCGGCGCGTTCGGCGCCTGGGAGCGGTTTCACGCGATCCTCGAGCGCGCGGCCGAGCGCTTGTTCCCGACGCTGACGCAGCCGCTGAGGTCGCGCGAGCAATTGCGCGAGATCGTCGACGACGAGGTCGCGTGGCGGATGCTGTTCGAGCGGCCGCTGTCGGAATCGCTGGAGTGGACGTTCCGCTCGGATCTGGTGCGCGGCGTGGTCGCCACCGACGCTCTGATCGGCACCTTCGCCGCGGCCGACGACCCCGACCTGAGGCAGAACCGCTGCTTCCTCTACCACGTGATCGGCAACGGGACCGGCCGCTGGGACGTGCCGGTCGGTGGCATGGGCTCGCTCTCCGGCGCCCTCTCCGACGCCGCCCGCGGCTCAGGCGTGGCCACCCGGACCGGCCCCGAGGCCGAGGTCGTATCGATTCGGACCGACGGCCGCACGGCCGAGGTCGCGTGCCTGGACGGCACCACCTACGCGGCGTCCGACGTGCTCGCCAACGTCGCGCCCGCGGTGCTGTCGAGGCTGCTCGGCGACCGAGCGACGGCTGCCGCGCCCGAGGGCTCGCAGCTGAAGCTCAACATGCTGCTGTCGCGCCTCCCGCGCCTGCGCGACCCGGCGATCGCACCCGCCGATGCGTTCGCGGGCACGTTTCACGTCAACGAGGGCTACGAGCAGTTGCAGCGGGCGTTCGAGCAGGCCGGCCGCGGCGAGATCCCCGCGCTGCCGCCGTGCGAGCTCTACTGCCACTCGCTCACCGATCCCAGCATCCTCTCCGCTGAGCTGCGGCGGGCCGGGGCACACACGTTGACGCTGTTCGCGCTGCACATGCCCGCCCGGCTGTTCGCCGGCGACGGCGCTGCCGCAGCGACCGCCAAGCGCGAGGCGGTGCAAGCCACGTTGCGGTCGGTCGACTCGGTGCTGGCCGAGCCGCTGCGGGAGTGCCTGTGGCGCGACGCCGCCGGCAACCCGTGCCTGGAGGCCCTGACCCCACCCGAGATCGAGCGCGAGCTCGCGATGCCCGGCGGGCACATCTTCCACCGCGACCTCGCCTGGCCGTTCGCGGAATCGCCCGACGAGGAGCGAAGCTGGGGCGTCGAAACCGATCACCCGAACGTGTGGCTGTGCGGAGCCGGTGCCCGGCGCGGCGGCGGGGTCAGCGGCATCCCCGGGCATAACGCCGCGCGCGCCGTACTCGACACGCCGCGCTGACCAGTCACGGCTCTGTCGTCTAGACGACGTATAATGACGACAGTTAGACGCCAATGCTCCGCGACGGCTCCGCCGCAACCGGAGCGCCTGCCGCGACCGGAGCGACCACACGATGAGCGCCGCCCTCGAAACGATCACCGACCTGTCCCAGCCGGCGGCCGCCGCAGCCGAGATCCAGCGCCTCAACGACCGGCTCGCCGGCGAGCGCACGATCCCGCCGGCGATCGCCGTCGCCGTGCGTGAGATCACGTCGGGGATCGAGGACACCAACACGCGGCGCTGGGAGACAATCGACCCGACCCACGCGGTGATCGTGCTGCGCTCCGCCCTCAGCGCCCGACGGGCGCTCGAGGAGCCGGGCTCGCCGGCGGCGCGCGACCACCTGCGAGTGGCGCTCGAGAGCATCCGCCAGTCGCTGGCCGCAATCGCCGAGCGCGAGCCGGTCAGCGCCGAGCGCACGCCCAAGCAGGTCGTGCAGTGGCTGGCGGCCGCGACCGAGGTCCCGCAGACACGGTTGGCCGAGCTGCTCGGCGTCAGCGCCCGGCAGCTGCAGCGCTGGCTGTCGCCGGGTGAGTCGGCCCAGCCGGAGGGCGAGGACGCCCGCCGGGTGCGGTTGGTGGCGCGGATCGTCAACCAGCTTCGGTTCGCGCTGACGCCGGCGGGGACAGTCGAGTGGTTCGGGTGGCCGCGGTCCGATCTCGGCTCGCGGCCGCCGCGGGAGCTGCTCGACGACCCGATCGAGGAGCCGCGGCTGCTGATGATCGCCGGCGCGATGCGCAGCACGCTCGCATTCTGATGGTCTGCTACCGCTTCGCCGCCTACTCGACGCCGCTGCGCACGGTCGCCGCCTGGCAGTCCGCGCGCTTCAGCCGGGCCGACGAGGACGAGCCGACCCAGTACCTGTCGCTGCACCCGCTCGGGCCCCTGGCCGAGCTGATCCGCAACGCCGAGCTGCGCGGGCCCGAGCAGGTGGCGGCGGTGAGCACCCGGACCTGGGCGCTCGAGGTGCCGATGCAAGGGCTGCCGGAGATCACGTTTCACTCGGCAGCCGAGTTCGGGATCAGCGCCGAGGAGCTCGTCGCCGACGACCACAGCGCCTGTCAGCAGCTGGCCGCGCGGATCCGCACCGGTTTCCCGGGCGCGATCGTCCCCAGCGCGGCGCTCCCCGGGACCCGCAACGTCGTCCTATTCGGGCCGCGGGTGGCCGCGCCCTACCTGGTCGCGCCGGTCGCCGCAATCGACGTTCCGGCCAGCATCACCGCCGACCACGGCCGCCCCCCGGTATCGCTGCGCTCGCTGGTGCGCTTCCGTGGGGACCGCCACCCCGGGCTCGACGCCTGGCTGGCCGGGGACAGCTTCACGTTCGCCGAGCCCGACTGGTCGCTGTGACCGAGACGCCGCCCCGAGCGATCAGCGGCCGTCGCCCGACCGCTCCAGCAGCTGCACCGGATCGATCGAGATGCGGGTTGCGATCCGTTCGAGGCTGCGGAGTGTGAGGTTCCGCTCGCCCCGCTCGAGCCCTCCCATGTAGGTCCGGTGGACGCCCATGATCTCAGCGAAACCTTCCTGGCTGAGGTTGTGGGCCTTGCGATAGGCCCTCAGGTTGCGCCCTAGATTTTGCTGGAGCTCGCCTTCCATGTGCCAAACATCTCCGGCCGCCACAGCCTAGTCCACAGACTGATCGATATCGGGGTTTTTTCCGCAGAGTGAAACGCGCGGGCGCGGCGGGCTACCGCTCGGCCACGATGATCGAGGCCAGCGTCTCCCCGTCTCGGTCGATCAGCCAGCGTTTCGCGCCGTCCCGCACGACCTCCACGATCCCCGGCTGAGCGGGCGTTCGATACTCGACCTCGGCGTCGATCCGATCGGGCTCGGCGCCCGCCAGCAGCTCTTCCTCGAGCGGCTGCCAGAAGGCGGCGTTGTTGACGTGGTCGGCGAGGTCGCAGTCGATCGCGCGGAACGTCCATTGCGAGCGCGGGTCGCCGTTGACCGGCGTCACGGGCGCGGGATGGCGCAGCCGCGCGGTCACGCGCCGGTCCCCGGCGGCGCCGCCGTAGATCTGAAGCTCGCCGGGGGTCACCGGCGTCGGGCGCCACGTGTCGGGGTCGAGGTGCACCCACAGCGAGACCGCCTCGACGCATGGCCGCTGCTCGCCGAGGCGGGTCACATTCGTGCGGCGCTCGGCCCACATCCGGCCCAGCCCGCTGCAGAACGTCGCCAATGAGAAGCGCTCTCCGAACCGCGGGAACTCGCCGACCGCGATCCGGCTGCGGCGCACCACCCACACGGCAGCGCGCTCCATGCCGGCGTCGGCGACGTCGGCATAGGCCACGTCCTGCAGCCAGCGCGCCACCGCGTCCAGGCGGATCCGGCCCGACGGCGCCGTGTCGGCGAATCCGGGGCTGACCTCGTGGCTGTACACGCGACCGTCCTCGGGCGGCGCCACGAACTCGGCGGTGGCAGCGACGCTCACGCTGCGCTGACCGGTCGAGCCGGCATCCCTCAGACGAACAACCGGGGGTCGCCCGTGGTGATCCCGTGCACCCCGAGCCCCCGGAGTCGCTCGATCGCGGGGCGCTCGTTGACCGTCCAGGCGTAGAGCAGGCCGCCGCGGGCGCCGACCGCCTCGAGCAGGCTCGGGCAGACGAGCCGGTGCTGGGCCATCAGCACATCCCAGCGGCGGGTCTCCAGGCCGCTCAGGACCTGCTCTCGCCAACCACCCCACCGTTGACTCAGCCTGGCCATCCGCCCACCGATCGAGATCCCGACCCGGGCCCGTGGCTCCAGCGCACGCACCCGGTCGAGCACTCCGGGAACCTGCGAGGAGATCACCGTGCGGTCGGTCAGCCCGGCATCCCGCAGCCCCTCGAGCAGCGCCCGCTCGCAACCGGCGTGCTTGAGGTCGACGTTCAGCCCGACATCGGCAAAGCGCCGGGCCGACAGGTGGTGCAGCGCGTCGCGCAGCCGCACGTTGGAACCGCGGCGCGCGTGCCAGAGCGTGTGGGCCAGGACCAGCTGACCGCCCCACGCGCGCAGGTCGAACTCGACCGTATCGATCCCCACGTCGTGTGCGGCGTCGAACGACGCCAGCGTGTTGGCGGGCGCGAGGACGCTCGCCCCACCGTGCCCGATGCGCTCGAATCCTTGCGCAGTCACCGCCACGATGCTACCGAGGCGCCGCGCGCAGCCCGGCGGATATCAGTCCTGCTTGACCACCCCGGCCGAGGCACACGTGACGAGCGCCAGCGGGAGGTCGGCCGGCTCGATCCCGAACAGATCGGGATGCTCGAGGTCGAGCGTCACCGTCGGTCGCGGCGCCGTCCCGTCGGGGAGACCGAGGCTGCGGTAGCCGTTGAAGCACAGCTCCTGCCACAGGTCACCGACCGACGCCAGCAACCCCGACCGCAGCTGGCGCTCGCGGCGCGACAGCGTCTCCAGCTCGCGCGCCTCCTCGAACGGGTCGATCCGCACCTGCGAGTCGCTGCCGATCGCCAGCGGCACATGCGCCTCGGCATATGTCATCGCCGGCAGGTAGCCGTCGCCGAGGTTGCCCTCGGTCGTCGGGCACGAGACCACGGTCGTGCCCGTCCGCGCCAGGATCGCGACGTCCTCCTGAGAGACGTGGATCCCGTGGATCACGCTCGCCGCCGGCCCGAGGAACCCCGTGCGCTCGAGCAGCTCGATCGGCGAGCAACCGTGCTCGGCGCGGCATTCGTCGAGCTCGCGCCGCTGCTCGTGGGCGTGGACGTGGCGGACGAGCCCATGGCGCTCGGAGTGCTCGGCGATCGCCTCCAGCCAGCTGCTCGGGACCGCCCTGACGCTGTGCGCGGCGACGCCGACCTGCGCGCCATCGACGCCGTCGGCCCAGGCGCGGAGCTCGTCGACGCGCCCCAGGTAGGTCTGGACGTCGGGGTCGCAGAACCGCCGCTGGCCCTCGAGCGGCTCGAGATCGCGTCCGTCCCAGCCGGCGCGGTTATAGGCGGCCGGGAGCATCACCGTCTCCAGGCCGGCCGCGACCGCGGACTCCGCGACCACGCGTGCCATCTCGATCCGGTCGGGGTACGGCGTCCCGTCGGGCTGGTGGTGGACGTAGTGAAACTCCCCCACCGCCCCGTAGCCGGCGGCCTTCATCTCGGTGAACGCCCGCGACGCCAGCTCGCGCATCGAGTCGGGGTCCAGCTCGCCGGCCAGCGCGTACATCTCGGTGCGCCAGGTCCAGAAATCGTCGCGGTCGGGCGCCAGCCGCTCGGCGCGCCCCCGCAGCCCGCGCTGGAACGCGTGCGAGTGCACGTTGGGCATCGCCGCGACCGAGACCGTCAGCGGCATCAGCTCTTCTGCTCCAGCGCGGCGGCCACGATCCGCGCCGCCACGGCGGCGTCCTGCAGGTCGACGGTCTCCTCCGGCGAATGGCTGACGCCGGTGGGGTTGCGGACCAGGATCATCGCTGCCGGCAACATCGAGGCCAGCACGCCGGCGTCGTGGCCCGCGAAGCACACCACCTCCGGCACGTCTGCACCCAGCACCGACCGTCCGGCGCTCGCCAGCCGGGCGCGCGGCGCCTCGGGGAACGGGGTTGGATCCGACTGCGAGGCAACGCCGATCGAGATCGCCACCCCCGATCTGGACTCGAGCTCGGCGGCCGCGGCCTCCAGCCGCTGCAGCCAGCTGTCGATCTCGGCGGAGTCGAGGCCCCGGGCGTCGATCCACAGCCGCACGTTCGATGGAATCGTGGTCGGCGCGTTGGGCTCGACCAGCATCCGCGAGGTGGTGACGGTCAGCGATCCGGCCGAATCCTGGGCGGCGACGATCAGCCGCGCGGCGGCGGCCAGCGCGTCACGGCGCTGCGCCGGCGGCGTCGTCCCGGAGTGATCGGCGTGGCCGTGGAGCTCGACCTCGAGCCGCAGTCGCGCAGCCAGCGCACTGACGATCCCCGCCGGCACTCCCGCGCGCTGCACGTCGGTGCTCTGGTCGATGTGCACCTCGACGAATCCGGTCAGCCGCGAGAGCCAACTCGGCGCGTCGGGCACGCCGCCGGGATCGACGCCGGCGTTGCGCATCGCGTCGGCAACCGACACACCGGCGTCGTCGGTCCGCGCCAGCGCGATCGCGACGTCGAGCCGTCCGGTCAGCGCCTTGCTGCCGAACGTCGGCGTGTTGAAGCGCGCTCCCTCCTCGTCGGCGAACGACAGGACCGCCAGCGGCCGGTCGACCGCGGCCGCGATCTCGAACGCGCAGGCCACTCCGAGCGGCCCGTCGAAGCGCCCGCCGCCGCGAACGCTGTCCAGGTGCGAGCCGAGCCCCCACCACGGCGGCTCTGAATCCGGACACGCCCACAGGTTGCCGGCGGGATCGCGTCGCGCGATCAGGCCGCCCCGCCCCGCCTGCTCCTCAAACCAAGCCCGGGAGGCGGCGTCCTCGTCGGTCCAGGCCATCCGCCAGACGCCCTGGGCACCGACCCCGATCGCGTCCAGCGGGGCGAGCCGCGCCGCGATCGCCTCGGCGGTGATCACCGCGACACCCTCCCGGCGAAGTCCGCGCGCACGTGGGCGAGCGAGCCGCCGACGATCGCGGCCGCGACCGGGTTGCGCCCGAAGCGGTAGGCAATCCGCTCGATCGGACCATCGAGCACGAGCACGTCGGCGCGCTTACCGGGTTCGAGCGAGCCGGTGTCCTGCGACATCCGCAGCACCCAGGCGGCGTTCAGGGTCGACGCCAGCACTGCCTCGAGCGCCGACCACCGGTAGTGACGCACGGCCAGCCCGATGATCACGGGCATCGACAGCACCGGCGATGTGCCGGGGTTCAGGTCGGTGGCCAGCACCCCGATCGCGCCGGCGTCGGCCAGCTCGCGGGCGGGCGGGATCTGCTCACGGCCGAGGAACTCCGCGCCCGGCAGCAGCACCGCGGCCGTCTCGGACGCGGCCAGCCCAGGGACCTCGTCGCCCGGCAGGCAGGACAGGTGGTCGACCGATCGCGCGCCCAGGTCGACCGCGACCGGGACAGAGTGGTTGGCGCTGAACTGCTCGACGTGGGCCCGCAGGTCGAGCGAGTGCGCGCTCGCCAGCCGGCCCATCCGCCGCAGGTCGTCGTTGGTGAACGCGACGGTCTCGACGTAGATGTCAAGCGCGCTGACGTCCCCGGCCACGAGCACGTCCGGAAGCATCCGCTCGACCTCGTCCATCCACGAGCTGCGGTCGTATCCCTCGGGTATGGCATGGGCGAGCAAGCCGGTCGATCGGGTCCGTTGTGTCACGCGCCCGGCCAGCGCCTTGGCCAGCGCGACTGACCGCACCTCCCCCTCCGGCGACAGCCCGTAGCCGCTCTTGCACTCAAACGCGGTCGTGCCGTGAGCGAGCATCTCCGCCGCCAGCGTCCGGGACTGCTCGAGCACCTGCTCGTCGCTGCACTCGGCCAGCGATCGCGCCGAGGAGCGGATCCCGCCGCCGGCGCGCGAGATGCTCTCGTATGACTCGCCGGCCAGCTTGCGCTCGTACTCGCGCTCGCGCCAGCCGGCGAACGGAACGTGGGTGTGGCAGTCGACGAAGCCCGGAATCACGGCGCAGCCGGAGGCATCGATCCGCACTTCGGCCGAGCCTGAGGCCTGCAGGCCGGCGATCGTCTCGTCCTCGATCAGCAGCGAGCCCGCGTCCAGGCGCTGCTCCCCCGCGCGGTCGTGGCGGAGGTAGGGCAGGCCGTCCTCCGGTGGGCGCAGCAGCTGCGCCGCGCCGTTGATCGCGACCGCGCTCACCCCGGGACTATCCCGGCTCGGGGTCGAGCATCGGCATCTTCAGCCCGGACTCCTGGGCGAACTC
The DNA here is from genome assembly GCA_963831845.1 of uncultured Solirubrobacterales bacterium. Taxonomy (GTDB): domain Bacteria; phylum Actinomycetota; class Thermoleophilia; order Solirubrobacterales; family Solirubrobacteraceae; genus Palsa-465. The sequence continues at coordinate 123,637 of CAWHRT010000027.1, read as the reverse complement.
GACCGCCTGCTCGTAGCCGGCGTCGGCGTGACGGATGACTCCCAGCCCGGGGTCGGCGGTGAGCACGCGGCGCAGCCGCTCGGCCGCGAGCTCGGTCCCGTCGGCGACGATCACCTGGCCGGCGTGGATCGACTTGCCCATCCCCACCCCGCCCCCCTGGTGTACCGACACCCAGCTGGCGCCGCACGCGGTGTTCAACAGCGCGTTGAGGATCGGCCAGTCTGCGATCGCGTCGGAACCGTCCTGCATCGACTCGGTCTCGCGCTGGGGCGACGCCACCGACCCCGAGTCGAGGTGGTCGCGGCCGATCACGATCGGCCCGTTGAGCTCGCCGCTGGCGACCATCTCGTTGAACCGCAGCCCGGCGAGGTGCCGCTCGCCGTAGCCCAGCCAGCAGATCCGGGCCGGCAGCCCCTGGAAGTGCACCTTCTCCTGGGCCAGCCGGATCCAGCGCGCGATGTGCTCCTGATCGCCGAACAGATCGAGGATCGCCTCGTCGGTGGTGTGGATGTCCTGCGGGTCGCCGGACAGCGCCACCCACCGGAACGGCCCCTTGCCCTCGCAGAACAACGGTCGGATGTAGGCGGGGACGAACCCGGGATACGCGAACGCGTCGTCGTCGCCGTACTCGGCGGCGAGCCCCCGCAGCGCGTTGCCATAGTCGAACGCCTCCGCCCCGCGACGGCCCAGTTCGCGGATCGCGCCGACGTGGGCGACGGCGCTCTCACCGACCCGCGCCAGGTAGTCGTCGGGGTCGCTCTGTCGCAGCGCATCGGCCTGTTCGACGGTCAGGCCCGCGGGCACGTAGCCGTTCAGCGGATCGTGTGCCGACGTCTGGTCGGTGACCACGTCGACGTGCACGTCGCGGCGGACCAGCTCGGGCAGGACCTCGGCTGCGTTGCCCAACAGACCGATCGACAGCGCCCGACCCTCCTTGGCCGCCGCGCCCAGCCGCTCCAGGGCGTCGTCGAGGTTGGCCGCGCGCTCGTCGAGATACCCGGTCTGCAGGCGGCGCTCGATCCGCTGCAGGTCGACCTCGATGCACAGCGCGGTGCCGTCCGCCATCGTGATCGCCAGCGGCTGCGCGCCGCCCATCCCGCCGAGCCCGGCGGTCACGACCAGCCGCCCCCGGAGCGTGCCGTCGAAGCGCTTGCGCGCGGCCGCCGCGAACGTCTCGTAGGTGCCCTGCAGGATCCCCTGGCTGCCGATGTAGATCCAGGACCCGGCGGTCATCTGCCCGTACATGATCAGCCCGGCCGCGTCGAGCCTGCGGAACTCGTCCCACGTCGCCCAGTCGGGCACCAGGTTCGTGTTGGCGATCAGCACGCGTGGGGCGCGCTCGTGGGTCTCGAACACGCCCACCGGCTTGCCCGACTGCACGAGCAGCGTCTCCTCGTCGCCCAGCGCCATCAGCTCCCGGCGGATCGTGTGATAGCTGGACTGGTTACGGGCGGCCTTGCCGATCCCGCCGTAGACGATCAGCTCCGAGGGTTTCTCGGCCACGTCAGGGTGAAGGTTGTTCTCGAGCATCCGCAGCGCGGCCTCCTGCTGCCACCCGCGGCATCGCATCTCCGAGCCGTTCATGGCGGGGACACTATCCCCGCGCGTTCATCGCCGCCGCGCGACGTGCAGGGCTCGCGTCGCGGCGCAACGACCTCCAGTCCCACGGGATGCGATCGGCGGGTTGGCGGCGAGCTCGTGGAGATGCTCGCCGGCGCGGTTCGCTGATCGCGCTCTGCGCCCGAGCCTCGGACGGCGACGTGGTTAACGCCCCACCCGAGGCGTTCGCGGGCCAGCCTGGGACGTTGATCACGCCCCTCGTGGCGAACGTCCCACACTCGCGCCCAGAGCCCTCGATTGGGACGTTGTGCACGCGGCCTCGGCGGCCGGCGCCTCGGACTGGCCCGCCGGGCGGGTCCGGGTCAAGCGGACGAGCCGCGGCCGCGCGACCGTGGCGCGAGCGCATCGCTGACGAGTGCGTGTGCGCGATCGTTGTCGGCGCTCGGGATCCAGGTGACGATCGCGGTCTCGAACTGCCGTAGCTCCTGGATGATCTCGCCGCCAAGTTCGACCAGCGTGGGATTGACCGGCGTGTGCTCGCCCAACAGATGCGTGACCAGCAGACGGCAGTCACTGCGCGCTTCGATCTGCTCGAGGCCCAGCCGGCGCGCGTGTCGCAACCCATCCAGCAGCGCCGCGTACTCGGCCACCACCGCGCTGGCGGGACCGATGCGGCTGGCATCGGCGGCCAGCGTCGCACCGTCGGCGTCGACGATCAGGTGAGCGATTGCGGCCATCCGCGGGGCCGCGCGGGCGCCACCGTCGACGTACACCGTCACGTGCTCGGCCGCCGGCGACGGGCGCGACCGTGACCGTGTCCGTGACCGTCCAGAGCTCTTGGCCAGCTCCCGGCGTTCACGGTCGCTGGCCGCCCGTCCGGGCCGGCGTGGCTTGCGGCGCCCCGCCGCCTCGAGGGTGTTGGCGCCCCTGATCGCGTTCATGGCGCTGCTGATGATTCCGCACGGCGTCGACGCCGGATCCCGCGGGGACGGTGGCACGAGCCGTCTGCCGGGATCGTATACCGTTGCACACCACGGCCATGGCTCCGACCGCATGAGCGCAGATCAGTCCAGGTGGGAGTCCGCGCTGGCCGACGGCCTGCTGAGTGCCGGCTGCGATGCCGCGGTGCTGGTGCCCGACAAGCGGCTCGAGCCGATCGCCTCGCGCCTGCGGACGCAGAAGGTGCCGGTACGAACCCTGCTGCAGGAGGAGGAGTGCATCGCCCACGCCGGCGGGCAGGTCCTGGCGGGCGGGCGCCCCGCGGTGCTGATGCAGTGCTCGGGGTTGGGAAACGCGCTCAACGCGCTCGCCTCGTTCGTGATCCCCTACGGCCTGGGGATTCCGCTGGTGATCTCGATGCGGGGCACGCTGGGCGAGCGCAACCCGGCCCAGATGCCGATGGGGCGCGCGACCGCGCCGGTGCTCGCCGCCCTCGGGATCCAGGCGTTCGCGGTCGACGATCCGCAGCAGGTCCAGCCGACCGCGGTCGGCATCGTGGAGATGGCCGGCGCAGGCGCGACGGCGGCGATGCTGCTCGGGCAGGAGCTGGTCCCGGGGCCGGCGAGCGGAGGACGGCCGTGAACATCTTCGAAGCGCTCCAGACGCTGCTCGAGCGCCGCCCGGACGCGCTGTACGTGGCGGCCCTCGGCACCGTGACCTCGGCGCTGCGCACGGTCAGCTCAGACGGCCCGCACCTGTATTTCGGAGGAGCGATGGGCTCGGCGGCGCCGGCCGCGCTGGGCATCGCCGAGCGCGTCGCTCCGCGGCTCGTGGTCGCGGCCGTGGGTGACGGCGAGCTGTTGATGGGCGCGCGAACGCTGTGGTCGATCGCTGGTGCGCGGCCCTCCAACCTGCTGGTCGTGGTGATGGCCGACGGCAAGTACTCGATGACCGGAGGTCAGCCGATCGAGACCCCGCTCGCGGCCGCCGAGGCGGCGACCGCGATTCCAGGCCTCGCCGGATGCCGGGTCACCTCGACCGACGGCCTCGCACAGGCGGTCGACGAGCTGCCGCGCCCGGGTGTCGTCGAGGCAGTGCTCACCGACGGCGTGGAGCTGTCGGCGAGCCCGTTCGTCGACCCCTACCGGGTGCGGTTCGCGTTCGAGGCAGAGATCCGACGCGGCGCCTGATCGCCGCTCCTGTCCCGATTCACTAACCCGCCGCGGTCAGGTGTTCCTTGGCGACGCCCGCCACCAGCGAGTAGTTCGTGTCGACCATGTTGCCGACGTACATCTCGCCCAGCTGGGTCAGCAGCTGATAGGCGTCCAGCCGGTCATAGCCGTAGTCGGCGGCGAGCCACTCGACCAGCTCGGCGTAGGCGATCCGGGCGGCGTCCTCCATCGGCCGAGCGCTGCCGACCGTCATCAGCTTCTCCGGCGACTCGATCCGCGGCCAGTCGATCGTCTGTCCCTTGATCAGGTCAAACGTCAGCACCGAGCGGGCGCTGATCTCGAGTGCCACCCCGCACAGCTCCCCGTCGCCCTGGCACCCGTGAGCGTCGCCGGTGTAGAACAGCGCGCCCGGGGTCCGGACCGGCAGGTACACCGTGTTGCCCGGGCAGGTGTCGCGGCAATCCATGTTGCCGCCGTGGTTGTGCGGGGTCAGCGCCGAGATCGCCTCGAGCTCGGGCGCGGTCCCGATCGTTCCCAGGAACGGTCGCAGCGGCACCGAGATGCGATCGCCGTAGCGAAAGACGCCGTCGCGCAGCTGGTAGAAGTAGATCCGCTCCGGCAGCGGATCGTGCAACAGCCGGGTGGCCTGGGTCGCGGTGAGGCCGCCGAAGTACGGCACGAACACGCTGACGGCCCAGTCTCGCGCGGGCTCGATCGCCTCGATCTTGACCGCCAGGGTGTCGCCGGGCTCGGCTCCCTCGACGTAGATCGGCCCGGTCTGCGGGTTCAGATACGAACCCAGGACGCGACTCGGGAGATCCTCCTCGGTCGTGATCCGACCCTCGAACGCATCCTCGGTGTGGATCGCCACCGTCTCTCCGGGCGCGACCGTCGCGATCGGGTCGGGGTAGGGCGAAAAGACGTAGTGATACGAACCTTCCTGTCTGATCTCGCGCATCGATCGCATCTCCTGGCTCGCGTGAACGGCTCCGTGGCGCAACGGTATACCGTCGCATCCAGTCGCGCTGGTTTGGCTTCGACCAGCTAGCTACGCGCCGGCGGCGCCCAGATCCAGCAGCTCCCCGACCTCCGGCAGCCGCTCGAGCTTGACCAACGCCGCGTTGAGCGCCTCCACCCGGGCCTCGTCGGGCAACGCCAACCCCGCGTTGAGGCGGAACTTACGCTCGAGCTCCTCGTCGGTGAGTGGCCGGTCGGGGCCGCCGCGGTTGGCCATCACCCGCACCTCGTGCTGTCGGCCGTCGACGGTCCGCACGCGCACGACCGCCGGCAGGCGATCTGGAAACAACGCGTCGCAATCGGCATCGGCCACGCAGGAGACACGGGCGGCGAGCGCCAGCCGCCGCGGCTCGCGGGCCAGCTCGTCGGTGAAGTCGTCGAGCCCGACTCCCAGTCCCGACCCTCCGCACATCGCCGCCGCGAACGTGAACGGTCCGCTGAAGCGCGCGGCATAGCCGCTCGGAGGCTTGGCCTTCTCGGCCGCGGGCTGCGCGATCGTCCGCAGCGTCGAGCTGGCCACACCGACCTGCACCTCCGACAGATCGTCCGGGCGCAGCCCGCGCTTGCGGAGCTCCAGCGCGGCGTCGATCCCGGCGTGCGTGAAGTGGTTGGCCGGATAGGGCTTGAAGTGCATCTGCAGCAGCTCCCAGCGCTCGCCCAGGTCGGCGGTGATTGCCGCGGCGTCGGCTCGCTCGCCACAGAACGCCATCAGCCACCCGAACCGGCCCTCGAGCGCCGTGGGCGGGCCGGTCAGCCCCGCGTTGGCGAGCTCGGCGGCGGTGACCCCGCCGTGTGCGGCCCAGCCGCAGTGCACCGGCTTGACCGTGCCCCCGGTCCGGTTGGCTTCGAGAATGCCCGCGCCCATGCTGGCGGCGATCGACATCGCGTGCGCGAGGCGGTCGGCGTCCAATCCCAGCAACACCCCGGCGGCGGCGGCCGAGCCGATCGCCCCGCAGATCGAGGTGGCGTGAAACCCGCGCTCGAAGAAGATCGACGCGCGGTTGGCTCGGTCGTAGCCGGCCATTCCCAGCCGGACGCAGATCTCGTCGCCAATCGCGATCGCACGGACGAGCTCGCGGCCGTCGCGGCCCGCGGATTGGGCGGCGGCGAGCGCGGCCGGTACCACCGAGGCGCTCGGGTGCAGGACCGACGGCAGGTGGGTGTCGTCGAAGTCCAGGGCATGCCCCAGGGTCCCGTTCACGAGCGCGGCGGCCGGGGCCGGATACCGTCCGGAGCGCCCGATCAACCCGCATTCCTCACGTCCGCCCCACCGCTGCACCACGCCCGCCACGACGCCCGCCGGCTCGGTCGCGCCGGCCGCGAGCGCCACCCCGAACAGGTCGCGCACCCGCCGCGCGACGTCGGCGGTGATCTCGGCCGCCATCGCCGCCGGCAGCGGCGCCGCGGCGAACTCCGCGAGCCGCTGCACGACCGGCTGGTTCATGACCAGTTTCTGAATCGGGACACTAGACGAACGCCAGCGGGGCGACCGGCGACCCGGTGGCGCCGATCAGCCGCAGCGGCGCCAGCACGAACCCGAAGCGGTACACCCGGTCCTGGCTCAGCTGCTCCAGGTTGAGCATCTCGATGATCGGAATGCCGCTGGCGACCAGCAGCACGCCGTGCACCGGCAACGTCCTGTGCCCCTGCCCGGCAAACACCTGCTCGTAGGCGAGCGTGTCCGAGCCGGTCGCCCGCGCACCCCGGTCGACCAGCCACTGCGCGCCGGACACGTCGACGCCGGGGACGCCGCTCGCCAGGCCGATGAACGACTCGGGCGCGTCGTAGTTCCGAGCCCAGCCGGTCCGGACGAGGACGATGTCGCCGCGCCGCACGGACTCGCCGCCGAACCGCTCGGCGTCCTCGAGTTGCTCTGCACCGACCGCCCCACCGCCCTCGAGCACGTCGACTCCGGTGGCGGCGGCCACGTCGAGCAGCACCCCGGAGCCGACCAGCGGCCCGAGCGTGTCGATGCCGTGGTCGGCGAACGAACCGCCGGCCTGGGCGCCGGCGGCGTCGGCCCCGCCGTGCAGCCGGCCGTCCTGCGAGACATGCGCGAGCGCATCGATGTGCGTGCCGGAGTGCGTGCCCATCACCACCATGTCGGCCGCGGCCGACCCGCCGTCCTCGCGGACGACGTCGCCATGACGGCGGTGCAGCACCCGCCGGAAGCCGGGGTGGCTGGGCGAGAACGGCATCCCGTCGTGCAGAGGCTGGGACAGCTCGTAGACCCTGGCCGACGCGAGCGAGGAGCCGAGGTCGGTCACGCTCTCGCCACCCGACGTGGTCGCGCCGCGGCAACGTGAGCGCCGGCGCCACGCGACAGCGCCGCGTCGATCTCGGTCGCGGCCGCCGAGACGATCGGCGCGAGCCGGCGGCACGTGGCGTCGTCGAAGCGGAGCGCCGGACCGCACACGCTGACCGCGCCGACGACTTCGCCTCCGCGCCCGAAGACCGGCGCGGCGACGCTGCCGGCATCGTGCTGGCGCTCGCCGCGCGAGCTCGCGACGCCCCGCCGCATGATTCGCCCCAGTTCACGCTCCAGCCGCCGAGGATCGACGATCGTGCGTGGCGTCAGCGCGGTCAGCCCGGCGGCGAGAACGCGCTGGCGCACGTCGTCGGGAGCGGCGGCCAGGATCGCCTTGCCGCTCGCCCCGGCGTGCAGCGGAAACCGCCGACCGAGCTCGACCTGCATCCTGATTTGTTGGCCGCTCACCACCTGCTCGAGGTAGACCCGGGCGTCGCCGGTCAGCAGCGACAGCGTCGCGGTCTCGCCCGTGCGCGCGGCCAGCGACCGGAGCGTGGGCATCGCCGCCGAGCGCAGGTCCAGGTCCCGCACCGCCGCGACGGCGAGGCCGGCGACCGCGGGCCCGAGCGAGTACGCGCCGGCGGGGACGGCGACGACCAGCCCACGCCGAGCCAACGACCGCAGGATCCGATGGACTACCGCCTTGCTCAGACCGAGCCGCCGCGAGATGTCAGAGACCCGCGCGCCGGGGTGGTCGTCGGCCACCGCCAGCAGCACGTCGGCAACCCGTTCCGCACTCTGCGTCCCGCCATCCGCCTGTACGTCGTGTAGGTGTGTCGTTCCGCTCACAGGAACACCGCATCGTCGTTTGACTTGAGCGAGCTTACTTCAGTAGTGTCAACTGTCAAGCCGTTCCGCTGACCGGATCAGCTTGTCTAGCCCTGATGCCTGGATCTGACCACACCTACGATCTGATCGTGCGCGGCGGGCAGGTGGTCATCGGCCGCCGCGGCACGCTCGACGTCGACATCGCGATCAGCGACGGCCGCATCGTCGCGCTCGGCTCGCAACTCGGTCCGGCGGCGCAGACGATCGACGCGAGCGGCCGGCTTGTCGTCCCGGGCGCGGTCGACGCGCATTGCCACCTGGGCATCTACCGCAGCATCGCGCAGGACGCCGAGAGCGAGACCCGGTCGGCGCTGCGCGGCGGTGTGACGACGATGATCAGCTACTTCCGCACGGGCAGCCACTACCTCAACCGCACTGGGTCCTACGAGGAGATCTTCCCCGAGGTGCTGCGGGAGATGGAAGGGCACGCTCGGACCGACTACGCCTTCCACCTGGCGCCGATGACGACCGAGCACGTCGGCGAGATTCCGCGCCTGGTCGACGAGAACGGGATCAACTCGTTCAAGTACTACATGTTCTACAAGGGGCTCGACCTCGCCGGCGACGGCGACGCCACCGCCGAGCGGATGTCTGACAACTACGACCTCGGGCACCTCTACGCGATCATGGAGGCGGTCTCGGCGATCGCGTCCCGCCCGGCGCCGCAGCGGCGGTCGCTGTCGATTCACGCCGAGCAGCCCGAGCTGATCCGCCTGTTCATGGAGCGGGTGCGCGACGATCCGTCGCTGACCGGGCTGCACGCCTACAGCGAAGCCCGACCCACGCTCACCGAACGGCTGGCGATCGGGGAGGCGGGCGTGCTGGCCAATGCCACCGGCTGTCCGATCAACCTCCTGCACCTGTCCAGCGCCGAGGCCCTCGCGGCCGGCGACGAGCTCCGGCACGCCAAGCCGCAGCTCGACGTGCGCCTGGAGACCACCGCGCACCACCTGGCGCTCAGCTACGAGACCTACGACGACCAGCGCGGCAAGGTCAACCCGCCGATCCGCTCCGAGGACGACCGCGAAGCCTTGTGGAAGGGCCTCCTGGCGGGCCAGATCGACTGGGTCGTGTCCGACCACGCCTGCTGCTCGGAGTCGCTCAAGGAGGGAGACATGTGGGCCGCCCAGCCCGGATTCGGCGGCTCGGCCCTGCTGTATCCCTACCTCCTGACCGAGGGACGGGAGCGCGGGCTCAGCCCGGCGCGCGTCGCGGAGCTGGTCGCCACCAACCCGGCGTACGCGTTCGGCCTGGCCGGGCGCAAGGGCGAGATCGCGGTCGGCGCCGACGCCGACCTGGCGCTGCTGGACATGGAGACGATCCGGGAGGTGACCCCGGAGCTATTGCTCTCGGCGCAGGAGTACACGCCGTTCGCCGGGATGGAGCTCGCCGGCTGGCCGGTGATGACGCTGCTCAGGGGCCAGGTGGTGTTCACCGAAGACGGCCCGCTGGCCGACCCCTCCGGGCGCTACGTCAACGCCGGCCACTAGCGTCCCGCCCGCCCTGCCAGCCGAGGCCCCGCCTCAGACCAGGAAGTACGCCCGGTTGAGCGGCAGCTCGCGGGCGGGCGCCAGCGTCACCGCCTCGCCGTCGATCCGAACCTCCTGCCGAGCTCCGTCGACGACCACGTCGGGCGTCGCCGCGTTGCGGATCAGGTCGCGCTTGCGCACCGTCCGGGTGTCCCTGACCTCGCCCACCGGGCCGGCCCAGCGCGAGCGAGCGCCGTCCTGCGCGCCGGCGGCGGCGAACACGGTCGTGAGGCGCTGGGGAGCGCTGCCCAGGCTCCCCCACAAACCGCCTCCGACGATCGGCTCACACATCCGCGTGCTCCCGCTCCCGGAGCCGAGCTGCCCCCACACCGGGAAGCCTGCCTTGAGCACCAGCGCCGGCTTGGCGGCAAAGAACGCCGGCCGCCAGAGCACGACGTCGGCGATCTTCCCCGGGCTCAGCGAGCCGAGGTCGTGGGCCACCCCATGCACCCGCGCCGGGTTGATCGTGAGCTTGGCCAGGTACCGGAGGATTCGCTCGTTGCCGTCGCCCTCGGCGCTCGGGGCGACCGACTCCATCAGGTGAGCCAGCTGCCATGTGCGCCGCGTGACCTCGCCGATCCGGCCCATCCCCATCGAGTCCGAGCTCATCATGCTGATCGCGCCGAGGTCGTGGAGCACCGACTCGGCGGCGATCGTCCACGCCCGCACGCGGCCAGCGGCGGCGCCGATGTCGTTGGGGAACAACGCGCTCAGCCGATGCACGGTGCGGATCATCGGTTCGTGCTCGGCTACGACGTTCTCGCCGAACGGCACCGTCGGGGCCGTCGAGGACGGCAGCACGTGCTGATGGGCGACCAGCTCGAGCAGATTGACGGGGCCCCCACCGCAGCCCTCGACGTGGTAGGCGTGAACCGCCCGGCCCCCGATCGCGGCCAGCGTCTCCTCGAGCGTGGCCGACTCGCCGAGCCCGTCGGCGTGCATGGCGAGTTGGATGTCGTGGCGGTCGGCGGCGCTGAGTGCGGCGTCGAGCACCGCCGGCGAGGCCCCCACGTCCTCGTGGACCTTGAGCGCCCCGGCGCCCAGCGCGATCAGGTCATCGAGGAACGCCGGGTTCACCGTGCTCGCCCGCACGATCGGGATCAGGTTGAGCGGGACCGCCGACCAGGCCGCCAGCAGCGCCTCCAGGTTGCCGCGCGGATTGATGCCGAGGTCGAACGCTCCGGAGTAGCTCATCGCCGCCACCGTGGTGGTTCCGGCCGCCAACGCCACCGGCACGAGCTGGGGACCGAGCAGGTGAACGTGCGAGTCGATCGTTCCCGGGGTGGCGATCAGGCCCTCGCCGGGGACCACCCCGGTGGCGGCGCTGATCGGCACGGTCACGTCCGGGTCCGCCTGCGGGTCGCCGGCTCTCCCGACCGCGGTGACCCGCCCGGCGCGGATCCCGATCGAGGTCTTGCGCACGCCCAGCACCGGGTCGAGCAGCACGACGTTGGTGATGCACACGTCGAGTGCCTCGTCCAGTGAGACCCCGGCGGCCGTCAGCTGGCCCTCGCGGACCGTCTTGCCCATGCCCACCAGCGGCTCTGACCCTGGGCGGTTGTCGTCGGCCTCGACGGTCGCCAGCAGGTTGGTGTCCGCCAGGCGGATCCGGTCGCCGGTGGTGGGACCGTACAGCGACGCGTACTCCGAGCGGCTCAGTCCCACATCAGCTCCACCGAGACGGGCTCACCGACCGGGATCCTCGCGCTCGCCCCTGCCGGCAGGTGCAGCCGGGCGCCCTCCAGGCCGGCCCGAGGAAACTCCAGGGCAGCGCTGGCGCGCGCGATCGGGAAGTGCGAGGTCAGATAGGCATCGAACCGCCCCCGGTTGATGATCGTGATCGTCGCGGTGCGCGCGGGCTCGGCGGCCGGCGCCGGGCCGGACCCCACGATCGTCTCCCCCGGCCGGTCGACACCGCTCAAGCCGCCACCAGCCCTTCGAGCGCGACCAGACGGCTTCCGTCGCCGAACGCCGCCTCCACCTGCAGCGGCGCGTCGAGCAGCTCCGCCACGCCCGGCGCAAGCTGCTCGCGCCGGACGATGCCCCGAGCCGCCGCACTGGCCTCCGCGTAGCTGGCGCCCGCCCGCGCTCGCTCGAGCACGGTGTCGCACGCCAGCGCCACGCAGTCCGGGTGGCTCAGCGGAACGCCCTCCCGCTGCCGCCGGCGCGCCAGCTCCGACGCGCTGAACAGGAGCAGACGCTCGACCTCATGGGGCGCCAGCTGCATCAGGCCGCCACCGGCGTCTCGGCGGTGAGGTGCCGGCCGTCGGTGGGCGATCCCGTGACCGACCCCTCTGCGTACACGAGCCTTCCTCGCAGCACGGTGTACTCGGGGTAGACGCGCAGCTCCATCCCGTGAAACGGGGACCACTTCTCCTGCTCGTGGTACTCGAGCTCGCCGGCGTCGAGCACGCGACTCCCGTTGGTCTGCACGATCGCGAAGTCGGCGTCGGCGCCGACCGAGATCTCGCCCTTGCGGGGGTGAATTCCGAACAGCCGGGCCGGCGTGGTCGACACCAGCTCCGCGACCCGCGTGATCGGAAGCCCGTGGTCGTGGACGGCCTGGGTGGCGAACACCGGAAAGAACAGCTGGACTCCGTTGCCCGCGCCCGGCGACTGCGTCCACACATCCGGGGCGAGGTCCTTGGGGAGCGGCGCATGGTCGCTGGCGACGCTGTGCACGTGTCCCTCAGCGACCAGCCGCCACAGCCACTCCACCGTCTCGCGGTCCCGGGTCGGGGGATTCCACTTCAGACGCGGGTCGGCGATCGCGTCCTCCTTGGTGGTGCACAGGTAGTGGTGACACGTCTCGGCCCAGACGTCGCCGCCGCGACGGCGCACCGCGGCCACGGCCTCGACCGTCTGAGGCGAGCTGGCGTGGGCGATCACCACCCGAGCCCCGGTGACCTCGGCGATCAAGGCCACGTTCTGAGCGGCCGCGACCTCGCTGTACCACGGGCGCGCGTCATCCCACGCGGCGATGTCGGTCCGGCCCTCGGCCATCAGCCGATTGGTCTCCCAGTCGACGATCGGCGCATGCTCGCAGTGGACGGTCGTGGGCCGCCCGAGGGCGGCCGCCCGGCGCAGCGCGTCGAGCACCTGACCGTCGTCGACGCCGGGGTACATCCCGGGGGGCGCCACTCCTCCGGTGAACAGCTTGAACGCGACGACCCCGAGTTCGGCCATCTTGGTCATCTCGTCGGGATCTTCGGCCAGGTAGCCGCCGAAGCTCGCGTAGTCGATGTGCGAGTGGCCGGAGATCGCCTCGAGCTTGGTCGCCAGCGCCTCGGCCGTCAGCGTCGGCGGCTTGTCGAGCGGCATGTCGACGATCGTGGTCACGCCGCCCTGGACCGCGCCCCGGGTGGCTCCCTCGTAGGTCTCCCAGCCGTAGCCGTGAAACGCGTGGAAGTGCTCGTCGATGACGCCCGGCATCACCAGCAGCCCACGGGCGTCGATCGTCTCGGCGGCATCGATCGGCTCGTTCGTCAGCATCGTCACGCGGCCGTCGCTGACGCCGATGTTGACCTCCGCGATGTCGCCGCCGACGACAGCCTCACCGCCGACGATTGCCAGGTCCTGTCGGGTCATGCTCGTCTCCTTGTGTTCGTGTCACGGATCATCAGTCCGCCGCAACGGGGTGGATGGGCTCCCCGGCGCAGTACGCCAGCACGGCATCGGTCAGGCCCGAGAACTGCCGATCGAGCGTCTCGCCGGTCAGCCACGAGATGTGCGGGGTCAAGATCAGGTTCGGGACGGCGCCCAGCTCCCGCGCCCGCTCGGGTGACAGCGGCTCGCCGGAGACGACGTCGAGGCACGCTCCGGCGAGGCGTCCCTCCGACAGCGCCCGGCACAGCGCGTCGGTGTCGAGGATCTCGCCCCGGGCGGTGTTGATCAGGATCGCCTGGGGACCGATCAGGGCCAGGCGGCGGGCGTCGAGCAGCAGGCGCGTCTCCTCGGTCAGCGCCACGTTGACCGAGATCACGTCGGACGCCGCCAGCAGCTCGTCGAGCTCCACCGGCTCCACCGGCGGCTGGACGCCCCGGCGCGACCAGCCGAGGACGCGCATTCCGAACGCGCTTCCGAGCGCGGCCACGCGACGGCCGATCCGGCCCAGCCCGATCACACCCAGGGTGCTTCCGGACAGCTCCGCTCCCCGAAAGGAGGTGAACTCCCAACCGCCCGCTCGGGTGCTGGCGGTGGCCTGCGCGAGCCCGCGGCGGAGCATCAGCATCGCGCCGAGCGTGTACTCGGCGACCGCCGTCGTCGGCGCCTCGGGGACGGCGACCACGGTGACCCCGCGCGCGGCTGCCGCCGCCACGTCGATGTGCGAGTAGCCGGCGGTACGGGTGGCAACCAGCCGCAGCGCCGGCAGCTGCTCGAGCACGCCGGCGCCGATCCGGGTGTAGGTGTAAAGCGTGACCAGCACCGTGGCCGAGTCGGCCCGGCCGACGATCTCGTCGTCGCTCGGCGCCCCGGTAGCAATCGTCGTGGGCACACCGGCACGCAATCGCCCGAGCCGCGACTCGTCCCCCGGCTGGCAATCGACGACCGCGACCAGATGCTCGTCGTTCATGTCTTCTTGCCGGGATTGAGCAGGTTCTTGGGATCGAGCGCCGCCTTGACGGCGGCGTGCATCCCGGCGCCCACCGCGCCCCACTGGCGGGTCATGCGGCCACGCTTGATCCAACCGATGCCGTGCTCGCCCGACACCGTCCCGCCGAGCGTGAGCGCCAGCTCGCACAGCTCGTCCGAGCACCGGTAGGCCCGCTCGAGCTGGTCGGGATCTCCCGGGACCAGCAGAAAGCAGCCATGTACGTTGCCGTCTCCGGCGTGCCCGAGACTGCAGGCGGGCAGCCCGTGCCGAGCACCGATCTCGGTCACCCCGACAACCACATCCACCAGGCGGTCGGCTGGCACCGCCACGTCCTCGCTGACCCGGCCACCTGTAACCGCGGTCACCGCGGGGCCCATGCCGGCGCGCCAGCGCCACAGGGCCCGTTCCTCGGCCGCGTCGGCCGGGCGCAAGATCGAGATCGCCCCGTCTGACAGCGCCTCGACCGCCTCCGCTCGCGATCGTCGGACCTCGTCGGTGGAGCCATCGAGCTCGAGCAGGACAAGGAACCGCGCGCCCGCGGGCAGCTGGGCCTCGAGCGCGCCTCCTGACGCATCCAGCACACCGGCGTCGGCGTACTCGACCGCGGCCGGCACCAGGCCGCTCCCGAGCGCCTGGCCGATCGCCGCACAACCCGAGACCGGGTCGGGATAGAACGCCGCCACCGACGCCGAGGCCTCGGGCGCGGGCACAAACCGCAGCCAGATCGCGGTGATGATCCCGAGCGTCCCCTCGGAGCCGACCAGCAGGTTGCGCAGGTCGTAGCCGGCGACGTCCTTCCGGGTCGCGCCCCCGATCCGGACCAGCTCGCCGGGCGCCACCGCGGCCTCGATGCCCGTGACCCAGCGCCCCGTGACCCCGTACTTGAAGGCGCGCGGACCGCCCGCATTGGTGGCGACGTTCCCGCCGATCTGGGACTGCTCGGGCGCCCCCGGGTTCGGCGGGAACAGCAATCCGTTCTCGCGCGCCAGGCGGCTGACGGTGGCGGTCGTCAGGCCCGCTTCGACCTCGGCCCGCCACCAGTGGGGTTCAAACGATCGCACGCGCGTCAGCCGGTCGAGCGCGACCACCACGCCGCCATCGACGGGAACCGCGCCGCCGGCATACCCGGTCCCGCCGCCGCGAGGGACCACCGGCAGCTCGCGGTCGTAGCACCAGGCCAGCACCTCGGCCACCTCGCCGGCATCGCCCGGACGGACGACCGCGTCGGCCACCCCGTGCAGGCGCAGGATCTCGTAGGTGAAGTCGCGACCGTACGGCTCGGTGGACCCGGGCAGGACGTTGTCGGCGCCGACGATCGCCGCCAGGTCACGCATGGGCGAGGCGACCGCCATCTGTCGGCCCGAACGTTCGGACACGTGTACTAAGCGCTGACCGGGACGAACGGCCCGGCCTTGTACACGAGGCCCGGCAGCTCGGCCCCGAGCTGGGCCGCCAGCCACTCGGCGGTCGCGATCAGCTCGTCGAGATCGACGCCGGTGTCGACGCCCTCTCCGTCGAGCAGGTAGAGCAGATCCTCGGTCGCGATGTTGCCCGTGGCCCGGGGCGCGAACGGACAACCGCCGAGCCCGCCGATCGAGGCGTCGAGGATCGTGACCCCCTGCTCGAGCCCCGCCAACGCGTTGGCGTAGCCGTTGTTACGGGTGTTGTGCAGGTGCAGGCCCACCGGCCGGCCGCCCGCCTGGGCGATGGCATCGGGCACCAGACGCCGAACCTGAGCGGGCACGCCGACGCCGATCGAATCGGCCAGCATGATCTCGTCCGCCCCCGCCGCCGCCATCCGCGCCACGTGGTCACTCACGACTCCGGGATCGACAGGGCCCTCGAACGGACAGCCGAACGCCGCGGCCAGCGTGACGCTGGTCCGGAGACCTGCTTCGCGCGCACGCCCCACCATCGTCTCGGTGGTCTGGGCGGCCTCGGCGAGGGTCATGCCCTGGTTGCGCTGCCCGAACGTGTCGCTGAGCGGGTAGGCCATGTGCAGCTCCTCGACGCCGGCGTCGAGAGCCCGCTGCACCCCACGGAGGTTCAGCGCCAACGCGGCGTAGATGACGCCGTCGCGCCGATGGAGTGCCTCGAACACCTCCTCGGCGCCCGCCATCTGCGGCACCTTGGACGGGCTGACGAAGCTGCCCACCTCGATCCGGGGCAGACCCGTACCGGACAGCCGGTCGCACAGCTCCGCCCGGGTCGATGCAGACAGGACGTCGCGATAGTTCTGCAACCCGTCGCGGGGTCCGACGTCGCACACGGTCACGTTCATGTCGTCACCTCGGCTGTAGCTGATCGGCGCCGGCGCCGCTGGCGATGCTGGGTGCGCGTCAGCGATTTGCCGGCCATCACGTCCATCAGGAACACGCATGCGCCCTGGATGTGCAATCGCATCACGGTCTCGGCGAGGTCGGCGTTGCCGGCGACGAATGCCGACACGAGCTGGTCGTGGCAGAACTGCGATTGCACTCGCTGATCGTCGTCGCGCCAGAAGGTGGCACGGAACACCCTCGGGATCCCGACGAGCGCACTCATCGCGGCCTCGAGGCGGGGCGAGTCGGCCGCGCGCAGGATGATCCCGTGGAACTCGTCGTTGAGCGTGAGCTGGTCGCTCACGCTCTGCTCGTCGTCGGCGCCGCGCTGCTCGCTCAGGCGGCACAGCTCCCGCATCCGTGCCAGCTGCGCGGGCGACTACCCGGGTAGCCGCTCGCCGGGCGGCGTGCGGCTCGATCAGCGCTCGCACGTCGTAGAGGTCGGCCAGGTCGGCGGCGTCGAACGCCCGCACCGACGCGCCCCGGCGCGGCTCGATCTCGACCAGGCCCTCGCGGGCGAGCAGCACGAGCGCTTCCCGCACCGGCGTCCGCGAGGTGTTCAGACGCTCCGCCACGGCCTCCGCGCGCAGCCGTGTCCCCGGCTCGAGCGTCCCCGCCAGGATCGCCTCACGCAACTCCTCCTGGACGCGAAGAACGTTAGTCGGCGTGATCTCAGGGGTGCTCATTCGCACTTTCCGACCGTGCGCGATGCATCACAAGGCCCGGGCACCGGCTTAGCCGGAGCGTCTCGTCGCCTGCCGGCGCGCGAGCGTCGACAGCGCGACCGCGATCACCAGCGCGCCGCCGTAGAACAGCTGCTGCACGAAGTTCTGGACCCCGAGCAGCTGCAGGCCGGTGATTCCCGAGACCAGGAAGTACACCGCGATGAACGTCCCGATCGGGTTGAAGCGACCGGGATAGATCGCGGTGGCGCCCAGGAACGCGGCGGCGAACGCCGGCAGCAGGAACGTCTGGCCCGACGCCGGGTCGGCGCCGCCCAGGCTGCCCGCGTACATGATCCCCGCCAGGCCCGCGAACAGACCGCAGAAGATGAACGAGCCCCAGCGGATCCGGGTCACGTGCAGGCCGCTCAGCCGCGCGACGCTGCGCCCGCGGCCGACGAACAGCAGCCGCTTGCCCAGCGGCGTGAACTCGAAGATGTAGAACAACAACAGCGTCGCGATCACGCCGTAATAGAAGATCAGCGAGATCCCGCCGATCCGGTGCCCGATCGTCCAGGTGATCAGATGCTGGGAGACGCCGGTGACGTCGTTGGCATTGGATATCCATTGCACAAACCCCAGCATCACCGTGCCGGTGCCCAGCGTGACGATGAACGAGTCGATCCCGATCAGCACCACCAGCCCGCCGTTGATGACCCCGACCACGACCGCGGCCAGCAGCCCGGCGATGCACGCCGGAATGATCGCCCACCCGTGCTGGGTGTTCAGGACCGCGATCAGCATCGCGGTGAACGACATGTTCGACGCGATCGACAGGTCGAAGTCGCCGGTGGTGAGCGGCAGGATCAGCCCGAGCGTCAGCACCAGCAGGACGGCCTGGGATCCGAAGATCGTCTGGAAGTTGCCGGTGGTCGGATAGGTGCCGGACTTGAGCAGGCTGAACAGCAGGACCACCGCGGCCCACGCGATCAGCAGCGCCCACCGCTCCACCTTCAGCGACCGCAGCCCGCCCGACCGTTTGCGGGGCTCTCGCTCCGGAGCCGGCGCCTGCTCCTCGGCGGTCGCCGGCTCGCTCTGCGTGGGGGGCTGGGTGCCGGCTTCCATCACGCTACCTCCGTCGTGTCTCGCAACGTCACGCTGTTGTAAACCCTCTCGGCGATCCGTTCCTTGGTCACATTCGAGCTCAGCTCGCCGGCCACCCGGCCCCGGGCCACCATGATCACGCGGTCACACACCGCGGCCAGCTGCTCGTAGTCCGAGCTCGCGCACAACACGCTCGCGCCCGCGCTGGCCGCGTCGCCGAGCATCCCGAAGATCTGGGCTCGGGCGCCGACGTCGACGCCCTGGGTCGGCTCGTGAAGCAGGAGCACCTTGGGCTCGGTCTGCAGCCACTTGGCCAGCATCGCCTTCTGCTGGTTTCCTCCGCTGAGGTTCTCATAGCTCGTGCTCGGATCGGGCGGGCGCACGTCGAACTCCTCCAGCAGCTCGCGGGCCCGGCGATCCATCGGACGCCGCCGCAGCCCGGTGGCTCCTTTGAAGTCCGGCAGCACCTGGAGCATCACGTTGTCGCCGCACCGTCAGCGACGGCACGCTGCCGTCGCGCTGACGGTCGCCGGGAAGCAACGCGAACCCGTTGCCGACCGCCCGGTCGGGCGTCATCTGGGGCAGATCGAACGTGGCTCCGCGCGCACGCAGGGTGCCCGATGCCGCGGGCTTGGCCCCGAACAGGTAATACGGCACGTCTTCGAAGCCCGACCCGGCCAGGCCGGTGATGCCGACGATCTCGCCGCGGCGGATGTCGAACCCGACGTCCCGCAGCACGCCGCCGGACAGGCCCTTGACGGAGATCTCGACCTCGTGGTCGGACAGCTCGTGCTCCGGGAGCGCGAGGCTCTCGAGCCGCCGGCCGATGATCATCTCCACGAGCTGCGGCTTCGCTCGTGTCGGCGGTGACGACGGTGCCCTGCAGACGGCCGTCGCGCAGCACCGTCACGCGATCGGTCACCTCGCGGACCTCGTCGAGGTCGTGGGAGACGAACAGCACGCTGGCGTCGCCGCTGGCGACGATCTCGCGGACCATCGCGAACAGCTGGTCGATCCCCTCCCGCGGCAGGAACACGGTCGGCTCGTCGAGCACCAGCAGGCCATGGCCAATCCCCCGCTTCGCCTGCGAGGTGCGGATGCCCTCGACCGCCCGCACGATCGCCAGCAGCGCCCGCTCGGTCTGGGTCAGGTCGCCGACGATCGCCGACGGATCGAGGTCGAATGCCGTAGCGGGCGAACGTCTCGCGCGCCCGCTGGCGCTCCGCGCGCCACGCGATCCAGGTCCCGTGGTTGGCGATCAGGTCGCTGACGCGCAGGTTCTCGAGCACGGTCAGCTCGAGGATCAGCCCGAGGTCCTGGTGGACGAACGACAGGCCCAGATCCCGGAACTGGCCGGGGGCCAGCGGCAGCGCGACCGGTTCGCCGGCGATCTCCAGCGAGCCGGCGTCCGGCGCGTGGAAGCCGTTGAGGACCTTGATCAGGGTCGACTTGCCCGACCCGTTCTCGCCCAGCAGACCGTGAACCTCGCCGGCCGGATCGTCAGATCCACGTTGTTCAGGGCATGCGCCCCGCCGAACGTCTTCGACAGCCCCGACAGCGCCAGCACCGGCATGTGGCCTCCGGATGCGGCAGAGCCGGGCGCCTCAGAGGCGCCCGGCTGCTGTGCCGACGGCGATGCGGGAGTTGGCTCGCCGTGTGACTCGGTCATTGCCCTTTCCAGAGGGCTCCGTAGCCGGTCACGTATGCGGTCCCGTAACCCTGGTTCGGGGTCGGCGGCGTGCCGGCCTCGTTGATGTTGGCCTTGGTGAACACGCGCAGCGGCGTCTGCTCGTTGCCGTCCGCGACGAGCGGCGCGCCGGTGATCACGCGGCCCACCTGGTCCATCGTCGCGTACGCCAGCCAGGTGATGTTCTCGCCGACGTCCATCGACATGATGTTGCCGTCCTTGGATCAGCTTCATCACCGCGGGGGTCCCGTTGTAGGAAGCGATGTGGACCGAACCCATCTTGCCGGCCGCGGTGATGCCCTGCTGGGCATACAGCGACATCGAGTCGTAGATCGGCGTCACCCAGTTGATGCTCGGGTCAGACGTCAGCGACGACTGCGTCTGCGGCGCGATCTTGGTCGCCCAGTCGGCCAGCGGGACCGTGATCACCTTGACCTTGCAGTCGGAGCAGTGGTCCTTGAACTCCTTCGTCATCGCGGCCGTGATCCCGTTCGACGGCGGGACGTCCGGCGAGGTGAAGATCACGTCGTCGGCCTTGCCGTTGGTCTGCGCGATCACGTAGTCGGCCTCGAGCCGCGCCGCCTCCCAGAACGGCACGTTCACGAACGCCTTGGTGAGCTTGTTGACGGCGGCGCCCGGACCGGTGGGGGGCGGGGTGTTCTGCTGATCGTTCTGGAAGTCGTGGGTGATGACCACGGGGATGCCGGCCGCCTTGGCCTTCTGCATCGCCGGGACGATCAGGTTCACCGCGATCCCCTGGGCGAGGATGATCACGCTCGCGTGCTGGGCGATCGCCTGGTTGATCCCGGCCGTCCACTGGGTCGGGGTGCCCTGGTTGGTGTACTCGACCCACTTGGCGCCGTACTTCGCGGCGACCTGGGCGGCTGCCTTGTCGACGCTGACGACGTACGGCACCGCGCTCGTCACCGGGATGTTGAAGATCACCTTGCCCTTGATCTTCGTCATGTCGAATGACGGCGCCTTGAGCTTGAACGTCGGGATCGCCTCTGCAGCGGCGATCTGCTTCTTGGCGTAGGCAACCCCATCGCTGCCCGAGCTAGAAGACGAGGATCCCGACGAGCCCGAACTGCTCGCGGAGCTGGAGCTGGAGCTGGAGCTGCTGCCGCATGCCGCGAGCAGCATCACCGCTCCTACGCAGATGACGGCGGCAATTCCCGCCCGGAAACGACTCTTCTGAAGCAAGATGCCTCCTCCTCCGACGGGTCGGCCATCGGATCGCTCGCCTCCCGCAGCGATATTTGTATACAGCAGTACGCGATCGAGTACTAGTGCCGGAGCCTAACTAGATCGAAGAGCGCTTGTCAACGGGCTGAGGTATACAAACGCGCTCTTAACAAAGCCCGTCCGACATCGTGGACATCCAGGATCGACTTCCGGCTCGCGAGCGAGCGGACCCCGATTTCCCTTCCACACCGGGTGATTTGGCAGCAAGACCCGATCGTCTCCGGAAGTCCGACATTAGCCGCGCAAAACATAGCCGGAGCGATGCCGGGCGGTGGCAAATGTATGCAAATCATGTACTTCGGCGAGCGGCCTCGGGCCCGTCTGAGACGCCCCCTCAGGCGGTCATCCGGCGGGACGGAATACCGCCTCAGGCGGCCCCTGCAGCGCTCCGGGCAGGCCGGGTGGCCGCGGCAGGAAGCGACCGGCTCCGCGAGGGCCGACCCATTCCCCGATCGTGCACCATCACCGTCCCGCGGAGGATCGTCGTGGTGGCGCTGCCCTCGTAGCGGTAGCCGTCCCAGATGCTGTAGTCGACGGTGTGCAGATCCTCGGTGGCGAACACCCCCGAGTGACTCGGGTCGAACAGCACGAGGTCGGCATCTGCGCCGGGGAGCAGGCTCCCCTTGGCGGGCCACAGGCCCGAGCCGGCGGGCGATCCCGCAGCCGGCGAGCTCGGCGAACCGCGGCAGTGACCAGCCGCGACGGGCGACCGCCTCGGTGTAGATCACCGAGAGCCTCGTCTCCAGCCCGTTGTGCCCGGAGGGCACGGTCGGGAGATCGAGCCCGTTGATGTTGCGGATCGAGAGCGGACACGTGTAGTCGTCGCTCGAGACGTGACACAACGTCCCGTCGGCGAGCGCGTCCCACAGCGCGTCGCGATTCGTCGGGCGGTCGCAACGGCGGATAGTTGCCCCAGTTGGCCCCGTCGGGCCGCTCCACGACGTCCTCCTTGGAGAACACGACGTAGTTGTGACAGCACTCGGCGAACACCGGCAGCCCCCGGGCCTGGGCGGCGGCGATCTCTCGTGCCGCGGACTCGCAGGTGACGTGGAGCACGAACAGCGGGCAGCCGCCGCTGGCCGCGAAGTCGATCGCGCGCGACACCGCTTCGGACTCGACCCAGTCAGGACGGCTGTCCTCGGTGTGGCGCCAGTCCGAGAGCCCGGCCGCGAGCAGCCGCCGGGTGCGGGCCGTGATCACGTCCGCGTTCTCGGCGTGCACCACGGCGATGCCCCCGGTGCGACCGAGCTCGGCGAACAGCTCGGCCGCGGCGCCGTCGCCGGGGTAGAACTCGGGAAAGTTCATGAACAGCTTGACGGTGGTGACGCCGCCGCTCACCACTGCCTCGACCTCGGACAGCTCCGCGTCGCCGATCGCGCCTGTGACGATCAGATGCAGCGCGTAGTCACAACAGATCTCGCCATCGGCCCCGCGCCGCTTGTCGTTGACCGCCTCGACCAGCGAGCCCCCCTCCGGGCTCCGGAACGCGAAGTCGACGATCGTGGTGGTCCCGCCGTACAGCGCCGCCTGGCTGCCCTCGCCATACGGCTGCGAGATCAGCTTGCCCAACCGGAAGTCGAAGTGCACGTGGGCGTCGATCCCGCCAGGGAGCACCAGCTGGCCCTCGGCCGACAGTGTGCGATCGGCGTCGCCCAGCACCCCGGGAGCGGCGATCGCCGCAATCTTGCCCTCGCGGACGGCGACGTCGCCGGGACGGGCTCCGCGGTCGTCGACCAGCAGCCCGTCGCGGATCAGCAGGTCATACGCCGACATGCTCCTCCTCGGGCTCGAAGCGGCGCACGTAATCCATCGCCTCCTCAACGCCCGTCAGCTCCTGCCACTCCCGGAAGGTCCCCATCCGCTCCGCCATCGGATCGCTCGTCCCGTGCGCGCCGAGCGTCTGGAGCACGTCGCGCATCGCGCCGATCGCCGCGAAGTACGGCGTCGTCGGATAGATCGCGATCGCGTATCCCATCGCCTCGAGCTCGGGCGCCGGCAGGAACGGCGTCACCCCGCCCTCGACCATGTTGGCCATCACCGGCGCGTCGATCAGCGTCGGGATCGACTCCAGCTGCTCGCGCGTCTCGACGCCGTCGAAGAACACGACGTCGGCGCCGGCGGCGAGGTATTCGCGGGCGCGGGCGAGCGCGTCGTCGAAGCCGGTCACGGCGATCGCATCCGTGCGGGCGATGATCAGGAAGTCCGGGTCGCGCCGGGTGTCGATCGCTGCGCGCAGCCGCCCCACGTGGGTGGCGGTGCTGACCAGCCGCTTGCCCTCGTAGTGCCCGCAGCGGCGCGGCACGTCCTGATCCTCGAGATGCAGTCCTGCGGCGCCCACGCTCTCCATCTCATAGACCAGCCGCTGCACCGAGAGCACGGAGCCGAAGCCGGCCTCGCCGTCGGCGAGCACCGGCAGGCGGGTGGCCTGCACCGCGCCTCCGACCTGCGCGACCGCTTCGGTCAGCGTGCGCGTGCCGAAGTCCGGGAGGCCGGGGAACGAGGACGAGCTCAAGCCGCCCGAGAAGTAGATGGCATCGAAACCCGCTCGGGCGATCAGGCGGGCGGAGACTCCGTCGTAGGCGCCGGGCAGGACCGGCATCCCGGGAGCCTCAATCGCCGCGCGAAGCCGTCGTGGGTAGCTGAGGCCGTGGTTTTCGGGCACTGCTTCTCCTCTCAATCGGGCACTGCGCGGATCCCGTCGAGAACCTCGCCGGTGGCGCGCACGAGCGCGAAGTTGTTATTCATGCGTCGGATCGAGTCGTCGTGGAGTTCGGGCTCGCGGTCTGCGCAGGCGTCCTCGACGAGGACCACCCGGTAGTCGAGGTCGGAGGCGTCACGCACTGCGCTCTCGACGCAGCCGCTGGTCACCACGCCGGTCATCAGCAGGCATTCGATCTGCAGCTGGCGCAGTAGGCGGTCGAGATGAGTCGACCAGAACGGGCTCGCGGTCGTCTTGTCGAGCACGAAGTCGCCGCCGGCGACCTCGAGGTCCGGTAGCAGCGCCGCCTGCGGATCATCGCGACCGACGGCGATCCCGAACTCGCGGAACCGCAGACCGTTGTCGGCCGCGTCGGGGTGCAACGACCGGCAGCGCAGATAGATCACCGGCAGCGCGCGCTCGCGCAGGGCGCGGCCCAGGCGGACGACGTTGGGCACCACCACCTCGGCGACGCGGGTGAAGTAGCCCTCCAGCTCGTCCCAGCGGCCGAGTTCGCGGGCGCGCTGCGCGTGTTCACCGTTCTGCGCGGCGTCGAGGATCTGGAGGTCGATTACAACCATCGCGCAACGCGTCCTTGCCAGGTCGGGCGGCTGGAGCCGACCCACCACGGAGCGGGTGGTGGTGCGTTCGTCGAAAGTCGTCATCTCAGGTCGGTCGCGATACCGAGACCCGAACCGGTCTCGGTATACGACCGCACACAATACGCCGTGACGGCAGCCGGCCGGCCGCCGGTCGCGTCAGCCGCGCTGCACCGGGAACTCCTCGTGGTGCTCGTGCCACCAGTTGGCGATGTCGAGCCGGCGCGCGAACCACACGTCGCCCTTCTCGTGGGCGTACTCGAGGAAATCGCGCAACGCGCTGATCCGCCCCGCCTGACCGATCAGCCGCGAATGCAGGCCGATCGACATCATCCGCGGATGGGTCGCTCCCTCGTCCCACAGGTAATCGAGGGCGCGGCGACTCTGATCGAAGAAGTCCACGGGCGCGCCATAGCCCTGCGGCAGCACGAACTTCGCATCGTTGTAGGTGAAGCTGTAGGGCACGATCAGATGCTGCTTGCCGGAGACCTCGACGTAGTAGGGCAGGTCGTCGTTGTAGGCGTCGGAGTCATAGACGAATCCACCCTCCTCGACGAGCAGCTCGCGGGTGTTGACGGAGGGCCCGTAGCGGCAGTACCAGCCGTGGGGTCGCTCTCCGCAGGTTCGCTCGATCGACGCGACCGCCTCGGCGATGTGCGCCTTCTCCTCCTCGCGCGACAGCACCCACGGCTCCTCCCAGCGCCAGCCGTGCGAGCACGGCTCGTGGCCCGCCTCTCGCACCCACTCGGCCACCTCCGGATGCAGCTCCCAGGCCACGGCCGCGCCGTAGAAGGTGATCGGGATCTTGTACGAGTCGATCAAGCGCTGCACCCGCCAGACGCCGGCGCGGCTGCCGTACTCGTACACCGATTCCACGGCCAGGTCGCGGTACTGCGGATCCATCGCGTACGGGATCTCGCCGAGCGCCGCCTCGCTGCGCCCGTCGCCCTCGACGACCTTGGAGATCTCCGAGCCCTCCTCCCAGTTCAGCACGATGCTGAGCGCCACCCGCGCGCCGTTGGGCCAGGTGACCTTCGGCACCCAGCGCCCGTAGCCCACGAGGTCTCGCTCGGGACCCGGACCCGACAGCTGTCGGAACTGCGGTTTGGTCATCTGCTGCTCCTTGTGGTGGCTAAGGGGCCTGGTCGGCCGCGACCGGCGCGATCACCCCGGAGTCGGCGAGCTCGTCGAGCTCGTCCTGGTCAAATCCCAGCTCCCCGCCGAGCACCTCTTGGTTGTGGGCGCCGAGGTCGGGTCCGCAGCTGCGGATCTGGCCGGGTGTGGCCCCGAGGCGCGTGATCACGTTCTGCATCTTCAGCGGTCCGAGGACCGGGTGCTCGACGGTCGTGATCGTATCCCGGGCGATGAACTGCGGATCCTCGAAGATGTCCGCGATCGACAGCACCGGCGCGATCGCCGCCGACTGCTCCTCGAACGCGCGGACCACCTCGTCACTGTCGCGCTCCGCGATCCAGGCGCCGATCGCCTCGTCGAGCTCGTCCTGGTGCTGGAGCCGTCCCTCGTGGTCGGCGAACCACGGCTCGTCGACCAGCTCAGGCCGTCCGACCAGCCGCATCACGCGCTCGGCGATCGACTGCGAGCTCCCCGACAGGCCCAGCCAGCGACCGTCACGCGCCTGATAGGCGTTGCGCGGCGCGGTGAACGGGGCCCGGTTCCCGGTCCGGTTCTGCACGATGCCGAGCTGGTCGTAGACCGACGCCTGCGGTCCGAGGATCCAGAACAGCGGCTCGTAGATCGACAGGTCGATCGCCTGGCCGGTGCCGCCGTGCTCGCGCCACCACAGCGCCGCCATCGCCGCGAACGCCCCGGTCAGCGCCGCCACACTGTCCCCGAGCGCGAACGGCGGGAGCGTCGGAGGGCCGTCGGGGAAGCCGTTGATGTGGGCGTAGCCCGACATCGACTCCGCGAGCGTGCCGAAGCCGGGGCGCCGCGCGTAGGGGCCGTCCTGGCCGAAGCCGGTCGTCCTCACCATCACCAGCCGGGGGTTGAGCTCGTGCACGACATCCCACCCGAGTCCCCACTTCTCCAGCGTCCCGGTCCTGAAGTTCTCGACGAACACGTCGGCCGTGGCGAGCAGGCGCTTCATCGCCTCGGCGCCCTTGGGATCGGAGAGCTTGAGCGTGACCGAACGCTTGTTGCGGGCGATCAGGGCCCACCACAGGGACACGCCGTCCTTCTGCCAACCCAGCTTGCGCAAGTTGTCGCCGGTGGGATGCTCGACCTTGATCACGTCGGCGCCGAAGTCCCCGAGCATCGTCGCGATCACCGGCCCGGCGAACAGCGACGCCGCGTCGACGACCCGGATCCCCTCGAGCGGAAGCGGCTGGGCGCTCATGACCTCGACCCCTCGGCCTCACGGTATGCCTCAAAGCGGGTCAGCTTGCGGCGGGCCAGGTAGTAGATCGGGTAGTCGACGAAGCGGCCGTCGACGCGCAGCGAGGCGACCCCTCTGGACTCGGCCTCCTCGAACGCCTCGACCACCCGCCGGGTCCGGCTCGCCTCCTCGTCGGTCAGCTCCGAGTAAGCCCGGTGGACAACCGGGACCTGCGGCGGGTACACGGCGACGCGTCCCTGGAAGCCGAGCGTCCGCTGGCGGCGCGAGTCGGTCAGCAGGCCGTCGGCATCCTCGACGTCGAGGTACGGGCCGTCGATCGGCGCCACCATCCCGGCGGCCCGCGTAGCCACCACGACCTTCCCGCGCGCGTAGGCGAGCTCGGCACCGTCCCGCGTGAGGTCGACGCCGAGCGCGACCGAGAAGTCGCCCAGCCCGAAGATCGCGGTCACCGTCCGGTCCGGGGCCCGGTCGAGGATCTCCTCGCAGTGAGCGATCCCTCGCGGGGTCTCGAGGATCGCCAGCAGACGCACGCTGCCGATCTCCATCCCGTTGGCCTGCTCGGCCGTCGCCAGCGCCCGGTCGGCCTCGGCCAGCGTGTCGGTGTTCTCGATCTTGGGCACCAGCACCGCGTCGAGGTTCGGGCAGACCACGGCCGCAATGTCGTCGTGCAGCCGCCCGGTCTCGATCCCGTTGACCCTGACCGTGTTCACCTGGTCGCGGTTGTAGCTCTCGACCGCCGCCCGGGTCGTCGCCCGCGCCGCGGTCTTGCGGTCATCGGCCACCGCGTCCTCGAGGTCGACCACGATCACGTCGGCGCCGAAGCTCGTCACCTTGGCCAGCTTGCGCTCGTCGCTTCCGGGAACGAACAGCAGCGCACGCATCAGCTGCTCATCCCAATCGATCCTGGTCACACGCACGCTCCGTTGTCGGTAACTGGCTAGCTAGGCGACAAGTACGATACAAAAATAGAATGTTTTTCGGTGATCGATGACGCGCGCCCTGTCCCCACCCCACAGCACCACCAAGACCGAAGCGGCCTTTGACGAGCTGCGGCGGGCGATCGAGGAGGGCCGGCTCGCTCAGGGTTCACGGCTGTCGGTCAAGCAACTGGTGGAAGACCTCGGGATGAGCCCGACCCCGATCCGCGAGGCGCTGCGGCTGCTGCAGGCCGACGGCCTGGCCACCTACGAGCCCTACCACGGGATGGTGGTGGCCGACTACTCCCCCGAGAGCGTCACCGAGGTGTCGCGGATGCGTGCGCTGCTCGAGCCGCTCGCGGTCGAGCTCGCCGTCCCCCGAGCCGGGCCGGCGCAACTGGCCGAGATGCGCGCGGCCCACGAGGCGCAGGGACGCGCGATCCACGACGGCCCGCACCGAGGTCAGGCGGCCTCGCTGAACGCCGCCTGGCACCAGTCCGTGTACCGGCCGTGCGACTCACGGCTGCTGCTCGACTTCATCGCCCGGCTGTGGAGCGCCGTCCCGGTCGAGGCGATCTGGCGCAGCGACCGGGCCGAGGAGTCGTTCGCGCAGCACGAGCTGATCATGGATGCGATCGAGCGGCGAGATGCGACCGGCGCCCGCCGGCTGATGCGCGAGCACATCGAGTACGGGGTCGACGCGACGTTGGCCGGCATGCGCGCCCATCGCCGATGAACGACGCCGACCTGCGGACGCTGATCGACGAGCCAGACCGGCGCCACGAGGTGTCGGCGCTGGAGCTGACCGACGCGATCCTCGCCCGGATCGACCGCCACCGGAAGCTGGCGGCCTACATCTCGGTGATGCCCGAACAGGCGCGGGATGCCGCCCGGGCGGCCGACGAGCGCAGAGCCCGGGGCGACAGCCGCGGGCAGCTCGACGGGATCCCGCTGGCGCTGAAGGACAACATCGACCTGGCCGGGGTCGCCGCCACGGCGGGCTCGGCCTGGTTCCGCGATCGCGTGCCGCGGCGCGACGCGGTCGTCACCCGCCGCCTGAAAGCGCGCCGGCGCCGTGATCGTCGGCAAGACCAACATGCACGAGCTCGCCTACGGGGCGACCACCGACAACCCCCACTTCGGGACCTGCGCCAACGCCTGGGACGCCGGCCGCGTCGGCGGTGGCTCCAGCGGCGGCTCGGGGGTGGCGCTGGGCGCCGATCTGTGCCTCGCCGCACTGGGCACCGACACCGGCGGCTCGGTGCGGATCCCGGCCGCGCTCAACGGCGTGAGCGCGCTGCGTCCGACGTACGGCTCGGTCAGTAACCGCGGCGTGCTCCCGATCACCCCATCGCTGGACACGGTCGGCGCGATGGCGCGCAGCGCGCTGGACACGGCGAGCGTGGCCCGCGCGATCGCCGGCTATGACCGCCATGACCCATACGCAGTCGCTCCCCCCGCCGCCGGAGGCCGGGCGGCCCCCGCCGGTCGTCCGTTGAAGGCCCTGCGGGTAGCGATCGCCGATGGTTACTTCTTCGACGACGCCTCGGCTGCGGTCACCGCCAACGCCCAGGCCGCCGGCGAAGTGCTGGCGGAGCTCGGGGCGACGCTCGAGCGGATCGACACCGCGGCGGCGAGGCGGGCCACCGTGGACTGCAGCCTGCTGATCCGCGCCGAGGCGCTCGCCCTGCACGAGCGGCGACTGGCGCGCGATGGGGCGAGCCTGGGCGAGGACGTCCGCCGGCGGCTCGAGCTTGGCCGCGACGTGACCGGCGTCGAGGTTGCGCGGGCGCTCGACCGGATGCGCCACTGGCAGGCGCGGATGCGCGTGACCCTCGAGCGGGTCGACCTGATCCTGACCCCGACCACGCCGGAGGTCGCGCCCCCGCTGGCCAGCGCGGAGACGATCGCCACCACCGCGCACCTGACCTCGCTCACGTATCCCTGGAGCCTCGCTGGGCTGCCGGCGATCTCACTGCCGAGCGGCACCGGCGAGCATGGCCTGCCCACGGGCGTGCAGCTGACCGCGGCGCCGTGGCGCGACGAGCTGCTGCTGGAGGTGGGCATCGCCTTCCAGGAGGTCACCAGCTTCCATCGCGAGCGCCCGCCCGCGCCGGGACCGGCTCGGTCCTGACCGGCGAGCTCGCCGGCCCGTCCAGCGACGGCGGCTCGCGGCTCGGGATGCTGATCAGCCGCCGCGGGCCTAGAGCCAGCGACGTCGCCGCGACCAGCACCGCGAGCGTGGCCGCCGACCACACCACCGCCCACGAGTTCACCGCGTCGTGGAGCGCGCCGAGCACGGGCGGGACGACCACCACCCCGCAGTACAGGAACACCAGCCCGCGCCCGGTCGCACGCCCGAGGCTGGCGTCGCCGGCGCGGTCGGTGATCAGCGCCATGTACACGCCGTTCCAGCCGATCGAGCAGAACCCGACGAGCGCGATCACGGGCCACAGCAGGATGCCGCCGACCCCGGTGGCCAGGGCGATCAGGCCGATGATGCTGCCGATCGAGCTGATCACCAGCGTGGTCGCGTGCGAGGAGCTGAACACCCGATCGGAGATCGCTCCCCACACCAGCCTGCCCACGCAGCCGGCGGCGAACGCGACGCTCAGACCGACGCCGGCGACCGGCTTGGAGAAGTTCTGGGTGTCGACCAGGTAGATCGTGAGGTAGCCCGCGACGCTCAGCTGGACGCCCGAGCTGACGAAGCCGAACAGCGCGGTGGCGGTGCCGCCGGGTACGGTCACCCGCACGAGCGACACCTTGCCTTCGACGCTGCCGGGCGCGTCGAACCAGCCTGCGCGCTCACGTCGTGCGGCCCACACCGCCCCGGCCGCGCACCCCAGCAGACATGCGATCGGCACGATCAGCGCCCGTCGCCACCCCAGCGCGTCGGCCAGCGTCGGCAGGATCGCGCCGGCCAGCAGGCCGCCCAACGTGACGCCCGCCTGCTTGATGCTGAGAAAGAACGCTCGACTGGTCCGCGGCACCAGCGACGTCGAGAGCACGTTGGTCGCGGGATTGACCGCCCCGTAGCCGACCCCGCCGAGGGCGACCCCGCACAGGAACGCGATCGTGGAGGGAGCGACTGCAGCGAAGCCGATGCCGACGGCGACCCCGACTAACGCAACCGCGAGCGCCCGTCCCGCGCCGACCCTGTCGGTGAGCTTGCCGGCGGCCACCGACACCGAGACCGCTCCCAGGAACACCAGCGCGGGCAGCGCCCCCACCTCGAACGTCGACAGGCCGAAGCTGGCCCGGAGGTAGGGAGCGAGCGCGCCCAGGCCGAGCGTCGTGAACGTGCTCGTCCCCATCGCCAGCAGGGAGAGGGCGAGACCGGCGACAACCGGCCGCCGAAGCCAGGGAGCGGGCACGCCCCTCGGCTCAGGACGTGGCCGCCGCGGCGGCGAGCAGCGAGTGCAGCTTCTCGTCTTGAAGCGTCTCGGGGCTCATGTAGGCGCGCTTGGAATGCGACAGGCCCAGCGTCACCATCAGCTCGGCCAGCTTGATCGCGAGCGGACCGGGGTTGATCACCGGCACTCCAAGCGTGCTGCGCAGGTGCTCCACCGACTGGTGCATGGTCGTGGAACCGATCAGGATCACGTGCGCTCCGTCCTGCTCGAGCGCCGCGCGCCCCTCGCGCTCGAGCGCGGCGAACACGACCTCCTCCTTACCCGCGAGCAGCTGTTCCTGGTCGGGCCGGACGCCGATCGACCGGATCGAGGCACAGAATCCGCGGGTGCCGTACTCGGCCATCGTCTTCTCGTACATGGGGATCCACCGGTCCCACATCGTCAGGATCGAGAAGCGGCGCCCGAGCATGGCCGCGACGTGCTGTTGCACGAGGCCCGGTCCGAGCACTGGGATCGACAGCCGCGATCGCAGGGCCGCCAGCCCCGAGTCCGAGACCGTGTCCATCACCACCGCGTCGTAGCCCTCGTCCTCGCTTGAGAGCCCGGCCTCGGCGACGTAGGCGTCGAGGATCAACAGCTCGTAGGCGCTGTCGGCGTTGTGGCAGGAGTTACGCACCGGCACGAACTCGTAGTCGACCCCGGGCGAGCGAAGCTCGGCCGGGAGCTGGGCCGCTCGGTTGGCCAGCCCGACCTCGTCGAACGGGAAGGGGACGATGTACTTGATGCGCACCGGGACTCAGACCTCCTTGCGCGCGCCCCGCTGCGCCCTGAGGGCGTCGGTGGCGCTCGCATCGACCGTATGGGTTGGCTCGTCGATGACCACGCCGTACTGCTCCCGGGCGTCGTCGACGCTGATCAGCTCGTCGAGCCAGTCCCGCAACACCGCTTCTCCAGCGCGCTCCAGCGGATCTCCGTAGCCGCCGCCGCACGCCTGCTCCCAGCGCAGCGCCGCGCCGGGCTCCATCGTGTAGTTGGTGTTCTTGGAGTAGAGCGGCGACTCGGATCCGTCGGGCTCGATCTTGGTCAGGCGCAGCGTGTGTCCCGAGCCGCCGCCGAACAGACCGGGCGGCGGATCGTAGGCGCGGTCGGTCTCGGTGGTGAACGCGCCGCCCTTGGTGAACCGGTTCTCGCGCACCACGCCGAGGCCGCCGCGCCAGCGACCGGGAGCCGGCGTCAGGTCGTCGCGCAGCTCGTAGCGCACGGTGTGCAGCGGGAACAGCCAGTCGGTCTCCTCGATCGGCGTGTTGCGGGAGTTGACCGTGAGCACGTCGATTGCGTCCATCCCGTCCTTGCCGCAGCGGCCTCCGTAGGCGCCCTCGTTGATCTCGACGTGGACCCAGTACTCCTCCTGCTCGGGGATATAGCCGGTGTAGACGCCGACCCCGACGGCGCTGCAGCCGGCGCACACGCGGTCCGGCACGACCTCCGACAGGGCGACGATCGCGCAGTCCGACGCGCGCATGATCGGGCACACCCGCGACAGCGCCGAGCGTGGAAACGTGGGGTTGAAGATCGAGCCCTCGCGCGCCACAACCTTGATCGGGCGGAAGATCCCGTCGTTCTGGGGGATGAAGTCCGAGAACGTCGCCTCGTCGAGGAAGATCGAGCGGATCACCGTGTAGATGCCGGGCAGCACGCTGCCGCCGAACGGAACGTTGAACCCCGTCGGCACGTTGTCGCAGGACTCCGACAGGTCGACCGTGATGTCGGACCCGGAGATCTCCACCTTCGCCTTGACGTAGAGCGGCTGGTCGCGGTTGCGCCCGTCGTCGTCGAGCCACCCGTCGGCCTCCCAGCTGCCGTCGGGGACCGACTCGATCTGGGCGCGCATCATCCGCTCGCAGTAGTCGAGGAACTCCTCGATCGCCTGCAGGACGGTGTCCTTTCCGTACTTCTCCAGCAGCCCCAGGAAGCGGCGCTCGCCGAGCCGGCCGGCGGCGATCATCGCCTCGGTGTCGCCGATCACGTAGCTGGGCGTGCGCGTGTTGTCGACGAAGAACTGCCACAGCTGCTCGTTGCGCACCCCGCGCTCGTAAAGCTTCAGCGAGTCGTAGAGCTTGGACTCGGCCCACACATCGTGGACGTCGATCGCGATGCCGGGGAACACCCCGCCCGTGTCGGACAGGTGGATCGTCGACGCCGACCAGGCGATCAGCTCTTCCTCCCAGAAGATCGGAACTGCGACGCACAGGTCAGGGGAGTGCGAGGCCCCGTGGTACGGGTGGTTGTGGATGATCACATCGCCCGGGTTCACCTTGCCTTGCAGGCGACGCATGAACCCGCGGATGTAGGCCGGAATCGAGCCGATGTGCATCGGCGTCGTGTCGGACTCGCAGATCTCGCGGCCGTCGACGGTGAACAGCCCGCCGCCCAGGTCCTCGACCTGCTGTGCGGCCGGGCTGTAGGCCATCCGCTTCAGCGCATGCCCCATCTCCAGCCCGATCGCCTGCAGTGACCCGCCGAGTACCCCGAGCGTGACCGGATCCAGGCGGCCGGTGGCGTTCTTGACGCTCATCCGCCCGCTCCCTCGACGTCGATCACGATCGTTCCGTCGCCGAGCACCCGGGACGAGGTGCCGGGAGGCAGCACCGTGGTCGAGTCGAGCTGCTCGATCACCGCCGGACCCGAGATCACGTCCCCGGCGCGCAGGGCGCTGCGGTCGTAGAACGGCGTGTCGTGCGACAAGCGCTCGCCGTCGAGCGCGAACAGCACCGGCCGGCGGTCGACGATTGCGTCGTCCGACGGCCGTCCGCCGCCCGACGGGATCGCCGCGAGCTCGAGCTTGGGCATCACGCCGATCGCGTAGCTGCGCAGGTGCACGATCTGCACCGGCGTGTCGTCGAACCGGTAGAAGAACTCACGCTCGTGAGCGGCTTCGAACTCGGCCGCGATCGCCTGCGGGTCGATCGGACCCGGGCCGAGCGGCACCAGCAGCTCGTAGGCCTGCCCGACGTAGCGGCAGTCGGCGAGCCGCTGGAAGACCCGGTGCTCGCCCGGCACGTCGTCGGCCTCCAGACTCGCCAGCCCCAGCACCTCCATCTCGCGGTAGGTCTGCTCGAGCTCGGTCGCGTCAGCCTGCGAGGAGGTCACCATCACGGTCCGCTGCGTCTCGTACTTCAGATCCGACGCCAGCAGCCCCATCGCCGACGTGATCCCGGGGTGCAGCGGAACGATCACGCGCGGAATCGAGAGCTCGCGGGCGATGTCCACGCCGTACAGCGGGCCGCCGCCGCCAAATGCCACGAGGCTGAAGTCGCGCGGATCGAACCCCTTCTGGACGGAGTTGATGCTGATCGCGTTGACCATGTTCTGGGTGATGATCTGCGTCACCCCGAGCGCGGTTTCGTCGGGGTCCATGCCGAGCTGCTCCCCCAGCTGCGCCAGCGCCTCGCGCGCCGGCTCGACGGTCAGCTCGAGGTTGCCGGCGAGCCGCGCCTGGCGGCGCAGGCGGCCGAGCACCGCCTGCGCGTCGGTGGCGGTCGGCTCGGTGCCGCCGTGGCCGTAGCACACCGGGCCGGGGACGGCGCCCGCGCTGTGCGGCCCGACCCGCAGCAGGCCGCCCGCGTCGATCCGGGCGATCGACCCGCCGCCGGCGCCGATCGTGTCGAGGTCGACCATCGGCACCATCACGTCGTAACCGCCGATGTTGGTGTCGTACAGGTGTTTCATCCGCAGCTGGCCGCCGGGCGCTACGCCGATGTCGGCGGATGTGCCGCCCACATCGAGCGTGATCACGCTGTCCAATCCCGCCGCCCGTCCGACCGCGATGCCGCCGATGATCCCCGCAACCGGCCCGGACATCAGCAGCTGCGTCGGCCGCTGTACCGCGCCGTCGACGGTGAGGGTTCCGCCGTTGGATGCCATCAGGTGGAACTCGGTCCGGGCCGAGAGCTGCTGGAGCGCGACGCTCATGCTCGCCAGATAGCGGCTCGTCTTGGGGCCGATGTACGCGTTCAGGGCGGTCGTCGAGAACCGCTCGTACTCGCGGTGCTGCGGCGTCACCTCATGCGAGATCGAGAGATGCGCGTCGGGCATCTCCTCGGCGAGGATCTCCTTGACCCGCAGCTCGTGCGCCGGGTTCAGGAACGAGAACAAAAAACACACCGCGACCGCCTCGACGTCCTCCTCGCGCAGCCGCTTGATCGCGTCCCGGACCTGTTGCTCGTCGAGCTCGGTCTCGACCTCCCCGGGAGGGACGATCCGCTCGCTGACGGGCATCCGCAGCCGCCGCTGCACCAGGCTGGGGTCACGCCACGGCAGGTCCTGGTAGATCGAGAACGTCTTCGGACGCCGGTGCCGTCCGACGTAGATCACATCCCGAAAGCCCTCGGTCGTGATCATGCCGGTCTTCGACCCCTTGCGTTCGAGCACGATGTTGGTCGCCACGGTCGTCCCGTGCAGCAGCTGCTCGATCTGCTCCAGCGGCCGCGAGTCGGCCGCGCACAGTTCGCGCAGCCCACTGATCGTGGCTACCGACGGGTCCGCCGGCGTGCTCGGGACCTTGTGGACGCTGATCGTCTCGCTTTCGTCGTCGACGAGCATCAGGTCGGTGAAGGTGCCGCCGACGTCGATCCCGACCCGGACCACGGATCAAGCCTCGATCGCTGCGGGGACCGCCGCCGGCGGCCCGACGCCGGCCCGGCCGGCGAGACGGTCGAGCACCTCGTCGGTGCTGAGCACGTGCCCGTACAGGCGCTGCATGACCGTCAGCGCGGCGTCGTGGTACTCCTGGGTGTCGGCGCCACAGGCATCCTCGACCAGGACGCAGCCGAACCCGCGGTCCGAGGCGTCGCGCAGCGTGCTCTCGACGCACATGTTCGTCGAGACGCCGGTGAACAGCAGGTCTCTGGCGCCGTAGGTGTGGAGAATCAGCTCGAGCTCGCTGGAGGTGAACCCGCTCGGGGTGATCTTGTTGACGACGCGCTCGTTGGGCCCCCGGGCCAGGTCGTCGAGCAGCTGGTGCTCGCGGTTGCCTTCGCGGTTCTTGGTGGCGCGGCACAGCTCGTAGATCTGAGGTGAGAGGTCGCTGTAGTCCGACACCTCGGAGCCGTAGGTGAGAAACACCCGGCGCATGTCGTGGGCTCGGGCCCACTGGAGCAGACGCAACGTGTTCGGCAGCACCTTTTCGGCGATCCGCGCGAATCGATACGACGCCTCCTCGAATCGGCCCTCGGCGGCGAGCAGCTGGCCGAGTCCGAAGTCGGGGTGTCCGGTGGCGTACATCATGTCGACCACGACCAGGCAGGTCGTGCTCGGCGCGAGCTCCACGGGCGGGGTGTAGATCGAGACGTAGTCGTGTGTCGTCATGGGGCTCCCTTACGGGACGAGGATGACCTTGCCGATCTGTTCGCGGCGCTCGATCATCCGATGGGCATCGGCGGCGTCGCGCAGCGGGACCTCTGCATGGACGGCCGCCGTCAGCCGACCCTCGCCCATCAGCTTCATCGCCAGCTGCATCTCCTCCGGGGTCCCGATGCGCGAACCGAGCAGCTCCCACTCGTTGCGGAACACCTCGATCACGTCGAGCTCGGGAGTCTCCCCGGCGTGCGCTCCGCAGGTGACGAGCCGGCCGCCGGGGCGCAGCGAACGCAGGCTGTCCATCAGCAGGTCGCCGCCGACGTGCTCGATGAACAGGTCGGCGCCGAGGCCGTCGGTCAGCTCGAGCACCCGGGGCGCGATCGGTCCCTCGCGATAGTTGATCGTCTCGTCGGCGCCGAGCGCTCGCGCTCGCTCCAGCTTGGCGTCCGAGCCGGCGGTCGCGATCACCCTGGCGCCGGCCAGGGCGGCGATCTGCACGGCCGCATGCCCGATCCCGCTACCCGCGGCCTGGACCACGACCGTCTGGCCCGGCTGCACCCCACCGCGACTGACCAGCATGTGCCAGGCGGTGGTGAAGGCCACCTGGCCGGCGGCGGCCTGCTCGAAGCTCAAGCCGGCCGGCAGCACATGCGTCGCGCGCGCGGGCGCGAGCACACGCTCGGCGTACCCACCGAGCAGCTGCACGCTGAACATCTGGGCGTTGCGGCACAGGTTGGGCCGGCCCGCGGCGCAGAAGCGACAGTGACCGCATTCGATCTCGTGTCGGGCCCACACTCGGTCGCCGACGGCCAGCGTGTCCACCCCCGGGCCCACCTCGTCGACGACGCCGGCGAACTCCACGCCGAGCTGGTGGGGAAGCGGCAGCGGCCACCGCGACACGCCGGCCCGGAGGTCGACGTCGAAGTGGTTGACCCCGCACGCTCGCATCGAGATCACGACCTCTGACTCGCCCGGCACCGGCTGCTCGACGGGCTCGTACCGCAGCACGTCCGCCGACCCGTACTCGTGGTAGCGGACGGCGTTCATCCGTCTGTCTTCATCGGAGTCCGCAGGTCACCAGGCACGTCGCCGCCGCTCTCCTCTCGCACCAGTATGCAGTTGCATACCGAACAATACAGGAGGGCCTCAGAGGTCGAGTCCGGGCTCGCCGGCGGTCCAACCGCCGTCGACGGGCAGCAGATGCCCGGTGATCATCGAGGCCGCGTCCGAGCACAGGAACAGCACCGGGCCGGCGATGTCCACCGGCTGAGCGATCCGCCCTAGCGGGATCCGGCGCACCGACGCGTCGTGGACCTGCTTGATCTCGAGCATCGGCGCCGCCATCGGCGTCCACACGAACGTCGGCGCGATCGCGTTGACCGTGATCTGGTGCGGCGCCCAGTCGATCGCCAGGCTGCGGGTCAGCGCCGTCACCGCTCCCTTGGTCGCCGTGTAGACCGACTGGTTGGGCAGCGACAGGATCGCCGCCTGGGAGGCGAAGTTCACGATCCGCCCTCGCTTGCGCGGGATCATCTGAAGCGCCGCGGCCTGCGCGCAGAACAGCGTGCCCTTCAGGTTGACGCGGATCAGCAGGTCGAGATCGGACTCCTTGGCGACCTCGGCCGGCTCGTTGGCGCAGATCACTCCGGCACAGTTGACCAGCGCGTCGACCGGGCCGAGGCCGTCGGCGATCTGCGCAAACGCCGCCGCGACCGCCTCCCGATCCCCCACGTCGCAACCCAGCGCCAGCGCCCGGCGACCCTCCGACTCGACCAGCCCGCGGGTCTCCTCCAGCCGCTCGACGTCGCGATCGATCAGCGCGACGTCGGCGCCGGCGTCGGCCATCGCGGCCGCCACGGCCTGACCGATGCCCTGCGCTGCACCCGTGACGACGCCCACCCGGCCGTCGAGGCCATAGCTCACCTTGAAGTCCGACATGAGTACAGCGACCTCCTTATGCGGCGCCGATCCGATCGCGTGTGCGTCGCGGTACGGCGTGTTCGGGGGAAAGCACGGCGACGCGGCGGTAGGTTACGGAAAAGTCCAACATTGCCCTGTCGGGAGCTGTGACGGGCGCGTCACGCGTCACGCCTCACACGTCACAGTCCGAGGACCGATGCTCGCGAAGCTCGGCGAGCACCTCCTCGGTGTCGGCACCGATGTCGGTCGGGCCGGTCCAGCGGATCGAGCCCGGGGTGCGGCTCAGCCGGGCCACGATCCCCGGGATCGTCACCTCGCCCAAGTCGGGGTCGGGGCAGCGCACGAAGCTCCCCCGCGCGCGGTAGTGGGGATCGTCGAGGATCTGGCGGGCGTCGTACACCGGCGCGATCGGGGCTTCCATCGCGTCGAAGCGCTCGAGCACGGCGTGCAGCGGCCGCCGGCGGATCCAATCGGCGACGAGCGTGTCGAGCTCGTCGGCGTTCTCACGCCGCGCGGCAGCGCTCGAGAAGCGAGGATCCGAAGCCAGCTCGGGACGGTCCACGGCGGCCATCACCCGGTCGGCGATCTGCTGCGTGCCGCCGGAGATCGCCACCCAACGACCGTCGGCGGTCTCGTACGCGTTGCGCGGCGAGGTCCGGGGCGAACGGTTGCCCTGCCGGTTCTGGACGACGCCGAGCGCGTCGAACTCGGTCACCTGCGGCCCGAGCGCGCTGAACAGCGGCTCGTACAGGCTGAGATCGATCACCTGCCCTTCGCCACCGCCGGCGGCGTCGCGCCAGTACAGCGCGGTGAGGACGGCGTAGGTGCCGGCCAGTCCGCAGACCGCATCGGCGAGCCCGAACGGCGGCAAGGTCGGGGGGCCGTCGGCCTGGCCCGTCATGTGGGCGAAGCCGGAGTAGGCCTCGGCCAGGGTGCCGAATCCGGGACGCTGACGGTAGGGCCCGGTCTGACCGAAACCGGTCACGCGGGCGATCACCAGGCCGGGATTGGCCGCGTGCAACGCCTCGGGCTCCAGACCCCAGCGCTCGAGCCTTCCCGGCCGGAAGTTCTCGATCAGCACATCGGCCTGCGCGGCCAGCTCGCGCACCACATCCCGATCGTCCTCCTGGCTGAGATCGAGCGCGATCACCCGCTTGTTACGCGAGATCGTCTTCCACCACAGCGGGACTCCGTCCTTGGCCAGTCCCCAGCGGCGGGCGTCGTCGCCCCGCGGGTGCTCAACCTTGATCACGTCGGCGCCGAAGTCGCCGAGATTCGTCGCGATCAGCGGCGCCGCGTACAGGCTGGACAGGTCGAGGACCCGGATCCCCTCCAGCGCGACCGGCGACGGCGACGGCGCGGCCCCGGAGGACGCTGCCGGACCGTTGGAACGAGCGCCGGCCCGCGCGTCGTCGTCGGGCCGATCCGGCCGGTCGGGCCGGTCTGCCAGCACGCGTCGGGCCCGCGCTGCGACCGGCGCGTCGATGAAGCGACCGTCGATGTGCACCCCTCCCCGCCCGTCGCGGATCCCCGCCTCGTAGGCCTCCACCACGGCCTCGGCCTCGGCGAGCTGCCCGGCGCTCGGTACAAACACCTCCGTGATCACCGCCAGCTGGTCGGGGTGGATCGCGTGCTTGCCGGCGAACCCCAGCGCCCGCGCGGCCCGCGCCTCGTCGCGAAGCTGGTCGCAGCGCGCGGAAGTCGGGAAACACGCCGTCGTGGGGAGCGCCGAGCCCGTTGCGCCGCGAGGCCAGCACCAGCTCCGCCTTGGCGGTCAGCAGCGTGTGTCCGAGTCCGCCGTCGGGCGGCCAGTCGAGCCCGAGGTCGAGGCTGAAGTCGCCCGCGCCGAATCCCAGGCACGCGATTCTGGGGCTGGCGGCGGCGATCTCGTCCACGTGCCCGAGCCCCAGCGCGGTCTCGATCGTGGCGATCAACGCAACCGACCCGGGCTCCAACCCGCGGCTGCGCTCGAGCGCGCCGAGCAGCGCTTCCACCACGCTGACGTCGGCGGCCGACTCGGTCTTGGGGAGCACGATCCCGTCCAGGCCGGGCGCCACGACCGCCTCGAGGTCGTCGACCAGCAGTCCGCCG
The DNA here is from genome assembly GCA_963831845.1 of uncultured Solirubrobacterales bacterium. Classification (GTDB taxonomy): domain Bacteria; phylum Actinomycetota; class Thermoleophilia; order Solirubrobacterales; family Solirubrobacteraceae; genus Palsa-465. The sequence goes on along the minus strand of CAWHRT010000027.1, from coordinate 83,376 downwards.
GCGGCCGGGTTCACGCGGACCCACAGCTCGGCCCGAGACGATCCCCGCGCCACCGCGTCAGCCACCAGCCGGCGGGCCGTGCCCTTGGCCTGGGGCGCCACCGCGTCCTCGAGGTCGAGGATGTACGCCGAGGCGTCCAGCTGTTCGATCTTGGCGAGCTTGCGCTCGTCGGACCCGGGGACGTACAGCATCGCGGTCAGCGAGTGACTCACGGCCCGGAGCCTCCCAGCTTCGCCGAGATCTCGCGGGCGGCCTGCTGCAGCCGCGGAGCGAACGCGCGCATCCGCGCGGCGGTCCAGCGCTCGGCCGGCCCCGCGGCCGTCACCGCCCCGACGACCCCTCCGGCGCCGTACACCGGCACCGACACCGCGCCGACTCCCGGCGTCCGATCGCCGATCGCGACCACATGGCCCCGGCGAGCCAGCGCCTTCAGCGCGGCGTCGAGCGCGTCGATCGCCGCCTCGTCGCCCAGCTGAGCTCGCGCCAGCGCGAGCACCTCGGCCTGTTCGCCGGCGGGCAGGAAGGCCAGGATCGTCTTGCCGGTGGGACCCGTCCACAGCGCCACCGGCTCTCCGATTGTGAGCACGCGCCTGAGCACGGCGGGGCTCTCTGCCCCGGCGACGCACACCCGCTCGTGGCCGTTGCGGACGTGCAGGCTGAGCGTCTCGCCGCATTCGTCGCGAAGCCGCTCGAGGTGCGGCTGGGCGGCGTGCGGCAGTCCCGAGCCGCCGATCACCACCGCCGCCAGCGAGACCAGGCCGGGTCCGACCGAGTAGCGCTTGCTGTCGAGATCTCGTTGCACCAGCGTGCGCCGTTCGAGGTAGGCCAGCATCCGCGCGGCGGTCGACTTGTCCAGACCCGACGCCGAGGCGACCTCGGCCAGCGCACACGGCGCGGGCGCCCGCGCGACGTGCTCCACGACCTGAAAGGCCCGCTCCGCCGTCTGGCTCATGTCTCAGTCACTGATACGGTCTCTCACTCAGCGCCCGTGAGTCTACGCCCCGGCCCACGCCCATGACGCGACGCCCGCAATGAACAGCCCCGATCCGCCGCGCCCGTGGGAGCGCCTGCTGTCCGGCGAGGATCGCGAGCGCGTGCAACGCGCCGGGTTCGGACAGCGCATCGGCTTCGGCGCGCGCCCGGCTGTGCTGGTGATCGACGCCCAGAACTACATGGTGGGTCCGCCGCCGGGGTCGCCGCACGTGTACCCCTCGGCCTGCGGACCGCCGGCGGCGCGAGCCCTGCAAGCGACCGCACGTCTGACCGAGGCGGCACGCGAGCTCCGCGTCCCGGTCGTCTACACGCGCAACCAGTACCGCCGCGACGGCGCCGACATGGGCGTGTACGCCCTCAAGCGCGGCCGGCCGGCGACCGAGGGCTGGTGCCTGGAGGGCTCCGAGGGCGCGCAGATCCACGCGCTCGTCGCACCCCGAGAGCAGGATCTGATCCTCGACAAGACCAAGCCCAGCGCCTTTCACGGCACCCCGCTGCTCGACCTGCTGGTCGGGCGCGGGGTCGACACCGTGCTGATCGCCGGCGGATCCACCTCCAACTGCGTGCGCGCCACCGCGGTCGACGCCGCCTCCCACAACTTCCGCACGATCGTGGTCGCCGACTGCGTGTTCGACCGCTTCGAGATCTCGCACCTCGTCGCCCTGTTCGACCTCGATCGCCAGTACGGCGACGTGGTCGGGCTGGAGGCCGCGATCGCGGCACTCCGCGCCGCGGTCGGCTCGTCCGCGGACCGCTCGGGCTAGGAACAAATCCGCCGGAAGCTCGCGCTACCGAGTTACGATCCCGCCCCAGACGGCAAAAGTCCGACATAAGAGGTGGTATCCGTGCCCAAGGTCTGCGTGCTCGTCCCGTTCGCCCTCGACGCCCAGGGAATGGCCAATCGCCGGCTTCAGCAGCAGTCGGTCAAGCTGAGTCCGGACATGGAGCTCGACTACAAGGCGGTCAAGACCGGCCCGGCCCTGTACGACAGCTATCACGACTACGTGCTGGCGGATCTCTCGATGTTCGAAGCCGGCCTGGACGCGGCCGACGAGGGCTACGACGCGATCTGTATCGACACGATGAGCGACTCCGGCGCCAACGCGCTGCGCTCGGTGCTCGACATCCCGGTCGTGACCCCCGGCAAGGCGTCGTATCCTGACCGCGCTGATGCTCGGCCACAAGTTCTCGGTGCTGACCCAGTGGGACGGCTGGATCCCGCTGTACAAGAAGGGCACGCAGGAGTACGGGCTGACCAACCACCTGGCCTCGGTGCGCTCGATCAACGTGATGCCGGATGTCTCCAACCTCCTCGGCGGCAAGGAGGAGGACGTGTTCCCGAAGCTCCGCGACGCGGGGCTGAAGTGCATCGAGGACGGCGCCGACGTGATCTGCCTCGGCTCGACCACGATGCACCAGTCACACGCGTACCTGACCGAGCAGCTGCCCGTCCCGGTGATCAACCCCGGGCCGCTGACCTACAAGCTCGCCGAGACGATGCTGGCGCTCGGGCTCTCCCAGAGCCGCACGGCCTATCCGAAGCCGCACGTCGAGAACCTCGCGATGGTGCACGCGGCGATGGCCGGGGCCGCCGAGGGCGCAGAAGGCGACCGCCTGAGCCGGGCCGCCCGCGCCGGATCCTGACATCTGACGGTCGGCGAGCGCCGCGTGCAGCGGTGGTCGCCGACCCGGATGTCGAACATATGCCCATCCGCCCCACCCACCCAGAATCGAGAGGAGCCCAATGCCCTTCGCCGACGTCGGTGACGTCCGCCTGTACTACGAGTTCACCGGACCCGAGGATGCGCCTCTGATCCTCCAGTTCGGGGGGTCGTTGTTCGGGCGCAAGAACTTCGATTCGGTCAACGACGGCTTCCGGGAGAAGTTCCGGCTGCTGAGCTTCGATGCCAGCGGCTACGGCCGCTCCACCCAGCCCCTGACGGAGTATTCGATCGAGGGCTGGGCCGATGAGGGCGCCGGCCTGCTCGACGCGCTCGGAATCGAACGGGCGCTCACCCACGGAACGTCGATGGGCGGAATGATCGCGCTGGCGTTCACGGCCAAGTATCCGGACAAGACGATCGCCAGCTGCGCCGACTGCGCGTTCGCCCGCTGCGATGTGTACCGCCGGACGATGTTCCGCAACTGGCGCCAGCAGTGCGAGGCGCTGCCGCTCGACGACTTCTGCGCGCTGTTGACGATCCAGGCGGTCGGCGCCGGGTTCATCGAGGAGAACCCCGACGTGTTCGACAACGTCGCGCGCATCGTCGCCATCAACTCGCCCTACACCGTGCGCATGGCGTGCATCGCGATGGAGACGATGGACCTCGAGCCCCTGGTCGGGCAGATCCGACGCCCGATCCTGTTCACCAACGGCTCCCGCGACATCATGACGCCGCCCGATCTCGCCCCCTCGGGTTACAGCGCCCGGCAGATCGTCGAGGCGGTGCCGGACTACGCGCGTCTGCACGCGTTCCCCGAGATCGGCCACGCCGACCTGCTCGAGATCCCCGACGAGGCGGTCCGGGTCGTGACGGCGTTCTTCGAAGAGATCCTCGCCCAGGAGGGTTAGTTCGTGAGCCTCGCCCGGAGCGGGCGGGCCTGGAGCGTGCATAACACGTCAAATCCACGCTGAATCCCGAGGCTTTCCGTGTGGTGCACCGTGTGCGTGCGCCGCACGGCAAGCCTCAGCTTCGCCGCCGGATTTGTCGCGTTATGCACCCCGCCCGCAGCGGCACCGGCGGCTACGCGGCGTGGCGCTTGAAGAAGTCCCCGACCGCGCGGCAGTGCTCCTCGGTGCCGTCGAAGATCGTCGAGTGGTTCGAGCCCCGGACGACGTAGACCTCCCCGTTGGGCAGATTGTCGGCGATCCACTGCTGCCCGGCTCCCTTCGGCCCCTGGTCCCACGGGGTCATCACGTCCTCGTCGCCGCCGAGCACCAACGCCGGGGAGGTGATCTTCGGGACCCAGTCGCGCAGATCCATGTCGTTCATCGCCTGGCAGGCCTGGATCATCACCCGGTCCTCGTTGGCGTCGCGCAGAATCTGCTGGATCACGTCGACGCCGGCCTGGCCCTCGGGGGTCTCCATGTAGGCGCGTGACAGGCACTGCCACGAGATCAGCTCGGCCAGGACCCGGCTGCCGCAGCCCTCGAGCTTGATCAGGTCGATCCAGTTCTTGAACACCAGCCGGCCGGAGAAGCCGAGCTTCGCGGCGGCGCAGTTGATGACCACCGACTGGACCCGCTCGGGGTACTTGCCGGCCATCACGATCGCCACCATTCCGCCCATCGAGGTCCCGTGGATGTGGGCTCGCTCGATCCCCAGCGAATCGAGCATCCCGGCGGCGTCGTCGGCCCAGACCTCGATGTCGTAGTGCTGCTCGGGCTTCTCGGACTGCCCGTAGCCCCGCTGGTCGTAGTCGATACAGCTGAACTCCTGACTGAGGATCGGCGTCGCCGGTCCAAAGTTGAAATGCCCGAAGCCCGAGCCGTGGATCTGCAGCACGGGCTCGCCGCTGCCGGTGATCTGGTGCCAGAGCTTCGCCCCGCGCACCTCGATCATCTCGCCTGTCTCGACGGTCTCAGCCATCGTCAGTTCCTCCTTTTGCGCTGGTTGATCGACCTCATCCTCCGTTCGCCGAGCTCCCCGCAGCCGCTGAGCTCGCGATCGGCTCGGACCCGCGGGCGACGAACTGCGCCACCCGGTCTCCCACCATCAGGCACGTCAGATTCGGATTGTTGGTGGTGTTGGCTGGAAACACGCTCGCGTCGGCGACCCTCAGGCGATCGACTCCGAGCACGGCCAGCTCTGCGTCCACGACCGCGCCGATCGCGCATGACGAGGACGGGTGAAATGCGGTTCCCAGACGCTGCGCCAGCGCGTCGTCCATCGACGAGTCGCCGCCGCTCGCGCCTCGCCGCCTCCAGGCGGTCGTCTCGCGCAGATTGCAGAAGTCGCGCCACGCAGTGGTGAAGGCACCGGAACCGAGCACGTCGCGGTAATGGTGGTCGATCTCGGGCGCGACCGAGGGGTCGGGGCTGCGGATCGACACGGTCCCGCGCGGCTCCTGGATCCCGAGGCCGAACGCCACGCCCACCAGGCCCAGCTCCTCGTCGAGCGGCAGCGGAAACGACCAGTAGCCGTCGCCGCGGGCGACGACCGCGAATCCGGGCCCGATCATGCGCGCCACCGCCGGCGGCACCCGGGCTACGAACAGGCACTGCGGATGGTCGCGGAGGTTCTGCCCGACGGGCAGGTCTGAGATCGGCGTCACTCCCGCGGCGGCCAGGATCTCGGGCGGTCCGAGTCCCGAGCGCTGAAGCAGCGCCGGACTGCCGTAGCTGCCGGCGGCGACGACGACGGCGTCCGCCATGATCTCGTGCGGCTGCCCGTCGCGGATGTAGCGCACGCCGGTGGCTCGTCCATGCTCGATCAGCACGCGATCGGCGAGCGCACGATCGACCAGCCGGAAGTTCGCCCGCGACCGGGCGGGACGGATGTGCGTGACGAGCGTGCCCATCCGGATCTCGTTGCGGCGGTTCTGCGGCCAGGCGCCGACGACCCCGTGCCATGACTCGGGCGCGTTGATGTCGCTCACCGGTCGAAAGCCGAGTTCGATGAACCCCTCCACGAACGCGTGCTGGATCGGCTGCCAGGACTCGGGCGCGTACCCGCGGATCGGCACCTCGCTCTCCACCCGGCGGTAGTGGGGGAGCACCGCCTCCCAGCTCCAGCCGGTGGCGCCGAGCCGCTCCCACTCGGCGAAGTCCGCGGGAGCCGCGCGCACCGCCACGCAGCCGTTGACCATCGAGCTTCCGCCGGCCAGACGCCCGCGGTGCAACCGGACGCGCCGCCCGTCGATCACCGGTTCGCTCCAGTACCCCCAGTCGAGGTCCGGCGTCGCCGCTCCGGCGCCGGCGAAGTTCTCCCCCATCGCGCTGCCCCCGACGAGGAACGCAGGCGGGTCTGAGGCCTCCGCCGGGAAGTCGGGGCCGGCCTCGAGCAGCACCACCTCGCAGGCCGGGTCCTCCGACAGCCGGGCGGCCGCGACCGCGCCGCTCGAGCCCGCCCCCACGACGACGACGTCGGCGTGTGAGGGCGCCGCGCTCAACCCGAGGCTCCCGATTGCACTCCGAGCTGCCCGGCGATCGCATCCGCTGCGGCGATCAGCGCCGCGCGGTCGGCGTCGGTCCAGGGGCGCGGCCCCTTGGCCTCGTGGACCGAGATCACGCCGACCAGGTCGCCGTCTCGCTCCAGCGGCGCGAGCATCTGGGCTCGAGCCCCGTAGACCTCGATCAGCTCCGCGGGCGGCGGTGGGTCGGCGCGGCTGAGATCGTCCTGGATGAGCAGCTCGCGGTCGCGATCCAGCGCGTGAAACGTCGCGGCCGAGCGGATATCGATCGGCGAGCCGACCAGCGTCCCGACCCCCTCGTCGCGGGCCTCGCCGACGACCGGATACAGGCCGTCCTGCGCCTGCATCCGGAGCGTGGTCCGGCTGGCCCCGGTGGCCGCCAGCAGCCGCTCGAGCTCGGTCTGACAGCCCGCGGGCACGGCGCTCATGAATTCGCCCGCGTCTCGATCCGCGGACGGCGCAGGTGCCAGTCGGTCGCCTGCTGATAGCCGTGACCCGCGCGCAGCAGCGTGGCCTCGTCAAAAGGCCGGCCGATCAGCTGCATCGCCACCGGGAGACCGTCGACGAAACCGGCCGGAACCACCATCGCCGGCAGGCCCGTGAGCACCCAGATCGAGATGAAGTGCGCGAGCAGACCGGTCATCGCCAACGGATCGCTGTCGCTGATCAGCGGCGCCGGAAACGGACAGCCCGGCGCGAGCAGCAAGTCACGGCCGGCCAGCTCCTCCAGCACCTCGCGGCGCCACTCCCGCTGGAACTGGCGCCCGGCCGCGTACTGCGGGCCGGTCACCCCCTGCCCGCGCCGCAGCCGAGCGAGCACGTCCGGGGCAAAGCCGCCGGGGTTCTCGGCCAGTCGCTGCTCGTGGAACCAGGCGGCCTCGGCCAGCAGCAGGTCGGCGGTCACCTCGACGGCCGCCGGATGGCGCGGCAGCAAGACCTCGTCGACGGTCGCGCCCAGCTGCTCGAGCTGGGCGACGGCGGCGTCGAGCACCGACGCCGTGGCCGCCGTCAGCGGTTCGCCCCGGAAGCTCCCACCGAGCACGCCGATCCGCATACCGTCGATCCCGTGTCCGAGCGTGCCGACGTAGTCGTCGACCGCGACGTCCACGCACACCGGGTCCTGCCGGTCGTAGCCGGCAATCACCGCGAGCACGGCCGCCGCGTCCTCGGCGCGTCTGGCCAGCGGACCGATCGCGTCGAACGTCGCTGCCACCGGTACCGATCCGCGGTTGCTGACCCGCCCCTTGGTCGGACGCAGCCCGACCGCGCCGCACAGCGACCCGGGCAGGCGGATCGATCCGCCGGTGTCGGTTCCGAGCGTGGCCATCGCCAGGTCCGCGGCGACGGCCGCGCCCGAGCCGCCGCTGGAGCCGCCGGGCACCCGAGCCGGGTCCCACGGGTTGTGGCCAAAGCCGAAATGGATGTTCTGGGTCGTGCCGCCGATCGCCCACTCGGACATGTGCAGCTTGCCGAGGATCACCGCGCCCGCCCGCTCGAGCGCGGTCGTCACCGGCGCGTCGGACTGGGCGACGTTGTCGCGCATGAAGCCGGTCGACGCGGTCATCCGCACTCCGGCCACCTCGATGTTGTCCTTCAGCGCGATCGGCACTCCGGCCAGCGGTCCCGGATCGGCGCCGGCGCGGACCTGTTGGTCGATCTCCCGGGCGCGATCCCGCGCCCGGTCGGCCATCACCGTGCGGTAGATGTTCAACGGCTCGTCGTAGGCCTCGATCCGCGCCAGATAGGCCTCGGTGAGCTCGAGCGCCGAGGACTCGCCCGACCGCACCCGTCGGGTGGCGTCGGCGATCGAGACGTCCGGCGGTGCCTGGACTGTGGTGCTCACGGCAGCACCACCAGCTTGCCGAAGAAGTTCCGGCTTTCCATCTGCTCCATCGCCGCCCGCGTCTCCGACAGCTCGAACGTGTCGGCCACCTGCGGCGCCAGCAGGCCGCGGGCTCCCAGCTCGAGCACCTTCTCCAGCTCGTGGCGCTCGTACACGAACGAGCCGATCACGTTCAGCTGGTTGCGGAAGAACGGGATGATGTCGAACGGCACCACCTCGCCGGAGTGCCCGCCGCAGATCACCATCCGGCCGTCGCGGGCCAGTGACCCCATCCCGTCGGCGAAGCGGTCGCCGCCGACGTGCTCGTAGACGAGGTCCACGCCGCGGCCGTCGGTGAGCTCCATCACGCGAGCCGGCACATCCTCCTGCGTGTAGTCGATTCCCTCATCCATGCCCAGCGCCCGGGCGCGGTCGAGCTTCTCTGCCGAGCTCGAGGTCCCGATCACTCGGGCCCCCGCGATCCGGGCCAGCTGGACCGCCGCCGACCCGATCCCGCTCGACACCGAGTTGATCAGGACCGTCTCGCCGATCATCAGGCGCCCGCGACCGAACAGCATGTGCCACGAGGTGCCGAACGCGACCTGGGTGGCCGCCGCCGCCGGATCGTCGAGCCCGTCCGGTACCCGCACGAGCTGCTCGGTGGGCGCGATCACGTACTCGGCCAGGCCGCCGGGCCCGGCGACGCCGATGAACACCTCGCCGCCGAGCAGGTACGGCATCACCCGGTCACCGACCCGGAACTCGTCGACGCCGTCGCCGAGCTCGTCGACCTCGCCCACCACCTCGAGGCCGAGGATGTGCGGGAACGCGATGTCGAAGCGCGAGACCCCATCGCGGATGTCGATGTCGACGTGGTTGAGCGCGCACGCCCTCACCCTGATGCGGACGTGGCCCGCCGGGGGGACCGGGTCCTCCACCTCCTCGTGGCGAAGCACGTCGAGTCCACCAAATTCGTGTATCCGGATCGCCTTCACCCGTTGCCCTCTCCTGTTCTCGCAATGGTCGCGCGCCGAGGCCGCCGATCGGGCCGGCCGTGGGCGTCAGTCTTATTGCCTAACTTCACTCTTGTCAACTCCATCGTCACCATCATCTCCCGTAAGTATGGGGTGTTGATGGATGTTGGACATATTCACGCCCGACCCTCGGACCGTGCCGCGCCGGCCGCCCGTGCCGCGGCCGTGGCCTCCTCGTCGACCGCGAGCGTGTCCGGATCGAGCGCCACGCCGTAGTCGTCGCGGGCCGCGTCGGCGTCGAGCAACTGGTCGCGGACGTCGCGCGCCACGGCCGCCGGCTCGCGCTCGAGCGGGTCGCCGTATCCGCCGCCGCACGCCGTCCGGAACTCGATCACGTCGCCGGGCATCAGCTTGTGCGTGGTGAATTTGGACGGCAGCTCGACGACCTCGCCGTCGGCGCGGCGCACCACGGTCGCCGCCGTGCGGCCGTTGTGTCCTCCGAACAGGCCCTTCGGCGGGTCGTACTGGCGCTCGGCCTCCGACGTCACCCAGCCCTCGCCGAGGAACCGCGTTGCCCGCACCACTCCGAGGCCGCCCCGCCACCGACCCGGTGCCGGCCCTTCGCCGCGCAGCTCGTAGCGCTGCACTCGGACCGGGAACGACAGCTCCTCCTCCTCGATCGGGTTGTTGCGGATGTTCTCCATCAGGCAGCCGATCGAGTCCATGCCGTCGTGGCCGAGGCGACCGCCCCAGCTGGACTCGTTGACCTGCACGTACACCCAGTACTGACGCGTATCCGCGTTGATCCCACTGAACGCGATCACGTGCACCTCCGCCCCGGTGCCGGCGCAGACCTTGTCCGGGAGCGCGTCGGCGAGCGCCAGCAGCACGCTGTCGGCCGCGATCTGGCAGGCGCAGAAGCGCGCGTACGTGGCCCGGGGAAAGCGGGGGTTGAACAGGCTCCCCTCCGGTGCGATCACGCCGACCGGCCTGAACATCCCCTCGTTGTTCGGGATGTAGGCATCGTGGCGTGCCTGGTCGAGGAAGATCGTGCGGATGATGAAGTAGGCCGCGATCTTGGTCGAGCCCTCCAACGGCGCGTTGACGGCCGTTTCGACCTCCGGATGGCTTCCGGTGAGATCGACGGTGATGTCCTCGCCGCGCTTGCGGACGGTGACGTTGACGTTCAGCGGGTGCCCGCGGTTGCGGGCGTCGTCGTCCATCCACTGGACCGGAGCGACGTAGTCGCCGTCGGGCACCTTCGCGATCTCGGCCCGGAGCAGCTGCTCGCAGTGATCCATCCAGGCGTGGGCGGCCGCCATCACCACATCGGCGCCGTAGCGGTCGCAGCAGCGCCTCGAACCGGCGGGCGCCCAGCCGCGCCGCCGTGTACAGCGCCTCGATGTCGCCCCGGTTGACGTCCGGAGTGCGGACGTTCTCGAAGATGTGGCGGATCAGCTCCTCGTTGCGCTCGCCCGCCCGCTCGATCTTCAGCGCCCGGTAGTTGCGCCCCTCGGCGAAGTAGTCAAACGCGTCTGTGCACAGGCCCGCCGACGCCGATCCCAGGTCCGCCAGGTGAGCGGTGTCGGCCGCCCACGCCAGCAGCCGGTCGCCGTCGAACACCGGGATCGCGATGCACACGTCGGCCATGTGCGAGGCGCCGTAGCGGGGATCGTTGTGCAGGAACACGTCGCCGGGAGCGATGTCGTCGCCCCACACCGAGCGGATCCCGCGCAGGTAGGCCCCGATCGAGCCGCAGTGCATCGCGGTCGTCTCGCTCTCGGCGATCTCTTCGCCGTCGGCCGTGTACAGCCCCGCGCCCAGGTCCTCCGCCTCGCGGATGATCTGAAAGAACGCGGTGCGGAAGATCACCTGCGCCATCTCCTTGGCGATCGCCCCGAACGCGCCGCCGAGGACGCGGACCGTCATCGGGTCAAGCTGGGCTGTGGTGGGAAGCACTTAGTGCTTCCCAGCGTAAGTACGGTCCCACCGAGAGTGGTGACGGCCGGATGGCTGGGGAGGACGCAGGAGGTGTGGCGCAGCGGAGCTGCGCGAGCCTCCGAGGACGAAGCCAGACGCCGGCCGGTGCCGCTCGAATGGGACCGTATTCATGGTGGGGAGCACTTACACCTCCAGGAGCAGGTTGCCATGGTCGTCGACGCGGCACTCGATGTCGGGGGCGACGATCGTGGTCGAGTCGAACTGCTCGATCACCGCCGGGCCTCGCAGCGCATCGCCGGCCCGGAGCGCGGCCCGCTCGAAGAACCCGGCCCGGTGGCGCTCGCGGCTTCCCCTGAACACGAACACCACGTCCTGCTCGTGGCGGAGCGCTCGCTCCGGCCGGCCGTCGCCCCGCTCCAGACGCGGCCACTGGAGCGTCGGGCGGCGCCCCACGGCGAGCACCCGAAGGTTGACCAGCTCGACCGCTCCGTCGAAGCGACGCGAGTACTGACGTTCGTGCTCGGCGCCGAACGCCTCGGCGACGGCCGCCGCCCAGTCCTCGGCCCCGAGCTCGAGCTCGGCCGCCGGGACCATCAGCTCGTAGCCCTGGTGGGCGTAGCGGCAGTCGGCGTAGTGGCGCAGCTCGACCGCCGTCTGCGGTACGCCGTCGCGCGCGAGCTGTTCGCGCCCCCGCTCGTCCAGCCGCTGGAAGTGACCCTGCACCCGGTCCCAGTCGAGCGCGTCCAGTGGTCCCATCTCGGTGGTCGAGTACTCGTAGACGGTGTCGGTCGCCAGCAGCCCGAGCGCGGACGTGATCCCGGGGTGCGGTGGCACGAGCACTCGGGGAATGCCCATCTCGGCGGCGATGTCGCAGGCGAACAGGCCGCCGGCTCCCCCCAGCGCGACCAGCGTGAAGTCCCGGGGGTCATAGCCCTGCTGTACCGAGTTGAGCTCGATCGCCTGGACCATCGAGTGGGTGATCACCCCGACGACGCTCGACGCCGCCTCGTCGAGACCGATTCCCAGCGGCTCGCAGATGTGCTGCTCCAGCGCCGCCACCGCGAGCGCGGGATCGACCTCCATCGCGCCCCCGAGGAACGACTCGGGGCGCAGCGTCCCGAGCGCGACCAGCGCATCGGTCACGGTCGGCTGCGTGCCGCCGCGTTGGTAACAGGCGGGGCCCGGGACGGCGCCCGCCGAACGCGGCCCCACGTGGAGCATCCCGGTCTCGTCGACGAACGCCAGCGACCCGCCTCCGGCGCCGATCGTGTCGAGCTCGGCCATCGGAATCATCGCGTGGTACCCGGCGACGCTCGTGTCGAGCAGGTGCTTGAGACGCAGCTGCCCGTCCGGGGCCACGCCGATATCGGCCGAGGTGCCGCCGACGTCGAGCGTGATCACGTCCCGCAACCCGGCCAGCCGGCCCGCCCACAGACCGCCCATCAGGCCGGCCACCGGTCCCGACATCAGCAGGTTGGCCGGCTGCCGGGTGGCGCCCGCCACGGTCGCCACACCGCCGGCCGAGGTCATCACGCGCAGCTCGGCCGGGCAGCCGAGCTCGGCCACTCCGGCGGCGAGTCGCCTCAGATAGCGGTTCGTCCGCGGTCCCACATACGCGCACAGCGCGGTCGTCGAGAACGCCTCGTACTCGCGGTACCGCGGGCGCGACGTCGCTGCGCAGGAACACGTCGGCGTCGGGCATCGCCGCGAGCACGATCTCGCGGACCCGCCGCTCGTGCGCCGGATTCAAAAACGAGAACAGAAAGCAGACCGCGACCGCCTCCACTCCGTCGCGAGCCAGTCGCTGCGCCGCCTCGCGGACCGCCTCCTCGTCGAGCTCGAGCTCGACCTCGCCGGTGGGCGGCACCACCCGCTCGCGCACGGCCAGCCGGTGCTCGCGGGGGATCAGCGGATGCTCCTGCCACGGGATCAGCTGGGCGATCGAGAACGTGAGCGGTCGCCGGTGACGCGCCGTGTGGAGGATGTCCCGGAAGCCCTCGGTGGTGATCATGCCGGTGCGGGCGCCGTCGTGTTCCAGCAGCCCGTTGGTGGCGATCGTGGTGCCGTGGAGGAAGTCCTCGATCTCGGACGGCTGCAGGCCGGCGGCGCCGATCACCCGGCGGGCCCCCGACAGCACGCCGGTGGCGGGATCGCCGACCGTCGTGGGGACCTTCTCGACCGCCACCTCGCCGCGCTCCTCGTCCACCACCAGCAGGTCGGTGAACGTGCCGCCGACGTCGACGCCGAGGCGCTTCATCGCGCCGGCGACCCGCCCCGGGAATCGTGCCGGCTACCCACCCCAGATCCCGCTGGTGAGACCGCCGTCGATCACCAGCGCCGTGCCGGTGACCCAACGCGCCTCGTCGGAAGCCAGGTAGACGAACCCGTCGGCGATGTCCAGCGGGAGTCCGAGCCGGCCCAGCGGATGGATCGAGGTCGCGAACTCCCGAGCCTGCGCCGGGTCGGGCTGATCGTCGAAGTAGCCCTTGATCATCGGCGTGTCGATGAACCCCGGACACACGCAGTTGGCGCGGATCCCGGCCTTCGCGCCGTCGAGCGCCAGGCACTTGGTGAGCATGATCACCCCCGCCTTGGACGCGCAGTAGGCGGCGTCGGCGGGGATCGCCCACAGTGCCGCGATCGACGCCGTGCTGACGATCGCTCCGCCGCCGCGGGCCTCGAGGTGAGGCCAGGCCGCGCGGGACACCAGGTAGACCGACTTGAGGTTCACGCTGAGCTCCCGGTCCCAGTCGTCCTCGGAGATCTCGTGGGCCGCTCCGACGATCGTCACCCCGGCGTTGTTGACGACGACGTCGATCCCGCCCTGGGCGTCCACGACCTGCTGCACGCCGGCCCCGACGCTGGCCGAGTCGGTGACGTCCATCCGCATCGCGAACGCCTCGCCCCCGTCGCGCTCGATCGCGGCCGCGGTCTCCTGCGCCGTCGCCGCCACGAGATCGGCGACGGCCACGACCGCGCCCTCCTGCGCGAATCTCTCGGCCGTCTGGCGCCCGATACCCGAGCCGCCGCCGGTGACCAGCGCAACCTTGCCGTCAAGTCGACCCATCTGTCAATCGTCTCCTTTCCGTTGCCGTCCAGCCACAGCGGTTCGCTACGGCGCCGTCATCCCGCCGTCGACGTTCAGGATCGCGCCGGTCAGGTAATCGGGCGCGTCGCCGAGCACCCAGGCCGCGAACGCGCCGATCTCCTCGGGCTCGCCGTAGCGTCCCGCCGGGATCCGGTCGACGAACCCGCTGGGATCGCCTCCGGCATCGCGAATCGTCTGCTCGATGTCGCGCATCATGCGGGTCGCCGTCGGTCCGGGGCACAGGCAGTTGACCCGGATCTCCGGCGCGCATTCGATCGCGGCCGCCTGCGAGAGGCCGACCACGGCGTGCTTGGAGGCCACGTATGCCGCGAGGTTCGGGACTCCGCGCACACCGGCCTGGGACGCCGTGTTGAGGATCGCGCCGCCTCCGCGCCCCGCATCGCCGGGATCACGCTGCGCAGCCCGAGAAACACCCCGCGCAGATTGATCGCGATCGTGCGATCGAAGACGTCGATCGGGTACTCGGGGATCGCCGCGATCGCGCCCTCGGTGGCGGCATTGTTGAAGAACACGCTCGGCGGGCCGAACGTATTCAGACAGGCCTCGACGTAGCCCGCCACCTCGTCGGCGTCGCTGACGTCGGCGGCGTGGGCGGCCGCCGTGCCCCCGGCCTGCTCGATCTCTCGCACGGTCTGGGCCGCACGTTCGACGTCGACATCGACGACGAACACGCGCACGCCCCGCGCGGCCAGGTGCCTCGCGGCCGAGCCGCCGATCGCGCCGCCGCCACCGGTGACGATCGCCGTGGCATCTCATCGGCGCCACCCTAGGCATGGGCGGGGCCGCGCTGCGACGCCCGCGTGAGGTTCGGGTCGAGCTGGTCGGCCATCAGCTCCGGCAGCAGCCGCCGCTCTTGGAAGCGCCCGTCGGTCCGCGAGCCGACGTAGTTGCCCTCGCGGACCAGCACCTGGCCGCGGCGGATCGTGTCGCGCACCTTGCCGGTCAGCTCCCAGCCGTCCCAGCAGGAGTACGGCTCGCTCATGTGCAGGTCCTGCCAGCGGACCGTCCACTTGCGGTTGTGGTCGAACACGACGACGTCGGCGTCGGCGCCCGGAGCGATCTCGCCCTTGGCGGGCCACAACCCCATCAGGCGGGCCGGGTTGTACGAGATCAGCTCGACCCACCGCGAGGCGCTGAAGCGGCCGGTCGCCACGCCGTGCGAGTACACCAGCGGCACCCGCAGCTCGACCGCCGACTGGCCGGCCTGCATGCGTCCATCGTCGTGCCCATCATCTCGTAGCGGTCCTTGAGCTTGACGAGGCAGTGGTCGGTCCCGACCGCCTGCAGCCGGTCGTCGGCGATCGCCTCCCAGCACGTGTCGCGGTCGGGCCCGAACTTCGGCGTCGGGTAGTTGTTGTAGAGCGCGCCGCGCGGCGTACTCCTTGCCGTTGACCTCGATCGGCGTCTCGTCCCAGATGTCGTCCTGGGTGAAGCTCAGGTAGGCGGCCAGCGTCTCGCCGTACATCGGCAGTCCGCGCGCGCGGAACTCGGTCAGCGCGTCGATCGCCGGCCCGGCCGCCATGTGCAGGACGTACAGCGGCGAGCCGGCGCGCTCGGCGAGGAACAGCGCGCGGCGCACGGCCGCCTCCTCGACCAGCGGGCCGCGGACCTCGCAGACGTACGCGCCGTGGGTCTTGCCCTCGCGGACGTACTTGGCCGTCAGCCAGTTCGCGATCGCGTCGTCCTCGGCGTGGACGACGCTCATGCCGCCGTGCTCGGCGATCTCGCCATCACGCCGTAGCGGCGGCCGTCGTCGGACATCCAGCCGTAGGTCATCATCGTCTTGATCGTCGGCATCCCGCCGCGGATCACGTCGCCGATCTCCTCGATGTCCTCGAACGTGAACTCGCGCGTGAGGATCGCGTGCAGGCCCCAGTCGACGGCCATGCGGCCCTGGTCGCGCTCCTCTGGCGACCGTGTCGAGCAGGGACCGGGGCGGCTCCTGGAAGGCGAAGTCGATCACGGTCGTGTTGCCGCCGTGCACCGCCGCCGCCGAGTACTCGGGGCCCTCGGTCACGAGGAGCCCCTGGAAGTCCAGCTCGTAGTGCACGTGCGGATCGATCCCGCCGGGGATCACCAGATGGCCCGTGGCGTCGATCGCCCGCCGCCCGCCCGGCGGTGCCGCGCTCGTGCAGCGCCGCGATGCGCTCGCCGTCGATCGCGACGTCGAGCTCGCGCTCGCCCTCGTGGCCGACGACGGTCCCGCCCGGATCAGGAGATCGTGCTCGCGTGGGGCGCCGTTGCTTCAGTCATGTCATCGCCCTCTCGAAGCGCGCCGGTCGAAAGCGCTCCAGCGCGTGCGTTGTCGTTCGTCCATCAACTCACCGGCGACGAGCTCGCCCAGCAGCGGCGCGAGCGTGATGCCGCTGTGGGTGGCCACCACGTACAGGCCGTCGCGCGCCGGTCCGACGACCGGCAGGCGATCCGCGGGGAGCGCGCGGATGCCGATCGTGGCGCTCTCGACGCGGGCCGTCTCGGTGCCGCAGCAGCGCACGGGCCAGCTCGACCAGCTCGTCCGCGATCGCCGGCGGCGGCGGCACCGAGTGTCGGCCCGGACGTGCGCGTCCTGCGCGTCGCCGTGCAGCATCAGCCGCCCGGCGCCGTCGGGGCGCATCATCAGCCCGTCGGCGTAGACCACCCGCCGCAGCCGCGCGACGGTCGGCGTCGTCAGCACCAGTAGCCCGACGGCCGCGGACGGCCGGGCTCCGGGCCGGTGAACGGGATCTCGACGCCGACCGTCGCGAGCAGCTCCGGGGTCCACCGGCCGACGCAGGTGACGACGATGTCGGCCTCGACGCGTCCGCCCGACGTCAGCTCGACCCCGCCGACCGTCCTCGGTCACCCTCCAGGAAGCCCGCGACGCGGGCGCCGGTGCGCAGCGCAGGCCGGCCGGCGTCCGAGCGCGAGCACGTCGGCGAGCGCCGGGCGGGTGAACACGTAGCCCTCGGCCGGGAAGAGGACGACCGACTCCACGCCGGGATCGACCAGCAGGTCCGGCTCGAGCTCGCCGACCTGCCGGCGTCGAGCCGTGCGCGGGTAGCCGAGCGCCGCAGCCTCGCGATGTCGCCGTCGAGCGCCGCCGCCGCGTCCGGCCGCGCTCCCATGTCAGCGTGCCGGTCAGCGACAGCCACGACGGGTCGCCGAGCGCGTCGCCGAAGCGACGCCAGGCGTCGAGCCCCGCGACGTTAAGCTCGAGATAGCGGGCCAGCGACGGGTGGCTGGCGTCGACCCACGCGAAGCTCGAGCCGGTCGTGCCCTCGCCGGGAGCCTCCGCCTCGAGGAGCGTCACCTCGGCGCCGCGCTGGGCGAGTCGCAGCCGAGACAGGCCCCGATGACGCCCGCCCCGACGACGACGACGCGCGGTGCCATGGCCGGACCGTACCCGGTCGGTCCGGCGACGCAAGCCGATCGCACCGTCGTCGGAGAATGGACGCGCGAGCGTTCGAGAAGACGGTTTCGGGAAGGCGCAAGCCGTCGAGGCGATCGAGCCCGAGCGGCGGCGGCCCGGCCTCGCCCCGCTCCGCCAGGAAGGTCGTCAGCCGCCGATAGTGAAACGCGGCGTGGAACCGCGAGCGTCGAGCAGCGCGTCGAACGACAACCGCTCCGGTGCCGGCCCTGCATCTCCGCCCGCGGCGCCCCAACTCGTCACCGAGGTCGGTCAGGAACATGATCCACTCGGCGGTCTTCGCCTCGGCGTACGAGCGCACCGCCGGTGCGTCCTCCAGCCGCCCGGCGCGGGCCTCGTCCCGGTCGGTGTCCCAGGTGAACGTGCCGTGCTCCCAGGCCACGGTCATCTCGTGGACGGGCTCGTGGACGTTGACCGTCAGGTTGCGGATCGATCGCCCGCGAGATGGGGTCGGAGCGATCATCGTCTCCCAGCCGATCGCGGCCAGCTGATCCGACCAGGCCTCGAGCACGGCCGCCAGGTCCCAGGCCAGGCGCACCGCCTCCGCGCTCTCCCCCGGCGTCATGCCCACCAGCGAGGCAACCTGACTGACGTGGTAGATCGCCGTGGTGTGCCCGTCGATCACGAGGCTGGGGATCCGGGGCCGGCCGAGCTGCTCCCACCGAGCCTGTCCGTCGACCTCCACCGGGTTGACCGACTCGAACTCGAGGCCGTTGCTGGTCAGGAACTCCTCGGCCGCCCTGCAGGACGCACAGCCTGGCCTCCACACGAGCGTCCGGGTGGCGCTCATGCCGCTCCGGATCGGGCGCGACCCACCCTTGGCAGCACCTCGGCGGCCACCAGCTCGGCGAATTCCGATGCGCGTTCCGGAGGCGCCGGAAACAGCTCGACGGTGTCGGATCCCGCCTCCAGCAGCCCCTCGATCTTGGCCGCGCAGGTCGGCGGGTCGCCGGCGATCGCGAGCTCCTGGACCCACTGCGCCGGCATCCGATCGGCCAGCGCGTCGACGCCGTCGGCCGCGAGCTCGATCAGCTCGTCGCTGATCCCGAGCGCCCGGACCAGCGTGCTGTGCTTGACGGCGTCGAGGAAGAACGCGAGCACCGGACGGATCTCGGCTCGGGCGCGCTCGGCGTCCTCGTCCACGGCGCAGAGGGCGAATGTGGCGACGCGGTGCTCGCCGGGGTCCCGGTTGGCCGCGGCCGCGCCGGCGGAGAGCTGCTCGCGTGCCCAGCGAACGTAGTCGGCGCTGGCCAGCACCGACAGCACCGTGCCGTCGGCGATCTCGCCCGACAGCGCGAGCATGCGCGGTCCCATCACCCCCATGTGCAGGCGCAGCGTCACCGGGAAGCTCAGCTTGACGGCGTCGAGGTGGAAGTACCCATCGCCGAGACCTCCTCGCCGCCGAGCAGGTCCCGCACCGACCGCACGCATTCTCCGAGCGCGGTCACGGGCGACCGGGGGTATACCCCGAGCTGGCGCAACCAGTCCGGCAGGCCCAGCCCGATCGCCGGCACGAGCCGGTCCGGATACATCCGCCCGAGCGTCGAGAGCTCCATCGCGAGCAGCGCCGGATGGCGGACCATCGCGTTGATGATCCCCAGGCCGACCGGGATCTCCGAGGTGGCTCCGAGCACCGCCGCGGCGCCGGAGATGCCTCCGGAGGTGAAGCAGTCCTCGGCCATCCACAGCTGTCCGAAGCCCAGCCGCTCCGCGTCCGCGGCCGCCTGCCTGAGCTGCTCGGGAGCGATGATGCTTCCGAGCACGAGTCCGACGGGAGTAGCGTCGCGTGAGGTCACCGGGTGTTGCCGTTGGTCGCGGGGTTGACGGTCGGGGTGGCGCACAACGGCGCGCCGCGACGACCGGTATACAACCAAAGACAGAACGCCGACGCGAATCGAGCACGTCGCCGTATCGGTCGCTGACCCGGCGGCGAGCGCGGCCTGGTACGTAGATCACACCGGCTGCGAGCTGGTGCGGGCGGCCGCCGAGGAACCGTTCGCGCACTTCGTTCGGGCACCGGGAGGAGACGTCATGCTCGAGTTGTTCCGCGCCCCGAACGCGCCGCTGCCGGACTGGAACAGCGTCGACCCGTTCCAGGGTCACCTGGCTTTCCACGTCGATGACATCGAGGCCGTCCCGCCACGACGACCGGCCGCCGGCGCCGCGGCCGACGACCCCCTCGCCGTCTCTCCCGACGGCGACCGGTACGCGACGCCGCGCGACCCCTGGGGGGTCCCGCTTCAGCTCGTGTCCCGGGTCGATCCGACGTCGTGAGCGTGCTCGCGAGCCATCGATCCTGCGCCTGGGCTTCAACAGCACCGCGCAGTCCTCGTCGCCGGCGCCGCCGGTGGTGGCGCTGTCGTAGGCCGCCAGCGTGGTGCGCAGAACCGGCAGGTCGAGCGAGTGCTCATCGGCGAGCCGGGCTGCCATCCGCAGGTCCTTGAGAACCGTGTTCACGCGCCCACCGGGCGGGTATTCGCGCCGCTGCATGCGGCTGCCCGGACCCGCACCTGCGGATTGTCGGCCGAGCCACCGGCCACCGCGCGCTGAACCATCTTGAGGTCGAACCCGAGCGCGGCGGCCAGCGCCATCGCCTCTGCCACGGTTTCGATGTACAAGCCGACCATCACCTGGTTGACGACCTTCATCGCGTGACCTGCGCCGGGCCCGCCCGCGCGTGTGACGTTGGCGCCGAGCGCCTCCAGCACCGACGCGACCCGCTCGAAGTCGCCCGGGCTCGCGCCCGCCATGATCGCCAGCGAGCCGTTCTGCGCCGCGGAAGGACCTCCCGACACGGGCGCGTCGACCCAGCCGACGCCGATCCGCGAGCGCGGCCGCTCGCTGCGCGGAGTCGCCCGGCTCCGAGCTGCCCATGTCGACGATGATCGTGCCGGCACGCAGATATTCGGTCGCCCGTGCCAGCAGCGCGCCGGTGGCCGCCGAGTCGGAGACGACGATCACCACCATGTCGGCGTGAGCTGCGGTCTCCAGATCCTCGGCGAGCTCGATGCCCGCGACCTCGTCGGCCGCGAGCGGAGTGCGGTTCCAGCCGCGGACCGGGAATCCGGCCGCGCTCAGGGTGCGGGCGATTGGACGGCCCATCAACCCCAGGCCCAGCACGCTGACCGACTGCTGGCGACGAGCGCTCGACCGGGGCGAGGTCACGGCGCCAATCTACACGCGCGCCTGCTCGTCCGCGCGACACCGGGGGGCCGGCGATGAAGTTCGTCGGCGTGGACATCGGAGGGACGTTCACCGACCTGATGGTTTACGACAGCGAGTCGGGCCGGGTCAGTGTCCATAAGGTCCCCTCGACCCGCGAGGAGCCCGACAGGGCGATGGTCAAGGGGCTCGTCGAGCTCTGCGAGCGCGCGGGGTTGCACGCTGCAGACATCGACGCCGTCTTTCACGCCACCACGGTCGCCACCAACGCGGTGCTCGAGCACGACGGCGCGGTGGTGGGCATGATCACCACCAGGGGATTTCGCGACATCGTCCACATCGGGCGCCACCAGCGCCCGCAGCACTACTCCGTGATGCAGGACATCCCCTGGCAGGTGATGCCGTTCGTGCACCGCCGCCACCGCATGTCGTGAGCGAGCGCACCGTCCCACCGCGTGGCGAGGTGCTGGTCGCGCTTCAGAGGATGAGGTCCGCGAAGCCGCTCGCGAGCTACGGCCGAGGGGGTCGAAGCGGTCGCCGTCTGCTTCCTTCACTCCTACCTCAATCCCGAGCATGAGCGCCGCGCTGCCGCGATCGTCAGGGAGGAGATGCCCGACGCGTTCGTGACCACCAGCGCGGACATTGTTCCCCAATTCCGCGAGTTCGAGCGTTTCACCACCGCGTGCATGAGCGCCTTCGTGGGTCCGAAGACGGGGCTCTACCTGGAGCGGCTCGCCTCCGCGTTGGACGCGAAGAGGGCGTCCGCTCGGACCTGCACGTGATGATCTCGAGCGGGGGCCTGGCAAGCGTGCGCAGGCCGCCGAGCGACCGGTCACGCTCCTGCTGTCAGGCCCGGCCGCCGGGCTCCTCGGCGGGCAGTGGGCGGGAGCGCTGGCGGCGACCGCCGACGGCTGATCACCTTCGACATGGGCGGCACCTCCGCCGATATCGGGATCGTGACCGAACATGGCGTCGGCGAGGCGTCGGCGCGGACACCTGGGTGGGCGGTTACCCGCTGCTGGTGCCGATGCTCGATGTGCACACGATTGGCGCGGGGGGCGGGTCGATCGCGTTCGTGGACCCCGCGGGCGCCTTCCGCGTGGGTCCGCGCAGCGCCGGCGCGGTGCCCGGCCCAGCGTGCTACGGCCTCGGCGGCGAGGAGCCCACGGTCACCGACGCTCATGTGGTGCTCGGCCGGATCGATCCCGATCGCTTCCTGGGCGGGCAGATGCACCTCGACGTGGCGCGGGCCGCTGCCGCGTTTGAGCGCCTGGCAGATCAGCTGGGCCTCGGCCTCGCGGAGGCCGCGGAGGGCGCAATCACGATCGCCAACGCGAACATGGCGCGAGCGATCAGGTCGCGCACGGTGGAGAAGGGACACGATCCGCGGGAGTTCGCGCTGGTGGCCTTCGGGGGCGCCGGGCCGCTGCACGCCGCGGAGGTGGCGGACTCGCTTGACATTCCCGAGGTGCTGGTGCCGCCTCACCCGGGCATCACCTCGGCCAGTGGGTTGCTCACGAGCGATCTCAAGTACGACCAGATGCGAACCGTGTTCATGGTGCAGGGAGACGTCGACGAGGCCAGGCTGAACGGCGCGCTGGACGATCTCGAGGACGAGCTCCGAGGCCGGCTGCGGCGCGACGGTGTCGCCGACGAGGACATCGAGGTGGCGCGAATGCTCGACTGCCGCTACGCGGGCCAGGGTTACGAGCTGCGGCTGACGCTGGGCGAAGGGCGTTCTCGCCGACGACCTCGACGGGTTCCACGCGCTCCACGAGCGCGAGTACGGCCACTCTTTCGAAGACCCGATCGAGATCGTCAATGCCCGCGTCAGCGCGATCGGACGGCGGCCCGACCTCGCCCGCGTGCACGAGCCGACCCGGGATCTCGACAGGCGTCCTCGGTGGATGAGCGGGATAGCGTCTTCCGGGTAAACGGGTCGCTCGAGTCATTGACGACGCGCTTTTTTGATCGCCAAGCGCTGCAGATCGGCCGGCCGGTGCCGGGGCCCGCGATCGTCTTCCATCCGGATACCACGACGCTCGTGCCGCCGCAGTGCGACCGCTTCCGCTCCACGAGTCGGGA
Source organism: uncultured Solirubrobacterales bacterium (assembly GCA_963831845.1). Classification (GTDB taxonomy): domain Bacteria; phylum Actinomycetota; class Thermoleophilia; order Solirubrobacterales; family Solirubrobacteraceae; genus Palsa-465. Next base: position 60,751 of record CAWHRT010000027.1, on the reverse strand, counting down.
AACTTGAGCGTTGACGCGAGATGAGCTCATGAGCACCGTCCAGAGCCGCGTTGACCCGGTCACCGCCGCGGTGATCGCGGGTGCGCTCGACTCGATCGCCGTCGAGATGGGGCACAAGCTGGCCCGCATGTCTTACTCCTCGATCATCCGCGAGTCCGAGGACTTCGGCTGCGTGATCTGCGACGACCAGGCCCGCCAGCTGTGCGAGTCCTCGCAATCTACGCCGCTTCAGTCGGGCCCGATACCCGGCTACATCCGGGCATCAACCGCCGCTTCGCCGAGCTGGGAGCGGAGTGGAAGCCGGGCGACGTGGTGATCCACAACCACGCCTACTACGGCGCATCCCATCAGCCCGATGTCGGCTTCTGCGTGCCGATCTTCCACCGCGGCGAGCTTGTCGGCTTCTCCGTGACTACCGCTCACCACCTCGATCTCGGAGCGCTCACGCCCGGCACATGCGGGATCGTGGACGCAACCGACGCCTACGCCGAGGGCCTTCAGTTCGCCGCGATCAAGGTCGAGGAGGAGGGTCGGCGAAACGATTGGGTCTGGCAGATCATCCGCGACAACGTGCCCGCAGAACCGTGGTCGTGGGCGACATGGACGCGCAGGTTGCTGCGGCCAAGATCGGTGCGGCTCGGTTCCTCGAGCTGGTGCAGCGCTACGGCCTCGAGACGGTGCGAGCGGCCAGCGAGCATCTGATGGATTACTCGGAGCGGATGCTGCGCCGCAGATCGAGCACCTGCCCGACGGAACCTACGCGGCGGAGGGACACGCTCGACGGGTTCGTCGACCACCCGGACCCAGCGCTACCGCGACCTGCGCATCCACGGTCGCCGTGACCATCGACGGCTCCGACATCCACGTGGACCTCACCGGGACCTCGCCGCAGATCGACCTCCCGATCAACATGCCGCTTCGAGGGCACCGTCGACATCGCGGTCTGGTGACGCTGCGCTCGATCCTGCTGGACTCCGCGACCCACGACCCGTGCCCACGAACTCTGGGCTATTCCGGGCCATCTCGATAACGGCCCCCGAGGGCTGCCTGGCCAACCCCCGCTTCCCGGCGCCCACGATCGCCCGCTTCTGCGGCGGCAATCTCGTCGCCGACACGCTGATGCGGGCGCTTGCGCCGATCGTGCCCGACCGGGTCAGCGCCGGGGTGGGGAACCTCAAGGTGATCGCCTACTCGGGCTTCCGCGAGGGCCGTCACTGGGTGCACATGGACATCCACGAGGCCAGCTACGGCGGCCGTCACGGCAGGGACGGCCTCGACGCGGTCGACACCCTGTACGCCAACACGCGCAACAACCCGATCGAGGACATCGAGTCCCACTACCGCTTCGGGTGACGCCAGTACGAGCTGCTCGACGACCGAGCGGGCGCCGGGCGCTGGCGGGGCGGGCTCGGGACCGTACGCGAGGTCGAGTTTCTAGACGACGCCGGCTACTCGCTCGAGGGCGACGGCTCGGTCTGGGCCCGCCTGGGCTGTTCGGCGGCAGCACGGGGCGCCGGGAGCCGTGTGGGTCAACCGCGGACAGCCACGACGAGCAGGAGCTTCCCTCGAAGTTCCCGTATCGCAGGGCGGCCGCCGGCGAGCTGCTGCGCTGATATCGCCGTGCGGCGGCGGCTACGGAGCCCCGCCGACCGCGATCCGCGACCGTCCCGGCGCGACGCCGAGGACGGCCTGCACCTGGAATGAGCCGCTCGGCAGCGCAGGCCCCCGGTCGTGGCGTCGCCGCGGCGCTCGCGGCCGCCGCCGAGATCGGCGCCGACCCCGAGGGCGGCGTCTCGTGGTTTGCCTGGACACCCGAGCTCGCCGAGGTCACCGAACGTGTCGCGGGACAGCGCGGGAGCTCGATCTCGACGTCGAGATCGACGCCGCCGGGAACCTGATCGCCAAGTGGGACGGGCCGTCGACCGGGGCGGTGACGGCGGCCTCGCACCTCGACACGGTCCCGCGCGGCGGCCGGTTCGACGGCGCGCGCGGGTGCTGGCGGCGGTGGAGGCGGTCCGCCAGCTGCGGGCGGCGGACTTCCTACCTCGCGCCCGATCTGGATCGGGTCGTTCATGGACGAGGAGGGCACCCGGTTCGGCGCTTCGTTGTTCGGAAGCCGCGCGTTCTGCGGCGAGGACCTGTCGGCCGCGCTGGACGCCGCGACCCGGACGGGATCAGGCTTGGCGACGCGATGGCCGCGCAGGGCCGGCCGCGAGAGGGGATCGCCCAGGCCAGCCAGGTCGATCGGGTCGACCGTTATCTCGAGCTGCATATCGAGCAAGGGCCGGTGCTGTGGTCCAGCGGAGCCGGTGTGGCGATCGTCGATGCGATCGGCGGTGTCGTCGGGACCAAGGTCGAGCTCCGGGGCGAGTCGAACCACGCCGGCACGACGCCGATGGACATGCGCCGCGACGCGCTCGTGGCGGCGGCCGAGATCGTGCTGGCCCTCGACGCGCAGGCGGCCGATGGCGACGAGCTGCGGGCAACCGTGGACTCGCATCGCGGTGGCGCCCGGAGGTCGCAACGTGATCCCGGGCCGGTGCGAGTTCACGGTCGACCTCCGCCGCGCGACGAGCGCGCGTTCGACGGGCTCGACGCCTCGTAGACCCTGGTCGACGCCGAAATCGCCGGCTCGGGGGTGGAGGCGTCGATCGAGACCGAGTACGCGCGTCGCTCCCGCGGCAATGGATCCCGACGGTCGCGGTGGTCGAGCAGGCTGCGGCCGATGAGGGAATCGAGTCAGTGCGGATGGCCAGCGGGGCCGGTCACGACGCGATGGTCCTCGGCCGTCACACCCGGTCGGCGATGCTGTTCGTGCCCTCCCGGGATGGCATCACGACCCGCCCGAGGAGTGGTAGTTTCCCGACGACGAGGACTGCACTCGGCGCCCGGGTGCTGGCGGGGGCGCTGCGGCAGCTGTCGACCGGTAGAACAGCCGCACTGACGTCGCCGCGAGCCTAAGGTCCCGGCGGTGACGGGGCCAGGCACGCCGCTAGCGCGGCCGGAAACCCCGTCGACTTGCGCTGCGTGGGCACGCAGTCGTCGATCTCGAGGCCCATCAGGGCGTCGCCGAACTGAGTCACCGTGTCGGCGTCCTGGAATGCGTCCGCCGGCCTGCTCTCGGCTGGGAAGTCACGCCGTCCTTGGGAAGTCCGAGCCAGTGGTAGGTCTCGTGGATCAGCACATCCGACCGGCAATGCCGGCTCGAGTCGTACCAGGTCGGGTCGGACAGCCAGTGCCCAGCGGACTGCACGTGCCCGGGGCGCAGGTGGCGGCGAAGTCTGGCCTGGGCTGGGGTCGCACAAGCCATGGGCGGTGGAGCGGAACGTAGCGGTTGGACCGGGCCGGAGAGGTCTGGTTCACGACTTCGCGCGACCTTTCCCCAGCGTGTCGAAGTAGTAGTCGGGATCCTCGGGCCGGGCGTCAGAAAAACCACACGACGCATACCTCGCGCCGGGAACGATGCGGCGACCGACGGCTGTGGGCCCTCACCCGGCTGCCACAGTTTGGCGGCGAGCACGACGTTCTGCATCTCGGCCAGCTGGGCTTCGAGCGCCGGCCGCAGCTGGTGGCGCCGGTCGTCGAGGCGTCCTCGTGCTCTTGATCGTCCGGAGTGATCGGCGGCGGTGGAGGGCGGAGGTGGTGTCGGCGCGGGACCAGCCCCGGCGAACAGCCGTTCAGCCGTCGCATGTGCCAGGGCCGACGTCTCCGAACTCCTCGAACCCGAGGTAGGTCGAGCCGCCTTGAACGCCTTCACGGCCTCCGCGGTCTGGGTCCGTAGACCCCGTCGACGCCATTGCCGGCGGGTCCGGTGGCACCGAGGGGCAAGCCACGGTCGACGAATGCCGTCCTGCACCTTGCTGACCGGCGGTGATCCACCGCGTCACGCGCACCCACCCCCATCCTCGACTTGTCCTCCAAGCAGGCCTCAAGCAGGGGCTCGCCCACGAACCGCGGGGAGGTGAGTGTCTGGCGCGCGAGCACCCGCCGCCCACGGCCACTCGCTGATGGAGCTTCCGGGCGGTCCCCGGGTCGCGACGGCCCGTCGAAGGCGCCGGCCCATCTCGGCCATCCACTCGTCGTCGGCTCCGGCCTGCCTGCAGGTCCCACCGCACTTACACGCGCCCTGGCACCGCGCGAGTGCCGGTCGCGAGATTCGGGAACCCATCGGGGCCGCGTGAACCGCGGCGAGGGCTGCCCGGTTGCCGGCGGCGCGCTGGAGCGCGAGCACCGATTGACCACCCATCCGCGTCAGCTGCCGCGAAGAGTTCGTCCCGATCGCCGTCGACCGTGAGGTCCCTGACCTGGCCGGCGGACCGGTCAACGTCCTGAGGCGTCGGCACGGGAACACGCTGACCCACTCGGCCACTATCTCAGAAAGGTGTGGCCGCAAACAACCTCCACCAGCCGTCTTCGAGCATCTCGAGTTGCTCAGCGCAGCAGCCGGCTAACTGATCCGCTCTGCGTCCTGCGCACCGCGGGTCCCTCGCCGACGTGCTTAACGTCCCCCAGGAGCGTTCGCGGGTTAGCCTGGGATCGTGATCACGCCTCACGTGGCGAACGTCCCACGATGGCGGCGAGAGCGCTCGAGTGGGACGTTATGCACGCGATTTCGCCCGCCTTCGGCGCACCCGCGCTGAAGAGCGCGCTCGGGTCCCTACGGCTAGGCCGGGACCGCGTCGTGAATCCGGCCGCGCGCCTCGATCAGGCGCCCACCGGCCCGCCCATGCTTGAGCGCGACGATCTCGGCCATGATCGATAGGGCGGTCTCGGCGGCGCTGAGCGCGCCGATGTCCAGGCCGATCGGCGCCGACACGCGGTCCAGCCGCGCCGGGTCGATGCCGGCGTTCAACAACCGCTCGCGGCGGCGCTCCTGCGCCCGCCGGCTGCCCATCGCGCCGATGTAGCTGGCGTCGGAATCGAGCGCCGCGATCAGCGCCGCGTCGTCGAGCTTGGGGTCGTGCGTGAGCACCGCGATCGCGGTCGCCGGATCGATCGGGTCGAGCTGGGCGAAGCCCTCCTGCGGCCAGGCGACGATCACGCGCTCGGCCGCCGGGAACCGGGCCGTGGTGGCGAACCGAGCGCGCGGGTCGATCACGAACGGCCTCCAACCCGACATCCGCGCGACCTCGGCCAGCTGGGCAGCGAAGTCGACCGCGCCGACGATGACCAGCCGCGGCGGCGGCGCCGCCACATCGATGAACACCTTCGCGCCGCGGACCTCGTGCAGCTCGTTGCGCTCGGACCACAGGGCGTCGCGCGCGAGTGCCACCGAGGCGGCATCGAGGTCGGGATCGCCGAGCGTCCCCTGTGGCTCTGCACCTTCGCGCAGCAGCATCCGGGCGCCGAGCTCCGGGCCGCCTTCGACGAGCGTCACGAGCGCCGCCCGCATACCGCTCTGCGCCAGCTCGGTGAAGCTCGCCTGCAGGTCACCCGCGGCGTAGCCCTGCACCCACACGGTGATCTCGCCGCCGCACGGCAGCCCGACGTCCCAGGCGTCCTCGTCGGCGATTCCATAGTGCAGCAGCCGCGGCGCCGAGCCTTCGATCACCGTCTCGGCGACCTCGACCACGGCACCCTCGACGCAACCGCCGGAAACGGCGCCGCACACCTCGCCGAGCTCGTTGATGCCCATCTTCGTGCCCGCCGGCTGCGGCGCCGACTTCTTCGTCTCGACCACGGTCGCCACGGCTACGCGGTCGCCGCGTGCGACCCAGCCCTCGATCGCGTCAAGCACCGAATTCATGAGGCCCGTACCGCCATGTAGTCCTCCCAAGTGTCGACATCCCGCGGGATCGGGCCCGCCACCGGCACCTCGATCACCTCGCCGGCGTGGCGATCGAGAAGCTTCCAGACGCCCTTGTCTCCATGCAGCGATGCCAGGTCTCCGAACATAGCGTTGCCGAAAGCGAGCGGATGGCCGCGGCCGTCGGCGTACGCGCACGCGGCGAGCGGGGCGCCGCGGCGACCGGCGATCAGCGCCGCAACGACATCGGCCGTGACCCCGGGCTGGTCGCCCAGCATCAGCACGAGCGCATCCGCGCGCTCGTCGACGGCGCCCAGCGCCGCCGCGATCGACGACGAGCAACCCTCGCCGAACTGCCGGTTCTCGACCACCTCGATGCCGCGCAGGTCGACGCTCGCCGCGGACGTCATCGCCGCCGCCGCCGACGCACGCACAGCAGCTGGTCGAAGTGGGAGGCGCGCGCCGTGTCGAGCACGTGATCGAGCAACGTCGCCGACCCGAACGGCAGCAGCTGCTTGGGCTGACCGAGGCGCTTGGAACCGCCCGCCGCCAGCACCAGCCCGGTCACGAACTCTCTACCGAGCACCGACATCACCGGCCAGCTGCTTGGCGTACGTGTCCCGGCAACCGGTGCAGCAGAAGTACACCCGCCCGCCGGGGGCGTCGAGATGCGCAGTCGCATCCGAGACCGCCACCTCCATGCCGCAGACGGGGTCGGTCGTCGATGCAGCCCTGACGATGACCGGCGTCCCCGCGGCGTCGGGCGGCGCATGATGCTCGGCCACCAGCTGGGCCAGGATCGCGATCGCGATCTCAGCGGGTGTCCTCGCACCGATGTCCAACCCGGCGGGCGTGTGTAGCTGTTGACGGAGCTCGTCGGGCACCTCGAGCGCCGCGCGAACCGCGGCCCCACGCACCCTGCTGGCGACCAACGCGACGTATGGAACGCCGGCGCTGAGCGCTTCGCCGAGCACCCTCTCCTCTCCCGAGCCGTGTGAGGCGACCACGACGGCCGCGTCCCCGGACCCGGGTTCGGCTTGGTCGGCGTCGGCCACGACCACGTCGTAGCCCGACGCCCGGCAAAGATCCTTCAGCGCGCGCGCGATCGGCGCGTCGCCGACGATCAACACGCGTGCCGACGGCAGCTGCGGCTCGAGGAAGATCTCGAGCGCGCCGCCGCTGAGGCACGGGTTGCGTTCGACGATCACGGTGCCGTCCACGGCGTCGGACTCCTGCACCTCTTCGTCGTCGCCGGGCTCCAGGCGCAGCAGCACCGGCTCGCCGGTCTCGATCACGCGCAGCGAGTGCAGGCGGACCGACGATGTCGCGCAGACGCCGCCGACGAAGCCCTCGATCGTGCCGTCGGCGAGCACCACGGCGGTGTCGCCGGCGCGCACGCTGGTCGGCTGGCGGGCGCGCACGACCGTAGCGGTGACGAACGGGACCCGCTCGGAGACGAGCCGCTCGGCGAGCTGGGCGAGTTCTCCTCTGATCATTTCGGTGCTCCTTGCCCGTGCATCGCGTCCCACACTCGTGAGGGTGTGCACGGCATGTCGATGTGCCGCACGCCGTACGGCTCCAGCGCATCGCAGATCGCGTTGACAATCGTCGGGGGCGACCCGACCGTGGCTGACTCGCCGATCCCCTTGGCGCCGATCGGATGGTGCGGCGACGGTGTCACGGTGTAATCGGTCTCCCAGTCGGGCACCTCCAGCGCGGTCGGGATCAGGTAGTCCATCAGTGACCCGTTGAGGCAGTTGCCCTGCTCGTCGAAGGCGATCGTCTCCATCAGCGCGATCCCCACCCCGTCGGTGAGCCCGCCGTGGATCTGGCCCTCGACGATCATCGGGTTGATCCGCACGCCGCAGTCGTCGACGGCGACGAACCTGCGGATCGACACCTTCGCGGTGTCGGGGTCGACGTCGACCACGCAGATGTAGGCGCCGAACGGAAACGTCAGGTTCGGCGGGTCGTACACCGTTTCGGCATCCAGCCCGGCCTCGACGCCCTCGGGCAACTCGACCGATCCACGCGCAGCCATAGCGATCTCCTGGATCGTAGCCCCCTGCTCGGGGTCGCCCTTGACGTACCAGCGGCCTTTCTCCCAGGCCAGGTCGTCGGGCGCGACCTCGAGCATCGCCGAGGCGACCAGCCGCGCACGGTCGCGCACCTTGCGCGCGACGATCGCGGTGGCGGCGCCGCTGACCGGAGTCGACCGTGAGCCGTAGGTCCCGAGGCCGTAAGGAGTGGTGTCGGTGTCGCCGTGCACGACATCGACGTCCGCCGGCGGGATCCCGAGCTCCTCGGCGACGATCTGCGCGAACGTGGTCTCGTGGCCCTGGCCCTGGGTCTGCACGCTGATCCCCAGCTGCGCTTTACCGGTCGGATGCACGCGCAGGGCCGCGCCGTCGTTCATGCCCAGGCCCATGATGTCCATGTGCTTGCGCGGGCCGGCGCCGACCGCCTCGGTGAAGAAGCCCACGCCGATGCCCATCAGCTCGCCGCGCTCGCGCTTGCCCGCCTGCTCGGCGCGCAGCTCGTCATAGCCGACGATCTCCATCGCCTTGTGCAGCGCCGAGTGGTAGTCGCCGGAGTCATACACCCAGCCGGTCTTGCACTGATACGGGAACTGGTCGGGGGCGATCAGGTTCTCGAGGCGCAGCTGCGCCGGGTCGATGCCGAGTTCGTCGGCAAGGCAGTCGACGAGCCGCTCGACCAGGTACACGGCCTCGGCGATCCGGAAAGAGCACGCGTACGCGACGCCTCCGGGCGCCTTGTTGGTGTAGACGCCGCGGACCCGGCAGTGGGCGGCCTCGAGGTCGTAGGAACCGGTGAACACGGAGAAGAAGCCCGCCGGGTAGCGACTCGGTTGCGCGGTCGTGTTGAACGCGCCGTGGTCGGCGAGCACCTCGACGCGAACCGCCTGGATCGTGCCCTCCGCGGTGGCCGCGATCTCGCCGCGCATCGCGTAGTCGCGAGCGAACCCGGTCGACATCAGGTTCTCGGAGCGGTCCTCCATCCACTTGACCGGCTTGCCGGTCACGATCGACGCCACCACCGCGCACACATAGCCCGGATACACCGGGACCTTGTTGCCGAAGCCGCCGCCGATGTCCGGCGAGATCACCCGGATCTTGTGCTCGGGCATCCCGGTCAGCTGCGCGTACACGGTGCGGTGCGCGTGCGGCGCCTGGGTCGTGCACCACAGAGTCAACTTCCCCGACACCCGGTCAAACGACGCCACCGCCCCGCAGGTCTCCATCGGCGCCGGATGCGAGCGGGGGAAGCGCATCTCCTGCTCGACGACCACGTCGGCGCGGGCGAACACCGCGTCGGTGGCGGCCTCGTCGCCCGCCTCCCAGGAGAAGATGTGGTTGTCGGTGCGGTTCTCGACGTCGTCGCGGATCGTTGGGGCGTCGGGATCCAACGCCGCGGCCGCGTCGACCACCACGGGCAGCGGGTCGTACTCGACCGCGATCAGCTCGAGCGCGTCGCGGGCGCTGTAGCGGTCGTCGGCGACCACGAACGCGACCTCCTGGCCCTGGAAGCGGACCTTGTCGGTGGCCAGCACCGCCTGGGTGTCGAACGACATCGTCGGCATCCAGGCCAAGCCGCGAGCCTCCAGGTCCTTGCCGGTGATCACCGCGTGCACCCGAGGATGCGCAAGCGCCGCCGACACGTCGATCGACACGATCCGGGCATGCGCGTACGGGCTGCGCAGGATCGCCGCGTGCAGCATCCCGGGCAGCTGCACGTCGTCGACGTAGTGACCCTGGCCGCGGATGAAGCGCGCGTCCTCCTTACGCGACATGCGTCCGAAGCCGATCGGTTCCTGGGCGGCGGTCGCCATCAGCTCACCGGCTTTCGCTTCCACACCGAGGCATAATCCACGCCCTCCTCCTCGACCGCCACGTTGACCGTGTTACACCGGCCACAGCGCACCCTGACCTTTCGGTTCATGTACTCGGGCGGCATCGACTTGGCCAGCACGTTTCCGCACTCCACGCACACGTGGTCGTCGGGACCGTTGCCCTTGAACACCGGGCGGTCGGGATTCTCCTGGACGGCGGTGCCGCCACCGAGTGGGACCTCACCCTCGCGTACGTGTCGCATCGTCTTTGTGGCCACGATCGTCCGGCGCGCTCTCAGATGTTCGCCAGCTTCTGGGTGAAGTCGGCGATCAGCGCGTCGAGCACGCTGACCATCACGCCCTCGCCCATCGACGCGGCCTTGCCGGTGATCTGCGCGGCGGTGTGAATCGTGCCGCCACCGTTGGACAACGAGAACGTGACGTCGGCGTTGGCGTAGCCCTGACCGCCGGCCTCGCGGGACTTCACCCGCATCACCGCGCGGTGCGCGGCCGCGTCCTGCTCGACCACCGACACGGTGCCCTTGAACTTCATCGACATCGCGCCCATCTTCACCTTAATCTCAGCTTTGACCGACTCCGGATCGATGTTCTCCAGCACGCTGCCGCCCTCGACGCACGGCACCAGTCGGTCGAGATCGAGGATCGCCGTCCAGTTCTCGTCGATCGGCTTACCGGTCGAGAACTCATGGTCCAGTTCAACCACGTCGATGTCTCCTTACTCTCATATTTTCTTGTCACAATCACTCATGAAGTCTTCAAATCGCATAGGATAATTACCCATGTCATCCATCCCTGGAACTCACGCGCTCGGTCCTGACAACGCCACCCTGACGATACGCACGCAGAAGGGCGGCGCCGCCGCGAAGGCCGCCCACAACCTCGTCATCGAGGTGACCTCCTGGCAAGGCACGCTCGAGCTCGGCGCCGAGCGCAAGGTCTCGTTGACTGCCGACGCCCGCTCGATGCGCGTCCGGGAGGGCAGCGGCGGGATGATGACCCTCGGCGACGAGGAACGGGCCAGCATCGAGCAGACGATCGACGAGGAGGTGCTCAAGGGCTCGATGATCTCGTTCGAGTCCAGCTCGGTGAAGGGCGACGGCGATCGCCTCGAGGTCTCGGGCGAGCTCGAGCTCGCCGGGCGCCACGCGCCGATCGTGTTCGAGCTCACGCTGGCGGGCGGCCGGGTCACCGGCACCGCGACGGTCAAGCAGACCGACTGGGGCATCAAGCCGTACAGCGCCCTGTTCGGGACGCTCAAGGTCCTCGACGAGGTGCAGGTGGGGATCGACGGGTCGCTCAACGGGGCCTAGTCGTCCTCGCGGTACACCGTCTGGGCGTCGAGACCGCCCTCGACGCCCGGCGGCAGCACGCCGCTGCCGTGGGCGTAGAGCGCGAGGTCGGCGATCGTCTGGACGTGCTCGGGGTCGTCCTGCGCGAAGAACGCGCCGTTGTCCCAACGGAGGCTGTCGGCTGGGGCATCCAGCGCGGCCCCGGCCAGCGAGCGGGCCTTGTCGAGGATCTTGCCGGTGGCGCTCGTCACGGCGACCGAGGTCGCCTGCGACGGCGCCGTGTTGAAGCCGTGGCCTGAGCCGAAGCGGTTCTCGTCGGCCGGGACGACCTTCACGTCGAGCGTCGGCACCCCGAGCTCGGTCGCGACCAGCTGGGCGTACTCGGGCTCCTTGCCATCGGCCTCGGTGGTCAGGCTGAGGACCATCTTGCCGGTCGGGTGCACCCTCAGGAACACCGCTCGGTATGCCTCGTCAGCCACGCTCAAACCTCCTCGTTCTTGGTCTGGTCCTCGACGCCTCCGGGCGTCCCCGCGCGCGCCAGCCGCTGGCGCTCCTGATGTGCGGTCAAGGCGTTGTGCTCCTCCAGGTCGCAGAAGCTGGGCTGCGGTCCCCCCATCGGATGCGGAGGCACCGCCGGGCGCTCGCAACCCGGGTAGATGCATCGCTTGGCGTCGGTCCGGTCAGCGCCCACTCAGATCCCACCCCGGGGTCGTCCGACCCCTGCTCGGGCCGTAGCCGCTGGGCATCGCCACCGAGCTGCCCGGTACGGGCGTCGCGCTCGCCCACGGCTCGGTCGCCTCCTCGGGCTCCGGCGCCGCCACCGGCGCGGGCCTGTCGCCCTCGCCGGCGATCGCCGCGGCGACCTCCTCGAGCGCCCGCAGGCTGTGCCCACTGACCAGCGCGTCGCAATGGGGCAGCGCGGCTGCCATCCCGCCGGCCCGCGGCACGAACCCCGCCGCGGCCACCCGCGGATTGACCCACACGATCCGGTGCGCCAGCCGCGACAAGCGCTCCATCTCCCGGCCGACCAGCTCGGGCGCGCCGCGCTCCCAGCCGTCGGACAGGATCACGATCACCGCCCCGCGGGCCATCCCGCGCCGTCCGTGGCGGTCGTTGAACGCCTTCAGCGCGTCGCCGATCCGGGTGCCGCTCGACCAGTCCGGCGCCGCCGCGGCCGCGCGCTGGATCGCGCGCTCCGGGTTGCGCGAGGCCAATGCCCGGGTCAGCCGCGTGAGCCGGGTTGCGAACACGAACGCCTCGGACCCGCTCCCTGCGACCCGCCCCCCGCCAATCCCACTGCCGGCAGCCGAGGTGAGGAACTGCAGATACGCGCGCGCGTAGGGCTCCATCGACCCCGAGATGTCGCACAGCATCACCAGCCGCCGGCGCACGACCCGTCGGCGCCGGCGGGCCAGGCGGATCGGATCGCCGCCGGTGCGCATGCTCTGGCGCAACGTGCGGCGCATGTCGATCCGCTCGCCGTGTCGGTCGCGGCGCGCGCGCCGGGTGCGGCGCAGCGGCGTCGCCACCCGCAGCCGGCTCATCACCCGGTACAGCGCGGCGAGCTCGTCGGGCTCGAGCGCGTCGAAGCGCTTGTCGCGCAGCAGCTCCTCGTCGCTGGCCGCCGTCGGCAGCGCCACATCGCGCGAGCTCTCCTCGTCGCGGTCGCGTGACGGCCCCGTGGAGGCCGGCGAGCCGAGCGGCGCCGCGCCCACCGGATCGGTCTGCCGGTGCGACCGGGGGAGGTCGTCGGCGAGCGTAGGCACCGCATGCATGTCATCCGGGACCGGCCGGCTGTCGGTGCCGCCCCCTGACCCGAAGACCGCCAGGAACACTGAGTCAAACGGCTTGATCTGCGACTGGTCTGACACCAGCACGGCACGCGCGGTCCAGTACAGACGGCGGCGGCTGATCGGCCTGACCAAGGTGAGCGCCCGCGCGAACGCGGCCGCCCGCTCGGCGGTGACCGGGACGCCGGCCTCGTGGAGGCGGCGGCCGAATGCGGTAGTGACCGCGGGCAAGTCGAGCTCGATCGTCTCGACGGTGAACGCCTGCTCAGGCATCGGCATCCTCGCCGCGGCCGCCCACGAGCACCTCGAGCCCGGCGGCGCGGATCACGTCCTGGTCCTCTGAGTACTTGAGGACCGATCCGAGCGTGCGATCGATCGCGGACTCGTCGAGCCGCTCGATCCCGAGCACGGTCAGCGCCGCCAGCCAGTCGATCGCCTCGGCCACTCCGGGCGGCTTCTGCACGTCTGACTCGCGCATCCGTGCGACCGCGCTCGCCACCTGCACGGCGAGCGTCTCCGAGGACCCGGCCACACGCCGGCGGACGATTTCAATCTCGCGCTCGGCGCTGGGGTAGTCGATCCACTGGTACAGGCAGCGGCGCTTGACCGCATCGTGGAGATCGCGGGTCCGGTTGGAAGTGAGCACGATCACCGGCGGGTGCGTGGCCCGGATCGTCCCCAGCTCCGGGATCGTGACCGCGGCCTCGGCCAGCAGCTCGAGCAGGAACGCCTCGAAGTCGTCGTCGGCGCGGTCGATCTCGTCGATCAGCAGCACTGCCGGACGTGGCCCCGGGTGCTCCAGCGCGGTCAGCAACGGCCGGCGGATCAGGTAGTCGGGGCCGAACAGATCCTCCTCGCTCAGCTCGCTTCCCTGAGCGTCGGCAAGCCTGATGCTGAGCAGCTGCCGGGGGTAGTTCCACTCGTACAGCGCCTCCGCCGCGTCGATCCCCTCGTAGCACTGCAGGCGGATCAGCGGAGTGTCGAGGACCGCCGCGAGCGACTTGCCCGCCTCGGTCTTCCCCACCCCGGCCTCTCCCTCCAGCAGCAGCGGCTGGGGCAGCGCCAGGCTCAGGAACATCGAGGTGGCAAGTCCCTCGTCGACGAGGTAGTCGACCGCCGCCAGCCGACGCGCCAGCGTCTCCACGTCTGGCACCAGCTGGCGGATCTCGTCCGCGGCCTCGCCTGTCACTCGCACCGGGGTCATGTCACTGTGGCGGCGCCGCCCGGCCCTGCATCGCCTCCCATACGCGGGACGGGGTGCAGGGCATGTCGATGTGGTCGACGCCGTGGACCGGGTGCAGCGCGTCGATCACCGCGTTGACGATCGCCGGCGGCGACCCCACGTTGGGTGACTCGCCGACGCCCTTGGCACCGAGCGGGTGGTGCGGACACGGCGTCACCGTCGCGCCGAGCTCGTAGGTGGGGCATTCGAGCGCGGTCGGGATCAGGTAGTCCATGAACGACCCGTTCAGGCAGTTGCCCTCTTCGTCGAACGTGATCACCTCCATCAGCGCGATCCCGATCCCCTCGGCCAGGCCGCCGTGGATCTGGCCGTCGACGATCATCGGGTTGATCCTCACGCCGCAGTCGTCGACCGCGATGAAACGCCTGACCTTGACCGCGGCGGTCTCGGGGTCGATGTCGACAACGGCTATGTAGGCGCCGTACGGGTACGTCAAGTTAGGCGGGTCGTAGATCACCTGGGCGTCGAGCCCGCCCTCCATGCCCTCGGGTATCGGTTCGCCGCTGTAGGCGCGGAACGCGATGTCCTCGATCAGCGCGCCCTGCTCGGGGTCGCCCTTGACGTACCAGCGGCCCTTCTCCCAGGCCAGGTCCTCGGGCCGAGTCTCGAGCATCGTGGCGGCGATCGCGCGGGCCTTGTCGCGGACCTTGCGCGAGACGACGGCGACGGCGGCGCCGCTCACCGGCGTCGACCGCGAGCCGTAGGTGCCGAGGCCGTAGGGCGACTTGTCGGTGTCGCCGTGACGGACCTCGACGTCCTCGGGCGGGATTCCCAGCTCCTCGGCCACGATCTGCGCGAACGTGGTCTCGTGGCCCTGACCCTGGGTCTGGGCGCTGAGGCTGACCACCGCCTTGCCCGACGGGTGTACGCGCAGGTCGGCCCCGTCGTTCATCGACAGGCCGAGGATGTCCATGTGCTTGCGCGGGCCGGCGCCGACGCCCTCGGTGAAGAACGACACGCCGATGCCCATCAGCTCGCCGCGCTCACGCCTCTCCTGCTGCTCACGCAGCAGGTCGTCGTAGCCGGCGATGTCCATCGCCACCTTCATCGTCTTGGCGTAGTCGCCGGAGTCATACGTCCAGCCGGTCGTGGTCTCGTAGGGGAACTGCTCGGGCGCGATGAAGCTGCGCATCCGCAGGTCGATCTGGTCGACGCCCATCTCCAGCGCCATCGCGCCGACCATCCGCTCGACCAGGTACACCGCCTCGGTGATCCGGAACGAGCAGCGGTAGGCGACGCCGCCGGGTGCCTTGTTCGTGTACACGGCCTTGACCTTCACGTGGGAGGCCTCGAGGTCGTAGGAGCCGCAGCAGATGTGGAAGAACCCAGCGGGGAACTTCGTCGGCTGGGCGGTCGAGTCGAACGCGCCGTGGTCGGCGACCACGTCGACTCGCAGGCCGGTGAGCTTCCCGTCCTTGGCGCACATGTCGGCGTGCATCACGTAGTCGCGCGCGAACCCGGTCGACATCAGGTTCTCGGAGCGATCCTCGACCCACTTGATCGGGACGCCGGCGACGATCGAGCCGGCGATCGCACACACGTAGCCCGGATATACGGGGACCTTGTTGCCGAAGCCGCCGCCGATGTCGTTGCACCGGATCCGGATCATGTGCTCGGCCAGGCCGGCCACGTGCGCGTACACCGTTCGGTGGGCGTGCGGCGCCTGGTTGCCGTTGTAGATGTCGAGCTGGCCGGTCTGCGGGTTGAAGTCGGCGATCATCCCGCACGTCTCGAGTGGCGCCGGGTGGCAGCGCGGGTAGATGATGTCGCGCGACACGATCGTGTCGGCCTCGGCGAACGCGCGGTCGGTGGCCTCGGCGTCGCCGGCCTCCCACGTGGGGCTGGCCAGGTTGTCGGTCTGGCCGTCCTTGTCGTCGCGGATCAGCGGAGCGTCGTCGTCGAGCGCCTTGCGCGCGTTGACGACCGCCGGCAGCGGCTCGTACTCGACGTCGATCAGCGGCAACGCATCGCGGGCGGAGTACTCGTCGGTCGCGATCACGAACGCGACCTCCTGGCCCTGGAATCGGACCTTGTCGCCCGCCAGCACGGCCTGAGTGTCGTAGGAGATCGTCGGCATCCACGCGAGCCCCAGCGTCTCCAGGTCCTTGGCGGTGATCACCGCCGCCACGTTGGGGTGCGCGAGCGCTTCGGAGGTGTCGATCGAGACGATCTTGGCGTGCGCGAACGGGCTGCGCAGGATCGCTCCGTGCAGCATTCCGGGCAGCCGGATGTCGTCGAGGTAGGTGCCCTTGCCGCGGATGAAGCGCGCGTCCTCCTTGCGCTTCAGCGGCCCGAAGCCGATCGGCCGATCGGTCTCGGGACTGGGCGGATTCACTGTGGCCATGTGGTCAAACCTCCTGTTTGCTCGCGGCTTCCTGCTCGGCCGCCCACTGGACCGCGCGAACGATGTTCAGATAGCCCGTGCACCTGCAGATCGCGCCGGAGATTGCGGTGCGGATCTCGTGGTCGGTCGGGTTGGGGTTCTCGTCCAGCAGCGCGCGCGTGGTCATCAGCATTCCGGGAGTGCAGAACCCGCAGTGCAGGGCGTGCTTCTCGTGGAAGCCCTGCTGGAGCGGGTCGAGCTTGTCGTCGACCTCGAGCGACTCGACGGTCCGGACCTCGTGGCCCTCGACCATCGCCGCCAGGATCGTGCACGACTTCACCGGCTTGCCGTCCATCAGCACCACGCAGGCACCGCAGTTGGACGTATCGCAACCCCAGTGGGTGCCGGTCAGGCCCGGGGTCTCGCGGATGTAGTGCACGAGCAGCATCCGCGGCTCGATCTCGCGCGAGACCTGCTCGCCGTTGATCGTGATCGTTACCTGCATGGGTTCTAGACCTCCGTGTGCAGAGCTCGGGCGGTGGCGCGAAGCAGTGCGCGCTTGCTGAGGACGCCGGCCAGATGGCGCTTGTATTCGACCGTCCCGCGGCCGTCGGGCTGCGGGCTGCAGTCCTCGGCCGCGATCTGGCCGGCCTGCGCGAACAGCTCCTCCGCCGGGGCCTTGCCCCGCAGCAGTTCGACCGCGCGGGTCGCCTGGATCGTGGTCGCGCCGACCGCGCTCAACGCCAGGCCCGCGTCGGCGATCACTGCGCCGTCGATCCAGACCGCCGCCGAGACGGCCGCGATCGCCCAGTCTCCGGCCCGGCGCTCGACCTTCTCGTGTGCGCTGCCACCGTTGGGCCGGCGCGGGATCCGCACCTCGGTGAGCATCTCGTCGGCGCCCACCGCGGTCGTGAACGGGCCGAGGTAGAACTCATCGAGCCCGACCACCCGCTCGCCCTCGGGGCCGCGGATCGCGACGCTGGCCTTCAGCGCGGCGCACACGGCGCTGAGGTCCTCGGCAGCGTCGGCCTGGCACAGCGAGCCGCCGATCGTGCCGCGGTTGCGGACGACCGGGTCGGCAATCACCTCCTCGGCGTCTGCGAACACCGGCGCCCACCGGGCGAGCAGCTCGGAATCGAGCAGATCGGCGTGGCGCGTCAGCGCCCCGATCCGGATCTCGTCGCCCTCCTCGCGGATGTACTCGAGCTCGTGCAGATCGTTGATGTCGATCAGATGCTCGGGGGCGGCGAGCCGGAGCTTCATCATCGGCAGCAGGCTGTGCCCGCCGGCGATGATCCGCGCGTCGCCGTCGTGCTCCACCAGCGAGGCGATCGCGCCCTCGACGCTCGTGGCGCGTTCGTATTCAAATGGAGCCGGTGTCTGCATCGGGCCCCCTTTCTCCCGTCGCGGCGGCCGGCATCCGCTTGCGGACGCCGGGCGACTCGCTGGGCTCGTACTGCACGGGCGAGTCGGCCCCGATGATCGGCGAGCGGGGCAGGTTCTGCGGCCGCTCCTGACGGATCTCGGGGTACAGCAGGCGCGCCGCCAGGCTCCCGTAGGCGGGGTTGCGCAGCGCCGGCCCGTCGGGGCTGGCGGCGGCGATCGGGGCCTCCCGGCCCAGCCGCGCGAGCGTCAGCGTCCCGCGCGTGTAGACCTCGGAGATCCGCGGCGCCTTGGTCGTGGCGCTGTCGGGGAAGTTGCGGAACCCGGCCGCGACGGCGCCCGGATACAGCCCCTCGACCAGCCCCACCGCGTCCTGCATCCCGGCCTTCTTGACGAGCAGGCCCTCGAGCAGGTCCACCCCGGCGTCGAGGTTGGAGTTGATGTCGTTGACGACCGGGGCGACAGGTTCGGTCTTCTGGATGATCTCGACCACTCCGGCGATCGCGCGATCGAGCCCCTTGGTGATCTTCTGGAGGGCGACGATCGTCGAGACGAGGTAGTAGACGAGCGCCAGGACGATCAGGACGACCGCCACGATCATGACTACACCAGCTGCTGGCATCGTTATCTCCCAGTCACGCGTCGTCGAGGATCACGTCGAGCGAGCCGCCGTAATTGGCGGCCGCCTCGATCGTCTTACGGACTTGGTCCTGCGTCGTCAGCAGCAGCGGCACCGCGTCGAGGTCCTTGGACCCCGCCTGGGCCGCAACGGCGATCTGGTCGACGCTGGGGACGATGCCGTTGGCGGCGTTGAGCACGCCGCGGAGCAGGTAGATGACCACGGGGAGCACCACGACCAGCAGCAGCACGGCTCCGATCCACTCGAGGATCATGCGGGCCTCCTTTCGGCGACGATCGCGGCCTTCGTGGCAATCCCCGGCAGGGCTCCGACGATCACGTCGAACTGGGCGTTGATCGCCTTGACCGCCGGCTCCAGCGGGCGCAGGTGCTCGGCCTCCACGGTGGCCAGCGCCCCGGCCAGCGTGGCCAGATCCTTGGATGTGGCCTCCAGGTCGGTGCGGATCTTGATCAGCGCCGCCGCGAGTACGGCGATGATGACCACCGCGAGCAGGACGCTGAGGATGATGAGCAGGGTCATCGGGCACCGAACCCGTCGGTCAACGCGTTCATGTAGCCGTCTTGCACCACGGCTTCCTCCACGATCAGCCCGAGCACGGGGGCGGTGGCCTCGAGCTGCGGGATGTTTGCGGTGTTCGAAGCGACCTTTCCGGCCGTCTCGAGCAGGCTGCTCGCGGACTTGCGGATGTCGGCCACGGTCCTGACCAGGACGAGCAGCAGCCCGGCCACGATCAGCGCCGACACGAGGCCGATCGCGAGCGCGATCCACCAGGCGCCGTGGTTACTCAATGCGGCGTAAGTGACGGTCATTTGCCCACCGCCACCTTTCGCAGCGCCCGCGCCGAGTGCAGGATCCGCACGCCCGAGTCGTTGATCTGGCCGACTCCGGCGAGTTCGGTGGTCTGCTCGCGGACCGTCTCGACGCCCTGCACCGCGGTGCGGGCCTGTCCGGCGATCCGTTGGGCCAGCAGCACGATCGTGATCACGATCGCGGCGGCGACCAGCACCACCACAACACCCAACGCGAGCCCGACGTACCAGCCGGTCGAAGCGGCGATCACGGGCATCTGACACCTCCTTGTCCTCTCTCCAACATCATCAATTGCTCATCTCCGAATTCGAGTTCTCGGCCGCCCAGCGGATCGAGCGGACGATCGTCGCGTAGCCGGTGCACCGGCAGATCTGGCCCGAGATCGCCTCCCGGATCTCGTTGTCGGTGGGGTGCGGGTTGCGGTCCAGCAGCGCCCGCGCGGTCAGCATCATCCCCGGCGTGCAGAACCCGCACTGCAGCCCGTGCTCGCGGGTGAACCCCTCCTGCACCGGGTCCAGCACCCCGTCGACCTCCATTCCCTCGACGGTCCGCACCTGGTAGCGGCTCGCAGTCGCGGCGAGCACCGTGCACGACTTCACCGGCTCGTCGTCCATCAGGACAACGCAAGTCCCGCAGTTGGACGTGTCGCAGCCCCAATGCGTGCCGGTCAGCCCCAGCTCGTCGCGGAGGAAGTGGACCAGCAGGAGCCGGGGCTCGACGTCCCGGGTGTACTCGATGTCGTTGACCGACAGCGTCACCTGCATCACCCCTGCTCCGCCAGCGCGCGGGACACGGCACGGCGCAGCGTGCGCTCGGTCAGCACCCCGGCGACGTGGCGTTTGTATTCCTCGGACCCGCGCTGATCGGTCACCGGGGCGCACGACCCGGCCGCCAGCCCGGCGGCCTGGGCGAACAGCTCGTCAGACGGCGGCTGGCCGGCGAGCGCCTGCTCGGCATCGCTCGAGGTGACCTCGGAGCCGACCGCGGCCAGCGCGACGCCGGCCCGGGCGATCTTGCCCTTGTGCAGCGTCACCGATGCGCCCGCGGCGGCCACCGCCCAGTCCCCGACGCGCCGGTCGACCTTCGCGTAGGCGCTGCCGGTGGACTCGGTGAGCGGGACCCGGACCTCGACGAGCATCTCGGCATCGCCCACCGCGGTCCGATATGGACCGCGGTAGAACTCGGCCATTCCGAGCACGCGTTCGCCGTGGAGGCCGCGGATCACCATTCGGGCGCCGACCGCGGCGCACACCGCAGACAGATCCTCACTCGGGTCTGCTTGACAGAGAGCTCCGCCGATCGTGCCCCGGTTGCGGACGACCGGGTCGGCGATCACGCGCTCGGCGTCGGTGAAGATCGCCAGCCGGCGGTGCAGGAGATCTGACTCCAGCAGCTCCCGGTGGCGGGTCATCGCACCGATCCTGACCTCGTCGCCGTGCTGCTCGATGTAGCCGAGCTCCGCGGCCAGCGGATCGATGTCGATCAGGTATTCCGGCGCCGCCAAGCGCAGCTTCATCATCGGCAGCAACGAGTGGCCGCCGGCCAGCAGCCGCGCCTCGGGGCCTAGCTCTGTGAGCAGCTCCAGCGCGTTGTCGACGCTCGTGGCGCGCTCGTATTCAAACGGTGCGGGTACTTGCAATTCTGTTGTACGGAGCGGCCCGGGGATTCTGCCGTGGACACCGCCGATTCCGGGGGCTCTCCTCTCCTATCTGGCATCTTGCCGTTCCCCTATTGTGGCGGTCAACGACAGTTAAGGGATCGCTTAGGAGAGGGATGGCCAAGTTTGGAGGGTTGTTATGGTGGATTCCCTCCAGGTGATCCCTAAGCCCAGATGACCCTAGCCCAGCTGCAGTCGTTCGTTCTCGTCGCTCGGCTCGGCTCGGTCAAGGCCGCCGCGGCCGAGCTCGAGGTCACCGAGCCGGCGGTGTCGGTAGCGGTGGCGGCCCTCCGCAAGGAGCTCGGCGACGAGCTGTTCGTCCGCAATGGGCGCGGGATCGCGCTGACCCCCGGTGGCCGCCGGCTGGCCGCGCTGGGCGGCGAGATCCTCGGCCTGGCCGAGCAGGCGAGGCGCAGCGTCCAGGAGAGCCCCGGCCAGCCTCGACAGCTGCAGGTGGCCGCGACCAGCATCGTCGCCGAGCACATCGGGCCGCTGATCGACGCGTTCAGCAACCGCGGCCCGGGCCTGGAGATCACCGTCGAACAGGTCCCGGGCGAATCGTTCGCCGACCTGCTCGAGCACCGCCGCGCCGACATCGCGCTGGGCCCGCACCCGGGCCCGGAGCGCGCCGCCACGATCGCGTCGGTCCCGTTCCTGCGCTCGCGGCTGATGATCGTGGCCGCGCCCGGCCACCCGCTGGCCGGCCAGCGCGCGATCTCCCCGTCCTCGCTGGCCAGCGAACGCTGGCTCGTCGGCCCGCAGGACGTCGACCCGACGACGACCGCGGGGCTGTTCTTCGCCCGCAACGGGATCGATCCTCAGGACATCTCCGCCTACACCAGCCACGCCGCGGCGATCGCGGCGGCGGCCGCGGGCGAGGGCCTGATCCTCGCGCTGGCGCACTCGGTGATCGACGCGATCCGCCGCCGCTCGCTGGTCAGGATCGACGTCCGCGGCACGCCGGTGGTCGAGCTGTGGCACGCCAGCACGCTCGGCCTCGGTCGCGCGCTGCCGGCGGCGCTCGCGCTGCAGCGCTTCGCGACGACCTCGGAGGCGACCCAGGCGATGTCCAGCGGCCGCGCCGGGACCGCTTCGGCGCGCGCCCGGCCGGCGGTGCACGTCACCCTGTGGCGGTCGGTGGCGGAGGAGCTCGACGCCGGGGCTCGGCGCTAGCCGGGACCGGGCGCCGGCGGGACCGTCACGCCTCAGGCATCGTCCGCTAGGCCCCACTGCCACCGGCCTCGCGACTACGCGCTGCCGACGGCCCCCGCGAGCCGGTCGAGCATCTCGCCGTACACCCGGCGCAGCCCGATCGGCGCGAACGTCCGCTCGAAGAACCCGCCGACCCCGCCGGCGCCCTCCCACGAGGACTCGATCGACACCTCGCTGCCCGCGCCCGAGGGAGCAACGCTCCAGGTGCTGATGAACGACGACAGTTCGTCGCGCTCGAGCAGCTCGCCGGTCGACTCCTCGACGCGCAGCCGGTAGTCGCGCTCCCGGCCGCCGGCGGCGAAGTGATAGGCGATCACGGTGCCGTCGCCCGCGCCGCCGCTCTCGACGCGGTAGGCGCTGTAGTTGTCGGTGAGGATCCGCGGGCGCCCCTCGCGGTAGTCACGCAGCAGCGCGAGCACGCGGTCTGGCGACGCCTCGACCGTCTTGCTCGTCTGTACCCGTACCCGCGCCACGCCCTCATTCTGGCATCGAGACCCCACGACCGCGCACGCCGCGGTTCGTCATGATGCGCCGATGCTCGCCGCCTACGCCGCAGACATCGACCCGAAGGACCCGCTCAGCGGGCTCGCGATCGACGACCGTCCCGAGCCCGAAGTCCCTGACGGCTGGACCACCGTCACCGTCAAGGCCACCTCGCTCAACCATCACGACCTGTGGTCGCTGCGCGGCGTCGGCCTGCCCGCCGACCGCCTGCCGATGATCCTCGGCTGCGACGCCGCGGGTCTCGACGAGGACGGCAACGAGGTCGTCGTCCACGCCGTGATCGCCAGCGATGACTGGCGCGGCGACGAGACGTTCGACCCCCGTCGCTCGCTGCTGTCCGAGCGCTACCAGGGCTCGTTCGCCGAGCGGGTGACCGTCCCCCGCCGCAACATCGTCGCCAAGCCCGACGAGCTCAGCTTCGAGCAGGCGGCCTGCCTCCCGACCGCCTGGCTGACCGCCTACCGGATGCTGTTCACGCGCGGCAAGGTCGTCCCCGGCCAGACGATCCTCGTGCAGGGCGCGACCGGCGGCGTTGCGACCGCGCTGACCGTGCTGGCCAGCGCCGCCGGGATCCGCGTGTGGGTCACCGGGCGCTCGGACACCGGCCGCGAGCAGGCGCTGGCGCTCGGCGCCGACCAGGCGTTCGAGTCCGGCGCCCGGCTGCCCGAGCGCGTCGACGCGGTGATGGAGACCACCGGCCAGGCGACCTGGGGACACTCGATCCGCTCGCTCAAGCCCGGCGGCACGCTGGTCGTGTGCGGCGCCACCACCGGCGATGCGTCCCCGGCGGAGCTGACCCGGATCTTCTTCCTGCAGCTGTCGATCGTCGGCTCGACGATGGGGACGCGCGACGAGCTCGACCGGCTGATGCGCCTGTGCGTGGACCGCGACATTCGCCCGGCGATCCACAGCACGATGCCGCTGAAGGACGCCCGTCAGGGCTTTGAGGCGATGCTGGCCGGCGACGTCGTCGGCAAGATCGTGTTCACGCTCTGAGCCCGGGCCCGCGGCGGCGGGCGGTCATTCACCCGGGACGACGTCCCGTTCGAGGTCGAGCTCGGTTCGCACGCCGAGCGCGTTGAGCGCGGCGTTCGCCTCCTCCAGGCTGTCGGCGCCGTCGACCGTGCGGGCCAGCC
Source organism: uncultured Solirubrobacterales bacterium (assembly GCA_963831845.1). Classification (GTDB taxonomy): domain Bacteria; phylum Actinomycetota; class Thermoleophilia; order Solirubrobacterales; family Solirubrobacteraceae; genus Palsa-465. The sequence goes on along the minus strand of CAWHRT010000027.1, from coordinate 37,147 downwards.
GGCCGACCGTGCGCACGGTCACGCCCACGTCGAGGTAGAACGTCAAGGCGGCCGCCGAGCTCAGCTGCACCGTCCGCGCCCCGCTGCGGATCGTGACCTGACCCGACCCGCCGCGGAACGCGCGCACGGCCTGGGCGCTGGCCTCGGTGGGCACGAGCTTCATCGCACCTTCGAGCCGCTGCGCCACCGGCTCGGTCAGCCCGCGGGCGCCGCACAATCCGCCCGCGCCGGCCACGTCCGCGATCCGGGCCAACACCTCGGACGGGGTCAGCTCCCCGTCGCAGCCCACGCCGAAGATCGCCGCCAGCACCGGCACGCCGGCGTCGGCCAGGCGGGCGGCCGCGGCCAGCATCAGCGCGTCGCACAGGGGGCTGCGCAGGCCCGGCTCGTCGCCATGGGCAAGCAGGTCGCCGCCGACGTCGACGAACACGATCAGGTCGTGGCCGAGCCGATCGGCGGCCTGGGCCAGCCCGCGCGCGACGGCGCCGGCTCCCCCGTGGGGATCGATCAGCACCGTCTGCTCGCCGAGGAACTGGGCCATCCGCGACTCCGCGAAGTAGACCTCCCGATCGCGCACGCGGGTCCGCGCGTCGGCCAGCAGGATCCTCGGCGCGAGTTCCTCGGCGCCGGCGATCTCGTCTGTCGACCGGGGGCCCGCGACCGGATCGATCGGCCGGCGCTCCCAGGTCACGCCGCCGACGATCGGATCGGCGGCGTCGTACACGCGGCAGAACTCCGCTGTGGCCAGCGCGCCGACGACATCGCCGCCGCCGCCCATCCCGATCACCAGTGGTCGGCGGGCACGGCGAAGCAGCAGCTCGGCATCGGACATGCCCTTAGTGTCGCGATTCATGAATCAAACGGCGTCAACACGCGCGTGCGGCGCCTGACCGGCGCGGTCAGGAGAGCCGCTGGTCGAGCTCGCGCAGCACTCGCCGGCAGTCCACGCCCATCTCTCGCACGATCTCGCCGGCGGGGCGGTTGCGGGCCAGCTCGTGCGCCTGCCCCGCCCACAGGTTGAACGAGCCGACGTCGCCGCGCCTGCGGGCGGCGGCCCTGATCGGGCTGGTGGCGTGATGGATCTCCGGGTACGCGCTGGGAGCCGTCGGCGTCCGGTGCTCGAGGAAGCGGTTGACGATCCCCCGGGCCAGCCGGCCCGTGAACGCGCGCGTCAGCTGCGTGGGGGCGCGATCGGCCAGCAGCGCGCGCTGTGACTCGTGCGTGCCGGCCTCGGGCGCGAGCATCAGCGCCGTCCCGACCTGCGCCGCGCTCGCCCCGGCGCACAGGACGGCGGCCACGGCGGCCCCGTCGGCGATCCCGCCGGCCGCGACCATCGGCAGCGCCACCGCCGCCGCCACGATCCGCAGCAGCGCGAGCAGCCCGATGCCGCCGCTCGAGTCCACGTCGTCGAAGCCGCCGCGGTGCCCGCCCGCCTCGCTGCCCTGGACGACCAGCGCGTCGGCGCCGGCGTCGCGAGCCAGCTCGGCCTCGCGCGGATCGGTGACCGTCACCCATACCGCCACCCCCGCGTTCTGCAGGCGCGCGACCACTGCGGCCTCGGGACAGCCGAACGCGAACGACGCGACCGCCACGCCGCGGTCGCAGATCACCCCGAGCTTGCGCTCCCAGTCGTCGTCCTCGAACCGCGGCTCGCCGACCTCGGCGCCCTGCAGCAGCGCCTCGGCCTCCAGCTCCTCCAGGTAGGCCGAGACCTCGTCGGGGTCGGCGGGGCGAGGAGCCGGCACGAACACGTTGACGCCGAACGGGCGCGAGGTCGCGGCCGCGACCTCGTCGATCTGATCCGCGACCGCATCGGCGGTCTGATATCCCGCGGCGACGAAGCCCAGGCCGCCGGCCTCACACACCGCGATCGCGAGCTCGGGCGTCGACGGCCCGCCGGCCAGCGGCGCCTGGACGATCGGCTCGGCGAGGTCGGCGGGGTGGAACATCGCAGTCAAGCCGTCGCGTTCTCGAGGTGGACGGCGGCGTCCTCGAGCCGGTCGTCTCCCCAGAACAGCTCCGCGCCGATCGCGATCGTGGGCACGCCGAACACCCCGAGATCGTATGCCGCGTCGGTGGCGGCGCGCAGCTGGCGCTTGATCTCGGGATCGTCGACGGCGGCGCGCACCGCGGCGGCGTCGAGTCCGGCGCGCCGCGCCGAAGCGAACACGTTGGCGGGGATGCTGAGGTCCGATCCGGCGGTGAACGCGTTGCGGAAGGCCTGCATTGCGAACTCGCGGCCGCGCCCCGCGGCGAATGCGTACGTGGCGGCGCGCATCGCGGTCAGGTAGTCGTCGGGCCACGGGTCAGGCCACCGCATCGGCGGCAGCCCGTACGCTCGCGCTCGCCGCTCGATCTCGGCCATCCCCAGCGTGCGACGGCGTTCGTCACCGAGCGCCCACGAGCTGCGGCCGCTCAGCTTGAACAGCCCGCCGAGCAGCACCGGCTGCCAGCGCACCGGCTCGGGCAGCAGCCGCGACAACCGCTCCGCCGCGAGGTACGCGTACGGCGAGCCGAGGTCGAAGTAGAACGTGGTCACGGGCGGGTTCGAGCACTGATGCGTTCGTTAGAATGAACGATACGTTCCGTATGATAAACGACCGGGACATCGGGGAGGTGCTCGCGGCGAACCTGCGCCGGCTCCGGATCGCGCGCCACCATTCGCTGTCGGAGCTCGCGCGCTTCACCGGGATGAGCAAGGCGACGCTGTCGAGCATCGAGAACGGCCGCGCGAACCCGACGGTCGAGACGCTGGCCGGGCTCGCCGGCGCCCTGCGGGTGCCGATCTCAGAGCTGCTCGAGGAGCCGCCGCTGGGCGAGATCAGGGTCGTGCGCGCCGCGGGCGCGCCGACATCCGAGCGCGCCGGCCTCCCCCAGCGGGCGATCGACGAGCTCGTCGGACCAGCGGCGCTACGGATCGCCGAGTTGTCGCTGCCGCGCGCGCGAGGCTCGCGAGCTCGACGCGGAGGCCGAGGGCTCGCGCGCGCACGTGTACGTCCTCGAGGGCAAGCTTGTGGCCGGCCCGGTCGAGCGGATCTCCGAGCTATCAGCGGGCGACTACGCGTCGTTCCCCGCCGACGTCCCGCACCTGTTCGAGGCCGGTCGCGTGCCCGCGCGCGCCCTGTTGCTCACGACCGTTTGAGTTTGCGAACAGCGTCTGCGAGAGCTTGATGAACGCGGCCACCGCCGGAGGCTGGCGGCGGCCCTGGCGCCAGGCGAGCGTGATATCGCGGGTCAGCTCGGGCTCGGTCAGCGCCACCACGGCGACCTCGGCGCCCGGCCCCTCGGTGTCGGAGCGGGGCAGGATCGCCACCCCCATGCCGCGTGCCACCAGCCGCCGGATCCGCCCGCTCTCGTTGGACTCGAGCATCACGTGTGGGTCGAAGTCGGCGTCGCGGGCGGCGAAGTTGAGCAGCTCGCGCAGGCGGGCGCCCTCGCGGTAGCTGATGAACTGCTCGCCGGCCAGCTCGGAGATGCGCACGCCGTCGCGCCTGCCGAGCGAGTGGTTGGGGGGAAGGATCACGACGAGCTCCTCGGCGTACAGCTGCTGCAGCCCCAGGCCGTGGCTCTCGATCCGCTCGGTGACCGACAGGAACGCCAGGTCGAGCACGTCGTCGCGCAGCATCTCCGCGAGCTCCTCGCTGGACTGCTCGCGCACCGACAGCTCGACTCCCGGGTGGCGCTCGTGGAAGATCGCCAGCGCCAGCGACACGTCGATCGGCCCCATCGTGTGCATCGCGCCGACCCACACGTGTCCGGCCTGGATCCCCTTCAAACCCTGGAGCTCGGCGTCGGCGGCGTCGAGCTCGGACAGGATCCTCCGGGCCCGAGCGACGAGCATGTTTCCCGCGTCGGTCATCGACACCCGGCGCGTGGTGCGCTCGACCAGCGCCAGCCCGACCTCATCCTCCAGCCGGCGGATCTGCTGGGACAGTGCCGGCTGGGCGATGTGCTCGCGCTCGGCGGCGCGGGTGAAGTGGCGCTCCTCGGCGAGCGCGACCAGGTATCGGAGCTGGCGAATATCCATAAGCAATCACTATAGATCTCAGACAATCCTTGTCTTGGACAACTAAAGGGGGTTGCGCAACTATGTGGGAGCAACACCCTCTCCTCCCTCGAGCGCGCCCCGCAGATTGGCATTCAACTCCCCGCCAATCACGGGGCGCTCTCATTTAAGGATCCGGGCGATAGTTGCGCTGACAACTATCTGCTAAGCTGGCGCTCATGCAACTCGGGCTCGCCACGTTCGCCGACATCGGCCCCGACGTCACCCCGCAGCAGCGGATGGCGCAGGTGCTCGAGGAGGCCGAGCTCGCCGACCAGCTCGGGCTCGACGTGTTTGCGATCGGCGAGCATCACCGGCCCGACTTCCTGGTGTCCTCCCCGGCCGTGGTCCTGGCAGCGATCGCCGCGCGCACAGAGCGAATCCGGCTGGCCAGCGCGGTCACGGTCCTCAGCTCAGACGACCCGGTCCGGGTGTTCCAGCAGTTCGCCGAGGTCGACCTGCTGTCCGGCGGTCGCGCGGAGATCTGGGCCGGCCGCGGATCGTTCACCGAGTCCTTCCCGCTGTTCGGCTACGACCTCGACGACTACGACGAGCTGTACGCCGAGAAACTCGAGCTCCTACTCGACGCTGCGCGAGCACAACCCGGTCACCTGGTCGGGTCGTCACCGCGCGCCGCTCAACGAGGCCGGCGTGTGGCCGCGCCCCGTGCAGGACCGGATCCCGATCTGGGTCGCGGTCGGCGGCACGCCCCAGTCGGTGGTCCGCGCCGCGGCGCTGGAGCTGCCGCTGACGCTCGCGATCATCGGCGGCGAGCCCGAGCGGTTCGTGCCGCTGGTCGACCTCTATCGCCAGGCCTGGGAGCGCAGCGGCCACGACCCCGCGGGCGCCAGGGTGGCGATCAACACCCACGCGTTCGTCGGCGAGACCTCCGCCCGGGCCGACTCGGCGTTCGCCTCGTCTTACCTGCAGATGATGAACCGGATCGGCCGCGAGCGGGGCTGGCCGCCCGCGGGCCGCCCGCAGTACGAGGCGCTGAGTTCGCCGCGCGGCGCGCTCGCCGTCGGCTCGCCCGAGCAGGTCGCCGAGAAGATCCTGTTCGAACACGAGTTGTTCGGTCATGAGCGCTACATCGGCCAGATGAGCGTCGGCGCGGTGGCCCACGCCGACGTGATGCGCTCGATCGAGCTGTTCGGCACCGAGGTCGCGCCGGTCGTGCGGGCCGAGGTCGCGCGCCGCAACAGCGCGGAAGCGAGCACGAACACCAGCGAGGCGACCGGCGCTGATACGGTCCGCTCGCCAGCGTGAGCGACACGACCGCAAGTCAAACGCGAGCCTTCAACCAGCCGGCGTTCCTGTTCGACCTCGACGGCACGCTGATCGACAGCGTCTACCAGCACGTCGTCGCCTGGCGCGAGGCCCTGGAGGGCGTCGGGATCAACCTGCCGATCTGGAAGATCCACCGCCGGATCGGGATGAGCGGCGGCCTGTTCGTTGCCGCGCTGGCGCGCGAGGTCGAAACCGACCTCGATCCCGACATGCTCGCCCGGCTTCCCAGCCTTCACGCCGACGCCTACATCGACAAGTTCGACAGCGTCAGGCCGCTGCCCGGCGCGGCTGAGCTGCTGGGCACGCTCACCGACAACGGCGTCCCCTGGGCGATCGCCACCAGCGGCGTCGAGCGCTACGCCCGGCTCGCGCTCGACCTGCTCGGGATCCCGCAGGACACCCCGCTGGTCACCCGCGATCAGGTCCGCTACGCCAAGCCCGACCCCGACCTGTTCCTGACCGCGGCCCAGCGGATCGAGGTCGACATCCGCGACAGCATCGTGGTCGGCGACAGCGTCTGGGACCTGCTCGCCGCGCGTCGCGCCGATGCGCTCGGGATCGGCCTGCTGTCCGGCGGCTATGGCCGCGAGGAGCTGATCTACGCCGGCGCGTTCCGGGTCTACGAAGATCCGGGCGACCTGCTCGTGCACATCGACGAGGTCGGTGTCCGCCGCCCACTGTGACCGGCTACGCCGACTTCAACCGCGCCAACTGGGACGAGCGCGCCCCCGCCCACGCGGCGTCCCCGGACTACGCGTTTGACCAGTTCATCGCCGACTCGGAGTTCCTCAGCGCCGTCGTCCGCTTCGACCTGCCCCGGCTGGGCGAGGTCGGCGGGCTGCGTGGCGTCCACCTGCAGTGCCACGTAGGCACCGACACGATCTCGCTCGCGCGCCTCGGGGCGCGGATGACCGGACTCGACCTGTCGCCGGCGTCGCTGCGGCAGGGCCGCCGGCTCGCCGAGCGGACGGGCGACGAAGTCGAGTTCGTCGAGGCCGAGCTCTATGACGCCGTCTCGGTGCTGGGCGCCGGGCAGTTCGACCTGGTCTACACCGGGATCGGCGCGCTCTGCTGGCTGCCGTCGGTGACGCGCTGGGCGAACGTCGTGTCCGAGCTGCTGGTGCCGGGCGGCCGCCTGTTCATCCGCGAAGGCCACCCGATGATGTGGTCCCTGGACGACGAGCGTGAGGACGAGCTGCTGGCGGTCGAGTACCCGTACTTCGAGCGCGAGCAGCCGACCGTCTCTGAGCACTCGGGGACATACGTCGAGACCGACGTGAGCTTCGCCGAGAACGTCACCCACCAGTGGAACCACGGGCTCGGCGAGATCGTCACCGCGCTGATGGGCGCGGACATGCAGCTGACGATGCTCGAGGAGCACGACAGCGCCCCGTGGGATGCGTTCCCGGGGCAGTCGGAGATGATCGAGCCGCGCGAGTGGCGACTCGCGGATCGTCCCTGGCGGATGCCCCAGACTTACACTTTGCAGGCCATCAAGCGCACCTGAGGAGCGGGCGATGAGAGAGGACATCGAGTTCAACGCCGAGGGCGTGACGCTCAGAGGCTGGCTGTACACCCCCGAGCAGGTGACGGGCCCGGCGCCGGCGATCGTGATGACGCACGGATTCTCCGCTGTCAAGGAGATGTACCTGGATCGCTACGCCGACGTGTTCGCCAACGCAGGGATGGCCGCGGTCGTGTTCGACAACCGCAACTTCGGCTCCAGCGACGGCGAGCCGCGCCAGGAGATCGATCCGTGGGCCCAGGTCCGGGACTATCGCCACGCGATCACCTACGCGAGCACCCGGCCGGAGGTCGACTCCGAGCGGATCGGGATCTGGGGATCCAGCTACTCGGGAGCTCACGTGCTGGTGGTCGGCGCGATCGACCGCCGCGTCAAGTGCGTGGTCTCGCAGGTGCCGCTGGTGTCCGGTCACGCCAACGCCCAGCGGCTGGTGCGGTCGGACTTCCTGCCTGCGTTCCAGGCCCAATTCGACGCCGACCGCGAGGCCCGCTTCCGCGGCGAGCCGCCGGCGATGGTGCCGGTTGTCGACGCCGACCCGCAGGCCCCGTCGGCGCTGCCCACCGCTGACTCCTACGAGTGGTTCACCGCGACCCACGAGCAGCGGGCGCCGGCCTGGCGCAACGAGGTGACGTTGCGCAGCGTCGAGATGTTCATGGAGTACGAGCCCGGCACGTACCTGCCGTGGATCAGCCCCACGCCGCTGCTGATGTGCGTGGCCGCCAACGACGTGCTGACGGTCGCCGATCTCGCGATCGATGCGTTCGAGCGGGCGCGCGAGCCCAAGCAACTCGTGATCATGCCCGGCGGCCACTTCGACGCCTACGTCGACGGGTTCGACGTCTCCAGCGGCGCCGCGGTGGACTGGTTCGTGCAGCACCTGCTGGCGCGGGACACCGTGCCCGCCTGACCGAGAAGTGGTAGCCGCAAGCGCTGTGCGGGTAGCGATTCTGTGTACACCGACACAGGAGGCATCACTTATGGCCAAGACCAAGGACGCAGAGCTTTTCCAGCAGCTTCGGGCCCAGGGCCTGCGCAAGCGCACAGCAAAGGTGATCTCGAAGACCAATGGCCATCGCAGCAAGCCGGCGAAAGAGGTCGAGCAAACGCTGTCAGAACTGAAGCGAGCCGTCAGCACGGCCGAGGATCACATCTCAGGAGGCCCGCAGAAGCGGCGGTCGGCGGCGAAGAAGGCGGCCACCACCCGCAAGCGCAACGCCCAGGCGCGCAGTGCCGCCGCCAAGCGCGGCGCCCGCACCCGAGCCCGGAGCCACTAGCACCCGCGACGCGGCCACCGGCTCGGCGGATATAGGCTGTCGGCGTGCGGGCGGTTGTTTTTGAACGTAACGGCGGGCCGAGCGTGCTCGAGCTCCAGCAGGTCCCCGACCCGGCGCCCGGCGACGGACAGGTCCTGGTCAACGTCGAGGCGGCGGGCGTCAATTTCCGGGACGTCTATGAGCGCGAAGGTCGCGGGTACGGCTCCACGCCGCCGGCGATCATCGGCGTCGAGGGCGCCGGCACCGTCGCCGACACCGGCGAGCGCGTCGCTTGGGTCGCGGTCGCCGGCAGCTATGCCGAGCGGGTCGCGGCCGACCCTGACGCGCTGGTCCCAATCCCGGACGGCGTCGACACCGAGATCGCGGCGGCGGCGGCCCTGCAGGGCATGACCGCGCACTACCTGGCGTTTGACTCCTACCCGGTGCAGGAGGGGGATTGGGTCGTCGTGCACGCCGCGGCCGGCGGCGTCGGGCTGCTGCTCACCCAGCTGGCCAAGCTCCGCGGCGGGCGCGTGATCGCGACCACCTCGACCGAGGAGAAGGCCGACCTCGCTCGCGAGGCCGGCGCCGAGGAGACGATCGGCTACGACGGTTTCGCCGAGCGCGTCAAGGAGATCACCGGTGGCGAGGGCGCCGCGGCGATCTACGACGCCGTCGGCAAGACCACGTTCCTCGACGGCCTCACCGCGATTCGCCCGACCGGCCGGATGATCCTGTACGGGGCGGCGAGCGGGCAGCCCGACCCCTTGACGGTGGCGCAGCTCGCCCCGGCCGGGTCGCTGTACGTCCAGCGACCCACGCTCAACACCTACACGCGCACGCCGGAGCTGCTCCGCGAGCTGGCCGGCCAGGTGTTCGGCCTGGTCGCCGACGGCAAGCTCGACGTGCGGATCGGCGCGCGCTACCCGCTGGGCGATGCGGCCGAGGCCCACTTTGACCTCGAGGCCCGCAACACCACCGCCAAGCTGCTGCTCACGACGTCGGAGTAGCTCGCCTCAGCGGTGCGAGACCGCCCGCTGCCAGGTCTCCAGATAGGCCTCCGCCGACCTGAACAGCAGCGCCAGCGCCTTGCGGCCACCGGGCGCCTGGCGCATGTCGGCGAGCAGGTCGGCCATCAGCCCGTAGTGCGCGACCCCGTCGTGGTTGAGGTCGAACGTCCGCTGGCCGGTGCGCTCGCGCGTGAACGTGACCTTGCCGTCGTAGGACTTGAACGGGTAGCGCAGGGGCCGCCTGGCGGCGTCGGCGCGCGGCGCCGGAAGCGACGCGAAGCCGCCGGTGTCGGTGCCGATCCCGACCCCGAACAGGCGGGACCCCTGCCGGTACCTGGACATCGACACGATCTTGGCCGCCAGCGCCGGCGCCTGGTCGGGCGTGACCGCCGCGAACCCGCCGAGCCGGTAGAGCTTGGTCAGCTCGGCCGGCGTCCAGCTGCCGCCGGTGCCGTTGTGGCCGGAGATCACCCCCGCGTAGCGGGCTCTGGCGGCGATGCCGAGGACCGTGTCTCGTGCCCGTTCGCTCAGGTGGTCGACCTCGATCAGCATGTGCTGCTTGATCATCTGGCCGATCATGAACCGGCCCAGGTCGGTGAGCCCGTTGGAGTTGCACTGCAGCCCGGCGGGATACATGGGCATCGGCTGCGAGGCGATCGGCTTGGTCGCCGGGAAGAACGTCGACAGGAACTGCAGCAGCGGCTGGCTGAGCGTCGACACGGTCTCGCCCTGTGCCGGCGAGGGGCATGGGCCGGTGGTGAAGTAGCCGCCGGTCTGGACGCGGTTGAGGATGTTGATGAAGATGCCCTTGGCGCCGCCCTCGAGCGCCGCCCCGCCGAACGCGTTGTTGACCCAGTGGGCGACGAACATGCCGCGGACGCCCATCCGCTTGTAGTCGCGAATCCCGCGGACGATGTCGGCGCGACTGCACTGCGGCTTGCCGTCGAGCTCGCTGCACCCGAACAGGTCCGACGACTCGATCCCGATGACCACCGCGAGCTTGCCCTGCTCGATCACGCGGCGGGCCTGGGCCGGGCTGTAGACGAGCCGGAACCAGCCGCGGCCGGGCCCGCCGTCCTGGGCGTCGACGTAGCCCTGCAGCGCCCGCAGCGTCCGGATCTGCGCGTCGATCGAGGTGGTCTCGTCGCAGCTGCGGTAGATCTTGCGCGGCTCGATCCGGCACATCGGGGCGTCGTCGACGGTCTGGGCCACGACCATGCGCTCGCCGGCTTCCCAGGCCCGCTGCAGCCACACGTAGTAGGTCTGCTGGTGCGTCTGGGTGTCGAACGTCGGCCAGCCCGTGAACGTCGGCCATCCGTGTGTGTCGTGGGTGCCGGTGGGCACGCCGTTGCGCAGCAGGTTGCCGGTGATGTCGAGGCTGCCGTCGGCACCGTGCACCTTGGCGTCCTGGCCCAGCGCGGCCGCGATCCCGAAGCGGTCAAACGGCTCGCCCGAGATCACCAGCCCGCCGCCGCGCATGTTCGCGGTGATGTGCAGGTGGTCGTCGACGAAGCCGAACACGGTGCCGTCCCGGTTGGTGCCCCTGAACGTGGCGCCGGTGGCGTTCACCTGGGCCTCGGGAAACGGCTTGCAGCCCTTGGCCTCAACGAACTGGAAGCGGGCCCGGCGCCCGCGCGTGGCCGATAGCGTGAGGCCGCCCCCGTTGCTGGCGACCGCGAGCCGGCGCCCGTTCGCGGTCGAGCGGATCGTGAACGCGGCGCCGCGGAGCGCGGTCGGGGCCCATTCGGTCGGCGGCCCGGCGGCGCGAACGCGACTGACCTGGTGTGCCCCAGCGGCGAGCAGCAGGCCGATGCGGTCGTAGAGCATGTACCGGCCCAGCGCGGTCGGCTTCAGGTAGAGCTTGGAGGCGACGAGGTGCCCGCTGGCCACGGAGCGCAGCGACAGACAACGATTGGCGAGCGCGTACACCGAGCGGATTGCCGCCGCGTGAGGCGTACGGTGCGTCGAAGCGCCGGCCGCCGCGATTCCGTTCGCCAGCCCAAGCGCCATCGCGACAACCGCCGCGATGGCGCCCGCGGCTGCCATCCCTCTTCTCCCCAGCAACACGGCTCCTCTCCAGAGCGCCTTGTGCGCGGCAGTGTATAGAGACCGCGCCCGCGCGGACGCGCCGGGTGGGCCCAGGGAGGGCCACCCGACGACCAACCGCACCAGAGCGCAACAAAGCTAGGCATTGGTCTCAAGAGCTATTCCTGTCAGACTGATAGGGAGTGGGCGCGGATTGGGCATCCCTTAAGCTGACTTGCAGGCGTGCCGATAGAGGTAGGGGGATGCCGGCTCCCCGCACTCGTCCTATGGCCGCGTCCCTGACATCAGTGATGCGGGCGACGACCGCCCGCGCGTGGCCCAGCCGTCGCTGGGTCTGCGTGCTCGCGCTCGCATTCGCCTGCGCGACTCTGCCCACGACCGCACTCGCGGCGCCGACTCCCGGTGCCTCCGAGCAGGCGATCGCGAACGTCACCGAAGCGACCACGGGTCTCCCGGATGCCTCGTCGCTCACGCCCGTGAACGTGTGCTCGGCGCCCGGACCGGGACGCGCGACCTGCCTCAGCCAGGTCCTCGCGACCAAGCACAGCCTCCGCTACGCGGTCCACCCGCGAATCAGGCAGGCATCGTCGCCCAATCGCCTCGGACAGAGGCGTGCTCGTGCCGGCGTGTCCGCGACCCCCCAGGCCGTGGCCGCCGCGCCGGCGCCGCAGGCCGGCACTCCGGCGTACCTACAGCAGGCTTATGACCTGTCGTACCTGTCGCAGAAGTACGGCTCCGACAAGACGATCGCGGTCGTGGTCGCCTACGCGGATCCGACGCAGGCCAGGGCGGACCTGAACACCTATCGAGCGAAGTTCGGCCTGCCGCCGTGCACCACCGGCAATGGCTGCCTGCGCGTGATCGGGCCATTCGGCCAGCCACGGTTTCCCGCCCCGTCACAGGACACCGTCGATCACTGGCAGTTCGAGACCTCACTCGACCTGCAGGCGATCTCGGCGCTGTGCCCGAACTGCGACATCACGCTGTCGCTGGCGACTAGCGACCTGAGCTCCGATCTTGCGGCGGCGCAGGTGAGTGCGGCGTCGTCGACCCCCACGCCTCCAGACATCATCAGCGATAGCTTCGGCGCGCCGATGCAGAACATGAACGGCGACGTTTATTTCGGCCACAAGGGCTGGTGGACGTTCTCCGGAATCGCCACGGTGGCCGCCTCGGGCGATGCGGGATACCCAGCCAACGACCCGCCGGGAGACAGCTCTGACCCATGCTCGGGGACGCACCAGTCAAGCCCGTGCAGCGAGTACCCCGCCGCGCTCTCGGACATCACCGCCGCCGGCGGGACCTCGCTGACGCCGGCGTCGGGCCCGCGCGGGTTCGGCGAGTCCGCCTGGTCGGGCGCCGGATCGGGCTGCAACACCGACTCGGCCAGCCCGAAGCCCGCATGGCAGGCCGGCATCCCCTGCGCTGGCCGCGCCTATAACGACATCTCCGCCGACGCCGACCCGAACACCGGGATCTCCATCTACGACTCCTCGCCGCTGGGAGACCACGCCGCGGGGTGGTACGCCGCCGGCGGGACCAGCGCCGCCGCGCCGATGGTCGCCGCCTACTACGCGCTGATCGAGTCGTCGCAGGGATCAGGCGTCAACGCCACGCTTCAGAGCTCCGAGTGGCCGTATGACAACGCCGCCGACCTCAACGACCCCTCCACCGGCTCCAACGGCTCCTGCCCGGCGCTGTCGTTCGTGTGCAACGGGCTCCCCGGCTACGACGGGCCGACTGGCGCGGGCAGCATCTCCGGCGCGGCCGTCGAGGGCGCGCCCGGGATCGGCGGTCCCGGCGCCGATAACACCTACGTCCAGAGCGTCACGTCGAGCACGGCGCAGCTGCAGGGCGGCGTCTACCCGAACGGGAACGCCACGACGTCCTGGTGGGAGTACGGCACGACCACCGCCTACGGTCAGGCGACGGCCCACTTCCCGGCCGGCAACGGCACCTCACCGGTGCCGGTCGCGGGCGCGCTGACCGGGCTCGCGCCGGCCACGACCTACCACTACCGCCTGGTCGCACAGAACCAGCACGGCACCGGCCCGATGTACGGCTACGACTTCACGTTCACGACGGCCGCGGCCCCGAACACGACCGGCAACGGCGGGGGCGGCGGAAGCCTGCCACCGCCCAACGGCGGCGGCTCTCCATCGAACCCCGGCGGCGGGGCCGGCGGCGGCGGCTCGAGCACGAACCACCCCCCGATTACTCGCCCGGTCGCCCCGTCGGTCGGCAAGCCGCGGATCGCAGCACTCGCTGGCTCGTCGGCCACGGTCGCCGCGTCGATCACGCCGTTCGGCAACCGGACTACCTACTACCTCGCCTACGGCACCACCGCGAAACTCGGCAAGCGCGCGAGCACCGGCACGGCGTCGAGCATGCTGACCGGGAACTGGCGGCTGCGCGGACTCAAGCCCGGCAAGGTCTACTACCTGCAGGTCGTCGCCAGCAACGCCGGCGGCACTCGGCGCAGCTCGATGATCCGGATCCGGACCTCCCCGGTCAGCGTCGGCGCGGTCAAGCGCACGGGCAGCAAGCTGTCGGTCGCGCTGCGCTGCACCGGCTCGTCCACGTGCAAGGGCAGGCTCGCCGCCAAGGCCGCCGGCCGCACGGTCGCGACCGGGACGTTCACGGTCCGCCGCAACCACCGAGCGACCGTGCTGCTCACGCTCAACCGCGCGGCCGCCGCCAAGGCCAGCCACGGCAAGCCGGTCCCAGCGACCGTTGCGGCAATCAGCTCCTATAACGGCTACGCCGCCACCGTCACCGCGAAGTTCCGCCTGATTGCGTCAAGCTGAGCGGCGATGCCCGCGAACACCGCCCGTGTCGTCTACGGCACGATCGTCGTCGCGACCTTGCTGGCTGCCGAGAGCGCGCAGAAGGAGACCTATCTGAAGACGGTGATGGCGGTGGTGATCGCGATCCTGCTCTACTGGATCGCGCACGCCTACGCGGAGTCGGCCTCCCAGCGGATCGAGACGGGGAGCCGACTCAACGCCCGCGAGCTGGCCGGCTCGATGCACCACGAGGCTCCGATCCTCGCCGGCGCCGCGATCCCGCTGCTGTCGCTGCTGGCGTGGTGGGTCGCCGGTGCCACGCTCGAGAACGCGGTCACCGCCGCGATCTGGACCGCCGCCGGGATGATCGTCGTGTTCGAGCTGATCGCCGGCGTGCGGGCGAAGCTGACCGGCGTCGAGCTGATCGTTCAGACGCTGATCGGCGCGGCGCTGGGCTGCCTGGTGATCGCGCTCAAGCTGGTCCTTCACTGAAGCCCACGCCGATCAGCCGCTGACCGCTGCGGTCGGTCAGCGCGAGCTCGAGCGCTGGGCCGACGACGATCTCGGGCTCGAGCAGCGGCCCCGGCGGATCGGCGCCCTCGGGGATCATCCCAGTCGCGGTCGCGCCGCCCGGGGCGAGCATGTTGATCGTCACGCCGGTGCCTTCGAGCTCGGCCTCCCACACTTGCGTCATCGCCTCGAGTGCCGCCTTCGACGGGCCGTAGGGCGAGAACCCGCGCCGGACCATCGTCTGCTGGTTGACGGTGACGTTGATGACGCTGCCGTGGCCCGCGGCGAGCATGTGCGGGACGACTGCGCGCGACATCAGGAACACGCCCACGATGTTGGTCTCGATGACCAGTCGCCAGGCGTCCGGATCGGCCTCCCAGAACGGCTGCGGATCGGTCATGAAGCGCTCGTTGACAAACCGCATCCCCCGCGCGGCGTTGTTGACCAGCACGTCGATCCGGCCGCGGAGCTCGAGCGTGCGGTGCACCAGCCGGGCCACGTCGGCCTCGTTGGTGACGTCCGCGCGCACGGCCCAGATCGTGCCGGGCGCCGCGGCGCTCTCGGCGGCCACCGACTCGGCCTCGGCGAGGTCGCGCGCCGAACTGATCACGACGTCGGCACCGGCGTTGGCGTAGGCCAGCGCGATCGCCCTCCCGATTCCTCGACCGCCTCCGGTGACGATCGCCACGCGCTCGCTCAGGTCGATGCTCACGGCGGTGTACTGGTCGGCGAAATCGTCGGTTGCGGAGAGGACATCGCGGCCGCCGGGACTGGTGATACTTTGGCGCCGCTGCTTGGAGGGATGGTACTGACCGAAGGGTTGGAGGCTGATCATGGCTGACGAAGGTGCCGGCTCGTCCGCGGCCGCGCAGACGACCAGTTCGAAGCTGTTCGTCCGCCAGTCCTCCGGACTGGTGCGCAATGTCAGCGTCACCAACGCGCTGTTCTTCAACGTCGCCGCGTTCGTCGGCGTCGGGCTGACGCTGTACCCGATCTTCTACTCGCTCGCGTTCGTGCCGGTGTGGCGCTGGGGCCCGTTCTCCGAGTACGGCTGGGCGGCGGTCATCGCCGGGCTGTTCTGCGTGCTGCTGGCGCTGATCTTCTCGTCGCTGACGTCGGTGATGCCGCGCTCCGGCGGTGACTACGTGTTCACCAGCCGGATCCTGCACCCGTTCCTCGGCTGGCTGGAGTCCTGGACACTGGTGATCGCCTCGGTGCTGATCATCGCGTTCGAGGTCCCGCTCGTGCTGCGCAACCTCCAGATCACCGCTCGGGTGATCGGGATCGGCGCCGGCGGTCACTTCTTCACCCACGCCAACAGCTGGTTCACCGACTCGAGCGGCGCGATCACCGGCTTGCCGGGGTTCATCGGGTCGCTCGTCGTGCTCGCCGTGATCGGGCTCGTGTGCGTGCTGCCGACCCGTACGTTCCACCGGGTGGTGACCGCGCTCGCCGGCTTCGGCGTCGCCTGCTTCTTCGCGATGTTCATCTTCGGGCTGCTGTTCACCCACCGCCACAGCTTCAACGCGAACCTGCCCCACTACACCGGCGGCGTCACCGCGGCCAAGATCGCCGCCAGCGGCAAGGAGGCGTTCCTGCCCGGGACCAGCACGAACTTCATCGGCGACCTGTTCTCGACGACGGTGTTCCCGCTGATGCTGGGGGTGCTGCTGTTCCAGTTCATCGGCTTTCAGTACTCGGCGTACATCGCCGGTGAGGTGCGCGGCAACGTGCGCCGCGGCGTGCTGATCGCGCTGATCGGCGCGCTGGTGATCGGTGTGCTCGCCAACTCCGTGTACGTCGATGCGATCTCGAGCCACTTCGGCTTCAACACGCAGGTGAGCTGGGGCGCCAGCTACTGGGGCTTCAACTCCAATCTCAGCGTGCTGCCGCTGGGCCAGCCCAACGCGATGCCGCTGCTGGCGGTGATCGCCAACCACGGGTTATGGCCGATCTGGGCGCTGATCAGCCTCGGTGGCGTGCTGTTCCCGTTCCTGCTGTGCCCCGTCTACATCAACTTCATCAGCCGCATGCAGCTGGCGTGGAGCCTCGACCGCCAGGTGCCCGAGTGGTTCGGGCAGGTGAACGAGCGCATTCGCGGGCCGCTGAACGCGATCTTCGCGACGCTCGCGCTGACCGCGCTGTTCCTGTTCTTCCAGAGCTTCAAGGCGCTGCCGACCTTCCTGGCGACGACCGAACACAAGCTCAACCTGGCCGGAACCGCATGGTTCTCGATCACGATGGCGGTGCTCACCTGGACGCTGCCGGGCGTCAACGCGATGCTCGTGCGGTGGCGCCGGCCCGACCTGGTTCGCAACGCGCCGTTCGCCTCCAAGCTCCCCTGGATCGGGTTGGGCTGGATCGTGTTCCCGCTGTGGATCTACATCTTCGCGGTGGCCAAGCCGATCGTGAACGCGCTCAAGGGCGGTAGCGCGCTGACCTACCTGGAGACGAACGGCATCCTCGACGCGGGCATCTTCTACCTGCTGGGAATCGTCATCTACTTCGTGATGAGATTCAGGGCGCGCGCCTCCGGCGTCGACGAGAAGATGCTGTTCACCGAACTGCCGCCCGACTGATCCCGGGGCCCGCGACATCGCCACTCGCCTGTACATAGTCAGCGACCTGCACGCCGCCGAGAAGGCCTGGCGGAAGTTCGTCAACGCGATCCGGGGCAACGTCTACAAGGCCGACGTGGGGCTGCTCGCCGGCGACCTCACCGGCAAGGCGATCGTTCCGATCATCGACAACAACGGCCGCTACGAGACCGAGCTGTTCGGCGTGCACCGCTCGGCGCGCTCAGATCAGGAGCTGGCCGAGCTCGAGCGCGACATCGCCGACGTCGGCTACTACTCGTTCGTGACCTCGTCCGACGAGGCCGCGCGAATGTCGGGCGACGAGTCCGCGCGCGACGAGCTGCTCGCGCGGTTGATGGGCGAGCGCGTGCAGTCGTGGCTGGAGCTGGCGACCGAGCGGCTCGGCGGCGGCGACGTCCCGCTGGTGCTGATCCCGGGCAACGACGACGAGTTCGTGATCGACGAGATCCTCAACCGCCCGCAGTACGTGACCGTCAACGCCGACGGCAAGGTCGTCGACCTCCCCGGCGGCCTGCAGCTGCTGGCCTGCGGCTGGTCCAACCACACGCCCTGGCAGACCCCCCGCGAGGAGACCGAGGACGAGCTGTACGCGCGCCTGGACGCGCTCGCGCGCCAGGTCGACGATCCCCGCAAGGCCGCGTTCATGATCCACGTGCCGCCGTACGACTCGGGTCTGGACACCGCGCCGATCCTCGACGAGAACCTGCGCCCGACGGTGTCGGCGGGAGACGTTCTGCGCGGCCCGGTGGGGTCCACGGCCGTGCGCCGGATCATCGAGGAGTACCAGCCGGTTCTGTCGGTCCACGGCCACATCCACGAGTCCGGCGGCGAGCGCAAGATCGGCAAGACGCTGTGCATCAACCCCGGCAGCGAGGCCAACCACGGGATCTTGCGCGGCTACCTGATCGACATCGGGCGCAAGGGCATCGAGCTCGCCCAGCGCGTAGAGGGCTAGCGCCCGGCGGTCCCGCAGAAGCGCATCGCCGCCACCGCGAGGCCCTTGGCACAGGCGACCAGCCCGTCGACCGGCACGAACTCGTCGACGATGTGGGCCACGCTGGCGCCGTCGCGGTCGAACCCGGGCGGGCCGTAGCCGATCGACGGGATCCCGGCGAGCTCGGTGAGCGTGGCCCCGTCATACCAGGAGTCCAGGCCGCCGAGCCGGCCCGGGCTGCCGGCGTCGCGGCTGGCCTCGAGGATCGTCGCCACGATCGGCTCGTCGGGCGAGATCTCGAACGGCATCACCGCATTGGGCCACCACCTGATCGTCGGCGGGTGCTCGGCCAGCCAGTCGTCGCGCGCGCTCTCCCGCGCGATCCACTCCTCGACCTCGCGCTTGACGTCCGCGCCCCAACCCCGCTCGTCGGCCTGCGCGGGCAGGTACATGACCGCGATCGTCAGGTCGCACGCGGCCGGATAGGTCACCGCCCACTCGCCACTGCGCGCCATCGTCGGCAGCAGCGACGGCCGCGACAGGTACGGATGGTCGAGCCCGTCGCGCCGTGACCACTCGCGCCGCAGGCGAGCGATCGCGTCGAGCACGACGGTCGCCTTCTCGATCGCGTTGACGGCGCCGCCGCGGCGCCAGTCGGGCTGTTTGACCTCGGCGTGGCCGGGCCGTCCCGGGACCGTGATCACCCCGTACTCCGATCCCCGGCACGCCACCCAGGCATCGAAGCCGGTCGGCTCGGTGACGATCCCGGCGTCGGCCTTCAGGCCGTGCTCGCACCAGCGCCGCGCCGCCCGCCCCGGAGGACTCCTCGTCGGTGTTGGTCGCCACCAGCAGGTCGCCCTGGAGCTCGACGTCCAGCGTGGCCAGCGTCTGAGCCGCGAACACCATCGAGGCGACCCCGCCCTTCATGTCGCACGCGCCGCGCCCGTACAGCCTGCCGTCGCGGATCTCGGCGGTGAACGGGTCGGTGGTCCAAGACGCGCGAGGCTCGGCCGAGACGACGTCGATGTGGCCGTTGAGCACGAGCGACGGCCCGCCGCCGCGGCCGGGGCGCCGAGCGATCAGCTGCGGTCGGCCGACGAAGTCCAGCCCGGGCGGGACGAGCGGCTTGCCGTGCATCGCGTCGCCGTCGGGCTCCCACACCTCGACCTCGGCGCCGGCCTCGCGGAGCACCTCGGCCAGGTACTCCTGGAGCGCCGCCTCGTCGCGCGGCGGGTCCCCGACCTCACGAGCCGTCGTGTCGAATGCGATCAGCGTCCGCGCCAGCCCGACGACCTCGTCGCGCCCCTGTTCGATCGCCTCGCAGACGTTGCGTTCTGCGTCCGACAGGGGCATCGCGCGAACCCTACCCGGTACGGTTGAGCTCGGGATGAGGAGACGCGCGACGCTCGCGCTGGCCCTGCTGACGCTCGGTGTGGCCGGCTGCGGTGGTGGGCACGGGCACACCACCTCGACGCGATCCGCGACCTCGTCGGCGCCGCCGCGGCTGACCGGCGCACACCCGTGCTCGGAGGCGAGAGGGTTTACGTGCGCGACGCTGACCGTGCCGCTCGATCACGCCGGCCAGGCGCCGGGGACGCTGCGGCTGGCGGTCGGATACGCCGCCGGGGCGCCCGCGCCGCGCGGCGTGCTGGTGTTCCTGACCGGCGGCCCGGGGCAGCCCGGGGTTCCGTTCCTGAACCGGATCCGTTCGCGGCTGGGCGCGGAGATGCAGGGCTACCGGCTGGTGATGCTCGACCAGCGCGGCACCGGCGCCGGCGCGCTCAACTGCCCGGCGCTGCAGAAGGCCGCGGGCTCGTCTGACCTGGTGGTGCCGCCGCCCGGGGCGGTGCCCGCATGTGCGGCGTCGATCGGAGCCGCCCGACGCTTCTACACGACGGCCGAGACCGTGGCCGACCTGGACTCGTTGCGGGTCGCCCTGCACGCGTCGCGGCTGACGCTCGACGGCGTCTCCTACGGGACATTCGTGGCCGAGCGCTACGCGCTGGCGTATCCGCGCCACACGGCGCGACTGGTGCTCGACTCGGTCGTGCCCCAGCAGGGGCCCGACGCGCTGTACGCGGCCGCGCTGCAGCGAAGCGGTCCGGTGCTGCGGTCGGTGTGCGCCCAGCAGCACTGCGGCTTTGACCCGGCCGAGGACGTGGCCACGATCGTCCGCACCCGGCACGACGGGCCGGCGCTGCTCAACGCGCTCGTCGCCGAGAGCGTTGCGTTCCCCTCGTTTGAGGGGGTCCTGCGGGCACTGCACGCCGCCGCCCGGGGTGACCCGAAGGGCCTCGACGAGCTGCTGTCGGGCGTGCGCCGCGGCGGGGCGGCGCCCGCCGACGCGCTCAGCCAGGGGCTGCACGAGAGCAGCGTCTGCGTCGAGCTGGCCCCTCCGTGGGATCCGGCGGCGAGCCCGGCGCAGCGGCGCGCGGTGATCGACCGCGCGGCGGCCGCGCTGACCGCCGCGCAGGTGTACCCGTTCGACCGCTCCACGGCGCGCGGCAACGGGCTCGTGCAGGGCTGCCTGCAGTGGCCGGCGACGTCGCCGCCGGACCTCCCGGCGGGCAACCCCGCGGGCGACCTGCCGCCGGTGCCGGTGCTGCTCTATTCCGGGCAGCGGGACCTCTCCACCCCGCAGGCGTGGGCGCGGGAAGAGGCCGCCAAGGCCCCCGACGGCCGCCTGGTCAGCGTCCCCGGGGCGGGTCACTCGGTGCAGCTGCGGGCGACCGATCCGAACGTGCGCCGGATCCTCGGCCAGTTCCTCGGCGGCTGAAGCCCGCGTGAGATCCCGAGCGGGAACTTCGTTCCTCTCGGTGATCACCGCGACGCCGAGGGGAACGAACTTCCCGGATACCGGGAACTTTGTTCCCTCGGGCGGGCGCAGCTCGTCGAGGGGAACGAACTTCCCGCCGCCCGCACCGGCCAGGGCGCGCGCGGCTTCACTCACCCCCCGGGATACGCTGAGAGCGATGGCGCACGCATACGACAGGGTGATCGTCGGCGCGGGGATCGTCGGGCTCGCGGTCGCGCGCGAGCTGCTGCGACGCAATCCCGACCGGCAGGTGATCGTCGTCGACCAGGCCGACCAGGTCGCCGCGCATCAGACCTCGCACAACAGCGGCGTGATCCACGCCGGCGTCTACTACGCCCCGGGCTCACTGAAGGCCCGGATGTGCGTCCGCGGGGCCGCGATGCTGTACGAGTACTGCGAGCGCCACGGGATCGCCGCGGATCGGATCGGCAAGCTGATCATCGCCACCGACCACGGCGAGATCCCCGGGCTCAATGAGCTCGAGCGCCGGGCGCGCGCCAACGGCGTCCCCGGGATCCGCCGGATCGGCGCCGCCGAGATCCGCGAGATCGAGCCGCACGCGATCGGGGTGGGAGCGCTGCACTCCCCTAACACCGGGATCATCGACTTCGCGGCCGTGGCCAGGCAGCTGGCCGCCGACGTACAGGAGGCCGGTGGCGAGCTCAAGCTCGGCTGGCCGGTCGCCGACGTCCACACCAACGGACGCGCGATCCGCCTCTCCGGTCCTGACGGCGACGCCGTCGACGCCGACGGCGCCGTGTTCTGCGCGGGGCTGTGGTCAGACCGGCTGGCGATCCGGGCGGGCGCCGACCCCGACCCGCGGATCGTCCCGTTCCGGGGCAGCTACCTGCGGCTGAAGGATGACCGCCGCAGCCTGGTCAGGGGCCTGATCTACCCGGTCCCCGACCCCGAGCTGCCGTTCCTGGGAGTCCACCTCACCCCGCAGATCGGCGGCGAGGTCGTGCTCGGCCCCTCGGCGCTGCTCGTCGGCGCCCGCGACGCCTACGGCCTCCAGACGGTCCACGCCCAGGACGTCCGCGACACGCTGGCCTGGCCCGGGAGCTGGCGGATGGCCCGCAAGTGGTGGAAGACCGGCCTGCAGGAGATCCGGCTCGCCGCCAGCCGCAGCACGTTCGCCGCCCACGCCGCCCGCTACGTGCCCGAGCTCCGGGCGCAGGACATGACCGCCGGGTTCGCCGGCGTCCGCGCCCAGGCCGTCGGCCGCGACGGCGCGCTGGTCGACGACTTCGTGATCTCCCACACGCCCCGGGCCGTCCACGTGCGCAACGCGCCCTCGCCCGCGGCGACCTCGTCGCTCGCGCTGGCCGAGCAGATCGTCGATACCGCCGAGCGCCAGCTCAGCTAGATGACAGCTCACTAGACGGGCGCTCGCGGACCACCTCTCGCGCGGGCTTGTCCTCGCGCAGCCCCTGATAGCGCGGGTGGCGCAGTCGCCCGTCGCGGGTCCACTCGGTGAACGCGATCTGCGCCACCAGCTCGGGCTCGACCCAGTGCGCGCGCGGCAGCTTGCCGCCGTCGAACGGAGGGTCGCGGCGCTCGCGGCTGTCCATCAGGTCGCCGAGCCGGTCGAGCGTGGCCTCGTCGAAGCCGGTCCCGACCTTGCCCGCGTAGCGCAGCCGGTCGCCGTCCCAGTAGCCCACCAGCAGCGCGCCGAACCGCTGGCGGCTCCCCTTCGGGTCGGTCCAGCCGCCGATCACCAGCTCCTGGGCGTGGGCGCACTTGAGCTTGAGCCAGTCCTTGGAGCGGGTGGCGCGATACGGGCTGTCGGCGCGCTTGGCGATCAGCCCCTCCCACCCCTGCCGGCAGGCGTGCAGCGAAGAAGCTCCTCGCCGTCGCCGTTGCGGTGCGGCGTGAAGCGGATCGGGCCGGTGTACTTCAGCGCCTTGCGCAGCGCGCGCTTGCGGTCGCAGCAGCGGCTCGTCGCGCAGGTCGCGACCGTCGAGGTCGAGCAGGTCGAACACGTAGTAGTAGACGGCCACGCCGGTCGCCCGGGCGCGCTCTGGATCGTGGATCCCGGACCGGCTCTGGAGCCGCTCGAAGCTCGTCTGACCCCGCTGGAACGCGACGATCTCGCCGTCGGCGAACAGGTCCGGGCCGGGCATCTCGAGCGCGTCGACGACCTCCGGGTACGTCCCGTTCATCAGCTGATCCGAGCGCGACAGCAGCCGCACCTTGCCGTTGCGGCGGATCGCCCCGCAGCGGATCCCGTCGAGCTTGCGCTCGTAGATCCACGCCGGATCGCGAGAACGGGTGGTCGAACAGCACCGCCTTCATCGCCGCGAACTCGCTCACGTACAGGGATGCAACCACACTTGCCGGGGCGACGAATGCTTCGGTTCTCGCTACCTTGTGGCGCGAATGTCAAAGACGCTCGTGCCCCTGGCAAGCGGATCGTCCGACGTGGTCTTCGAGCTCGAGCGTTTCGAGCTATCCGGCGAGGACCGGCTCGAGCTGAGCGGTCGCTGGTTCGGCGTACGCGGGCGCCGGTTCATCCGCCCCACGCTGACGCTCGTCGCCGACGGCGAGAACTACCGCGCGCTGGCCGATCTCGTCCACAAGCCGTGGGCCGCCGAGGACGGCGAGCCGTGGGAGGCCGCCTTCGTGTGCGGGCTCGCCGGCGCTGAGGTGGTCGACGCCGAGCTCACCGTCACCCCCGACATCACGGTCTCGCTCCCGGCGTTCGGCGGCAGCGGCGGCGGGGGCACGCGCGAGTCGACGCAAGCGCCCCCGGCGCGACCGGGCCGCGATCGCAGCGCGTCAGCGTGCCCTGGGACCCGAGTCCCCGCGCCGGACGGCCCGACCGACTGAGGACGACGCGGCGCTGCGCCGCGAGCTCGGATCGCTGCGCAACGAGGTGGCCGGCAAGCGCAGCGAGGCCACCGAGCTGCGCACGCAGCTCGAGCGCGCGGAGACCGGACGCAGCGAGATCTCCGACCGGATCCAACAGCTGTCGGCGGACCTCGAGGCCGCGCGTCAGGAGCGCGACCAGGCGACCGCTGAGCGTGACGGCGTGATCGCCGAGCGCGACCAGGCGCTCGAGGCCGCGCAGACCGCCGCGCGCCAGCGAGACTCGGCGCTGAAGGCCCGTGACGGGATGGCCGCCGAACGCGATGCGGCCGTCGATGCCCAGGAGCACGCGTTGTCGGACCGCGACACCGCGCTGCGGTCCCGCGACGTGGCGCTGGACGCGCGCGACGATGCGCTGAAGGCCCGCGACCAGGCGATCATGCAGCGCGAGGACGCGATCGACGATCGCGACCGCACCGAGTCCGAGCTGCAGGCCGCGCTCGAGTCCCGCGCCCAGGTGGCCGCCGAACGTGACGCGGCGCGTAACGCCCACGAGCAGATGATCGCCGAGCGCGAGCTGCTCACCGAGAAGACCGACCGGCTGCAGACCCAGCGCGCCGCAGAGTCGGCCACGCGCGGGGCCGCGCTGGTGATGCGCAACGCGACGATCGATTCATCGGGCCGCCGGCACGCCGGCTGGCCCACCCGCCTGCTGGCGATCGTGGTCGTACTCGCCGTGATCGCCGCGGTGCTGATCGTCCTGAAGATCGCCTAGCGCCCGCGGAGCCGCGAGCCGCGAGACGCGGGCCGCGAGGGCCGCGCTAGCCGAGCGCTCCAGCCGTGGTCGAGCGTCACCGGCGTCCCGGTGAAGGCCCGCCCCACCGGACCGGTGAGGAACGCGACCACGTCGCCGATCTGCTCGGGCTCGATCAGCCGCTTGACCGCCTGGGGCGCGAGGATCACCTGCTCGAGCACCTGCTCTTCGGGCACCCCGTGCGCGCGAGCCTGGTCGCCGATCTGCTTCTCCACCAGCGGCGTGCGCACGTACCCGGGGCACACTGCGACCGCGCTGATGCCCTGCCGGGCCAGCAGGGACGTTGGTCACGCCCCAGGTGGCGAACGTCCCACTCGCCCCCGGAGCCCTCGAGTGGGACGTTATGCAGGCCCCCAGCGAGCTGAACAACATCCTCGGGTGCTACCGCTAGCGAGCGCTCCAGCCGTGGTCGAGCGTCGCCGGCGTCCGGTGAATGCCCGCCTCACCGGACCCGCTCGGTGTGACCGATCTACGGCGGGAAACACTTGCCTACCGGCACTTGCGGACGTACCGGCAGGCCACCACCGACGGCTGCTCCACCGGATGCCCGGCGGCGATCGACCACGCGAGGCGGATGAACTGGGCGTGGGTCCAGGCCAGCGGCGTCGCCGAGAACGTCGGCGTCCCGGGAGCGAAGCCGGGCTGACCCGACGGCGGGTTCTGGTCCCACACCTGCTCGGGAAGCATCCCGCCGTCGTTGGCGGTCGCCGCGATCGAGGCGAGCTGAGAGCCGGCGCCGTGCCCGGCGGCCAGCTCGTACTCGCCGCGCTCGCCGGCGAAGATCGGCCACATGCGCCCGATCGTGGCCTGGCTGCCGGCCGGGAAGTTCACGTCCCAGGGGGAGCCGTCGCGTTGCTCCCCGTAGCCGTCGTCGGTGTAGCGGTGCCAGAAGCGGCCGTTCGGGGTGACGCTCGACAGCTGCTTGTCGACGACCTTGATCGTGCTGAGGATGTTGGGGTCGTCGGGGCGCTTGATCCCGAGCCGGACCATCTCCAGGAAGCTCGGGTCGACCACGTCGCGCTGATCGATCGTGGCCGGGCCGCTGTCGCCGATCGAGTACGTGGTGCCCGCGTTCGGGTTGCCGTCCTTGGTCAGGCGCAGGTAGTACGACGGGCCGTAGGGACCGGTCGTCGTCAGCGTCCACGAGTTCAGCTTCGCGCGCCAGCTGTCGGCGGTCTGGAGATAGCGGGCGGCCGACGCGGCGTCGCCGTTGCTTGTGGCGATGTCCGCGGCGCACACCAGCCCCGCGATCTCGGCCGAGATCGTCGCCGGCGAGTACCCAGCCTGGTTCTCCCACCGCTCCTGCGGCGTGTACGGCGCGGTGTGTCCCTGGTCGTCGTGCCAGCCGACGATGAAGTCGGCGGACAGCTTCACGTGCTGCCACGTGGCCGCGTCGCGCTGACCGAGCTGCCAGGCCAGGATGATCGGGTCGGCGACCTCGTCCAGCTGCAGATTGGTCAGTGCCGGCGCGCCGGTCACGTCTGAGTTCTGCGGGAACGACCCGTCGGGCTGCTGCTGTTCGAACAGCAGGAAGTGCAGCGCCCGACGCGCGCCCGCGACGTCGCCGTCGGCGATCAGGGCGGTGGCGATCTCGTACAGGTCGCGCGACCACACCAGGTGGTAGGGGCCCGTCGGGGTCTGCAACCCCGTGCCCCAGGCCCACGGCATCGTCGGCGAGGCCACGAACGCGCCGCGGTAGGTCTTGTCCTCGCTGGCCGCCAGCACCATCGCCGAGACCGCGTACTCGCGGCGCTCGGCAGCGCTGGCGAGGCTGCTCGGCGGGCGCTTGAGTGACGCGAGGTAGGCGTGCCAACCGGCCGCGTAGCGCGCGGCCAGCCGGTGAAAGCCGGCGGCCAGCGACCCGCGCGCGGCCGCTGTCGCGTCGCCGGCGTTGGCGCCGAAGCCGAGCGCGAGCGTCAGCCGCTCGTGCCCGCGCAGGCCGGTGAGCTGCGTGCGCCCGGTCTGCACCACGTTGCCGTTGGGGGCCGAGGCGTAATCCCATGCCATCCGGTGGTGCTCGCTGAGGTCGGTCCAGCCGTCGCTCGTGCCCTTGTAGCCGCAGGACGCTCGCGTGAAGGCGGGCTGGGCGATCAGCGCGGCCGCCGACGAAGCGTCGGTCGCGACCAGCGCGGAGTTCGAGCAGGCGCCGGTGTCATCGTCGCCGTTATTCGACAGCGCGGGGTCGGCGAGCACGTACACGTGGTAGCGCCGACCGGTCAGCGACCGGAAGCGGACGTCGATCGACACCGTCGACCGGGTTGGATCGGTGACGTAGGTCTTCGTCAGCCGCCAGCGGTGGGCCTTGTCGGTGTTCACCTGGCGGTAGGTGAGGCTGCCCGGGTCGGTGCGCACGGTGCGCTGCACGGTTGAGTCCTGCTCGCGCTCGGCGAAGCTGTGCCCGTCGGTCACCACGAACTGCAGGTCCCGGTAGCTAGGCGTATCGAGCCGCGGGTAGTAGACCTCGGTCAGCTCGCCGCTCTCGAGCGTGAACCAGACCTTGCTGGCGAGCGTCCGGGACGTTCCGAAGCCGTGCTTGTCGGCGGGCGCGAAGTCCGACTTGGAGCCCGGAGCACCGGGCGCCGCGCCGGTAGCGGCCAGCGCCTGCGCACCCAGCAGCAACGTTGCCACAGCCGTGGCGATCAGCAGTACCACACGACGCATCGCCCTCGATGCTTTCCGGTGTGTCAGTCGCGCAAACAGGTCGAGATCGCAATGTGAACCAACGCCGAGGGTCACCAGCGCTTCACATCGTCGTGCCACGACCCGCCTAGCCTTCGGCGCCGTTCCGGCAGGCGAATAGGAGGTAGACGTGCGGACAAGTGTGCGTGAGTGTGTGGTGGCTAAACGCCGCCTTCTGACGGCGATCGCGACCCTCGCGGCATTGGCGGCGCTTCCGGCGCAGGCGCTCGCGGGCCCCACATCGTTCGTGCGCCAGATCCACTGGACGTCGTCGTCGCCGGCGCGTGGCGTGCAGCTGTTGGCTGGGACGTTCACCGACGCCAAGGTGCAACCGCAGTGGACGGTCACGCTCCAGGCGCCGACGCAGAGCCCGTTCGACGGCAGCGCCGAGGTCGCCGAGGCGGGCAGCCGCGCCTGGGCGCGCCAGACCGTCGCCACGCTGGCCACCGACGGCTTCACCGCGCAGCAGACGACCCTGAGCTGGCCCCGCTACGCCGACGACCCGCGCGGCTTCATGGGGGTCCGGGTCCGGGTCGGCGAGTTCGCCACGCAGGCGGCCGCCACCGCTCAGGCGTCGACGCTGACCGCAGACGGCTTCAAGCCGCTGGTTGAGTGGGAGGGCTTTGACCCGCAGAACAAGCCCGACGCGGAGCTGCTGCACGCCGCGATCGTCGACCCGCAGCGGTTCGCCGGCCGCGTGATCGCCACCCACGGCCCCGCGGTCGCCGCCCGCCAGACGGTCGCCACCCAGGCCCAGGCGCTGGGCTCGCTGGTCGCGGTCAACGCCGGCTTCTTCACGATCAACGCCGCGCTGCCCGGCGTCGGCGGCGTTCCCACCGGCCTGGGCATGTACGACGGCAAGCTCGAGACGATGTCCAACGGCGTCCGCGCCGACCTCGTGCTCGACGGACGGCGCGCCCCCCGCGTCGAGAACCTCCGCGCGAGCGCCCAGGTTCACTCCGGCGGTGCCGTGGCGAGCTTGCTGGGGATCAACCGCCAGCCGGGGAGCAACGAGGATTGCGGCGTTCCCGGCTTCGCCCCCACCAGCGAGTCCCGCCAGGGACCCGTGTGTACCGGCGCCAACGACCTCGTCCTGTTCACCCCGGAGTTCGGCGCGCCGCTGCCGACCGGCGCCGGCGTCCAGGCGATCCTCGACCCGCAGGGCCGCGTGGTCTCGGTCGGGACCCAGGGCGGCTCCCTGCCCGCCGGCGACTCGGCCGTGCAGGGAATCGGGATCGACGCCACCTGGCTGAGCTCGCACCTGCGGCCGGGCAAGCGCGTGCAGGTCACCGAGCAGCTGCGCCGCCCCAACGGCGCGACGTTCAATACCGACCGCCAGACGAGCATCGTCAGCGCCGCTCCGGTGCTGCTGCGCGACGGTCGCGTCTCGATCGACGCCTCGACCGAGGGCGTGTTCGACCCCCGCGACCTCAACAACTACAGCTTCAGCGCCGACCGCCACGCGCGGACGATCGCCGGCGTCGATCGCGCCGGCCGGCTGATTCTGGTCACCGCCGACGGGATCCCCACCAAGAGCGAGGGGTTGACGCTGACCGAGGAGGCGAAGGTGATGCGCTCGCTCGGGGCGACCGACGCGATCAACCTCGACGGCGGCGGCTCGACCAGCTTCGTGGTCAACGGGAGCACGATCAACATGACCTCCGACGCGACCGGTCCGCGGGCGATCGGGGACAGCATCCAAGTCGTCCCGTAGACACCGCCGGTGCCGCATCCGTGATACTCCGGGGCCCCCGACGCCCCGGAGCATCACGTGACCACGGCCACCCCGACATCGACACCGCCCGACGAGCGCGAGCTGGCGGCGCTCAAGGACGAGATCCGCGCCTACGTCGCCGACGACGGCGAGCGTTGGGCCGAGCGGATCGAGCGCGATCGCGAGGTCCCGCTCGAGCTGTGGGATGACCTCGGCGCCCGCGGCTACCTGCGGCTGGCGGCGCCGTCGGAGTACGGCGGACGCGGGATTGCACTGAGCAGCTACCTCGAGCTGCTCGAGCTCCTGGCGATGTCACACGGCTCGCTGCGGATGATCGTCCACGTCTGCAATGGGATCTGGCGACCGATCGCGGCCCATGCCACCGCCGAGCAGCGCGAGCGGTTCCTGGTCCCGCTCGTCGCCGGCCGGATCAAGGTCGCGTTCGCGCTCACCGAGCCGACCGCGGGCACCGGCGCCGACCTGCGTTGCGAGGTCGCCCGCGAGGGCGACACGTACTACGTCACCGGCGAGAAGCACCTGATCACGTTCGGCTCGATCGCCGACTACCTGCTGCTGATCGCGCGGATGCAGGGCACCACCGGTTCGGCCGGGACCGTCGCGGTGATGATCCCGCCCCGCGGCGACGGCGTCACCGCGACCGAGATGGCCGAGTCGCTGGGGATCCGCGGCACCGACCACGCCCACCTTCGGTTCGACCGCGCGCCGGTCCCCGTCGCCAATCGGCTCGGCGCGGAGGGCGACGGCCTCGCGGTCGCGCTGGGAGGCTTCCTGGCGCCCAGCCGGATCTCGCTGGCGATGACGTGCGTCGGGCTGGCCCAGCGCGCGCTCGACCTCGCCGTCGCCTACGCCAAGCAGCGCGAGACGTTCGGTAAGAAGCTCGCTCAGCGCCAGGCGATCTCGTTCCGCCTGGCGGACATGGCCACCGACGTCGAGGCGGGCCGGCAGCTGGTGCTCCACGCCGCGCGCGCCTGGGAGCGCGACTCCGCCGCCGTCAACGAGGCTTCGATGGCGAAGCTGTTCGCGGCCGCGATGCTCCAGCGGGTCACCGACGGGGCGCTGCAGGTCCACGGCGGCCTGGGCTACTTCTCCCCCACCCCGATCGAGCGCGTGTACCGCGACGCCCGAGCCCAGCTGTTCGAGGAGGGCACCGCCGAGGTGCAGAAGATGACGATCGCCCGGGACCTCCTGCGCTAGTGCACCAGACCGCGCTAGTGCACCGGACCGCGCAAGTGCACCGGACGGCGCACCCATGAGCGGCGCACCGAGCCCGGACGAGCTGGAGCGCCTGGCCCCGTCGCCGCGCGCCGGCTTCGAGGGCAAGATCGCGCTGATCACCGGCGGCTCCCGGGGCATCGGGCGGGCACTGGCACTGACGCTCGCTGCGCGCGGAGCGGTCCCGGTCGTCGGCTACCGCCGCAACGAGGAGGCGGCCAACGAGACCGTGGCCGAGATCGAACGGCTCGGCTCGACCGGCCTGGCGATCCGCGCCGACCTCGAGAGCCTGGATGAGATCCAGGCGATGTTCGACCAGGTGCAGGACCGCTTCGGGCGCTTGGACTTCTTCGTGTCAAACGCGTCGGCCAGCAACTTCCGACCGCTGATGGAGCTCAAGCCCCACCACCTCGAGCGGACGTTCAACACCAACGTGCGGGCGTTCGTGGTCGGCACGCAGCGCGCGGCACGGCTGATGGACCGCGGCGGCCGGATCGTGGTGCTCTCGAGCTACGGCAGCCTGCGGGTGTTCCCGACCTACGCCAACCTCGGCGCGACCAAGGCCGCGCTGGAGATGTGGGCCCGGTACATGGCGGCCGAGCTCGCGCCCCAGGGGATCAACGTCAACGCGGTCACGCCCGGGATCATCGAGTCCGACTCCTCCTCGTACTTCTACGACACCGGCCTGGTGGCGCCGCTCGAGACGGTCGTGCGGAAGATCCCCAAGCAGCGACTGGGAACCGTCCAGGAGGCCGCCGACAGCGTCCTGTTCCTGCTGTCCCCGGCGTCTGAGTACATCACCGGTACGACGCTGGTCGTCGACGGCGGGCTGGTCGCCGTGTCGCCGCCGTTTGAGTCGGAGCTCCCGAGCGCGTGATAGCGTCGCCGCTCGTGACTCGTGGGGAGAGGCGCCCGCCGGCCGGGCCCAGAAATTGATGCGCTACGCCGAACTCGATTTCGGGGCCGCGGCGCTGCGCGACGGACCGGAGCCGGAAACGCCGCCGGGGTACGCCCGGGTGCGCGTGCTCGCCTGCGGCGTGTGCGCCACCGACCTGCACCTGCTGCACGGGATGGTGCTCCCGCCCGGGGCGTCCTACCCGGTCCGCCCGGGCCACGAGATCGCCGGGATCGTCGAGCAGGTCAACGGCGACGACGCGCGCGTGACCCAGGGCGATCTCGCGGTGCTGCACCCGCTCGCGCCGTGCGGGCAGTGCCCCGCCTGCAAGCGCGGCGAGGACCAGCACTGCCAGTCGCTGCGAGCCCTGGGCATGCACGATCCAGGCGGCTTTGCCGAGTTCGTGGTGTGGCCCGCCTCGCGGATGCTCCCGGCCAACGGGATGGAGCCCGCCGAGGCCGCGCTGCTGGCCGACGCGGCGGCCACCGCCCACAACGCGGTCAAGCTCGCCGAGGTCCCGCGCGGCGGCTCGCTGTGCGTGCTCGGTGCCGGCGGCCTGGGCACCGCCACGCTGGCTGTGGCGCGGGCACTCGACCCCGACGTGCAGCTGGCCGCGGTCGTGCGCAGCGACTCGAGCTCGCAACGCCTCCAGGCGCTCGGCGTCGCGGTCCACCGCGGGCTGGTCGGCGCCGCCCGCGCGCTGCGCCAGCGGATGGGACGCTTCGACGCCGTGATCGACTTCAGCGGGCAGCCGGGCGCCCCCGCCGAGGGCGTCGGACTGCTGCGGCGCGGGCGCCGCCTGGTGCTCGGGTCGGTCGTCGACGCCGAGCTCACGCTCGGCCCCTCGAGCGCGTTCATGGGGCGCGAACTGCAGGTCGTCGGCGCTTACGTGTCCAAGCTCGAGGACCTCGAGACCGTGATCGGGCTGGCCCTCGACGGCCGGCTGGACGCGAGCGGCTGGGTGTCTCACCGGCTGGCGCTCGACGACTTCGAGCAGGCGCTCGAGCTCGCCGAGATGCGCCCGCCCGGGACCGTCCGGGTCGTCGTCGAGACCGGCGCCTGAGGCGGCCGGCGCGCCCCGAGATCTGGCGCCGCGAGGCGGGTCAGGCCGTGTGGTGGACCTCCTGCAACCCGTACACCGGCGTCTCGATCCCCTCCATCCGCGCCTTCAACTGCAGCGCCAGGTACAGCGAGTAGTGGCGCGATTGGTGCAGGTTTCCGCCGTGGAACCAGAGCGCCTCCTGCTGGGTCGGCTTCCACATGTTGCGCTCCTCGCCCTCCCACGGGCCGGGGTCCTTGGCGGTGCCAGAGCCCAGGCCCCACACCTTGCCGACCCTGTCGGCCATCTCACGTGAGACGAGGTCGGCGACGAACCCGTTCGCCGACTCGTACCCGGTCGCGTAGACGACCACGTCGGCCGGCAACTCGGTCCCGTCCTCCATCGTCACGGCGTCCGCCGTGAGGTGGTCGACCTGGCCCGGCTGGAGCTTGATCTGGCCACCGGCGACGAGCTCGGACGCCCCGACGTCGATGTAGTAGCCCGACCCGCGGCGTAGGTACTTCATGAACAGCCCGGAGTCGTCCTCGCCCCAGTCGTGCTGGAAGCCGGCCTTTTCGAGCCGCTCGTAGAAGTCGGCGTCGTGCTCGCGGATCTGCTGGTAGACCGGGATCTGCAGGTCGGCGAGGATCGCGTATGGCAGCGACGCGAACGTCAGGTCGGCCTTCTCGGTCGACATCCCGTCCCGCACCGCCTGCTCCGAGTACAGCGGGGCCAGCGCGAACGCCATCAGGCTGTCGGACCTGACCACGTGCGTCGGTGACCGCTGCACCATCGTCACGTCGGCGTCGTGCTCCCACAGCGCCGCGCAGATGTCGTGGGCGGAGTTGTTGGATCCGATCACGACCGCGCGCTTGCCGCGGTAGCGGTCGGGTCCGGGGTGCTGGGAGGAGTGGTGCTGATCGCCTTTGAACTCGTCCATCCCGGGGAACTCGGGCATCCGCGGGCGCGCCGACATGCCGGTGGCCATCACCAGTTGCTTGGGCCGCAGCGTCACCTCGGCACCGTCGCGCTCGACGGTCACGGTCCACTCGCCGGCGTCCTCGTCGTAGCGGGCCCGCTTGGCGGTGGTGGAGCCCCAGTAGTTGAGCTCCATCACCCGCGTGTACATCTCCAGCCAGTCGCCGATCTTGTCCTTGGGCGAAAACACCGGCCAGTTGGCCGGGAACTTGATGTACGGGAGGTGGTCGTACCAGACCGGGTCGTGCAGGCACAGCGACTTGTAGCGCTTGCGCCAGGAATCGCCCGGCCGTTCGTTTCGCTCGACGATGATCGTCGGCACGCCGAGTTGGCGCAGCCGGGCCCCCAGCGCGATCCCGCCCTGGCCGCCGCCGATGATCACCACGTAAGGCTGGGTCTCGATAGCCGAGCTCCTCGGCCTCGCGGGTGCGCTCCTCCAGCCACGACCGCCGCTCGGGGTCGGCGCCGTGGTCGACGCCCTTGGGGCGGGTGAAGCCCGCGCTCTGCTCGTATCCCTTGAGCTCGTCGAGCGTCGTCAGCAACGTCCACGCCTTGCCGCCGATCAGCCGCAGCACGCCCTGGCCGCGCCCGGTCTCGGTTTCGAACTCGAGCCACGCCTCGATCACGCCGTCGGCACCGGTGGGCTCCTCGGTCACGCGCCAGTCGCGCGGCTGCGTCGTCGCCAGCGTCGCGTCGAGCATCGCCTTGACGCCCTCGGGACCTTCGACGGTCGTGATGTTCCACGTGAACGCGACGAGGTCGCGCCAGTAGCTCGGCTGGCCGAACAGCTCGGCCGCGGCCGCGGTGTCGCCCTCGGTCAGCGCCCTGTCGAACTTCGAGAGCCACTGATCGACCTCGGCCGCGATCGGCGAAACGGCGGTGCTGGACATGTCTCTCCTCGTGCCGGGGACGGTGCGGGCTCGATTGTCTCGCAACGCCTCGCGTTGCGGGGGCGAGCAACGTCGGCGACGATTCGCCCGCGATGATGTCTGCGCGGCCGACGGCAATCCGGCGTCTGGTGCTTGCTCTGGCGGCAGGCAGCCTGGTCGCGGTCCCGGTCGTCGGCTGCTCTCGGGCGACGAAGACCAGCGCCGCCGATCGCCCGGCGAGCGGATCAGAGCTCGCGGTCGTCGATCACGTGGTCGACGGCGACACCCTCGACGCCCGAGTCAATGGCCGCTTCGAGCGGGTGCGCACCGTCCAGATCGACGCGCCCGAGAGCTCATCGAGCCGCTACGGGCGTCCCGACAAATGCGGCGCCGCCGCCAAACGGTTCGCGCAATCGCTCACCGGCCCGGGCCGCACGGTCACCCTCGAGTTCGCCGGTGACGACCGCACCGACGCCTACGGGCGGTTGCTGGCGATCGTCCGCCTGGGCGACGCCCAGGCCACGACCTGGCAGGAGCGGATGGTCCGCTCCGGCTGGGCAGACGTGCTCGTCGTCGGAGGCAACCGGACCCCACTGCTGCCGGTCCTCCGACGCGATGCCGCCTATGCCAAGGCTCACCGTTTGGGTGTGTGGGCGGTCTGCGACGGCCACTTCCACGACCCCGGGGATCGCAAGCGTTAGACCTGGGTCGAGGGCCGCACCGGACTCCGTGATGAATTTGTGGCGCATATGACCACTTTTTCATCACGGACCGCCGGCGTGATTGCCGTTGCTGGTTTTCCGGGAAGGCTCAACCCACATGCTTTCCCCCTCGCGCCTGATCGAGACCGGTTCGCGGCGCCTGTCCGCGCTCGACGCCTCGTTCCTGCGGATGGAGTCATCGGAAGCGCACATGCACGTCGGCTGGAGCGCGCTGCTCGACCCCGCCGAGGGTCGCGGACGGCCCACGCTGCCGGCGCTGCGCCGGCGGGTGGCCAGCCGGCTGGATCGGCTCGACTGGTGCCGCTGGCGCCTGCAGCGCGCCCCGCTGGGCCTGTCGGAACCGCGCTGGGTACGCGACGAAGCGTTCGACCTCGAAGCGCACGTGCGCGCGCTCTCGCGGCCGGCCGAGGCGGTGAGCTACGACCGCTTCGAGCAGCTTCGGGACGCGATCCTGTCCGAGCCGCTGGACCTTTCCCGCGCACCCTGGGAGATCTGCCTGGTGCCGCGCCTCCAGGACGGACGGGTGGCGCTCGTCGGCAAGGTCCACCACTCGCTGGTCGACGGGGTCGCCGCGCTGCAGGTCGTACAGCTGATCGTCGACGAGCCCGAACAGGGCGACGACGAGGCGGCGCCGTCCGGAGCTCGTGCCCGGACGGCGCCGTCGACTACCGGCCGGCTCAGCCCGGTTGCAATGGGCGGCCGATGAGGCCGCGCACGTCGCCCGGGCCGGCCTCGGCGCGACCCGATCGCTGGTCGGCGCCGCGGTCCGCCCGCTCGGCGCCGCCGGCAGCCTGGTCCGTGACGCTCGCAGCTTCCTGGACACGGCGCGCACCGATTTGCTCCCCCGCGCACCCGACTCGCCGCTGGACACACCGCTGTCGACGCGCCGCACGCTGGTCGGCTACCGCGCGCGGCGCTCGCTGCTGCGCGACGCTCGCGCGGCCGGGGGCGGCACGCTCAACGATCTCGGGCCTGACCGCCGTCGCCGGCGCGGTCCGGACGCTGGCGATCGACCGCGGACAGCCGCCCGATGCGCCGCTCAAGGCGATGGTCCCGGTGAGCATGCGGGCTCCGCACGAGGACGGCCCGGGCAACCGGATCTCGATGGTCTACATCCAGCTGCCGGTCGACCTGGACACTCCCGCGCAGCGGCTGGCCGCGGTCCGCGCCGAGACCCAGGCCCTCAAGTCGAGCGCGCCGCCCCGACGGCACCGAGACCCTGTACGTCGCCGCCGGGCTGGTGCCGGCGCCGCTGCGGGCGCCGATGGTCAAAGCGCTGTCCTCCCCGCGAGCGTTCAACCTGACGATCTCTCAGGCTCCGGGACCACGCGGCGACGTTCACGTGCTCGGGGCCAAACTGGCCGAGGTCTACTCCGTGGTGCCGCTCACCGAGCGCCACGCGCTGGCGATCGGGATGATCCGCTACCGCCGCGAGCTGTTCATCGGCTGCTACGCCGATCCGGTCGCGCTGCCGGAGGTCACCCGGCTCCCCGAGCTGCTCGACGCCGAGCTGCGCGCGCTCGCCCAGGCGGGCTGACCCCCGTCGCGGTTGGCACCGCCGCCGTTGGCGCCGCCGCCGTTGGCCGCTGACCCGGCCAGCCGCGCCAGCGTCCGCTGCATCCCGCGCTCGACGGCGTCGATCAGGTACGGGCGCAGCCGCGTCGGTTCGACGATCCGCTCGACCGAGCCGACCTCTACGGCACGTTCGATGCTGTGGATCGAGTCGAACTCGGCGGCGAACTCGCCGAGCTTCTCCGAGCGCACCTCCGCCCACAGTGCGTCGCGCTCCGCGCGCAGATGCGGGCGCTCCGAGCCGGCGGCGCGTTCGATCCGCTCGTCGAGCTGCTCGATCCTCGGGTCGGCGCCGGCGCGGTGGTTGACCTCGCGGGTGAACACGACCGCGGCGGCGGGCGCGCCGCCGATTACCGACGCGTACGAGCCCTCGATCGCGCTGGACTCGAGGTCCTCATTGAGCGCGCGCGACGAACACCACGAACGCGCCGCCGTGGAACCTCGAGATCACGCAGAACGCGATCGGACCGTCGAAGTTGACGATCGCGCGGCCGATCTCAGCGCCGTATTCGAGCTGCAGGCGCCGCATCGACTCCGGCGAGCCGTCGAAGCCGGCGAGGTTGGCCAGGACCACCACCGGCCGGCTGCCCGAGGCGGCGTTGATCGCGCGGGCGATCTTCTTCGACGCCAGCGGGAACAGCGTGCCCGACGTCCACTGCTCGGGACCGTCGGCGGGCACTGGCCCGTGACGCGGGACCGGGCGGGACTCGATCCCCAGCATCGCCACCGCGGCCAGCCGCCGAGGTGCGCGTCCCAGGCGACCGCGACCTCGGCCTCGCGCATCCCCTTCCAGCGCTCGAGCGGCTCGTGGTCGGCGTCGGCCACGGCGCGCATCACCGAGCGGATGTCAAACGGCTTCTTGCGCCCGGGGTTGGTCTCCTGGGAAGGATCTGGCCCACGGTCTCGAGGTCCGGAGCCGGGCGGCTCGTGCGGCGAGGGGCTGACGTCACGGTCGGACGGATCGCTCGTCGTGGCGCGACGCGGGAACCGCTTCCCGGACGCGACGTAAGCGTGCT
>CAWHRT010000026.1:0-318072 GCA_963831845.1 uncultured Solirubrobacterales bacterium | reverse complement strand
GCGCGCCGATCCGCTCGACGTGCGCGGCATACGCTTGGCTTGGCGCGACTCCGTCTGCCCGAAGCGCACCCACCAGCTCGCGCATCAGGAACGGGGACCCCCCGGTGGCCTGCCGGCACGCATCCACGAACCCGGGATCGGGCGATGCGCCCAACCCGTCGGCGACGAACTGCGCGACCGCGGTCCGCGTCAACGGGGCCAGATGGAGCACCTCGGCGGAGGGATCGGTAGCGAGCGCCGCCAGCAGCCCGGCGTCCGCGCCTGCCTCGCGTGGCCGCGTGGCCGCGATCACGGCGATCGACAGCCCTTCCAGCCTGGCGAGCAGGACGAAGGGAACCGCAAAGAGGGCGAATCCCCCCACTGTGGATCGTCGAGGGCAATGCACACGGTCCAGAAGGAGCTGACGTTGGCGCACAACCAGTAGAGACCGTGGAGGACTGCGAACGGCGGGTCCGGACCCGTTGCGATCCCGGTCCCGTTGCGACCGGCGCCGGGGAGCTCGAGCAGCTCCGCGGCGACGCCCGCCGCGCCTTCGAGATATTCGGCGCGCTGAGCATCGTCCGCTTCGGCCAGCGACGGCTCAAGCAGCTGACGGACGACCCCGAACGCGAACTCGCGCTCGAGCTGCGCGCCCCGCGCGCGCAGGAGCCGCATCCCCTTTGCCTGTGCAACGACACACGCTGCGCCCAGCATCGCGGTCTTTCCGATCCCGGCGGGGCCCTCGATCACCATCAGCCCGCCGCTGCCCAGGCAGCCTCGCTCGAGCACGGCGTCTACCCGGGCCAGCTCTGTCGCCGCGCTCGAGCAGCGTCGGCTTGGCTGGCGGCGCGTCGGTGATCAGCTGCCGGTCCATGCAGGCTTGGCGGTTACGGATCGCTCGCCGCGCCTGCGCCGGCGACCGCCACTCTGCCAACTGCCGCCCCCCTCGCTCGCGCCGAGGATCGACCCGAACCTCCGCACCCGGTCGGGGTGGCTTGTCATCAGCCACGCGAGCACCAGGAGGCCCACCACCAGCCAGGCGAGTGCGATCCACGGCGACGCCGTGTTGGGCGGGGGGCCCGGCGACTTGAAGGACTCATAGATGGTGTAGCCGCAGATCGCGATCGCACCCAGTGGCAGCAACCCGTCGAACACGACGTGGAACGCGGTGTCCTCGCTGCGGCTGCGCCAGAAGTACAGGAGCCCCGCGGCCGCGATCAGGACGTACGCGCCGAGGATCGGGAAGGTGGCGGTGGTGGCCATGAACCCGAAGTACTTGAAGGGGTCGTTCCAGACGATCCGGGCGAGCACAACGACGAGCGCCAGCGTCAGCGCCAGCGACGCCGCAATCGCCGCCCACGGCGTGCCGAATCGGGGTGCGTCCAGGCGAACCTGCGCGGCATCCCGCCTTCGCGCGCCATCGCAAACACCGTCCGGGCCGTCAGGTTCACGCCGGCCAGCGCAGCGACGAACGCGCCCACCGACACGGCCAGGTCGACGATCACGGCCAGCCACGTGCCGGCATATCGGCCGGCCAGCGTGTCCAGCGCCGCCGGATCGGTCGCCCACTTGTCGATGTGCGCGACGCCGAAGCCGACGGCCATCACCCACGAAAGGAACACGTAGTAGACGACCCCGACGCCGATCGCCATCAGGATCGCGCGGGGAATCACGTGCAGGGGATCGGCGGCCTCCTCGCCCAGCGACGCCGCCGCCTCGAACCCGATGTAGCCGGTGAAGGCGAGCACCACCCCGAGGAACAGCGCGTGCGAGCTCGGGATCTGGTTCGGATCAAACGGCTTGAACGTGACGCCGTCATCGCCGCCCTTGGCCAGCACGATGATCAGCAGCAGCACGATCGCCAGCACGCTCCCGACGCCGATCACGAGCTGTGTGCGCGTCGAGATCCGCACGTCGAGCAACGCGATCCCTGTCAGCGCTGCCATCAGGATCAAGAACCACCAGAACCATCCGTCGCCGCCGAGGTGGATGCCAACGTGATCGGCCATCACCTGGTTCATGAAGAACCCGGAGATGATCATCACGAACGAGATGCCGGCCGCGAAGCCGCCCGCGTAAAGCCAGCCCGCGATGAAGCCGCCGCCCGAGCCCAGGCCGCGCGCCGAATAGGTGTAGACGCCGCCGGCGCTGGCCATCCTGCGCGTGAAGCGGATGATCACCGATGCCAGGCACAGGCTCCCGGCGCCGGCCACGATGTATGCCCACGGCGCGGCAACGCCGGCGTCGGCCGCGACGAGGCTGGTCGCCAGCGAGCTCGCAAGTGCGAGCGACAGCAGCGCAAATGACTGCGCGAAAGCGTCGCCGAGACCCAGAACGCCATGCTTCAGCTCGCCGGGCTCGCCTCGTTGGTGCACGGTTCCCACCTCTTGACTCCCTCCACCGACCGACGGGGGTCCGCTTCGTGCGTGGCCCATGGCCACCTGGGCAAACGGTAACCGAAGCGCCTGTCGTGATCAGGACTTTTTCGATCGAGCTGGCGAGGAGGGTATTGCGGGTGCGCGACGTTTCGGCCGACGCCGGCGCTTCAGCTTGCGTTCCCGCCCGTAGTGCAACACCACCCCTCAATGCGCGGGAACGCATCCTGCGCCGAGCGCGCGGAGAACTGGCGCGCAATGCGCGAGACGGCGGCGATCCTCGGCATGCCGGCGACCCGGACGAACACCCACTGATCGGCGGCGGGCCAGCTAACGAGCAGCCAACGGCCGTCGGGCGACCACGCGAGCTGGCGCAGACCGGCACCCGACAGCACCCGGCGCGGCTGGGAGCTCGGTGATCCGACGTTCAGGACGACCGCGTCCTGGTCGGCGGTCCCGCGGATCAGCGCGAGCGTTTTGCCGTCAGGGGCCAGCGAGCCCGTACGGATCGGCGCGCCGGGTGGTGCGGGGATCGTCGCGACCGTGTGCCCGCCGGCGTCGTAGAGGCTGGCACGAGTCGCGGTGACGACGAGAAGCTCGCGACCGTCGGACGACCAGGAGAGCTCGCGAGCCGGGCCTGACAGCGGGGCGGTCCAGATGATCCGCTTGCTGTCGGCATTGCGGACCACCAGCGTGCCCGCGCGGGTGACGTAGGCCAGCCGGTAGCTGCTGCCCGGCTGCCAGGCCGGCGCGACCGATGCGATGCCGGTGGCGAGCGCGCGGTCTCCGGTTCCGTCTCCCGCGACCACTCGCAAAGTGTGGGCCGACAGGTACGCGACCCGATAGCCCGTCGGGACATACCAGCGGGGGTCGCTCACAGCCGGTCGGGCGAGCGCCCAGTGAAGCGTGCCGTGCGGGTCCACCGCCGCGAGTTCGTCTTTCCGTGTAACCGCAACGAACAGCCCGTGAGGAGACCAGCTCGCCTGACGCCAGGGGCCGAGCCGCCGACTCGACCCGTCGGCCGCGACGGTCCACGTCCCGCCGGCGCCCGAAACGAGCACGCTTCCCGATGCGGGCAGCCGGAACAACGCCGGCGCCGCGTGCGGAACCCCGAGCGCGTGACTGATCCACCGCCCCACGGTGGCGCCCGCCGGCGACAACGTCACCACGGCGAGCACAATCGCGATCGCCGGCGCGAGCAGCAGCCGCCGGTGAGAGCGACGCCGGGGGACGGGCTCTCGCAGCTGGTAAGCGTCGCGGACCACCGTCCACGTCCGGTCCTGAGTTGCGGCCTCCTCCGGCGCGCGGAAGCTGCTGAGTGCTCGTTGCGCGTTCATGCGAGCTGCGCCTTCTCGAGCCGGGACTCGAGCACGTCCAGGCCGCGTCGCAGCCGCGAGTTGACGGTGCCACGCGGCAGGTCCAGTGCTTGGGCGATCTCGCCGGGCGTGTACTCGAGCACGTAACGCATCACCACGACCGCGCGATGCTCGGGAGAGAGCTCGGCCAGTGCCATCAACACCTCTTCGGAATAGGCTCCGGCCGGCGGGTCCGCCGCCACCGCGGACTCCGGTGGCCCCTGGCCACTCTCGCGCCGCGCGGTCCGAGCCCTCAGCCAGTCGATCGCGCGGTTGGCGACGATCGCGCCCAGCCACGGCGCGAACCGGCGCCGGCGGTCAAACCGGTCCAGCCGCCTGATCGCCTGCACAAACGCCTCCTGGGCGATGTCCTCCGCGGCGGCGTGGTCGTGCACGATCAAGAACGCCGCCCGGTAGGCCCGCGGCCAATGCGCGCGGAACAGCATCTCGAGATCGGGTTCCGAGCCGGCGAGCGCGCCACGGATCAGCGCGCGCTCGCTGCGCGCCCGGGGCCTGCGCGTTCGAGGCAGCGGGCCGCTGGCCACCAGGCTGTCAGCGGCGCTGGGCAACGGCAGGGGGGCACCTGAGCCTCGGTGCATCGGCGGGAGACATCGTCGCTGTTACGTATCCCATGGCGCAAGAGGTCCCTCGCATCGGCGTGCCGCGCGGGTGGACCTCAGCGCTGCGCCCGCACGTACATCGCTGCGTGCGTCTGTCCTGGCTCGTGGCACTCCTGAGCGTCGCGGCCGCCGTGTGTGCCGACGGTCGCGCACACGGAACTCCTGATCGAGCGGCAGCCGGCACGGACCGCTTGACGTCCACATCTCCCCGCACGCCACCCGCTGGTTCGGCACCCCGGAGGTGCAACCTCCGGTCACCGTTGACGTGTTCTTCCAGGACGGAACCGTCGGCATGCTGACCGGCCGAGGGTTCCTGCACGCGGGCTTCGGCTGACACACTCCCGCCATATCGCAGACCCAGCCACATTCGATTTCGACGCGTATGCGAAGCGGATCGGTGTCAGCGGGCGACCCAGCCTGCCGGAGCTGCACCGGGCGCACATCGTGGCGATCCCGTTCGAGAACCTCGACCCGCACCGCGGCGTCCCGGTCTCGCTCGCGCCTGACGCCCTGCGCCGCAAGCTCATCGATCAGCGCCGCGGCGGCTATTGCTTTGAGCACAACCTCCTGTTCAAGTCCGCGGCGCAAGCGCTCGGCGCCGAGGTCGACCTGATGCTGGCGCGGGTTCGCGTCGGCGCCCCGCCCGGCGCGATCAGGCCACGAACCCACCTCGTGCTCAGAGTTCGGGACGACCAAGGCGAGTGGCACGCGGACGTCGGCTTCGGATCGGGCACGCTGCTCGAGCCGATCCCGTTCGGCGCGGGCGATGTACACGAGCAGTCCGGCTGGCGGTTTCGCGTGGTGCCCGACGGAGAAGAGCTCGTGCTGCAGACGGCCGAGGGCGCGGGCTGGATCGACCTCTACGGATTCATCCCCAAGCCCGTTCCGCAGATCGATGTCGAGACCAGCAACTGGTTCACGTCGACCCATCCGCGGTCACCGTTCGTCACCGGGCTGATCGTGACGAGCCATCGCCCCGATGGGACGCGGCTGTCGTTGAGCAACTGGACCGAGTTGGCGTTCGTGACGCAGACTCCCAGCGGAAGCTCGACGTCCCCCGTCGAGCTCGAGTCCGTCCCGGGCTTGCTGGAGTCCGAGTTCGGGCTGCCCGGATTCTCGCTGTCGGGCGAGGGACGAATCGTCCGCGACTGACGCTTTGGCCGTGGCGCGTGTCGTAACGATCGGGGTCTACGGCTGGG
The DNA here is from genome assembly GCA_963831845.1 of uncultured Solirubrobacterales bacterium. GTDB lineage: Bacteria > Actinomycetota > Thermoleophilia > Solirubrobacterales > Solirubrobacteraceae > Palsa-465. The sequence goes on along the minus strand of CAWHRT010000026.1, from coordinate 312,544 downwards.
ATCTGCCGTCGTTTCTCGAGGCGCTCGAGGCCGCCGAAGTCCGAGTGCTGTTCGACGTCCGCCAACGGCGCGGCGTTCGCGGGCGCGAATATTCGTGGGCGAACTCGCAGCGGCTCCAGCGAGCGCTGGCCGAAGCCGGAATCGAGTACCAGCACCATCCCGAGCTGGCGCCGACGACCGAGCTACGCCATCTCCAGTACGCCGAGGACGCGCGGCAGGGCGTCGGCAAGCGATCCCGCGTCGAACTGGCGCCCGAGTACACCCGCCGCTACACCCAGGAGATCCTCGATCCGGTCGGAGTCGAGGACCTGTCGCGCGAGTTGCCACCGGATGGCGCAGGCGCCCTGTTCTGCGTCGAGCGCGATCCCGAGGCCTGCCATCGATCGCTCGTCGCCGCCCGGCTCGCCGCCGAGCACGGAGTTTCCGTGACCCACCTGCGGCCGTGAAGCGTTAGCCGACCGGTTCGAGCACGATCACCGGGATCGTCCGGCCGCTCGCACGGTGCTGGTAGACCTCGTAACCGTCGTAGTTGTCGTTGACCAGCCGCCACAACTGCTCGCGCTCGGCGGCCTCGGCCTCGTGCACACGGACGGCGATCCGCTTGCCGCGCACGTCGATCTTGACGTCGTCGGGGTGCGCAAGCAGGTTGTGGTACCAGGCTGGATGGTGAGTCGCACCGGCCTTTGAGGCGACGATCACGTAGCCGCCGTCGTGCGGGGTGTACAGCAGCGGCGTGGTACGCGGCTCGCCCGATTTCGCGCCGCGCGTGTGCAGAAGCAGGATCGGCTGGCCCACGGCCACCATCAGCCGCCCCTTGGTGAGCGGGATCAGGCGCCGGTCAATTGCGGGGAACACCCGGATGAACAGCCAGCCGCCCAGACGCGTCCGCGCAAACGCCTGGGCGAGCTTGTCGTAACGCGACTTCTCCGTCTGTGCGCGAAATCCCTGTTCCACCGCGGGCGACCGTACCAGGCTGCACCGTTCGCCCGTCAAGCCCCTATCTGTCAGCAAAGCTGACGTGAGCTCCACCGGACGGTTGTGCCTCGACGCAAGCCAGAGCTATGGTCGCGACACGACTACCACGGGGGTGTGCGATGGCGCATGATTTCGACCCGGGGCCCGTGAACGAGCCCTTCGCGTCGCTGGTCCAGAATTACCCGGGCTCGGACGTCTATCCGTCCGGCTCGTTTCGCGTCGAGTGGGGTCCGTTGTTTCACCGCGGCCGGCTCGACGGCTCTGCCCGGCTGCTGGTGATCGGGCAGGACCCGGCGGAGTCCGAGTCGGTCGTCCGCCGCATCCTTGTGGGCGAGGCCGGCCATCGCACGCAGGGATTGATGGCGAAGCTCGGCTTTGACCACAGCTACCTGATGATCAACACGTTTCTGTACTCGATGTTCGGGAGCACGGGAGCCACGCACGCGGGCGATTCCGGGATCGTCGGCTACCGCAATCAGTGGCTGGACGCGATCTTCGCCGGCAACCAGATCGAGGCGGTGCTGGCGCTCGGTCAGCTCGCCAGCGATTCGTGGGATACGTGGCGCAAGACGTCCAACGGTAAGCAGCATTCGCCGCCGTTTGAGCACGTCACCCACCCAACGCAACCCGAGAGCGCATCGGGCGGTAACTCGGCGACGCTCAAGCAGCTGATCAAGGCGATGCTCGCCAACTGGAACCAGGCGCTCGAGGCGCTGCATCCGCAGATCAGCAACCCCGATACGCCGGGACCGCTCGTCCCTTACGGAAGCAGCTTCAAGCCCGGCGAACGCATCGAGATACCGGAGCTCGACGTGCCGGCCGGTCTGCCGGAGTGGATGCGATCGCCCACGGACTGGGCCGATCGCGTCGGCAAGACCTCGGCCGCCAAGCGGCGCAACATCACGATCACGGTCCCGACTGGCGTCGTGTAGGAAGCACGTGACCAAGCTTCGGCTGGGCGAGTTCGCCGAGCGCCCGGGCTTCGCCGAGGGCGCCGACTAGCAGCGCGGGTCTGGTTCCCGCTGCTGCAGCGACAGCAGCAGCTTGGACAGCAGCGCGTTGAGCTCGCGCTTCTCGGCAAGGCTGAGGCCCGAGAGCAGCTCTATCTCCCTGCTGGCGCCTGCATCGATGTATTCCTCGAGGCGCTCTCGTCCTCCGTCGGTGAGCTCGAGCAGCACACCGCGGCGATCGTCCGGATCCGGAGTGCGCTTGATCAGGCCGCGATCCTCGAGCTTGTCGAGCCGGTTGGTCATCGCGCCGGTTGACACATCCAGGTCACGGCACAGCCACCCATGGGAGCGAACGCCGCGGGACAGCGCCAGGATCACCTTCCATTCCTCCTTGGTGAGGCCGGCCTGGCCGAGGCTCGCGCGGAAGGCGTTCTTCAGGTAGCGGTCGATCTTGTCCACGCGCGAGACGATCCCTTCGACCTCCGGGTCGATCTGGGGCCACGTGGACACCGCCCAGTGGACGTGTTCGACGATCGAATCGGCCGCCTCGCCGGCGGATCGCGCGTCGGATGTCACGGACGCTGGTTCGGCCTGCACGGCGGGCTTCCCTTGCCGGCTCATGGTCGAATGTTAGCTTCCCGCAAAGTAGCTTGACACACAGCTTTCCTCTTAGTAGCTTCAAACCAAGTTACTTTATAAACAGCTAATCCCTGGAGGAATCCATGCACCTCCATCACGAGCTGCAGCGAGCGCTGGCCGACACGAAGATCGGCGCAGGTGCTCCGCCCCCTTCGACACAACCCGAGGACCGGCAGCACGCGCCTACTGGCCCCCAGTTCGGCCGTTCCCGGCGAGTGGCGCAATTCCGTGTCCCGCTGTTCGCGGGTCGTTGGCGTAGAGCCCGTCCCACCAGCGCACCCCGGCGGTCGCGAAGTCGTCGAGCGCGATCTCCTCATGCTCGGGTGTGAACACACGCAGTTCGTCGAACCAGATGCGCAGGTCCAGGTGGCGGTCGTAGCCCTCCTGGAACACGTCAAGCGTGTGGGACATCCCGTCGGGTCCTGAACGCCAGTCGAGGCTCAGGCGGTCGTTCCAGGTCGCGAACTTGTCGGCCTCGGGCCGGTCCACGAACTCCCAGCCGTAGACCGGCAGGCCCTTGAAGCTCATCACGACCTCAAGCAGCCGATCGAGCCCGAACTCCTCGACCGCTGCGTGGGCGTCGTCCCACCGTCCGTTTCGCAGCGACGCGGCGAGCCGCCCAACGGGGCCCAGGACGAACTGCACGCGGGCGTCGTGCGGCGGCGGCCCGTCGTCGGGCGGAAGCGAGAGCACCGAGAACGTCAGCGCCGCCGCGCGCCGCTCCGCGTCGACCTCGGCGCCGAGCAGCGTGGCCTCGTTGAGCAGCGACGTCGAGATCGTGCCGTTGGTCGTCGGACAGGTCCATGGCCGGAGTACTACCCGCCCTTGCCTAGCTACCGTCCGGTGGCGTGACAGCCGACACGGAGTGCGAGGCCAGGGCGATCGCGGCCGCCCAGGCGGTTGCCCGCCAACACGACGTGGCCTGCGACGAGGCGGTGCCACTTACCGGGGGCAGCAACGTACTCGTGCATCTGCGGCCGTCCCCGGTCGTGGCAAGGGTGATGACCGGGACGTCGATGCTGCACGAGGACACGGAGCGATGGCTGGCGCGCGAGGTGGCCGTCGCCGGGTTCCTCGCGCAGCGGACCGACGAGGTTGTCGCGCCCAGCGACCTCCTCCCGCCCGGCCCGCACGAACGAGACGGGCTGTGGATGACGATGTGGAAGTTCATCCCGCACGACCCGCAGGCCCCGATGCCGGAGGCAGAAGAACTCGGCCGTTCGCTGCGGGACCTGCACGCGGCGCTGGCCGCCTTCCAGGGTGACCTCGCGCCGGTGAGCGAGATACGAGACTGGCTCGGGCGCCTGCTGGCCGAGCTGCGTCCATCGGGCTCGTTGACGCAGGACGACATCGAATGGCTGGACTTCAAGCTCGACGCGCTGACCCCAGCCGTGTTCGAGAGCTCACTGCCCGCTCAGGCTCTTCACGGGGACGTCGCGATTTCGAATCTCCTGCACACCGACGCCGGCCTCGTCTGGAATGACCTCGAGGACGTGTGCGTCGGTCCCGTCGCGTGGGACCTCGCCGGACTCGTTTCGAGCGTCAGGGCTCGCGGACAGGGCGAGGCGTTTGTCGAGGAACTGCTCGCCGCCTACGGCGATCCGGCGGCCGACCTCGGGCCGTTCCTCGAGGCGCATGCTCTATATGACGTCATTTGGCAGGCGTCCGCCGGCCCAGACCGGCCGCACGCGATGAAGCGGGCGGCGGCCAGTCTGGCGCTCCTGCGAGATGGGCGCGCGGGGTGAGGCCGAGCGTGTTACTTCCGCAGTGATTTGAACGCCGCGCGCATCTCTTCTGTGAACAGCTGCGGCTGCTCCCAGGCGGCGAAATGGCCGCCTCGGTCGAGCCGGTTGTAATGGATGAGATTGTCGGGATACGCCCGCTCCGCCCAGCTCCGAGGAGCCTGATAGAGCTCATCTGGGAACACGCTGATCGCAAACGGGATCGTGATCGGCTTGGCGTCGAAGAAATCCCGCTTGTTCTCCCAATAGAGGCGAGCCGCGGACACCGCGGTGTTCGTCAGCCAGTCGGTCAGCTGCAATCCGGCACCCCATCTCATCGGCCGGGCCAGCGCCAGGCCACGGCTGGGCGCCAATGCTGTCACGCCCGGATCCGCTTGTCGATTGGTGCCACGGTGCGACCGTACGCTCGATCGGCGCGCACTACATCTGCCACCTGGCATATACGTGGGGCCATGCGGCCGGGATCGGCCGACAGGGCGCAGCGCCTGGAACGAGCGTCTAGAGGACGCGCTTGATCGTGAGCCGCCGGCTCCCGCGAGGCGTTGGCACCTCGACGGTGGCACCGGCCGGGTGGCCCAGCAGCGCCTTCCCGACTGGGGCTTCGGCGGAGAGCTTGCCCTGCTCCCGGTCGGCCTCCGCACCCCCGACGATTGACCAAACGTGCACTTCGCCGGTCTCCTCGTCGAGTACCTCGGCCGAGCGCCCGAACGAGAACACCACCCCGGGACCTTCTTCAACGTCGACGACGACGGCGTTGCGCCACCGCTGCCGCAAGCGGAGGATCCGGGTCTCGAGGTGGGCCTGGTCCTCCTTGGCCGCGTGATACTCGGCGTTCTCTTTCAGGTCGCCATGGCCGCGCGCGGTGAGGATCCGCGCCGCGATCTCACGGCGCCCGACCGTCTCGAGTTCGCTGATCTCCGCTCTGAGAGCCACGAGCCCCGCCTCGGTGATGGGCTCGCCCTCGTTGTCCGCTGTGGTCATCCAGCCATTCTGGCGGGTTCGCCAAAGGGCCGCCGAGTACACGAGGGCAGACTCAAAGCTCCTGACGTCTGCGCTTCGCTACGTCAGCCACCCGCGCCCAACCAACCAACTACGCCTCCAGAAGCACGCTGGCAAGACCGGCGACGGCGCTGGCTTCCGAAATTCCGGCCGAAACCCGCTGGTCGACCCGTCGCCAGAAAAGAACCGAGCTCACAGCAAACGATCCAACCCCCTCCACGACCACCACATGACCACTTGCACGCAAAAAGAATCGACACCCAAGGCTTGACTTTCATCGGTCGATCAAACCGGAAGCGACCCGATTCGGTCGGCTTTTGGGCCTGGTCGTTGCCCGCTGGCACTGTCGGCGCTCTGCCTACGTCGCCTGGGGAAGCTCCTGGGAGAGCTCGCCGAAGATGCCCATCTGCTGCCCAAGCGCGTCACCGGTGTATGCGGACACGACTCCAACGTTGTCGACGACCGATCCGGCGCGGGCCAGGAGACGTACGAACTCCTTGCTCGCGCGGATGGAGTCCAGAGAGGATTGTTCGCCGTGCATAAGAAGAAAGCCGGCGAGGTCCCCACCATGCGGAGCAAGCAGGGTTGCGTCAAAGCTTGAAATGCGTCCGTCTTCCTGCAGTTTCGTGTAGAAGGCAATGGTCTCTTGAAACACCTGTAACGCCCGCTGCTCGCGACCGCGCACAACCTGCCCCCAACCAACAAACAGCGCTTCTCCAGCCACTCGAACCCCTCCTCTGATCGACGGTAATGCCCGACCCTAAACCGAAAGGACCAGCGCGTCCACTGCCACCGGACAGAGATCCAGACTGATCTGAAATTGGGAGTGTCCAACCGACACTCTCGGTCGGCTTGATCGGATGCGATTGGAGCGGGTTCAGGGTGCCGGCTGCCAGGTGAGCCGGTCGAGTTTGTCGAGCGCGAGCGGTGGGCAGCGGAGCTCGCCGCTGCGGAAGCGCCCGACGGGACGTGGTAGCCGGACTGTGACGGCGTGGTCGTGGAGGTCAACGATCACGCCTTGTTCGCCGTGTAGGTAGGCGGGTCGGACGTTGTGGTTGATGCGGACGGGATCGCCGATACAGAGCTCGGCCAGCGCATTCGCGGAGCGGACGGTGTGCAGCAGTACGCGGCGCGCGTGGACGGCGTCCGCGAGCGCGACTAGGTGCTCGTCGAGCTCGCCGGCGGCGATCGCGTCAAGGAGCAAGTGCTCGGGAGCGCTCGAGGCCGGGCCGCTGAGCTCGGACCAGAGCGCTGGTTGAGACTTTTCGCCAGCGGTAGTAGCCACGGCGTCAAATGATGTCGCCCACATCGGACCGATCGACTTGCCTTCGTTGCAGCTGTAATTTCTCGTTGTGGCTAGCACCCGGAGCGAGCTTGTCGTCATCTCGCCTATCAAAGACTGGACTTGCAGCTCGTGTGGCAGGACCGGTGAACTGTTGACCATGGACGACCTCGGGCCGCTATGCATGGCGTGCGCTGAGCTGGATCATCTCGTGTTTCTCCCCTCTGGCGACGCCGCGCTGACCCGGCGCGCGAGGCGCGCCAGTGGACTGTCGGCGGTGGTTGTGCGGTTCAGTCGTTCCCGTCGGCGCTACGAGCGCCAAGGCATCCTGGTTGAGGAGGCGGCGCTCGAACAAGCGGAGGCCGAGTGCCTCGCCGACGAGCCGGCGCGCGCCCGTCGTCGCGAACGCGATGCCGTACGACGAGCGAGCGAGGACCTCAAGCTGCAAACGGAGATGGCAGCCGCGATCACCGACCTCTATCCCGGATGCCCCAACCAACGCGCGCAGGCGATCGCCAGCCACGCCGCGACCCGCGGCAGCGGACGCGTCGGACGATCCGCCGCCGGACGCGCACTCCAACAACAGGCGCTCCAGCTGGCCGTCACCGCGTCCGTCCGACACCAGGACACGCCCTACGACGAACTGCTGATGTCAGGCATCGACCGAAGTGAAGCGCGCGAACGGGTTCGCGACACGGTCAACAGCGTCCTGGACGCTTGGCGAACTATCTAACCCGAGAACGAACGGGAGCGATCGCGCTGGTTCCACCTCGGCGACCGTGCTGCTCCTCGATCAACTCGACAGCGTGGCCAAGGCCAGTCGGGAGAAGTGCGAGGGCGGTGGTTAGCGCCGACGGGGACGCCTGGCGGTCGTCGGAGCAAAAGCGGCGTCGGTGCTTGTCGGCGTCGCGTTGGACGCCACACTGCATAGCGGGTCACTGGCTCCCGCACCGGCGCCGGTCGGGTAACAGCGCCTGGTCTGTCATGTAGGTGGCGGGTGGACCGGGTGAAGGTCGACCACAAGCTCGATCGCTCCCGCTCCGGAGCTGAGCAGCCGTGGCGTACCCAAGCTTGCGAGTAGCCGTCGCATGCGCGTGTTATCGGACAGCATGAGGGCTGTGAACTCGGTGATGCCCTCGTCCCGGGCCCGAGTGGCGAGATGGCCCAGCAGCACTTTGCCAACCCGGCGACCCTGCCAGGGCTCGAGGACTGCGATCGCGATCTCCGCCCTGTGAGGTCGTTCATGATCCCGGATGTAGCGGGCGACCCCTACGCTCTTGCCGCTACCTGGATCGATTGCCAGCAACGCCTCGTGGTCGTGGTGGTCGACCTCAGTCAGGTAGCGGAGCTCAGCCGCGGTGAGCCGCCCGTGTGGGTTCAGGAACCGGCGGTAGACCGCCTCGTCGCTGCTCTGCTCGACGGCTGACGCGAGCGCGGCCTTGTCCGCAGGGTCGATCGGCCTAATTTCCAGCTTTGTCTTGACTGTGGGAGCGGGGGGTTGCATTCCGCGGTCATGGGCGCTTGGCGCGTGTTCGGCCCGGCCCGTGCGTAGATCAGGAAGCCGTCTACATCGGCGGCAAACTCGGCGTGGTGCTGGTGGAGTGTGCCTCGCGACGATGATCCGACATCACATAGTCGCGCGATCTTTCCGGGCCGGCAACGATTTGTCGAGCATGGCCTGATAGGTCTCTGGTCGGCCTGGACTGGGTCTCCTGCGGATGTCGTTGCCGAGACCCGCGAGCTGCTCGCCACCGTTCCGGCGGACGCAGAGCTCATAGCTCACGAGCCATCGAGGACGCTGGCGACGGTGCGCTGATCGCGGATGGCTGGTTGACGACGGGGTCGAGACCGGCGGCGCCAGACCGCTGGAAGCGTTACGAGTAAGGAGAACGGGTCAAGCGACTCGAGACAGCCGCGCGAGAAGGAACCACGATGTGCAGCAGCCCGTCGACCAGCCGAGTTGGGTTCGTTTGGTCCCAGACCGAAAGGAAGGCGCTCGTGCATCGATCCATCACATATCGTCGCCCCTGTCTCTGCTGGGCGGTACTAAGCGTCACGCTTGTGATCGCGGCGACGGTCACGGTCCAGGGCGCGCGCTCCGAGGCGCGGACCGCCTCCGGGGCAAGTGCGCGGGCGAAGCCGACGATCGTCCTGGTCGATGGCGCGTGGGCGAACAACGCGAGCTGGTCGGGGGTAATCGCGCGTCTTCAGGCCGGTGGCTACGCGGTTGACGCTCCGCCCAATCCGCTGCAGAGCCTCAGGGGCGACGCAGCCACAATCAGGAACTTCCTCGACACGGTTTGCAGGACTTTCGCCTAATCGGGGAGACAGGATTTGAACCTGCGACCGCCCGGCCCCCAGCCGGGGAGTAGGGGTCGCGGTCAGTTCTCTACAGCCGGATTTGCAGGGTTTTCTTGTTGTGAGTTGCGTGCACTTTTGCTCAGTTTGTCGTCCGTTTTGTCGTCCGCCACCGCGAACGCCGCGTTGACCATCGCCACCTCATTCGGGTTCGGGGCGTAGTGGGCATAGATCAGCGTCGTCTTGATGTCGGCGTGGCCCATCCACTCCTGCAGGGTTCTCATCGGTACTCCGGCCGCGGCCATCCGCGTTCCGAAGGTGTGCCTCAGATCATGGAAGCGGACCTCTCGCACACGTGCGCGCTTCAGCGCGGCCTTGAAGCGCCTGCTGACCTCGTGGCGGTCGAGCGGTGCGCCTGTGATCGGATGTCCGAAGACGAGGTCGTCGTCTGCTTGGAACGCGGACGCCTTGTAATGCCGGTCGAGCTCGCCGCCGACCCGGTCGGCCATTGGCACGGCCCGCGAGGAATGCGCCGACTTCGGGGACCGCTTGCGCCGCTCATTCGCTAGCAGCAGCTCGTCGTACTTCGGGGAGTTCTTGCGGCTGACATGGGGGTAGACGACGCGGATCTTCTGCGCGGGCCAGTCGATGTCCCGCCAGCGTAGGCCGAGCAGTTCGCCCTGCCTGAGCCCAGTCATCGCCGCGATGAGATAGAGCAATCGCTCCAGCCGGGCGAGGTCGTCGTCAAGCACCGCGGCTGGCGTGGCGCGGGATAGGTATATCGCGGTGGCTGCCGAGACCCCTAACGCCGCTCCAACCTGCTTCCAGGTCATGTCCTGCGCCCGGAGCGCTCGCGCGCGAGCGCCCCGCTCGAGCGTGGCCGCCGAATGACGACACGGTCCCCTATCCGCAAGCAGCGCGTCGAGCTCCGCCTGATCGAGAAATCGGATCTCCTCGTTGGCGTCGTCTGAGGCGGGCTTCTCGACCTCCTTGCAGGGGTTGGCGTGGGTCCACCGCTTGCGGCGGGCGAACTCGAAGATGCCGCTCAGGTGCGTGTAGAGGTTGCGGACGGTCTTGGCCGCCAGCCCGGCGTTGAAGCATTCGTCGAGGAATGCCTCGACGTCGTCCGCGTCAAGCTGCGCGATCGGCGTCTGGCCGAAATGCGGCCCGAAGTGGACGCGGATCTCCGACTCGTAGTTGGCTAGCGTGGTGTCGACCTTGCGGCCCTTGCGAGCGAGCTCCTTGATCCGCACCGTGCCGGCGTCCCCGACCGTTGTTCGCTCGGTCACTCTTGGCGGCGCTTTCGAGGTCTCTGACATCCGCTCGCGCAGGCGCGCCTCCGCCATCGCACGCGTAAGGCCCTGGCGGCTGCCGGGTTCGCGGACCGGGCCGAGCTTGCGAGTTAGCCCGTGCCACTGGCCGTACCAGTTGCCGTGCTTCTGGAAGATGCGGCCCGTTCCGCGGGGACGTCGGTTACTGCCTGTCGGCATGGAGATCCGTCCTCCCGTGCGGCGGCCCGTTGTCGTGCGCGGGTCGCCAGACGGTCGTGTCGTGCTCGCCTAATCGTGCCACGCTCACGCGCCGGCAACCCGCGGGACGGGATCCCGCCAGCGTGCCGGTCTCCTCTCCCCCTGTTTGCGGAGATTTGCCTTCTCCGAGCGTTCATGTGCGCCGGTTGTCGCCGTCACCTCAGGTGCTCCCTAAGCGCTCCTCATGTACCTGAGGTACAGCATCGAGGATCCGGCGTCCCACGCGCTCCGCCATGGCGACGTGCGGCGGATCGGTTGCGACCTGATCAGACCCGCACGGCAACCTACGACGGATGCGGGGCGGGCCTCCGTGCTCTCGGTCGTCACGCCCGACAGGAGTACCGCAGTATCGGCGTCACCAGCGCTCGCCCCACCGTGCGGCCGCGGCGTCCGCGCGCGCTTGCGGCCAGTCCCCGCAGACGTCGCTGACGACGCTCGCCGGCGGCCAGTTGCCCTCGCTCAGCCGCGTCGAGCGCCGGACCGCCGCGCCGCCGGGCGTGAGTGCGCGACCAGTCGTACGACGACGGCAGCCGACCGTAACGGGCCTGCCAGTCGTGCATCGCCTTGAGCACGCGCTCGCGCGTCCACCGCGGCTGGATCGCGCCCGGGTGGCAGCGCCTTGCAGTACGCGTACGCGTCGCCCTTGCCGTTGCGCGGCTGCGTGTACGCGCCGCAGCCGCGGCACACGCCCTGGTAGCGGGCCTTGACCGCCCGCGCCTTCTCGCCGGTCGGATCCCAAGCGTCTAAAGGGCGCTAGCGTCCGTCCCGGCGGAAAGGAGTCAGCATGCAGAAGGAGCCCAGAGATGTTGTCGTCGTGCGCGTGAGCGAGCAGGGCGGCCGCGAAGACGAGAACTTCCACTCGCCCAAGGCCCAGCTCGCCAAGGCCAGGCTGTGGAGCGAAGCCCAGGGCAACCGCGTGGTCGACGCGTTCGAGGAGATCGACGTGAGCGGCAAGCTTCCGCTCGCCAGGCGGCCCGGGCTGTTGAGGGCGATCGAGCTGGTGGAGGCCGGCGCGGCTGATCACATCGTGGTTGCGTACTTCGATCGGCTGGTGCGCTCACTGAGGGTGCAGCTCGAGGTGATCGAGCGTGTCGAGCGGGCGGGTGGCGAGATCTACGCGATCGACCACGGCAGGCTGACCAACGGTACGGCGGCGACGCGGATGAGCAACAACATGATGGGTGCGGCGTTTCAGTACTACGCCGAGGTGACTGGCGAGAAGGTCGCAGCTGCCCAGGAGCGCGTGGTGGCGCGGGGTGTGCTGCCGAACTCCAGGATCTCGCCCGGCTACGTGCGCGGGGAGGACGGCGTGCTGGTGGTGGAGCGCCCGAAGGCCCGGATCGTGGTGCAGGCGTTCAAGCGCCGTGATCGCGGTGCGTCGCTGGTGGGGATCCAGGCGTGGCTGGCCGAGAATGGGATCGAGCGCTCGATCTCCGGCGTGGCGGCGATGCTGCGCTCACGGATGTACCTCGGCGAGATCCACTTCGGCGAGCTGCACAACCTCAACGCTCACGAGCCGATCATCAAGGATCGCGCCTTGTTTGAGCGTGTTCAGCGGAGGACAGTCTCGCGCGGGCGCCAAGCCAAGTCAGAGCGGCTGCTGGCCCGCCTGGGAGTGCTGCGCTGCGGGACGTGCGGGTCGCGGATGGTGATCAACAGCTACAGCGGCAACTACCGCTGCGGCGACACGAGCGCGAACCGGTGCCAGCGACGCGCAGCGGTCAAGGCCGACCGCGTCGAGGAGATGGTGCTGGACGCGGTCCGGGCGTACTCGGCCACGGCCGACGCGCATGGACGCGTCTCGCGCAGGCGGCAGATCCGCGAGGCGGACGAGGCGATCGAACGCGCCAACGCGGATCTCGATGACACGATCCGACAGCTGGGCGAGCTTGGCTTGTTGGGCCGGCCGGCGAGCCAGGAGACCTTGGGGAAGCTGACCAAGGCCCTCGAGGACGCGCACACGGTCCGCGCCCGACTCGGCGATGGGGGCGAGAGCGATGTCATCGGTCCTGACGACATCGACAAGCTCCGCGAACCCGCGAAGCGGTTAGCGGCTTGGCGACGGCTGATCACCGAAACCGTCGAGGCAGTCACAGTTGCGCCGGCGATGACGACGGATGGGCGCCCCAGTCGCCTCTGGGACCCCCGCCGGATCGACGTCAGGTTCCTCGGCCCGCATCCGTAAGGAAGCCGCCAGCAGCGACCTCCCGCGCTTCCGCCGCCACCCTCCGGGGCTCGCACAACTCTGCCGTCGTCGCGGAGGTCGGACGCCGTCGTCGGGCACGACTTCGCAACCGCGAAAGCAGCAAAGGGAGATCGACGTCACCGATGTTGCGAGATTCGTCCCTGGGGAAGAGCGGCGAGCGAACTGCCGGTCGTCTGTCGGCAGCCGCCGGTTGTGGCGAGCGCACAATTCGGCGATCACCGGCAGTCAAGACGACCGGGCCGACCCGGCTACCGCAACCGTGGCATAGCCAGCACGACGACGCTGCTGTGGTGGAAGCGATCGTGCCAGGGCACGGCCTGAGTGGGTGGGGTCCGGCCGTTGGTTTCCCCGCGCGAAGCAGCAGTCCGATGCTCTACGGAAGCAGTAGCGCGGCCAGTGACGTCGGCGTGGCGCGGACCGGCTCGCGGATCACCCGGGCGATGCAGCCGTCCGCCGCGGGCGCGCGAGACGAGTGGTCCTCGTCCCGAGCAGCAGCGACCGACCATGAACTCGACGCCTCGTCTCTCGGGATAGTGGAAGAGACCCTGCTTGCTCGGATCGTGCCGATCCAGCGGCCGGCGAGCGTCCCGCCGAGTGTTGCTGGCGTTGGCGAAGGAGAAGTCATCAATCTCCGTCACTTCAGGAGCGTCACGGCAAGGCCGACGCGCTGCTGCTCCTCGAGAAAGGAGGACGTCACAAGACAGCGTTGGACCTCGTCCGATCCGCAAGCGCGACCCGAGACGGTCTCGTTGTCGTTGCCGGCGAAGCGGCAGCGTCCGTGTTTGCAACGCTGCGAGAACTGGGCTAGCAGATGCCAACCGTCGGACTGTCGCTCGCCGACAACCCCAAATCTCGAGGCGGGATCGTGACAGCGGATCTCGTCCCGACGAGCAGGCATTTTCGTCTTGCCCGGCGCTTGGCTGGATCGCTTGTCCTCGGTAGGGTAATGCCATCACCGTCTCGACCACGAACTCCAGCCGTAACGGCGCCACCGACCGAGCGCCCACTCCGCGGCCAGCGCTCCCGGCGGCGATGAATGCGTCAGGCGTCGTCTGAACTTCAACGATGTTCGTGAGCATCAGGTGCTACTTCGTGCATAAAGCTCCGGCGAAGGAGCTGGCAGAACTCGTCGATCAGGACTTTGCCGATCGCATTAGCGCCCAGCCAGGGTTTGTCTCGTACGAGTTCCTGGACGGCGGTGAAGGTGAGGCGATGACGATCAGCGCCTTCCAGGAAGCCGTTCAGGCCGAGGACTCACGCGCGCTCGCACGCCGCTGGGTCGATGAGCGGCTGAGCGACTTCGAGCTGACGACGACCGACACGGTGCGCGGGCAGATCAAGCTGACCCATGCCACCGCGGCGCGGCCGCCGAGCGCGCATCCCGCCGCTCCGACCGGCTTCGCGGCTGTCCGGCGCTACCGGCTTGCCCGCGGATCGGTCGAGGAACTGGTCAAGCGCGCCGAGGAATTCGCCTGGCAGCTCGAAACGCTGCCGGAGTTCTACTCCTATCAGGTGATGGACTGTGGCGACGGAGACATCGTCGCTGTCAGCCGCTTCCGGGAGCGTACGTCCGCAGAGCAATCCGATGAACTCGCCGGGCGCTTTGCCCTAAACGAGCTCCAGGGATTTGACCTCAAGCGCAACGAGTGGCTCGGCGGCGGCGTGATCCTCGTCAGCCGCGAAGCCGACGCTGCGCCTCCGGGCGAGCACCGGTAGCCCGGCTGACTCGTACATGCCGCCTGCAGCTCGGTTGTATCTAAGTGGTCGTCTTCCGAAATACGCGGCGAGTTTGAAGGAGTCATAACGCTGCCGGCGAATCCTGGTGGTGATGGCGCAGACATCTCCGCACCAGGTGGTCTTGACCGGTGAGCAGCGGCGTGAGTTGGAGCGGCGCGCGGCGGCGTACTCGGGCCCGTACCGGGATGTGATGCGCGCGAAGGCGATCCTGTTGGCGGCCGAGGGGGTCTCGAACACGGAGATCGCCGAGCGGTTGGGGCAGTCGCGCCAGGCCGTCTCGACATGGCGAAAACGGTTCTGCGAGGAAGGGCTGCAAGGTCTCGAAGAGAGACCGCGGCCGGGTCGGCCGCGGCGTTTTTCGCCCGGCGCAGGTGGCCGAGGTCAAGGCGTTGGCGTGCGAGCTGCCCGCTCAGACGGGCGTGGCGCTGTCGCGCTGGTCGGCCGCTGAGCTCGCACGGGAGGCGGTCGAGCGCGGGATCGTCGCGACGATCGCGGCGGTGACGATCTGGCGGTGGCTCAGCGAGGACGCGATCCGCCCGTGGAACTACCGCTCATGGATCTTCCCCCGCGACCCGAACTTCGCGCAGAAGGCCGGGCGGATCCTCGATCTGTACGAGGGTCGCTGGGAGGGAGAACTGTTGCAGCCCGGTGACTTCGTGGTCTGCTGCGATGAGAAGCCGTCGATCCAAGCTCGCGCGCGCAAGCATCCCAGCCAGCCCGCGAAGCCCGGCGCTGATGGGCAGTTGGTCGAGCACGAGTACCAGCGCAAGGGGCGCGCTCTGCTACCTCGCCGGCTGGGACGTCCGCCGCGCCCGGCTGTTTGATCGCTGCGCGCCGAAGGACGGAATCAAACCGTTCGATGAGCTGATCGAGCAGTTCATGACCCAGGAGCCATACAGCAAGGCGCAGCGCGTGTTCGTGATCGTCGACACCGGCTCGGCGCACCGCGGCCAGCGGTCGATCGACCGCCTCCAAGGCGCCTGGCCAAACCTGCGTCTGGTGCACACCCCGGTGCACGCCAGCTGGGTCAACCAGGCCGAGATCTACTTCTCGGTCGCGCAGCGCAAAGTGCTGACCCCCAACAACTTCGCCGACCTCGACACGCTCGAGCAGGCGCTGCTCGCGTTCGGGCGCCGCTACGAACAGATCGCCCAGCCGTTCGAGTGGAAGTTCACCCGCAAAGACCTCAACCAGCTACTCGAACGCCTCGACCAACCCAAACCTGAACTGCAGCTCGCCGCGTGACCGATCCGTCAAGGCACTTGGGAATACGACCACTAAGCCAGGGATCGGGAACCGGCTCGCGCGGGCGCTGCGTGATAACCACCGGCGCGTTCACGAGGGCTTCGAGCTCGCCAGCAGGACCGGACACGAGAGTTCGAGCGTCGCCGAGCTCGGTATCTGCTCCCCGGCGATGCGGTAGCCGACATCGGTGCAGAAGTGAAAACAGGTCCCGGACGGGATTGTCGCCGCGCCGTCCTGATCGCCAATCGTCTCGGCGTCGGCCCGCCCAGAGTTGCGGAAAGCCTGCACCCCCCGGAAGAGATCCGTGCCGCCGCTCGACCACCGGAGCGACAGCCAGCCGCCAGGGACGAGAATCAAGTCGGCGACGCGCTGCGCGTCCGCTGGGACCAGCTTCGGCCGCAAGCACGAGCTAAGCCGCTAGCCACGAAGGCAACAGCCGAGCGGCTCTAATTTCGGCCGCGCCAGACCTGTAGATCGGACGAGCACCGGCACTCTCGTCGCGGCCGCCGGACTTTCGCTCCGGCCTGAGGGTCCGGAAGTCTGCCGGGCCGCGGGCGACGCCCCACACGAGAGGTCTCGCCGTCAACGACGAAGACTGCCGACTTCAGGGGATGGTGGCAGCAGCCTGGATGGCGTCGGCGAGACCGGCGGTCGTCGTCGAGGAGGACACAGATTTCCGGCGCCGGTCGCGCTTCTGCTATCGCCGATCTGTTAGCCAGCGCCTTGCATTCGCCGGGGGCTCGGTCGCCGGCTGCGCAACTGCTCCCGGACACGAGTGGGGTCGAGGTAGGCTTAGGCTAGTCGTTCCGAGGAAGGCTGAGAAGGTGGTGTCGAGATGGTTGTGAGGGCGGCGCACGCGGGGGCGGAGCTGATCGACACTGTCTGCTCGCGGGTCCGGGAGCGCCTGCCGGGCGAGCGGGGCGTCCCCTGCGAATCGTTCGTCCGCCAGTATTACCACCGGGTGCCGATCGAGGACCTCGCCGCGCGTGATCCGCTTGACCTCTATGGGGCGGCGGTGGCCCACTGGAGTCTGGCGCGGCAACGCGCGCCGGGGCAAGCGACGGTTCACGTCTACAACCCCGATTTCGACCAGCACGGCTGGAAGTCCCCTCATACGGCGATCGAGATCGTCACCGACGACATGCCGTTCGTGGTCGATTCGGTGACGATGGAACTGAGCCGGCAGGGCTACTCGATTGATCTGATGATCCATCCGGTGATGCGGGTCCGGCGAGATGAGTGCGGAGCGCTCCAGGACGTGCTCGAACCGGGCGCCGAGGCCGAGGACGCGATCGCTGAGCGGATCGTGCACGCCGAGGTGGTGTGCGAGAGCGATCGCGAGCGCCTCCGCGAGCTCCACGACGGCATCGAGCGGGTACTCGGCGACGTGCGGCAGGTCGCCGAGGACTCGGCCGCGATGCGCGAACGCGCGGTTGGCTTGATCGACGAGCTCGAGCGGCACCCCCCGCCGGTCGACGCGGTTGAGCTGGAGGCGGTGCAGGCCTTCCTGGCCTGGCTCGCCGACGGCCACTTCACGTTCCTCGGCTATCGCGAGTACGACCTCGTTCTCGAGGACGGTGAGGCTGGGCTGAAGGCAGTTCCCGACTCCGGTCTCGGGATGCTGCGAGGGACGCCCGTGCAGGCGTACACGCGGCTCCGCCCGAAGGCGCTCGAGATCGCGCGGGGGCGGCACCCACTGGTGCTGACCAAGGCCAACTCGCGCGCGACAGTGCACCGTCCTGCGTATCTCGATTACATCGGTGTCAAGCGCTTCGGACCGGATGGGCCGGTCTTGGGTGAGAGCCGGTTCCTCGGGCTCTATACCGCGGCCGCGTACAAGGAAGCCGCCCGCGACATCCCGGGGCTCAGCGACAAGGTGCGTGCGGTGCTCAGACGTGCAGCCTTTCCCCCGGGTAGCCACGAGGAAACGGTGCTGACCGAGATCCTCGAATCCTACCCGCGGGACTCGCTGTTCCACGTCAAGGCCGACGAGCTGTTCGCCCTTGCGATGGGAGTGCTGGGGCTCGGCGAGCGCCAGCGCGTGCGCCTGTTCGTCTGCCGCGACCGGCTCGACCGGTTCGTTGAGTGCCTGGTGACGATTCCGCGCGACCGCTACCACACGGACAACCGCGAACGGGTCCGGAAGATCCTGCTCGAGGCGCTCAGCGGCGTCCTCCTGGACTGGCGGGTGCAGCTGAGCGAGTCGGTGGTGGTGCGTGTGTATTACCGGGTGCGATGCCCCGATGGGGTACCGGCCACCTTCGACGTCGCCGAGGTGGAGTCCCGGCTGGTCAAGGCGACCCGCGCTTGGAGCGATGACCTCCGCGATGCGTTGATCGACGAGCATGGCGAAGAGCGCGGATCGGACTTGCACACGCGGTACGAGGAGGCGTTTCCGCCCGGCTACCGGTCGGACTGGGTCGCCCGCTCCGCCGTCGCCGATATCGCCCGGCTCGAGCAGCTCGTATGCGGGGATGAGCCGATCATCAGCTTGTACCGGCCGCTGGAGTCGCCGCAGGGAGCCGCGCGCTGCAAGCTGTTCAGCGCGAGCGGGGTCTCGCTTTCGAACGTGCTGCCGATCTTCGAGCACATGGGCGCCAAGGTGGTCGATGAGCGGCCGTATGAGATCTCACCGCGCGATCGGGCGCCGGCGTGGATCTATGACTTCAGCCTGCAGGTCGCGGCGCCGGATGTGGAGCGGGTACGGGAGATTTTCGAGGAGGCGTTCCTCGGGATCTGGCGAGGAGAGCTCGAGGACGACGGGCTGGGCGGCCTGGTCCTGGCCGCCGGGCTGACCGGCCGCGAGATCACGGTGATCCGCGCGATCGGCAAATACCTGCGTCAGGCTGGGATCCCGTTCTCCGCCGCTTACATGGTGCGCACGCTGCTCGCCCATCCCGATATCGCGACGATGCTGCTCAGGCTGTTCGTCGCGCGGTTCGATCCCGACGGCCGCGATGACCTGGCGGCGGACCAGATCAGCGAGCAGATTGAGCAGGCGATCGATGCGGTCGAGAGTCTTGACGAGGACCGTATTCTGCGCAACTTCCTTGACGTGGTCCGGGCGATCCTCCGCACGAACCTCTTCCGGTCGGACGACGACGGACGCCCGGTGGCGTATCTCTCGTTCAAGCTCGACCCAATGCGGGTGCCGCTGCTGCCGCTCCCACGGCCGCGATTCGAGGTCTTCGTCTACTCGCCACGGGTCGAGGGAATTCACCTCCGAGGCGGCCGGGTCGCGCGCGGCGGTCTTCGCTGGTCTGATCGTCCGGAGGATTTCCGGACCGAGATCCTCGGGTTGATGAAGGCGCAGATGGTCAAGAACGCGCTGATCGTCCCGGTCGGCGCCAAGGGTGGCTTCGTGGTCAAGCGGCCGCCGTCGGAGGGCGGGAGGGAGGCTCTACTGGAAGAGGCCATCGCGTGCTACCAGACCTTCCTGTCGGGTCTGCTCGACATCACCGACAACATCGCCGGAGGGGAGATCGTCGCACCCGACCGGGTGGTCAGGTACGACGAAGACGATCCGTACCTGGTGGTGGCGGCGGACAAAGGAACGGCCTCGTTCTCAGACAAGGCCAACGAGCTCTCGGCCCGCTCGGGCTTCTGGCTCGGCGACGCGTTCGCCTCGGGGGGCTCCAAGGGGTACGACCACAAACAGATGGCAATCACCGCGCGCGGCGCGTGGGAGTCGGTCCAGCGGCACTTCCGGGAGCTGGGAATCGATATCCAGACGACCGACTTCACCGCGATCGGGATCGGCGACATGTCAGGCGATGTGTTCGGCAACGGAATGCTGCTCTCCCGACACATCAAGCTGCTCGCTGCGTTCAACCACGCGCACGTGTTCCTCGATCCCGATCCCGATCCCGAGACCAGCTTCGCGGAGCGAAAGCGCCTGTTCGAGCTGCCACGCTCGTCGTGGAGCGACTACGACGCGTCGGTGACCTCCGAGGGCGGTGGCGTTTACCCGCGAACCGCGAAGTCCATCCGGATCTCCCAGCAGGTCAAGGAGGCACTCGCGATCGACGCGGACGAGCTACCGCCCAACGAGCTGATCAGAGAAATCCTAAGAGCACCCGTCGATCTGCTCTGGAATGGTGGCATCGGCACCTTTGTCAAGGCGTCCAGCGAGACCCACACCGACGTCGGTGACAAGGCCAACGACGCGGTCAGGCTGGACGCACGGCACCTGCGCTGTCGGGTTGTTGGCGAGGGAGGCAACCTGGGGTTCACGCAGCGCGGCCGCATCGAGTACGCGCTAGAGCGCGGCCGCATCAACACCGACGCGATCGACAACGTGGCCGGGGTCAACTGCTCAGACCACGAGGTCAACATCAAGATCCTGCTCGATTCGCTCGTCGCCGCCGGCGATCTCACCCACAAGCAACGCAACCAGCTACTGGTCGCAATGACCGACGCGATGGCCGAGCAGGTCCGGTATGGGAGCTACACCCAGACCCAGGCATTGAGTCTTGCCGTTGCGCAGGCACCGTCGATGGTCGACGTCCACCGTCGGCTGATCGCCTACCTGGAACACGCCACCGGTCTGAACCGGGAGATCGAGTTCCTGCCCACCGAAGAGGTGATCAACGAACGCAAGGTGGGCCGCCAGGGACTCGTCGCGCCCGAGCTCGCCGTGCTGATGGCGCACTGCAAGATCCACCTCTTCGCCCGTCTGCTCGACTCAGACCTGCCCGAGGACGAGTACCTCAGCCACGACCTGGAGCGTTACTTCCCGGCGCCGCTGCCCGAGCGCTACGCGGGGCCGATGCGCGCGCACCGGCTCCGGCGCGAGATCATCGCGACCGTCGTCGCGAACCAGCTCGTCGACCGCGCCGGCACCACCTTCATCTTCCGGCTCAGCGAGGAGACCGGCGCGTCCGCCGCGCTGCTGGCCCGAGCGTATGCGGCCGCCCGCGAGGTCCTCGACATGCCGTCGTTCTGGTTCGCGGTGCAGACGCTCGACAACCAGATCGAGGCGCAGACGCAACTGAATATGCTGGTCGAGGGTCGCCGTCTGGTGGAGCGCGCCACCCGTTGGCTGGTCACCGCAAACCCCGACCAGATCGACATCGCTCGAACGATCGGGTACTTCGAGGAAGGAGCGGGAACGCTCCGAGCGGCCCTCCCGGAAATCCTCGACGGCACCGACCGCGCGGCGTACGAAGGGCGGGCGAACGAGCTTCAGGCCGCGGGCGTGCCGCCGTCTCTCGCCGGCCGCGTCGCCGGCATGCCGTCAATGATCGCCCTATTCGACATCGTCGAGGCCGCCCGCACCAGCAACCGTACGCCGGATGAGGTCATGACGATCTACTTCAAGCTCGCGTACCGGATCGAGCTGGGCTGGCTGCGCGACCGGATCATCGACCTCCCCCGCACGAACCTCTGGGAGGCGCTGGCGCGTGCCGCCATGCGCGACGACCTCTACAGCCTGCACCGGTCGCTTACTCAGGACGTCCTCGACATCAGCGAGCCCGGCTGGGGATGCGAGGCGGCAATCGAGGCGTGGGAGGAGCGTAATCCGCGCGGGCTCACGCGGTGCCTCGCCATGCTCGACAACATCAAGGCCTCCCACAGCTACAACGCGACTGCGCTCACAGTCGCGCTCCGGGAGGTCCGAAACCTCATCCGGGTGTCGTCGGGGCGCCCGCGCGCGGCCCGCGCTAGGTCCGGAACCGTGCGAGGCGTGCCCTGAGCAGCGGATAGCGAACCCGGACGGCGGCCCCGGCCCGGGACGGTCGATTCCCGCTCGGCCATGTCGTTGCAGGAACCGGGGCAGCACCGAATCACGGGCTCCCACCGGACGACGACCGGCGGTGTCGCGTGACGCCTCTCTTGACGAGCGGCAGCGCGCCAGCCCCGCGATCATTGCTACTGAAGTGACCGAGATCGACGACTTCTCCTGCGGCAGCACGAACAGCAGTCGGCGGGACGCTTGCCAGCCGCAGGATCGGAGCGACACAGGCAAGCACAGGCTCTTCTGCAATCTCGAGAGACGAGACGTCGAGCACATCGCCAGCCTCGCTGCCGCCCAGGACGAGGAGGAGCGCTAATGCGTCGCTCGCGCTTCCCGATGTTGCGGCAGCCTGCGACCCCGGGTGCGTCACGTGGCAGCTCGTCACATCGTGACCGACACACGGACAGCTGGTTCAGAGCGATGGGGCAGTGAGGTGTCACGGCTGCTGCTCGTCCAACGCGACAATGCCGACGCCGACGAGCTGCACGCTCGCAGTGCCTCGCAAAGCAGTTGCGCCGGCTCGACGGCCGCTTGTGGCTGCTCGTGGGCGAAGGCACAGGCCGCCGGAATTTGCTGTGTCGTCGGCGTCGAGCAAACGACGGCGCGGCGGTGCATATGCACGTTCTGGAAGATCACGCCGCAGAGTCCCCGGTCCGTGACTGTCGCTTCCGCTCGCAGACGAGGCGTCTCGGCGACGCGACGTCGCCGGCTGCTGGTTGTCGTCCAGAGGGGCGGTGTGGTCGAACGTGGCCAGGGCTGCCGCTGATGCAGGCAATGCGAGCGTCTCGGCGGCGCGGACCGGAACGCTGATGCTCTCGTTCCAGAGCAGTCGTATCGTTCTGGGAGGCCGCCCGGTGCCGCTCGGCTTGGCAGCGGAAGTGATGGTCGTCGCTTCTGCAAACAGCCCGAAGGGAAGTCTGTGGGGGAGGTCGGGCGGCTGGGACCGACGAGCGTCGCGATCGACTACGTGGCCGTCAACGGTCCTCAGAACCGGAACTCGTTTGCGAACGCACACGCATCCTCCATGTGCGGCGGCGTGCGGGCCCGGGTCGCGCAGCGCCTGTCGCTTCGGTGTCCGGTAGGGTCCGTCCGCTTCGTTGTGGGCGCCAGGCCACCTCGAGCTGCTCGCGGTCGGGGGGCTCGTCGGGAGCCGTGTGAGGCGCGTGGCTTTCAGCGGCTCGGCGCGGACCCCTGCGACGGGTTCGAAGTCCGTGGCGAACGGCTTTGCTTGTCGTGGAGTCTTGCCCGCGCCCGAACCGGACGGCTATCCCCGTCCACTGGAGTACGTCGATCTCGCGCACGAGCCCCGCATTTCATCTGGGTTAGCGGTCAACCGCCTCCAGCAGCGCGAAGCACTGCTGTACAGGCGCGGCCACGACTGCGCGCGCGAGACTCGTGCTTCAGAGATCGATGACGCCGTAGGCTTGAGGGCGTGGATGTGTTCTTGGCGGTGGCGAGCAGGCGCGAGGTGCGTGGGTACTTGGACCGTCCGGTGCCCGATGTCGCGGTGCGGTCGGATCCTCGAGGCTGGGCGGGTCGCCGGAAGTTCGCGCAACCGCCAGCCGTGGCGGTTTGTCGTCGTCGTGGATCCCGGTGTGCGTGAGCGGCTTGCCGAGGCGTCTTTGCGCCGAGCGACGTGCGCGGCGCGGCGTTGGTCGTGGCGATCGTGGTGCGGCGCGGCGGACCGGTGGCTTTCGACGCTGGCCGTGCTGCGCAGAACGTGCTGCTGGTGGCCCGGAACGAGGGGATCGGCTCGTGTCCGAACGGGATGCCCGATCCGGATCGCGTCGGGCGGGTGCTTGGGCTCGGGGAGGACGAGCGTCCCGTGATCGTGCTCACCTTCGGCTATCCGGCGCGCGCTCGCGATCCGCAGCGTCGCTCGGCGGACGGGTGGATCGTCCGGGCGGACCGTAAGTCGTTGGAGGAGGTGGTACGGCGCTTGTAGGAGCGCCGGTTCCGGTGACCGGCCGCTACGCGCTGCAGGGTGTGCAGCTGCGCGCCGGCGCGGAGCTGTGGGCGGCGCGGGCAGGCGCGCGGCTGTTGATCGAGGACGACCGAAGCTCCCCCCAATGTGCTGTCGATGCGCATGCCCGGCTGGTCGCGCGCGGGTGCGCTTTCGTGCTTGGGCCCTATGGCGGCGACTGCACGCGGGCGGTCGCACGGGCGGCCGGTGGGGCCGTGGTCTGGAATCACGGTGGCGCCGCCGACGATGTGCAGCGCCTGCCCGGTGTCGTCTCGGTGTGCTCGCCAGCGAGCCGCTACCTGGTCGCGCTCGCGCGTGCCGTCGTGGCGCTTGGGGCGGGCGCGCGGGTCGCGGTCGTGACGGCGCGGGGCCCGTTTGGGCGGCTGGCGCGCGAGGGGCTCGAACGCGAGGCTCGCTCACTCGGCGTCTCGATCGCGGCGAGCTTCTCTTTCCACGATGGGCCGGAGCGGATCGCCGCCGTTGGGGCTGACGCGGTGCTTGCCTGTGGGCCGTTTGAGCACGAGCTGGAACTCTTTCGCGCCCTGCGCTTGCGGGCGCGGCGGACGGTGCTGGGAGGGGTCTCGCCAGGGCTCAGCGCTTTCCCGGCCCATCTCGGCCGGGATCCCGAAGGCCTGATCGCGGTCGCCCAGTGGCACCCCGCGCTCGGCGCCGATCCAGAGCTCGGCCCGCCGTCGTCCGAGGTCGTGGGCGAGGCGCGAGCGCGCGGCGTCGAGCTTGACTACGTCGGGGCTCAGGCCTACGCCGCGGCGCTGATCGCAGCGCACTGCCACGAGCTCGCTCCCGACGATCCTCGCGCCGCCGCCTGCATGCTGCGAACGTCGACCTTCTACGGCGCGTTCGAGCTCGACCCCGCGACCGGCATCCAGCACGGACACCGGCTCTGCGTCGTGCGCTGGCACCGCGGACGCCAGGAGCCGGTGCTGACCGACGCCGCCTGATCAGCCCCCTGATGCGTACGCCGTGAGCTCGTCGCCGCGGTCGCTCCCGTCACGCGGATCGCTTCGCCCGCGTGAGCTCGACCACGTTCCCGTCCGGGTCGGCGACGTGCAGCGTCCGCTCGCCCCACGGCCGGTCGGTCGGCGGAGCGAGCACGCACACGCCCGCCGCCTGGAGCCGTGCGTGCTCCGCGTCGACGTCCTCGACGAAGAACGCGACCTCGCCCTGCGGCCACGGCGCCGGATCGGGGGGCGCGCGGCGACCGATCAACGCCGGCAGCTCGCTGCGCGGAAACAGCGCGAACTTCGCCCCCTCGGTCGCGAACTCCGCGTACGCGTCAGCGCGAAATCGCAACGGCACGCCAATCACATCGCGGTAGAAACCGATCGCTCGGTCGAGATCGCTCACGAACAGGATCGCGTAGCCAAGACGGGTCGGCACGCGAGCATGTTCGCACCACAGCTTCAAGACACCCTCGCGGAAGAGCTCGTCCGGGCGCCCGGTCACACCCGTCAATCCAACAGCTCGCCGCACTACCCTCGGAACGACCGGGCGGTCGCGGCCCCGCTCGTGACCCCGACTACTTCCTCATCGGCGCGGAAGAACTCGCCGCACCGACTTCAGCGCTACCGCGGACGACCTGCGACATCCTCAGCGAGCGCTGTGTCCACTGGCGCTTTGATCGCCCGGAGAGCACTCTCGCGGTGTCTTGCGTTACACGCGGCGCGTCTGGGAGTTCTCCTTCGCCGCTCCGCTCGACGCGCATGGACGCAGCCTAAGGCCGCGTCTCACAACGCGGTGCCCACGTGGACCACAGGCGCGCGCGGTTGGACAGTGGCGCTCTGATCTAGGAGCAGATGCCCGTCGGCGGACTCCACCGGTCGTGCGGGTCACCGTATGGGGCTAAGTCGGCGATCTCAAGGTACGTCTTCTCGAGTCTGAGCGTGCCGCAGGTGACCATGTAGAGCCTCGTCCCGTTGCGTAATTAGCCTGTCGCGCCGCTTCGACGCGCTCCTCACCGTCGGCCGGTCGAGCAAGCGGGGCGCGGCCCGCGGCGTGAGCATCGAGCGGCAGGCCGCGGAAGGTGCATGCCGATGCGGAGACGCGGGTCGTTGCGGATGCGCCGGACCTTCGCTGCGGCCGCTCGCTGCGAACGCAGACTTGAGGCCGAACCGCACCGGCGTTTTAGCACCGACTGCTCCGCTGCGCCTGTACGTCACGAGCACGCAGTACTTTGGCCTCGCAAGCTCGAAGCCCTGGACCGTCCGCTGATCGTTGCCGACCGACTGGGCGGAGCGGTGTCGCATCCGGTCATATCAGCGGTTCAGCACCGCGGGCATCCCGGCGAGCCTAAACAATCCCCGATAGCGCCCTGCTTCTACGAGCGGCGCTTGGGTCAGGAACTCCCCACACGACGAAGTCCCCGACGTTTCCGTCGAAGCTTCCGCCGTGATCGAGTTTGGGAAGTGGTCGGTGCGGTCGTGGTCATGTCTGGCGGGGGCCGGGCACGCGTCTAGCCTGTGCCCGTGTCGAGCATCGGGGTGATGCGCGAAGGGCCGCTGCATGGCTGCGGTCAAGTTGGCGTTGGCGCAGCCGGGGGACCGGCTGGAGGTGCCGGTCGGCAGGTTCGTGATCGACCTGGTGCGTGCAGATGGCGAGCTCGTCGAGGTGCAGACGGGCGGGTTCGGCGCATTGGGCGCGAAGCTCGATGCGCTGCTCGATGAGCACCGTGTCCGGATCGTGCACCCGGTTGCGGCTGAACGTCGGATCGTGCGCCTCGACGAGCACGGCGAGGTTGCGTCGGTCCGTCAGTCCCCAAAGCGTGCGACGGCGCTAGAGGTGTTCGACAAGCTCGTTGCGTTCCCGTCGCTGCTGACTCACCCGAACCTCACGATCGAGGTTCTTCTGTTGCGCGAGGATCACGTCCGCGCCGCCCGACCGCTCGCCTCGCGCGGGCGGACACGGGATCGGGGCGAGCGGCGGCTCGTCGAGGTGCTCGACCGGGTCGAATTCCGCAGCCGAATGACGTCCTAGGAGTGCTGCCGACCCGTCCGCCCGATCCGTTCAGCACTCGCGAACTGGCTTTACTGCTCGGCTGCAGCATGCTGCTAGCGCAGCGCACTGCCTACTGCCTGCGCATGATCCAGATCGTCGAACCGGCCGGTAGGCGAGGCCGCAACCCACTGCACCGACGAACGCCTGAGGCAGCGCTGCGCACTTGATCGAAGAGGGTTTGCTGAGCGCCCGGCCGGGTGCGCAGAGCGAACAGCACGATCAGCGCGCCGGCGGACACGGCGAGAGCGACGGCGCCGCGGGAGAGCGAGCGCCGCAGCCTTCTCGCCGCTGGCGCCACGATCGGGAAGACCCACGAAGCGGGCACCAGCTTCAGTAATGGCCATGCGCGGCGCAGCCGCACGATGATCAGTTCAGCCAGCCGCCTGTCGATCGCCGCGCCGAGCTGGCTGCGCATCACGCGAGCGTACCGCGAGCCAAGCTCCACGCGCCAGAGTTGCAACCCCGCGCCCACATGTCCGCGTGACGACCGGGCCGCACCGGGCCCCCGACCAGACGATGCTGGCTTCCGGTCAGCCCAGTGCGGAATACGTTTTGTGCCTCATTTCGATCAAGCGGAACTCTCAGGAGTCGGGTTCGAGTGGCGGCTGGCCAGCCCGGCGAGTCGGACGTCCGGCGTTGTAGCGTTGGCTGGGATGTGAGGTTGACGCCGCGTGCAACAGCCGTTGTCGCGCTCGCACGCCGGGAGGCACAGGCGCTCGGCCAGCCTTGCACGTCGGGTCATGTGCTTGTCGTTCTGATCTGGGAGGCCGGGGGTGTCGCGGCTCGCGCTCTCTCGGAGGTTGGCCTCGCAAAAGGCAGCGAAGATGTTGTGCGTCGGTGGCTGAGCGGCGCACCGCAGTCCGAACGCGGAATGGCCTTAGACGAGCTGCTGCTCGCCGCCGAGAAGGTGGCGGGCGAGCTCGGACATAACTACCTCGGGACGGAGCATCAGCTGCTCGCGATCACCGAAGACGACTCGCTCGGCGCAGACGCATTCCCTGCCGACCGGCGCGAGCGCGCTGGCGCGCGCGTGCGTGAGACCGCTTCGTAGGTGCTGACGGACTGGGTTGCGCAGACGATCTCCCCGGCGCTCAGCGTGCTCGTCCTCGATCAAGGCGAGGCCGGCGACCGCAGCATCGAGAGTGTGCGACGCGTTCCATTGAAGGTATCCGGAGTTCCGGATGAGCGCATTCGAACGCATGCGGAAGTCTGGTCGGAGCCGAGCGTCTCTTCCGCTCAGCCGGACCATTTGGGACTGCGGGCCCGTTGCTGGGGGTCCACGATCGCACGCTTCGAGCGTCCGCTGGAGGCGTCCGGCGCTGTCGACCCGGGCGTCTCAGCTGGGGAAGGCTCGGCGGACACTCGTCTCGTCGGGCATCGTTGTCGTTTGACTTGACGTCTGCCCCGGCCCAGCGTGTCGCATCCTGGTCTTTACCGTATGGGCATAAGTTCCTCGCAGCGGCCGGCGGTCATTTGTGCACGAGTTGGGTCCGCGGCGGCCGCAACCGCCGCGGCTTGCCTACGTGACCGGGCTGTGCGTCGACGCCCGTCAGCAGCGCGGACCGCCAGCGGTCCCAGATCCTGAAGACCCGATCCCGTACCGATCATCTCTAGACCCAGCTCGAAGACGCCCTCGCCGCCGCGCGCTAGCGGCGGCGCCGGACACGACCCGCGTGCTGCCCGCAGCGGCCACCGAGGCAGCCCGAGCGCGGGCGCCGCGGCATCGGGCACGTCCGCGGGGTTACTGGGAGCTGTCGGGCCCGCCCGCTAAAGCTAAATCAGTGCGAGCTCACCGGTGGCGGTAAATGATCCGGCCGCGGTTGAGGTCGTAGGGCGACACCTCGACGCGCACGCGGTCGCCCGGGAGGATGCGGATGCGGTAGCGGCGCATCTTGCCGGCCACGTGGGCCAGGACCTCGTGGCCGTTGTCGAGCTGCACCCGGAACATCGCGTTCGGGAGCGCCTCGACGACCTCCCCCTCGAACTCGATCTTTTCTTCCTTGGCCAAACTAGATGACCCGTACGTTCGTGGCGTGGGGCCCGTCGGCGTCTCGCCCGGCTCCTACTCGAGCTTCCCGCCACCGGCGAGCGCGCGGAAGCCGTCGCGCGCGACGACCGCGTGGCTGTCGCGCGACGGGAGCGGCGGCGACGGAATCGGCTCGTTGGTATCGCCGCTCACGCGCCGCTCCGCGCGCAGCGAGGTGCCCCTTCAGCCATCCGCGAAGCTCCACGTCGAGCACCGCCTCGGCCAGGCCGCCGGCGCGTCGGTTAAACAGCCCCGTCAAGACAGTAGTGAGCGGCATGAGGTCCGCGCTGGCGTCGGTCACGCTTCAACGAGCCTACGCCAGACCGGCCCAGCGGCCCGCCCGACGCGATCGCGGCGGCAGCTGACGCTCATGGCCGAATAGCCACGACGACCACCTAGGAGATGTTCGAGACCGCGACGACGCGACCCCCGGGCAGCGCGAAGTTCAGGCCCCATAGGGGCGGCCCGCCCGCCTTCGACGTCCGTCGCGCAGGCCGTCGGGGTAGCGTCGCACTCGATGGCTCGTCAGCACTCGATGGCGACCGCCGACGTGGCGGGGCTGCGCATGGGCCGGCCGGCGAACCTGATGATCGTCAACAGCGTCGCCTCGTTCGACACGCCCGCTTGACTGGGCTCGGCGCCGGGGCGTGTTCGGCGAGCGGATCGTGGCGCGCTTCGACCACTTTCGCCAGCGCGTGGTCGAGGCGGCCTCAGACTGCGCTCCCAAGGTCTCCTTGCGTTTGGCGCAGCTTGCGGGACAGTCTTAGCGTCTCGGCGGCGCGGTCGCGAGCCATGTTGGCGCGGCGCAGGATCTCCCGGTAAAACTCGCGCTCGTTTTGACCGTCTTGCACGCTTCCCTCACCGCGTTGCGCTAACCGTATCGCCAGAGCCTCCCCGTCGTATGATCGCGCCAGGTACGCGTAGCGGCGGTCGCTCGGACCGTGCAGGTCTGCGTTGGTCCGGGTGCCATCTGCTCGCAGGGTATTCAGGCGTCGTTGGGCATCGATCGCCGGCGAGAGCCGCCGCGATCCGCGATCGCGAGTCAACTCGCCGCGCCTTCGCGCTGCCCGATTGTGTTCCGTCCGGGTCATGGTCTTCAAGCCTTCCCGCCCTCGATTGGGGTCGCGCGGAAGAACAGAGGGCTAGAACCCCGGGCGTTCAACGAGATTGGGACGCAACCACCGGGCCGGTGGGATACGGCCGATAGGAGTCCGGCACCGGCCCCGCAGTCAAAACCGGTAACTCACGCCTCTCGCCTCGTGGCGCAGGGATTGCGCCGTTGGTGGCATTCGGGCTTGGGCCGAGAGTCCTGGCTGCAGGGCCAGCCACCTACCGACAGTACTCCTAGTTCGGACGTTTATGTGAACCAGACTTCAAGAGTTCTCGGGCTCATCGCTGGACGCGGGCATCGGCTGAGTCCGGCCCCACCCAGGCCGGCGGCGTTTCCCGCACAGCTCTGCCCGCTGCGGAACGATTGACCCAGACCGCGACCCTAGGAGACTGCAGGAGAATTCGGATACCCGCGCACTGGCTATTGAGCCCCAGCACCCCCCGGTATGTGCGCAGTCGAGGAGACCCGAGCGGTCGCCATCGGACTGCCCAGCGGCGAGGAGCCAACAGCATCAGGTCCACGGGGCGCCGTACCTACTCGTCGCCGACGTCGTTGCAACCTGAGCGATGGCCGTAGGACCGGATCGCGGGTCGCGGTCAGCCGGTCGCTCGCAGCAGTGCCACGATCCGGGGATGGCCGTCGATCTCGAGCTCGTCGACGACTTGGACCTCGTCAAGGCCGACGATCCGCCCCAGCCGCCGCAGAGCCTCCGCCGAGAAGCCCCAGTAGACGAAGTCGTCGCGCGCGTACACGTCGCCAGGCTCGTGCACCTCGATCGCCGGCGCGTCGGCGGGCAGGTGCGAGCCGTAGGTCTCAAGAACGATCTCGCCACCCGGCGCCAGCACATCCGCGAGCGCCCGCAGCAACGCGATCGGGTCGGTCACCCGGTGCAAGATCCCGAAACACAACGCCACGTCGAACCGCTCGCCGAGCTCGCGCACGTCCAGCGCGTCCATGCGCAGGTACTCGACCCGCGATCCGACCAGCCCGGCGATCGCGCGAAAGCCGACCCCGCCCTCGAGCGTCACGCCGAACCGAGCCCGCACCCAGTCGACGTACTGCTCACTATCGACCGCGACAACGCGCCGCGCGCCACGGGCCTCCGCGAGGAAGCTGTAGAAGCCATCGAACGCGCCAACGTCAAGCACGCTACGACCTGCGAACCGATCCGCGCCCAGCACCCCAAGGCGGTAGCCGTGGTCACGGGCGATCCCCGGCGTGTAGACCCCAGGCGCAAGCGCGAACGTGTGAAACCACAGCGGAACCGAAGCGCGGACCCGCTCGGCGACCGCAACCGACGTGCCAATCGCCAGCACGTCGGCGACAGCCCGCTCGGCAGCGGACGTCTCCGGGACCGACTCGACCGGCTCGCCCGCGATTGCATGGGCTGCCAACGCACCCACTCCAGACTCTCGTTCACATGACGGTCACACCAGCATTACACGTTGGCGCCAGCGTCTCCAGACAGCCTGACTGCCCCGGACGCCAGGGGAGCGACACGCGACAGACGCAACCCGGGCCTGGGCGGCGTCCAGCGCGTCGACGCTGCCACGCTATTGAGCGGGATCGCAGAGCGCGCGAGTCGACTACGCGGAGACGTAGCGGTGGAACCCGAACAAGCGCCCAGTCGCAACGGTCCGTGGGGAGCACCGGTCGAAGACAGATCGTTGCCTACGCGAGCTCGGCGGCGAATCGTGAGCCGCGCACGCCGATACCCGAGACGACACACGCGCTCGGAATCGGCTGCGAGCAATCTCGCAACAACCGGCCGAGCTGATTGTCGAGACCGTCGTTTCCTGCCCGGGTTGATCCCGAACCGGCTTGGGCGCCGGCCGCAGCGTGAATGACGAGTCTCACCGACGTCGTCGCGCTCACGCAGGTCCCCGAAAGCGGCCGGCCCGCTGAACGCTAACGCCCGACGCTCGCCACCAGCCGCCCGAGCGCCGACAATCCCGCTGGAGGGCGACAATCCGGTCGATGACGCTCGCTGACATCCAGCAACAGCGGCTGCGAGGGCGACTGCGCCAGGCAAGCGACCAGCCGGTCGCTTTGCCGAACTGCACGCCGGCGGGATTGACTTCCGGCCGCCGTCGTCTGCGAGCTCGAGCTGAACGGATACGTCATCGAGCGCGTCATGACCACGGGCGGCTAATCGGCGCGCGCCTATTCGCTCCAGAACCCCACGACACACCCCACGCGCCCGCCACGCCGGCCGCGCCGATAGCCACCTGCACTGCGTCTCGCGAGCACCGTGGAAGGCCCAGGCGGCCGGCTCTAGTGCGTGCAGAGCCGTAAGCGTGCCAGGAGCGGCCGCGGTATGGGGCGGCAGGATAAGGACAGGGGACTTTTGGTCCTTTCTCTGTGGTCCGGGGCTCACCGCCCCACGGCGCTCGGTGGTACAGCCGCGTGCCGGCACGCCTCGAACCGCACCACTACGGGCACGGTGCCCGCATCCGGGCGGTCCTTTCGCCCCCAGAGACGGCCTCTTTAGTGGGGGCGCCGATCTCGTCGGCTTCGTCGTACGCGGCCCCCAGCCGAGGCGCCGGCTGCGCGCATGACGCCTGGTCTGCAGCCGCGGGCGTGGATCGTCGCGTCTCAGGTTGGTGAACGTTTCGGTCGTGCTTGCCGTTGTCGCTTTGGGCGGTGTTCGGCCCGGAGGGCGCCGCTTGCGGGCGTGTAGATGCTTTCGTGGCCGTCGTCCCAGTGGATCCGATAGCGAGGCGATGGGTCCCCTCGCAGCACCTCTTCAACGACACCGGAGCGGGGTCGGCGGTCGGTTGACTCGGACTCGGCTACGACCCGCTTGCCGACTTCAAAGGCCATGCTCACTCCCTCGGTGTGTGTGCTATCCGAGCATATTCGCGAGAGTCATCTGCCACAACGAACAGTGCCGGTCCATCGCCCGACCGTTGCTCGACCGTGCTGGCCGCCGGTCGGGGGCTGGATGTTCAGACGGCCGCCTTGTGGGACCCCGGAGCGGTCTTGCCGTCGGTAGGAGACAGGTGCTCGTAACTGGTCGCTCGAGGATCGTTGCTGGCGCAGGTTCCTCGCTGTAGAGTCGCGTGGGAACGGTCGCTGACCAAGCCGTACGAGTTGCGCGTTTCTCCTTGCCGACCTGATCGGCCTCCGCCTCAGAAGTGTCCCCCTACGGGACCGCGAGGATCCAAGGACAGTTGCGCCCAAGGACCGGGCATAACAGGAGGTCAGATGTCGCGCCCAACAGCCTCGCCGCCGCCCAACAAGGCGTCCGGTCCGAACGGCTATCACCGCGCGAGCCAAGCGACGACGACGAGCGTCAAGCGATACCACCGCGCTGCGCGTGCCAGCCGATCTTGCTGGGCGCGAACGGCCCAAGAGCGTGTCGTGAGCGTTGTGCTCGAAGCCCGCCGCCCGACCAACCCGCACTCAAACCCTTTGGAGGTGCATTGCGATGCTGATGCAGTTCGATCCGTTCCGCGAGTTTGACCGGCTGGCCGAGCAGCTCGCCGCGGGCGCGCGGACGCCACGCCCGTTTCCGATGGACGCCTACCGCCGCGGCGACGAGTTCGTCGTTTCGTTTGACCTGCCGGGCATGGACCCGGGAGCGATCGACCTCACCGTCGAGCAGAACGTGCTCACGATCAAGGCAGAGCGGAGGTTTGACGGCCAAGAGGGCGATGAGGTGATCGCCGCCGAGCGCCCGTACGGCGCGTTTACCCGCCAGCTGTTCCTGGGCGAGACGCTCGACGCGGAGCGCCTCGTGGCCAGCTACGAAACCGGGGTGCTGACATTGCTAATCCCGGTCGCCGAGTCGGCAAAACCCCGCAAGGTGCAGATCACCGAAGGCGCCGACGGCCGGACGATCGAGGCCCAGACCACCCCGGCCGGCGCGTAGCACCGCTCTCACAAAACGCATCCGCGAGCGCGGCCGCGGCCTAACGACCGGCACCCTCGCCCGCGCTGGTTCTCCAGGACTCGACGGTGTTCGCACTTGTCACGACAACCGCAGCGACCGCTACAGCGCACCCCGCGCCCGGGAGGTCCAAAAGCTCGCTGCCCCAACGGCGAGAGCGGACAAGATCTGGACCTGCGCGAATACTGGGTCCACCGCGCGGCGTGGGACACCTGATCCCGTGCCGGGCGGACGCTGGGCGCGCGGCCGCCTCGTTCAGGCCCCACCGGGGAGCAGTCCGCAGCCGCAGAGGTGCTCGCGCAGCTCAGCGCAGTTCTGCGGCGACAAGCGCTCGCTCTCCCGCAGGCGCGCGATCAGGTCCAACGCCGGGGCCAGCCGCTGCTCGCTGTCGGGGTCGCCAAATAGCAGCGCGTCGGCAACGGCCAGCAGCAGCTGCTCGCGCTCATCGGCGTGCAACTTGGTGGCCCCGCGGGCACCAATGGTCTCAACCAGAGCGGTGTAATGGCCGCCGCGGGTGGTCATGTCCTGCATGTCCGTCACCACCTCCCCTGCGGCTGATCGCGTCGGCAGCTCGCTCTTATCGATCTGTGAGCGGCGGCGAATGCCGAGCTGGGGAAGCGCACGAGGAACCTCCTTGAGAGCCGTGGGACTAATTAATCGCGCGGACCCCGGACGACTCTCGTTGAGAAACGGCGCTCTTCAGCTGAGGACAAAACTGACCGTGAGGTCGCCGTAGCGCCCCCCCTTTGGGCCTACGCGCAGCGGATTCGCAGAAGCGGCGAGCGGCCTTGTGCGACCAAGTCTACGCCGCGCCCCACGAGGTTCAGACCCCGTGGGGATGACCTGCGGTCGATTGGCCTGGTGACCTGAGTTGATCGTCTGGCTGAACATAAGCCGCTCGCCACCTGTCAGCGGCCGTCAGTGTTGGCGACGATCCCTCACGATCGCTCGCACAACGGTGCCTCACATAGCCGCGACCGCGTGGGCGATCGGAGGTTATGATCGTGGTCGTGGCGCTGCGCGCCGGTATGCACAAGGTGGGTCCCGATAGCGGAACGGTGCAGGTACGCACCTACCGCGAAGGGCTGGCGCAGAAGGCGGGCCATGACCTCATCATCGAGGTCGGCCAGTGGAGCGCGACGGTTGTGGTCGGGGACGAGGGCGAGCCGTCGTCAGTCGAACTCGAGGTCGATTCGCGTTCGCTGCACGTGCGCGAAGGGCTGCGCGGGATCAAGCCGCTGACTGACAAGGATCGCACGGAGATCCGCAAGCAAATCGATGAGAAGGTCTTGCGCGGGCAGCCGATTGCCTTCCGCTCGAACGCTGTCGAAAGCAGCGACGGGCAGCTGACCGTGCGCGGGGAGCTGACCGTGGCGGGGATGACGCGCCCGAGCGTCTTCGGGTTGGATCTAGCGGCCGACGGACGCGTCAGCGGGACGCTCGCTGTGACGCAGAGCGAATGGGCAATCAAGCCCTACCGGGGGTTTATGGGCGCGCTCAGGGTGCGCGACGCCGTCGAGGTCGTCATCGACGTTCGGCTACCGACCGATTGAGCCATACGCCGGGGCGTACGGTTGGTCGATTCCGCCTACTTGCGCGCTCGGCTCGTTCGGACCCCGCTGCCCACGGCCGAGCAGTGGAGGTTGGCGTGTCCCGTCATTACCCGTGATAGGTCAACTCCCGAATCGAGGAGCAACTATGGACGAAGAGGCCCTTAACATGTCAGTGCGGAAGTTCCTCAAGAAGCTTGGTGTCACCGCGCAGCGCGAGATCGAGCTGACCGTGCGCGAGCAACTGGACGCGGGGCAGCTGCGTGGCGATGAGACGCTGGATGCAACCGCCACAGTCGTCGTGGCGGGCCTGCCGGGTGAGATAGTGGTGAGGGGCACGATCGCGCTGACCTGATCCCGGCGGGAGAGTCGTACGCCGCTCCATATCGTGCGATCCTAACGGCCGCGACCCCCGTGCGGCGTCGCTCCTTTTGGGCGAACTCACAAACCAGCAGCCGCCGAATGCCGCCGAGATCCAGACGGGCGCTTTCCGGAGGGCGAGCGCGCCGCACGACCCGGTTCGCCGCGGGAGCCGGTCCCGCCCGCGGACGCCTCTTTGCCGTTGATCGCGAGGGTCCGGATGAATGCCGGTCGAGTTAGCGAAGCACAAGTCCGCCGAGACGCTGGCGGAATCCCGAGCCGACGAGCGCTCGGTCGCCAAGGGGATCGCCAGCTCCGTGCCAGCCGGAGGACGAAAGGGAATCGTCTGCAAGGGCGTCGGCGGTGGGTCCGTCGGCAAGTGCTGGCTAGGTCTCGCCAGGTTTGTCTCGCGAGTCCGAGCGCATTGGAAGCGAGGCGTGCGGGTTTTGCTTGACCCGTTTGCCGAGTGCTTCGACCTTGCCTCGCAGGCGAGCGCGGCGAGAAGGAGATCGGAGCCAGGATCCGCGCCAACGCCAGCTTCCGTCGGCAGGCCAAGCCTGCGCTCAGCGATTACCGAGCCGGAACAATGCCTCGCGGTCAGCGACCAGCCCCTCTCGTCCTTGTGAGCTCTCGCCGGCCT
Organism: uncultured Solirubrobacterales bacterium; assembly: GCA_963831845.1. Classification (GTDB taxonomy): domain Bacteria; phylum Actinomycetota; class Thermoleophilia; order Solirubrobacterales; family Solirubrobacteraceae; genus Palsa-465. Next base: position 276,651 of record CAWHRT010000026.1, on the reverse strand, counting down.
CGGTGCGGATCGCTGCTCTCAGCGACCCGTCATGCTCCGATCGTCGGCCGATGCGGCGCGGGTCACCGCGGGTCCAGTCGCGCGCCGGCAGGGTTCCTTTAGGAGGTTGACTGCGAGCGGGTGCTTGGAGGAGGATCAAGCTCCCGACGAAGGAGGTGGCGAATGCCACGGGTGATGGCCGATTGCCGTCGCTGGCCGAGCGATACCGCCTGCTCGCTCACGATCATCGGCGAACAGGAGGAGGTTATCCGCGCTGCCGCCGAGCACGCTGCCTCGGTGCACGGGCATGAGGACACGCCGGAGCTGCGCGAGCAGCTGCGCGAGTTCCTCGAGCCCGCCGAGCAGTACTCCAACGCTCCGCGTGCACAAGAGCCGATACCGGGCTAACCGGGCGTAGTGGCGCGCCGCGTCGTTTCGAGCGCGGCGCACCCCGCTCGAGAACCCACATCGCGATCTGACGCTCTCGCCATGCGGGATGCGCGGGCCGGCGGCGGGCGACAGAGCACCGTTGGATGCGCCGCATTGTGCCGTCCGGCAGTGATGAGTCCTCCTCGGCAGGGCGGCGCTGTGTGAGCGGAGCTGTCGATTTCTGGTCGCCGCGAGTGGCCGGTCAGTACCGATCGCGCATCTCCCGGACGATCGCCTCGTCTGAGACGGCGCCGCGGAGCGTCTACCGTGACATCGGTGAACGAGCCTCGCACGCCCGTCACGCCGTCGCTGCCCGATGGCTTTCAGCTCGGACACTGGACCGATGGTCGTGCTCGGACGGGGTGCACGGTCGTGATCCCTCCACCGGGGACGCGGGGCGGCGTCGACGTGCGCGGCGGCGGCACCGGGACCCGCGAGCTGGAAGCGCTCTCGCCGCTCGCAAACGCGGAGGGGCCAACTGCGGTGCTGCTGACTGGCGGTAGTGCGTTCGGTCTTGCCGCCGCGGACGGCGTCGCCCGATGGCTCGAAGAACGCGGGCTTGGTAGACCGACGCCCGTGGGCGTTGTCCCTCTAGTTCCCGCCGCCGTGATCTTCGACCTCGCGGAAGCAGAACCCGGCAGGCGACCCGGACACGGCGAGGGCTACGCCGCGTGCGAGCAGGCGTCGGCGGGTGTGCCTGACCGCGGATCGGTCGGAGCGGGTTGCGGCGCCGCCGTGGGCAAGCTGCTCGGTCGCGATCGCGCGACGCGAGGAGGGGTTGGCTGCGCCGCGACGACCCTGGCGACCGGCGAGACGGTCGCGGCGATCGCGGTGGCCAACGCGTTCGGCGACGTGATCGCGGCGGACGGCGAGTTGCTCGGCGCCCCGCACGGCGAGCAAGGCGAGCTGTTAGCCACCGCTGAGCTGATCGCGGAGCTGCCAGAGCCGCCAAACCTGTCGATACGCGCCGGCGCGAGCACCACGCTCGTGTGCGTCTGCACCGACGCCTCGGTGGACAAGCGTGGTTGCGCGATCGCCGCTCGCATCGCCAGCGCAGGGATCGCTCGCGCGGTGAATCCCGCCTTCACTCCCGTCGACGGCGATGTGATCTTCTGTCTCGCCTCGGGCTCTGTCCGCCGGCTGCTCCGGGGCTCGCGGCGACGTGGGCACTCACTGTGCTCGGCACGATCGCCGCGACCGTCACGGCCGCCGCGATCCGCGACGCGGTGCACCAAGCCCAGTGATGCCGTCGGCCCCCCGGTCTCGCAACCCTGAGTACCCCTTGCGGTACCGATCCGCCAAGCTTCGGGATCGCGCGAGTTGCGCACAAGTCACCCAAGGTCTGAGCGACACGGGCACGGACCTCACCGCCTCAGCGTTGTCGAAGCGTTCCCGCGCGCGCTTGCATCTGGGCCGGAAGCAAGCGCGCATCCTAAGATTTGTGAGCGGGAGCGCCCGCTCGACGAAAGGAGACGGTTCGATGGCCGGCCGGGTCAACCCTCATCCGGGGATTCTGCTGTACACCCGGATCAAGAAGTCCCCGTATTACTACGGGGCGCGCCGTCATGGTGTCCAGCTGTACAGCGTCTATAACCACCACTATCACCCGCGGCTCTACCGCGATCCGATCGAGGAGTACTGGCAGCTACTCGAGGGGGTGACGGTGTGGGACGTCGGCGGGGCCGAGCGCCAGGTTGAGATCAGCGGTCCGGACGCGTTCCGGTTTGCGAACATGCTCACACCGCGCAACCTCGAGCGATGCGCGGTGGGGCAGTGCAAGTATGCCTTTATTACCGACGAGCGCGGAGGCATCATCAACGACCCGGTGCTGCTGCGACTGGGGGAGAACCACTTCTGGCTCTCGCTCGCCGACAGCGACGTTCTGCTGTGGGCTAAGGGCGTGGCTTACCACGCGGGGATGCAGGTGACGATCACCGAGCCGGATGTCGGCCCGCTCCAGGTCCAGGGGCCCAAGTCGAGGGAGGTCATGACCGACCTGTTCGGCGCCGAGATCCTCGAGCTGCCCTACTACCACCTGGTGGAGCGCGAGCTCGACGGCATGCGGATGGTGATCTCGCGCACGGGCTACTCGGGCGAGCTCGGCTACGAGCTCTACCTCCGCGACGCCAGCCGCGACGGCGTCAAGCTGTGGGATGCGGTGATCCAGGCCGGCGAGCCCTACGGCCTTGCGCCAATCGGGCCCTGCCACATCCGTCGGATCGAGGGAGGGATCCTGGCCCACGGGTGCGACATGACGATCGAGGAAAACCCCTACGAGGTCGGCTACGCCTACAGCTGGATGGTCGAGCTCGAGCAGGAGCAGGATTTCATCGGCCGCGACGCGCTGCGCGAGGTCGCAAAGCGCGGGGTCACCCGCAAGCTCGTCGGCGTCGAGCTCGGCGGGGCGCGGCTGGGCGCCTACAGCGACGGCTCAATGCCCGACTTCTTCCCCGTAATGAAGGACGGAACGCTGATCGGCAAGGTCACCTCGGCCTGCTTTTCACCGCGGCTGGAGAAGAACATCGGCTACGCGATGGTCCCCGTCGAGCACAGCGAACTGGGTGGGCAGCTGGTCGTCGAACGCCCGGACGAGACGGTCAACGCCGTCGTGGCCGACCGCGTCTTCTTCAAGCCCGAGCACGCCAAGGAGGAGCTGGCAAGCGGCTCGAGCTCGGCCGCGTGACCTACAAACGACTCTCGCACAGATCGGCCGGCAAATACCCATGTCAGTCTGCGGCGACGCGACGGCTCGACGGTTGCGACAGTGCTGCCCGGACCGAAGCTCGCGCAACGTTCCCAGCGACCAGTGGATCCCTGCTGCAGCCGGCGCGCAGCAGGTGCCCGGGCTGGAGCCAATCGATGTCGCCCCGGTAGCGAGCGCAAGAGCTGGCTGCACACTCGGCGCTCCGCGACGCGTCATCCGAACGACGTGAGAACCGTCGACGCCGGACGATCGATCACCGCGCCGACACAGAAACATGTCTCCGCCGTGGTTAGGCCGCACCTACTCTTCGCCACTTGCCAACCGACGATAGGAGCATCTGCGGCGCTGCCGGTGGCGCGCGCTCTTGGACGAAAGCGATCGCGGCCGTCGCGGCCGCTTGAGCTCGGAGGGCCGCGACCGGATCGTCGCCAAGGCGGTCGCCGGCGGCGAGCCGTCGTGAGGATGAATGCGATCGTGCGCACGGCGGTGGCCGGACGCGTGAGATTGGGCGCAGGAAGAACTCCGTTGCCGCCGGCGCCGACCCTCGAGTTCGTCGCAAGCACGCGTCGGCTCTTGAGCGGTTCGAGAGCGAAGAGCGAGCGTGAGTCGGCTTAGCAGCGGGATGGAGGCGCGGAGGAGCAGGCTTCGGTCGACGCTGAGGAGGGTGCTGGGTCAGCTCAAATGGCGGAGGCTAGATCGAGGGTGGCCCGCTGACTCGGATGTGGTTGCGACGCTGGTCGCCGTGTAAATGACGACCTTGTCTGTCGGCGTCGCCTTGGGGAGTATGGTGGTCGCATCGCTCTGGGTTCTCGGCTTCTTCTGCCCCGCGCGAGGCATTTAGAGAAGAACGGGAAGCGGCGCCTATGTCCCAGTCAGAACCCGACGGGCGCAGGAGAGCGCCCGACACGCTTGAAGTTGAGGCTCGGACCCACCGTCGGACTGCTCTGGTCGAGCTTTGGGGCGAACTGGACCTCTCCACGGTCCCTCGGGTCGCCGAGGTGCTCGACGGCATCGCACCAACGCAGGCGGTGTGCGTCACATCGTCCTGGACCTGCGTGGGCTGACGTTTATGGACGCCAGTGGGCTCCACGAGCTGATCCGCCAGCACGACTACGCGCATCACAATCGGCACAACCTTGCCGTCGTGCGAGGGCGTAAGGCGATCGAGCGACTGTTGGCGTTGACCGCCGTGGAGGAACTTCTCGTCATGGTGGACGAGCCCGAGGACCTAGTGCCGCCGCAATCCGCGCCCGCGGGTTAGCGTTGGTGCGCGCCGTTGGTCACGATGCCCTGCTCGAGTCGAGCTGGTCGTCTTCGCGATCGGGCCTATTCGCGACCGTGCGCCGCGCGCGGGTCGCCATGTGGATGGCTTGGCGGCGCCGCGATCCCAGGCTGGTGGAGCAGGTTCTCCACGTCGCGGACGCCCGCCACATCGCGCACCTCGCGCTCGATGCGCTGGATCTGCTGGGCATCGTCGAGCTGCCCGCGCAGGACCACGATCCCGCGGTCGGCGTTGATGCTGATCGGGCCCTTGGGGATCGTCCGGTCGCGGAACAGCTCGCTCTCCACCTTGCGCACAAGGCTGACGTCGTCCAGCTCCGGCGTGGGGTGCTGATGGTGCGTGATCGCGTGCGCGACCCCGACCATCTTGCCCGCCTCGTAATGGGCCTGGCGCTCGACCGTGCGCACGCGCCGGCGCAACGCGGCCCTCGTGCGGTCGCGAACGAGGTGCCGTCGTCGCTTGCCGTTGCGCGGGTCGAGGAAGAACTCCAGCGCGGCGCCCGCAGCCAGAGCGAGCGCGGCAACCGCGGCCAGCTCCTGCGCTGAACGGTCCTGCCCGCGGGTCGGGCCGCGACGGTCGCGCCTCAACGCAACACGCGGCCCCCGCATCCAATCACGCGGTCGCCGCCGGGGAAATTCGCGGAATGGGTGCATGCCACCCTCCAGACAGCCTTCAAATTACCGACCACGGACATTACTGCTCTGAGGCTGCTGCGTGGTATGTCAAATGAGCTGGAAGAGCCGATCGAATGTCGACCCCACCGCGGCCGCCAGCTCGTCGAGCGCCTGCAGTCCACCGTTCCTGGAACGTAGAGCATCCGCCCCCGGCCGCGGGATCTGGCTCGTGCTGTCGCGTTGCGCTCACTCGGAGCTCCGCCGCTGCCCGGCGCAGCGGCTCATCCATCCGACCATTGATCCCGCGGACGGTCCGGCTAGTCCTGGCGCAGGTTTGCGGGCCGTGCTTTGGTGACGCGGACGATGTCGAGCGGATCGACGAGCAGCGAGTGCTCGTGGTCGCCGGCCGGGCACAGCACCTGCCCGTAATCGAGCAGACGAAGGTCGATCAGCTCCGCCGGGGTGTCGGGACCGATCGGCGGGATCGCCCCGACATCGTAGGTAGGGAAATCGGCGGCCATGTCAGCCTCGCTTGCAAAGCGAACGTCATGTCGATTGACTCCGAGCGCGGCGGCAGCCTTGTGTAGATCCAACCGGTCAGACGCGCAGATGACCGCGAACCGGTAGCCACTCGGAGTGCGAAGCACCACAGTCTTTGCCGTCTGCTCCGCGGGCAAGCGCGCCGCCCGCGCTTCGGCCACGGAAGACTCGCTGCGAGCGTGTTTGATCACGTCGAAGCTCACGCCGTGATCGCGGAGGTACTCCCTGAGTTGCGCGCGGCCCGCAGCTGGCATCCAAGACCACACTACTCGCGCAAACAAGACGACCATGAGCCCCTGATTTGCGCCTCGCCCGGCGGTTCACGGCCGGTCCCGACAACGATCTGGACCGGCCGCCGATCCGTCCCACGGTGTCCCGTCAGCGATGGCATCGACTGCCTCAACGGATCCCCCGAGCCCTCTCGATCCTTGCAACACTCTGAACGCGTGCGATCCAAACGGGACGATCGGCTGCGGAGGTTCGCGGTGCTGAGAGGCGTCCCGACGCTGGCTGTGGTGGCGTCGATCATGACGATCGTTGCGATCGCCGGCTGTGGGGCGTCAGGATCCAGGTTCAGGCCATGGCGTGTTGCCGGCGTCTATAGCGTCCCGTGGCGGCTCATCGCGATGGCCGGGCGCGGAATCGTTGTCAGCTGGTCGGGTGGCACGTGCGACTCGCAGGTTCAGGGCGTTGCTCAGACGGACGGCGCGCTCATGGCGCGCCGCCAGGAAGTGGGGCTGGGCAGTTGCCGCGCAGCTAGCCGATCGAGCCCTCCATCTGCAGCTCGATCAGGCGGTTCATCTCGACCGCGTACTCCATCGGCAGCTCCTTGATGATCGGCTCGATGAAGCCGTTGACGATCAGCTTCGAGGCCTCGTCCTCGCGGATCCCGTGGGTCATCAGGTAGAAGAGCTGCTCCTCGCCGACCTTCGAGACAGTCGCCTCGTGGGCGACGTTGACGTCGTCGTTGCCGATCCGGATCGTCGGGTAGGTGTCCGACCGCGAGTGCTCGTCCAGCAGCAATGCGTCGCAGACGACCTTGGACCTGGAGCCGTGGGCGCCCTTCGCGATCTCGAGCAGACCCCGGTAAGACCCGCGGCCTCCGTCTTTGGCGATCGACTTCGCGAAGATGTTCGAGGTCGTGTTCGGCGCAGCGTGGATGATCTTCGCGCCCGCGTCCTGGTGCTGACCGGCGCCCGCGAACGCGATCGACAGGACCTCGCCATGGGCTCGCTCTCCGAGTAGATAGATGCTGGGGTATTTCATCGTCAGCTTGGACCCGAGGTTGCAATCGACCCACTCGACCGTCGCATCGGCGTACGCGACGGCGCGCTTGGTGACGAGGTTGTAGACGTTGGTCGACCAGTTCTGGACTGTCGTGTAACGGATGCGTGCGCCCGGGAGGGCGATCAGCTCGACCACGGCGGAATGGAGCGAGTCAGAGCTGTAGGTGGGCGCGGTGCAGCCCTCGACGTAGTGAACGTACGAGCCCGGTTCGGCGATGATCAGGGTCCGCTCGAACTGTCCCATGTTCTCGGTGTTGATCCGGAAGTACGCCTGCAGCGGCAAGTCGACGTGGACGTCCTTGGGCACGTATACGAACGATCCGCCGGACCACACGGCGGAGTTCAGCGCCGCGAGCTTGTTGTCGTTGGGCGGGATGATCGTCGCGAAGTACTGACGCACGAGGTCCTCGTGCTCTCGCAGCGCGGTGTCCATGTCGGTGAAGATCACGCCCTGCTTCTCGAGGTCCTTGTGGATCTGGTGGTACACGACCTCTGATTCGTACTGCGCGCCGACGCCCGACAGGAACTTCCGTTCTGCCTCGGGAATGCCGAGGCGGTCAAAGGTCCGCTTGACGTCCTCGGGCACGTCGTCCCAGGACCGGCTAGGCGTCTCGGAGGCGCGCACGAAGTATCGGATGTCGTCGTAGTCGAGCTCGGCCAGCATCGGGGAGCCCCAGGTGGGCTGCTTGCGAGCGAAGAAGTGGTCGAGCGCCTTCAGCCGGAAATCGCGCATCCACCGCGGCTCGGACTTGAACTCCGAGATCCTCTCGACGATCTCACGGTTCAGCCCCTTAGGCGCCTTGTACAGATAGTGCTCGGCGTCGTGAAACCCGTAACGCTGCTCGTAGTCGGCATTGATCCCCGCCAGCTGCTCGTTCTCCGTCAGGATCGTTGCCTCGGCAGTAGCCACTACTCCACCTCCAGCTTGGTTGGCTCGTTGCTCATCGGCCTTCGCCTGGCGGGCCATGAAAACAGAGTCGTGCCGCCTGCCCGCCGCGGCGCGGTCCGCGCAGCGGGTTGATCGTGGACGCGAACCGGCTCGGGCATGATCCCGGGCGCCGGCGAGTCATTGGACTCGATCGCGAAGGTGGTGTGGATGTGGTGGTGAGCTTCGCGAGCGCGGATCACGTGGTGCGCTCTCTGGGCGTCATCGTTCGCCTGACGGTGCGTGGCAACGCGAGCGTCCCATTCGGCCTTGGCTTCATCAGCGCGCCGTGAAGCTTCCCCACCCCTCTGCTTTGCTTGTCGGACCGTTTCACAGATCCGGGCGTACTCTGGATCGCTTCGTTCCCATCGCGCTTGTTCTTCGGCAAAGGTTTCGTGTTCCCAGGCCTCGGTGTACCGCACAGCTTGATCGCCATGGCCCAACCCAGGCCAGCCCCTGGCGGCGTGCCCGTCGCCGCTCGGTTGCGGATTGTGCCGGATCGTCATCACTGAACTCCTACCGAGACCCCCGCAAAATTAGGGGCGGGTCCTGCTTGTGAAACGGCGTTTCTGTCGCTTTGGACGAAACGGCCCGTGAGGTCAGCGAGAGGCAGGTGTTGCCCGCCGGGGGCCTGCGCGAGAGAATCGAGCAGCAGCGGCCGATAACGGCCCTACGATTGACGATACTCCTTCTCGAGGCGTGTAACCGACCAATTTGGCTGATCGGGCATCGCTTCGGGCTCATGCAGACGGAGGCTCCGCCGTTATCCAAAGACCCGCGCGCTTGCAAGCACAAGAGGAGCATTGTCGGCGCCGTCGACCAGACTGCCGGTGCCGGAGCAGAGCGGCCACGATGTCGACGCCCACGCCCGCCTCTCAAGGTGAGCTGCCCGGCGACCTCGCCCGCCAACTGCACCGGCCGCCACCGTGCGCCGACCTCCTTGTCCCCATCTAGACGCCTCCGTTCGGCGAGCTCTTCCTGGCTTCGCTCCGACCTGTCGGTGGACGTCGCGCCGGCATGTTCTGTTGTCGATCAGCGCTCGGGCCCGCCCACCCCTGACCGTCGGTAGGCGCGCGGGGATCGCTAGACCAGCTGGACGTTGACGGCCCTGGGACCCTTTTCCCCGACCTCGGCGTCGTAGGAAACCTTCGCGCCCTCCGCGAGCGACCGATAGCCCCCGCCGACAATCGCCGAGTGGTGGACGAACAGATCCTTCGATTCGTCGTCGGGAGTGATAAACCCGAAGCCCTTCTCGTCGCTAAACCACTTCACCGTTCCAGTAGCCATCGCACCTTCCTCCCACGCCGTTACGTGCTGCGAACGCCGGGACTCGCACAAAGCAAAAGCTACGAGCGCCGGCACCGCACGCGTCGGGCATGCTACCCAACCTGACCGGCCGACATACCAGCCCAGCGTGATCCGCGGTCGGGACGAGCTCGGTCTCGACACGCCTCCTCCTCTTCCCTGGGGAGCATCCGGCAGCGCCGTTCGCGTCGCCGATCTCGCCCGCGATGCGATCGCACGCCGCCCACTCTCCGCCGGAACAGTAGACCGCTCGGTCAAGGCGGAACGAGCTGCGGCCTGGCATGCGATGAGGCGCGGCTGGCCGACCCCGACGTGCCGCTCGACCAGCTCGGCTGGCGCTGGGTTGTGACGGACCGGCGCTGGCCTCTGGCGGTTAGACTGCGGCGTTGTGTCCCTGTCAGTGGCTGCCGTCGACGACGACGTCGAGCTGGTGGTCAGCGAGCGTCGTGACCGGGTCATCGCTGGGATTGTCACCGCCATCCCGATCCTCAGCCTGTTCGTGGTTGGCTGGCAGTTGTGGGCGAGTCTGCTGGGCTGGAACGACATCTTCGTGTTCGTGTTGCTGTATGTGCTTACCGGGTTCGGTGTGACGGTGGGCTTTCACCGTCTGCTCACTCACCGCGCGTTCAAGACCACGCGCCCGATCCGCGCGACGCTGGCGATCCTTGGCTCGGCGGCGATCGAGGGCCCGGTCATCTCGTGGGTGGCCGATCATCGCAAGCATCACGCGTTCGCCGATCGGGAGGGCGACCCGCACAGTCCGCACGTCGGCCACGGCCATGGCTGGCGCGGCGCGCTGCGCGGGCTGGTGCACGCGCACGTTGGGTGGCTGTTCATCCACACGCACCGCGGGCGGCGCACGCGCTACGCACCCGATCTGCTGGGCGACCCGGTCGTGAGCTGGGTCGACCGGACGTTCGTGGTGTGGGCGTTGGGCGGGCTCGTCACCGCGTTCGGGCTCGGTTGGCTGTTCGGCGGCACGCTGCGCGACGGCCTCACCGGCGTTTTGTGGGGCGGCGCGGTGCGCATGCTTGTGGTCCACCACGTGACCTACAGCATCAACTCGCTGTGCCACTTCTTCGGGCGCCAGCGCTTCGACACCGGCGATCAGTCGCGCAACCTCGCGTGGCTGGCGCCGCTGTCGCTCGGGGAGGCGTGGCACAACAACCACCACGCGTTCCCCACCTCCGCCCAGCACGGTCTGCGCCGCTGGGAGCTCGACCCCTCGGCGCTGCTCATCCGTGCGCTCGAGCGGGTCGGACTCGCCTGGGACGTCGTGCGTGTGAGCCCGGAGCGCCAGGCGGCCAGGCTCGCGGCGCTTCAGGCGCGTTGAGCGCCACGCGCGTCACCTTCCCGCTGTGCGAGGCGCTTGCGCGTGCGCTTCCCGAGCGTCCCTTCCGGCTGGAGCTGTGGGATGGCAGCATCCTGGCGCCTACCAACGGTGCCGGCGGCCCGACGTTCCGCGTGCGCTCGCCGCGTGCGCTCGGGCACGTGCTGCGCGCGCCGGGCCAGCTCGGGCTCGGTCGCGCATACGTGAGCGGCGAGATCGAGGTCGACGACATCGACGCGGTGCTCGAGCTGCTAGACGGGTACGCGATGCCGCCGCTGGACGGGCGCGACAAAGCTCGACTGGCGACCGCTGCCGTGCGTGCTGGCGCGCTGCGGTCGGTGCCGCGCGTGCCCGCGGCGGAACTGCGCCCGCGGGGGCGACGCCATAGCCGTGAGCGCGACCGGCGCGCGGTTGCACACCACTACAACATCTCAAACGAGTTCTTCGCGCTGGTTTTGGGCGAGTCGATGACCTACTCGTGCGCGATCTTCTCACGCGGCGCGCAAACGCTCGACGAGGCGCAGCGCTCAAAGCTCGAGCTCGTGTGCACCAAGCTCGGCCTGCGCGCCGGCGAGCGCGTGCTCGACGTCGGCTGCGGGTGGGGCAGCTTCGCGCTCCACGCCGCACGCGAGCACCGCGTCCATGTCACCGGGATCACGCTGTCCAAACCGCAGGCCGTGCTCGCGCGCGAGCGGGCAGCGGCGGCGGGGCTCACTGACCAGATCGAGATCCGCGTCGCTGACTACCGCGACCTCGCCGGCGAGCAGTTCGACGCGATCGCGTCGATCGGCATGGTCGAGCACGTCGGCAGTGCGAACATCGACGCCTACGGGCTGCAACTCGAGAGGGTGCTACGTCCCGGCGGACGGCTGCTCAACCATGGCATCGCGCGGCTACGTCACGGCGACCCAGAGGCCGGGCCGTTCTCTGAGCGGTTCGTGTTCCCCGACGCGGCGCCGCTGCACGTCTCGCGAGTGCTCGCCGCGATCGAGGCAGCAGGCCTAGAGCCGACGCACGTCGAGGGCTTCCGGCTCGACTACGCGCGCACGCTGCGCGAGTGGGCCCGCAACCTCGACGAGCACGCCGCGCGCGCCGAGTCGCTCGCCGGCCCGGAGCGGATGCGAGTCTGGCGGCTGTACCTACACGCCGCGCGGCGCGGATTCGAAAGCGGCTTCACGTCGATCTTCCAGATCGTGGCCCACCGCCCGCAGTGAAGCCACCAACCCACGCCTTCAGCCACGGCCGTCAACCGGTGGCGGCGCCAGCGAGCCGCCGGTGCCGTACAGCTCTGGGCCGGACTAGTTCCGCGGTGACCGCCAAACCGGACGGCCGCAAAGATGGGCGAGTGACGCCCTCGCCTCGAATACCGCCGTCGCCAGAACCGACCGCGTCGGACCGCTCGGTGGAGATGATCGCAAGCGACGGTCTGCAACAGTGGTCGAGTTCCCCACGTCGAGACGCTCAGATTGCCAGGCGTCGCGGCGCTCGACACCGATCTGGCGAGCGCTCCGAGCACCATCGGCCGGCCAGCAATGCGCTCGCCCAGAACGGCCCGAGCGACCCCGAACTCAGTGATGCTCGGGACGATGAGCACTACTGTCGGACGTCGAGCTCGTCGGCCGGGTAGAGGCTATCCCTCATCGTCGTTGGCGGCCGTGGGTCAGCTCGCAGTTGGGATTGGCGCGGCCGGGCTGGGCTGTGCGTGCGACGCCGTGCTAGGAGATTGACAACGCCGACTTCGACACCCGACGTATCAGTGCTCGGCTCCCGCTCGGGCGCGCCGCACCCCCTGCAAGCCCCGACGAACGCTCAAAACACCGGCCACAGCACGATCAAACGCCCCAACCCTGGCCCAGTCGCCGACCCACGACCCTCAACAAGCTGACCGCGCCCCGGGCGACAGTCCAAAACCCCGTATCTACAGACCATTCACCGTCAGCTCAGCCCGCCCCGAAGGTCCCTCCAGAAGAGCCGCACCCGCGAGCGCGCAAATGCTTGCAAGATTGGCGGCCTGCAAGCACGGAGCGCTCGAAGCAGCAGTCCTCGTCGGCGTCAACGACGCTGCTCATGCTGAGGAGCACCGGCAGCGTAGTTCTGGTCCAGCGAGACTGCTGCAATGCCGCTCAAGCGGCCACGGCAGATCCGCTCGGAATTAGCTGACCCGCCGCGCACGAGCTAGCACCCGGAGGGCGATCGCGTGGGACGGCGCGGGCTTGCGATTTGCCACGGAAGGAGTCGTGCGTTCGTGGCCGAGTCGGACGAGTCCTTCGGCGACCAGGCGACCGTGAGAGCCTGGCCCCTCGAGACGATAGTGAGCGGGGGCGCGGTCCGTCCACCGCGGCACCGTGACTGCCTTTGCTCCGCGAGCACCCCCGTGTTAGCGTCGGCGGCGACCGACAAAGGGGGACGAATGACAACCGTGCTCTGCCACTGCAGGGTTGCCGACTACGAGGTCTGGCGACAGGGATACGACCACGCGGTGAAGGTCACGCCGGGCGTACCCAGCTTCCGTGCGTGGCGCGCACAAGACGACCCGAGCCTCGTCATGATCGAGGAGACCTTCGACACGCGCGCCCAGGCCCAGGCGGCATGGACGTCAGCCCAAACGCGGGCGGCGATGGAAGCGGACGGCATCGACATGTCATCCCTATGGGTGGACTACTTCGACGAGATCGGCTCGGGAGAGCCCGCCCACGATTGGCGGCTAAGACCCCCTCGGCGTCACTCAGTCCAATTCGGGCGGCTGTCGCTCAGTTGTCCGTGGATCAGGTTCCCTAGCCCAGGCACGTCGTGACGTCTGGATCTAACTGTCGCGCCATCCTGCTGCTCCCCTACGAGGTCCTTCTGGCGTCCTGGCCCTTTGCCCTCCGGCGGACACCGCCGCGGCCGTGCGGGGCTCATCGGTGCAGTGCACTCGAGAGACACGATGGGACGATCGCATTCGTCCCCCGGCTCTGTCGCGCGACTGGCGATCGGGTTGGCGACGTTGCGCTCGCCGTTACCCGACGCGGTCCGGACGGTGTTGCACGATCGCGTTCCGCATAACCGCAGACGGTTCTACACGCTCGCGTTCAACGGAAACGTCCGCAGGCGGAGCCGTCGCCGCGGACCGCCGCAGGCTCGAAGCATCGGAGGCGTGTTGACCGGGAGCGTCGCGGTCGCGTCTCGCCTGAGGCAGCGGTCCGACGATCGCTCTCTTGCCGGTGTGACGGCGTCACCTCCGGCCTGGTTGCTGAACGTAACGCCCGCTGCCCGGCGATGCGATAATCGATTTGGTATCGGATGTCTAATGGCGGCCCGGCACGAGTGCTCATCGTGGCACATCGGACGGCAGCGACCCCGCTGTTGCTGAACGCCGTCCGTGCCCGTTCCGCCCGGTCCTCTTGCTCTTTCACGTTGCTTGTGCCGCGTCCGTATTGGGACCCCGATACGGAGGAGGCGGAGATGACGCTGGAGCTCGCGATCCCATTGCTCGAGGAGGCCGCGGGAGGCCATGTCGACGGGATCATCGGCGACACTGACCCCTTTGTCGCGATACGCGCCGTCGTTACGAACGTTGGCGTCGACGAGATAATCATCTCAACGCTCCCCGCGCGGGTCTCGCGATGGCTGCGCAGGGACCTGCCCCGCCGCGCCAACGAGTTCGGATTACCAGTCACGGTTGTGACCGCCCAGCAGTCCGAGCGCGCCGGAACCGAGCGCGACCAAGTCAGCTAGCCTCCTTCGCTACTGCGCTGCGCCGGGTCGCGCCCAGCGTCCCCTTGTGCTTTCGCCGACAAGCGAGCGCCGCGCGCTGCCTTTAATCGATCGGAGGGGAAGCCGGAGCCCGGGGTCAGCCGGTGGTCACGTCAGCGAGGTCCATCGAGCTCGCGATGCTGTGAAACTTGACATCAGGAGGCGCGACGATCGTTGCCGGAATCGCCTGCATGAACGCAGCAACGTAAGCAGTTGCGAAATGCCGCCGGAGCGCGTCGTCGCTTTCCCACTCCTCGACGAACACAAACTCGTTCTCGCTCTCGGTGTCTTCGTAGAGCCGGTAGCTGATGCAGCCCGCCTCCAAGCGTGACGCGGCTGCGACCGCCTGCCCGATCCGGACAAGTTCCGCGCGCTTGCCGGCATCGGTCTGAACTCGCCCGACGACTACGATCATCGTGTCTCCCCTCGATCCGTTGGCCCATCTTACGGCCGGTCCGGAGCGTAGAGACACTCGTCGCCTCACAGTCGGTTATCGATCGATTGCCGCTGCTGGCCCGATTAGCTGCCTGACCCAAGTCTGTGGCTGCCGGAACCGGCCGTGCGAAAGCAGCCGAGCGTTGCTCGGTTACGGCTTGGGTGGCGACGGGGCCGCCGTTGCGACGACGCGCCCATCACCGCTTTCCAGATATAGGGTGCGAGACGTCACGAAGACTCGAACTGGGCCGGCGACTGCGGCGCTGGCGGCGCTCGCAACCACTGCCGCTGTCGGACAAAGGCAGCCGCAAGAACGCCGGCGCCCGTCCGCACCGTGTGGGCAAACCCGATCGTCCGGCACCCGCGCCAAGCGCACGGACCGGCGCGATCGCCGCGTCGCGACGTTGCAGTCGGAGCACCGTTGTGTGACGAGCTGCCACCGCCCGGCCGCCGTCCCTCCTACATCATTCCGACACGCGGAGGCGTCCCGCACCTCCTGCGCACTCAGAACGCCCCGCTCGTCGGTGAACGCACCCTCCGGCGCCCGGCGCGCGTAGAGCGCGCCGGCCGGCTTGGGCGCTACTTCTTCTTCGCGCGGCGGCCGAAGCGAATGCGTTCCGTAACGGTCGTCTTCGGCCGCCGCTTGGCCGCCGACTTGGGTAGGAAGCGACCGGTGATCGCGTCGCGCACAGCGCTTCTCGTCTTCTTCTTCGCCATAACCGAAAGTGTGGCAGACGCTCGCTAAGAACCCGCTGCCCCACTCCTTCGGTCGGGACAACAGGTCGCTCCGAATCCGGGGAACGCCCGAGCGGGAGGGTGCCGTGAGCAGACCGGTCAGGGCGCTGTCGCGTTATCCCGTTTCGTTACCGCCGCGATACTTGCAACCGTCCGAGGCAGGAACCTGCAACGCGTGGAAATGCGCATCTCGCCGACGATCGCTTATCCGCGTCGGCGAGGCAGTCAAGACACGACTGCTTCGGCGACAGACCGCCGGCGGTCAGCAGCCACGTCGCGAGCGAGCGCTTGGCAGGCCGTCTGAATTCGCGCCGTCGTTCACGCTCAGGCTCATCGTGGCCCTCTTCCTGCTTCTGTCGGGGGACCGCTCCGCAGATCTCTGATTGCGTCTGACCCAGCTCCCACGAGGCCGCGGTGGATGCATCCTCGCGAGCCGCGCTTCATGCCGGACGCGACCCCTCTCGGGTCTCTCACGCGACCACAGTGTCGGACTGCGCTGCAGGCTCACCGTGCCAGACCCCGACCGGCCACGACCCGGCGGTGTTTGGTGGAGCGTGCCCCGGGACTGCCGCCAACCTTCGCCGCCCGCACGTTCTAGTCACCGGTGAAGTGGCCGGCGCGGCGCTCGAGAAAGCTGCGCACTCCCTCGGCGGCGTCGGCGCTGCGGAGAACGCGCGGCACGCTCTCACCGAGATCCTCGACCGCCGCGCGTTCCGCCGCCGCCCGCGCCACGCGGGCGTTCGCGAGCGTCGCCTGCACCCCGAGCGGGGCCTGCGCGGCGACCACGTGAGCAATCTCGGTCGCCCGCTCGAGCTGCGTGGGGGCCGGAACGACCTCTTGGACCAGGCCGATCCTCATCGCTTCCTCGGCGCCAAACTCCTCCGCGGTAAGCAGGAACCGCATGGCGTTTCCCCAACCGAGCTGTGCCGGTGCGCGAAACGTGGCCCCTCCGAACGGCATGATGCCCCGCGCGATCTCCAGCTGGCCGAAGCGCACATCGTCCGCAGCAACGACGATGTCGGATCCGAGCGCGAGCTCGATCGACAGCGTAAACGCGATCCCCTGAACCGCCATCACGATCGGCTTGGGTACCTGCTCGCCCCAGACGCCGAAGGGGTCATACCGCCCTGGGCCCGCGAGCGCGTGCGGTCCACGCTCAGCCACGGCCGGCCCCACCTCGCCGAGATCAAGCCCGGCCGAGAAGTGATCGCCGTGCCCGAACAGCACGCCGGCACGAAGCTCCCGCTCAGCTCCCAGGCGGTCGTACGCGGCCGCGAGCTGCTCGATCGTGGACAGGTCAAAAGCGTTGCGCTTCTCCGGCCTGTTGACGCCGACCAGCAGAACATGTCCGTCACGCTCGACGGTGATTCTGTCGGGCAAAGGTTCTCCTTCGTTCGGTGGTGGCTCGCGCTCTCTTGAGGTTCGGTCTTCAGGGGGTTTCCGCCTTCGGGGCCGGCAAGAGCCTATGGTGCGTCTGGGCGGTGTGGGGAAACGATGGCTTCGCCCTCCGCGCCGCCACGCACGGCGGCGACCCGTTTTGGCGAAGCTTCGGGCGCCAACGGAGCGCTCGTGCCCAACCGACCCGCACGAGCGCTTTCCCGATCGGGTAACGATCGCGTGGGCCGAGCGCAATGGCGACGAAGCTCTGCTCGTCGAGGCCGAGACAACGCCAATCGCTAGCGCACGTCTCGGCCTGGTGGGTCGTGCGAGGACGACCCACCGGGACCGGAGAGTAGGTCTACAGCCCGTGGGTGGCCGGGATCACGGGTGCTGGGCGTTCATGGACGGCGTGGACGGTCTCGGTGTTGTCGATCCCGCGTAGGTAGACCGAGGTGATCGCGAGGTCGGCGTGCCCGAGCTGGCGTTGGATGACGAGCAGCGGCACGCCCTCGCGAGACATTTCGACCGCGTGGGCGTGTCGCAGCTGATGCGGCGCGAAGCGCCTTCGCACGCCCGCTCGGGCGGCGGCGTGGTGCAGCTGCGAGCGGACGCCGGCGGGCGCCCACGCGCGACCGACCGTCGGGCCGCGGAGCACGCAGAACAAGGCGCCGACCGGGAGCGTGGCCCGCAGCTGCAGCCACGGGGTCAGCTGCTCCCACGCCCACCGGTCCATCCCCACCTCGCGGCGCTTGCCGCCTTTGCCGCTGCGGACCAGGATCGCGCCGCGATGCAGGTCCAAGTCGCTCTCGATGAGCGCGAGCGCTTCGCTGATGCGCAGTCCGGCGCGCCAGAGCACGACGATCAGGCCGCGGAGTCGGACCGCGTCGTGGTCGTCGCCGGCGGCGTGCATCACGGCGATGATCTCCTCGACCGTCGGCGGATCGGCCGGGTAGCGCTGGCCCTTGTTGCGCGGCGGCGGCCCTGGTGAAAGCTGGACAGGGTTGCGGGCGACCGACGTCGACCGCAGGCGTCCAGCTGCACGGTGGATGGCATGCGTCCTCCCTCGGACGATGGTTGACCCGTCGATCGTCCCGTGACTCAAGGTGAGCACAGCTTTCGGTCCCCGGCGGCTGTCACGAGCGCGTATCGCGCATTGCATTCGTGAGACGCGATCGCGCTGATCGCTTGCACGGGGTGCGCTGACCTGATTGGGCAGCTAGCAGCGAGCACGTCCGCAACCCGCGCTTGCGGCGGCGGATTGAGTGGCAAGCGTCAACGGCAGACGGGTGATCCGAGCACCAATTCCGACTGGATCGCGCGGCCTTGAGAAGCACGAATTTGACGAAGACCAGGGAGGTAGCTGCAGTAGCTTCGCCTGCCTGCCGTGTCCAGGCTGGAAAGCGTTGACGGCTGGCGGTAGGCTGAGGACTGGTCGTCATGCGCATCCCGTTCAAGACCGAGACGGATGCATTTCGCGTCGCGGCAGCGTTGGGATTGTTGCTTGGCGTCTCGGTCGTCGTCGGCGCGCTGTCTTCGCTGCCATATGGCGTGGTCGTGTTTGCGGCTGGTTGCGCGGCGGGCCTGGTCTTCGAGCTGGCGGGCCGTGAGACGGTCGATCACGGATTGCGGGATGCGGCCAGCGCGCCGCATTCCCATGGTCCAGGTCCGGGCACGCGCCACGTTCTCGTGGTTGCCGAAAGGACGCTTGCTGGCGAGGAGCTGCGTCGGCAGCTGCAGCCGGAGCCCGGAGTCGCCGTCGAGCTCGACGTGCTCTCGCCGGTTATGGCGTCACGAGCGCATCACTGGGCGGGGGATGTCGATCGCGAGCGCGAGCAGGCGCAGGTGCGGCTCGAGGCGTCGCTCGCCTGGGCTGTTCAACAAGGGTTCGTCGCCAAAGGCGAGGTTGGTGATCCCGATGCGATCGGTGCGATCGAGGATGAGCTCCGCGACTTCGGCGCCGACGAGGTCATCATCGTCACACATCCAAGCGAGCGCACCAGTTGGCTCGCGAACCGAATGCTCAGCCACCTCAAGAAACAGTTGGAGGTCCCGGTGCGGGAGATCGTGATGGGTGAAGAGCTCGATCGGTCATCGACGCCGTCGAAGGAAACGGCGGGCTAGCCGCAATGTCCGACCGTCGCCTCCGTCATCGCCTCAGGCTCGCTCTCGCCGCGGCTGCCCTGGTCCTGGTGGGTGGCCTGATCGGTATCGCCGCCAAGGCGACCAACAACAAGACCGAGACGGTCACCTCCGCAACGCCGACGGTGTCGACCGCGGCGGTCGATCCCAGCGTCGCGGGCGGCGCCCACGACTTCGTTCAATTCGCCTGCGCGCAGTGCCATGGCCTGCAGGGACGCGGTGGCGTCTCCCCGGCGGTGCCCGCGCTGACCGGTGTCTCACAGCAGCTGACACCCCCGGAGATGCGATCGATCATCAACCACGGGCTCGGCGAGTCCAGCAACCCGACCCAGCCCTACATGCCCGTTTGGGGCGCGGTGATGTCCTCGACCCAGGTCAACGATCTCGTCGCCTACCTGCGCGCGGGGCTTCCGGCGGTCCCGACGGCCGAGCCGGCGCCGATCCCGCAGAACCAGGGCGCCGCCGTCGAGGGAGGCGCACTCTACATCCGCTACGGCTGCGTCGACTGCCACGGCATCGATGGTCTCGGCGGCGTGCCGAACCCGCAGTCGCCCGACAAGACGATTCCGCCGCTGTCGGGTCCTGACTTCCGAAAGCAGTTCAACACCGACGCGAAGATCATCGCGGTGATTCGGTCGGGAAGCGTGATCGGGAAGGCGCCGATCGTGAGCATGCCGCACTGGGGCGGGATCATCCCGCAGGCTCGGCTGCAGGCACTCGTCGCCTATCTGAAGACGCTCAAGTAGTCCGGTCAGTCTTCCCGGGTCCAATCCCGATGGGTAGGACCGACACCATGTGAATCCAGGATGGGCCTCCTGGCCTGGTCCTCACCCCGGCTCGGGAAACGCGCCCATGCGCCGGGCAAGCGCCGAGTTAGATTGCCCTGCCGCCTCGGCGCGGATTACGTTCCGATATGGGTTATGACCAGCCCCGCTGAGGACGTGCGTCACAGCTCGCAAGCCGAGGCGAATCGTGCTGCGGATGTGACCGATCCATACAACGTTCTCGTCGCGTACGCGACCCGCGGGCATACGCGACAAGCGCGGCTTTCGGTACCAAGCCGCGATAGCTCCAAGGCCTGGGCCCCATTGGCTTCCGCGCTAGCCGCGATGGGTCATCGGGCAAAGCTGGCGACGAGGATCGCGTGCTAGCTGACGAGGCTGTAATCGCCGGCTCTGCAACTGGCCACGTCGATACTCTGCGCTTCTCCTATCGCGTGGATGCGCTCGTCGCACGGCGGCCACGGAGCTAGATCCCGTGCTCGCCGATCTGGTGATCGCTTTCATCGACGGCGAGGTCGAGGCAGGGCAAGCCCTGACGTGGCTTTGCGACGGCCCGTTGCGGCGCCGGCGCGTTGCAGGACGCTCACTGTCGCTGGCGAGATGTCCGCCGTCGCGCGAAAGCTGGTCTCACGACCGTTCGGTTGGTTTTGGCCATAGGAGCTGTGTGCGGTTGGATCCCGGTTCGCTTCAGCATCGCGGGGTGGTGGCCACGCCGGGTCGCGTGACCACCGTTATCTAAGCGAATCCTCATCATCGAGGTGCCCAGTCCGCCCACCCCGCGGGTACTCTCGGAGCGCCAGTCGCCATGGCGATCCGAGACCGACATAAGCTGCCTCGCCAGCCACCACGCGACCTCGAGTCATCCGCAGCGGCCGCTACTTGGCCCGCGCGAGCTCAGCGCGCGGCGAGCTGATCAGCGGCGGCGGCGTCGCCGGAGGCGGATCCTCTTCGCGACGCTGACTGCGCTGGTGCTGGTGGTCCTGTATTCGTTGGTCTCCTACGCGAACTACATGCTCAAGCCGACGAGCGAAACCTTCTCCGAGCGCTCCGCGGAGTGGGTGCGCGACGACGTGCCCTTCGGCAACTGGATCATCGACACCGCCGAGCACTACACGGCGAGCGCGCCGCGCAAGGGCGGTCCTGGGCTCAAGCGCCTACCCAGCGTGGGCCTCCGCCCGGTGCGGCCTCTGGTCAAGCACGCCAAGCACGTCACCCATACGCCCCCACCGATCAAACCGGTGTTCGCCTCGCCATTGCCTGGCGAAGGGGTCTGGCACCGTACGGGCCCATCTGTCGATGGCGGGCCGCCGGTGCTCGTGACGACCTACCGGCCGAGCACGGAGTACCCCTCCATCGTCGCCTACGTCCTGTGGATCGACCACACCCGCACCGACCTCGCCTACTACCCCGGCCGCTATGAGCCACCGAGCGCGGTCGACCGGGGTCCGATGATGGTTCCGGTTGACCAGCGCTACCGGCTGCTCGCCACCTCCAACGGCGCCTTCACGCACGTCGACACCGATAACGGTTCGGCGGTCAACGGCCACACCAACGAGCCGCTGGTCGATGGCAACGCCACGCTCGTCGGCTACCGCGACGGAACCGTGAACATCGTCAAGTGGACCGGCGGTCCAAATGCGCCGGCCAATGTCGCCTGGGCGCGCCAAAGCCTCACCCCGATCCTCTGGGACGGCAAGCTCAACCCCGAGTTGAGCACCGACCCGAACAGCATCCAGTGGGGTTACACCCTGGGCGGTGTCACCTTCACTCCACGCACCGCCGTCGGCGTCGACGCCCACGGCAACGCGATGGTCGTCGTCGCGTCGGAAGCTACGGTGATCTCGCTCGCCCAGATCCTCAAGCACATTGGGGCGGTTCGCGGGATGGAGTTCGACATCAACCCCGAATGGCACACAATGATTACCTACTCTCACAAGAACGGGCTCGGGCCGACGATGATCGAGCCCCAGTCCCAGCAGTCCCCCGACCGCTACCTCACCCCCGACGACCGCGACTTCATGGCGGTGTTCTCCAAGGTGCCCGGGCCGGTCACCGTCCCCTTCAAGTAGTCAGCGCGCCGGGCCATCGACCCGGCTGCGTGAGGTTGGGGCGACCCTGTCCCACCATCCAGCGACGCGGTATCTGCCCGCGCTCGCTCGACAATCCGGCCGGACTCGCGAACACCGGATCCGTGGACCGGCGACAGTCGCCGAACGAGCGCGACTCTCGAGGCCCCTCGGACATGAGACAAGTCGCCGGCGGAAGGAGCCCTTTTTGCGCGGAGCGGGCTCTGATCGGGCTGCCGACAAGTATCGCGATGCACGAAGCCGGTCTGAGTTCTCAGCCGTCGGCTAACGCCGCATGGACTTTCGGCTAACGCGTCTGGCCCGATCGCCCGGGCGGTTCGCATCGTTGCTGGAGGAGACGCTCGCCTCTGCCCGCTAGCCGCCATCCTGGGCATGTGCTCGAGTTGGCCGCAGCCTCGTGGCCGTTCGGGGACTCTGTCGAGTCCAGGGTTGCTCAGTGCGCCTGATGGGGTGGCGTTAGTTGGTGCTTGCGGGGTCGCGCCGGCTGTGTCGCGCTGTAGCCGTGCGATGCCTTTCTGATCTCGCCTGCCCTGGCAAGCTTGGTCAGATGGGTTGACACGTGTCCGGGGTTGAGGTTAAGGCCCTTGGCGAGATCCCCCGCGGTGCTCCCGGGGTGCTGGACGAGGAAGTGGATGATGCTCGCTTCGGTGTCGGCCTGGCGGCTGCGGGCGGTTGCGCGCCGATTGCTCGCGCGCCGCGCGGTCGCGCGGCGCACCGAGCGAGCCGGAGGGGCCGCAGCCGAGCTGCCGTCGCGGGCGGGGATCGCCTGCTCTTGTCGCTCGGGGTCATGTCGCGAAGCTTCGCTTGGACCCTCAACTCCGGGCATGTGCGCTCCTTCCCGTCCCTCTGGTGGGTCGGCGCGAAGGGAAGAGGGCTAGAACCCCGAGCGTTCAACGGAGCTAGGGCCGCGACCTCCGGGCCGGTGGGTGGGCCCGTGGAGGTCGCCCCCACCGACCCCGCGGTCAAAACCGGTAACCCAAGCCTCCCGCCTCGTGGCGCAGGAAACCGCGCCGTTGGTGGCATTCCGGCTTGGGCCGGGATCCTGGCCGCAGGGCCAGCCACTTATCGACACTACTCCTATCCGTGGCGGTTATGTAAGACCAGACCTCAATATTCTGCTCGGGCTCGTCCGCGGGCGCGGGCATCCGCTGATTGCTCTGCGCGGTCAGCCGGCGGCTCGGAGCACCGCGAGGATCCGCGGGTGGCCGTCGATCTCCAGCTCGTCGACGACCTCGAGCTCGTCAAGGCCGACGATGCGCCCCAGTCGGCTCAGACCCTCCGAGGTGAAGCCCCAGTAGACGAAGTCATCGCGCGCGTACACATCGCCAGCCTCGTGAACCTCGATCGCCGCGGCGTCGGCGGCCAGGCGCGAGCCGTAAGTCTCGAGCACGATCTCGCCGCCCGGGGCCAGCACATCCGCGAGCGCCCCGAGCAACGCGATCGGGTCGGTCACCCGGTGCAGGATCCCGAAGCACAACGCAACGTCGAAGCGCTCACCCAGCTCGCGCACGTCCAGCGCGTCCATGCGTCGATACTCGACGCGGGATCCGACTAGCCCGGCGATCGCGCGGAAGCCGCCGCCGCCCTGAAGCGCCACGCCGAAGCGAGCACGCACCCAGTCGACGTACTGCTCGTTGTCGACCGCGACGACGCGCCGCGCGCCGCGGACCTCCGCGAGGAAGCTGTAGAAGCCGTCAAACGCGCCGACATCGAGCACGCTGCGGCCCGCAAACCGATCAGCGTCGAGCACCGCAAGGCGGTAGCCGTGGTCGCGAGCGATCCCCGGCGTATAGATCCCCGGCGCAAGCGCGAACGTGTGAAACCACAGCGCAACCGAATCACGGACGCGCTCGGCCTGCGCAGCCGACGCGCCAATCGGGTGGACGTCGGCGACCAGCCGTTCGGCCAGCGACGTCTCGGGGATCGGTTCGGTCGACTCGACCGCATTTGGATGGGCTGCCAACGCATCAACTCCAATCTCTCGTTCACATCACGGTCACACCAGCATCACACGTCGGCGCCAGCGAGTCGCGGCGGGCTGACCGCCCCGACACGGCGAGAGCACCGCGCGATACGAGCACCACGGGCTTTTGGAGAACAAACGCCCAGCACCACGGCCCCCGGCTGGGGGGCGACAATCCGTCGATGGCGCTCGCCGACGCTCAACAACAGCGGCTGCTCGAGCTACTGCGCGAGGCCGCCGAGGAGCCGACCCCGTTTGCGGAACTGCACGCCGGCGGGGTTAGCTTCCCGGCCGCCGTCATCTCCGAGCCAGAGCTGAACGGATACCCGATCGAGCGGGTGTATGACCACGGGCGGCTGGTCGGGGTGCGCCTGCCCGGTTCAGAACCGCGGGACGCACCCGCCGCACACCGACGGCGCCGACGACCGTGGCCGCACCGATAGCCGCCCAACTCGCGAGCACCGGATCGCCCAGGCGGCGAGCTCAGGTTGCTCAGCGTTTCCGTGGCGCCCGGCGTTGGCGCTTGGGGCCGGGCTGGGCTCGCAGGGCGCCGCTCGCGGGCGTGTAGATGCTCTCGTGGCCGTCGTCCCAGCGGATCCGATAGCGAGGCGAGGGATCGCCACGGAGCACTTCCTCAACCACACCCGAGCGCGGTCGACGGGCGATCGACTCAGACTCAGCTACGACACGCTTGCCGACTGCAAAGGCCACGCTCACTCCCGACTTGGTTCGTCCGAGCATAACCGTGCGATTCGCGCAGAAGCGCGAGGTTTAGAGCCAATGATCCAGACTCGGCGGGGTCAACCCATTCGTCCCGTGGCACCGGGGGAACGACCCGGGCGAGGCGCGAGTCTCGCTAAAACGATCCGCAATCGCCCGCTTCTTTGGGCTGCTAGGACCATTCGACGCGGCGCTGAGGCCGTCTCAGTACGTATTGCTGGCCGACCGAACCTACTGGCATCGTTGCAAATGTGCGCCGAAACCAGGACCCATGCCCAGTGCAGAGGTGCTCTGTCTTGGGTTAGGTCGCGCGGCGCCGCGGCGTAGTCAATCCTTCCGCCGAAACGTTGGCCCCTTTTTAGCGCCGTCAGCCTGTTCCCCGAGATCTCGCGCGCGAGACAGTCTTAACGACTCGGCAGCGCGCTCACGAACCCTTTTGGCGCGCCGAATGATCTTCTGGTAACGCTCGCTCTCGCCCCTACGGTCTTCCACCCTCCCATCATCGCGCTTTCACCGGCCATCAGCGCGTAAGCCCTTAGCTCACCGGCGTGAGGAGTACGCTCGCTGACGCATGGCAAGGTTACGGCGAGCGGTCGCGCGGCGGCTGTCCTACGGTCCGCGGTTCCTTGGGCATTACCGCAATCGTCGTCAAATCGGATCGACGCCCACGCACGCATTCCGCAGCGCTAGGGAACGAATGCGGAAACCCGACCCGTGATCGCGTGGCCCCGCTTGGCCAAACTCTCCTAGTAACCGCGGACGGCTAATTTAGGCCCGGCTTCCGCCGATCGTGCTGCGGCGGGCGCGTCCGGGAGCTACGTCGGCCGCTGACACTCGGGCGATAGCGGGCGCGTGGCACCCGCCTTTCGGCGCAACGACGGTCGGGATTGCTTCGTCACCGCCCGGTCGGACACCAGCTCGCATGGTGGAGTAGTGTCGCTCTGTGAAGGCCCGCGAACCGCCGCTGGTCAGAGCCGAGGATCGCCCTGAGGCGCCGCTGCGGGTCCGGCGTGCGGTAGCGCCGGGAGTCCCTGCTGGCCTTGGCAACCGACAGCTCGCGCGTTGGGCCCGAACCCTCAGCCGCAGGGCGAAGTCGGTCACCGTCTACCTGGTCGGTCCCCCTCCTCCAGTCGAGGCCGCCAACCGGGCGACGCCGGAGAATCGACTGCTTGCTGAGGAGATCGACGCCTTGGACAAGCTCGGCGCGGAAGAGCTCCTGAAGGCCCGCGAGGTGGCAGCGGCCGGCGCGGTCGGGCCGGCGAGCGACGAGCAGCGGCGACAGCTGCAGACGCTGGAGGCGCTCGAGCTGCTGACGAGCCGGCGGCACCTCCGTCCGCTTCAGCCGAACTGGGACCCAGTGACCCGCCGCAAGCCGACTCGGCGGCGTCTCAACGTTCGAACGTTGATCGAGGACGGAGTGCGGAAGAGCGGCTCTTTCGAGAAGGCGCTGGAGAGCTTCCCCCACACCGACGACATCGACGCGGACGTCGAGTTCTTCAAGGACGAGGCGGAGCGCTTCGGAAAGGAGTTCAAGACCCAGGCGCACCGGGACGCGATGCGAATGCTCACCGGCAGCCTGGATGCGATCAAGGCCGTGCTCTCGTCGTATGGGCTGCCCGCCTGGTCGGCGCTCTGGGCCGCAAACCGGGTCAACGCCCACGACGACGTCGGGGAGCTGGCCGCGCGGGTCGTCAGGGACGCCAAGATCTCGGTGGACGTCGACGACGACGCCCGCGTGAATAAGAGGTTCAAGTTCGCCCAATGGGCCGAGCGGTTGAAGAAGCAGCAACAGGTCGTCGCGGACGCGCTCAAGAAGACCAACCTCGCCGACATCAAGCGCCCGGTCGGCGCCCGCACGTCCGCCGACGACGAAGCCGACAAGGCCAACGCCGAGTTGGCGGCGGCCCGCACCAAGCTCCAGGAGACGTGGATCAAGGCCGAGCGCGCTCATCCGATCTTCGCCGCTTACCGCCACGGCGGCGAGCTCGAGAAGGTCGACCTCGGGCCTCTCGACACGGACGACGTCGACAAGCAGATGGCAGCCGTCCTCGTACAGGTGCTCCCCAAGATCGCGAGCATCATCAAGGCGATGGATCTGATCCGTGACGGCAAGCTCAACCCGCTCACCCTGCCCTCGGTCGTGGCGCTCTCCCGCATGAACATGTTCATTCCAGCGGGATCGATCCGGGCCGGCGTCGTCAAGGACCTGGTCGACGACGCGACGGACGACGGCTCGATCTTCCTTCAGGTGGCGGCGTTCGCGCTCGCGATCGTGACGCTGCTGCCGTCGGGCGGGGCGTCGCTGGCGATTCCCGCCGGCATGGCGGCAGCCAGCATCGCTGTCTACTCGGTCGACAAGGAGTGGGACAAGTACAGCACCCAGAAGACGCTGGTCAACACCGACCTCGACCTGGCGCGCTCGCTGTCCACCGAGGAGCCGTCGCTGACCGGGTTTGCGCTGAGCCTCGTGAACCTCGGCTTCGAGATGATCCCGCTCGTCGGCGCCTTCAACAAGGCCCGCAAACTCAAGGCGCTCGTGCACGCCGGCGAGGAGGCGAGCGACGTCGCGCAGCTCACGGTAGGAGAGCTCAATGCTCTGGGCAAGACGCGCGGCGCGCCTGACCTCGGCGAGCGCGCGCTTGCCGACATCAAGACTGCCGAGAAGCGGGCGGCGACGGCCACCGAGCCGGAGTCCGCCGCCGCTGGGTCGCGGAAGCCGGGTGCGCCCGAGCCGGAACCAACGGCCGTCCCGCCCAAGAAGCGGCCCGCGCCCGAGCCATATGACCCGCGCGTCGTTCCCCGCGTGCCCGGACGGTTCAAGGCGGCCGACATGGGTTTCGGGAGCGAGGTAGCGGTCAACCGCGAGGTAGTCGAGGAGCTCTCCCACCTGAAGTTCGGCATGGATCCGCGGGGGATGCCTCGTGACTGGCCACTGGCGATGAAGGCCTTAAGCAACAACCCCGGTCCCGTCAATGACCAGATCCGCGAGTTGCTTCCGATCGTGATGGGGGGCTTGCGTGACCCGCATCTCTATGGCGAAGTGATGGCCGAGGCCTACGCGCGTGCCGTCAAGCTCGACACCAACGTGAGCACCGGGCTCGTACACGTCGCGGCCGAGAACGGACTTCCGATAAAGGTCATCCGACGCGACGCAGGACTTCTCGACGCCGACAAGTTCTTCGGCAAGTACGCGTCTCGGCGGATCCACTTCGTCGACAAGGCGCTGCAGGACGACATGCACGGGTCAATGACGCACATCCTGCAGGACCTCGTCGTGGATCGGGCTCTCAAGGCGGCCGGAAAGAGGATGTCGAGCACCGAGTTTCGCGCTCTTCTCGGCGAGGCCGAAGGGGCGTTCAAGGCCGGGAAGAAAGCGGAGCGGCTGAGGACGGGAGACTACATCTGGCGGGCCACCTACGACCAGGTCCAGCTAGGCCACCTGCCGACGCCAGAATCGTTGTCACCGATCCTGAACAAGCTCCTCGCGCTCAAGTGAGTCCGCCCCCGGGGCCGAACTCCTCATACAGCGCGACGAGGTGCGCGCCACCTGCTCGCCCCGCCGGCCCGGCACAGGCGTGCCCGCGACCGCTTGCCTTCTCCACGCCAGGCGGGTGTCTCGCGGCGCACCGCGCGTACGCCTGCTTGAGACGACACGTAGCAGCGATCAGTCGGACGCAAATAACCAAGCCGCGCACAGCCGCGCACAGGCATCAGCACCACCGTCAGCGGCGACGAAGGCACCGACCAGCGCTTCTGGTTTGCGCAGGAGCAGTCTCGACCGCACTTCCGCCCTCCGCCCGAAGGGAACCCACTCCGGCGGACCGCGTGACCGTCGCCCATCCGAGTCGCCGTTGAAGTCGTCCGCCGGATGGGCCCTGCTGACGATCGCGTGCGTGGCAACTCAATCGCCCGTATGGCGACCGTCGCGCGATCGCTGTGCTGTCGAAGCACTCGTCCTGGTTCGAGCGAGCAGACGATGAATGCGATCACCAGGTCGGCGAGCGCTGAGGCGACTCCCGCAAGGACGTTGTGAGCATCGGATTCACGCGATAGGGATGGCCAGCCGTCGGGGTTAGGAGATGCAGTTGCGGCGGCCGGTGCCTGGGCGGTGTCTAGATGCGCGGGTGCGTCGCACGGAGCTCGACGCGGCTCTGCATCCCGCGCATAGGGGGTCTCAGCTGCTCAACGAGCGGAGACTTGCATTCGAAATTTGCGGGGCTCCGGGTCGCGGAGTGCGGTTGCGCCGTTCAGATGAACTCGCTTGACAAGCTCGGTGCCGGCCGTTGTCGTGGAGGAGCCACGCTCGGACCGGCTTGCTCCCGCGCAGTACTTCACGGCCGCGAGGCCGCGCACGCGCCTTGCGCGGGAATTCAGGCTCGGCATGGCTGCTTCATCGCCACCAAAACGGCACTCACCATCCTGATCTGGCGTGCCGAGAATCGGGGTCAGGTCTCGATTGGCGTGTCAGTCGCCTTGCCCCACTCGACCCACGAGCCGTAGTACACCCGTACGTCCGGGTAGCCGAGCAGGTACTTGAGCGCGAACCACGCCTCGCTCGCCCTGTTGCCGATCGTGCAATAGGTGATCAGCGCCTTGTCCTTGGTGACGCCCGCCCGCTCAAAGACGCCTTGCAACTCGTCGGCACCTCTCAGGGTCCCATCCTCGGCGCGCAGCAAGCCGATCGGAACGCTGACAGCGCTCGGGACGTGACCGGTCCGGCCTGCATCCTCCGTGGCTCCCGAGGGCCAGAACAGCTCGCCGTTGTACTCGCGCTCGGCACGCACGTCGACCACGAGCTGCGCCGGGTCATCGATCGCGCTCCGCACCGCTTCGCGAGACGCAATTACATCGTCGCTCGCGACCACCGGTGGATGGGCGCGCTCCGCCACGGCTGGCCCGTCCGTGCTCCACTCGTGTCCCACCTGCGCCCACTGATCGCGCGGGCCCATGAGCATCCGCGCGTCCTCGTGACCGTGCGCCCGCAGCAGCCAGAAACCGAGCGGGGCGCTGTAACCGTAGGTGACCACGCACGTCTCAGGCGTTATCCCCGAACGCGAGAGCAAGCGTTCGAGCTCCGCGAATCCGACGGGCTTGTAACTCGGATCACGCAAATCCGTGTACGCGTTCCACAGGACCGCGCCGGGAATGTGACCCTCGTCGTAGGCGGCGCGGCTGACGTCGATCTCGACCAGCCGAACGCCCGGCTTGCCCAGATGCGCAGCGATCCAATCCACGTCAACCGTGCTGCGTTGGCCACTCTCAGGGCTCATGCGCGCAGACAGACTTGCACAGTAAGCCTGCGGGATCAATCCGACGCGGACCGGACCGATCTCGGCCCCGAAGCAGCCACAACGAACAGACCACTCGGTGCCGTCGCCCGGCCCAAGCCGCTCGTAAGTGATCGACCGCTGCGATCGGCAACCGTTGCAGACAGCTGCGTACGCCCAGCCGGCGCTCTCCGCGTGAACAGCTCCAGCGGACCGAGGGACTCCTCGTAGTCCTGCCTGCGCTGCACGTCAGGCATCTTCCCCTCGTCGGCCGTCGACCCGCAACACGCGGCCTGCGGGGCGCTGCGCACTGCTGGCCCCTGCTCGATCAGCTCCGAGGCCGCGACGTGCGCGACATCCGCGCCTTGCGTGACTGATCGCGCCAGCTCTAGGATGCCCGCGACGGCATGGAGGCAGGGTGGCGGGTCGGGGCGACGACTGGTCATATGCTGCTGCTAAGCGCCGGGTCGCTTGGGCGGCGGGTCAGTCCGCGGGTGAGTTCGTCTAGGTAGCGCTCGGGGATGTCTGGTCGCTTGAGCGGCGCCCGGCAGGCGAGATGACCGTCCGGACGCAATAGGAGTAGCTGGTGCCGCCGCTCGTCCGGAACGACCACGGGGTGGACGAGCCCGTCGAACCGCGCCATCCGCGCGATCGCTGCTTGTGCTGCCTGGGCGTGCTGGTCATCTGCGGTCATGATCAGCAGGGTGTGCCCTGGCGAGCGGAGGTGCTCGAGCATGCCGGGCACACGATCGCCGGCGCGCACGCGGTGCCGGCGCGCGTTTGCCGTGGCGTGCGCGAGTGGTCCGCCGCGGTAGCTGTGGGACAGCTGGGCCAGCCGTGTCATGTAGCGGCGCTCGGCGGCGGGCACGGCGGCGGCCAAGGGCAGCAGTCGGTCACGCAGCCACCGCCGGCGGGGTGAGGGCTGCGCGAACGTGCGCACCAACGCGTGGGTGAAGGCGAGGACGCCGTCGGCGATCGGCGCCCGTTCGGCCTCGTAGGTGTCGAGCAGTGTCGACGGCGCTCGGTCTGTGATGACCAGGGCGAGCTTCCAAGCGAGGTTGACCGCGTCCTGGAGTCCGGTGTTCATCCCTTGCCCGCCGGCCGGGCTGTGGATGTGGGCGGCGTCGCCGGCGACGAACACCCGTCCGTGGCGCATGGCCGTGGCGCGGCGCCGGTAGGCGCGGAAGGTGGCGAGCAGGGTCGGGTCGGTCAGCCGCAGCCCGGCCGGCCCGCGCTGCTCGACGAGGCGGTTGATCTCGTCCATCGTCGGCGGCTGGCGCTCGCCGGTGGAAGCCGGCCGGGGGACCTCGGGAACGAAGATCCGCCACCGGTCCTCGGGCAGCGGGAACATCGGCAGCGGCGCGGCCGTGTGCGCGAAGACGTGGAAGTGGTCGTGACGAAGCGGCGAGTCGGTCCGGACCTCTGCCATCAGCCAGTCCTGCGCGTAGTCTTCGCCGTCGAACGGGACGCCGAGGCGGCGGCGCACGAGGCTGTGCGCGCCGTCGCAGCCGACCACCCAGTCGGCGCGCAGCGTCCGCTGGCCCCTGCCGTCGACGATGCGAAGCTCGGCTCCCTCCGCGTCCTGATCCAGGTCGAGGACGCTCGTCCCGCGCTCGACCCGCACTCCCAGGTGCTCGAGGTGCCGGTCAAGGATGCTTTGGGTCACTTCCTGGCTGATCGTCAGCACGAACCGGTATGGCGAGTGGATCCTGTCGAAGCGCGCCACGACCGGCCGCCGCGCCCGCGTGTGAAACTCGAGGCCGGTGACCTGGTGCCCGCGGTCCAGGAACTCCTCGACGATCCCGAGCTGGTGGAACACCTCGAGCGTGCGGGCGTGGATCCCGATCGCTCGGGTCTCACACGGTGGCGCGGCCTGCCGGTCAAAGATCTGCACCTCCACCCCGCGTCGCGCGAGCTCGATCGCCAGCATCACCCCGGTCGGTCCCGCCCCGACGACCGCTACGGTCACGTCGTTGTGCTCTGACATCTCGGTTTGCCTCCTCGTTTGAGTCGGCGCAGGATGCTCCCGGGCGCTGATGGGATCCTGAAAGCGCGCTGAAGACCCTCAGCGCTCCGGTAGTAGCCTTCTGGCTGGGAGTCCAGAGCAGTGACTGCGATCGAGTTTCGGCTGCTGGGGCCGCTCGAGGTTTATCGGGACGGGGAACTGGTCGATGTCCCCGGCGCCAAGCCGCGCGCGCTGTTGGCCATGTTGCTGCTCCATGTTGGTGAGGTGGTATCCGCCGACCGGCTGATCGACGCGGTGTGGGGTGAGCGGCCGCCGCGCACGGCGGGCAACACGCTCCAGGCCCACGTGGCAGCGCTGCGGCGCGTGCTCGGGTCCGACGTGGTCCTGACCCGCGCCCCAGGCTATGAGCTCCGACGTGAACAAAGCGACCTCGACATCGTCCGCTTCGAGGATCAAGCCGCCGCGGGTCACGCCGCCCTTGCGGATAACCCCGACCGCGCATCCCGCCTCTTGACGCAGGCGCTCGCCCTGTGGCGCGGCCCGGCCCTGGCCGACTTCGTGTTCGAGTCCTTCGCGCAGGCTGAAGGCGCGCGCCTGGACGACCTCCGCCTCGCGGCGCTGGAGGACCGCATCGAGGCCGACCTCGCTCTCGGTCGCCACGCGCAGGCGGTTCCCGAGCTCGAGGCCCTGCTGACCGAGCACCCGCTGCGGGAGCGGTTGGCCGGGCAGCTGATCGTGGCGCTCTACCGCAGCGGCCGCCAGGCTGAGGCCTCCCGCGTGTTCCATGCCATCCGCACCCACCTGAGCGACGAGCTGGGCATGCAGCCCCAACCGGCGCTGCGCGAGCTGCACGACCGCATCCTTGAGCAGGACCCCGCCCTCGGGTGGGCGGCCCCGGACCACAATCTCCCCGCCGAGCTGACGTCGTTCGTGGGCCGCGCGCGCGAGCTCGACGAGATCGACGCGCTGCTGCACCGGACCCGCCTGCTCACCCTCACCGGCGCCGGCGGCTCGGGGAAGACAAGGCTCGCGTTGCGCGTGGCCCGCCGGCAGCTGGCCGAGTACCGCGGCGGCGTGCGGCTGGTCGAGCTCGCGCCGTTGGCCGACCCCGCGCTGGTGGAGTCCGCGTTGGCCACGGCACTCGGTGTACGCGACCAGGAGGGCTCGCTGACCAGCGCGGTTTCCAACCGCCTCGGCGCGGCCCACGCGCTGATCGTGCTCGACAACTGCGAACACGTGATCGGCGCGTGTGCCGACCTGGCGCACGGGCTGCTGACCAGCTGCGAGCGACTGCGCATCCTGTCCACCAGCCGCGAGCCGCTCCGGGTGGCGGGTGAGGTGACCTGGCCGGTGCCGGCCCTTGAACTCCCGGCCGCAGCGGAGCTGTTCCGCGAGCGCGCGGCGGCCGCCGTGCCGGGCCTGACGTTCACGCACGCAGACGACGATGTCGTCACGCTCATCTGCCGCCGGCTCGACGGCATCCCGCTGGCGATCGAGCTGGCCGCTGCGCGCATCCGTGCGCTCACGCCGCAGGAGATCCGTCGGCGCCTCCACGACCGCTTCCGTCTGCTCACCGGTGGCTCGCGTGACGTAGTCGAGCGCCACCAGACCCTGCGTGCGGCGATCGACTGGAGCCATGAGCTCCTACGAGACGAGGAGCGGGTGCTGTTCCGGCGCCTGGCCGTGTTCGCCGGCGGGTGGACCGCGGCCGACGCAGAGGCGGTCTGCGGCGATGGCGCGTTCGACGTCCTCTGCGAGCTGGTCGACAGGTCGCTCGTCGTCGCCGATCGCGCAGCGTCCGACACCACCCGCTACCGAATGCTGGAGACGATCCGCCAGTACGCCGGCGAGCAGCTCAAGCAGGCGGGAGAGGACGAGGCAGTCAGCCGCCGGCACATGATCCACTACCTCGAGCTGACGCAGAACGCCGGGCTGGCCACGCTCACCGCGGAGCAGGACAACCTCCGCGCGGCGCTCGAGTTCGCCCATGAGCACGATCCGATCGCGCTGCTGCGACTGGCGGCGGGCGCCGAGAAGTTCTGGCTGGCCGGAAACCTGCTCGAGGGGCGCCGCTGGCTGACCGAGGCACTGGCCACCGCGCCCGAGCCGACGACCGCGCGGGTGCGTGCCCTGAATGCGGCGGCGGCGCTGACCGCCTTCCGGCTCGAACACGGCGAAGCCCGGCAGCTCGTGCAAGAGAGCGTCACGATCGCCACCGACCTCGGCGATCTGGCCGGAGAGGCCGGGGCGCGACTGTGGCTAGGGTTCGTCGGACTCACCCAGGACCCGCCCGACCCTACCGAGGCCCGGCGCAGCCTGGAGTTGCACGAGCAGATCGGCGACCGGGTCGGGATCTGCCGCTCGCTCGTCTTCCTCGGGATCGCCCTCAGTAGGCGACCCGAGACCCGCCAGGAGGGAATAGACGTGCTGAGCCGAACGCTGAGCCTGGCACAGGAGCTCCAGGACGACTACGCCCACGGGTTCGCGCGCACGCTCCTCGCGTGGTCGGCAACCGAAGCCGGAGACCGAACGGCCGCCGAGGCCCACCTCAGCCATGCACTGGCGATCGAGGCGATCGGACCGGTTCGCGCGACCGCGATCGACACGGCTGCCATGCTCGCTCTCCCAGACGACCCCCACCGCGCGCTCCGGCTGGCCGCGGCGTCGGCCGCCCTGCGCGCGCGGGTCGGCGCGCGCCCTCCCGCCTGGATCACCCGACGCGAGAACGCCATCCGTGCCGAGGCGGAGGCACAGCTCGATCCGGCCGACGCGCAAACGGTGTGGGCGGAAGGCAGCGCGATGAGCACCGAGGAAGCGCTGGCCTACGCCCGCGCCATCGGCGCGTGACCGGTAAAGATCGCGGCACACGTCCGCGCAGCACCTGGGTGACGACTGATCGAGCCACGCGCTGTCGCTCGCCTGATCGTCGATGACCAATCCGGGAGTGGCAGCCACCCCGACGGGCCGGCCGGCGCCGATACCTCACACCACATCGATGCAGGTCTCCAGCCGCCGACAGGCGCAAGACCCGAGACTCGCCGCCTGCGAGGCCCGCGGCTCCGTCGACCCGGCGGGGGTCGTCGTGACAGTCGTCCGAGACACCCGCTTTTCTGCGGCGGCGTGTACGAGCCACCGCGTGCCGGGCGATGGATCGTCGGCCCCGCTTTCGCGCGGCGAGAGGTCTCTTGGCCAAGATCGGCTGAGACCCGAGTTTCGCCAGGAGGAGGATCGTCGCTCGGCGCGGGCCGGTCGGGTGTCGGTGCCTGTGCAAACACACGCCAGCCCGCGCCAAGGGCCGACCCTGCTGGTGATCGCACTGCGCGAGAAGCACTCATGGCAGCTGGGGGACGCCGAGATAGCTGCACTCGCCCCGGGACCGGCAGGACGATCGGTGAGTCAACCATCGTCCGAGGAGGGACGCATGCCACCCACCATGGACCTGGACGTCTGCGGCCGACGCCGCTCGCCAGCAACCCTGTCCGGCTTTCACTACGGCCTACCGCCTGGGAACAAGGGACAGCGCTATCCGGCCGATCCTCCGACCGTCGAGGAGATCATCGCCGTGATGCACGCCGCCGGCGACGACAATGACAGCGAGGCGGTCCGGCTACGCGCCCTGATCGTCGTGCTCTGGCGCGCCGGACTGCGCATCAGCGAAGCGCTCGCGCTGACCGAGAGCGACCTTGACGTGAATCGCGGCGCGATCTTGATCCGCCGTGGCAAAGGTGGCAAGCGCCGCGAGGTCGGAATGGACCGCTGGGCATGGGAGCAGCTGAGCCCATGGCTGCAGCTGCGCACCACACTCCCGGTCGGCGCGCTGTTCTGCGTACTGCGCGGCCCGACCGCCGGCCGCGCGTGGGCGCCCGCCGGCGTCCGCTCGCAGCTGCACCACGCCGCCGCCCACGCCGGTGTCCGGCGGCGTTTTGCGCCGCATCAGCTGCGCCACGCGCACGCGGTCGAGATGTCGCGCGAGGGGGTGCCGTTGCTCGTTATCCAACGCCAGCTCGGGCATGCCGATCTCGCCATCACCTCGGTCTACCTGCGCGGGATCGACAACACCGAGATCGTCCACGCCGTCCATGAGCGGCCAGCGCCAATGATCCCCGCCACCCACGGCCTGTAGACCTCCCGCGCGTCTGGTGGGTCATCATCGCACGACCCACCAGGCCCGGCCGGCCAGGCTTCCGGACATCGGCGACACCTGCCCTGAGCATCGGAATGTCGCCGAAGACGTCCTGTGTCAACCTCCCGGTCTGGCGTAGGGGTGGGTGTGGTCAGGTGTCTGTGGTAGTGATGATGGCGAGATCGGGTCGCCAGAGATCGGATCCGGCGAGACGCCGTGTGGCGTCGATGTCGGTCCGTCGGCCTGATGGGCTGGGGATGGTCACAGTGATGTGGCGTTGCAGCGCGCGGTGCCGCGCGGGGTTGTAGCGAGTGTGGTTGCGCCAGCATTGCCACGCCACCCGACACCAAGCACGTCCGACGGCCCGGATTGCGCGGGGGTGCTCGTGGCCGCGCTGTCGGGCTTGGGCGTATAGGTCCTGAGCCCAGGGGTGCCAATGGCGGCTGCTGTCGGCCAGCCGGCAGAACGCGACTCGCAGGCGCTTGTTGCACGCGCGGCGGAACCCGGCGGTCTTGCGCTTGCCGGACTCCACGGCGACGGCCGCCTGGCCGGCGTCGGCGGCGAGCGCGTCACGGGTGGGGTAGCGCTCGCGGCAGTCGCCGATCTCGGCGAGCAGCTCCGCGGCGGTGATGACGCTCGAGGGTGATTTGAACAGCGAGAGGACGATCCGCCCGTCGGGATGGGCGCGAACCTGGGTTCTGATCTCGCCCTCGAGCTGCTTGATCTGCGCGTTCAGGGTCCGGATCATCGCGACGAAGCCGAGCACGAGCTGGCGGCGGGCAGTGAGCTCGAGCTCGCCCACCCGCCCACGGGGGGCGCTGCGGAGCTTGGCCATCAGCGCCGTCGGATGCTGCCCGCCCGAATACCGCTCACGTACGAGAAACGCCTGCATCCGCGCGACCCCGAGGCCACGGGCGTCCGCGCGGCTGGGGTAGCGCTCCAGGAACGCAAGCAGGATCTCGGCGTCCATGTGACTGAACAACGCGAGCGGTCCGGGCCAGAACCGCTCCAGCTCCGCCCGCAGCTGGTTCATGATCCCCGTCCGCGTCGCGACGAGATCCTCCCGCGCGCGGGTCAGCGCCCGGATCGCCTTCGTCGCATCCGAGTCGGGCTCCAGCACCCGGAACCGATGGCTGTCGGTCCGCGCCAGCTCGCACAACACAAACGCGTCGAACCGATCGGACTTCCCGCCTGCGACACGGAACCGGTCACGCGCGGCCGCGACCTTGTTCGGGTGCAACGCCAATACCCGCAGGCCGGCATCCAGCAGCCGCTCGATCAGCAGTCCGTCCGGCCGCTCGACCGCGACGCGGGCCACCTCCATCCGCACCAGCATCCGACACAGCGCGGTCAGGCCCTTCTCATCGTGTGCGTACGTCGCCGCGAGAAGCTCCGTACCCGTCTCGTCGGCCACAAGCACGTCGTGCGTCAGCGACGCCCAGTCGATCCCGGCATACCGGCCCGCCATCTCCACCCTCCTCGATCCAGGTCATCTTCACAACGCCCCGACCCGGAGGTACCGTTGCGGATGCTCATAGACAAGGCCCTCGCAGTTCGGGGCTACGTCCCGTGGCCGCTCGCGGCACCTCACCACCGTCGGGACGGGCTGGTCTTTGGCAGGCCCTCCACACAGGGCAAGCAATCGTGGCCCTCTCCCGACGGCGGTCGAGGCAACCACAGCATGTCCTATGAGCGATCACCCGCTCCGCGGCGATCGGGTGCTGAAAGCGATCATCCGCCGATAATCGAGGTGGGCGATTCGAAGTCGGCTTCTAGCGGCGGAACCACACTGCCGCATTGGCTCGGAAGCATGCACCTCGAACGGTGCAAGTCCGGGCTTGAGAGTGCCGAATCTGCCGATCGTGTGGACGGCGTCCACCACGTGGTTGGTGCCCGCGGTGTTGACGCGGAGGCGGTCGAGGATCGTCTCGGTGTCGCCGAACTCCTACGCGGCGCGCGTCGGGCGGCGGACTGAACCGAGTCGCGGACCATGATGGGCGACAGCAGCCCGACGTGAGCAAAGTCTTGGACGAGCGGCGCTGTGGGTGAATCCGAGCGCGCCGTGGCCAAATCGCCGTCCCCCCGCTCTCGGCAAACCGGCCCCCAACGGTGGCGCGCCCGGGGTGCCCGACGGCCCGACCCGGCCGACAGGGGGCGGGGCAGAGTCGTGGGTGTATCGTGACCGGTGAGGTTATGCCCTGGCTCGCGGACACCGACGTGGGCGCGGCGCACGGGTTCGCCCGGGCGCTCTCAGGAGCCCATTCGGTGGCCGAGGTGCGACGCCGGGCGCTGGCCGGGCTCGTGGAGCTTGTGCCCGCAGACGTGCTGATGTGGGATTGCGTCGAGCTCGCCACCGGGGTCGTGCGACACGAGGCGATCCCTGCTGATGCCGAGCCGCCCGGTGCGTTCGCGGCAATCGTGGGCGACGTGGCGGGTCATCCGCTGCTGTTGGCGCATGCCGCCCGAAGGCGTCCGGCGCTGCGCTTGTCCGAGGCGGTTGAGCCCCGCCGCTTATCCCGTAGCGAGCTATACGGTGATCTGCTTCACCCGTCGGGAGTCGAGTACGCGATCGCGATCGCCGTTTGCGCCGAGCGTTGTGAGATGGTCGTCGCAGGGCTCGGGCGCGGCGAGCGCCAGTTCTCAGAGCGCGACCGCGAAGTGCTGGATCTCGTACGCCCAGTACTCGAGGCCGCGCTGCGGGATGCGCAGGCGCGCGAGCGGCTCGTCCGCGCGCTCGCCACCAGCCCTCCGCCGGGCACGGCCGTTGTGCTGCTCGACCGCTACGGCGAGATCGAGCACTCGAGCCCCGACGCCGAGCGCTGGCTCGTCGAGCACTTCGGGGCGGCCGAGCACGCAGGCTGGCTGCCCGAGGACGTCGCCGCGTGGCTCGCTCTGCCGCCGCTCCCGCCGCTCGTCAGCGTACGTGAGGGGCGGCGGCTCACCGTCCACCTGCTGCCCGGTGATCCGCACGCGCTGCTGCTCGAGGAGGAGGTCGCAAGCTTCCGCCCCGACGCACTCGATCGTCTCGGCCTGACCCTGCGCGAGACCGAGGTGCTCTGTGCCGCCGCCGCGATCGAGGAAGAGGCGGACATCGCGTGGGAGCTGTGCCTCAGCGTGCACGCAGTCCGAGATCGGCTCGCGCACCTCGAAGCCAAACTCGGCGTCCACACCGCCGCCGATGCCGTCACCCGGGCGCTCCGCGAGAGCACCTAGACGGCCACCCGCAAGACCGCGCTGTTCCCGGCCCAGTAGCCGCAGATTGCGAGCGTCCACAAGCGATCTGGATGATCCAGACTCAGCACGCCCGCCAGCGCTATGACTTGTACAAGGACAAGGCGTACGGACAGAGACCCCCCAGCCCCTCACGGATACGCGAGCTTGCGTCCGCAGAAGCACGTCTTTGCGCCGCCGGGGTACATTCGCGGCGCGCTCGCACCGCGGGTGACGGAGCGCCGGGTGCGAACTGAAGCCCGCGTGCGACCTGCTCGCTCCTGCTGCACAGGCCGGCGGCGCGGTCGGGCTGCCCGCACTCGAGCGCCCCGCCGGGAGACCACCGTCGCCACTGCGCTAGAGAGCTCACACACTAGAGACGGATATCTAGAAAAGGCATGCTAGAGTTTTGTATCTACAGATAGGAGATTCCGATGGGGAACGCTGAAATTACTCAGGTGCTCAAACGAGCGACTGAAGCGTGGAACGCGCACGACGCTGATGGCGTTGCTGCGTGCTACGCCGATGACGCCAAGCTCTACGATGTTGGGCTACTTGAGCCCCTGCGGGGGCGCGCGGCGATCCGCGATTCGGTGGCGGGCTATCTCGCCGCCTTCTCGGATTTTCACGTCGTGAACTTGGGTGAGCCGATCGTCTCGGGCAACCGGACGGCCGAGGAATGGAAGGCCACCGGGACGAACGACGGCGAGCTCATGGGCATAGCGCCGACCGGCAAGAACGCGACCACATACGGTTGCGGGACGGCCGAATTCGGCGAGGACGGGCTGATCCACCGCGCCGGCAACTACTGGAACGCCGCCGCATTAATGCAGCAGCTCGGCGTTCTGCCAGAGACGGCTGGTGCACCGGCCTAGCCGTGCGTAGATTGGGGCGCTCGGCCCGGCACGCTGGGAACGAGCGCTCCAACGGCGTCTCCTCCCAGCGACGGAACAGCCACCTCAACACCTAGTGCCGGATTTTGGTTCGGCTCGTTCGAAAGGTCGCCGACATGAAAACCACGTTTCCCATCGAATCCCACACCTCCCCGGTTCCGGGGGTCATTCCTGAGCCGTCGCTCGTCGACGACGAGCCCGCCGCTTCGACTCGTAGGGGCAGCCGGCGAGCAGCCGACACTCCGACCCGGCCGACGGCTCGACGTACGCCGCTAGCCCGGCTGCTGGCGGCGCTGCGCGGCGATAAGTACATGGTGGACGCGTACCCGCCGGCGGTGTCGCCGACGAAGGAAGACTAAGTCATGCGCGATCGACACCTCCCACGCCTGTGCCGTTCCTGTGACGCACCGATGGCCCGCCAGGAAGACACCTGCTGGAGCTGCGAAGCCGCCTGGGACCAGGGGTCGGCGAGACCAAACGTGGTGCGCGTGATTCCCGACGGCCACGCTGCCCGCCTTCACGGCGGAGGTCAGCCATCCGCTCCCGCGGTCATTGGAGAGACACGTCTCGTCGCGCAGGCGACGCTGGACGTTGGTCGCTGGGCCGATGAGGGCGGCCGCTTGGCCGTGGAGGGGTCCCGACGCGTCGAAGCGCGGATCGCCGCGGTGCAGTAATGGCGATTCCCGAAGCGCCCATCCTGACCGAGAACGAGCAGCTTGCGGGGATCAATGCCGATTACGAGCAGCGCTACGGGTTCCACGACGCCGAGAACTATCTGTACAAGGCGCCAAAGGGGCTGAGCCGGGGGATCGTCGAGAAGATCTCGGAGTTCAAGTCCGAGGCGCGGTGGATGCGCGACTTCCGGCTGAAGGCGCTCGACCACTTCTTGGCCCGCAAACAGCCCACGTGGGGCTCACCGATGCTGGCCGAGCTCGACTACGAGGACATCCGCTACTTCGTGCGCGCCTCCGAGACGCCCAGCCGGTCGTGGGACGACGTGCCCGAGGACGTCAAGCGGACCTTTGATCGCTTGGGCATTCCCGAGGCGGAGCGGAAGTTCCTGTCCGGCGTCGGCGCGCAGTATGAGTCCGAGGTCGTCTATCACCAGGTCCACGAGGACCTCGCGAAGCAGGGCGTGATCTTTACCGACATGGACACTGCGCTGCGCGAGCACGAGGACCTCGTGCGTCAGTACTTCGCGACGGTCATCCCGCCCAACGACAACAAGCTCGCAGCGCTGAACTCAGCGGTGTGGTCCGGCGGATCGTTCGTGTATGTGCCCAAGGGCGTCTGCGTCGAGATGCCGTTGCAGGCGTACTTCCGGATCAACACCGAGAACATGGGACAGTTCGAGCGGACCCTGATCATCGCTGAGCCGGGCTCGTATGTTCACTACGTCGAGGGTTGCACCGCCCCCACCTACAGCTCTGACTCACTCCACTCGGCGGTGGTCGAGCTGATCGCCCTCCCCGGCTCACGCATCCGTTACACGACCGTCCAGAACTGGTCGACCAACGTCTACAACCTCGTCACCAAGCGCGCCGTCGCGTATGCCGATGCCACTGTCGAGTGGGTCGACTGCAACCTCGGGTCCAAGCTGACGATGAAATACCCGAGCATCTACCTGCTCGGACCGCGAGCCCATGGCGAGGTCCTGTCGATCGCATTCGCGGGCGCCGGCCAGCACCAGGACGCGGGCGCCAAGATCATCCACGCCGCGCCTAGCACGACGTCGAACATCTTTGCGAAGTCGATCTGCAAGGACGGCGGCCGCGGGTCCTACCGAGGTCTGCTCGAGATCGCCAAGGGCGCCCACGGCTCCCGGTCCAAGGTCGTCTGTGACGCGTTGCTCCTCGATGACCACTC
Organism: uncultured Solirubrobacterales bacterium; assembly: GCA_963831845.1. GTDB lineage: Bacteria > Actinomycetota > Thermoleophilia > Solirubrobacterales > Solirubrobacteraceae > Palsa-465. Next base: position 234,956 of record CAWHRT010000026.1, on the reverse strand, counting down.
GCGCTCAGACACCTACCCGACGCTCCGGATCGGCGACGACGACGTCAACGTCGCCCACGAGGCGACCGTCTCAAAGGTCGGCGAGGACCAGCTCTTCTACCTGATGTCCCACGGCATCTCGGAAGACGAGGCCTCGAAGTTGATCGTCAACGGGTTCATCGAGCCGATCATCAAGGAGCTCCCGATGGAGTACGCGGTCGAGATGAACCGCCTGATCGAGCTGCAGATGGAGGGCTCGATTGGCTAGCCAGTAGTCGATCAGCGCGGGGTGAACCAGATGCTTGATCGCGATGCCGGAGGTACCGAACAGCGCGCCAGCTGCCGTGCCAAGATGCCCCTTGCGCATATGCAGCGGGTCCAGCCGGCTCGACACGACGATCAGGACCCCGCTCAGTGCGACCACGGCGCCCTCGACGACGATCAGCGCGGCCGAAGTGGAGTGCTCCGCACGGCAGGCGCCCCGGTGAGTCCCAGGACCGTGAGCCCGACCGCGGTGACCAGCAGGCCGATCCCACTGCCGGCGGCCGAGATGAAAGCCGAAGAACCACTCGGCGAAGATCGCCAGGAACACAGCCCCCCGAGGCCACCGCCTGCACGATCGAGAGCGACGCCAGCGCCAGCGCGCCCACGTGCAACGGCCATGCGCCCAGCGCGACGAGCCATCCCACCGTCCACCCCTTCGAGCGAAACAAGCCCACGGCGGTGCGGACCGGGCAGCGCGCGGGCACAGTTGGCGCTGCGACGGCGCCGCGCCTGTTTGAGCAGGACTGAGACACTCCCCGCGAGCGCGCAGCCGACCGCCAGGAGGAGGCCCGCGATCACCCGCTCGTCCCTGTGCGATCGACCCCGCGGCTAGACCCGTGGGCTGCGGTCAGGATCTCAAGCAGCTGCCCAACGTTCTGCTCGCGCGCGATCGCGTCAGGGAGTGGGAGGTGGGCGTTGATCGTGTAGTGGTTGCGGCGGCCGTTTCGCTGGCGCGTGATGTAGCCGGCGTCGGCGAGTTCGACAACGATCCGATGCGTGGCCCGTTCGGTGATCCCGACGCGCGCGCCGATGTCGCGCAGGCGAACGCCGGGGTCACGGGCGATGCAGACCAGCACCTGGGCGTGGTTGGTCAGAAACGTCCAACCCGGTGCTGCGTGCTCAGCCATCGTACGAGCATATCATTTCTAGACTTAGTTTTCATGCTATGGTTGTCTTATGTCCGCCAGAGGACCGCAGATCCCGCTACCACCGCCCCCGAGGAGGTCCTCAATGCTCGCCAAGTGGGGATCGTGCGGTCCTTTTCTCAGGGCTGTTGAGCACTGCCGCGAGCATCACGCGTTGACGTTCGGTCAGCGAATCGAGCGTCTTTTTCTCCGACAGCGAGACTGACCGAAGCATTTTGGCGTAGCGCCTCGGTCCCCGGCCGCGCTGGCTTAGAAGTAGTTCAGCGACGGTCATCGTGTCGGTGTCGCGGGAGCCGCGCAGGATCGCCTCGCCCGCTGCGACCTCGCCTGCGCGTAGTCGTCGTTTGAGCGTGGCGCGGGCGTTCCGAACGTGATTGGCGCGCTCGAGGGCGAGTAGGCGCTGCTGCGGGGAGACGCCCGGGTGGCGCTTGTTCATCGAACCCGAGTCGAGTGGCCCGGGCGGCCGGCCCCGGCTCGGCTGATGGCGGACGTTTTCGTCGGCTGCCGGTCAGCGGTTCACGAGCCGTCCCAGGCGCCCGGCCACGGTAGGCGGCGGCCGGTCGACCGGGAAGCCACGGTCGTCGTATTCGCGTGGGTGCGCGAGCAGGCGACGTCTGGGCTCGCGGCCCAAACGCGACTCGCGCAAGCGCAACTCGCTTCGTACGACACTCAGCCGCGGGCGAGGCTTCGCGCTGTCTTGCTTCCGCGGCGCGTGCATCACCGGCCTCCCCATCCGGCGGCGCCGACAGCAGCCAGCAGGAACCGCGCCTCCTGGCGCTGTTGGGAGCGGGAACGCAGCGACCAGGCGAGAAGCCATAGGGCGGCCTTGTGGTCCGTTGATAGCTGGGCGGCGTCGATCGCGTCTTCGACGTGCGAGAACGCCGTGCCCCGCTTCATCATGGCCTCGACCTGCTCTTGGCTTTGGTCGGGGATCAGTGGCGCGCGAGCTTTCATCGGCGCGCCTCCTTTCTTGGGTCCCGCGGCTGCCCATACGTTCAGCCGGCTGGTCCCGCTGGGTGAACACGGGCTATCACAGATCGTCCCGCTCAGCCAGCTCGGACTGCGCAATTTGCCGACAAAACACTCGCGGCCGCCGATTACAGGCCCGGGAGGAGTAGGCTGAGTTCAACGCTGCCTGCGGGGCTCCCACGCTTCCTCTCCCTCTCGTGGTGCACAACACCCGCTCGAGGATGCGCCTGAAAGGTGTCCCTATGGACCAGCAGCGAGAGAGCCAAGGGCCCTCGGCGAAGATCGCCACCTCCACGGTCCAATTACTGCACCAACACACCGGTCGAGGGCCGACGAAGGCGAAGACCACGATCAATGAGAACATCGTCACGGTCCTGCTCGCGGACACGCTCACGACGGGCGAGCGCACGCTCGTCGAGAACGGCCGCGCGGATCGGGTCATTCAACTCCGCCACGACTACCAGCTCGTTATGCGCGACGAGCTTATAGAAATGGTGGAGCGAGAGCTCGATCGCAACGTGATCGCATTCATGAGTCAGAACCACATCGATCCCGACCTCGCAGTCGAGGTTTTCGTACTCGAGCCTGCCGCCGCGGTCTAACGCGCCAATACAGCACCCGAGGTTGCGACGCCGACGCCCGTAGGCGGCACGCGCGTGCGGACTGCGGCCGGCCTGCCGGCCAATGCCACCGCTCCTCGTTCCCTCGGGTCGGGTCACCTCTTGACCGCGCACGTGGACCACTATTCCTGGAGGCGCGCCCACAACCGCAGATCAGGAACGTGTGCGCGACTCCTCCCGTTCCCGCCGAGGAAAGCATCACCTCAAGGCAGTATCTGCCCGCTGGAGCGTGCGGTTAGTTGTGGCCGCTGCCGGGGCTGGTCGGTAGCGGGTCGACGAGCTCAAGTGCGCCGAATCCGGCTAGCGGTCCGTCCATCAGGAAGATCTCGATCGTGAGGTCGGGATCGACGTGCGCCTGGCTGAGGAACGCGAGCACTACGCGGCCGGTGAGCTGTTCGATCATGGCGCTGTAGCGCTCCTTCATCATCCGCTGGAAGTCGCGACGCATCTCGAGCACGCGGTCCGGTTCGTGGCCTTCCATCATCGTGCGCTCGATCGCCGTGAACCCACCGTCCGTGAGCACGCAGACGACCAGGTTGTCGAGCACATAGGTCTTGGCCTTGATCGGCCCGCGCCCGTAGTGCTCGCGCATGAACGCCACGATCCGGTTGGTGATCTCGGCCAGCAGCCTGCCGCCGGCGAGCGGCCGAACGGCACGATCGTCGGGCCCAGCGTCGCTCATCGCCGACCTCGTGTTGCTGTGCTGAATGCTGCGCTGCTCACTGGTGCGGGGTAGTCCGCCGTTTGTGCCTCTGTGCCGATAGCGCGCGTGTAGCGCGCGTGTAGCTCAACGCCAACGCATTCTGAGCGTACCCGAACGCGGTCTCTTGGACGCCCGGTATTCGGTAGGGTCGGAGTAGTTCGGAGGCGCTGAGGTTTGGCTGCGCCGCCCGGGCGGGGCCGCCAGGCATCAGACTGAGCAAAGAAGCGCGCTCGCCGCGGCCGATAGCGGCAAGTGGGGGTGGTGGTAGCAGCAACGTCCGACCCGCCCGCTGACATCGGGCCTGCCGGCGGACGCTGCCTGGGCCGGCCGACGACCGCCGCATCTGAGAGGGACTGGCGGCCTCGACAGACCGGACGGTTGCATTCGCCCTAGCGACCATGGGCCCGGACCCGCTTAGCCCGCCGCAGCGGGTGCGCTAGAGTCGAATCATGTTGGCACTCTCGTACTGAGAGTGCCAGATGTCCTCACCCGAGCCCTCATTGGAGGCTATTCATGAAGCTTAAGCCCCTGGGCGATCGCCTGATTGTGCAGGCGATCGAGGAGGAAGAAACCACGGCGGGTGGCATCCTCCTGCCCGACACTGCCAAGGAGAAGCCCCAGAAGGGCAAAGTGCTGGCCGTCGGCGACGGCAAGCTCAGCGAGGACACCGGCAAGCGCATCCCGCTCGACGTCTCCGAGGGCGACGAGGTCCTCTACAGCAAGTACGGCGGCACCGAGATCAAGGTCGACGGCGAGGACTTGCTGGTCCTGCGCGAGTCCGACGTGCTCGCCAAGGTCCAGGCGTAAAGGAGATCACGTACAGACATGGCTCACAAGGAACTGAAATACGCCGAGGACGCGCGCAAGGCGCTCGAGGGCGGCGTCGACACGGTCGCCAATGCCGTCAAGGTGACGCTCGGGCCCAAGGGCCGCTACGTCGTCCTTGACAAGAAGTTCGGCGCGCCGACGATCACCAACGATGGTGTGACGATCGCGCGTGAGATCGAGGTCGAGGACGTCTTCCAGAATCAGGGCGCGCAGCTCGTGCGCGAGGTCGCGACCGCGACCAACGACATTGCCGGCGACGGCACCACGACCGCGACCGTTCTCGCCCAGGCGATCGTGCACGCGGGGATGAGGAACGTGGCGGCCGGCGCGAACCCGCTCGCGCTGAAGCGCGGGCATCGAGGTCGCCGTGGAGCTGGTCGTCGACGACATCAAGGCCCAGGCCAAAGAGATCTCGGGCAAGGAGCAGATCGCCCGCGTCGCCTCGATCTCGGCCGCTGATGACGAGATTGGCGACGTGATCGCCGATGCGATCGATCGGGTCGGCAAGGACGGCGTGGTCAACGTCGAGGAGGGTCAGACGTTCGGCATGGACCTCGAGTTCACCGAGGGCATGCAGTTCGACAAGGGCTACATCTCGCCCTACATGGTCACCGACCAGGAACGGATGGAGGCCGTGCTCGAGGATCCGTTCATCCTGATCGCCAACCAGAAGATCGGCTCGGTCCGCGATCTGCTGCCCGTGCTCGAGCAGACGATCCAGTCGGGCAAGCCGCTGCTGATCATCGCCGAGGACATCGAGGGCGAGGCGCTCGCGACGCTCGTCGTCAACAAGCTCCGCGGCACGTTCACCGGTCTCGCGGTCAAGGCTCCCGGCTTCGGCGACCGCCGCAAGCGGATGCTCGAGGACATCGCGATCCTCACCGGCGGCGAGGTGATCACCGAGGAGATGGGCCTCAAGCTCGAGAACACCCAGCTCACCCAACTCGGCCACGCACGCCGCGTCGTCGTGGCCAAGGACACCACCACGATCATCGACGGCGCGGGTGACGCCGATGCGATCAAGGGCCGGATCAACCAGATCAAGACCGAGATCGAGAACACCGACTCGGACTTCGACCGCGAGAAGCTCCAAGAGCGTCTCGCGAAGCTCGCCGGCGGCGTTGCGGTCGTGAAGGTCGGCGCCGCGACCGAGACCGAGATGAAGGAGAAGAAGCACCGCGTCGAGGACGCGCTGCAGGCGACCCGCGCCGCGCTCGAGGAGGGCATCGTCCCCGGCGGCGGCATCGCGCTGCTGCAGGCGACCAAGGCCATCCGTCTCGACGGCTTCGAGGACGAGGACGAGAAGACCGGCGCGAAGATCGTGCTGCGCGCGCTCGAAGAGCCGCTTCGCCAGATCGCGCGCAACGGCGGGCTCGAGGGCTCGGTCGTCGTCAACGACGTCCGCAAGGCCAAGAAGGGCCAGGGATTGAACGCCATCACTGGCGAGATCGTCGATCTCGTCGCCGCCGGCGTCATCGACCCCGCGATGGTCACGCGCTCGGCCCTGCAGAACGCCGCGTCGATCGCCAAGAACATCCTCACCACCGAGGCGATCGTCGCCGAGATCCCCGACAGAGAATCCGGCGGTCCCGGCGGTGGCATGCCCGACATGAGCGGGATGATGTAACCCGAGGCGCTAGTCACGGAATCACCGTCCGCGACGGTGCGCACCCCGATCTTCATCGGGATGCGATCGCCTCGGGAGGTCTCGCTCTGCTCGTCTCGAACGTCGCGGCCCTATGTGCGTGCTGCTGGTCGCGACTTGGGATCCAAATCGGCTGATCGAGGAGCCGCACCTGGCTGCACGGTTCACGGCACTCTCGGCACCGGCGAGCCCCCTCGGCCGAACCAACACAGGTCCCCAGTCGGCGGTGTACACGTTCTCGTATCGCGTGTGGCCGGCCGGCGAGCGCATCCAACCCAGCCGCGACGCGCAGCGGCCCGCTCGGCCTGGGACGTAAGCTCGAACCCGGCGCGGGTGTCGTCCGTAGCGCGAGCGCGCCGCTCCTGTGCCTCAGCGGCGCGAAGACGTGCTTCCGCCCGCTCGCAGGCTCGATGGAGCTCGCCGCGATCGGCCGCCGCGCAGCGGGCTGGGCAACCCGACCGAACACACTTCTGCCCGACACGGTCGCGGAGCTCGAGCGGCTGGGGATCTCACCACGGGAGGTCGCGCTCGACGGCGGGTTCAACCTTGGCCACACCCGCCAGGCGCTCGAGCCGTTCGAGCCCGAGCGAACATTCGTCGCCGGCCGCCAACAACCAGGATCGCGGCGAACACAGCGACGGCCCGCTCGGTACCGAACCGGGACCGAGGGCCGGATCAGTCACCTCAAACGCGGCTACGGGCTGCGCCGCGCCCGGGTCAAGGACCACCACTGGATGCAGACCTGGACCGGCTGGTCGATCCTCGCCTACGACCTTGACACGCTCGCCATCCGAATCGCCTGAAACGATCCCCAGGCTCGACCAAGAGCAAAACCATTAGCCCGAAACGGCCGCGATCGGATCACGACGCGGCCGTTTTGGTTCCACACTCTCGAGCGTTTGTCCGGGCAAGTACCTAGTGCGTGCAGCGCCATAAGCGTGCCAGGAGCGGCCGCGGTATGGGGCGGCAGGATAAGGCCATGGGGCTATGGTCCTGGCTCTGTTGTCCGGGGCTCACCGCCCCACGGCGCTCCGTGATGCTGCCGCGTGCCGGTAGGCCCTCGAACCGCACCACCATGGGCAGGCTACTCGTGTCCGGGCGGTCCTTCTACCCGCCAGCGTCGGCTTCTCCACCAGGTGGGCAGCCGATCTAGTCGGCTTCGTCCGCGGTCTCTGACCGGGGGCGTCGGCTGCGCGCGTGGCGTCCGGTCTGTTGGCGCGCGCGTGGATCGTCGGTTTCAGGTTGGTGAGCGGTTTTGGTGTTGTCGCTTGCCGTCGCCGCTTGGGGCGTTGTTCGGCGCGGAGGGCGCCGCTTGCCGGCGTGTGTAGATGCTCTCGTGGCCGTCGTCGCGGCGGATCCGATAGTGAGGTGACCGGGTCCGCTCGGAGCCCTTCTTCAACGACACCGCGGCGGGGTCGGCGGTCGGTTGACTCGGACTCGGCTGCGACCCGCTTGCCGACTTCAAAGGCCGTGGTCACTCCGTCGCTGTTCGTGCTGGCCGAGCACAGTCGGCGTCAGTCATCCGCGACAACGACCAGTGGCCGATTCCATCGCCCGAACGTTCCTTGACGGTGCTGGCCGCCGGTCCGGGGTCCGGAGGTTCAGACGCCGCCGTGGAGCCCGGAGGGTCTTGCGGTCGGCCCGAGATGGGTGCTCGTATTAAGTCGATCGAGGGTCGTTGCTGGCGTGGGTTCCTCGCTGTAGAGTCGCGTGGGAACGGTCGCTGACCAAGCCGTACGAGTTGTGCGTTTCTCCTTGCCGACCTGATCGGCCTCCGCCTCAGAAGTGTCCCGTTATGGGACCGCGAGGATCAGGGACAGTTGCGCCCAAGGACCGGGCCTAACAGGAGGTCAGATGTCGCGCCCAACAGCCTCGCCGCCGCCGAACGAGGCGTCCCCTCGAACGGCGACCGCCGCGCGAGCGAAGCGACGACGACGACGACGAGCGTCAAGCCATGCCCCCGCGGGGTGTGTCAGCCGGTCTCGTTGGGCGCGGGCGGCCCAAGAGCGTGTGGTGAACGTTGCGCTCGACGGCCGCCGCCAGACCAACCCGCAGTCAACTCATTTGGAGGTGCATTGCGATGCTGATGCAGTTCGATCCGTTCCGCGATTTTGACCGGCTGGCCGAGCAAATCGCCGCGGGCGCGCGGACGCCGCGGCCGTTTCCGATGGACGGCTACCGCCGCGGCGACGAGTTCGTGGTTTCCTTTGACCTGCCGGGCATGGCCCCGGGAGCGATCGACCTGACCGTCGAGCAGAACGTGCTCACGATCAAGGCAGAGCGGAGGTTTGACGGCCAAGAGGGCGATCAGGTGATCGCCGCCGAGCGCCCGTACGGCGCGTTTACCCGCCAGCTGTTCCTGGGCGAGACGCTCGACGCGGAGCGCCTCGTGGCCAGCTACGAAACCGGGGTGCTGACGTTGCGAATCCCGGTGGCCGAGTCGGCAAAACCCCGCAAGGTCCAGATCACCGAAGGCGCCGACGGCCGGACGATCGAGGCCCAGACCAGCCAGACAGGCGCGTAGAACCGCTTTCGCAAAACGCACCCACGAGCGCGACCGAGGTCTAACGACCGGCACGCCTCGCGCGTGCTGGGTTCTGCAGGACTTGACGGTGTTCGCACGTGTCACGACAACCGCAGCGACTGCTACAGCGCACCCCGCGCCCGGGAGGTCCAAAGACTCGCTGCTCCAACGGTGAGAGAGGACGCGTTCTGGACCTCGGGACTACTGGATCCACCGCGCGCGGCGCGGGATACCTGATCCCGTGCTGGGTGGACGCGCGCCGCCGCCTCGTTCAGGCCCCCGCGGGGAGCGGTCCGCAGCCGCAGAGGTGCTCGCGCAGCTCAGCGCAGCTCTGCGCCGACCAGCGCTCGCTCTCCCGCAGGCGCGCGATCAAGTCCAGCGCCCCAACGAGCCCCTGCTCGCTGTCCGGGTCGCCAAAAAGCAGCGTGTCGGCGACGCCCAGCAGCTGCTCGCGCTCATCCGCGTGCAGCGTGGTGTCGCCGTGGGCGCCCATGGTCTCAACCAGAGCGGTGTAGTGGCCGCTGCGGGTCCTCATCTCATCCATGTCCGTCACCACCTCCCAGGGTACGCCTACGGCTGATCGCGTCGGCAGTTCGCCCTTGTGGGACATTGCAGCTCACCACCGTGAGCATCTCAACCAAGGGGTCAGCTCCACGGCCATAGCGACAGATCGTGGGTGGCGGCACAGTCAGAGTCACCGGCGGCACGATGACGACCTCCGGGTACAGGTCAGCGGGGATCTACCCAATGGGTGTGATCAAAGGTCGCGCGCGCGCTCGCGAGCGCGCGCGTCGTAGTCGCGGCGTAGCTTCGCCACGTCGAACGGCTCCGCAACGGCGAGGACGATGGGCGTTCAAACTGACTCAGTTGCTCGGTGCTCCGAGCTCGGTTTCTCACATACAGTCATTGAACCGGCACCTGCGGCCAGAACGCCAGGCTGGACGAGCAAGCCGAAGACGCGTCGAGACGCGCATTGCGGTGAGGGGCAAGAGGAGTTGATTGCGGGGCCAGCATGAGCAGACAGCGTGGACTCGGCCGCGTGCCGGTGCTCGTGCTGTGCTTCTGGGCGCTGGTGGGCTGAAGCACCCAGGCGCGTGCCGGGCCGCTCGCGGCGTAGGCAGTACGCTCACCGACCCCATGGCAAAGTTGCGGCGAGCCGTCTGGCGGCGGCTGGACTACGGTCCGCGCTTCCTGCGCCACTACCGAAATCGCCGTCAGATCGGATTGTCGCCGGCAGACGCTTTCCGCAGTGGTCGGGAACGAATGCGACTACCCCACCCATGATCGTGCTGCCGAGTCTCGTCAGTCTCTCCTAGACAACCGCTACGACCCCATGCGAGTAGCGCTCGCCGGGGATCCATTGTTGCTCCACGAAAGCCTGGCACGACTGCGGACCGACAGCGGCTTCGAAGTCGTCGCGCAATCCGGCGACGGGGAGGACTTGCTGCGCGAAGTCGTCGCGCGCAAGCCCGACCTCGCGTTCGTCGGTGGGCATGACACCGACGCATACTGACGAGGACATCCGCGCCGCGCTCCTGATCCGCGGGCGCCACCTCAGCACGGCGGTGTTCGTGCTCGTCAGCGATCCCGCCGGTCCACGCGCAGAGATCAGACGTGCGGTTGGGAGAGCCCGCGTCCCGGCACACTCGCAGCGTCGAGTTAGCCCGCTTTTGAGGGTTATGGGAACGTCGACCGGCGGCGGCGCGGTGCTGCCGCTCTCGGCAGCGGTGGGAGTCAGCGGCCGTTGCTGGGCCTTTCGAGCCGATGGAGCAGGTCCGCCCGGCATGCTGGTGCCGCTCGGAAGCGGAACCAGCGCAAGCGTGGATTAGAGGCGAGAACGCACCTGTCCTCGGCCGAACCGAGGCACAAGTGGAGCGTAGAGTGCAACGCTCGGCGTTCACTGATCGTCGCGGTAGCGTGTAGGGCGCCGGCCGAGACGCTCGCAAACGGGCGAAGCTGGAGCGCGGCGCGCGGACGCCGGTCAGCGCCGCGGTCGGACCGACGTCGTCGTCGCCAATGCCGAGGGTCGGAGCAACTGGGTCTGGTAGACGCCCGTGAAGCCGCCCAGGAAGCCGTTGCGCGCCACGCGTAGGTACAGCCGCCAAACCCGGAGCCGCTCGGGACCGACGAGTGCGATCGCCTCGTCGCGGTGTTCGTCGAGCCGACGCGCCCAGTGAGCCAGGGTCTCGGCGTAGTCGTCGGCGAAGCCCTCCACCTGCTCGGTCACGAGCCCGCCGCGCTCGAGCGCGGCGATCACCGTCGACAGATGCAGCGGCGCGACGTCGGGGAAGACGAAACGCTCTGAGAACGGCCCAGCCTCGGGGTCGCCGACACGCAGCCGCGCGATCCCCTGGTTGAGCGCCCGCCCGCCTGGGCGCAGCAGCCGCGCCACCTGCGCGGCGTAGGCATCGATTCGGCGCGCGCCTACGTGCTCGATCATGCCGATGCTGGAGACCGCGTCGAACGGCTCATCAGCGAGCTCGCGATAGTCGGCGACGCGAATCTCGATCTGGTCGTCGAGGCCCGCGTCGGCGACCAGCCGACGAGCGAGCTTGGCTTGCAGCGTCGACAGCGTCACCCCGACGACCTGAGCGCCGTGGCGCTTTGCCGCGTGGATCGGAAAGCTTCCCCAGCCGCAGCCGATGTCGAGCACGCGCTGACCGGGCTCGAGCTCGAGCTTTCGGCACACGAGCTCGAGCTTGGCCTCCTGGGCGGACGCGAGCGACTGTGCCCCGCGCGAGAAGATCGCGCAGCTGTAGGTCATCGACGGGTCGAGGAACAGCGCGAAGAACTCGTTCGAGACGTCGTAGTGGTGGCGCACAGCCCGTGCGTCGCGGTCGCGGCTGTGACGACGGCCGCGCGGTCGCAGCTCGCCCGCGGGCGGCCGTGGCGGCAGCATCACGCCACAGGAGCGGGCTGCCGCGACCGTGAGCCGGGCGCGCGTGCCGCGCGCTAGCGACGGTGGCTTCCACGTTGAGAGCAGCGCAAGCGCGGAGTCGAGATCGTCGGGCTCGAGCACGCCCGCCACGTACGCCCGTCCGAGGCCGAGCTGGCCTGGCGCGCGCAGCGCGTGAGCGACGGCTGCCGGCGAGCGCACCCGAAAGATCGGACCCTCACCCGTCGTCGATACCAGCCGCTCGCCGTCCCAGCATTCGATCGCGAACGGGCGCACAGGCAGCGCGCGCTCGAGCTCGCGAAGGAGAGGACCGCCGCGGGCGAGCACGCTCAGCGCGGCCTACGCGCCGGGAGCTCGAGCACCTTGCGCGCCTGGCGCTCGCGGCTGACCTCGACAACGTCCCACACAAGCCCGACGCGCGCGAGCGCACGGATCACCAACGACGAGACGTCGAGCTCCCACCAGCGCAGGCCGTGCGCAGCCGACGTCGGGAAGGCGTGGTGGTTGTTGTGCCAGGACTCCCCGAGCGATGGCAGCGCGAGCAAGAAGACGTTGCTCGAGCGGTCGGGCGTGGCGAACCGGCGGCGGCCGAAGAAATGGCACAACGAGTTGATGCTGTAGGTGACGTGGTGAAGCACGAGCATCCGCACAGCGCCTCCCCACAGCAGCCCGCGAACGCCCGCCATCGCCGTCCCGCCGATCGCGCAGCCGAGACCGAACGCCGCGCCCAGCCCTCCGAGTGCCCACACCGCGAAGGTGCGATCGATCAGCCTGATGATCGGGTCTGCGAGCAAGTCGGGCGCGTAACGATGCCGGGCGCCGCGTTGGGTGTGGACGAAGAGCCAGCCGACGTGCGCGTGCAGCAAGCCCGCGGTCGCTCCGCGCCAGCCGCATGCCTGGCCGACGTGGGGGCTGTGCGGGTCGCCCTCGACGTCGGCGAACGCGTGGTGCTTACGATGGTCAGCCACCCAGGAGATCACCGGCCCTTCAATCGCGGCCGAACCGAGCACAGCCAGCACGGCCCGCACAGGTCGGGTCGTGGCGAACGCTCGGTGCGTCAGGTGGCGGTGGAATCCGACCGTGATGCCCAGGCCGGTCGTCATATAGAGAATCGCAAACACGACAAGATCGCCGCGGTGCAGCCAGTCGCCCCAGACCTGCCACGCCACGAACCCAAGCCCTGCGATCGGCGCCACGGTCACGACTCCAGTGATCAAGCGGTCGCGCGTCTGATTCACCGCCGGCTCGACATCGTCCGGGTTCGGGGGAGCAGCTGTCAGCGCCATCGGCGGCCCGACACTACCTCACCGCCGTAGGACAACACGCGCAAATTGACCAAACTCGAAGGCTGCTCCTCCAGGCAAAGCGGCCACAGCCGAGCGAGTCTGCCTTCATGAAGCGTCGCGAACGACGGACGCCGGCCCGGATGGCGAGACGCTCGTCCTCCGCGAGCCGCGACACGAGCCGGACGTACTCGCCCTTCAGCTCGTGCTTCTCCTCTCCAGAGCGGGAACTTCGAGATCGAGCATTGACGCCTTGCGGGTCGCGCTTCCGTGAGACCTGAGTGGCGACTGCGTGCGCACATAGGCTACGTCGGCCGGGCTTTGAGGAAATCGTATTGCGAGATGTAGTGGGGTACGCGCCGTCGGCTGCCGCTCCGCGTGCGTGGTCTGAATCGAGTCCGGTTGGACGCTGATCTCACGATCCTCGCGAAGCTCTCGTGCGCGCTCGCCAGTCATCGTTGACACCGTGCCCGCCGTCGTAGCTGTGGCTCGGCTGCGGGCACCGAGTGCCGACCGAGTCGAGCCCGCGCCCTGGAGTGCGGCCGAAACTTCCGACTCACGGTCACGAGTCGAGCACCGCGAGCCGCCGGGGTCTCGGACGGCCCGGGGCTATGCTCGTCGTTCGAGGGCGTCAACCGAAAGGGGTTCCCTTGCCCGACGTTCGTCCGTCCAGGCCGCCCGGCGTCATCGCGTCGCATGGCGGCAGATCGCGGGTCCTCCCGGAGCGCGAGGCGAGCAGCACCCAGCTTCCCGAGGAGGAGGGCGTCGAGCTGCGCGGACCGGCCGACGGCAAGGGCGATGGGGTAATGGCCACACGCCCGTTCGCGGCCGGCGAGACCGTGATGGTTGGCTTCCTGGTCGGGGAGCTGACGGCCAACGACTCGCACGCGACGCAGGTGGGTCCCGACCGCTGGGCGCTCCACGGCGGCCTGGGACCGAAGGTCAATCACTCGTGCGACCCCAATTGCGGTGTCCGTCTCAACGACGGGCAGGCGTTCGACTTCGTCGCCCGCCAGCCGATCGGCGCCGGGCAGGAGCTGACGTTCGACTACGCGATGCGCAACTTCACTATCGACCACTTCCCGGCCGTGTGCCTGTGCGGCGCCGCGCGGTGCCGCGGCGGGGGGGGACCTCGTCACGTCGGAAGGGAGCGATGGCGTGAGAGCCGCCGCCGATCTCGCGCATGGTGGAGCCCATTCGCTGGGCGACGGCACGCTCGGAGTCCGCGTTGATGCCCCGATTCGCGCCTGCCGCACAAACGGGCTCGGTGCCTTCTTCTAGCGCAGTCGATCCCCAGCGGCTCGCCGAGGTCGCTGCCGGAGGCGGCCGCTGGCTTTACGCCAGGATCTGCGCTCCGCTGTCGGACAGGTCGGCAGCGGACACGGCGGAGAACGCTCACGGTCGATCTAGTGCTGGTGCTCAACTCGGTGCCGTTGGGGGAGAAGAACGGGCCCAGCGTTGTGGGCTGGTCCGCCCTCGGCTTTTCTCGGCGTAGACGCGTGACAGCTGGATCGGCAAGGCCGCCCCGCGCTCGAGCGCGATGTCGAGCATGGAGTTGCTGGCGCCCGAGCAACTGCGCGTCGCTGCGTTCGTCCGGGGCGCCCCGTGGACTAGGGCTCTCGGTCGTAGGCGGCCGCTCCTGCGATCACGGGCTTGACGGAGTGGCGAAAGTCACATCGCTGCCGGTGTGATGCTGGGACGATCCGTCCGTGGGCGCGGACGGGGCATATGTTGAGGTGAGCAGAGAGGACGGCGTCGAGCTTGTCCCCCTGTCGGGTGACCGAGTGACTTTGGGAAGGGCGGCGGTGAACGCCGTGTCGTTTCCTCACGACTCGGCCATCTCCCGGGTGCACGCCGTCATCCAGCGGGTGACCGACGGATGGCAGCTCGGCGACATGGGCTCGGTCAACGGCACGTTTGTGAACGGGTCAAAGCTGTCAACGCAGCAGCTGCTGCGTCCGGGCGATGAGGTGCTGCTTGGCGAGAGCCGCTTGACCTATCGCGCCGAGGCGCCGGTCGCGGGCGCGACCGATCACGTGACCCGTGCGTACAGCGGTGCGACGCAGCCCGAGCGGGTGACGGTTGGCGGCGCAGTTGGCGGATATCTGGACTTGAGCGAGGAATGGCGAGCACCGCGAGGCAAGGAGTCGCCGCCCGAGCCGGGCGACGCTTCGCGAGCGCCCCAGCAGGTCGCGTCGGGGGCGGACAGCGAAGCACAGCCTGTCCGAGCGAGCACTGCGACCCAGGCGCCGGCGTCGCCGGCCGTGACGCAGGAATCGTTGTCAGCGCGGCGCGGCGCGGCGCACATTCGGGGGATCGCGAGGGGGGTCCAGGTGCGCCGGCGCGAGCAGGACACCGACGTGTTGTCGTTCCGCGTGGATCGTTATGACGACTCGGGCGACCGACTGGCGCCGGTCGGAGTCGAGCTGCCCGGTTACAAGCGCGGGCAGATCGGGGAGGGCGAGGAGGTCGACGTGATCGGCAAGTGGTCACGGGGAACGCTTCGTGCCACGAAGGTGACCAACCTCTCGACTAGCGCCGAGATCGACGGCGCCGGGCGGGCGCGAAAGATCGCGTTGGTTTGTGTCTCGATTCTGATCGCCTGCTTCTTCGCTTTCATCATCTATTCGATCGTCACCGCCCCGTCGGTCTCGAATCCTTTCCAGTAGATGCCTGGCGATTCGGCCAGTACGGAGCGGATCGACTACCTCCAGCGTTCGGGCGTCGCGCCCGAGGTCGGCGCGGTGGCCAGCACCAGTGGCTCGGTCCAGAGCCGGCGCCTGCTGCGGGTCACCGGGATCGGGAGGCCCGACAAGCGCGAGCCTGCCCTCCCGGCTCTGCGACCCGAGGAGCGCTGGCGACCGCCGACCGCCGGGTTGATCACCGGCCTGTACGGCTATCGGATCCCGCTGGCCTTCCAGGTGATCGGCTCGCCAGTGGGAGTGGAGCTCTGCCTGGGCACGTGGTCGGCGCGCGATGCGTCAGACGAGGTCCAGGACCGTCGGATCGCCGTGATCGACTCGGTGATGCGCGGCCTGTATCCGGTCGTCGAGCTACAGGAGGCGAGTCCGTCGGCCGCCGCCTGGCCGCTGGGCGGTCTGGCGCTCGGGATTCCCGCGCCCTACGGGATCGACCATGCCGACGGGGCGTCGCCGATCGACCGGATCATCCGCTCGATGACCGGGGCCACCTGGTCGGCGATCGTGGTGGCCTACCCGGCATCCGAGGCGGCCCTCGGCGACGTACGCAGCTCGATCTTGAACGAGATGCGCGCGGTCGCGGCCGCCGCCGAGAACGAGCGCGCGCCGAGCCCGTTGACCGAGCAGTACCTCGAGCTGCTCAAGGCGGGCCTCGGGTCGGCCGGAGACGGAATGGCCACGGGTGCGTGGCGGACCGGGGTGTATTTGCTCGGCGACGCCGACAGCTATCCAGGGCTGGCCAGCGCGTGGCGCAGCGTCATGTCCGGCAAACAGTCGCTGCCCGAGCCGGTGCGGGTGTTCGATCGCTCGGAGGCGGGTGCACTGGCGGCGGATTGGGCGCTGCCCGACCGGTGGGGCGTGCCCGGCCCCGGGCACTACCAGCGACCGTTTGAGTGTCAGACGTTGCTGTCCACGTCCGAGCTGGCCGCGATCGTGCACTTGCCCGAGCTCGAAGTCTCAGGGTTCCGGGTCGACCAAGTGCCCCGGTTCGATGTGGTCGCGGGCACCGACGGCGCCGCTGGCGAGCGGCTCGACCTCGGAGAGGTGCTCCACAACCGACGGCCGACCGGCACTCGCTACGGAGTCCCGGTGAGGTCGCTCACCCGCCACGTGCTCGTCGCCGGCACCACCGGCTCGGGCAAGACCAACACGATCATGTCGCTGCTCGACGGGTGTGCGGCAAGCGGCGTGCCGTTCATGGTCATCGAGCCGACCAAGGCCGAGTACCGGGCGCTGATCGCTCATCCCCGACTCGGCCCCGAACTCACCGTGTACACCGTCGGAAAGTCGATGGTGGCGCCGTTCACACTAAATCCATTCGAGGTCCCGCCGGGGACCACGGTCAGCGAGCACCTGGATCTGCTGCGCGCGGCGTTCACGGCCGCGTTCGGCATGTGGACGCCACTCCCCCAGATCCTCGAACGCTGCCTGCACGAAGTGTATGTCGACCGGGGGTGGGACCTGCGCTCCGATCTCAACCTCAGGCTGGTCGGGGATGCGGACCGCGCCGACGCGTTCCCGGTGCTCTCGGACGTGATCGCGAAGGTGTCCGAGGTGATCCCCACCCTGGGGTATGAGGATCGCGTCGCGGGCGACCTGCGGGCCGCCCTGGTCACGCGACTGCAGTCGCTCACACAGGGTGGCAAGGGAGCGATGCTCGACGTGTCGCGGTCGATACCAGACGACGAACTGTTCGGCCGCCCCACGGTCGTGGAACTCGAGGCCCTGGGCGACGGAGGCGATAAGGCGCTGCTCGCCGGTTTGCTCCTGATCCGTCTCGCAGAGTTCCGGCGGTCACGCGGACAATCACCTCAGCTCGTGCACTTGCTGGTCGTCGAGGAGGCCCATCGACTGCTCGGCAACGTCCCGACCCAAAGCTCAGAAGAGGTCGCGAACCCCCGCGGCCAGGCGGTGGAGACATTCTCCAACCTGTTGTCCGAGGTTCGCGCCTACGGCCAGGGCGTGGTGATCGCCGACCAGGTGCCGGTGCGGCTCGCTCCGGACGTGATCAAGAACACCAACCTGAAGATCGCCCACCGGATCGTCTCCACCGACGACCGTCTCGCCCTCGCCGGCGCGATGGCGATGGACGAAAGGCAAGCGGGCGCGCTGACGTCGCTCGGGGTAGGCGAGGCCGCGGTGTTCAACGGCGGCGACGACGCCCCCGTCCTGGTCCGCTTCGCGCTGACCAAGGACCCACTGACCCCCGTCCCGCCGGGCGACGCCGATGTCCGAGCTCACCTGGAGCGCCGGCTCGGCGGCGATTCGATCCGTGAGCTCGCCCTAGCGCGGCCGTTCTGTGGGCAGACGTGCGCATCATCGCACTCGTGCGCGACGGCGCGCGCGCTGACCGCCGACGAGTACGTCCAGCGGGCGCTGTCGCGGCTGGTGGTCTCCGCGCTCGCGCAGGCGGGTGCGCTCGATCGTCTGTGGGATGACCTCCTCGGCGTGCTGCGAGCGCGGCGTCCACTGACCGTCGACGAGCCCGACCTGTTTCGCTCGTTCGCGGGACACGGCGCGGACTGGCTGGCAGCCCGGCGCGGAGCTCAGAGCTCGTGGTCCTATGCCGATACGGCGGAGTTCCGTAACCGCCTGCAGACGGTGCTGCTCGACAAGCTCGCCGGCGCTGATCGCGCCGAAGAGGCATTGA
The DNA here is from genome assembly GCA_963831845.1 of uncultured Solirubrobacterales bacterium. Taxonomy (GTDB): domain Bacteria; phylum Actinomycetota; class Thermoleophilia; order Solirubrobacterales; family Solirubrobacteraceae; genus Palsa-465. The sequence continues at coordinate 216,970 of CAWHRT010000026.1, read as the reverse complement.
CGGGTTTGCGCGAGATCGCCAGGCGCCTACACCGACGCGAGTTCGACCCGTACCCCGCGTGCGCGGTCGTCTGCAGCGAACCCTCGCAGCTGTGCATGTACCGGTCCGCAGTCACCGATCTCGTGTCGAACCGGAGATATCACGACGCCTGGTATGAGGCCGACGGGGCCGACGCCGGCGCGGAGGATCAGCGGCGTCGTCAGAGCTGGGAGGTCTGCCAGGACGCTGCCTACGAGCTGATTGAGTTCCCCGACGACGAGCAGCCCGACGAGGCCAGGGCGGCGCTCGACAGATCCGCGCGCCAAGTCGCACTCTGCTTCGAGCAGCAGATGCTCGCCGAGGACCGCCGGAAGGTGCCTCGCACGTCGCGGCGTGTGCTGTCACGGGTGCTGCGAGAGGCCGGACTGTGACGGGCGACAGGACCAAGGAGACGGGCGCCGAGAGCAAGAAGGCCGACGCCCCGCAATCATCGTCCAACGAGCGGTCCTCGCTGGATCGCGACGGCGTAGGGTCGGCGGCCGCTGACTCCCTGGACCGTGGCACGAGCCTGCCCGACCGATCGGGCTCTCAGCCAGGAGGGTCCGGCTCCGGGTCCGGCGGAGGAAAAGCCGAAGTGCGCGAGTTGCCGCGCTTCGATCACAAGGAGAGCGCCGAAGAGCAGGCCACGCGAGAGAAGCGCGCCGCCGAGGCCGAAGCGGAGAACGAGCGCCAGCGCGCAATGCTCAAGAGCGCCGTCCGATGAACACCAGCGGAGCTGGACATGGGTGAGGGACAGGAAACCGAACACAGCTCGAACGCCGAGACGCGTCAGTCCTCGTCTGACGCAACCCAGCGCGGCCAGCGCGAGAGCGCGTCAGGCGGCGAGCGGACTTCCGACAACGCGGCGGCGGCGCAGAAGACCGACGCCAGCAACGCGCCGCCCGGTCCGAACGGCAGCGACAGCCGGACGCTCAGCGATCGCAGCGCGGAGCCCAACCAGTCGATCGATCCCGCCAAGGAACCCAACCAATCAAAGCAGCCCGACGAACCGAACCAGTCCAAGGACGCCTCCCCACCGGCGACGGCGCCCAGGGACGACTCGAAGCCGTCCAAGGACGAGCCCAATCAGTCCAAGGACCCCGCAAAGGAGCCCATCGAATCGAAGAAGCCCGTCGAGCCGAACCAGTCCAAGGACACCTCCAAGGACGCCCAACCAGTCGAAGGCGCAAGACGCGGAGAAGACGCCAAAAGAGCCCAACGAGTCCAAGAAACCGGCAGAGATCAACCGGTCCGACGGACCAAACGGGGTCGTCATATCGCATCCGATCGGACATGGCGACCATGGCTACGGTCGCGGAGCCACCGGTCCGGATGGGCACGGGCTCGACAAGGACCCCGGTACAAAAGATTGGGCAAGCAAGGCGGCTCACGACTTGCCCGCGAAGGTGGGCACGCCCGTGACCGCTTCACACGGCGGAACCGTCTCCATCACCAAGGACCCGCACCCCGGCACCAGCGGGCCGGTATATGGGGACCAGGTCACGATCAGGTCCGACAGCGGCGCCGTAAAGACCTTCTACACGCACATCGACGCCAACTCGAACCTCGACGGCAAGCACGTCAACATGGGAGAACAGATCGGAACCGTCGCCAAGTGGGAAGGTCATCCGAACGACTCCCACCTCCACTACGGAATGGCGGTTCGCACCGACGATGGCAGCTACCGCGGAGCCGACCCGGGCACAGTGCTGCACACGACGGAAGGCTCGACCGCCGGGCGCGACGTGACCGTGACCGGAGACGGCGGCTACATCGTCGGCGACCAGCGCTACACCGGACCGCCAGTGCCGGTCACAGAGGCCGACCGGCCCGCTCCACGCGAGAACGACATAGTCGACACGCCCGGCGCGGCCAGGCACTAACCCGTTCGCGACGCTGCCGCCGTCCAGCCCGACCGGGCGGGGCCTCGACATCGGAGCCGCCCGCTGAACTAAGTCCAGCCCGTCGCCCCGGTCAGCCCTTGCTGAATCCAAGTCTGCCTGACGGCTTGGAGCACCTTCTCGGCGATCCGGGCCTTCGTCGGGCCGCCCGCCGAGGGCGACCGCGTCACGATCGCACGCCTCCCAGCGCCACGCGAAGCGTTTCCGCATCACCGCTACAACCACCGCCAAGAAGCCTCGCGAGGCGGCTCCACCGGTCTCCACGCGGCTCGCCGGCTAGCGGCGAGTCTGCGGATGCTGACATAGCCCTAGCACCCGACGAACGGACTGCCGGTTTGGCGAAACTGCCGTCGCCTCGGCCGGCAGCCCTGGCGGAAGCGCACACAGACGTCGCTTCGCGCGTGACGCCGGGCTGTCCGGACATTCGACGTGAGGACCGGCGAGCAGGGTCGGGCTCGCGGATGCGATGCGCTACGAGGTTCAGACTCGCCGGGTCAAGGCACGGTCGTGCCGCTATTCGTTGTCATCGAACGTCGCAGCGGATCGAACAGTTCTGCCGGCTGCGGCGCTGGCTTGAGCGCGCCCACCGTGTGGGTTGCTGTCATTGGGCGTGCGAGCGGGCCGTGCCTAGTACGCCGGCGGCCCGGTGAAGGTCGTCCGGCTTGTGAGCGGCGGTCACGACGGCTCTGATACGCGACGTTCCGACGGGCACGGTAGGTGGCCGGATGGCCTGGGCGAACACGCCACGGGCGAGCGCGATCTCGCATAGTTTCATCGCGGCTTGTGGTTGGCCGACGTGAATCGGGATGATCGGCATGTCGCCGGGCTCGATCGCAAAGCCGTGGGCGGCGAGGCTGGTTCTGAGCAGGCGGGCGTTTCGCCATAGGCGTTGTAGGGTCGCCGGGTCGTCGCGCAGCTGGCGCAGGGCGGCGAGGGCGGCGGCGGCTGACGGGGGTGGGAGTGCGGTGGAGTAGATCAGGGTTCGCGCCCGGTTGATCAGGTACTCCGCGGTCTGGCGATTGGTGCACACGAAAGCGCCGTAGCTGCCCAGGGCTTTGCTCAGCGTGCCGATCACCACGTCGATCTGATCCTCCAATCCGAGCGATGCCACAAGTCCGCGGCCGCCGGGACCGACCACACCGGTCGCGTGGGCCTCGTCGACGATGATGCGTGCGCGATGGCGGTGGGCGAGTTCGACGATGCCGCCGAGTGGGGCCAGGTCGCCGTCCATTGAGAACACGGCGTCGGTGACGATCACGACCGGCCGGTCGCCGGCGCGCCGCAGGCCGGCGGCGAGGCCGTCGAGGTCGCGGTGTGGGTAGACGATTACCTCGGCTTGGGACTGTCGGCAGCCGTCGATGATCGAGGCGTGGTTGAGTGCGTCGGAGAGGATCACGTGGTCGGGGCCCGAGAGCGCCGGGATGACTCCGGTGTTGGCCAGATATCCCGAGCCGAACAGGACGCAGGCTTCGTGACCCTTGAACTGGGCAAGCTCGTCTTCGAGCTCGCGATGGATGCGCAGGTTGCCGGAAACCAGCCGCGACGCGCCGGCCCCCGCGCCCCAGCGCTCGGCGGCCTCGGCCGCGGCGGCGCGGACCGCCGGATGCGATGCCAGCCCGAGGTAGTCATTCGAACACAAAAGCAAGACCTCGGAGTCCCCGAGCATCACGCGCGGGCCGGTGGCGCTGTCGATGACCCGCAGCTCGCGGTACAGGCCGTCGCGGCGCAGCCGCTCCAGCGTCGCCGCTATATCGATGGCCGCCGACGTGCCGATCGCGTCGCTCATCCGCGGGCCGCCGAGGAGACCAGGTGTCGCGCGCGCTCGTGCCCGCGGGCCGGGGCGAGCGCCGCCCGGGCGGTGTCGAGGAATTCGAGCGGCGGCAGCGAACCGGACTGCTCGGGCATCCATCCAAGCAGTGCGCAGCCGGTGTAGCCGGGCAGGTCCTCTAGATTGCACCGTGCGGCGAGATCGGGCCGCCGGGGCCAGGACCCGATCACGACGCCGAGGCACTCCAGCTTGCGCCGGCGAAGCGCCTCGCAGGTGAGCGCCGCCGCGTTGAGCGTGCCCAGCCCGGCGCGTGCCACCACGATCACAGGGGCCAGGAGCCGGGCTGCTAGGTCCGCGAGCGTGCCCCGGTCGCCGTCCAGTTCGACGAGCAGCCCTCCGGCGCCCTCGACCAAGACGAGGTCGCGGTCGCCCAGGGCGCGGATCGTTTCGGCGTGGTCAGCCACCGACGGCGGCCTGACCCCGGCCCGCCGCGCCGCCGTCGCCGGCGCCAGTGGCTCGGCGAACCGAGCCAGCTCATGCAGGTCCTCGACGCCAGCAAGACGGCGGATGTCGTCGAGGTCTCCAGGCTCGGTCGGCCCAACGCCGGTTTGAGCCGGTTTGACCACGGCGACGCGGTCGCCTCGACTGCGCGCCAGCGTCGCCAGGGCAGCGGTGACGATCGTCTTGCCCACGCCGGTGTCGGTGCCGGCCATGATCACGATCGCCGTCACGGGCGAGGCACCGCGGCCGCGGCAACCACCGCCGAAGCGATCTGAGCCACGTCGGCGTCTCCGCTGACATACGGGGGCATCGTGTAGACGAGATCGCGGAAGGGCCGCAGCCACACTCCTCGATCGGCGGCGGCTTGGGTCGCCGCGGCGATGTCCACCGGACCGTCGAGCTGGATGACGCCGATCGCCCCCAGCACGCGCACGTCGCGAACGCCGGACCGGCCTCGGGCCGGGCCGAGTCCCTCCGTGAGCGCCCGCTCGATCCGGGCGACGTCCGCGCGCCAGCCGCCGCCGGCCAGCAGCTCGGTGCTGGCCAGTGCCACCGCACAGGCCAGGGCGTTGCCCATGAATGTCGGACCGTGCATCAGCGCGCCGCCTTCGCCGCGGGAGATCGACTCAGCGACCCGAGACGTGCACAGCGTCGCCGCCAGCGGTAGGTAGCCGCCGCTCAGCGCCTTGCCGACGCACAGCACGTCCGGCGTGACGCCCGCGTGATTGGCGGCGAACAGGGCGCCCGTGCGGCCAAAGCCGGTGGCGATCTCGTCGAGGATCAGCAGCAGCCCGTGACGATCGCAGCACGCGCGCAGATGCGCGACCACGGCAGGGCTGTAGAAGTGCATGCCGCCGGCTCCCTGGACCACCGGCTCGATGATCACGGCCGCCAGTTTGGATGCGTTCCGCGCGACTAGATTCTCCAGCTCGGCGGCGTAGCGCTCGTCGAGCCCAGCCTCGAACCCGGCCGGGGGCCGAGATGCGAACACGGCTTCGGTCAACATCCCCGAGAACATCGAATGCATGCCCCCGACCGGGTCACACACGCTCATCGCCGCGAACGTGTCGCCGTGATAACCACCCCGCACGGTCAGCAACCGGTCGCGCTCGGGAAGCCCCTGCGCCCGCCAGTGCTGCAGGCACATCTTGATCGCGACCTCCACTGCCACCGACCCCGAGTCCGAGAAGAACACGTGCTCCAGACCGGACGGCGTCATGTCGACCAGCCGCGACGCGAGGCGGACCGCCGGCTCGTGCGTCAGGCCGCCCAACATCACATGCGCCATCCGTCCAAGCTGCTCGCGAATGGCAGCGTCCAGCCTCGGATGCTGATAGCCGTGAACAGCGCACCACCACGACGACATCCCATCCACCAGCTCGCGGCCATCCGCCAAGCGCAACCGCACGCCGGTCGCCGACACCACCGGCAACGGGGACACGGTCGCCGGCATCGGACCATAGGGATGCCACACGTGCGCCCTGTCGAGCTCGAGCAGCTCCGACACGCCGAGGCCGTCCCTGAACCGCAAGTCAGTCACGGCCTGATTCTTTCGCAGCGCACCGTCCCGCCGCCTTGAGAGCACCTCAGCACTCGGCTACCAGCCCTTCAGCGATCGACGAGGACTGAGCTCCCCAGAACGCCCCGCCAGCCCGGCAGGCGCTACCCGTCGGCCGGCGTGTGGTGTGCTAGCTGGTTGTGCACACGCCCTTGTAGATCTTCGATGGCACCTCGTGGTTCAGACAGTACTTACCGCGATCGGCCGTTTCCCAACGCCCACCGCTGGCCATGAAGAGGACGACCTCCTCGTAATCGTCAACCACCACGCCGCTCGCGTAGGCGAAGCGCCCAGCGCAGCCGAATGCTTCGTGGGAGGTCACCTCGCCACAGATCTGGGTAGGGCATCGTCCTCCCACGATCGCGCGCGCGTACGCCCGCTTCATAGCAGCGGACTCCCACGCCATCGCAAAGGCGTCGCCGTGAATCGCGACAGCGACGAAGCCGTGTTCGACGGTCAGTTCCCCCGAGCCGCCGGTTCCGCCCCTGCGTCTGGCTGCAGCAGGTGCTGTTTGAGTTGGTGGCGAGACTTCACTCCGAGCTTGCGGAACGCCTTGCGTAGGTGGTAGTCGACGGTGCTGGGGCTGATGAACAGCTGAGCGGCGATCTCTTGGTTCGTAGCACCCCCGGCCGCGAGACGGGAAATCTGTGCTTCCTGCGGGGTCAGCTCGTCGCGCGTCTCGACGGTCCGTTTACGGGTGTGCTCACCGGTCGCCTCGAGCTCGACCCGGGCGCGCTCGGCGAACGCTTCCATGCCGAACTGCGTAAATAGCTTGTGGGCGGTGCGTAGCTGGCCGCGCGCGTCGAGCCGGCGGCGCTCGCGACGCAGCCATTCGCCGTAGAGGAGGTGGGCGCGCGCGAGCTCTACGCGGACGCGGGTCCGCTCGAGCCGCCTCGATCGCTCCGCGATAGAGGCCATCGGCGACCTCGCCCTCGCTCAGCAGCGCACGGGACCGCGCCTCGATCCCGAGCGCCCAGTCGGTCCCGCTGGCCGCGGGTGGACTGCGAGAGCTGCCGAAGTGCGAGAGCAGCAGGCTCGGGCTGCCCGCTTCGCGCAGCCGCCTCGACCTGCTCACCCAGCGCCCAGCGCGAGGTCGCCAACTCAAGCGGGTACTCCAGGGCCTGCCGGGCGGCATCCAAGGCGAGCTGATAGCGGCCCAGGCCGTTGTAGAGAACCGCGGTCGCGTAATGGCCGGCTCCGATCCTCCGCCCTTCGCCTCGGGAGGCTGCGTCCCGATCGCTGGCTTGGATCAGCTCCAATGCTTCCGTTTGTCGGCCGCGCCAGCCGGCGAGATTCAGACTGCTGATCGACACGTCAGGGTTTGCGATCGCGAGGCTGACTCCCTGCGCCTCTTCTACCAGCGCCTCCGCAGCGGCGAACTCGCCGGCGGACACGCGAGACCCCGCGCAATAGTTGAGGGCCAGAGGGAGCACGGTGAGCGCGCCGGCGTCGCGCGCGAGTTGCACGTGACGGTCGGAAAGTACGTACCAGCTTTCGTCGTCCCAGAGCTGTATGGCGGTGGTACAAGCGAGCCAGAGCCAGCGAAGCGCGTCGTCGTTCGAGAGGCTATGGCCGCGAAAAGCGCTAAGTGCGCGCTTCAACATCGGCGTCGCTGCCCGGGGCCGCTCGGTGATCAGCAGAGCTTGGCCGTCCAAGAGGAGATCCTGGGCGCGCGCGGGCTGCGGAGACGCTCCCGCCCGCTTCGCCGCTCGCGCGGCCTTGGCCACCTCCGCAACACCGACACTCTTCGCCAGACGTCCGGCGTACATCGCCGCCGCGAACGCTTCGGCATAGGTTTCGCGCGCGAGCACTGGGTCGAACGGCTCGAGTCGCTTTGCGGCCTCGAGCAGCAGCGGCGCGGCGTCGCTGCCACGGCTCAACGCGAACGCGATCTGACCGCGTAGCAGGTCGACGTGGGCGCGCTGGAGCTCGTTCAGCGGTCCGGACTCTGCGATCGCCACGAGTCGGAGTGCCGCGTCGAACCCGCCGGCCTGGTGCTTGGCGTGTGCCGCGGCGAGCGCTCGCCTCGCCCGGCGCGAGGGCTCGGGCGTCAGGAGCGGCAGCTCTTTCCAGGAAGGCGGCGGCTGCGGCCAATCCCCCGCGCGCTTGAGCGCGGCCTGCGGAGCGCTCGAGCTCGGAGGCGACGTCCTCGTCGAACCCCGGCGTCGCTTGGGCGAGATGCCAGGCGCGGCGATCGGGGTCGACCGCAGGGTCGGTCGCGTCCGCCAGCGCGCGATGGACGCGCCTGCCTGTCCTCCGGCGAGGCGGCGCGATAGACGGCCGAGCGGACCAGCGGGTGACGAAACGTCACGCGCGCGCCGATCGTGAGCAACCCGTCGGTGTCGGCCGCCGCCTGGACTCCGATCCCGAGCCGCCCGGCCGCCCGCCATACCAGCACCGGGTCGCCGACCGGCTCCGCCGCCGCGACCAGCAACAGCCGCTGGGTCTCCGTCGGGAGCACCACGAGCCTGCGGCGGAAGCTGTCCTCGATCTGTCCCGATAGGCCCGGCGCGTCCGGCAGACCGAACCCGCCCGCCAACTCAGCCGACGTCAACCCCCGCGGCAACTCCAACAAGGCCAACGGGTTGCCGCGCGTCTCGGCGACGATCCGCTCGCGCACCCGCTCATCCAGCGGCACACGCAACACCGAGCCCAACAAAGCGCGCGCATCGCCATCAGGCAGACCCTCGACCACCAGGCTCGGCAACCCCTCGAGCTCATCACCCGCCTCACGCGTCGAGAACACCAGCGCGACCGACTCCGCCAACAGCCGCCGCGCCACGAACACGAGCGCCTGCGCCGAGGCCCGATCAAGCCAGCTGCGCGTCGTCAACCACACACAGAAGCGGCTGCTCCTCGGCCGCGTCCGAGAACAGGCTCAGCACCGCCAACCCGACCAGAAACCGATCCGGCGCGTCCCCCGCACGCAGCCCGAACGCCACGCCGAGCGCGTCCTGCTGAGGAGCGGGCAGCCGGTCCAGGCGATCGAGCATCGGCGCGCACAACTGCTGCAGCGCCGCGAACGCGAGCTCCATCTCTGACTCCACACCGACCGCCCGCATCACCCGGAACCCCGACGCCGACCGATCGCCGACTCCAACAGCGCCGTCTTGCCAACCCCCGGCTCGCCGCGCACCACCAACACCCGGCTCTGCCCACCACGCACGGCCTCGAGCAGCCCACCTAGCACCTCGCGCTCGACGCGCCGGTCGTGCAACTCCTCCGCCGGCCCCTCGATGACCATGCAACACCGACGATACCGCGCCCGCGGCCCCCTGGACACCCCCGCGGCCTACGAGCTCGCGCGGCCGCGGACTACGCGTTGCGTGATTCGAGCGACCCGCAGCGCACCTACGCTCATGTCCACCCTCAGGAACGTCTCCTGGCAATCCCAGCGAGGATCAATCGCAACACCAACCACGACCTAGCCGTGATCGGCGTCCGCTATGGACACCGCCGATCACCGAAGCATGGAGACTGCTATGACTGCGCCAGGCGGGAAGGTGTCGAGTGGATGCACGTCCTCCTCGCGCTTGCCAGTAGTCACTTCGGCGAGTCGAACCTTGGGGAGGTTCGCTCGCCGTGTGATCCGATCGGCGGTCGAACAGCGCCAAACCCGACAAGCGAGGAAGCCGACGAGGCCGACGTGTCCAGTCGGCTCGACGGCGGACGCGTCACTCCTCGCCCATCCCTTCCCGCAGGAGAACCCGTGCACGAAACGGATCTGATCATTGATAGCGGCGAGGCGAACCTCGATGCCGCACCGAGTGTTCCCTCACAGCTCCCATCCACCGTATCGGTCGCGCTGTCGATAAACGGCGACGCGGTGAACGCCGAAGTCGACACTCGCCTGACGCTCCTTGACTTTCTGCGTGAGTGGGCGCGCTTGACTGGGACCAAGAAAGGGTGCAACCGCGGCGAATGCGGCACGTGCACGCTCCTGGTTGATGGCCGCCGCGTGAACGCCTGCATGATCCTCATGGCGTCGCTTGAAGGTCGCCGGGTCACGACGATCGAGGGCTTGGCAACCGACGGCCAGCTTCATCCTGTCCAGGAGGCGTTCATCGATCATGACGCGTTCCAGTGCGGGTTCTGCACCCCTGGTCAGATCATGTCGGCCGTCGGATGCATCAACGAGGGCCACGCGAACGACCCGGCCGAGATACGCGAATGGATGAGCGGCAACCTCTGTCGCTGCTCGGCATACCCGCAAATCGTCGCGGCCGTTCGGGCGGCTGCGGAGGCGCTGTCATGAAACCGTTTGTGTACACCCGAGCCGCGTCGACGGTCGAGGCCGTCGATGCCGCGTCGCGCCCCGGCGTCGCGATTCTGGCGGGTGGCACCGAGCTCCTGAACTGGATGCGGATTGGTGTCAGCGAACCCCGGGCGGTGGTTGACATCGGCCGTCTGCCTCTTGGCGGAGAGATCCGCTTGGACGGCGATGTCGTGCACATAGGGGCGCTCGCGACGCTCAACGACGTTGCGGCACATGAGCTCGTGCGCGATCGCTTCCCGGTGCTCCGCCAAGCGATCCACAAATCGGCTTCGGCGCAGCTGCGGAACCTAGCGACGATCGGCGGGAACCCGCTGCAGAGTACGCGCTGCCCGTATTTCCGCTCCGAGAGCCCGACGCCATGCAACAAGCGCCAGCCAGGCTCGGGCTGCGCCGCCCGCTCATGGGATCGCCGACAACCACGCGATCTTCGGCTGGACCGATGACTGCGTGGCGGTGCAACCTTCAGATCCGGCTACGGCTCTGGTGGCCTTGGACAGCACTGTCGTCACGGCTGACCAGAACGGTGGCCGGCGACTCGCGATACGTGACTTGCACGCCCTGCCGGCCGAGGACCCGACCGTCCACCACGTCCTGCGACCGGGAGAGATCATCGTCGATATCGAGATCAGCGGCGCTGCGCGTGCCTCGGCGTACGTCAAGGTTCGCGAACGCGAGAGCTATGAATACGCGCTGGTGTCGGCCGCCGTCGCGCTCGACCTCGACGGCGATCTGATCACTCGCGCGCGCATCGCGGTGGGATCGGTAGCGATGAAGCCGTGGCGTCTCGAAGCAACCGAACGATTGCTCGCAGGAATGAGAATCGGGTCGCCCGAGATGGGCGAGTCCGTGAAAACAGCGTTCGCCGAAGCACGACCGTTGCCGGACAGCGAATACAAGGTTCCGCTCGCCCAAAACGCGGTCCTGCGAGCGATCGAGGAGGCCGCGAGATCATGACTGCAATCGGTGATGGAATCGCCCGCCTCGACGGGCCCGAGAAGGTAACCGGCCATGCTCAGTACGCGGCGGACTTCTACCTCGAGGGTCAGGCGCACGCCGTGCTCGTCGGAGCCAACGTCCCTTCCGGCAGGCTGAAGACGGTCGACACGTCTCGCGCGGAGGACGTGCCCGGTCTGCTGCGAGTCCTATCCGCCGGCGATTTTCCGGTCCCGGCGGAGCGGTTCGGCCTCCTGCCCGTCCCGCCGCTCGCCACCCGTCATCTGCCGCTGCAGGACGAGGTCATCGTGTATCACGGCCAGCCGGTGGCGATGATCGTGGCCGAGACGCTCGAAGCCGCCGAGGAAGCTGCGGCAGAGGTGCGGGTCGAGATCCAGATGGAGCCTTCGGTCAATCCCGAGCGCGCACAACCCGAGGCGCCGCACCCGGAGGGGTACGCCGCGCTCGGATCGCTGGATCTCAACGTCGGCGATATCGACGCGGCGGTGCGGGATTCGCCCGTCGTCGTGACTGGCACTTACGTCCAACCGTCGCGGCACAACAACCCGATGGAGCCTTCGGCCATTCTGGCCGTGTGGGAAGACGGCCAGCTGACGATCTACGACTCGGTTCAGCATCTGTACGCGGTGCAGACCGCGCTCGCCGCCGTGTTCGACATCGAGACCACCCAGGTGAGGGTCGTGTCACCGTATACGGGTGGCGGCTTTGGCGCGAAGGCCTACGTCTGGCCGCACGAGATCCTCGCGGCGATGGCCGCTCGCATCCTCGATAAGCCGATCAAGCTCGTGCTGACCCGCGCGCAGATGTACTCGATCGTCGGCTATCAGCCGTGGATGACGCAGGAGGTCACGCTGGCCGCCGAGGCCAGCGGAACTCTGACGGGGATCCGCCATGACGTGACCAACATCACGGCGAAAACCGACGACTACATCGAATTCGGTTCAGCCACGTCAAGCGCGCTCTATCGCTCCCCCGCGATCAGCACCTCTCAACGTGTTCGCCGCGGCCACGTAAACCTTCCAACCTTCATGCGATCGCCGATCGACGGACCGGGCACCTGGGCCCTCGGGTCGGCGATGGACGAACTCGCACGGGCCACTGGAACCGATCCCCTCGATCTGCGCCTGATCAACTACGCAGACCTCGAGCCGGCCACCGGCAAACCATGGTCGTCCAAGAGACTGGTGGCGGCGTACGGCGAAGGTGCCCGCCGATTCGGTTGGCGAGACCGTCCCCGCGGCGGCTCACGCGATGGCAACTGGTCACTCGGGTGCGGGTTGGCCGACGCAACACAGGGGCAATATCGCTTCCCCTCACAAGCTCGACTCACGCTCGATCAGACGGCGCGCCTGATGATCGAGGCAGGGTTCACCGACATCGGACAGGGCCCGCGAACGATCTTCCCGCAGATCGCCGCCAGCGTCCTGGGGCTCCGACCCGACACGATCGAGCTTCGCGCCGGCGACAGCACACTCCCTTTCGCCGGCCCAACCTATGGCTCAGGCACGACCATCGGCATGGGAGCGGCGGTGCTCGATGGCGCCCGCAAAGTCCGCGACCGCCTCGCGGAGCTCGCTGGATGGCCGGCCGATGAGGTGACGTGCGTCGATGGACGCCTACACCGCGGACCCAGCCGAGTCGCGCTGAGCGAGCTGGTCGGACGCGCCGGTGGCGAGATCGTCACCGAAGGAGCGTTCAACCTCCCCGGCGGGGCGGTGGCCGACGCTGGTCCCGACGACATGGCCACACGAACGTTCGGCGTCGTCTTCGTGGAAGTGGGCGTCGATGAGACGCTTGGCAATGTCCGGCTGCGCCGGGCGACGGGTGTCTACAGCGCCGGACGCATCATCAACGAGCGCACCGCACGCTCGCAGATGATCGGAGGGATCGTCTGGGGGTGGGGCATGGCCACGAGCGAAAGAAGCGTGCTCGAGCCACAACTCGGCCGCTGGCACTCCCAGAACCTCGCGGGCGTGGCACTTCCCGTCAACGCTGACATCCCAGCTGAAATTGATGTCTCGTTCGTCGACGAGGTCGACAACAACGCCGGCCCGCTGGGAGCCAAAGGGATCGGCGAGCTCAGCGCGACCGGGGTCGCCGCGGCAGTGGCCAACGCCGTCTTCGACGCCGTCGGAATCAGATTCAGAGAGCTTCCGATCACGCCCGCGCGGTTCATGGAAGCAGCGGCTTGACGCGAGCCTTTGCTGATCCCGGCAATCCCCCGCGAACCCCATGCTGGTGCCCCGGAAAAGGACACACATGACAATTCAAGACGACATAGCTCACCGATCGGCAGACATACATTGGCCTGACGGCCTTACGCCGACCGACGCCGACCTGTTCGCGCACAACGAAATCGTGATCCAGGCGCCCCGCACCAGGTCTGGCAGCATCTGATCGCGCCGACCAAGTGGCCACGTGGTACTCAAACGCAGCCGACGTCTTAGTCGACAAACCAGCCGCCCAGTGAAGGCGCAACCTTCCAGTGGACTACGTTCGACTGGGAATCTCCAGTTCCGTCGCGGAATTCGTGCCACACACCCGACTTGGGTGGACGGAAACGCCAGGGGCCTCCGCGCTTACCACACCTGGCTACTCGTGCCCCGTGACCACGGCACATACGTCGTCATGGAGGAAATCGGCCTCGGCGACGGGGCAAAGCGGCTCGCACAGACAAACCCAGGCCACATGCACCGAGGCCACGACCTCTGGAACATCAGCCTGAAGTTCCTCTGCGAGACCTAGGCTGAGGCAAGCTCGGCGAGCGCAACACCACTGGCGACATGATCGATTGGTCTACGACCTCCTCGCTCGTAGCAGACGCCGGGACGCTCGTGCTCGCAGTCGCCACGTTTCCTCCGTCCGGTCCTCACCGATGCCGCTACGCGCTAGTCATCGACAGGCTGACCGGGCGACCCGAAGCGGCCCATCCACCGGGTCCGCCTAAGCGCCGCCCACCATCGAGAGCGGCCGCCGAACTCGCCCGCCGTGACGCGCCACGGCACCGAGAAAGCACGATCCTTCGTCCGGATCGCTCAAATTGACCCGACAGCCAGAGTCGGGGCGCTAGAGAGTCTGGTCGTGAAGGGCGGGGGAGGGGCTCGCGGCCGGGTTTAGGAGACTCGATTTGGCTGGGGGTAGCGGCGTCGTCCTTCGGCCTCAGTGACCCGCTCTCGAGCGCGGGTCACTAACCATTTGAGGTGTTCCCGTCTGCTCCTGGACGCGGCGTCCCCAGAGTGCTCGACAGGATCGTAGTCGTCGAGCTCGCGCTGGATGCGGTTTGCCACCACGCGAAGAAAGCGGATGTGCAAGCCGGCAGCTTGGGCGGCAACGGAAGTCATCGCCGAACCTTTCGAGAGAAGCCCGGAGGACGAGTTGGTTTCCGCGCATGCGCCGCCCTTTCGGCGTCATCGGCAGCTTGTCGCGGGGTGGCAAGGCGAGCGTCCCATTCGGCCTTGGCTTGATCAGCGTCTCGTCCAGCTAGCTCGCCGCGCTCATTTGCTTGTCGGACCTCTTCACAAAGCCGGGCGTACGCTGGGTCGCTTCGTTCCCATCGCGCCTGTTCTTCGGCAAACGTTTCATGCTCCCACGCATGAGTGTGACGCACGGGTTGATCGGCACGGCCGAACCGGTACCAACGCTTTCGGGCGTGTCTGCCGCTCTGTGGCGACTCTTGCAGGATCGTCATGACTGACCTCCGATAAAGGACCTCCGCAACTCCGGCCGAGCGGCCCGATGGATCACGCTGTTGTCCTCAGCGCGGTCTTATGCGCCGCAACGATCCGCCGGGTGCTCTCAGCCAGCCACACCAGGCTATCATATCTAGACTCGGTTTTCATGATATAGTTATCATGTGTTCGTGAGAGACCGTGAAGGTGCTCGCACACAAGCACCTGCGATGACGATCTCGGCGCAGCCCCGCCACCAACGGCTCTGAGTATTCGATCGCACCGGCAGCGGTCGGCGTTGACGGCCGCAGCCGTCACGCACCAACCAAGATCATCAGCGCAAACCAGGAGAGATCACCATGGATGACAAGCATGCAGACCAAGGCAAAGGCCGCCTGAAAGAAGCGGCGGGCTCACTGACCGGCGACAAACACCTCGAGAACGAGAGTCGCCGCGACCAGGCCAAAGGCTCCACAAAAAAAGCCGTCGAAAAGATCGCTGACACCCTCCCCGGGCGAGGCACGGAGTAGGACGCACGTGCGCTCCAGCCAACTCAACCAAAGCTTTTAGGACCACGTCGAGCACGTCGTTCGGAGCTGGTAAAGCAGAGCAGGATGTGATAACCCGGATGTTCTCCATTGGGACTGTCAGCTGCGCTCAGCACAGCTACGGGACCAGAAATGGCGCGCGGCCATGATTGGCGAAGCATCGTCCTCCCTCGCCGATTCAGGGCCCCGTGCGCGGGAGCGCCAGCGCGAGCACGAGGGCAGCTTCGGCGTGCGCACGATCGGCGACCTGCACGAACTCGTCGGAGCCAACCCGCGGCCAGACTTCGGGGCTCGACACGCGCCGGAGGCATCAGCCGCACCCATCCAGCTCACTGGTGACGCGCTCGATGCGGTGCGCGTGAACGGATCGCTGGCACCGGAGATCGAGCTGATCGTGTCGGCGCTGCGGGGCCCGGTCCCAAGGACCCGCCACCTCGTCGCAATCGGGGATGCCAACGCCAACCTGTTGTGGGTCGTCGGTGAATCGCGAACGGGAGAAGCCGCGGGCGAGATTCGCGTCCACGACGGAACGAGCTGTGCCGATTCTACGATCGGGCCGAGCGCTGCCAGGGCCGCTGACCCGCCGGGCCTCGCGCTCGAGATGTTTTCCGGTGAGCATCTCATCGCCGCCGTTGACCCGTCGACGTGCTCGGCCGCGCCGGTCCACGATCCCGCCAGCGGTGAACTGATCGGCGTCGTCCTCACAGCGGAGCTGCGCACGTCGGATCCGCCGACCGCCGCGCTCGCCGCCTTGGCGGCCTGCGCGGCTGAGTCGACGATCCGGGCCGACGAGCTCGGGCTGCGCGTCGATGAGCTCGAGCGCGCCGCGCGGCTGCGCGACCGCTGGGAGTCGGAAATCGCCGGGCGTCGCAGCGGAAGCGTGCTCGTCGACGCGCGCGGCCTGGTGATCGCTGCGCGAGGCGCGGGGCAGCTCCCCGCGAGCGTCGATCTTCCTCTGGACTCTGGCCGTCTGGTGCAGATTCCGCGACGGCCGGACGTTCGAGACGCAGTGTCTCGACGGCGACGGTGCGATCCTGTGGCTGCGTCGGCGCCGAGGATCGGTCGTGCCGAAGCTGCATCTGCATCTGCTCGGCGCCGGCGCCGACGCACGGCTGGGAAAGGCACGACCGGAACGGGGGCTGCGGTCGCTCGAGCTCCTCGCGGTGCTCGCGATGCACCGCGAAGGTCTGACTGCCGAGCAGCTCGCGCTGGCGCTCTACGGCGAGCGTGGCAAGGCGGTCACGATCCGTGTGCAGGTCCACCGTGTGCGAGACCACTTGGGCGAGGGCGCGCTCCAGACCCAGCCGTATCGCCTGGCGGACTCGTTCGACGCTGATTCACTCGAGGTGGAAAGACTCGTCGCAGCGGGGCACCCCGGCGAAGCGCTACGCGCCTACCTCGGCCCACTCCTTCCCGCGTCGGACGCGCCCGCGATCGTCGAAGCCCGCGGGGTGCTCGACGAGTCGTTGCGGCGCAGCATCCTGACCACGGCCGATCCCGACCTGCTTTCGCGCTGGCTGATCCATCCGTCCGGCACCGATGACCTCGCGGCGGCGCGGACGCTGGTCGCAGCGCTTCCGGTTGGGGATCCTCGGCGCGCTGCCGCGAGCGCGTCGGCGGCGGCTGTCGGGCGACGGATGTCGCTGGTAGCGCCCGTGCGCGGCCGACCGGGTCGCAAGCGCAGCACGCGCTCTGCCAGTCTGCGCGAGGGGAACGCCGGATGTGCAACCGAAGTGCAACCCCTTCCCGAGTAGCTTCGCGAATTCCTGCGAAATCCTCAGGTTAGGAAGAGACATCATGGCCACCATCGTTGAGGCGACACCGATCGCCACGCGTTTCCTCGAACAGCCCAAGCGGATGCTGATCGACGGTGAGTGGGTGGAGGCTCGTCACGGCCGCACGCTCGAGGTCTATGACCCGGCGTTGGGCGAAGTGATCGACCACGTTCCGGCCGGGGACGCCGAGGATGTCGACCTCGCGGTCGCCGCCGCGCGACGGGCGTTTGAGGACTCTGAGTGGAAACGCCTGACCGCCTCGGATCGAGGGCAAATGATCTGGCGGATCGGCGATCTGATCCTCGAGCACGCCGACGAGCTGGCAGAGATCGAGTCGATGGACAACGGCAAACCACTAAGCATTGCCCGCGCCGCCGACGTTCCACTCGCCGCCGACCTGTTCCACTACATGGCCGGATTTGCGACCAAGATCCACGGCCAGACATTCCCGATCTCGGTCCCGTACGCGCCCGGCGCGCAGTTTCACGCCTACACGCTCAAGGAGCCGATCGGCGTCGTTGGGCAGATCATCCCCTGGAACTTTCCGTTGCTGATGGCCGCCTGGAAGCTCGGCCCAGCGCTCGCGACTGGCTGCACGGTGGTGTTGAAGCCCGCCGAGCAGACCCCGCTGGGAGCGCTGCGGCTCGCTGAGCTGATGCAGGAGGCCGGTCTGCCCAACGGCGTCGTCAATGTGATCACAGGCTTCGGGGAGACCGCTGGGGCAGCTCTCGCGGGGCACCCGGGCGTCGACAAGATCGCATTCACCGGCTCCACCGAGGTCGGCAAGCTGATCGTCAAAGCGGCGGCCGACGACCTCAAGCGCGTCACGATCGAACTCGGCGGCAAGTCGCCGAACGTTGTGTTCGCCGACGCAGACCTGGAGACCGCGATTCCCGGCGCGGCAAACGCGATCTTCTTCAACCACGGCCAGTGCTGTGCCGCGGGCTCGCGGCTGTACATCGAGCAGAAGGTCTATGACGACGTCCTCGCGGGGGTCTCAGACCACGCCGACCAGATCAAGGTAGGGCGCGGCCTCGACCCCGACACCGAGATGGGGCCGCTCGTCTCCGCCGAGCAGCTCGAGCGGGTGGCAGGCTTTCTCGATGCCGGCGAGCGCGAGGGAGTGCGCACCGTCACCGGCGGCAAGCAGGTCGGGGAGCGCGGTTACTTTGTCGCGCCGACCGTGCTCGACGGTGCCGGCCCAGGTAACAAGGTCTTCGACGAGGAGATCTTCGGCCCGGTCGTGACGGCGATCCCGTTCAAGGACACGGCCGAAGTCGCCGCGGCCGCCAACGACACCATCTACGGGCTCGCGGCCGGCATCTGGACCAACGACCTCACCAAAGCGCATCGGCTGATCCCGCAGCTGAAGGCCGGCACCGTGTGGGTCAACGCCTACAACATCTTCGACGCCGCGCTTCCGTTCGGTGGCTACAAACAGTCCGGTTGGGGAAGAGAGATGGGCGAAGAGGTGATTCACGAGTACACCGAGACCAAGTCGGTCTGCATCGGGCTCTGACACAGACAGGCCGCAGGTGACCACGTTGAACGATCAGATCCCGAGAGGACCAGACAAGAGATGAACCTCCCCGCCATAACGACGCATGCGGCGCTTTCGGGCGAGCGGCTCGAGCGCAGGCTCGCGGAGCTACTGCACCAGGACCGCTTTGCCCCATCGGCGCAATTCCTCGCCGACGAGCGGGTCAACGACGTCTCGCTGCATGCGCAGGCGGAGCTCGACCCGACCGGGTTCTGGGCCGTGCAGGCGCGGACGCTTGCGTGGAACAAGCCATTCACGACGGCCCTCGACGACTCGAATCCCCCGTTCTACAAGTGGTTCACCGACGGGACGCTGAACGTCTCCTACAACTGCGTGGACCGGCACGTCGAGGCGGGCCACGGTGATCGCGTCGCGATTCACTGGGCCGGCGAGGAGGGCGAGGAGCGCGCGATCACGTACGCCGACCTGCACCGCGACGTGCAGCGGCTGGCGAACGCGCTGACGGATCTCGGCGTGCGCAAGGGCGACGTCGTCGGGATCTATCTGCCGATGATCCCCGAGGTCGTGGTCGCGATGCTCGCCTGCACGCGGATCGGCGCGCCGCACAACGTCGTATTCGGAGGCTTCGCGCCCGAGGCCGTCAAGGAGCGGATGGAGGTCTCCAACGCGAAGGCGCTGATCACCGTCGACGGCGCGCGGCGCAAGGGCAAGGTCACACCGGTCAAAGCGGCGGTCGATGGCGTCATCGCCGGTTTGGAGTCGCTCGAGAAGATCGTGGTGGTTCGCCACACGGGAATTGACACTCCGATGGCCTCCGGTCGAGATGTGTTCTATGACGAGATCATCGCCGCCGCCGCCCCGGCGTGCCCGCCCGAGCCGATGGAGGCCGAGCATCCACTGTTCATCCTCTATTCGTCGGGCTCGACTGCCAAGCCGAAGGGGATCGTGCACACGACCGGCGGTTATCTAACCGGCGTCAGCGTGACCCATCGCTACGTGTTCGACCTCGACTCCGAGCGGGACGTCTACTTCTGCACCGCGGACGTCGGCTGGATCACCGGGCATTCCTACATCGTCTACGGCCCGCTTGCCAACGGCGCGACCAGCGTCATGTACGAAGGCGCGCCCGACTACCCGCACAAGGGGATCTGGTGGGAGCTCGTCGAGCGCTACGGCATCACGATCTTCTACACGGCGCCGACCGCGATCCGCGCGTGCATGAAGTGGGGCGCTGAGCACCCCAACGCGCACGACCTCTCCTCGTTGCGCCTATTGGGCACGGTCGGCGAGCCGATCAACCCGAAAGCGTGGCTCTGGTACCACGTCGTCGTTCGGACGTGAGCGCTGCCCGATCGTCGACACCTGGTGGCAGACCGAGACCGGGCAGATGATGATCTCGCCGCTGCCCGGGCTCGACCGAGACCAAGCCGGGGTCGGCAACCCATGCGCTTCCGGGGGTGCTCGCCGACGTCGTCGACGAGGTCACAGGCGAGAGCGTCGAGCACGGTCAAGGCCTGCTCGTGCTCAACCGCCCGTGGCCAGCGATGCTCCGGACCTTGTACGACGACGACGATCTCTACGTCAAGACCTACTGGTCGCGCTTTGGTCCACGACACCTATCTCGTCGGCGACGCCGCGATCCGCGACAAGGACGGCTACCTGTGGATCGTCGGGCGAATCGACGACGTGATCAACGTCTCGGGTCATCGTCTATCGACCGCCGAGGTCGAGTCGGCGATCGTCGCGCACGAGAAGGTCGCCGAAGCGGCGGTCGTCGCGCAGTCAGACGAGCTCAGTGGACAGGCGATCGTCGCGTACGTGACCCTGCAGGGAGGCCTCGAGGGCACCCCCGAGCTCGAGGCCCAGATCCGCGAGCACGTCGCGTCGCAGATCGGCAAGCTCGCGCGACCGAAGCGGATCCTCTGGTCCGAGACCCTGCCGACGACCCGGTCGGGAAAGATCATGCGCCGGCTGCTGCGCGACATCGCCGACGGCCGTGCGCTGGGCGATGTCACCACGCTGCGTGACCCGGCGGTGATGGTGGAGCTCGAGCAGAAGGTCGCCGCCGCACAAGCGAAGGAGGACTAGCGATGGCCAGCCGCACCAACGACCACTCCTCCTCGTCAGGCGCGGGCGGAAGCCGAGCGAGCGAAAAGCGCGAGCGCACGCCATACGAGCAGGTTGAATCCGAGACCGCCCGTGCGCTCGACGAACTCGTCTCCAAGCCGAGCTTCGGTCGCTTGCTGGGCATGGTCGGCGAGAACGTCGCGGCGATCTCGCGGATCACGTCCGACGCGGCCGACCTCGCGCTGCGCAACCTTCGCGTCGCCGGCCGAGCCGACATCACGCGGCTGGCCCGGCAGCTGCACCGCACCGAGGACAAACTCGAGCGCGTCCTGCAGGAGGTCGAGGGCCTGCGCGACCAGATCGCGAGCCAGCGCGCGGCCGAAGGCGACGCGCGGTCGGGATGCGGTGAAGCAGCCGTGAGCGTGATCGCGCCAATCGTCAAGTCACCGTCGCGCGTACTCGAGTTCGCCAACGTTCTGCTTACGACCGACGACGCCGTCGTCGGCGCCTCCCCGCGCGAGGTCGTCTGGACGCATCGCGGCACGACGCTCTACCGCTATCGCTCCGCGCAGCGGTCCCACGCCGTTCCGATTCTGCTCGTGTTCGCGCTGATCAACCGACCCGAGATCTTCGATCTGCGCCCGGGCGGCTCGCTGATCGAGTTCTTGCTCGGCGACGGGTTCGACGTGTTTCTTGTGGATTGGGGCGTGCCCGACGAAGAGGACGCCGACATGGCGCTCGACGATTACGTCTGCGACGAACTGCACTGGGCGGTGCGCGAGACGCTGCGGGCAAGCAAAGCGGCCGAGCTCTCGTTGGTCGGCTGGTGCATCGGACGCGACGCTGTGCGCGATGTACTGCGGGCTCGAGCGCGCCGGCGAGCACACGGCCGTGCGCAACCTCGTGCTACTGACGATGCCGATCGACGGCCGCGGCTCGCGCTATGCGACCTGGGTCGGCGACGAGGACTTCGACGTGGAGCGAATCGCGGAGGCGTGGCGGGTGATTCCGGGACGCGCGGTCGACTTCGCCAACAAGCTGCTCAAGCCGGTCCCGAACTTCTGGACGACCTACCGTCGGATCGCGCAGGGGATCGCCGACGAGACCTTCTCACGCGAGAGCTACCAGCCGATGGCCAAGTGGGTCGCCGACAACCCCCCGTTCCCGGGACGCGCATGGGCACAGTGGATCCGCCTGATGTACCGAGACGATGCGCTTGCGCGTGGGCGCGTGCGCCTGCGCGACCGCCGGGTCGACCTCGGGCGGATCGACCAGAACCTGCTGGTCGTGACCGCCGCCGCCGACCACATCGCTCCGCGCGCGGGCACGATGCCGATCTTCGACCTCGTCTCCAGCGAGGACGTCACCCACTTCGACCGCCCCGGAGGGCACATCGGCCTGATGGCGGGCTCGGCCGCAGCCAAGGAGATCTGGCCCGACCTTGCGAACTGGCTGACCGAGCGCTCGGACCGCTGAGAAACGAACGAGGGAGAACCCTATGAGCACGACCACCACCGTCACCGAAACGCCCGCGACCGAACCCTTCCCCACCGACAACCGCCGACCGCGGCTGAAGGGCCACGTGGCGTTCGTCACCGGTGGCACGCGCGGCATCGGGGCTGCGATCTGCCGTAGCTTCGCGGAGCACGGCGCAACTGTCGCCGCCGGCTACGGCCGCGACTCCAAGCGCGCCAACGAGATGCTCGAGGAATTGCGGCGCCACGGCGTGGACGCGAGCGTCCACCAGGGCAACATTGGCTCGGGAGATGACTGTCGTCGCACCGTCCACGAGGTGATCGATCAACACGGACGCCTCGACATCCTCGTCAACAACGCCGGGATCACGATCGACAAGACGGTCCTGAAGCTGACCGACGAGGACTGGCAGAAGGTGATCGGGGTCAACCTCTCTGGCGCGTTCTTCATGTCCCAGGCGGTCCTGCCGCACATGATCGACCGCGGCACGGGCCGGATCGTGAACATCTCCTCGATCATCGGTCAGATGGGGAACATCGGGCAGGCCAACTACGCCGCCTCGAAGTCGGGGCTGTTCGGGCTCACCAAGACGCTCGCGCGCGAGGCGGCGTTCCAGCTCCAGCGCGCCGGAAAGCTCGAGGAGGATGGGATCGGCGTTACGGTCAATACCGTCGCGCCCGGATTCATCGCCACCGAGATGCTCGAGAGCGTCCCGGAGAAAGTGCTCGACGGCATCAAGGAGAAGATCCCGGTGGGGCGGCTCGGCAGGCCGGACGAAATCGCCCGCGCCGTGCATTTCCTGGTCGCTGATCAGTCCTCGTTCATCACCGGAGCGATCCTGAGCGTCAACGGCGGGATGGACATGTGATGCGTGTCTTCGTTCCCGGCCACTTCAAGCGAAGGAGCTCCTGATGGATGACGCCGTGATCGTCAGCGCAGTTCGCACCCCTGTCGGTAGCTTCGGAGGGCAGTTCAAGGACGTGTCGGCCACCGAGCTCGGGGCGCTCGCCGTCCGGGCGGCACTGGACCGGGCCGGTCTGGCCGGCGAGGATGTTGACGAGGTGATCCTGGGCTGCGTGCTGCAGGCCGGCCTCGGTCAGAATCCGGCCCGTCAGGCTGCGATCGCGGCCGGAATCCCGAAAGAGGTTCCCGCGACGACGATCAACATGCTCTGCGGTTCGGGGCTCAAGGCAGTCGCGATCGCCGCGCAGATGGTCCGAGCGGGCGACGTCGACGTCGTCGTTGCGGGCGGTATGGAGAACATGACGCGGGCGCCCTATCTGATGCCTGCGGCACGATTCGGCGCCCGCATGGGGTCGACCGAGCTGATCGATTCGATGGTGCACGACGGCCTCACCGATGCGTTCGACGACATTCACATGGGCGTCACCGCCGAGAACCTCGCCGACCAATACGGAATCACCCGGGAGCAACAGGACGAGTTCGCGGCCGAGAGCCAGCTCAGAGCTGAGCGGGCGATCCAGGACGGCGTGTTCAAGGACGAGATCGTTGCGATCGAGGTCCCGGACAAGCGCGGCACCCGCCTGATCGAGACCGATGAGCATCCCCGGGCAGGGACGACCAGCGAGACCCTTGGACGGTTGCGGCCGGCGTTCCGGAGCGAGAACGGCACGGTGACGGCCGGCAACGCGTCGGGCGTAAACGACGGCGCGGCGGCGATCGTCGTGATGTCGGAACGCGCCGCACGCGAGCGCGGGCTGGACTCGATGGGCGTCGTGGAGGGTTACGCATCTGTCGGCGTCGAACCCAGGATCATGGGCATCGGCCCGGTCCCCGCCGTGCGCAAGGCGCTCGCGAGCGCCGGCTTGAAGCTCGCGGAAGTCGACCTGTTCGAACTCAACGAGGCGTTCGCCGCGCAGTCACTCGCGGTCGTCAGCGAGCTCGGGATCGCGGAGGAGCGCATCAACCCGCATGGCGGCGCGATCGCGCTCGGTCATCCGATCGGCGCGAGCGGCGGCAGGATCCTCGTAACCCTGCTGCACGAGATGAAGCGCTCGAATGTCCACCGCGGCATCGCAACGCTGTGCGTCGGGGGCGGCCAAGGGCAGGCCGCGATCATCCGAAACGGCGCCGGAGCGTAGGTCAGGGAGGGGGAGCGCCCCTTGGCGACGGCCGTAGAGGCGCTTGCCAATTAGCGAGGATCTTGCTAAGCTGCAAGCACATCACCTCTCACGCACCCAAGGAGACCGACATGGCAACCGCCACCAAGACCCGCAGGGACTTCAACGATCACACCGAGCAGGTCGCTGAGCTCAACGAGCGCTTCGTCGAGGCCAGCAAGCGCGCCGGCAATCTGTACCTCGACAGCTACGACAAGCTGGTGGAAGGCGTCACGTCCATCCAGCAGAAGCTAGCTGACCAGTCGCAGAACGATGCCGTCAAGTCGGTCGTCGCGACGCAGGTCGACGTGACGCGCCAGCTGGCGTCGGCGTACACCTCGGCGGCCCGCGAGCTGATTTCGTAGCGCATCAGTGCCGCCGCGCGGATCGCGACGGCACGCTGCATGACGGAGCACGGGCCCCCAGAGCGCCCGTGCGCTTGAGCATGGGTCCTGTTTAAGGATCGGTGCGCGCAGCGACCTCAGACGCAGCCGGGCACAGCGCTAAGGTGCTCTGCCAGCCGATGGCGCTCTCGCGAAACCAAAGGATCTGAATGTCCCGGACCCGCCCCGCGAGCTTCGAGGACATCGCGCTGGAAGACGGTTTCGCGGCATTGACCGCGCTGACTCAGAGCGTCGGCGCGTACTGGTCCGGCGCGATCGAGCGCGGCGCCACGCCACTGGAGCTCGCGCGTGACTGGGGACGCTGGCTGCGGGTGTCCATGCAGCGCGGTCGCCCCTCGTGGTCGACTCCGCACGAGATCGTGTTCGAAGACCCGATCGCGCGGCTGCGGGATTTCTCCACGGCAGGCCCGAGGGCGCGGGTCCTACCGACGCTCGTGCTGCCGCCCCAAGCGGGGCACGACTCCTGCATCGTGGACTATTCGCCGCAGCAAAGCCAGATGGGCGCAATCCTCGACGCGGGGCTGTCGCGCGCGTTCTCGCTGGATTGGATCGGGGCGTCGGCGTCGACCCGCGACGCAACGATCGACGACTACCTTGCGGTTGTCGACCGGGCCGTCGACCACGCTGGCGGACGGGTCAACCTGATCGGCGACTGCCAGGGCGGCTGGTTGGCGACGATCTACGCGGCGCTGGCCCCGGATCGAGTCCACACGCTGACGATCGCGGGTGCACCGATCGACTTCCACGCCGGCGAGCCGGTGATCCGTGCGGTGATGGAGCGGATGGCTCCGGCCGGCGATCTCAGTGCTTACCGGGCGCTGGTGGCCGCGGGCGGCGGCACCCTGAGAGGCGAGAACATGCTCGCGGGCTTCATTCTGATCAAGCCCGACAACGAGGTTGCCCGTCAAGCGCAGCTACTCGTCAACGTCCACGACCCGGAGCACGTCGCGCGCTACCGCGAGTTTGAAGATTGGTTCAAGCACACGCAGGACATCCCCGGGGCGTTCTACCTCTGGATCGTCGAGCATCTGTTCCGCGACAACGAGCTCGTACGCGGGGAGTTGCAGATCGGCGGTCAGCGCGTCGACCTGGCCAGCATCCGCTGCCCTCTGAATCTGCTGGGCGGAGCTGGGGACCACATCACCCCGCCCGGCCAGGTCTTCGCTCTGGCTGACGCCGCGAGCACGCCCGGGTCCGACATCACCCGCCGCACGACGACGGGCGGTCACCTCGGGCTATTCATGGGACGCGAAGCGCTCAGCGAGCACTGGCCACCGCTGTTGACCGACGTGGCGCGGCGCTCTCGCGCTACCCGGTAAAGGACTTGTAGACCTCGAGCAGCGCGCGCCGTTGAGCTGCGGTGAGTCGGTCATCCGCGCGGATCGCCTCGATCACGGCCGAACCGCCGTCAGACTCCCGTGGGACGCCGGCCTGCTCACGCAAGGCGTCGGCCGAGGTCTGTAGCGAACCGGCGATCGCGTTCAAGACGGTGTCGGACGGCGCCCGAAGTCCGCGCTCTATCTGCGACAGGTACGGATTGGAGATCCCGGCCATCTCAGCGAACTGCCGCATTGAGAGTTCCTGCATCTCGCGTTGACGGCGGATGAACTCCCCCAGGGCACTGGCCGACTTCGACATGCCCCGAGCATAGCCGTGCTCAGCGGGCCGTCCAGCCCTGATCCATCGTCACCGGCGCCCCGGTAAAGGCGCGCCCCTCCGGGCCCAGGAGGAACGCGACAACGCCGGCCACTTCCGTCGGCTCGATCAATCGCTTGACCGCATGCGGCGCGAGGATCACATCCTCGAGGACTCGCTCCTCAGGCACGTCGTGGGCCCGCGCCTGGTCGGCGATCTGGGCCTCGACGAGCGGCGTGCGTACGTAGCCCGGACACACCGCCGTTGCGCTGATCCCGTCCGGTGCGCCCTCGAGCGCCAGAGTCTTGACGAGACCCAACAGCCCATGCTTTGCCGACACATATGCCGATTTGAACGGTGAGGCCACCAGGCCGTGGACGGAGGCGATCGCGACGAATCGTCCCTCGCCCGCCGCGACCAGATGCGGCCAGGCGTAGCGCGCGAGCAGGAAAGGGCTGGTGAGCAGCAGCGCGAGGATCGCGTCCCAGCGCTCCTCGGGGAACTCCGCCACGGGCGCGACGTGCTGAAAGCCCGCGTTCGGAACGACGGCGTCCAGCCGTCCGAAACGCTCGACCGTCGCGTTGACCGCTCGCTCGTTTCCCTCCCGCGTGGTGAGATCGGCCTCAATGTCGACGTCGCCCTTCACGTCGACGCCCACCACATCCCAGCCATCGCCGCCCAGACGCTGCACGATCGCAGCGCCGATCCCGCTCGCGGCGCCGGTCACCAGTGCTACGCGGCTCACGTGCCCATCCGAGGCTGATCGTGTGAGCATCGCGCTGCCGCGAACGCCTTACAGCCGGCGGATGGATTAGAGGTCATCCTCCTGCTCTTCCAACCGAAGCGCGGCCGCGGCGGCGCTTGCCGAAGGACGCATGGCGCCCCACTCCCAATTGAGGCCGGTTCCGCGCACGTGTTGGTGGACCGCGTCTTGCGGCACGTCGATCTCGATCCGCTCCTCCTCGATCGGATTTAAGGCGTCGGAGAGGTACGTTTTCCGCAGCGGGTGCTGGAGATAGTTGCTGAGCGCGTCGGCGTCCGCGAGGTTGACGATAAACGCGTGCGTAAACCCGTGGTCTGCGTCTCCGACGTTACGTCCCAGCGTGATCCGCTCGACGCCATCGATCCCGTTGACGAGCTTCTCCGCCTGAGCAAACACGGCGTCGACTTGCTGGTCGGTGGTCCCGGCCTTCCACTTGAGCAACACGATGTGTTGGATCACGTCACACGCTCCTGCTTGTAGGCCCGGGACTGATCCCGACGCCCGTGGCTGGTGGGGTTGCCTGCTCGGTCTCGGCGACGCTGTCTGTCGTCGAGGTACTCCACGTTGGCGAGGATTTCTTCGGCTCCGCGGCGCCAAGCGCGCACCAAACCGTTGGCAGCGTCCCGAGCCGTCGTCGAGCGGGAAGATGTAGGTCGTGAGCGACACGTCGTCGAAAGCTGCCCTCGAGGCGCTCGGTGCGCTCCTGCGCGCGCAGCGGATTTCTGCCTCGATGTCGCTCCGCGAGCTGTCGGCGCTCACCAATGTGTCCAACGCGTATCTGAGTGAGTTGGAGCGCGGTCTACATGAGCCCTCGCTGCGTGTGCTGCGGGCGATCGCATCGGCGCTGGGCACGTCGCTTGGCGCGACGCTCGCCAGTGCTGGCATGCTTGGCGAGAATGAGCAGAACGAGGACCAGGCTCGTGTCGGCGAGACCGAGGCGGCGATCTTGCGAGATCCGCAGCTCAGTGAGCCACAGCGAGTCGCGCTGTTGAGCGTGTACCGGAGTTTCGTTCACGTCCGTCCGAACCTGTGATTGATATAACGAGCGCTGATCGTTATATTGATCAGATGGATTGGCAAGGGCTCTATCGCGCCAATCGAGCCGCGATAGCAGCCGCTCGTGCCAACGGCGGGCCGGTCGCTGGTGGCGCGACTGCACCGCCTGGCGGCGTCGGCGGGTCAAGCCGGAGGTGCCTGCGGGAGCTCGATCCCGCTCCGTGTCCCGCCCGGGCAACGAGCGCGCGCTGGTTTACATGCCGGCCGCGGCTAGCTGCCGACAGGCCGGCACCGCTCGTCTGCATGCTTCACGGCTGCACCCAGGATCCAGCCACGTTCGCCGCGGCCACGCTGATGAATGACGCTGCCGAGCGACACGGCTTCGTCGTCGTCTACCCAGGCCAGAGTCGTGGCAGCAATCCGCAGGGGTGCTGGAACTGGTTCCTGCCAGAGCACCAGCGGCGCGGCGCCGGTGAGCCGGCCCAGATCGCCGGGATCGTCCGCGATCTGATCGAGACCGAGGCCCGATGCACGATCGATCCTGGACGCGTGTTCGTGGCTGGACTGTCCTCAGGAGGTGCCATGGCCGCGATTCTCGCGGCGTGCTACTCGGACTTGTTCGCAGCCGTAGCGGTGCATTCCGGGCTTCCCGTTCCGCTCGGCGACCAATCTTCCGTCCGCCCTGCAGGCGATGTCGCGTGGGCGGGGGAGGGCGGAGTCCCGCGGTCGCGAACCCCACGCCGCGGTCGGCAATTGCCGCCGCCCGGTTCCGACGATCGTTATCCACGGCAGTGCCGACCGCACAGTCGTTCCGGCCAACGGCGTCCAGGTTCTGCGCCAATCGATGGCCGCAAACCATCTCGTGGCACCTCAGAGCTGCGACCACGACATTGCGCGCCCGACTAAGTCCTGGCGCTCGCAGGTCGACGGTGGTCATGAATACACACAGTCGCAGTGGGTCGACGAACGCGGAGCGTTGATGCACGAGCTGCTTGAAATCCACGGTCTCGGACACGCATGGTCCGGCGGCGCGGACGGCGGCTCCTACACCGACGCGCGCGGACCTTCCGCCACCGAGGCGATCTGCGCGTTCTTCTCGCTGACGAGCTAGTAGTTGACGCGGAAGTTGCCGATCAGCGTGATCGTGTTCCCGTCCGGGTCGGAGAGCGGCGAGAGCTCCACGCCCTTGTTCACCGGCTGGACCTCGCCAGGCTCGAGACCGCGGCCGACGAGTTCGTCCCGGGCAGCCGTAAGGTCATCGACGGCTAGGTTCAGCAGGCCGAGCCCGGCTCGGTCAGGGTCATGGGTGACCTGCACCCAGCCGCCGGTGAGAACCTGCCATTCGACTAGGCTCGCCATCGGCCGGTTGTCGGGGGACCGGCCGAACAGTGCCTCGTACCAGGGGATAGCCCGTTCAATGTCGGAGACTGACACCACGGCCAGCACGTGATCAATCGTCATCGCTTCACCTCTCGTGATCGTGTCAACGTAAGTAATGACCTGCCACCCCAACGCAACTCATCGCTCCCGAGAGTTGCTGCTGCGTTGCGGTTAAATCTCGACGTGTGATTCGCTGACATCTGGGTGGTACGGCGGTGTGAATGGGCGGTCAGGAGGACGCCGTGGTGTCGCAGCGGATCGAGCGGGCGCAGCGTGCCGTGATCGCTGAGTTGCGTGCCGAGGTCGGGGAGGAAGAGCGCGCCGAGCTTGAGCTGGGGGCTCGGTTGCGCGCGGCGGAGCTTGAGCTGGTGGACTTGCGCGCGATTCGCGATGCGTTGCTGCCGCCGACGCTGGTTCAGCGGCAGGGGATGTCGATTGCTGCGGAGGTGATCCCGGCCGAGCCGTATGTCGGCGGCGATTTCTTCTTTGTTGGCGATGGGCCGCGCGGCACTTCGGTCTGAGACCCGCAGACGTTGGCTTCACTCGCCCGGCAGCGCTGATCGCCACCACGGGAACGGGCGTCGCCCGAACGATCGGCAGCGCGCGACTCGAAGGAGCTCCGCCAACTGGCTTGAGCCGTCGGAGCAAGACTGTATCTGCGGAGGTGTTTGCGTTCCAGGGGCTGGGCGTGATCGCCCGCCGATCCCGAGTAGCGTCGATTTCGGGGTTCACCGAGGCCCGCAGACCGTCGAGCGCGGTGCCGCGAGCATCGGCGGGGATCGACGTCGCAAAATGACGTCGAGGAGCGATAAGGCGGGTATATAGTTCCCTCGTGGCCCGGGTAGCCAGGCTGGTGCTGTGCCTGGTATGTGCGGCGGCAGTCGGCGCGCCGGGTTATGCCCACGCCGACTCGGCGGCGCTGCCATCGACGGCGAGCGTCAATGCGTTCGACTTCGGGTTCCAGGATCCCGCGAACCCGGGCCAGAGCACGGTGACGATCGCCACGGCCGGCACGGTCACGTTCTCCTACCCGAGCGGAGCGAGCGCCCACAACGTCGACTTCGACACGGCCCAACCGACGTCGTGCTCGCAGACCGCCGGCGCCGTGCTCGGGGCGGTCCCGCCGCTGCCGACCAATCCACAGTCGCCCGGTTGGTCGGGTTCCTGCCAGTTCAACACGCCCGGGACCTACCAGTTCCACTGCGACATGCATCCGTTCATGACGGGGAGCGTGGTCGTCGGGTCGCCGACGAGCTCGCCGCCTCCGCCCGGCAACCCACCCCCGCCCGGCAGCTCACCCCCGCCCGGCAACCACCCCCGGCCGCCAACCCGCTGCCACCGTCTCCCGTCGCCCGCCCGCATCCCGGGAAGCTGCCGGCCGTCGCCTCCAGGCTGGTGTTGACGCGGATCCAGCATGGGGCGGTCGTGCACGGCTCGATCAACGTCGCGCAGGGCGGGTCGCGCCTCGCGGTCGTCGTCCTCGCCCGTCGCTCGGCGCTGGGAAGCCATGGCTCCAAATTGGTGACCGTCGGGCGCTACGTGAAGACGGTATCCGCCGGGAAGCGGAGCTTCTCGGTCAGGCTCAGTGTCGCGGTCAAGCGGGCGCTTCGGCACAAGCGGAGCGTCGCGGTGACCGTGAAAGTCTCGGTCAAGCCCGCGAACCGGCGCCGCGTTCTCTCTGAGTAGGGCCGCGACCGTCAAGCGCTAGCCGACGTGTCAGAGATGCACCCGTCGGACGAACACCGGCAGCCTGCCTGACGTGACTGTCTGACGGCTGGGGTGGCCGTAAGAACGTGCCATCCTCGTTGCCTGAAACGACGCCCTCTTCGCCGATAGGCCGCTTGCGTGTTCCGGAAGCTGCTGGTTGCCAACCGTGGTGAGATTGCGATCCGGGCCTTCCGGGCCGCATACGAGCTCGACCTGCCGACGGTCGCGGTGTATGCGCCCGAGGACCGCAACTCGGCCCACCGCCTGAAGGCCGACGAGTCCCACGAGCTCGGCGAGCCCGGTCATCCGGTGCGGGCGTATCTCGACATCGGGCTGGTCGTCGACCTCGCCCGGCGGATCGGCGCCGACGCGATCTATCCCGGCTACGGGTTCATGTCCGAGAACCCCGAGCTGGCGCGCCAGTGCGTGGCCGCGGGGATCACGTTCGTGGGTCCGCCGGCCGACGTGTTGGCGATCGCCGGCAACAAGCTCCGCGCGCGCGAGGCCGCTCGGCGGGCGGGTCTCCCGGCCCCGGCCGCCAGCGGGGTGCTGACCGCGGTCGCCGAGGTCAGCGGGGCCGCAGACGAGCTGCGCTTCCCGCTGTTCATCAAGGCGGTCTCGGGCGGGGGAGGCCGGGGCATGCGACTGGTCGAGGATCCCGACGCCCTGGAGGATGCCGCGGCGGCGGCGATGCGCGAGGCCGAGGGCGCGTTCGGGGATCCGTCGGTGTACCTCGAGGAGGCGATCATGCGTCCCCGCCACATCGAGGTCCAGGTGCTCGGCGACTCCAGCGGCGAGGTCGTGCACCTGTTCGAGCGCGACTGCTCGATCCAGCGCCGGCACCAGAAAGTGATCGAGCTGGCGCCCGCGCCCAACCTCGATCCCGGGATTCGGGAGGCGCTGTGCGCGGACGCCGTCCGCTTCGCTCGCGAGATCGGCTACGTCAACGCCGGGACCGTCGAGTTCCTGGTCGACCCCGAGCGCGGCGACGCACGTGTTCATCGAGATGAATCCCCGGATCCAGGTCGAGCACACCGTAACCGAGGAGACCACCGACGTCGACCTGGTCCGCTCGCAGCTGCTGATCGCGGGCGGGCGCACGCTTCAGGAGCTCGGCCTGCGCCAGGAGTCGATCTCCCAGCGCGGGTTCGCGCTCCAGTGCCGGATCACCACCGAGGATCCGACCGACGGGTTCCGGCCGGCGAGCGGTCGCATCTCGGCGTACCGCGCGCCGGGCGGGGCCGGGATCCGCCTCGACGAGGGCTCCGCCTACGTCGGCGCCGAGGTGCTCCCGTACTACGACTCGCTGCTGCTGAAGCTGACCGCGCGGGCCAACGACTTCTCGACCGCGATCGCGCGCGTGCACCGGGCCGTCGACGAGGTCAGGATCCGCGGCGTCTCGACCAACCAGGCGTTCCTCAGCGCGGTGCTCGAAGACCCCGAGTTTCAGGCGGGGCGCACCTACACGACGTTCGTCGACGAGCGTCCGTGGCTGACCACGGTCGGCGCCCGCGGCGACCGTGCGTCGAGGCTCGTGCGGCGGATCGCCGAGGTGACCGTCAACCGGCCGTACGGGAGCGCGCCCGCGCGTCCCGATGCCCGCACCAAGCTGCCGCCGCTGGCCGCCGGCGAGCCGCCGGCGGGATCCCGGCAGCGCCTGCAGGAGCTCGGGCCCGAGGGGTTCGCGAGGTGGATGCGCGACGTCCAGCCGGTGCTGATCACCGACACCACGTTGCGCGACGCCCACCAGTCGTTGCTGGCGACGCGGATGCGGACGTTCGACATGCTCGCCGTGTCCGCGCATATCGCGGCGTCGCTGCCGGAGCTGTTCTCGCTGGAGGTGTGGGGCGGGGCGACGTTCGACGTGGCGATGCGGTTCCTGTCCGAGGACCCGTGGCAGCGGCTCGCCCAGCTCCGGGAGCGGATTCCCAACGTCTGCTTGCAGATGCTGCTGCGCGGGCGCAACCTGCTCGGCTACGAGCCCTACCCCGACCGCGCGGTGCGGGCGTTCGTGGCCGAGGCGAGCGCCGCCGGGGTCGACATCTTCCGGATCTTCGACGCGCTCAACAACATCGAGCCGATGCGAGCCGCGATCGAGTCGACGCTCGAATGCGGCGCGGTCGCCGAGACCGCGCTCTGCTACACGGGCGACCTGTCCGATCCGGCGGAACAGGTCTACACGCTCGACTACTACCTGCGCCTGGCCGAGCGGCTGGTCGGCGGCCGGGGTCCACATCCTCGCGATCAAGGACATGGCGGGCCTGCTGCGCGCCTCCGGCGGCGCGGACGCTGGTCGAGGCGCTGCGCCGGGAGTTCGAGCTGCCGGTGCACCTGCACACCCACGACACCGCGGGCGGCCAGCTGGCCACCTACCTGGCCGCGATCGACGCCGGCGTCGACGCCGTCGACGGAGCCGCCGCGCCGCTGGCCGGGATGACCAGCCAGCCGTCGCTGTCGGGGATCGTCGCCGCGACCGCGCACACCGAGCGCGGGTCGGAGCTCTCGCTCGACACGTTGCTGGACCTCGAGCCCTACTGGACGGAGGTGCGCGCGACCTACGCGCCGTTCGAGACCGGGCTGCTCGCGCCGACCGGGCGCGTGTACCGCCACGAGATGCCCGGCGGCCAGCTGTCCAACCTCCGCCAGCAGGCCGAGGCGCTCGGGCTCGGCGATCGCTTCGAGGAGGTCGAGCTCGCCTACGCGCGCGCCAACGAGGTGCTCGGCCACATCGTCAAGGTCACGCCGACGAGCAAGGTCGTCGGCGACCTCGCGCTGTTCGTCGTCTCCGGGAACATCGACTGGGAGCAGCTCGAGCGCCACCCCGAGCGCTTCGACCTCCCGGACTCGGTGCTCGACGTATCTCGGCGGGCAGCCTCGGGGAGCCCGCGCGGGGGTTGCCGCAGCCGTTCGCGAGCCGGGCGTTGCGTGCCGGTTCAGCGCAGGACGAGCCATCCGCGGCGCCGGCGGCCGAGCTGCCCGGGCGGCCGGGGGAGGCCCGCCGCGAGGCGCTGGCCGAGCTGATGTTCCCGGGCCCGTACCGCGACTTTCAGGAGAGCCGCGCGCGCTACTCCGACGTGTCGGTGATCCCGACCCGGGCGATGCTGTACGGGCTGGCGCCCGATCAGGAGATCGAGGTCGATCTCGAGCCGGGGGTGCGGCTGGTGATCGAGCTCGAGGCGGTGGGAGACGCCGACGAGCGGGGCATGCGCACGGTCGTCACCCGCGTCAACGGGCAGCTGCGCACGCTCGACGTGCGCGACGAGTCGATCGCCGTGACCGCGCCGCGGGCCGAGCGTGCCGACCCCCGCGATCCCGAGCACGTCGCCGCCCCGCTGGCCGGCGTGGTGACGATGCGCGTGAGCGCCGGCGAGACGATCGCCGAGGGACAGCCGCTCGCCGTGCTCGAGGCGATGAAGATGGAATCGACGATCACCGCGCCCGAGGGCGGGGCGGGTCGCGCGGATCGCCGCCGAGACCGGTCGTCGGCTCGAGCAGGGCGACCTGATCCTGGTGTTGACGGCCGACGCGGATTAGCTTCAGGCGCGCGGGGTGAAGCTGCACGGCATCCGCTTGACGCCGTGGATGAACGCGCTGCGCAGCAGCTCGGGCTCGCCCACCTCGATGTCCGGCACCACGCGGAGCATCTCGCCGAAGATCGCCCGCAGCTGGGCGCGCGCCAACGAGGCGCCGAGGCAGTAGTGCGGGCCGCCGCCGCCGAACCCCAGGTGCCGGTTGGGGCTCCGCGTGATGTCGAAGCTCCACGGGCGGTCAAACGCCCGTTCGTCGCGATTGCCCGAGTGGTAGAAGAGGACCACCTTCTCGCCGGGCGGGAGCGGCTGCCCGTGGAGCTCGACGTCGCGGGTGGTCGTCCGCCGGAACGTCAGCACCGGCGAGGCCCAGCGGACGAACTCCTCGACGGCGTCGGGCAGCCGGCCGTCGAGGTCCTCGAGCAACAGCGCCCGCTGCTCGGGGTTGCGGGTGAGCGCCCGCATCGCATGCGAGGTGGTGTGGCGGGTGGTGTCGTTGCCGGCCACCGACAACAGCACCAGGAACGCCGCGATCTCGGGATGCGTGAGCCGGTCACCGTCGACCTCGGCCTGGACCAGCGCGGTCATCAGATCGTCGCCGGGGTGCAGCTCGCGGTGCTTGGCCAGGTCGGTGGCGAACTCGGTCAGGGTCCACAGCGCCGAGCCGAGCACCTCGAGCGGATGGCGGTCGCCGAACACCTCCGGATCGGCCGCGCTGACGAGCGTGTCCGCCGCCTGGACGACGCGCTCGCGGTCGGCGGCGGGGACGCCGAGCATGTCCGAGATCGTCTGCAGCGGCAGCCGCTTGGCGAACAGCTCGACGAAATCGCCGCCGCCGGTGGCGGACGCCTCGTCCACGATCCGCTCCGCGTTGACGCGGATCCCGTCCTCGATCCGCGCGATCTGACGGGGCGTGAACGCCGCCGACACGAGCACGCGCAGCTTCGTGTGGCGGGGCGCGTCCATCGCCAGGAACGACTGGGAGGCCTCGAGCATCTCCGGCGGGGCATCGGCGAACTGGACCCCGAGGCTCGAGCAGTACGTCGCCGGGTCGCGCGAGATCCGGCGGATGTCCTCGTGGCGGACGATCGCCCAGTAGTGCATCCGGCCCTGGTCGGGCAACCCGAGAATGTCCTCCGGCGGCTCGTGGCGGGAGACCGGCTCGTCGCGGCGCAGGCGTGCGAACAGAACGTCGCGCTGCTCTGCGGGCTGGCCCCAGAAGTCCAGCGATCCCAGGTCCACGTCCGGCGAACCGGTGCTCTGCGAAATCGCCACGGCGCGACTCTACTCAGCGGGATTGGACCGGACGCGGTTCCCCGAGTCGGAGGTGGCACATGGCGCAGAAGGTGTTGATCAACCTGTCGACGGGGCTGGAGGACGCCGAGCGCGTGACCGTGGCGTTCCTGGTCGGCGGCGCGGCGCTCGGGCGCGGGCAGCGCGTCGCGATGTGGCTGACCAAGGAGGCCGTCAGGCTGGCGATCCCCGGCCACGCCGAGGCGGTGGCCTGCGAAGGGTGCCCACCGCTCGCGCGTCTGGTCGAGCAATACGCGGAGGGGGGAGGCGAGCTGCTGGTCTGCCCGATCTGCTTCAACGCGCGCAAGCTGCCCGAGAGCGTGCTGCCGGCCAACGCGACGCTCACCGGCGCCACGCCGATGCTCGACTGGGTCGGCGACGACGAGGCTCTGAGCTTCAGCTACTGACGGCGGTCTCATCGGCTTCTCATGTTCGGCGCGTAGCGTCGGCGCGGTGGTTGGCTGTCGTACCGAGAGCTGGGAAGCACTCGGTACGACCGTCCTCCTGCGCACCTACTCCGATCGCGCGGCGGACGTCCGGGACGCGGTCGGACGGGAGCTCGAGGCGATCGACCGCGCGCTCGATCGGTTCAACGGTCGCCGGGCGCTCTCGCTTGCTCCGAGCGCGCTGAGGTTCGCGGTCGCGGCAGCCCTGGTGGCCGGAGGAGGGATCGATCCGGGGCTTCGCGAACGCCCCGCCGATCCCGCCTGCGACGGCATCCGGCTGGACTTCGACGCGACCGCTCAGGCGATGGCGACCGACCGCGCCGCCCAGGTGGGCGAGTCGGTACGGGGCGATGCGGTGCTGGTGGCCCTCGGCGGCGACATCGCGACCCGCGGGTCGCCGCCGTCGGGGTGGTGGACCGTGCAAGCCCTGGACGGGGCGGATCCGACCGCGGATTGGACGGTGTCGATGCGTTCCGGCGGGGTTGCCACGTCGAGCCTCGATCCGCGAGTCCGAGCGGTCGATCAGCCCGTGTGGCTGACGGCCAGCGTGGCCGCGGGCAGCTGCGTCGAAGCGAAGGTCGCGGCCGCCGCCGTACTGGGACTGGGCGTGCGCGCCCTTGGCTGGCTGGACGAGCACCGGCTCGCGGCCCGGCTCGTGGCGCGCGACCGGACCGTCGTCACGCTCGGCGGTTGGCCCGATGCTCCGGTGAGGACGAGTCCGATCCGAGGATCTCGCTGGTGATCTCGCGCGCGGCCACGTCGTGGAGGTCGCAGATCTCGCCGAGGTGCAGCAACGACTCGGTCTCGGTCGCGACCTGACCGTCGCCGAGGCGCAGCACCGCCGGCACGTTCGGGGACAGATCACCGGCCGACAGCGCGACTGCGACGTTGACGAGGTCGTCGGATGTGACCGCGGCGACGGCCACCGCGCGATCGAGACCCAGCAGTTCGAGCGTCTGGCGGTCCTCGGCGTCGGCGATCGCGAGAGGGATCCGGGCGCGACGCGCGAGGCGAACGGCCGGCGCGGCGAAGTTGCGCTCGACGGCGACCACCGGCACGTGGCGCGCGATCAGCGTCTGGGCGAGACGTAAGCCGACCTGGCCGAAGCCGACGACGATCACGTGGCCGCGCCGGGGTGCGGCCCGTCGGCCGACCAGCGTGGTCAGCCGCGGCCGACTCAGCCGTCGCACCAGCGCCGCCGTGAACACCGCCAGCAGCGCCACGGCGAGCAACGAGGTGACCGCGGACACGAGCTTGAACCACACCGGGGCGGTGGCGGCGTCCGGCGAGTCAGTGATCGTGGCCACCACCCGGGCACTGAAGAAGATCGCGTCGACCAGGCTCTCGTGCAGCGCGATCAGAGAGATCACGACCTCGACGACCACCACGGCGATCAGGCTCGCCCCTGCCGCCACCAGCAGGCGCAGCGCGTCGTCGACGAGTCGCCGCCCGCTCGACCAGCGCGAGCGCGAGCGCGCGCCCACCGTCTGACACCGCGCAGCCAGCTCGTCGGCCGCGAGCTCGGCCGGGGACAGGATCCGGACCTTCGGGACGAGGTTGTGGAGCTGATGGACGATCGTCTGGTCGAACAACGTCGCCCACAGCGGCAGGTCGGACCGCACGTGGGCGCACAGCAGCGTCAGGCGCAGCGCGAGCGCGTCGTCGCGGGTCACGACCGCAACCGCTGTCCACCGGTCCTGCTGCAGCGCATCCTTGATCTCGGCGTCGTCGCGTTCGGCCGACACCTCGACCGCGGCGCCGGCCTCGGTCAGCCGCCGCGCTACCGCGTCGGTCAATGCGTCCCGATCCCCGAGGACCAGGACGGCGGCCGGGACCCCGGCGCCGGCGGAGGGAGGCTGCATCGGGTGTTCGCCAGCGATGTCGGGCGACGAAATGTAGTTCCCGGCACGGCGATTTGGCGGCCGCGCGAGAATTTCCGCATTTTTCACAACGGAATTAGATAAATTGCCGAGCCGGCGTCGCAGGTGTCCACTCGCAGGTCATGAGAGAGGAGCAGCACATGGCGATCGATTTCACGCTGACCACGGGCCAGCAGGAGATCCAGGCCGCGGCGCGCGACTTCGCGCAGAACGTTCTCGGACCGGTCACTCCGAAGATCGACGAGGAACCCGATCCGCTCAAGGGCTGGCAGCTGGCCAAGCCGGTCTACGCGGAGGCGTGCAAGCAGGGCATCGCGTTCTCGATGCTCCCCAAGGAGTACGGAGGCGGCGGCATGTCGAACGTCGACTTCGTGATCGCGGCCGAGGAGATCCAGGCCGTCGATCCCGGGTTCGGCACGGCCGTGCTGGTCAACGGTCTCGGCCTGATGCCGGTCTGGTACTACGGCACCGAGGAACAGAAGCAGCGCTTCATCGGCGGCGCCACCTCGGACACCAGCAACGAGTTCATCGTCGGGTATGCCGCCAGTGAGCCGGCGGGGACGCCCGGCGGGACGGCGAACTTCGACGCGCCCGCGGTCGACGGAGCCGGGATGGGCGTCACGGCCACGCTCGACGGCGACGAGTACGTGATCAACGGGCGCAAGTACTGGCCGTGCAACGTGGGCGGCTGGGACAACCAGGGAGCGAACCTGAACCTCGTGGTGGTGCGCAGCGACCCGTCGGCGGGCGGGACCTCCGGACTCTCGGCGATCATCGTCGAGCGCGGCACGCCGGGGATCACGTACAAGTCGATCAGCACGCTGGGCCAGCGGACGGCCCCCAACTGCGAGATCACGTTCGACAACGCGCGGGTGCCGGCCGCCAACATGATCGAGGGCGCGAAGGGGAACGGCGACCTGCTGATCAACCGCAACTTCGCCTGGTCAGGCCCGGTGGCCGGCATCGGCGCGGTCGCGGTCGCCCGGGCGGCGTACGAGGATGCGCTGGAGTGGTCCAAGACGTACACGGCCGGCGGTCCCAAGCCGATCATCCACTACCAGTACCCGGGCTACGTGCTCGGCGACGTGGCGGCGAAGATCGAGGCGGCTCGGTACTTCTGCTGGAAGACCGCGCACTATCTCGATCAGCACGACTACCACGGCGAGATGCTCGGGGCGATGTGCAAGGTGCACTGCACCGAGATGCTGTTCGACGCGGTCTACAAGTGCATGCAGGTCGTCGGCGTCAACGCGGTCGACAAGCAGCACAACTTCCACCGATACCTACGCGAGGCCGCGGTCCTGCCGCTGTACGACGCCGGCAACTTCGGGATGCAGCGGCGCCGCGTGCACGGCGTGATGGCCGACCCGTCATTCGACCCGCGGGCGGTGATGGAGGACCAGGCGATCGAGTTCACCAAGGCGATGGAGGGAATCGGCACGATTCCCGGCCCGACCTCCTAAAGGCGGTCTGATCGGTGCGGCGGCCGCGCTCAGCGGCCGCCGCTCCGGCGCGTTGCGCGTGCCGAGCAATTTATCTAACTTGCTTGTGCAAAAGGAGCATCACGCGGCCCCCGGAAGTGTTCTTCCGGGGTTTGCTATGGCAGACTTATCAATGTTGGACGCCGATCTCGACGTCAGCGGGGAAGACGTACTCGCGCAGCCGTCTCGGGCTCGCCTGTTCGGGCTGCTCGCCGAGCTCAAGCGCGCAGCGAAGACCACCGAGCTGGCCGCGCGGCTGGACATGCATCCCAACGGGGTGCGGATCCACCTCGAGCGTCTCGAGCAGGCGGGACTCGTTGCGCGGGCTCGCGTGCGCGGCCGTCGCGGACGCCCAGCCGATGCCTGGACGATCGCCCCGGACGCCCAGCCCGGAGGTCAGCGACCGCGGGCCTATCGGGATCTGGGACGGTGGCTGGCGCGGTCGATCAACGAGCAATCGACCGACATCGGCAGCCTCGAGCGCACGGGCCGCGAGATCGGCCGCGAGCTCGCTCCCGACGACGCCGCTCCCGGGTTGGAGGCGGTCGAGCGCACGCTGGCTGCGCTCGGCTTCGCTCCATACATACAGTCGCGGCAGGGTGACCGGCTGACGGTGTGTCTGGGCAACTGCCCGTATCGCGACGTCGTGCGCGAGAACCAGGCCGCGATCTGTGCGCTGCACAAGGGGATCACCCGT
The DNA here is from genome assembly GCA_963831845.1 of uncultured Solirubrobacterales bacterium. Taxonomy (GTDB): domain Bacteria; phylum Actinomycetota; class Thermoleophilia; order Solirubrobacterales; family Solirubrobacteraceae; genus Palsa-465. The sequence continues at coordinate 176,630 of CAWHRT010000026.1, read as the reverse complement.
GGGCTGCTCGACGTGCTCGCTCCGGGCACCGAGCTCGAGCGATTCGTGCCCCACGATCCTGCGCAGGCGGGGTGCGTGGTGCAGCTGCGCAGCGCCGCGGCCGCGTAAGAACCGGCCGGCGCTCGACACACAGCAAGACCGCGGGTCCCCGCGGTGTCCAGGAGACCGAGATGCGAGCATCCAAGCGACAGGCCACATCGCCGACCGAAGCCCAGCGCGTAATCGCCTGGCGGATCTCGCTGCTGAGGGACGCGGGGTGCCCGCCGACCCTGGCTCACACGCTCGCGCGGGATCGCAGATATGACCTGCACGAACTGCTCGGACTGATCGATCGCGGATGCTCGGCCGAGCTGGCCGCCCGGATCCTTGCCCCGCTCGAGGACGAGGGCCGTTGAGGAGCACCGGCGTGCCCTCCCGGACTCGCGGGCGCGCCGACACGCCCGCAAGTCGCGTCTGTGTCGACGAAGACTCCCAACGGTGGCTTGCGCGACTGCGGGCCGTCGGGGGCGAGCGCGTGGCCGCTCTCGCCGAGCTGCACGAGCTGCTGCTCCGGGCGGCGAGGTTCGAGGTCGCGCGGCGGCATGCCGTCGGCCCGCATCTGCGGGGCGGAGACCAGGAGGACCTCGCTCAGCAGAGTGCCGACGACGCGCTCGTGTCGATCCTCGGCAAGCTCGACGGGTTTCGAGGCGAGAGCCGCTTCACCACCTGGGCGTACAAGTTCGCGCTGTACGAGGCGGCGGCGCACGTGCGCAAGCGCAGCTGGCAGGGCCGCGAGATCCCGCTGACCGACGAGGCGTGGCCGCTGTTCGCCGATGAGCGCCGGCGGCTCCCCGACGAGCGGGCGCAGAGTTCGGAGCTGTTCGCCGCGCTGCGGGACGCGATCGAGAGCGAGCTGAGCTCGCACCAGCGCGAGGTGCTGCTGGCCGTCGCCGTCAACGACGTTCCGATCGACGTGCTCGCCGACCGCCTCAACACCACCCGCGGCGCCCTCTACAAGACGATCCACGACGCCCGCCGGAGGCTGCGAGCGGCGCTCGCCGCGGGCGGCCTGTCGATCGACGAGCCATGGGTGACCTCATGAACCGGCCGGCGCGGACCCCGGGGATCTGATCCTGGCGCGGCTGCTGGGGCCGGCCGACCGCGAGCTCACCTGCGAACAGTGCTTCGCCGAGCTGGACCGCTACGTCGAGCTGGAGCTGGCGGGCGCGGACGCGGACGGAACGGTCCCGGGCATGAGCGCCCACCTCCGTGGATGCTCGGCCTGCGCCGAGGACCACGACAGCTTGGCCGGGTTCCTGGCCTACCCGGACTCGGCCTGAGCGGAGGCGCCCAGCCGAGCTTCTGGCAGGGTCGGCTCAAACAGCTCCACCGGGTTGCCTGACGGGTCCTCGACCAGGACCTGCCGTCCGCCCACGCCATCGATGATCTCGTTGCGGAAGCGAGCGCCCTGGCCGCGCAGCCGGTCGACGGCGGCCTCGATGTCGTCGACCTCGAGCGCGAACCGGTTCCACCCACCGGGCTTTGGGATCGATCCGTCCGGCATCGCCTGACCGCCGCCGGGTCCGCCGCCCGGAGCGCTCAGCACCAGTCGCAGTTCGCCGTGCTGGAGCATCGCGAACGCCGGAGCGGGGTGCATCACCTCCGCGAAGCCCAGCCTCCCGCAATAGAACTCGATCGCGGCGTCGACGTCGTCGACGATATAGCGGACACTCACGCTGGCCATCAGGGCTCCCTCGGTAGAGTTCGAGTATGCAACGTAATCGTTTCACAGCGAGACGTCAACGTTGCACAGTCGCGGTGGCCGGCCGATGACGGTCCGGCCCGACCGGGGCGTCGATCCGCGGATCATCCATTCCCGCCTGGTGATCCTCCAGGCGGCGGTCGACGAGCTCGCCGACCACGGTTACGGCGGCCTGACGATCGAGGGGGTGGCGGCGCGCGCCGGCGTCGCCAAGTCCACGATCTACCGCCATTGGCCCGACCGGCTGGTGCTGATCGCCGACGCGTTTCAGACCTTCCACGAGCGCATGGTTCCCGATACCAGCGGGCTGCCCCCGCGCGAGACGATCGCGACGCTGCTGACGCACGTGGCCGAGGTGGTTGTCGACTCGACGTTCTCGCGCTGCATCCCCGCGCTGATCGAAGGCGCCGAGCGCGACCCGCGGGTGCGCGACTTCCACCACAGCTATTCGGCGCAGCGGCGCAGCGTGCTGGTCGAGCTGATCGCCCGTGGAGTCCGCGATGGCAGCATCCGGGACGTCGACCCCGAGCTGGCGACGGCGGCGCTGCTGGGCGCGATCTTCTACCGTCGGCTGATGACGGCCGAGCCGCTCGATCCCGCGGAGGCGAGCCGGCTGGTTGCGACGGTGCTCGGCGTCCCCCCGTCCGGCTAGCCCCGCGGGACCGGGGCCGATGAGGTCGCGTCGGGGATCAGGATCCAGATCTGCCAGTTATTGGTTGCGAGCCTCTGCGACCGGGCAGTACGCAAGCGAACTTATTCCGGTCGCTGACCTTGCGACCACTGATCGCGAGAGAGAGGAGGTGAGAGATGATCATTCTGGGATTGGCGTTGCTCATCATCGGGTTCATCGCCAGCATTCCGATACTTTGGACGATCGGAATCATCGTGTTGCTCCTGGGCCTGATCTTGGCCGTGATGGGCTCGACGGGCAGAGCGTTAGGCGGCCGGCGACACTATTACTGACCTGTCACGCATGACGCCTGCCCGATGGGGGTGGTTGGGCAGGCGTAGCAGGTCCTCAGTGCAGGGCGGCCGCGCGCCCACGTCCCGGTACGGCGGCCTCGACCCTAGTCCGAGACGCCCGGGGCGTCGAGTCGCCTCCGGACCACGGACTGGGTGTTGAGGCCGTCGCCCGCCGACCGTCGTGAGGGTACCCGGATCGGCCGCGCGTCGGCGACGCCGGCCAGTGCCTCCAGGATGTTGCGGAGGTTGACGATCAGCGCTCCGGTCAACGGCCAGAACCCGGCGGGAAGGCGATCGATTGGCAGCTCTTCGGCGAATACCTCGAGCTCGGTGCGAACGCCACTGATGGCTGCTGTGTCGGCCGTGGCGACCGCCGTGCCGGCTCGATCCAAGAGATCGAGGAACGGCCCGCGGAACTGCGCGGGCCACCGGTCCGGCGGTCTGCGTGCCAGGCCGATCGTCCGGGCCATGCTGCGGGTCTCGGCGGCCGCCTGGGACAGCTGGTCGAGTACCGAGCGTAAGCCCTCGGTGGCCCGCATCCGGTCGGGTACGGCCGGCCGTGGGTTCAGCCGCCCGCTCTCGCGCGCCTGCCGCAGGATCGCCCACGCCCGATCGAGGTCCGCGTCCAACTCGTCGGTGGCGGAGATCCAGTCCTCCGGTCCGCTCTCCGGACAGCCGCGCCGGAGCTGCTGCGCGATTTCGCCCACGAGGGCGCCGATCCGCCCACTCACCTCCTCGATCTGGGATGCGGCGCCGCGATCACGCAGCGGGGGCCAGACGATCAGGTTGACCAGCAGGCCGGTCCCGACGCCGATCGCGGTGTCGAGCAGGCGACCGCCCAGCACCCCGCCGTTACCGCTGTAGCCGGTCGTCAGAACGATGATCGCGGTCGCTGCCACGGTCGTGGAATCGGCCCGCATTCCCGGCAGCGAGCCCGCGATCAGCCCTAATACCGTGGCCAGTCCGAGCGACAGCGCGTTCAGCCCGAATACATGGCCGAGCCCAAACGCGAGCAGCACACCAAGGACCGCGGCGGCCGCCTGGCGCAGGCCCTGCTTCACCGATCCGAAGATCGTGGCGTGCACGGTGAGCAGCGCGGCCCAGGGCGCCAGAAACGGCTGGGCGACGTGCAGGATCCGTGCCGACACCAGCCAGGCGATCACTGCCGCCAGGGCGGTTTTCATCAACTGGGATACGTGAGACCAGTTGGTCGGGTCGCGAAGGCGATGCTCGAGCGCGGCGAACACGATTGCCGGTGGTCTACCCGGACCGAGGCCCGGCACGCACCGCCCGACTTGACCCCACACGCCGACACGGCTTGAATCCGGGCGTGCAGTTCACCGCGGCGGCCGAGGGCTACGACCGGTTCATGGGGCGTTATCTACCGACGCTCGCGGTCGCGTTCGCCGATGCGGCCGCGGTCCGCGCGGGCATGCGGGTGGTGGACGTGGGCTGCGGCCCGGGCGGCCTCACCGGGGAACCTGGCGGGCCGCGTCGGGGCGGATAACGTCGCCGCGATCGACCCGGCGCCGCAGTTCGTGGCGGCGTGTCGCAACCGCAACCCCGGCGCCGACGTCCGCGAGGGCGTGGCCGAGCAGCTGCCGTGGCCGGACGACCGGTTCGATGCCTCGCTGTCGTCACTTGTGATCGCGTTCATGCGCGATCCCGATCGGGGATCGGGCGAGATGGCCCGCGTCACCCGTCCCGGCGGCACCGTGGCGGCGTGCATGTGGGACATCGCCGGCGGCGCCATGACGATGCTCCGGATCTTCTGGACGGCCGCGCGCCAGGTCGATCCGGGTGTCGAGGGCGAGCGGCGCAGGCCGGGGACGTCGGAGGGCGACATCGTGAGTCGGTTGCAGCTGGCCGGCCTGCAGGACGTGGTCGGGAAGACGCTGGAGGCGCGGGCCGACTATGCCGACTTTCGGGATTTCTGGGAGCCGTTCACGTTCGTCGTCGGGCCGGCGGGCGAGTACCTGGCCTCGCTGGCCGACGAGCAGCGTGCGCAGGTGCGTGAGGCGTGTCGCGCGGAGCTGCCCGACGGGCCGTTCTCGCTGGACGCCCGGGGCCTGGTGCGCGGTCGGGATCGTCGCCTCGGGTTAGGAGGGCTGCGATCTCAGCCCTTGTGGGCCAGCAGCGTGATCCCGTAGATGACGATCGCCGCAGCCACCGCTAGTCCCGGCGACGGCGAGGGCTCCGTAGGCGAGCGCGCCAGCCGTGCGATTGGCGCGGCGCATGTCGGTCGCCCGGATCGCGCCCAGCAGCGCGATCGAGAAGATCACCGCGACCGCGATGCAGGCCGCGAGCGAGGTGTAGAGCATCTTGGCCAGCGCGGTGGTGTCGATCGCCGCGCCGGTCATGTTGCGCTCGGGGCGGGCGTGGCCTGCTGCAATCGGCGCGCAAACGTCGCCCCGAGGGCGCACAGCATCACCACGGTGATTACCACCGGTCCGACTGCCCCGTGTCCGAACAGGCTCGTGATCGCGTAGGTGACCGCGCCGAGTATCCCCGCGGCCGGGAGCGTGAGGACCCAGGCGACGACGATGTTCCCGGCGACGCCCCAGCGGACCGCCGAGACGCGCTTGGCCGCGCCGGCGCCCATGATCCCGCCGGAGATCACGTGCGTCGTCGACAGCGGGTAGCCGACGTGCGACGCGGCGAGGATCACCGCCGCGCCGGCGCTCTGCGCGGCGAAGCCCTGCGCCGGGTCCATCTTGATGATCCGCGTGCCCATCGTCCGGATGATCCGCCAGCCGCCGGTGAAGGTGCCGAGCGAGATCGCCGTGGCCGAGGCGACCACCACCCAGGTCGGGACGTGAAAGTGCTGGCGGAGATGTTGCCGTGCGCGACCAGCGCGAGCGTGATGACGCCCATCGTCTTCTGGGCGTCGTTGGTGCCGTGCGAGAGCGCGAGCAGCCCGCCCGACGCGATCTGGCCGAGCCGGAAGCCGCGGCTGACCGGGCCGGGGCGCAGCCGTGCCGACGATCCGGTAGATCAGCGAGGATCGCGATGCCGGCGACGACGAAGGCGACGATCGGCGACGATGATCGCGCGGCACGATCAGCTTGCTGACCAGCCCGTCGCCGTTGACGCGCCTGAAGCCCGTGGCGGCGAGCGATCGCGCCGACGAGCCCGCCGATCAGCGCGTGCGACGAGCTCGACGGCAGCCCGAAGTACCAGGTGATGAGGTTCCAGGCGATCGCGCCGACCAGCCCGGCGAACACGACCGTCGGTCGTGACCGCGTCGGTGTCGACGATCCCCTGGCCGATCGTGGTCGCGACCTTGAGCGAGATGAACGCGCCGACGAAGTTCAGCAGCGACGCGAGCGGCGACCGCGACGCTTCGGCGCGATCGCCCGCGTCGAGATCGAAGTGGCGACGACGTTGGCGGTGTCGTGGAACCCGTTGGTGAAATCGAACGCCAGCGCGGTGACGACGACGATCACGAGGATGATGTCGCCGCTCATGCTGCGTTCTTGATGACGATGCCCTCGAGGATGTAGGCCGCGCGCTCGGTCGAGTCGATCGCGTCCTCCAGGCGCTCGAAGATGTCCTTCCAGCGGATCACGACCATCGGATCGATCCCGCCCTCGAACAGCGACGCGATCGCCTCGCGCACGATCCGGTCGCCCTCGTTCTCGAGACGGTGGACCTCGACCGTGTGGCTGCTGATGTCCTTGAACCCGCGCATCAGCGGGATCGCCAGCTCCGATCTGCCGCGTCGCATCGACGCAGCACTCGCGCCAGCTCGATGCGCCTGGTCCATCGGCGCCTCGATCCGGTAGAGCGTCGAGGTAGTCGGCGACCTCCTCGATGTAGTCGACGATGTCGTCGAGCGCCGAGGCGAGCCGCAGGATGTCCTCGCGGTCGATCGGCGTCACGAACGTCTGGTTGATACGCTTGACGAGCTCGTGGGTGATCCGATCGCCGTCCTGCTCACAGACCTTGATCTCGCGCACGAGTCGGCGCTGCGTCTCCGGCCACTCGCCGAACACTTTGTCGAGCAGCTCGGCGGCGCGCACCGTGTTGGCCCCGGCCTGCTCGAAGAGGTCGAAGAACCCGCGGTCGCTACCTCGCAGCAGCTGCCCGATCGACGGCATCTCCTACCGCTGATGTAAAGCACTTGTGAAGGTCATCGCGCGGCACTCTACCCACCGCGGCAGCGCGAAATCCGCGGTCAGTCTGCGCTTCGTCCGAGATCCGCCGTGCTGACCTCGAAGACGCCGTCGAGGTCAGTCAGATCGAGCGTCAGCTGATCCGCGGTCGGCTGTCCCTGCAGCTCGAGCTTGACCGCCACCGCGGCCCTCCCGCGGACCTCGTGGTCGAGCTGGCGGGTGTCGACGCTCGCGATCACGAACCCCCGCCGCGTGCTCTCGGAGAGGATCTCGCGCAGGATCCCGCGGCCGTCCTCGTACACGACCCTGACGCCGAAGCCCAGGTAGCGCGACCTGGGGAGCCTCGCGGCGAGCAGCGGATACAGGAACACGACGACGAAGTGGGCGGCGGTGACCGCCAGCGCGAGGATCGGCAGACCGGCCCCGCAAGCCATTCCGATCGCCGCCGTGACCCACACGATCGCCGCGGTGGTGAGGCCGCGGACCGCGTCGCCGCGGACGAAGATCAGGCCACCGCCGATGAACCCGATGCCGGTCACGATCTGGGCCGCGACACGCGACGGGTCGGGGATCACGTGCGGTCCCAGCACATCCGTGAACCCATACTTGCTCACGATCAGAAACAGCGCCGCTCCGACACCGACGAGCGTGTGGCTCCGCAGGCCGGCGGGACTTCTGGCGCCACTCGCGCTCGAGCCCGATCAGCGACGACAGCCCGAACGCCAGCGCCAGCTCTCCGAGCTGCTTGAGGCCCTGGCCGGACGGGACCGGAGAGCCGATCGCCGACCGTTCGATCGTCACAACCCCGATTCTTACGGCTGGTCTGTGAGCGCCCGGTCAGGGTTCTTACAGCGCCGCGGTTGGCGCGATCAGTCGAGCTCGACGTCGAAGTCCCAGGAGACCAGCGGCTTCGAGCCGTCCGGCGCCCAGGACAGACGCCCGCCACCGATCGGCAGAACCGAGCGCACCGAGAGCGTCACCGGCCGGCCGGGCACGACCTGGCCCGAGGCCGCCGAGCTGCCGGATACCGAGACCGACGGTCGGTGTAGGCGGCCCTGCTCGTCGATGATCGTGAACGCGCCCGGGCTCAGCGGCACCGCTCCGGACCGGGCGACGAGCGTCACCTTGAACGTGCACGTGGTGCTGGTCGGACCGGCGGCGGGGTCGGGCGGCGGCACCGAGGGACCGACCGCGGTCGCCAGCACCTGGCCGTGGCCGGTCGCAACCGAGACGCTGTCGCCCTGGACCGCGAGCCGCGGCTGCGCAGCGCTCGCCTGAACGACGCGATCGGTGGTGAACGAGATCCGCGGATGGATCGGCTTGCCGCGGGCGTTGTTGAACACGTCTGATCCGAACGGCGCCAGGCCGCGCTGGGCCGCGTAGCCGAGATGGCCCTGGCGATCGAGGCCGCGCGACGCGCTGGACACGTCGAACAGGTCCTCCATCGTGCGCAGCCAGCTGTAGTGGTTGTAGAACCGCTTGCTGACGGTCCCGGGCTTGATGTACGGGCTGATCAGCACGCTGCCGGTGTCGCCGCCGCCGTTGGTCGGGTGCGGTGGCGTCGAACAACGGGTCGGTGGCCGGCGTCTGCGCGCCCGACCGTGATCCCGCTCACCGGCGCCGGTGGTCGACAACGGCTGGCCGGACGCGTTGACCAGCGCGAACGAGCCGGCGACGACGAAGCCGCCGTTCTGGTTCGGGTGCGGTCGCCATCACCGGCGTATTCGTGACCTTGCCGACGAACGCGCCCGGCCGGGATGCCGGCGCCGCTCACGGTCCGCCGCATGTCGGTGACGACGATCGAGTTGTCGGAGATCGTCGAGCTCCCGATCGGGCGCGGTGGCGCCGGCGTCGGTCGCGTGGCCCGGGGACGTTGGTGCCGCCGCCGAGCAGGCAGGTTCCCCTGGGCTGGGGCGGCACGGTCTGGGCGACGCAGTTGGCTGGGCCGGTCGACGAACGCGTTGTTGCCCGGGCCCGGGTACAGCTCGCTGGCCGAGCGGGTTCTTGGCCAGCGGCGTGTTCGGGCCCGGTCGGCTCGAAGTGCACCGCACGTCCGAACAGCGTCTCGCCGGCGGTGTCGTTGGCGATCGACGTACGCCGCGTTCGGCGGCACCAGCGTCGAGTTGGCGAAGCTGTTGCCGGTGTAGGTGAACGGCGGGAAGGCCTCGTCGAAGGTGATGTCGATCAGGCCGCCGTCGCGGTACGCCGGGCGACCGCTCGATCGCGGGGATCACGTGCTCGAGGAACAGGTCGGCGGCGTACAGCCCACCCGTGTAGTTGCGCGGCGGCCGCGGCGTGTTGGGGTTCGAGAAGCCGCCGGAGAGGTTGTTGCCGTGGCACACGGCGTCGTGCCCGTCGCTGCACATGTTCGGCGTGATCCAGCTGAACGCAGGCGTGGTCGACTCGCGCTTCAGGTCGTGGAACAGGCCGTTGCGCGAGCTGAACACGTCGGCGATGTGCGCCGGTTGCAGTCGCCGGATCTGGCAGCAGCGACTCGAACCATGGGAACGGGAAGTGCTTGGGCAGGTACTGGTTGGTGGCGGTCGCGGCGCCCGGGTTCGGCTGCGTCTTGTTGCCGGTCGGGCCGGGCTGAGCGGTACGGGGCGCCGCAGTAGCGTGCGCCCGGCCGAGTGCCGCGGGTCGGCTGCCGTCTCGGGGTCGCCGAGATCCTGGGCGTAGCCCTTCCAGCTGACGCGCGCGGCATTGAACTGGTCGAACAGCGTCTTGACGCTCGACGGGGTACACGCAGCCGTTGGCGCCCGCGGCCGCGTTGGGGCCCTGCGCCGAGGTCATCTGGCCGTAGTTCGGATTCGTGCGCAGCGACCCGGACGTGTCGACGTGACCGGAGAAGTGGTCGTAGTAGGGGCAGTCGACCTGAGTGTCGGCCTGCGTCGCCTGCCCGCTGGCGAGCGAGATGTAGTTGTCGAAGCTGAAGTGGCCGGTGCCGTAGTAGTTCTTGAGCAGCACGCCCTGGGACGGCAACGTCTGCCACAGGTACGTGTTGTTGTTCAGGCCGGTGAACGTCGCGTCATAGGACTTGTTCTCGAGGATGATCAGCCACACGTGCTTGATCTTCCCGGCCTGGATCCCGAGACCGTCGGGATTCGCGCGGGATGCGGTGGCGGCACTCGCCGTCGTGGCGGCCGATGCGGGCGTGGACGACACCACCCACAATGCCGCCGCTGCGAGCATCGCGGCCAGCGCCAAAACGGATCGCCATCGGATCACCGGACCTCCCCCCAGCATGGGCGGGAGCCTACACCCGACGTAGGCCACCGGCCAATGGTCGTCAGCGTTCGGACACGATCACTCGGCGAAGCAGATCCGCAGGACCGACCATGGGATCAGGTAGCCGAGGGGTCGCGGCAGGCGCCCTCGGGCCAGCGGTGCCACGAAGCCGAAGAACGGGCCGCGGCCACGCGGGAAGCGAAGCACGTCGAGCGACGCCACCCCCGGGAGCTCCGCGAGCCGGGCGCGCTCGTCCGCGTCGACGCCCCACGGCATCGGCGGCGCCTGGTAGCCGGCGGCGTTGCGCATCCCGTTGACGGTTCGCTCGCTGAACCAGGGCGCCACCACGTCGAACACCATCCACGAGCCGGGGAACCGGCGCGCGCAGTCGCCGACGATCCCGCGCGCCTGGTCGGCCTGGAAGTACATGAGCAGGCCCTGGGCGGTGATCAGTACCCCGCGGGATCGGTCGACCTCGTCCATCCAGCGCACGTCGAGCGCCGAGCCGGCGGCCGTCCGCAGTCGTTCGGATCTCGGCAGCAGCGTCGCGCGCGCCGTGATCCCCTGCTCGAGGTCGACCGACAGCCACCGGACACCGCCGTTGTCCACGCGCCAGAACTGCGTCTCGAGCCCCTCGCCGAGCGCGACCACGGTGCCATCCGGATTGGAGGCCAGGAACCGCTGCACCTCCTGGTCGAAGCGCCGCGCCCGCAGTGCCTGGGCCTGCGCCAGCAGTGGATGGGCGGTGCCGAACCGCTGCTCAAGGCGAGCTCCGAGGCGATCGGCGAGCTCGACGGCGGCCGGGTCGGCGAGCACGGCGTCTCGACGGCGGGCTTCGGCGGCGCGGTGGTGGAGGTTCCACAGCATCGTCTCAGGCACCGCGTCGAGGGCATCGGTCGTAACGATCTGGCCTATCTCCCCATGCGCCGTGCCCGAGCGGTGACCGTCGGGCGGGTTGCGTCGTCGTCGAGGGATTCGAGCATCGCGCGTCGCAGCAGCTCCTTCAGGAACGAGGCGGTCACCGCCTAGCCGCCGGTCAGCCGACTGTGCCCTCCACGAGCGCCACGGCCTCGATCTCGATCATCAGCTCGGGCAGCGCGAGTGCGCCGACCTCGACGATCGTGTCCGCCGGGTAGGGCGCGGTGAAATAGCGGCGGCGCAGCTCGATGATCTTGGGGAAGTTCGCCATGTCGGTCAGGTAGATGTTGACCTTGATGATCTTCTCCAGCGACGAGCCGCCGGCCTCGAGCACGCGGCGGAGGTTGTCGAACACCGCATCCGCCTGAGCGTCGAAGCCTCCGGGGACGACCTCCCCCTCCGGGGTGGTCGCGGCCTGCCCGGACACGAAGATCAGGTTGCCGACCCGATACGCCTGGGCGATCAGGAACTGCTCGTAGGGGTCAGGGTCGGTCCTGATCCGGACCGCGCGCTGCATCGAGTTGTCGGTCATGCCCGTCGCTCCTCTCGCTCAGATCTGGTGGCGGTTTCGTCCATCGCCAGCCCTGAAGGATCGATTCCGTCGCCGGTGAGGATCACCCCGTATTCGCTGCGGGCCCGCTCGGGCGAGACCCAGCCCTCCCGCACGTCGTCGGCGACCGCCTCGGGATCGCGCGTCAGCGGGTCCCCGTAGCCGCCTCCACCGCCGGTTCGGGAGAGGACCCGCTCGCCGGGCTCGATCGTCATCGCCGCCGCCATCGGGATGTCGACGCGGTTGCCGTCGCGGTCGTACTTCCAGCCGTCGGAGGGGCTGCCGGTGCCGCCGCCGCGGACGCCGCGCGCCGGGTTCTCGTGGCCCTCGAACGTGTAGGCGATCGTCATCGGCAGATCCTTGGGGCCGTAGACGACCTCGGAACCGAGCGCCCCGCGGTGGCGGCCGGGGCCCTCCGAGTCCGGGATCAGGCGCTTGACGTGCACGTGGATCGGATACTTCTGCTCGTCGACCTCGGTGCTGTCGTGGTACATCAGCGAGGCCGCGACCGGCAGGTAGTAGGTGGGCCAGCCGTCGGCCGAGGGGCCCCCGGGCCCGCCGGTGCTGCCGAGGAAGATCTGGTTGACGTAGGGGGCGCCGTCGAGTCGGGAGTCCTGACCGGAGATCACCGCGTAGGAGATGCCCATCCCGAGCGCGCCCTCGGCGAGCCCGAACCCCTCGCCGAGCTCGGCGAACGCCGCCTGGGTGAGGCACACCAGGCGGTCGGCGATGTTGGTCGTGGCCATCGAGCAGGAGTGGGGGAAGCGGGGATTGCCGGCGATGCAGCCGTCGCGCAGGATCACGCTGATGCGCCGGAAGCTGCCGGCGTTGTGCGGGACGTCGGGGTCGATCGAGTTGAACACACCGGTGATCACGTTGTTGGTGGCGCAGGCGCGCGACTCGTTGAGGCCGCCCGGATAGTTGTCGGGGTTGTCGCGGAGGTCGAGCTCGATCGTCCCCTGGTCGGGATCGATCGAGACCTTGACCGTCAGCGGCACGCCGTCGGGGACGCCCGGATACGGGTCGTGCGTGGCGCGGCCCACGAGCTCGCCGGCGGGAAGCTGGCGCACCGCCTCGACCATCCGGCGCTCGCTGTAGTCAAACCACTCGGCGATGAACTCGCGGACGACCTGCACGCCGTACTGGGCGCACAGCTCCTTCAGGCGGCGCTCGCCGATCCGGGCGGCGCCGAGCGTCGCCAGGTAGTCGCCGTACCACTGCTCGGGCACGCGGATCCGCCGCCGGCACATGCGGATGATGTCCTCGACGTCGCGGCGCTCGCGCTGGACCCGCACGCAGGGGAAGATCAGCGCGCCCTCCTCGTACACGTCGCGGGCGCCCGGCATGTAGGTCGTGGGCAGCGCGTTGCCGCAGTCGGCCTGGTGAGACTTGGCGCACGCCGTGAACACGTGCTCGCCCTCGAAGAACACCGGGGCCAGGATCGCGTGGTCGGCCGGATGCGTGTTGCCGATGTACGGGTCGTTGTGGAGAAACGCGTCGCCGTCGGCGAAGTCGGGGTGCAGCTCGGTCATCGCCTCGGCCAGGAACTCGGTGCCGATCACGTGCACGGGCAGGCCCTCGGCCGAGGCCAGCAACTCGTTGTCGGAGGTGATCAGCGAGCACGAGAAATCGCGGGCCATGTTCAGCACCGCCGAGCGTCCGGAGCGCAGCAGCGTGTTGGTCATCTCGCGGACGATGCTCTCGAAGCGGTTGGCCAGCACCGCCAGCAGGACCGGATCGAATGACGGCGCGGAGATCGTCATGGGCGGTCGCCTCCTCGGGTCAGGGCGTAGTCGCCGGTGTCGGTCACGGTCGCGGTCCAGCCGGGGTACACGACCACGGTGGTGGTCGGCTCCTCGATGATCGCGGGTCCGGTCAGACGGTGCCCTGCCGACAGGCTCTCGGCCTTGAAGCAGCCGGTCGGCATCGCCCCCTGAACTCCGAACCACGCATCGCGGATGGCGGCCGGCTCGGGCGGACGGGCGCCGTCGAGGCTCGCCGGGGCGAGCGACGGCTTGGCCAGGTGGGCGGTCGCCCGGCCCTTCCAGTAGATGCACTCGATGTGCTGGCCGGGCTCGCTGACGGCGAACACGCGCTCGTGGACCTGGTGGAACGCCTGCACCATCGTCTCGACGTCGTCGGCGGATTCGAACTGGCCCGCCGGCAGCGGGACCTCGAGCTCCCACACCTGGTAGGGGTAGCGCGCCTCGACGAAGAACTCGGTCGAGCGCAGCGCCGCCGGCGTCTGCAGGCGGGCGAAGAACTCGTCGATCTGCTCGGCCAGGCGGGCGAGCCCGGTGTTGACGGCGCCGTAGTCGAACCGGTTGGTGTCGGCGCGCTGGCTGATGCTGAACTCGGTGACGACGTCGGAGAACAGGCCGCCGCAGGCCGACAGCGTCCCGGCGGTCCGGGGCACCAGCACGTTGTCGCAGCCGAGCTCTTCGGCGATCCGGCCGATCGTCATCCCGCCGGCGCCGCCTCCGGCCACCACCAGCGACCCGCGCGGGTCAAAGCCTTCGTTGATCGTGATGTCGCGGATCGCTCCGACCATGTGCTCGTTGGCGATCGTCAGCACCGCGTGCGCGGCGGTCTCGGCGTCCATCCCGAGCGGCTGCGCGATCCGCTGTGAGATCGCCTCGCGCGCGGCATCGGCGGACAGGCGCATCCGCCCGCCGAGGAAGTAGTCGGGGTCGATGTAGCCGAGCACCAGCGCCGCGTCGGTCACGGTCGGTTCGGTGCCGCCGGCCCCGTAGCAGACGGGTCCGGGCTGGGCCCCGGCGCTCTGCGGCCCAACGCGCAGCAACCCGCCTGGATCGATCCAGGCGATGCTGCCGCCACCGGCGCCGATGTTCTTGATGTCGACGGCCGACAGCCCGGTCATGTGCCCGGTGAACTGACCGCCGAGCCACGTCTCGCGGGTGAACTTGATGTAGCCGTCGCGGACGAGGCTGACGTCGAAGCTGGTGCCGCCCATGTCGCACACGATCACGTTGGGCTCCTGCGGCGCGTACACCCTGGCCGCCACCGGGGCCATCGCGGGCGCGGAGTTGACCGAGTAGACCGGGCGGCTGCGCCACGTCCGCGACGCTCAGCACCCCGCCGAACGACGTGCCCACCAGCAGCTCACCGGCGAACCCGGCGTGTCGCAGGTCGGCGGCCATCTCGTCGAGGTGGCCCTGCATCAGCGGCTTGAGCGAAGCGTCGATCGCGGTCGAGGACGCCCGCCGGTACTCGCGGATGATCGGGTTGAGCCGGTGTGACAGGGTGAACGGGATTCCCGGCAGGCGCTCGGCGATCAGCTCGCCCACGCGTTCCTCGTGGACCGGGTTGACGATCGACCACAGCAGGCACACGGCCACCGCCGCCACGTCAAGCTCGCCCAGCCGGTGCAGCGTCGTTCGCACCGCGTCCTCGTCGAGCGCGACCACGACCTCGCCCTCCGAGTTGACGCGCTCGGGGATCTCGAACGTCAGGCGCCGGGGCACGTAGGGGTCGGGGTACTGGTGGCGAAAGTCGAACGGGTTGAGCTTTCCGCCCTCGCGCAGGACCAGCGTGTCGGGGTGTCCCTCGGTGGTCAGGAACGCGGTCCGCGCGGTGGACCCGGTGAGGATCGCGTTGGTGGCGCGGGTGGTGCCGTAGATGAACACCGACGTCTGGTCGAGCAGTTGCTCGAGCGTGAGCCCGTGCTCGGAGGCGCCGTAGCCCAGCGCCTCCGAGATCCCGTCGAACACCCGGTCCGGGGTTGTCGGGGCCTTGCTCACCCGCAACTCGCCGCCGGCGGCATCCGCCACCACGACGTCGCTGAAGGTTCCGCCGGTGTCGACGGCGATCCGAAAGCTCACCTGGCGGAGCTCATCACTACGACCCGTCCGCCGTGGCCAGGGACGGGGTCAACGGCGGCGAGGCGCCGTCGGGTCCTGCGGCTTGTTCGGCTTGGGTGGCCATGTCGACGATCGGCGTAGCTGGGGAGCGGTTCGTCGATGACGACCTTGGAGAACCCGAGGACGCGTTTGAGCGTCAGCGAGGCGGGCGCTGCCGCGCGGGCGATCGCGACGAACGCGATGTAGAGGACGCCGGCCATGACCCAGGCTTCGAGCGGTGCGGGGCCCCAGTAGCGGTTGGCGTCCTCGCCGGGGAGGATCCCGGTGGCCCAGGTGCCGTACAGGACCGAGATCGCGAGCGCGACGATCGCGGGCCAGTTTCCGGGCGACGTCTCGTTCCAGCCGGGGATCTTCAGCAGCGGCCGCGAGATCCCGAACAGGCGGGGGAGCAGGAAGTGGTCGACGCACATGATCACCGTCGCCGACGGGGCGGTGACGGCGAGGAACGCCGCGACCTTGAGGAACCCGTTGGTGATCTGGTAGTTGACGAGGTATCCCGCGAGCGCGCCGATCGCGGCGCAGATCGCGCACGTGTACAGCCGCTTCCACTTGCTCCAGCCACCGAAGATGTTCTGAAACGCGTTGACCGCCTCGTAGTAGTTGCCGTCGTTGATCGCGAACTGGCTCACCGTCGCGAGGATCCACGCCAGCCAGAACGCCCCGAACAGCGAGAAGTGCGTCGCGTACTTGATCACCGCCCCGAAGTCAGACGAGCCCGCGAACTCGGCCATCATCCACCCGCCGACGGCGAACAGAATGAACCCCAAGCCCAACGCGAACGCGAACGCCGGAATCGGCCACGTGAACTTCGGCTTGCCATAGCGAAAGATGTCGGGCTCGTTGCCCCACAACGAAAACCCGATCACGACCCCGACCACCTGCCAAAACGCCAACCCCGCCGTGTTCTTCGGATGATTATCCAACAGCGCCGAATGGTCGACGATCCCGCGGATGACCATGTAGATCACCCACAACATCACCAACGGCGTCACCACATACCGAGCAAACGCGCTGATCCCCGTAAACCCAAACAGGTTGTTAAAGATCATCACCCCGCACATGATGATCGTCAACGCCTCAACCGCGCTCCACCCATACAACCCGTTCCAGATCTGGACCATCAAACCACCCTGGAACCCGACCCAGCCCAACGCCCCCACCACCACCAGCACCGACACGATGTAAGAGCCGGTCACGCCGAAGATCGACCGGGTCAGCAGCGAGTGCGTCTGCCCCGTCCGCGAACCGAGATACGCGCCGAACAGCGCGTAGGCGAAATAGATCCCGATCCCCAACGCCGTAACCCCGATCGTCCCCAACAACGTGTACCCCGAATCATGCACCTCGGTCCCGACGAACAAAAACGAGAAGCCCGCCGCGAACGTCGTCCACAACGCGATGAAATGCCCAATCGGACGACGCTTATCCAACGGCACCAACCCCGTATCGCTCGTCGAATAATCATGAGCCACCGAGTCATGCAACGACTCCCGCTCAATCTCAAGATCATCGTGGAAATACTGCTCGACCTCGTGCGTCAGCTGCTCGGGTCCGTGATGGTCGCTTCCCCGCTGATCACCTGTGTCGGACATCCACCTCTCCCCAGCTCGGCTCGACTGTATACAGTGCGGAACGTTATTGCTGACCCCGGGCGGATTGCAAGCATCTGCGAAAAGTCCAACTTCGCAACTAGCGGGCTCGGGATCGTCGCTCGAGCTGATCGCCCGGGTCGCACCACAGATATCGAGGGGACGGAGGCTGAATGGCGCGTGTGATTCTTGAGAACGGCCTGGTCGACCTAGGCGGCGGCGACTTTCAACGCACCGACCTGGTCGTCGACGGCGGCCGGATCGCCGCCGTCGGGGGAGCCGCCGCCGACGGCGGCGAGGTCGTCGACTGCAGTCGCTTCGCGATCGTGCCCGGGATGGTCAACGCGCACTGCCACTCCAACGAGAACTGGTTCCGGGGGCGCTGGGACAACCTCCCGCTGGAGCCGTGGATGCTGTTCTCATACCCCGCGCTGGCCGGGCCGGTCCAGAGCTCGCGCGAGACGTATCTGCGGACGCTGATCGGGGGCCTGGACATGGTCCACTCGGGGGCGACCTGCGTGGTCGACTTCCTCTACGAGATGGCCGGGTTCACCGACGAGTCGCTGGCCGCGGTCGTCTCCGCCTACCGCGACCTCGGGCTGCGGGCGCTGATCGTGCTGGGGATGGGCGATCGCGCCTACCACGAGACCGTGGTGCTCGACGAGGCGCTGGTCGACCGGGCTTTGATCGACCGGCTCGAGCGCGAGAAGCCCCCGACGTGGACCGAGTGGGAGCAGTTCACCCGCCGGGCGGTAGAGCGCTATCACCGCCCCGACGAGGGGATCACGATCGCCCTGGGGCCGTCGGGTCCCCAGCGCTGCACCGACGAGTTCCTGCAGAGCTCCGCCTCGCTGGCCGACGAGCTCGACCTGCAGATCCACATCCACGTGCTCGAGACCCGGATGCAGGCGCTGTCGGGCCAGAAGATGTACGGCAAGACGCTGCCCGAGCACATGCATGCGATCGGCTTCCTGGGACCGCGCGTCAACTTCGAGCACGGGATCTGGCTGACGCCCCACGACATCGAGCTGGTCCGCGACACCGGCACCACGATCGTCCACAACCCGATCTCGAACATGAAGCTGGGTAGCGGCATCTGCCCGGTCCCCGAGCTGCTCGGCCACGGCGTCAACGTGGCGCTCGGAACCGATGGGATGTCGTCCAACGACGGCAACGACATGTTCGCCGTGCTCAAGGTCGCCGGCCTGCTCCACAAGCTGTGGGACATCGACTACGAGCGCTGGCTCGGAGCCGACGAGGCCTGGCGGATGGCGACCGCCGGCGGCGCGCAGGCCGCAGGCGACAGCGCCGGGCTCGGTGCGAATCGAGGCCGGCCGGCGCGCCGACCTCGTGCTTCTGGACCTGGACAGCCGGGTGTTCACGCCGATGTCGAACGCGCTGCACCACGTCGTCTTCGGATCGACGACGTCGGCCGTGCACTCGACGATGATCGGCGGGCGCTGGGTCGTGCGGGACGGACACGTGACCGGGGTCGACGAGCCGGCGATCCTGGCCGAAATCCGCGAGACCGCCAAGAGCGTGCTGAGCCGCCACGACGAGGCGTTCTCGCTGGGCGAGCAGTTGCTGGCCTCGGTGCGCGCGGGCTGGCTGGAGGCGCTCGGCAGCGACGTGGGGATCAACCGCTCGATGCCGGTGATCTGAGCCTCTTGGAGTGGGCCTGTGATGAAAAAGGTCTGCTATTGAGACCTTTTTCATCACGGAGCCGCCACACGGCGCGCCGCGCGGCTAGGTTCCCGCGGGCTCGGTGACCGCGCACTCCAGCAGCAGCGCGTGCACGAACGCCTGGGGCAGGTTGCCGCGCATCTGGCGCTGAGCGACGTCGAACTCCTCCGACAGCAGCCCGGCGGTCCCGCACGCGGCTCGGTTTCGCTCAAACCAGCGCGCCGCGCGGACCTGGTCGCCCTGCTGCGCGTACGCGAGCGCCATCAGGAACCCACACATCACGAATGCCCCCTCGGACTCGCCCAGCGGGCGCTCGTCGGGCCGGTAGCGGTAGCAGAACCCGTCGTCGGTCAGCTCGCGGGCCACCGTCTCGAGCGTCGCGATCGAGCGCGGGTCCTCGGCGGGCAGGCCGCCGCGGATCGCCGGCAGCAGCAGCGCCGCGTCGATCCGGGAGTCGGTCGGCGATCGCTGCCAGTGGCCGCCGGGGTGCAACGCGTGCTCAGCGGTGTCGGCGACGATCGCGTCTGCGAGCGAGACCCACCGGGCGGCGCGCTCGCCCGGTTGATGCCGGGCGATCTTGCGCAAGCCGGCGGCGCACACCAGGCGGCTGTGGGTCCACGCGTCGGGCTCGAGCTCCCAGATCCCCGAGTCGGGCTCCCGCCAGCGGGCCTCGATCGCCTCGGCCGCGGCCTGCGCCGCCCGCCACCCGTCGGCGTCGAGATGGTCGTGCGCGGCGGCCGCGGCGAGCAGCAGCAGCGATTCGCCGAACGCGTCGAGCTGGAACTGCCGGTTTACCCAGTTGCCGGTCACGTCGCCGCCGCCCGGGTAACCCGGCAGGCCGAGCGACCGCTCGTCGGGCACCGGGTCTCCGGTGACCGTATAGGCGGGCACGAGCGCGGGCCCGTCGGCCAGCAGCCGCTCGACGACGAACCGCACGGCGTCGTCCATCAGCGGCATCGGTCCCGCCTTGGCGATCGCCTGTCCGGCGAAGCACTGATCGCGGATCCACGCGTAGCGATAGTCGTAGTTGCGTCCCTGGCGGGCGCGCTCGGGGAGCGCCATCGTGGCCGCCGCAACCATCCCGCCGGCGCTGCTCGTCAGTCCGCTGAGCACCGCGTAGGAGTGGCGGGCGTCGCGTGGCGCCGTGGCGGATTGCAGCTCGGGAAGGCGCTCGGTCCACCCGGTCTCGGTCGCGCTCCAGGCGCGGTCGGGGTCCGGCGGCGGATCGTCCGCGGCCCCGGCGTCGAGTACCAGCACGAGGTCGTGGGCCGTGCCCTGCTCGAGCTCTAGCTCCATCGTCAGCGGCCGTCCGCCCGCGCCGTCGGTCATCGGCCGGGCGTCGGCGGCGCCCGCCCAGGTCATCCGCATGTCGCCGATCCGGCACGTCCAGGTCCCGTCGTCGCGCAGCTGGCGGCGCTTGGCCCGCCGCGCCCCGAACTCGCCGCGGAGGTCGAGCGACACGCGGACCCGGGCCCGACCTTCGCGGGCCAGGATCCGCCGCAGCACCACCGCCCGGCCCGGAGCCGCCGGCAGCGCCAGTGCCTCGCGGCACTCGACGACCCCGTCGTCGGTGATCCAACGGTTGCGCCAGATCAGGCCGTGCTCGTAGTAGCCGCCCCATACGAACCGCGATACCGGGGTCACCGCGTACGTCCCCTGACCTCCGATCAACGCGGCAAAGCACGCGTCTGAGTCCCAGCGCGGGAAGCACAGCCACGCGTAGTCTCCGCGCGGCCCGATCACGGCGCCGCGCTCGCCGTCGGCGATCAGGGCGTACTCGCGGAGGACGTGCGGTACGCCGACGCCGCTCACCGTCGGACGGCGGCGACGCCGGCGGCCGTCGCGGCGACGGCCGCGAGCGCGACGCCCGCGAGCAGCGAGCGGCGCTCGTTGGCCCACAGCTGCGGGCTGCGGGACTTGGCCTGGTCGTCGAAGATTCCGTGCGTGGCGGCCATCTCGGGCAGCGGCTCGAACAGGTTGTCGCGGCGATCGGGCGCGGCCGGCATGTCCTTGACCTGCTGCCCGGAGAACCCGGTCCGGGCCAGGTACCAGTCGGCGACGCTCGGCGCGAGCTTGCTGCCGAGGATCGCCTCCATCGCGCTGTAGCCGACCTTCAGCTCGCGCCGGCGGTGGTGCGCCACCCAGTACACGGCCTCGGCGGGGATCTCGGGCTGGTAGATCGGCGGGACCGGCTGCGGGTGGTTGGGGAGCTTGGAGCGACACCAGTTGAACTGGGTGGTGTTGACGCCCGGCAGCTGCACCATCGTGATGTACACCTGGCTCTGGTCGTGGCGCAGCTCGGTCCGGATCGAGTCGGTGAAGCCCCGGATCGCGAACTTGGCCCCGCAATAGGCCGACTGCAGCGGGATCGAGCGATACGACAGCGCCGATCCCACCTGCACGATCGTCCCGCGATCGCGCGCGGTCATCCGCCGCAGGGCGGACATCGTCCCGTACACGGTGCCGAGGTAGGTGACCTCGGTGGCGCGCTTGTACTCCTCGGGCGAGACGTCCACGAACCGGGCGAACACCGTGGCCATCGCGTCGTTGACCCAGGTGTCGATCGGCCCGAAGTGAGCCTCGACCCGCTCGGCGGCGGCCTCGACGGCGTCGGCGTCGGCGACGTCGGTGGGCACCACCAGCGCCTGGCCTCCGAGCTCCTCGACCTCTCGGCGCACGTCCTGGAGGGCGGGCTCGCCGCGGGCCAGCAGCCCGAGGTGGGCGCCGCGGCGCGCGAACGCATGCGCGATCGCGCGGCCCACGCCGCCCGACGCGCCGGTCACGACCACGACCTCCGCGGTCTCGGGGTTGCTCTTGCTGCGCTCGGTCATCTCACGCATCCCTACCCGAAAGCCCGCGTCGCACACCGGCGGTGTGTCCTAGGACCAATGTCCAATTGCGCGTCGTGGGTGCGACGCGCATCGTGTCCGGACTCGCTTTCCCTCGTCTGTCAGGAGTCACGGTCATGGCCTCACGCCGCCTCGCCTCGGTCACCGCCGCGCTCGCCGCCGGCGCGCTCGCCATGCCCTCCGCCGCGCTCGCCAGCCACGGCGGCGGTGGGGAGGGGGAGGTGGCGGTGGCACGCCCCCCGTTCCCACCCAACCGGCGCCCGACGCCGTCCAGTGCGACTTCAGCCTCGACGGGTTCCTGCCCGATGGCGGCCTGGTGTCTCCAACCAGATCGGCGACGCGGGCTGTCTGCGGGTCGTCGACCGCGGCGGCGACCTGTCGTCTACGACCTCCAGGTGTCTCCCGGCTGGACCGCCAGGTCGACTCCATCGGCGGCAGCGGCGGCGTCCGGGTACGTTCACCCAGACCGCCACCGGCCACGTCTCGACCGCGCGGATCGAGCGCGGCAGACCGACATCCGGCTCTAGCGCCTGCTGGACCTACCTCACCGTTCGGTCCGGCGGCGGTAGGCGCGCCGCGACTTCTCACGGCTGCCGCAGGCGCTCATCGCACACCAGCGCCTGCGGCCGCTGGCGTTCACGAACAGCCATCCGCAGTGGGCTCCCGGGCAGCGGCTGACCCGCGTCAGCCGCTCGGGGTCCCGGAGCAGCGACCGCGTCGGCGGCGACCGCGAACCTGACCGCGCGCGGCTCCTCCGCGGGCCACGACCACGACCAGCCGTCGGCGCCCGGCACGAGCACGCCGGCCCGGACACCGGCGGCATAGGTCCGCCGGATCGTCTCGAGATCGTCTCGGCTCGGGGGCGCCCCCGGGAGATCGCTGAGAACGCGCGGTAGACCGCGTCGCGGAGGCGCCGAGCTTCGCGCAGCTCGCCGGCGGGCGGTCGCCTTGGGGCCGGGATCCCCATCCGTGCGGCCCAGGTCCCCAGGCTGTCGCGGGTGGTGAGGACGTCGGTGGTCTCCGGCTGCCAGGGCTCGTCGTCGGCCTCGCGGTCCACCGTGTTGGCGTAGTCCAGGCACAGCGCGCCGCCGCGCAGCGGCGTGTCAGCGGCGGTCCACGGCGCCTTACCGGTTGACGTGCTCATCAGGTAAGGTCTAGCGCATGGAGCAAACCAGCTTCCGGACGGGGCTGCGAATCGGGCTGCCCGTCGTGGTGCCGACGTTCGTGATCGGGCTCTCGTTCGGGGTTCTGGCCCAGCCGGTGATCGGGTCCGTCGTGTCGGTGCTGATGTCGGTGCTGGTGTTCGGCGGCGGCGCGCAGTTCGCGGCGCTGAGCGTCCTGCAGGGCGGCGGTACCGCGGTCGCCGCGGTGATCGCCGGATCGCTGATGAACACCCGGTTCGTGGCGATGAGCCTCGCGCTGGCGCCGTCGCTGCGCGGACCTCGGTGGCGGCGATTCGCCGAATCCCAGGCGGTCGTCGACGCGTCGTTCGTCCTGGCCAACCGCCGCGACGGGACGTTCGACCTCTCGATCCTGTTCGGCACGTCGTTGATGCAGTACATCGCCTGGGGGCTGGGGACCGTCGCGGGGGTGGCGCTCGGCGGCGTGATCTCGAACCCCGACGCATTCGGAATCGACGCGGTCTTCCCGGCGTTCTTCCTGGTGCTGCTCGCCGGGGAGCTCGGGGATCGCGACCGGCGGGTGGTGGCCGGGCTGGCGGCCGCCGTGACGCTGGTGTTCATGACCTTCGCCCCGGCCGGCGTCCCGCTGATCGCGGGCGCGCTGGCCTCCCTGTGGGGGTTGCGTCGCCGGTGATCGCGACCGCGACCTCGGTCGGGGTACTGGTCGCCCTGATCATCACGACGCTGCTGCTGAAGGGGACCGGCCCGATGGCGCTGGGTGGGCGTCGACCGCCGGAGCGGGCGATGTCGGTGGTCTCCTTGGTCGCGCCCGCGATCGTCAGCGCGCTGGTCGTGTACGAGACGTTCAGCCGTACGCCGTCGGGGGTGACCGTCGACGAGCGGGTGGTCGGCCTGCTCGCGGCGTGCGGGGCGATCTTCGCCAGGCTGCCGATGACCGCGGTGATCGTGATCGCGGCGGCCAGCACGGCGCTGGCTCGCCTGGTGCTCTAGTGGTAGGCCCGCTGCGCAGATGGCGGGCGAAGCCGCGTGCATAACGTCCCACTCGAGCGTTCTGGGCGCCACCGTGGGACGTTCGCCACGTGGGACGTGATCAACGTCCGCACGCTCACCCGCGAAGGCCTCGAGTGGGACGTTGAGCACGATCGCGCCGCCCGAGGGTCGTCGGCGTCTCGGCGACGCGGGTGGCGACGCGGGGCGCGCGATCGGCGCTGGCCGCGGACGCCTGCCGGCACCAGCTGAGCACCTGAGCGGCCACCTCGCCTGCAGCTCGGAGATCGCCGATCACCTCCATGGCCCAGCCGCCGTCGGCCGGGTCGCCCGACCAGCGGTCCCGGTGCAGCCTGACCAGCCGCGGGTCCCGCTGGGGCGGCCGGGATCACGAGCATGAGGCGCTCAGTCGCGAACGCTGCGAACGGCGATCGCCGAGGTCTCGCCGCGGTGATCAGCCGGCGCTGAGCTGGGCCGTTGATCACAACCGGTAACGCCCTCAGCGTGTCGCCGACGCGCCGTCAGCACCTCCCCGGCGCGACCCGATCGCCGCTGAGCAGCAGATGCCGCCGTCGGGCTCACGCCGCCGCCGTGGACGACCGCCTCGGTCGCCGATGTCGAACACGATGTCGGACCGTCCGTGAACTGCGTCTGACTCGCCGAGCTCGAGATAGCCGCCTCGAGCGACGCTGCCGGGCGACCCGCTTGCGGCGGACCGGTTCTCGCCGGTCACTCCTGCCGCGCCCGTCCGGACGTCACCGTCGCGGTACGAACATCGGCGCTGAGCTGTCGGTGTCGCTGCGAGTTCTCCCACCACCATCCCCGGACGTTGTTGATGGCCTCAAACACGCTCGGGGGACTGATCGACCGTGAACGCGGTGGTGTAGCTGTTGTTGCCCATCGTGCCAAGCCTCCTTGGGGTTTTCCCCTATAGAGACGAGCCGGCCGGGAAATCCATCGCCGCCCCGAGATCGAGCGGACTCAGCCGACCGGCACTAGCCCGGCGGCGGTGCGCCGATCTCGTCGACGAGGTCGGCGACCGAGTCGATGATCCTGGAGGCGCGGTACGGGTGACGCTCGGCGTCCTCGAGCGTGGTCAGGCCGGTCAGGACGAGGATCGTCTCCATACCCGCCTCCAGTCCGGCGACGACGTCGGTGTCCATGCGGTCGCCGATCATCACCGTGGTCTCGGAGTGCGCGTCGATCGCGTTGAGCGCCGAGCGCATCATCAGCGGGTTGGGTTTGCCGACGAAGTACGGCTCGACGCCCGGTCGCCCGGCTGATCAGCGCGGCGACCGAGCCGGTCGCGGGCAGCGGCCCGTCGGCGCCGGGCCGGTCGCGTCGGGGTTGGTGGCGATGAACCGCGCGCCCGCGTCGATCAGGCGGATCGCCGGTCGTGATCCGTTCGAAGCTGTAGGTGCGCGTCTCGCCCAGCACGACGTAGTCCGGGCGATCGTCGGTGAGCGTGTAGCCGGCCTCGTGCAGCGCGGTGGTCAGGCCCGCCTCGCCGATCACGAACGCCGATCCGCCGGGGCGCTGATCGTCGAGGAACCGCGCGGTGGCGAGTGCCGAGGTCCAGATCGCCGTCCTCGGGGACGTCGAGTCCGCTGGAGCGCAGCCGGGCGCGCGAGGTCGCGGGGCGTGTAGATCGAGTTGTTGGTCAGCACCAGGAACGGGATGCCCGAGCTCGCGCAGCCGGGCGATGAACTCGATCGGCGCCCGGGATCGGGTGCTCCTCGTGGACCAGCACGCCGTCCATGTCCATCAGCCAGGAGTGGATCTCGCGTCGCGTCATCGCTCGGATCAACATAACCAAATGCCCGCGCGTTCGCCCGCCCGCGCGGTCATGTTTACCTGCGTCGGCGAAGGTGGTATGGAGGGACCGGAACCTTCAAGGAGACGATCCGTTGGCAGACCGCAAGACAGTCCCAGGCAGCGAGCGACGGCTCGAGTCCACCCACCCGCGGGTGGGCGACGTCGACGGCTCGGAGGAGATCGAGGTCACCGTCTACGTCCGCGGCCCCCGCGCCGAGGACGACGACCTCCGCGCGGTCTCCGAGTTCGCCGCTGAGCACGGACTCGAGGTCGTCTCGGCGGAGCGCCCGCGCAGGGCGATCCGCCTGCGGGGCAGCGTCGACGCGATCGGCGCCGCGTTCGGGGCGCAGCTGGAGGGGATGTTCGAGCCTCCCTCGGGCGCCCGGTACCGAGGGCGGCAGGGCCCGCTGACCGTGCCGGCGGAGCTCGACGGGGTCATCACCAGCGTGCTCGGGATCGACAACCGCCCCCAGGCGCAGCCGCGGATCCGCTTCGCGCCGCACGCGACCCGGACGTACACCCCGGTGGAGGTGGGCCAGGCCTACAGCTTCCCGGCGCAGGCCACCGGCGAAGGAGAGACCGTCGGGATCATCGAGCTCGGCGGCGGCTTTACACCGCCGACCTGACGACGTACTTCAGGGGCTCGGGCTCGCGACGCCCAACGTGATCGCGGTCGGCGTCGACGGCGGCGACCAACTCGCCCGGCCCGACGCCGACGCCGACGGCGAGGTGATGCTCGACATCGAGGTGGTCGGCGCGATCGCGCCGGGCGCCAGCATCGCCGTCTACTTCGCGCCCAACACCGACGCCGGCTTCATCGACGCCGTCACCACCGCCGTCCACGACACGACCACGGCCGTCGGTCGATCTCGATCAGCTGGGGCGGACCCGAGGACACCTGGACCGCGCAGGCCCGGGACGCAGATGGAGCAGATCCTCACCGACGCCGCGGCGGGCTCGGGGTCACGGTCAGCGTCGGCGGCGGGCGACGACGGCTCCACCGACGGCGTCGCCGACGGACAGCAGCACGTCGACTTTCCCGCCTCGGCCCGCACGCGCTCGCCTGCGGCGGCACCGCGCTGCAGGCGACGGGCGGCCAGATCACGGGCGAGACCGTGTGGAACGACCCGGCGACGGCGCCACGGGGGGAGGCGTCAGCACCGACTTCGCGCGCGCCGAGCTACCAGATCGCCGCCGGCGTCCCGCCGACGTCGACACCGACCACCCGGGAGGGGGGTCCCCGACGTGGCCGGCGACGCCGACCCCCAGACCGGCTACACGTCCGCGTGGACGGCAGCGATCAGCGATCGGCGGCACCAGCGCGGTCGCGCCCTGTGGGCCGCGCTGATCGCGCTCCTGAACGAGTCACTGGGGGCGCCGCTCGGGTTCGCACAGCCGCGGCTGTATGGCTCCGCAGCCCGCCGGTTTCACGACATCGTCACCGGCGACAACGGCGCGTACTCTGCTCAGGCGGGGTGGGACGCGTGCACCGGCCTGGGGTCGCCGAACGGGTCGGCGTTGCTGGTGGCGCTGTCAGGCTGAGATCGCCTGCAGCCCGATCACGTCGTCGAGCTCGGCGTCGACGCGCGACCAGCTGTCGCCAGCATCGTCGCTGAGCATCAGCGTCCCGCCTCGCAGGCCCGCGAGCAGCTTGCCCGGCTGACCCGGCACGGTCGCCAGCGCGTAGGGCATTCGGCGCAGCTGGGCCGTGTCACCCCAGGTGTCGACGGGCACCCAGCCGTCGCCGCGCGAGCGCCACAGGTGCGCCTGGCCATCGCCGCCGCCGTGGGCGGCGAACGGACCGCGGCTGACCGACACGTACCAGAGGTCCGGGTCGGCCGGA
Source organism: uncultured Solirubrobacterales bacterium (assembly GCA_963831845.1). Classification (GTDB taxonomy): domain Bacteria; phylum Actinomycetota; class Thermoleophilia; order Solirubrobacterales; family Solirubrobacteraceae; genus Palsa-465. Next base: position 149,326 of record CAWHRT010000026.1, on the reverse strand, counting down.
TCGATCGCCTCGGCCCAGGCGTAGCGACGGTCCAGCCCGTCCTCGGGCCGGCTCCAGCTGTCGCCGAGGTTCTCCGAGCGCGCGATCCCCTGCCCGGCGGCCTCGTACAGCCGGCCCGGCGCGAGCGGGTGCGTGAGCAGCTGGTGGGCGTCGCTGTGGGCCTCGGGGTTGTGGTCAAACCAGGAGGCGCCGCCGTCGTCGGAGCGCATCACGCCGCCCAGCTCGATCCCGACGGCGAGCCAGCTCAGGTCAGTCGGGTGCAGCGCGATCGTGCTGACATGGTGCGTCCAGGGCCGGGGCGGGAACGACCACTGCGGCTCGCTGGGGATGTCGCGCAGCGCCGGCAGCGCCTCCCAGCGCTCGCCGCCGTCCGTCGACCGGTAGAGGTTGCTGGGCTCGGTGCCCGCGTAGACAACCGAGGTTCCCGACACCTGGTGGGACGGTGACACCGCGACCGACATCACCCGCCGGTCGGCGAGGCCCTCGCCCTCGCCGCGGGTTCGCCAGGTCCGCCCGCCGTCGTGGCTCACGTACAGCCCGTCGTCGAACGTGCCCACGTAGATCCGTGCCGGGTCCTGGGGGTCGATCGCCAGGCGCTGCGCCCCGATCCCCGAGATCAGCGCGCGGGCGCGCGCGGTTCCGTGTCCGTTGAGCTCGACGCGCACCACGTCGTCGCCGGTGACCCCGAGGGCCGCGATCTTGTCAGTGCTCATCGCCTCGTCTCCATAAGTCGCTGTGTACAGCGAGAGTAGGCGCGCACCGCGCCGATCACCACGGGCAATTGGTCCTAGGACCCGCGGCGCAGGGCAGCCCGTTGAGCCCGGCGCGGCTACGATCGGCGCCGATGCCAGGTCCGGCCCCGCGCAGGACGCTCGTCGTGGCCCTCGTCGTGGGTTTGCTCGCGCTCATCGCAGGCTGCGGCTCGGGCGGGTCGCACCACCCATCGTCCTCGACGAGCAGCGGCCCGTCCAGCTCCTCCTCGACCGCGAGCCGCCCCGTCTCGACCGGCTCGGGGCAGGCTCCGCCCGCCTCGAACCCGGCGCGCGCCGCGCATCCGAACATCGTGTTCGTGCTGACCGACGACCTGTCGCTGGACCTGCTCCCGTACATGCCGCAGGTCCAAGCGCTGGAGACGCGCGGGCTGACGTTTGGCGACTACTTCGTCTCGGACTCGCTCTGCTGCCCGTCGCGAGCCTCGATCTTCACCGGCGACTTCCCGCACGACACCGGCGTGTTCGACAACGTCGGACCCCAAGGCGGGTTCGGCGCGTTCTACGCGCACGGTGAGCAGGACCGCAGCTTCAACGTGTCCCTGCAGCGCGCTGGCTATCGGACCGCGCTGATGGGCAAGTACCTCAACGGCTACCTCGAGTCGGGCCAGTCGGCGGTGCCACGCACGTACGTGCCGCCCGGATGGAACCAGTGGGACGTCGCCGGGTTCGGGTATCCCGAGTTTGACTATCCGATGAACGAGAACGGCCGGATCCACCGGTTCGGACACCGGCCGCGCGACTACCTCACCGACGTGATCGCGCGCAAGGGGGTCCGGTTCATCAATGCCGCGGCCACCACGCACAAGCCGTTTTTCCTCGAGCTGGCCACGTTCGCGCCCCACCGGCCCTACACGCCCGCGCCGCGCGACCGGCACGACTTTCCCGGTCTGGGGGCGCCGCGGCCGCCGAATTTCGACGCGCTCCCCACCAACCCGCCGCAGTGGCTGGCGGGCCACCCGCCGCTGGACCGGCACAAGCTGCGCGAGATCAACCGGGCGTTCCGCCGGCGGGCGCAGTCGGTGCAGGCGATCGACGCGATGATCCGCAAGATCGAGCTCACGCTCGACCGGCGGGGCCTGACCGGCGATACCTATTTCGTGTTCAGCTCCGACAACGGCCTGCACACGGGCGAGTACCGCCTGACGCCGGGCAAGCTGACGGCGTTCGACACCGACATCCACGTCCCGCTGGTGGTCGTCGGCCCCGGGGTGCCGATCGACCGTCGGACGCGCGCGTTCGCCCAGAACATCGATCTGGCGAAGACGTTTGCGGCGATCGCCGGCGCGCCGATGCCCGCCGACGACGGACACAGCCTGCTGTCGCTGCTGCGCGGCGAGCGCCCTGTGGACTGGCGCGACGCCGCGCTGATCGAGCACCAGGGTCCCACAATCGACCCGCGCGACCCCGATCGCCAGAGCCGGGCCAGCGGGAACCCGACCACGTATGAGGCGATGCGGACCAACCGCTACCTGTACGTCGAGTACATCGACGGCGAGCGCGAGTTCTACGAGCTGCGCCGGGACCCCTACGAGCTGCGCAACGTCGCGCCGGGCCTGGCCCCCGACCGGCTGGCGGCGCTGCATGCCGACCTGGCGCGGCTTGAGGGCTGCCACACGGCCGACTCCTGCTGGGCGGCCGCCCACGTCGCGCCGCTGCCGTCGGCGAGGCGATGATCCGGGCGGTCTCCGCGGGTCCTACTGACATGAGCAAACTCAGATGCCACATCTCAATCTCACTGGACGGCTTCGTCGCCGGTCCGAACCAGAGCCTCGACAACCCGCTCGGCGAGGGCGCCGAGCGTCTGCACGAGTGAGCGTTCGCCACGGAGGGCTGGCGTGGGCGTGCACGCCGTGCTCCGCTTGCCGGAGCGCCGCGCCGAGCGTGCTGGCGCACACGATCCTAAGTCAGGTCGGGATGAGGGGTCCAGGTGGCGATCTGCCCAGCAGTAGGCGGTGAGTTCGCGGGCGATCGCGACCGCGACGATCCCGTCGGGTTTGCGGCGGGTGTCTTTGAGCTGGCCCCAGCGGGCGTTGAGCCGGCGCTGAGTGCGCCAGGAGATGTGGATCATCTCTGGTGGGTGCCCGCGCTGGCGGTGCTCGAGGGCTTCACCGACGACCGGTCCGCGGCGGTAGTGGTATTCCGCCTCGACTAGCAGCCGGCGGGCGTGCGTGGAGCCGGCCTTGGTGATCGACCCGAGCCGCCGCTGCTGACCGGTGGTGTGCTCGCTCGGGACGATCCCGAGGTAGGAGGCGAGCTGGTCCGGGTGATCGAAGCGCTCCCACTCGCGCTGGTCGCGCCGTGCGATCAACACATCCTGAGCGTGCAGGTAGTCGGCCAGTGTCGCCTGGGAGGCATGGTCTGAGAACCGCACCGAGGGCAGCCACGAGCGGTGCTTGCGCGACCACGTCTCACCCCGCCCCTACGAGTGGATCTCGCGACCCAACAGGAATTTCCCGATCCGATGCCGGGCGCGCATCAGATCCAGGCGAATGTCCTCGCGGCAGCGCACCAGATCGCGCAGCTGCTCACGCTAGAGCGACGGTATCGTGACCAGCGTCAGCTCAACGCCCACCAACAAGCGAGCCAGGCGGATCGCGTCACGCTTGTCCGTCTTCACCCGGTCCGCCGGCGGACGCTCGGTCTTCCCCGGCGCACACACGTCGAGCTCGATCCCCTCCGCTCGCGCGCGACGCGCCAGCCCGTAGCCGGTCGGGCCCGCCTCGTACACCATCCGCGCCGAGCGCTGACGCCGCGCAGCCAGGGGAGCAGCTCGTGCTGGCGGCCGACCACCCGCTTCGTGGTCACCTCGCCCGTGGCCTGGTCAAAGATCGCGAGCGTCGACTCGCGCGCGTGCTCCTCCGGACCGACCCAACGGATACCGTCAGGCATGTCGGTACCTCCTCGTAGATGTGGCTCGCGCCGAAGCTGCAATCTTCGACGCGAACATCAACCCCGCTACGCGGGGGTGCCGACTAGCTTCGACCCTCAGCCAGCCGGTCCTCCATAGCGCCAAACCCGTCGCGGCGCCCGCGCCGGAGCAAGCCCGACAGCGATCCTGTCGGCTGACGCAGCCGGACGCGCAAATTTGGCGGCTGCTCAAGTCGCAGCGCGACGCGGGCAGACTCCAGCGGCGCGGCCTCACGCTCGTGCCTCCAGCTAATCGCATACCAGCTGGAGCGGCATCAGCGTGACCGCCGCGAGCAAGGTCGGGTTGAACATCACGACGACGGACAGCAGAACACGCGGACGAGGTCGCTGCTCACAGTGGGGGCTCCCGCCGGGCCTGGGCGTCCTGCCGCGGGTCAAACGGCGACGATCCAGCCAATCCGGCCTACCGTCAGACCGCGACAGATGACGGACTGCCCGGCCGGATCGTCGCATCGTCCGATTCGGGTGAACGCAGCGGGGTCTCGTCCTGCGAAGATTCGCGATGATCCGCATGGCCAACGACCACACACGGAACTCCCGATCGCGGCCTCTCAAGCCGCTCGCGGACATCGGTGGTCGCGCCGCCGCCGCCACGCTGAGACCGCTCACCGGTGCCGTCGGCGCCGCCGCCGAGGCGGGGATCAGCCTGGAGCAGCGCGCGGTAGACCGCCTGCTCGAGAGCGGCGAGCTCGAACGGTTGCTCGACAGCGCCCGCTTGCAGGCGATCGTCGCGCAAGTGATCAGGAGCGAGGGCGCGACGCAACTGATCGACACGTTCTTCGACAGCGGCCTGTTCGACAGGGTCGTCGATCGGCTGTTGGCCAGCGACGGGTTGTGGCGGCTCGTCGACGAGATCGCGTCGAGCCCAGCGGTGAGGGCAGCTGTTTCGCAGCAGGGTCTCGGGTTCGCTGATCAGCTCGGCGACGCGATGAGGGAGCGCTCACGCAAGGGTGACCGCCGGCTCGAGCGCGTCGCTGATCACCTGATGCGGCGCGACCGGACGGGGTCGCGACAGACCCCGACGCAAGGCGGTGAAGATCAGGAGCCCGGTGGCGAAGATGAGCAGCCCACCCGCGTCTCCTAACGGCAGCACGCCGCTCCGGGGCACGCCCGCGAAGAACACGCGTCACGCCGGTCTCATGACACGCCTGGCCTCCTGGCTGGTGAATGTGGCGACCCCTAGGTTGATCCCCGATCAACTGATCGCGCCCCTGAGGCGGCGCGCGCGGCAGTCCGACGACCGGCTGGAGCGAGCCGCTCGTCGCCTGACCAGCCGACCCCCGGCAAATCCCGACAAACACACTCGATGAGCACCACGGCCGAGTCGCCTCAGAGCGACACAACGCTCAAACCCACCCTCGAGGAGAACCTGCCTTACGTCGGGCTCGTCACACGCGCGATCTCCTGGTGCGTGGACGTCCTGCTCATCAACCTGGTGGCGATCATCGCCGGGCTCGGTGTCGAGCTTATCGTGTCCATCTTTCCGATCACGAAGAATCTGAAGCCACTCTTCGTTGCGATCGCGGGCGGCGTCTACGTCCTCTGGACCGCCGCCTACTTCGTCGCGTTCTGGTCGATAACGGGCCAGACCATAGGTTCCCGACTGTTGCAGGTTCGGTTGGTGACCCCCAGCGGGGGCAAGGTCAAACCCGTCCGGGCGCTGGTGCGCTGGATCGCGATGAACCTCGCGATGGTGCCGTTGCCGTGGGGCTACTTGCCGATCCCGCTCAAGCGCCTGGGATTCCCGGACTGGCTTGCCCATACGCGTGTGATCGAGACCGAACAGCTGTCGATCGCCGCAGCGCGACAGGAAAAGAAGCGCCAGGCACGCGACAACTCCCGACGGCCGCCTCCCCCGCTGAACAGGAGACAACCGATGACTGGCAAAGCTGACCTGCTCGCGAGCAGAGGCGCCGACTCGTTTGTGGTCTCGGGCCATGACCGCGATACGCGGTCAATGCGTCCCGGTTCGAGCGTTTGCTGGCGGAGGGCCGCCACCCGGCTGGGCCCGAACGTTCCGTTGTCGCCTATGAGCGCTCGCCCGTTCGGCGTCGGCGAGAACACGATCGTGCGAGGGTTAAGAACGCGGCGCTCCGATTTGGCTGACGGGGCTTCCGGCACCGCCGCGGCGGACCTGCTCCCTTGGCCCCAAATGCAGTCGCGCAGGGTGATCTACGCGCGTGTCTCGGTGACGCCTGAAGCGGTCACGGCGGCTTGGTGGCTGCTTCTCTGCAAGTTCACGAGCGCCGGCACCAACGCCGAGCTCGGCTCGGCTGCTGGCCGCTCGCACGAAGCCGGTTAGCACCGGGCGCCGCGGGCTGCTCGATCCGCCGGCCAAACCGGACTCGGGCCGAGCGCCGAGATGCGCGCTTGTGACGAGGACCAGGGCCCGCATAACGTTTTCGGAGCCGAGCCCCGGATATATGTTGGCGCGGGTCTCCGGCGAGCTGATCGTATAGCCCCAGGAAGTGCGAAAGTCTGCGGACACCCTATGTGCGACGAGTGCCGTCAGGTCGGCGCTGTTGATCGCGTCTGGCCCGGCCGCTGGCGCCAGGGTGCGGTGGTGGATCGCGAGCGGAAACGGTTGCAGTACCGCTTGGCGACCGCAGGCCAGGTCGTCGCGCACGGAAGTCCCCCGCAGCAATTCTTCGGCCTTGTACTGAGGCGCGCCACGGCTGGGGTCGGATGCCAGGCCTCCGCCTCGCGCGTACCGTCGGCGGGAAAGGAGTTCGCAATGCAAGCTGTGATGACGGTCCCCTTCGCATTTGTTTTGGCTGGCGGAACCCTGATCTTTGCCAGCGTCCTCGTTGTCGGCTTCTTCGTCGTCGCCTACAGCTGGTACACGCGGACGGGAAGCGCCATCAACCAACATCCCTACGCAGACCTTGACCATAACTCCGGACGTGAGACGCCGCCTGAGCTCGCCCACGACATCACCCAGGAGATCAGGAACTGGGACCGCGGAGTCGCCGGTTGTCACCGCCATCGGCATGCACCGCACACGCACAGTTAAACGGCGAACAGCTGCGACCGCCGGGGATGGCCGCGGCGACCCGGACTGGTCTGCAGTCCACCGTCCGGCGAGCGTTGGGCTATGAGACGGCCGCGCGTCGCCGACCCCACTCGGGCAGCGGACACCCTCAACGTGCGCTCCGAGCGTCCGCTAAGCGGATGCGGACGAAGGCCTTCAACTCACGCCCCGGAAGGTAGCGCGCTCGCCTGAGAGCTCGACGGCTCATCACAATGTCTCGGGCACCCGCGGTCAATTCACGCCTGTCGTGGCGGAGGGCACCGGTCAGGCGCACGTGTCGCGACTGAGGAGGAGATCGCCGCCCTGAAGGCGAAGGCGGCCAGTCGCTCGCCGCAGCCCAAGCCGACTTCAACAAGGCCACCCTGGCATACGCTCAGATCCTCGCCCTCGACCAGCAGGCGATGGCCCATCAACTGCCCGGCGAGTGATCCGCGACGGCTCGTGCAGTTTTCAACCTTTTTGGACGATCCCGGGCTCCCGATGCGGGCATAACCCCGCGGATGGCAATGAGCGCAAGCCCGGAACAGATCAGGTGCACAGGACCGTCGCGGACCGACGGGGATGGCTGTCGCAGCACTGATCGTAGGGCGGAGCGTGGCGGCAACGCCTCTGGCAGGTGGTGCTCGCAACCCTTCTTCTCCTCGTCGGCAGCGGCGTGACCGTGCTTGGCGGTACCGGCCTTGTCAAGCAGCAGCGGTATCGGGGTCACTCGCTCTCCGCACTGGGGGCAGTAGCCGGGCAGTAGCCGGGGTGCATGCGATCAGGATGACCGCCGGCGATGTCGCGTGGTTAACCGGAGTCTGAGATGTTGTGAAGAACGCCTCGGTAGACGGCCACGGGCTCGCCCGACGCGCCGGTGGTGCGGAAATCGAGGCTCAAGCCGATCGCGGTGGCGACGGCGATCGAGGGTCCATTCGACGGCTGGATCCGCGCCACCACACTCGGCGCGCCGAGCCGGTCCCGGGCTTCGTCGCGGAGCGCTCGCGCGCCCTCGCGGGCGAAGCCGCGGCCATGGTCGGAAGGGTGCAGCCACCAGCCGATCTCGTACTCGCCGGGATCCAGGCCCGCGGTTCCGTCGCCGAGGAGGTTCAGAGCGATCAACCCGACCCGGCGGCCGCTCGCCTTCTCGACGGCGGCCCGCCAACCGAAGCCGTGCCGGCGCCAGTGCTCGACCTGTCTGTCGTGGACTCGCCTGCACTTCTCCCCCGACCAGATCTCGCCGGATCCGACGTAGCGGACGACGGAGGGGATCGCGCCGAGGCGGGCCAGCATATCGGCGTGGGCGTGGTCCCACGGCTCCAGCCGGAGCCGCGGCGTTCTCATTGCTACCCGCTCAGGCGCGGGCTCGACTCCGGCGTGGGCGCCTGCGAGTCGTCGCTGTCCAACTGACTGGCCAGGGCCTCGGTCTCGGCCGCGTGGCCCTCGATCCGGATTCGCGGCAGGATGGGCGTCCAGCCAAGCGCGGGAGCCGCCACGTGACCGGCCCGAGGATCTCGAGCACTGCCGGGAGCAGCACGCAGCTGACGACCAGGGCATCGAGGAGCACCGCGGTGGCGAGCGCGAGGCCGAACTCCTTGACGGCGCGTCGTCGCCGAGCACGAATGACAGGAAGACACAGACCATGATCGCCGCGGCCGCGCTGATCACCCGGCCGGTGTGCGCGAGGCCGTCCGCACCGCCGCGCGAGGCGTCCGCTGGCGGATCGACTCCTCGTGGACGCGAGAGACCAGGAACACCTCGTAATCCATCGACAGGCCGAAGATGACCGCGAACATGAACACGGGTATCCACGGTTCGACCGGGCCCTGGCTCACGCCGAGTACGCTCCGCCAGAACCCGCACTGAAACACCACCACCAGAACCCCCATCGCGGCGCCGATGGAGAGCAGGTTCATCAGCGCTGCCTGCACCGGGATCACGAGCGAACGGAAGATCACCAGCAGCAGCAACGCCGACAGCACGACCACGAGCCCGATGAACAGCGGCAGCTTGCCCGACAGCTCCTGGGAGAAGTCGATCGACCCGGCGGTGAAGCCGCCGACGAGTGGTCGCACCCCTAACGTGCCCTTGAACTGCGGGAGCACGTCGTCGCGCAGGTGGTGCACCAGGTCGGTGGTTGCCTGCGCCTGCGGAGCTGAGCCCGGATAGGCCTGCATCACCGCCACTCGGCCCGACGGCGAGATCCGCGGGTTGGTGACCGGGACCACGCCCGGCGTGTGGACGACAGCGGCGCGGACGCTTTGGAGCTGCGCCCGCTCGGTCGGGTTCGACAGCTGCGTGGCGATCGTCAGCGGGCCGTTGAAGCCCGGGCCGAAGCCGTCTGACAGCAGGTTGAAGGCCTTGTAGGTGCTGGTGCTGGTCGGGTCGTTGCCGGCGTCGCTGGTGTCCAGGCGCATGCCGAAGAACGGCACCAGGAACGCCAGCATCACGGCCAGCGAGAGGATCGCCAGCGGCCAGGGCCGCTTCTGCACGGTGATGCTCCAGCGCCGCCAACTCGACTCGCGCGGAGCCTCACCCTTGCGCCTCACGGCGGCGCGCCCGCCGGGTGGGCCGCACGACCCGGTGGCCGAACGAGGACAGCAGTGCGGGCAGCACCGTCAGCGACGCGGCGAGCACCAGCAGCACCGCAACCACCGACGCGATCGACAGGCCGTACAGGAAGGTCACGCCGGTAGCGAACATGCCCAGCAGCGCGATGACCACGGTCGCGCCGGCGAGCAGGATCGCGCGGCCCGACGTGTCCATCGCGCCGGTGATCGATGCCGAGATGTCGCCGTTGCGTGCATAGTTCTCACGGAAGCGCGTGAGGATGAACAGCGCGTAGTCGATGCCGACCCCGAGCCCGATCATGATCGCCAGCTCGGGCGCGATGTTGGACATGCTGGTTACATGCGTGGCCAGCCCGACCAGCGCGATCCCGGTGATCAGGCCGAGCCCGGCGGTGATCAACGGCATCCCGGCCGCGCTCAGCGAGCCGAACGTCAACAGCAGGATCACCAGCGCCGCGATCACCCCGACCGAGGTGGCCGGGCCGATGCTGAAGCCCTGGGCCATCTCGATCACCTGGCCGCCGGCGGCGACTTTCAGGCCGGGGACGTTGATCTGGTCGATCGCGTCGAGCACCGGCTTTCCGGTCGCGTCGGGCAACAGGTTTGCGCGCTTGTCGTAGTCGACGACCGCGAAGGCGGTGTGGCCGTCCTTGGATATCTGAGCCGCGCCGCCGGGTGCGAACGGGCTGCCCACGGCGACCACGTGCGGCATCCGCTGCACCTTCGCCAGCAGCGGCGCGATCTGGGCGCGCACGTTGGGGGCGGTGGCCGAGCCCTGCGAGTTGTGCCACACGATCGTGTCGGTATCGCCGCTCTGGGCGGGGAACTCGCTCTGCAGCAGGTCGACGACGTGCTGGGACTCGGTGCCGGGCAGGCTGAAGTCCGTTGCGTAGTTTCGTCCCACGCCCGTGGCGATCACGGTCGTCCCGACCGCGATGAGGATCCAGCCCACCACGACCCAACGGCGGTGAGCAATGCACCAACGACTCAGCCCAATCATCGTTCCGCCCCAACGTAGCAACCATGGCACTCGGGCGCGTCTACGCGCTCTGAGCCGGGGCGGGTCTGGGGGTCGTATCTCACTTGTTCACCTCGTCGTCGGAGCCATCTCAGTACTCATGGGCCGAGTCGCTGTAGGACTCGGGCGGATGTGGAAACTCATCGGTGACTTGCTGCATGCACGGCTGTGCATGCGATAATGCGTGCATGAGTCACGGAGCCGAGCCCGATCTGACGTTCGTGTCCACCCAGACCGCGAGGTCGGTGGCCGAGACGATGCAGGCGCTGGCGACGCCGAGCCGGGTGCGGATCCTCAGCCGGCTGGCCGCCGGGCCGTGTTCGGTCGGTGACCTCGCGCGCGAGATCGAGATGGAGCAGCCCGCCGTGTCGCAGCAGCTGCGGGTGCTGCGCCACCTCGGGCTGGTGGTCGGCGAGCGCGACGGCCGCCAGGTGATCTACGCGCTGCACGACGAGCACGTCGGCGCGCTGCTGGGTGAGGCGATCTCGCACACCGAGCACTTGCGGCTGGGCCTCGCCTCGAGCCCCGGCCGACAGGTGCTGGCGGCGTGAGCGCCAACGGGCCGGCGCTGCTGGCGGCCGCGGCCGGCGTCGGATTCGGCCACGCGATCCTGCCGGATCACTGGCTGCCGCTGGCCGTGCTCGGACGGACCCGCCGGTACCCGCTCTCGCGGGTAGCCCGCCTGTCGGGGTTGGCCGGGGTCGCGCACGTGCTGGTGTCGATCGCGCTGGGCGCGGTGATCATCGTCGTCGGGCTGCAGTTCCGCTCGTCGATCGACAGCGCCAAGGACGCGATCGTCGGGGGCTTGTTGCTCGCCACCGGGATCGCGTTCATCGTGCTCGAGCTTGCCGGTCGTGGGCATCGCCACGACCACGACCACGACCACGACCACGAGCACGACCGGGATGCCGACCCGGGCGGGCACGGGCACCGCCATTCGCACGCGGGCGAGGGGCGGCTCCACGGCCTGGCCGCCGTGGTCGTTCCGTTCGGCGCGGCGGCGTCGCCCGACCTGACGATCCTGCCCGTGTTCGTGGCCGCCACCGCCGCCGGCGTCGCGACCGCGGTCGGCTCGGTGGTGATCTTCGCCGCGGTCACCGTCGGCACGATCGTCGTGCTGACGCTCGTGGCGACGCTCAGCGGCTATCAGGTCCGCGGCAACTGGCTCGAGCGGTGGGGCAACGCCTGCACCGCGCTGGTGCTGGTCGCGATCGGCGCGCTCGTGCTCGCCGGGATCATCTAGTAGCTCGACCGTCCGCGGCGGGGCCCGGCGCCGCCGCCGGAGCACCCCGCCGGGTCGTACGCGATCATGCGGGCGTGGACCCTGACCCCGGCAAACCCCCGATGTCGCGCCTGTTGTCGGTGGGCGCCAAGGGGGCCGGGCGGATGGCCCAGGCCACCGGCGTCGACCGGGCACTCGACGACGCGGTCGAGGAGGCGATCGTCCGCGCGCTACGCAATCCCGCGATCGGCCGAGCGATCGAGCGCGCGATCGCCGACAACGCGGCCAGCGCGGAGCTAACCGGCGACGACATCGCGAAAATCGTCAAGCAGGTGCTCGAGTCAGAAGCCGCCGACGAGGTGTGGGCCGAGGTGCTGGCCAGCCGGCAGGCGCAGATGCTGGTGGAGCGGATCGCCGGGGCGCCCGAGCTTCGGGCAGCGATCGCGGCGCAGAGCGCTGGTCTGGTCACCGACATCGGGGTGAAGCTGACCAAGCTCACCGAGGCGCTCGACGACGCCATGGAGCGCGTGGTGCGGCCCAAGACCATGGACTCCGAGATCGACCAGGCCGGACTGGCCACGCGGCTGGTCGCCGCGGGGATCGACCTCGGGCTGCTGTTCCTCCTGTACGCGCTGGCGTCGACGTTCGTGGCCTCGGTGATCCCGTTCGTGTTCGGACGCCAGTTGACGCTCGTGGGCGCGATCGTGCTCGGCGTGATCGCGTTCCTGGTCGCCGGCGGGATCCTGTCGGCGTTCTGGGCGCTCGCCGGGCAGACGCCGGGCATGCACTTTTTGTCGATCCGGCTGATCCACGAGGGGTCGCCCGACATCAGCGCTCGGACGGCGATCCGCCGTGTCGGCGCGCTGCCGGTGAGCGTGATTCCGTTCGGCCTCGGGTTCCTCGCGATCCTCCGCGACCCGCAGCGCCGGGCGTGGCACGACCGGATGACCGGCACCGAGGTCGTCTACGAGTCGGTCGACCGGCGGGCGCCGTACTCGAGCACGGACTCGGCAACGCCGTCCGGCCGCCGGGCGAGCTCACGGGCGCGCTCGGACTAGCGACCTAACCTGAGAGACACGCTGCGACGCGCACCCAGTCGGGGCGGAGTCGTCTCGCGCAATCATGTTCGACTCGCTGACAGACGCGGTAAGCGGTTCGCCGTGGACCTACCTACTGATCGTCGCCATCTGCGCCGGGGACGCGCTGCTGCCGTTGTTCCCCAGCGAAACCGTGGTGATCACGGCCGCGGTGCTGGCCTCCCGCGGTCGGCTGAACATCGGCCTGGTCGCGGTGAGCGCCGCGGCGGGCGCGCTGCTGGGCGACAACTCCGCCTACTGGCTAGGGCGCAGCGGGCTGCGGCGGCTGACCGAGCGACTGATAGGTTCCGAGAAGAACCAGCGGCGGATCGAGTGGGCGAGGGGGCAGCTGCGCGAACGGGGCGGCTGGATCATCATCGTGGCGCGCTTCATCCCGGGCGGGCGGACCGCGACCACGTACGTCGCCGGCACGCTGGAGATGCCGTGGAAGACCAAGTTTCTCCCGTTCGACGCGGTCGCGGCCGTGATCTGGGCCCTGTTCGGGTCGGCGCTGGGCTATTTCGGCGGCACCGCGTTCGAGCGCAACCTGTGGGTGCCGGTGCTGATCGCGATCGGGGTGAGCTCCCTCGTCGCCGTGGGCGGAGAGCTGTTCCGGCGCAAGGTGCTCGACCGCGACCGCCGGTGAGCCGTGGCGAGCATGTTCAGTCCTCTCCAACGTCGATGCCGGCCGCCCGGTACTGGTCGATCAGCATCCGGCGCAGCTTGGGATCCTGGACGTACTGCAGCGCGCGCTTGGCGTTATCGACGGCGAGCTGCGCCATCTGGTCCGCCGCCACCGAGGGCAGCGCATGCGAGCCGGCGACGCGATCGGAGAGCTGCTGATCGCGCCCCGCAAGCTCGTCCCACAGGATCTCGACGTCGGCGCGATCGGCGTCTGAGACCAGCGCCGGAAGCGGCATCCACAGCGGTTCGAGCAGGTCGGCGCCGAGCTTGAACCGCTCGCGATAGACCGCGTAGGGCGCCTGGCCGGGGACGTGGACCGACAGGACCGCGGCGCTGTCCTTGCCGTAGGTGACCTGGTCGTGGGTGGACGAGTTCTGGCCATCGCCGACGATCCGGCGCCGGCCGCGGATCGTCGCGATCAGGACGACGGCGCGCCGCCGGCCGGCGGGCGCCGCCAGCGTCGAGGCGTGCTCAACCGCCCGGTTGAAGCGGTCGGTGCGCGCCGTGCCGGTGTCGCGCTGGGTCATCCCGAGCGCGTGTGCGACCTTGCGGCGAGCGCCGATCGGGTCGGCCAGCGCTGGATCTCCGGCAGCGACGCGGGCCTCGATCGCGGGCACCGTCGTCCAGTCGATCTCGACGCGGTCGGGTCTGGAGGGATCCAGCGCGACCTGCACCTCCATCCCGGGCACGAGCCATTGCTCGGCTGACATCGCGACCCTGACCTCGGCGACGCGTCGCTGCGAGCCCGTGTCGACGAGCACGCGGACGGACCCGTGCGATCCCGGTCCGATCCGGGCGCTGCCCTCGGGCGGCGCCGAAGCCTCGACCACCAGCGCGGTCGCCCGCACGGCTCGGTCCGGATCCGGCGCGCTTCCCCGACGTAGGAAACCCATGGTCACCCCTCATCCCCGGTAGCTGTCGATCACCAATCCTAAGGAGTTCGGGTGAGAGATGGTCAATAGTCAGGTTTCACGGGTTCAGTCAGGCCGGTGACCATTCGATGGTTCCGGGTTGACAGCTTGGGTACGACCCATATAGACAGGTTGTGTCCACAAGCTTGTCGTATGTGTGTCAGAGAGGTTGGGTGATCGAGTGCGAGCGGCCGGCACCTGGGGCGCCAGCGCGCAACCGCCGACGCCGGCGTCGCTGTCGGGAGCCGGAGATGTCTCGTCCACCGGCTTCAACAACCAGACCGTCCGCAACATCGTGTTCACCAGCGCCGGCGGCAGCCAGGTCCAGGTCCGACTCAGCAACGCGTTCTCCGATCAGCCGTTGCATGTCGGGCGCGTCGACGTCGCGGTGCAGCGCAGCGGCGCACAGCTGCAGTCGGGCAGCGATCACGTGCTGACGTTCGGCGGCAAGCGGGCGATCACGATCCCACCCGGCGCCGACGTGGTCAGCGACGCGGCCACGATGAACGTGCCGGCGCTGACCGATCTCGCGGTCAGCATCTACCTGCCGGATCAGACGGGTCCGGCGACATACCACTCGCTGGCCGAGCAGACCAACTACATCTCGGGCGCCGGCAACTTCGCCGGTCAGGCCAGCGGCGCGGCGTTCACCACCACCAGTCAGTCGTGGTACTACCTCGACAACGTCAACGTGTTCGCGCCCGGCACCGCCAAGAGCGCGGTCGTCACGCTCGGTGACTCGATCACCGACGGGTTCCAGTCCCAAGCCAACGCCAACGTGCGCTGGCCCAACGACCTGGCTCGCCGGCTGGTCGCCGCCAACCCGAGCAACCCGCTCAGCGTGGTCGACGAGGGGATCAGTGGAAACCGCGTGCTGAACAACTCCCCGTGCTTCGGGACCGACGCGCTGTCGCGCCTGGACCGCGACGTGCTCACCCAGGCCGGGGTGCGCGATGTGATCCTGCTGGAGGGGATCAACGACATCGGCTTCTCGCAGACGCCCAACACCGGGTGCAGCGTGCCGAACACGAACGTGTCGGCGGCCGACATCATCCAGGGCTACGAGCAGATCATCGCCCGCGCCCACGCCGCCGGGATCAAGATCTTCGGCGCCACGCTGACGCCGTTCAAGGGCTCGGGCTACTGGTCGCCGGCGGCTGAGCGCAAGCGCGAGACGGTGAACAACTGGATCCGCAACAGCGGCGAGTTCGACGGCGTGGTCGACTTCGCGACCGCCACCGCCGACCCGAATCACCCGCAGATGTTCAACCCGGCGTTTGACAGCGGCGATCACCTGCATCCCAACGACGCGGGATACCAGGCGATGGCCAACGCGATCAACCTGAGCATGCTCCGCTAGATCCGCTGGCCCGTTTCGGCGAGGGCAGCGGCGCCGGCGGCGGCGTCGTCGCCGCCAACCGCGACAATCAGCGGCCGTCGCATGCCGCTGTCCTCTCCGAAAATCCTCAGCGCCGCCGCGGCGCGGCGGATCGCGCTGGCCGCCCAGGGATTCGACCGCCCCCGGCCGGCGCGGCCGCCCAGCGTCAACCAGATCGCGGGCCTGATCGACCGCATCGGTCTGCTCCAGCTCGACTCGGTCAACGTGTTCCTCCGGGCGCACTACATGCCGGTGTTCTCGCGCATGGGCCCGTATGACCGCGCGCGCCTGGATCGGATCGCCGGCCACGGCACCGGCAGGCTCGACCGCCGGCTGTTCGAGTACTGGGCCCACGAAGCGTCGTTGATTCCGCTGGAGCGCCAGCCGCTGTTGCGCTGGCGGATGGCCAACGTCGACGGCGAGGCCTGGGGGTCGATCTCGCGGATCGCTCGCGACCAACCCGAGCTGGTCGCCGAGACGCTCGAGCTGGTGCAGCGGCAGGGGCCGATCCGCGCCCGCGATACCGGCGCGGTGCGCCCGCCGGCCCAGCCGGGGCACATGTGGAACTGGCACGAGGGCAAGGTCGCGCTCGAGCACCTGTTCTTCACCGGACGCGTGGCCGCCGCCCGGCGGGTCAACTTCGAGCGGCTGTACGACACCACCGAGCGCGTGATCCCGGCGGAGATCCTCGACCGGCCCACGCCGACGCCGGCCGACGCCCAGCGCGAGCTGGTGCGGGTCGCCGGCCGGGCGCTGGGCGTGGCCACCGAGCCCGACCTCGGCGACTACTTCCGGTTGCCGCGGGCGGACTCCAAGGCGCGGGTGGCCGAGCTCGTCGCCGGCGGTGAGCTGATCCCGGCTGAGGTGAAAGGGTGGGCCGCGCCGGCGTACCTGTGGCCCGGGGCCCGTCAGCCCCGCAAGCTCCGGGCCCGCGCGCTGCTGTCGCCGTTCGACTCGCTGATCTGGTTCCGGCAGCGCACCGAGCGGCTGTTCGGGTTCCGCTACCGGATCGAGATCTACACGCCGGCGGCCAAGCGCGTGCACGGCTACTACGTTCTGCCGTTCCTGCTCGGCGACGCGCTGGTCGCCCGGGTCGATCTCAAGTCCGATCGTCAGCGCGGCGCGCTGCTCGTCCAGGGCGCGTTCGCCGAGGACGGCGTGGACCGCGATCAGGTGGCCGCCGAGCTCGCGGACGAGCTGGCGCTGGTGGCGGAATGGCTCGGGCTCGACGGCGTCGCGGTCGCCCCCCGGGGGGACCTCTCGGGTGAGCTGGCCGCCGCGGTGGGCCTTCGCGAGAATTCAACGGACTGTTGAGGTTTTCTGCAAAGCGCGTGCGGGTACCCTGAGGAAAGCGCCGCCGAACCGGCGCTCTGACCGTGAACGGGTACTTCGACGACAGCTCGATCCTCCGCCGCATCCACCGCGAGCGCGCGGTGGCGCTGTCGGGTCCGAGGGCGCTGCTGATGCAGGCGGCCCACCCGCTCGCGGTGTCGGGCCTGCTCGCCCATTCGACGGCGCTCGAGGAGCCGTACGAGCGGTTGGCGCGAACCTCGCAGGCGCTCAGCACGATCGGCTTCGGCACCCGGGCGCAGGCCGACGAGGTGGGACGCCGCGTGCGCGCGATGCACCGCCGGGTGCGCGGCCGGCTGCCTGGGGCGGTCGGCCCGTACGCCGCCGGGACGCCTTACCGGGCCGACGACCCCGAGCTGCTGATGTGGGTGCTGTACACGCTCGTCGACTCCGGCCTGGTCGTGTACCGCAAGTACGTGGCCTCGCTTACGCGCGCCGAGGCCGCGGCCTACTGGGAGGACTACAAGGTGATCGGCAGGCTGTTCGGGTTGCGCGACTCCGACCTGCCCGAGACGATCGATGACCTCGACGAGTACGGCGCCCAGATGCTCGCCGAGGACCGGCTGTTGGTGACCGACTGGGCTCGCCGTCAGGCGCGAAGGATCGTGCTCGAGCCGCCGGTGCCGTGGAAGGCGCGACCGGTGCTCGAGACCGTCAACTTCGTGACGATCGCGCTGCTGCCCGACTCGATCCGCGACCAGTACGGGTTCGCGCCGCTGCCGCCGGCGTTCGTGCGCAAGGCGCTCGTTGCCGGCGGCGCCGAGTACGTCAAGCGGGGCGTGCTGCCGTTCCTGCCCGAGCGGTTGCGGCTGGTGCCGCACGCTCGCGCTGCCTGAGCGTCCCGGGATCTCGCTCGCGGTCGCTCGCGGGTCGGGCAGCCCGCGGTTACGATCGCTCGATGACAGCGGTCCTGCTGGCCGGGATGGGTGTGTTGATCCTGATCAACGCGTTCTTCGTGTCGGCCGAGTTCGCGCTGATCCGCGCGCGCCGCGGGCGGCTCGAGCAGCTCGCCGACGACGACGCCAAGGCGCGTCTGGCGTTGCGCGAGATGGACGAGCTGACCGAGTACCTGTCGGCCTGCCAGCTCGGGGTCACGCTGGCTTCGATCGGGATCGGGTTCCTCGGCGAGCCCGCCATCTCCGACCTGATCCATCCGTGGATCGGCGGCGCGCTGTCGCACGGAGTGGCGCTGGCGATCAGCCTGATCGTCGCCTACGTGCTGACCACGTCGCTGCACATCACGATCGGCGAGCAGGTGCCGAAGATCTACGCGATCTCGCGGGCCGAGGCGATCTCGCGGTTCGTGGCCCGTCCGCTGTACTGGTTCACGATCGCGTTCCACCCGTTCGTGGTGGTGCTCAACGGCGCCTCGAACGCGATCCTGCGGATGCTGAGGGTCGATCCGTCGATGATGCTCGACGAGGGCGGCACCCCCGAGGATCTGAAGCTGCTGATCACCCAATCGCTGGAGGGCGGGCACCTCGACCCCGAGGAGGCGCTGATGCTGTCGGGCGTGTTCACCCTTCACGAGCAGCAGGCCCGCCAAGTGATGACCCCGACGCCCAGGATCGTGACCGTCGACATCTCCGACGACGCCGGCACCGCGTCGCAGCGCTGCATCGAGTCCGGGCACACCCGCCTGCTCGTAACCGAGGACTCCAATTCCGATCACATCCGGGGGGTGATCCACGCGAACTCGCTGCTGGAGCTGATCGTCGCCGACGGCTCCGGAGCGAGCATCGAGCCGGCGGTGCGCGAGGCGCTGTTCGTCCCGGAGAGCAAACCGCTCGATGATCTGCTCGCCGAGCTGCGCCGGACCCGGAACTCGATCGCCGTGGTCATCGACGAGTACGGGCGGACGGCCGGGATCGTCGCCGTGGAGGACATCGTCGAGGAGATCGTCGGCGAGATCGCCGACGAGACCGACCCGTCGGCCGGACCGGTCCGCCAGGTCGGCGACGGCGAGTGGCTGGTGCGCGGTGAGGTCGGGCTGACCGACCTGCCCGACTACGGGATCG
The DNA here is from genome assembly GCA_963831845.1 of uncultured Solirubrobacterales bacterium. Lineage (GTDB taxonomy): Bacteria > Actinomycetota > Thermoleophilia > Solirubrobacterales > Solirubrobacteraceae > Palsa-465. Next base: position 130,388 of record CAWHRT010000026.1, on the reverse strand, counting down.
ACCTCAAGACCTCCAGCGCGAGCTTCAACTCGGTCGCCGGCCTGGTGTTCGACGCGCTCGGTCACCTGCCGCGGACCGGCGACGAGGTGACGATCGACGGCTACGCGATCAAGGTCGAGGCGGTCCACTCCAATCGCATCGACCTCGTGCGCGTGAAGCGATCCGCGATCATGGACTGACCGATGCCGCGACCGACCGCCCCGCTGCCCGAATCCGCTTCGGTCGTGATCGTCGGAGGGGGCGTGATCGGGTGCAGCGCGGCGTTCCACCTGGCCGAGGCCGGCGTCGAGGTGCTGCTGCTCGAGCGCGCCGAGCTGGCCAGCGGCTCGACCTCGCGCGCGGCCGGCGGCGTCCGGGCGCAGTTCTCGGATCCGTTGAACATCCAGATCGCCCAGCGGAGCCTGGCGGCGTTCCGGGAGTTCTCCCGGCGTCCGGGCTGGGAGATCGACCTCAGGCAAGTCGGGTACCTGTTCGTGCTCAGCCGCGACGCCGACGTCGGTCTGTTCGAGGAGCACGTGGCGCTGCAGAACGAGTACGGCGTGCCCGTCTCGGATGCTGTCCGCGGCGCAGACCCGGGCGCTGTGCCCGCTGCTCGCCGGCGAGGACATCGCCGCCGGGGCGTTCTCGCCCGACGACGGCCACGTGACTCCGGAGGCCGTCGTGCAGGGCTATGCCTACGCCGCCCGCGCGCTGGGAGCGCAGCTGCGGGTCGGCTGTGAGGTCACCGGGATCGGGGTCGCCGCAGGTGAAATCACCGAGGTGCAGACCGATCACGGCACCGTGGCCACCGGCACCGTGATCTGCGCGGCGGGCGCCTGGTCACAGCGCCTGGGGCAGATGGCCGGCGTCGAGTTACCGGTCACGCCGCTGCGGCGGCAGGTCCTGTTCACCGAGCCGATGGACCGGCTGCCGACGGAGCTGCCGTTCACGATCGACTTCGCGACGAGCTTCTACTTCCACCGCGAGGGACCGGGGCTGCTGATGGGGATGTCCGACCCCAACGAGCGGCCCGGGTTCTCGCTGGAGACGACCGACGACTGGGTCCCGGCGCTGCTCGAGGTCGCGTCGCGGCGGGCGCCGCGGATCGCCGAGACCGGCATCAAGGGAGGCTGGGCGGGCCTGTACGAGGTCAGCCCGGACCACAACGCGATCATCGGGGAGGCACGCGGCCCTTCGCGGTTCATCTACGCCACCGGCTTCTCCGGTCACGGCTTCCTGCAGGGACCGGCGGTGGGGGAGATCCTCCGCGACCTGGTGCTCGAGCGCCCGCCGTTCGTGGACATCGCGCCGCTGGGCGTCGAGCGCTTCACTGAGGCGATGCTCCGCCCGGAGTTCAACATCGTCTAGGGAATGGAGCGACCCAGCGCATGACATCAGCCGCGACATCCGAGCACCTGACGATCACCCCGACCGACGAGCTCCGGCAACGAGCCCGCGCCGCGCTGGAGCGCTGCGGCGCCGCGGTCGATGCGGGCGGGGGTGCCGCGAGCGCGAGCGCGGTCGCGCGGACGCCGATCACCGGCGACGAGCTGTTCGCGGTCCCGGCCGCGACCCGCGCCGACGTGGACGCGGCGGTCGCCCGCGCGGCGACCGCGTTTGCGCAGTGGCGTGCGGTCCCCGCGCCGGCGCGCGGGGCGGTGGTCAAGCGTCTGGCCGAACTGCTGACCGAGCACAAGCCCGACCTCGGCGAGCTGGTCTGCATCGAGGCCGGCAAGATCGTCTCCGAAGCGCTCGGCGAGGTGCAGGAGATGATCGACATCTGCGACTTCGCGGTCGGCCTGTCGCGCCAGCTCGACGGGCGGACGATGGCCTCCGAGCGCCCGATGCACAGGCTGATGGAGACCTGGCACCCGCTGGGCGTGGTCGGGGTGATCACCGCGTTCAACTTCCCGGTGGCGGTGTGGTCCTGGAACACCGCGGTCGCGCTGGTATGCGGAGACACGGTCGTGTGGAAACCGTCGGAGACGACGCCGCTGACCGCGCTGGCCTGCGCGGCGCTGCTGGATCGCGCCGCGGCCGACTGCGACGCCCCGCCGCACCTCAACCAGGTGGTGATCGCGGGCGCCGACGGAGGCGAGGCGCTGGTCGACAACCCGACGGTCTCGCTGGTGAGCGCGACCGGCTCGGAACGCATGGGACGCGCGGTGGCCCCGCGGGTGGCGGCCCGGATGGGGCGGGTGCTGCTCGAGCTGGGTGGCAACAACGCCGCGGTCGTGGCCCCGTCGGCGGACCTCGAGCTGACCGCCCGAGGGATCGTGTTCGCGGCCGCCGGCACCGCCGGTCAGCGCTGCACGACGATGCGGCGCGTGATCGTCCACGAGGACGTCGCCGGCGAGTTACTCGACAGGCTGACCGATGTGTTCGCGCGTCTGCCGATCGGCGACCCGCTCGCGGACGGCACGCTGGTCGGGCCGTTGATCGGCGCCGCCGCCTACGACGCGATGACCGGCGCGTTGGGGCAGGCCCGGGCCGACGGCGGGGAGGTCCTGATCGGCGGCGGCCGGCGGCCCGCGGCCGACCATCCCGACGCCTATTACGTGGAGCCCGCGATCGTGCGGATGCCCGCCCAGACCGGGCTCGTGACCCGGGAGACGTTCGCCCCGATCCTGTACGCGATGACCTACCGCGAGCTCGATCAGGCGATCGCGATCCACAACGGGGTTCCCCAGGGCCTGTCGTCGAGCATCTTCACCCGCGACCAGCGCGAGGCCGAGCGGTTCATGGCGGCCGACGGTTCCGACTGCGGGATCGTCAACGTCAACATCGGCACCTCCGGAGCGGAGATCGGCGGAGCGTTCGGCGGCGAGAAGTCCACCGGCGGCGGGCGCGAGTCGGGCTCGGACGCCTGGAAGGCGTACATGCGGCGGGCCACGAACACGATCAACTACTCCGACGAGCTCCCGCTGGCCCAGGGGGTGAACTTCGGATGAGCGACCCGGCGGTGGACGGTGCAAGAGCGCGGCGGGTGCTGATCACCGGGTCGAGCGATGGCCTCGGCCTGATGGCCGGCCGGCTGCTCTCCGATCAGGGTCACTCGGTCACCCTGCACGCGCGCAACGACCGGCGGGCGCAGGACACCCGTGCGGCACTGCCCGAGGCCGAGGCGGTGCTGGTCGCCGACCTGTCGAGCATCGCGGCCACCCGAAGGCTCGCCGAGCAGGCCGCCGCGAGCGGCCGCTTCGACGCGGTCATCCACAACGCCGCGGTCGGCTACCGCGAGCCACGCCGGATCGAGACGGTCGACGGGCTGGCCCACGTGTTCGCGATCAACGTGCTTGCGCCGTACCTGCTGACCGCGCTCGTGCCCGCGCCCGACCGGCTCGTGTACCTGAGCTCGGGGATGCACTTCGGCGGAGATCCGGACCTGTCTGACCTGCAGTGGGAGCGGCGCCGTTGGCGCGGCGCGCAGGCCTACTCGGACTCCAAGCTGTGGGACACCGTGCTGGCGTTCGCGGTGGCCCGGCGCTGGCCGCGGGTTCGCTCCAACGCGGTCGAACCCGGATGGGTGGCGACGAAGATGGGCGGGGCCGGCGCGCCCGACGACCTGGACGCCGGAGCGGTCACGCAGGCGTGGCTGGCGGTCAGCGACGATCCGGCCGCGCTCGTCACCGGCCGGTACTTCTACCACCAGCGCGAGCGCGACCCCGGTCCGGACGCCCTCAGCGAGGCGCTCCAAGAGGGCCTGTTGGAGCAGTGCACCGCGATCACCGGGGTCCAGCTACCGTGAGCGCCCATGCGCGTTGACGTCGACGGCGTCGGGATCGAGTACGAGGTCACCGGCGACGGCCGCCCGGTCGTCCTGATCCACGGGTTCCCCGATTCGGGCCGGCTGTGGCGCCGCCAGGTCCCGGCGCTGGCCGAGGCCGGCTTCCGGGTGATCGTCCCCGACATGCGCGGGTACGGCGCCTCCGACAAGCCGGCGGCCGTGGACGCCTACGCCATGCACCTGCTGGTGGGCGACGTGCTGGCGGTGATGAGCGACGCCGGCGCCGAGCGCGCCCACGTGATCGGCCACGACTGGGGCGCCGCGGTGGCGTGGGCGCTGACGACGGTGGCGGGCCACCGGGTCGACCGGCTGGTGGCGATGTCGGTCGGTCACCCGGCGGCATTTCGCTCGGGCGACCTCGAGCAGTACCAGCGCTCGTGGTACATGCTGCTGTTCCAGTTCCAGGACGTCGCCGAGCGGTGGCTGTCGGGCGACGGCTGGTCGAACTTCCGCAGGTGGTCGCTGCACCCCGACGCCGAGCAGGTGATCGCCGAGCTCGAGGCGACCGGAGCGCTGACGCCGGGGCTGAACTACTACCGGGCCAACGTGCCACCGGAGTCCTGGCTGGTCTCCGGTCTGCAGCTGCCCCCGATCCAGGTGCCGACGATGGGCGTGTGGAGCTCGGGCGACTTCGCGCTGACCGAGGGCCAGATGACCGGCTCGGCGGACCACGTGGCGGGCGCCTGGCGCTACGAGCGGATCGAGGGCGCCGGCCACTGGATGCAGCTCGAGGCGCCCGACGAGCTCAACCGACTGCTACTGGACTTCCTACCCGCCTGAGGAACGGCTCGACCACGCGCCCGACCGCGTCCGGGTCGTCGGCGAACGGCCAGTGGCCGCTGTCGGGCAGGATCTCGATCTCGGCGCTGGGGAACGCCTCGCGCTGACGCTGGGCCAGCGCCACCGGAAGGTAGGGGTCGTGTGCGCCCCACACCACCAGCGCCGGGCGGTCCAGTGGCCTGAGCGCGTCGGCCTGCCGCCGGCCGATGCCCGCGGGATCGGCGGTCGCCCGGTACAGGCGCAGGATCGCCCGTGACGTGCCGGCGTCCGTGTCGTCGTACATGCGATCGACGAACGCGCGGGGGAGACCGCGCGGGTTGCCGTGCCGCAACGCGGTGTGGAACCCGGTCCGCGTGGTGCTCGCCTGGAACGCCTCGCCGGCGACCGGGGTGCGCCAGATCCGCGCGAGGTAGTGCCATCGGTAGTCCAGCAGCACGCCGGTGTTGATCAGCACGGCGCTACCGAGGCGATCGGGGTTGCGCGCCGCCCACTCCAGCCCCCAGGGGCCGCCGAAGTCGTGCAGCACGAGGTGGGCGCGCTCGATCCCCAGCTCGTCCAGAGCGAGGCCCAGGAAGCGCGCGTAGCCCTCGACCGTGTAGTCGAACGTGTCGGGCTTGTCGGCCTGCCCGAACCCGGGCAGGTCCAACGCCACGGCGCGGGCATACGGCGAGACCCGGCTGAGCAGGTCGTCCCAGTCCCGGCGCGACCCGGGGTTGCCGTGCACGAACACGATCGCCTCCGACGCGGCCGCATCCCCGGTGGATGACACCGGGACCGAGAGCCCGTCGATCGTCGCGCGCTCCCCGGTCACGCCCGCCGGGAGCGGGCCACCTTCGGCGTGGGCGCCGGTCAACGGCTCGACGTTGCGCGACTTACGCCCGGAGAGCTTGACCGCGATCGCGCGGCGCATCATCCGGGCGAACTCCGGGTCGGTTGGCGTGATCGAACGCGACCCAAACGCCCAGAAGCCCTGCGCGCAGCGGGAGTCGGCCGACGCCCCGGCGAACAGCAGTCGCTCGATCGCGCTGAACGGGCGACCGCTGGCGTAGTCCGACGTCATCAGGAAGTGGCCCAGCAGACGACGGCGGTGCTTGCGGCGGTAGCGCTCGAGCGCCGAGTCGAGCTCGGCGTCGGGCGCCTGGCGGCTGAGCGGGCGCGCCAGCTCGTCGGCGAGCCATTCCCCGGACTGCAGCGCGAACCCGCAGCCGACGCCCCACAGCGGGTCGGCTGCCATCGCGGCGTCGCCGATGAACGCGAGCCCGGGTCGTCCCGCGCGTCGTGTCGTGTTGGGCATCTCGAGCTTTCCGATCAGCTGTGAGACCCGCTCGGCTCCGGCCACGTCGGGCGCACCGGGGAGGCCCTGGAAGTAGCGCTCGAAGTTGCGCTCGAGGTCGCGCTTGAACCAGGTAGCGCGGTCCTTGCTGATGAACGCAGCCATCAGCGTCAGGCCGTCGTCCTGGACGAACGCGTAGGCCACGTCCGGGTCAAGCAGCCACATCAGCGACGTGTTCCCGGTCGACAGCGGGAGGTCGCGGTAGTAGGCGAAGTAGGCGAAGCGGCCGTGGGACATGGTTCGCGTGCGGACGCCCGCCATCCGGGCCACGGGGGAGTCGCGCCCGTCCGCGGCGACCACGACCCTGGCCGAGAGCTCGCGCTCGCTGCGGTCGCGGTCGGCGACCCGGACACCGGTCGGCCTGCCGTTGGACCCGAGGAGCCCGGTGACGGTCTGGCCTTGCATCAGATCGACGCCGGTGGTGTCGCTCGCGAGCTCGCGCAGCATCGGGTCGAGCTTCTCGCGGCGAATGTCATAGCCGTAGCGCGGGTGGCGATAGTCGTCGTCGAGATCGGGGCGGATCCACCCGTAGCGCGTCCAGATCTGCGCGCTGTTGCGGATCCCGCCGGCCGTCTCGATCCGCTCCGCCAACCCCAGGCGCTCGATCGTCGGCGTGGCGCTCGCCTGGATGAAGTGCGTGCATACGGTCTTGTAGGCCGCCGGATCGGGTCGCTGCTCGAGCAGGGCGACCTTCGCGCCCGCGCGACCGAGCAGCGCGGCCGTCGTGCAGCCGGCGACGCTCGCGCCCACGACGGCGACGTCGTACTCGGTGGAACCTGACATTTGACCCCCTTGTTGCCAGCTCTCTAAGCGCCAAGCATGACGCACGGTTTTCCGGCGCGCAAGGCGCTCGTGATCAAGATCACGTAAGTGTCTGGGCCGGATCGGCGTTGACGCAGCGGTTCAGATCCTTGACCAGCAGCCGCCCCAGGAAGACCCGGCACTCTCGGCCGTGGATCTCGACCCGGGTGCGGCGGACCTGCCAGCCGGTGTCGTAGTAGGCCGCGTTCAGCGCCGCCAGGCACTGCGGCGTCGTCGCCCGCGGCCGAGCGGCCATCACGGAGTCGGGGTCGGCGGAGTGCCCGGGGTCGGACGGGTTGGATGCGGCGAAGTACGTGGGCCCGAGCACCTCATGGCCCCATTCGTGGGCGACCGTCTGGCACAGGTTGTAGAAGCCCCCCGGATACCGGGCGGCGTTCGAGACCCCGACCGCCTGTAGATCGATCCGGCAGGGATCGAACTCCGCCAGCCCCGAGATCGGCCGGTCGAGCTTGATCACGACGATCGCCGGCTGCCCGCACCTCGGCGTCCAGCCGGCCCAGAACTGCCGAGCGGCGAGGACGGACTGCAGGAGCGCCGCGTCGCGCGTGATCGGAAGCCGGGCGTGCGCGTGCACGGGCTTGGCGCGGAACACGATCGACCGCTTGGTGCGGTGGCCGTCAGCCGCCTGCGCGGCCGCGCTGAGCACGAGGCTCGCGACCAGGGCGGCCGTCACTATGCGCCACATGCGGCGAGAACATCACCGCTGGCGCCGCGGTGTGACGCGCGTGAGAAAAGGTGGGGGCTTGGGGCTCGAGGCGCCCGGGATCTGCGCTCAAGCGGTCGGCTGCCCCGGATCCGCGGTCGGCTGGACTGGATCCGCGGTCGGCTGGACCGGATCGGACGCCGTCGTGGGAGCCGCTGGCTCGCGGACGTCCTTCAGCGCGAAGTAGAGCACCGATGCACTCAGCGCCGTGATCGGCGCGATCCCCGCGTTTACGCCCCATTGCACGAGTGCACGCCCGCCGGACCCGAGTGGGGAGGCGACGATCCCGACCAGCACGCTGGCGATCACGACCGCGATGTAGACCAGCACGATCACGCCGAACACGTTCCAGCCGTTGCCGCGGACCAGGTCCTGGCTGCGGCCGAAGGCAGCGAGCACGCCCGGGCGCTCGAGCACGGTCACGGGCGCAACGACCGCCCAGATCGTCATCAGGATCAGGCCGGGGATGATCAGCAGCACGAACCCGATCGCGACCGAGACCCCGAAGATCAGCGAGACCAGTAGCAGCGGCCCGAGCACGGGCTCGACGCCTCTCACCAGATCGCCGATCGAGCTGTCGCGCCGGCCGTCCTGGATGTCCTGCACGAGCTCGACGACGATCCCCTGATAGAGGGTGCTGAGGATCCAGAACAGCAGCGTGACCAGGAACCGGGTCGCCCCGGACAGCACCCAGTAGACGAGGAACTGCACCGCGAACAGCACCAGCGCCGTGCCGATCAGCACGCCCGCGTGCTCGCGATAAATCGACCACACGCGTTCGACGACCCACCCCGCGCTGATCTGCTGTACACGCATAGCGGCCAGTATGCCCGAGCGCAGTTACGGGTCCGGTTAGCAGTCGGACTCGGCCTGGTGGAGTTTCTTGCAGCTGCGGTCCGGACGCGGATGTAGGGTGTGCCCAGCGATGCGTGGTGGTCGTATCGAGCGGGGAGGTCTGGCCAGGGCCGCGGTCCTGGTGCTGGTGTGCGTGCTGGGGCTGCTCGCGTTCGCGGGCTCGGCGTTCGCGGCGGGGCACAAGCGGGCCCCGCGCGATCTGGACCCCGACGGTCCGTCGGGCTACTACGTGACGTACGTGGCCCTGTCGTGCCCGGACTACACGGACATCTTCGCCAACAAGTCGCGCAACGACATCATGGAGAGCCTGAAGGACCTGGGCCCGGACTCGCAGTACCTCGACACCGACGCGCTGGTCAACCCGGACTTCGAGAGCAAGCCGCTGCAGGATCGCTGCTCGCCCGATCACGGGGTGGAACTTCAAGCTGGGCACCGGCATCCGAAAGCCGGGGGGACACCGGCGTGTGGGGATCGCTGTCGAAGGTCACCAACCCCTACGACACGACATCACCACCGAGGCGACGACGCCGCTGCTCAACCAGAACGCCCAGCCGATCAACGACGAGACGATCGCGGGCGCGACCACGGTCCAGCTCACCAACGCCGAGCGCGATCAGGCCGACGGCGGCGCGCTCGCTGTGGACCCAGGGCGGGGTTCCGGGCGACCCGGTGCTGACCGACAAGTTCCCTGGCCCGCAGTACGGGTTCGGGGCGCTGCGCTGCGCCACCGACGATGTCAACGGCGACAACGTCGAGTACATCTACTTCCCGGCCGGGATCAAGCACGTGTTCTGCTACGGCATCTACGTCAAGCCGCCGCCGACGTCCGGTGAGATCACGATCGAGAAGCGGGTCGTCGGCGCGCCGGAGGGCACGTCCCCGACGTTCCAGTTCAACGGCGATCTGTCGTTTGACCCAGGCGGGTTCAACCTCGGGCGACGGCGACTCGATGGACTTCTTCCGTGCCGGTCGGCAGCCCACCGGGCAGCCGGTGACCTGGACGGTGACCGAGGGCGCGGTCGACGGCTTCCGGCTGAGCCCGGTCGACTGCAGCGTCGGTCGACGCCGACGGCGGTCCGGGGAAGAGCACGTCGTTGGTCGACGGCAGCACGGTCCACATCGACCTGGTCGCCGGGCGAGCACGTGACCTGCCTGTTCACCAACACCTACGTGCCCCCGCCGGGCGGCCTCGTGATCCAGCAAGGTCACCCAGGGAGGTCTGGGCAGCTTCGACTACACGGTCACGCCCGGTCGGCGGCGGTGAGGCGCACCACGTCACGGCCACGACCACCGATCCGGGCGTCCCGGCCACCGCCGAGCCGTCGCTGGACTCGCTGCGATCCCGGCACCTACCAGATCCAGCGAGAAGGCGCCCGACTCCGACGCCGGGCACTGGAGGGCGGTGTCGGTCAACTGCAACGGCGACCGGCATGCATTGCCAGGCGGGCGGTCACGGTCACGATCACCAGCGGGCAGGCGAGCACCTGCACGTTCTTAACCGGTTCATCCCGGCCGGCTCGATCTCGATCTCGAAGATCAGCCAGGGCGCCATCGGGACGTTCACGTTCCTCGTCGAGCTGCGCAACTCCGAATCGGCGATGCAGTACACCCAGCGCGCCACGACCAAGGCCGACGGGCAAGCCCGCCGGCGCGGTGCCCGACGCGCCGGCGGACGCGACCGATCACCTGAGGCTGGGCCGCTACCTGATCGTCGAACAGTTCCCGCTGTCGGACCCGACCGACGCCTGGGCGGTGTCGTCGGTCTACTGCAACGGCGTCGCGCAGCCGTTCACCACCGGCGCGGTCGAGGTCCACCTGACGAGCCGGGACCCCGCATGTCCACTGCACCTACACCGATGCGTTCACGCCGAAGCCCCCGCCGATCCCGCCGCCGCAGCCGCCGACCCCTCCGCCCGGGCCGCCGCCTCCGCCGAAGCCTCCCGCTCCGCCCCCGGAGCCCGACGTCAACCCGATCTACGCCAACGCCGACCTGTCGGTGACCAAGCACGCGAGCACCCGCTCGGTGACCGTCGGCCACGCGATCAACTACCGGGTGATCGTCCGCAACCACGGCCCCGCGGTCGCGCAGCAGGTGTACGTCGAGGATCAGACGACGGCTCGTCGCCAAGGTCGAGTCGATCCACACATCGAAGGGCACGCTGCCGGATCCGGCCGACGGTGAGGTGCTCGCTGGGGAACCTGAAGAACGGCGCGCGGGTGGTGATCACCGCCCGCGTGTCATTCCGCTGCGCGCGACGTCGAGCTTCGTCAACCACGTGGCGGTCGGCAGTGCCACGGACGACTCGAACCTCGCCAACAACGTCGCTCAGGCGCGGGTGCGGGTGACGGCGGCGCCGGCGCCGCCCAGGCCGCCGGTCCCGCCGGTCACCGGCTGAGCCGCGGACGCGCCGCTCTACGATCGTCGCGTGCCATCGCCATGGCCGCAGAGCCCGCCGTCGGCCGAGCACCGTGCCGCCTACGCCGAGGCCGAGACGCGTCCGTTCTGGTGGGACACGCTCGCGCCGCGCGACGCGCACGAGCCGCTGGCCGAGACGATCGACGCCGATCTGTGCATCGTCGGCGGCGGGTTCACCGGGCTGTGGGCGGCGCTGTATGCCAAGCGCGTGGAGCCGGGGCGCGACGTGGTCGTGCTCGAGGCGACCCGCTGCGGGCAGGGGGCCAGCGGGCGCAACGGCGGCTTCCTGCAGGCGTCGCTGACTCACGGCATCGCGAACGGCCAGACCCGATTCCCGGACGAGCTCGAGACGCTCGAGCGGCTCGGGCTCGAGAACTTCGACGGCCTCGCCCACGACCTCGGCAGCCTCGGGATCGACGCCGAGTACGAGGCCACGGGCGACCTCCTGGTGGCGCTCGAGGCCCATGAGCTGGCCGAGCTCGAGTCAGACGCGGAGCTGTTTGCACGCTTTGGCCAGGACGCAGAGGTTCTCGACCGCGACCAGGCCCGCGCGCGGCTGAACTCGCCGCTGGTGCTCGGCGGCCTGTTCGTCCGCGGGGGCGCCGCGCTGGTGAACCCCTCGAAGCTGTGCGACGGGCTCCGCGCCGCCGCCGTCCGCGCCGGCGTCCGGATCTGCGAGTACAGCCCGGTGCGGAGGCTGGGCGAGACCGAGGCCGGCGTGCTGGTCGCGACCGACGGGGGCATCGTCCGGGCGCGACGGGCGCTGCTGGCGACCAGCGCCTATCCGCCGCTGCTGCCGGCGATCGGCCGCTACGTGGCGCCGGTGTACGACTACGCGCTGATGACCGAGCCGCTGGACCACGGCCGCCGGGAGTCGATCGGATGGCGGGGGCGAGAGGGCATCGGCGACATGGCCAATCAGTTCCACTACTACCGGCTGACCGCCGACGATCGGATCCTGTGGGGCGGCTACGACGCCGTCTACCGCCACGGCGGGCCGGTGGGGCCGGAGCTCGACGACCACGAGCCCACGTTCGCGCGACTGTCCCAGCACTTCTTCACCCAGTTCCCCCAGCTCGAAGGCCTGCGGTTCAGCCACCGGTGGGGCGGGGCGATCGACACCTGCAGCCGGTTCTCGGTGTTCTTCGGGCGGGCGCTGCAGGGCCGCGTGGTCTATGCCCTGGGCTACACCGGGCTGGGGGTCGGTGCCAGCCGCTTCGGAGGCCGCGTCGCGGTCGACCTGCTCGACGGCCGCTCCACCGAGGCCACGACCCTGTCGCTGGTACGTCGCCGCCCGCTGCCGTTCCCGCCCGAGCCGCTGCGCAGCGCGGTGATCGAGCTGACACGCAGCCGGCTCGCGGCCGCCGACCGCAACCAGGGGAGACGCGGGATCTGGCTGCGTGCGCTCGACCGGCTCGGGCTGGGGTTCGACAGCTGAGCGCCCGACGTCCAGCAGGTGATCACCGAGCAGCGCCAGGGCGCCGATGCGTTCCTGGTCGGGCGGGTCACGTTCGAGCAGATGCGCGAGTACTGGCCCCGGCAGACCGACGGCGCGAGCTGCTGCGCTCCGCTCGCTGACGCGCGACCGGCGTCACTTATGATCGACTCCCCGGCCCGGCCGGGCGATGAGCGCCGGAGATCGAGACAGGAGAGTGATTCGTGGCCGTAACCGTCAGCAATCTGCAGAACTTCATCGACGGCGAGTTCGTCGCCTCGCAGGCCGGCGCGACCGCCCCGGTGATCAACCCGGCGACCGGCGAGGAGATCGCCCAGGCCGCGAGCTCCGATGCCGCTGACGTCGACCGGGCGGTGAAGGCCGCGACCAAGGCATTTGAGACCTGGAGCCGCACCACTCCCGCGGACCGCTCGCTGGCGCTGCTGAAGCTGGCCGACGCGATCGAGGAGAACGGCGACGAGATCGCCGCGATCGAGTCCGAGAACGCCGGCAAGCCGATCGAGTCGGTCAAGGCCGACGAGATCCCCGCGATCGTCGATCCGCTGCGGTTCTTCGCCGGCGCCGCCCGCTGCCTGGAGGGCAAGTCGGCCGGCGAGTACCTCGAGGGCTACACGTCGATCATCCGCCGCGAGCCGGTCGGCGTGGTCGGGCAGATCGCTCCCTGGAACTACCCGCTGATGATGGCGATCTGGAAGATCGGGCCGGCGCTGGCCGCCGGCTGCACCACGGTGCTGAAGCCGGCTCCGACGACGCCGGCGTCGGCCGTCCGCCTCGCCGAACTGGCCGCCGACATCTTCCCGAAGGGCGTGCTCAACCTCGTGCTCGGCGGCAACGACCCGGGTGCGGCGCTGGTCGAGCACCCCGACGTGGCGATGGTGTCGCTGACCGGATCGGTCGAGACCGGCAAGTGGATCGCCGAGCACGCGGCCTCGTCGCTGAAGAAGGTCCACCTCGAGCTCGGCGGCAAGGCCCCGGTGGTCGTGTTCGACGACGTCGACATCGAGGCGGCCGCCGAGGCGATCGCCGGCTTCGGCTACTACAACGCCGGTCAGGACTGCACCGCGGCCACGCGCGTGCTGTCGAGCGCTCGGATCTACGACGACCTGGTGGCGAGCCTCGCCGAGCAAGCCAAGGGCCAGGTGCTGGGCGACACCGACTCCGCCGACACGACGCTGGGCCCGCTCAACAGCGAGCGCCAGCGCGAGCGCGTCGAGGGCTTCCTCGCGCGCAAGCCCGACTGGGCCGAGATCGTCACCGGCGGCAGCGAGCCCGACCGGCCGGGCTTCTACCTCGAGCCCGCGGTGATCTCGGGCCTGCGCCAGGACGACGAGATGATCCAGCGCGAGATCTTCGGCCCGGTGATCACCACCCAGCAGTTCTCCGACGAGGCCGAGGCGATCGCCTGGGCCAACAGCACTCCGTACGGGCTGGCCTCATCGGTGTGGACGCGCGACGTCAGCCGGGCGCTGCGGGTGTCGGCCGCGCTGCGCTTCGGGTGCGTGTGGATCAACAACCACGGGCTGCTGACCAGCGAGATGCCCCACGGCGGCTACAAGCAGTCGGGCTACGGCAAGGACCTGTCGATGTACAGCCTCGAGGACTACACGCAGGTCAAGCACATCATGGCCGCGCTGGACTTCTAGGAGCCGCTGCCGCTACGAGGCGCTGGACACGCGGAACGGCCGGGATGTGCCCAGCACCCGGCCGTTTGCGTCCAGCGCCTGCAGCGTGAACTGCTGACCGCCCGCCTTGACCGGGATCGCGGTCTCAAAGCCCGACTTCGCGGCGGTCGCCACCGCCTGCGCGCCGCCGCCAGAGCCGCCCAGCAGCTTCCACGAGGCGACCTCGGTGGCTCCGTTCCAGCTGGCGTAGACGGTCGTCTTGCCGTCCTTGAGCTGGGCTGCGCCGGCGGGCGGGTAGGTCGGCTGGCCGACCCACTTCTGGACCGTGGCCCGGTAGCTGAGATCGGGCTTGGGCAGCACGACGTCGAAGATCAGCTTGCCCTGCGGGTCGTACTCGGAGAAGAACGGCTGCGATCCCCATCCGACGAACGTGTCGCCGTTGGGTAGCGGCTGGGTGCTGCCCATGTAGTCGGCGTCGAACTTGTCGCCGTGCGAGTACTCGGTGGTGAGCGTCGCCGTCCGGGCCTGCTGGTTGAGCTTGAGCGCCAGCCCGCGCGACGGCGCGGTCGGGGTGACGTAGGTCCCGCCGCCGGTGATCTGGCAGCAGTGGTCGTCGAACATCGTCAGCGTCGAGTCCGGGTGCAGGGCCACGTCGTGCTGCCAGGCGAAGTTGGCCTTCGGGCCCAGCTTGAAGCTCGAGTGCTTGCCGCCGAGCGTCCACTGGATCTTGCCGTTGGCCCTGTCGACCTTGTAGGCGGCCCAGGTGTTGCGCATCGACACGACGAACGTGCCGTCGGCGTGGAGGTCGATCGCGTTGACGTGGTAGGCGTCCCACGGGAAGCCGTTGGTCGGCAGCGTCGCGTAGGAGTCGTCCAGCGGGATGTGATCGAGGGCGTCCCAGCTGTAGAGCAGCTTGCCGGTCCTGATGTCGTACTCCTGCACGGCCGAGTCGATCAGCGCGCCGTTGTAGGCGCCGCCGTACTTGGACAGGTCCATCGGGACGTTCTTGTTGGCGGTGACCCAGGCGTGGTTTCCGCGGACCAGGAGCTCGTGCAGCGTCGGGATCCAGCCGTTGACGCCCTTCACCGTCGCCACCTGCTGGTAGTGCTGGTTGACGATCACGTCCTCACCGGTGATCGTGGCGCCGGCATTGGTCAGCTCTCCCTGCCACCACGACAGGGCGGGCTTCCCCTGGTAGGTCTGCAGGTCGAGGTTGGACGCGACGACGTCCTCGGGGACTGGCTTGAACCACACCGGCGAGAGGTGGTTGTCGTAGATCAGCGGCCCGCTCTGGCCGGCGATCGGCGGGTGCGAGAGGTCGTAGAAGTTGGCGACGAAGATGTCGCCGTCGGGCAGCTGGTTGAGGTCCTTGGGCACGACCGCGGCCCGCGCGATCGGAGGATGCAAACCGGGCTCGGACACATAGCTGTAGGTGTCCCGGGTGGTGTAGGCGCCGATCGGGGCGCCGTGGGAGCCCCCGAACGCGAAGTCGACGGCGACGAACGCGACGACCACGAGGGCGACCCCGCCGAGCACCAGCGGCCGGCGCGACCCCGACTCCAACGACGGGGCCCTGGCGACCATCGTGAACGTGACCACCGCGGCCGCGGCCGTCAGGCACGCGCCGATCAGGTAGGCAAGCCGGAAGCCGTCGGTCAGCGCCTGCGGGACGTCCTGGCCCTGGCCGATCAGCCCGGTGCTGTGCTGGGTGGCGAGCGTGATCAGGAGCGCGAGCCCGAGCCCGCCGCCGATCTGGCGCGAGGTGTTGACGAGCCCCGAGGCCAGGCCGGTCTGGCCCTCCTTGGCGCCCTGGGTGGCGGCGATCGTGGAGGGGACGATCGACATTCCGATCCCCGCCGCGGTCAGCAGGCCCGGGATCATCACGTACACGATCGAGCTGCCGCTGGCCGCGATCTTGGTGAACAGGAGCATCCCCGCGGTCATCATGATCAGTCCGCCGCCGAGCACCAGCCGCACCCCGTAGCGGCTCACCAGCTTGCCCGCGCGCGAGGCCACGAGCATGATCACCAGCGTCATCGGCAGGAACGTCAGGCCGGTGTGCAGCGGTGACAGCCCGAGCACCTGCTGCAGGTACAGGGAGCTCAGGAACCACATCGGAAACAAGGCCGAGCTGAACAGCAGCACGATCCCGTTGGCCACCTTCAGCGGCTTGGTCAGCAGCTTGAACGGGACCAGCGGGTCGGAGGCCAGACGCGTCTCGATCCTGACGAATACGGCGAGCAGCAGCAGGCCGACGATGATCGGACCGAGCGCGGAGAACGCGCTCCACCCCTTGGTCCCGGCCTCGACCACGCCATAGACGAGGATGATCTGCCCGAGGGTCAGCGTCACCGCGCCGGCCAGGTCGAACGAGCGGTCGGGGGTGCGGCGGCGGTTGGTCACGACCGTGTAGGCGATCGCAGCGGCGCCGAGTCCGATCGGCGGGTTGATCAGCAACACCCAGCGCCAGCTCAGCGCCTCGGTGATCACGCCGCCGAGCAGCGTCCCCGCGGCGCCGCCGGCGCCGTTCATCGCCGCCCACAGCCCGATCGCCCGGTGCAACTGGGGGCCGGGCGGGAACGACGAGGTGATGATCGCCAGCGAGGACGCGGCCATGAACGCGCAGCTGAAGCCCTGTACGCCGCGGGCGACGATCAGCAGCTCGCTGGTGGGAGCCAGGCCGCCGGCCAGGGATGTCACCGAGAACAGGATCAGGGCGGCCACGAACGTCCGCCGCTGGCCGAAGTGGTCGGCAGCGCGGCCGCCGAGCATCAGGAAGCTCGCGAACGTGATCGCGTAGGCGTCGACCACCCACTGCAGGTCCGCCGAGGAGAAGTTGAGCGCGGCCTGGATCGAGGGCAGCGCCACGTTGACGATGCTCAGGTCCAGGATCACCATGAACTGAGCCACGCAGCAGACGACCAGGATCCACGTCGAGCGCGAATCCAGGCGTGATCGGGCCCCGCCCGGTGGGTTGGGCGGCTCGCCCGTGGGTCCTGCTGGACCGTCGGTGATCGGCGGCGCCGCTACAGCGCCGTCGCCACCGCCTTGCCGTTGTGCCACGTCACCGCCGTCTGTCATCAGGTCGTGAGATGCCGTCCTCCCCCTTCAGATCATGCCGGGACGACATGGGCCTGGAAGGCGCGCCGATTCTACTCAACCGCCCACGCGACATCCGGGCGTGCCGCGTTCGCCGAGGACAGCAACTATCGACCGCCGAAAACATTTGTAACCTGAGGACTGACGTCTGCGAGCGAAGAGGAGTCCAGCCGATGAAACGAGCCTTGATCTCCGCCGTCGCGATTGCCGTGGTGGTGGCAGGCTGTGGCAGTTCCGGCGGTTCGAGCAGCAGCTCGACCAGCACGCCGGCGGCTGCGACGAGCACGCCGACCACGACGAAGGCCAAGAAGCAGGACCCGCAGAAGAAGAAGCAGGTCCACCACAAGAAGAAGCACAAGCCCAAGCCGACGACGACCGCCGCCGCCGCGAGCTCGCCGACCACGACGTCCTCGTCTGCCCCGATGACCACGTCCTCGGCGCCGGCTCCGACGACCACGTCGTCCGCGCCCACACCGACGGCTCCGGCGTCGCCGACGACGACGGCCCCGCTCCGACGACCACGCACTCGTCGCCGACGACGACGCACGCGTCCCCGCCGCCTACGACCACTCACTCGAAGCCGCCGTCGATCCCGACGACGACCGGTCCGACGACCACAGGTCCTCCCGGGAGCTACTAGCGCCCCACCCCGGCGGGGGATGTACGACAACCAGCAACTGGTCGCGCAGTTCGAGGAGCACCGCGGGCACCTCAGGGCGGTGGCCTACCGGATGCTGGGCTCCGCCGGCGAGGCCGACGACGCGCTGCAGGAGGCCTGGCTGCGGGTCAGCCGGGCCGACACCGACGCGGTGCAGAACATGGGCGGCTGGCTGACCACCGTGGTCGCCAGGGTCTGCCTGAACATGCTGCGCTCGCGCAAGTCGCGCCGGGAGGAGCCGCTGGACACCAACGTGCCGGACCCGATCATCTCCCGGGACGACCGGAGCGACCCCGAGCAGGAGGCGTTGTTGGCCGATTCGGTCGGGCTGGCGCTGCTGGTCGTGCTCGAGACGCTGACCCCGCCCGAGCGGCTGGCGTTCGTCCTGCACGACATGTTCGCGGTGCCGTTCGAGGAGATCGGCCCGATCGTCGACCGCTCGCCCGAGGCGGCGCGGCAGCTCGCCAGCCGGGCACGCCGCCGGGTGCGCGGCGGCGCGGCGGCGCCCGACGTCGACCTCGGGCGCCAGCGCGAGGTCGTCAACGCGTTCTTCGCCGCCGCCCGGGAGGGCAACTTCGAGGCGCTGGTCGGGGTGCTCGATCCCGACGTGGTGCTGCGCTCCGACGGGGGCCTGGCGCGGCCGAGCCTGTCCGTGCTCCTGCGCGGCGCCGAGACCGTGGCCAGCCGGGCGGTCACGTTCGGGCGGTTCGCCCCCGACGTGCGGCCGGCGGTGGTCAACGGCGTCGCCGGCGCGGTCGTGGCGCCGCGCGGCCAGGCGTTCTCGGTGATGAGCTTCACGGTGGCCAACGGCCGGATCGTCGCGATCGATGTGCTGGTCGATCCCGACCGGCTGCGACGGCTGGATCTGAGCGGGTTAGACGACTGACCAACTCGCCTCGCTCGGCCTCGGTGAGCCGGTAGGCTGCGGCCGTTCAAGAAACCTAGACGCAGTTGGTCGAGGAGGTCCGATGGGCTTCGATCAGTACCACGAGCCGCCTGGCGAACTACCCCCAGCCACGCGGACGTTCGCGCGCCTGTGTGCGTCGCTCACCGAGGAGGCCGAGGCGATCGGCTGGTATCAGCAACGCCTGGCGGTCGAGACCGATCCCGAGGCGGTCGCGGTGATGGAGGACGCCCAGGGCGAGGAGTTCAAGCACTTCGCGATGGATCTCGAGTTCCTGATGCGCCGCACCCCGGCATGGCGTCAGGTGGCGCAGGGCATCCTGTTCCAGAGCGGTGACATCGTCGAGCACGGCGAGGAGGCCGAGGCCGAGGCGTTCGAGGATGGCGGCTCCGGTGCCGGAGGAAGCTACGAGGACGGGTCGCTCGGCATCGGCGGCCTGAGAGGAGCGCAGCGATGAACCACTTGCTTCGTGGACACGCGCCGATCAGCGACGGCGGCTGGAGCATGCTCGACGAGGAGGCGCGACAGCGACTGACGCCGGCGCTCGCCGCCCGCAAGCTGGTCGACTTCTCGGGCCCGAACGGCTGGGAGTACTCGGCCACCAATCTCGGCCGCACCAAGCCGGTCACGTCGGCGCCATGCGAGGGCGTGAGCGGGCTGCAGCGCCAGGTGCTGCCGCTGGTCGAGGTTCGCGCCGACTTCGAGCTCAGCCGCTCGGAGCTGCGCGACGCCGATCGCGGCGCCGAGGACGCCGACCTGGCGGCGCTCGACCGGGCCGCCCACCAGATCGCGGTCGCCGAGAACGTCGCCGTGTTCCACGGCTGGCACGGCGTGCTCGCCGGGATCGCGGAGTCAAGCCCGCACGACAAGCTCGAGCTCGGCCAGGAGGCCGACCTGTATCCCCGCCGCGTGGCCACCGCGGTCGAGCGGTTGCTGCGCAACGGGATCGCCGGGCCCTACGGGCTCGCACTCGGCCGCGAGGAGTACCGGCTGGTGGCCGAGACCGCCGAGCACGGTGGCTACCCGCTGTTCGACCACCTCGGCCGGATCCTCGGGGGCTCGATCGTGTGGGCGCCGGGCGTCGAGGGCGCAGTCGTGGTCAGCCTGCGCGGCGGCGACTTCCGGTTCGAGTCCGGCCAGGACCTGTCGATCGGCTACGACTCGCACGACGCCGAAGTGGTTCGCCTGTATCTCGAGGAGAGCTTCAGCTTCCACGTGGCCACGCCCGAGGCCGCGGTCGTCCTCACCGGGTAGCGGTCCGGCTGGCGGAAGCCGGGGGGCCAGGCGAGAGGAGTTCGGATGACGACGATGATCGGGCCGCTGCGCCGCGCGGTGCAGGTAGCCCCCGAGCGCTCGGCGGTCCGGTGCGGCGAAGTCGAGTTGACCTACGCCGAGATGTGGAACCGCGCTCGCCGATTGGCCGGCGGACTGCAGGAGCTCGGTATGGGACCGGGCGATCGCGTGGCGGTCGTCGCCGGCAACTGCCACCGCTATCTCGAGCTCTACCAGGCGATCCCGGGCGCGGGGCTTGCCCTGGTGCCGCTGAACCAGCGCCACACCGCCGCAGAGCTCGCCTACGCGCTCGAGGACTCGGGCGCGCGCGTCCTGTTCGCGGGAGCCGGGGTCGACCTGCCGGGCGGGACGGTCGACCACGTGATCGACCTCGAGGACGCCTACGAGGCGCTGCTGGCTGGCGCCCGACCGGTCGAGTTCGCGGACACGCTCGCCCCGGACACGACCGCGGGCCTGTTCTACACCGGCGGCACCACCGGCGCGGCCAAGGGCGTGATCCTCACCCATCGCAACCTGATCGCCAACGCGCTGCACTTCCAGGCCGCGTGGCCATTCGGCCCCGACACCCGGTGGCTGATCATCCCGCCGCTGTTCCACGCGGCCGGCTCGATCGCGGTCCTGGCCACGGTCTGGCAGGCCGGGCGCCAGGTGGTGCTGCCGGCGTTTGACCCGGTTGCGGCGCTCGACCTGATCGAGGCCGAGCGGATCACCGCGACGTTGGTGGTGCCGACGATGCTCGCCGCGATCTGCGACGAGCAACTGGCCCGTCCGCGCGATATCTCGTCGCTGACGCTGATCAGCCACGGCGGCGCCCCGGTCGCGACCGAGACGCTGCGCCGCGCGCGCGAGGCGTTCCCCGGCACGCAGCTGATGCACATCTACGGCGCCACCGAGACCGCGCCGATTGCGACGATCCTCCCGCACGAGGAGCTGCTGCTGGATCTGCCCCAGGCCCGGTCCTGCGGCCAGCCGGCGGTCGGGGTCGAGGTCGCCGTGCACGACCTCGCGGACGGCTCATCGACGCGCGCCGGCGCGGTGGGGGAGGTGGCGATCCGCGGCGACAACGTGATGGCCGGCTACTGGAACAAGCCGCGAGAGACCGCCGAGGCGCTCCGCGACGGCTGGTATCGCACCGGCGACCTCGGCTACATGGACGACCACGCGTTCCTATACCTGGTCGATCGCGCCAAGGACATGATCGTGTCGGGCGGCGAGAACGTGTACAGCACGGAGGTCGAGGAGGCCCTGTACGGACACCCCGCGGTGCTCGAGGCGGCCGTGTTCGGGATCCCCGACGAGCGCTGGGGCGAGGTCGTGCACGCGGTGGTCGTGCCGCGCAACGACGTCGCCGAGGACGACCTGCTGCGCCACTGCCGGGAGCTGATCGCGGCCTACAAGGTCCCCAAGCGGATCGAGCTGCGCACCGACCCGCTGCCCAAGTCGGGCGCCGGCAAGGTGCTCAAGCGCGAGCTGCGCGCGCCGCACTGGAAGGGTCACGCGGCGATGATCGCCGGCGCGTGACCCTTCCCGCGGGCCCCAGCCCTACTCGTCCCAGGCCTGCACCCCGGTCATCCGCGCGATCCGGCCGTCGCGCAGCTCCATGAACGCGGCACACGCCACCCCGGCGCCGTCGGGGTAGCGGCAGGTCTCGCTGAACGCCGCGCGATCGCCGTCGAGCAGTTGCAGCTCGACGCGGTGGGTCATGTCCCGTCCGCACACGTCCTCGATCCACTCCCGGATCGCGTCCTTGCCGGCCAGCACGCGGGGATTGTTGGGCGGGTTGGCGCGGTCGATCAGCGTCACCTCGGCGTCGTCGTCGAACAGCTCCAGCTGGGCGGCGCCGTCGCGCTCCTCGATCGCTCGCGTCAGCGCTGCGAGGTCGAAGCCCCGCGTCGTGTCGGTCGTCATCTACTGCCTCCTGTCGGACAGTCGGGTTGGATGTTCTGGTTGACGCAGAAGAAGTTGTCGGGGTCGTATGCCCGCTTGACCTGCGTCAGCCGCGTGTAGTTGTCGCCGTAGGTGGCCCGCACGCGGTCCTGCCCCTCGTCCATCATGAAGTTCACGTACGCGCCGCCCATCGAGTAGGGATGCGTGGCGTTCCAGTAGTCCACGCACCAGTCGCGGATCACCCCCGCGTTGGCGGGATCCGGGTCGACGCCGACGATCACCTGGGCCCAGTTGGCGTCGCGATACGCCCAGGGCGTCTCGTCGGGCCCCACTCGGGAGGCGGCCCCGTCGATCGGGTACAGGTGCATCGTCGACTTCCAGGTGGGCATCGCAGCGCCGTGCTCGGCGTGGATCGCGACCGCCTCGTCGGGGATCTCCTTGACGAAGTCGGCGCGCCAGTACCACTGGTCGCCCTTCGGGTAGACGCCGTCGAACGCCGACTGCAGCGCGGGCAGCGGCATCGGCCCGACACCGTCGAGCAGCGGCTTGCCGAACGCCCGCGCCTCGCGCAGGCACTCGGGGTCGGGATCGGTGCCGCAGTAGCACCACAGCACGGCGCACACCTTGCGCAGGTGCAGCTCCTCCGGGAACGGCGGCCCCGGCGGGACGCTGAGAAACGCGAAGAAGCCGCTGAGCTCGTCGGGCTGCGCCGGCCCGAAATCGCGCCACCAGGACAGCAGCTCGGCCGAATCGTCGAGGTCGTACAGCACCGGACCGGCCAGCACGTTGCCGATCTCGTGGCAACGGAACTCGAAGGAGGTCACGATCCCGAAGTTGCCGCCGCCCCCGCGCAGCGCCCAGAACAGGTCCGGGTGACGGTCGGCGTCGGCGGTCACACACGATCCGTCCGCGAGCACCACCTCCGCCGACAGCAGGTTGTCGACCGTCAGGCCGCACTCGCGGGTGATGTGTCCCAGGCCGCCGCCGAGCGTCAGGCCGCCCACGCCGGTGGTCGAGATGATCCCGCCGGGCACGGCCAGGCCGAACGCGTGCGTGGCGTGATCGACCGCGCCGAGCTCCGCGCCTCCCTGCACGCGCGCGATCTTGGCCTCGGGGTCGACAGTTACGCCGTGCATCGGCGAGAGGTCGATCACCAGGCCGTCGTCGACGCTGCCCAGCCCGCCACCGTTGTGGCCCCCGCCGCGGACCGCCACCCTCAGGTCGCGCTCGCGGGCGTAGGCCAGCGCCGCGATCACGTCGGCGGTGTCGGCGCACTGCACGATCGCCTCCGGCCGCTTGTCGATCATCGCGTTGTACAGGGCTCGTGCGCCGTCGTACTCCGGCGCCTCGCGATCGATGTAGCTGCCCCGTAGCGCCCCTTGAAGGACGCTGACGGCTTCGGTTCCGTCTAACGTCGTCATGTCCGCTCCTCTGGTCGAGCCGATTTCCGAGCAGGCTCGCGCGCCACCGTCAGCCGACCGTCAAACGAGCGTCAAACCTCCCCGAGAGTCCGAAAACCTTGCTTGACGCCGTGGGGCGGTCTACGCTCCGCGGGGATGCTGACGGTCCGGGTGATCGGGCCCATGGGACTACAGCTTGATGGGGCGGCCATCGAGACACCGGCAAACCGGCGCGAATGGTCGCTGCTCGCCTGGCTGGCGATCAACCCCGGCACCCACGCCCGCGCCGAGCTGGCGGCGCGCTTCTGGCCCGACGTGCTCGACGCCAGCGCCCGCGCCAGCCTGCGCAGCGCGCTGTGGGCGCTGCGGCGCGCGCTCGGTCACGGGGGCGCCGCCTACGTGCAGTCCAGCCGCGACCGGGTCGGCCTCAACGACGCCGGCGGAGTGTGGGTCGACGCGCTCGAGTTCGCGCGTCTGCTCGAGCGCAGCGAGCTCGAGCGGGCCGTCGAGCTGGGCGACGGCGAGCTGCTCGCGGGGTTCGACGAGCCGTGGGCCGCGGACGCCCGGGCCGCTCATCGCGAGCGCCTGACTGCCGCGCTCGAGCAGCTCGCACGCGGAGCCGACGCGCGAGGCGCGCTCACCGAGGCGGTCGCGCTGACCCGGCGGCAGGTCGCGCTCGACCCGCTCGCCGAGGAGCCCAACCGGTGCCTGATGAGCCGCCTCGGCCGCGATCGGCGACACGAGCGCGGCGCTGGGCGTGTACGCGACGCTGCGCGAGCGGCTGCGGCGCGAGCTCGCGGTCGTCCCGTCGGTGAGTACCCGCCGGCTCGCCGACCGCCTGCGTGAGGAGGCGGCGGTGACCACCCGGCGCGCCGCTGAGCTCGAGCACGGCACCCGGGCGCCCGCGCTGGTGGGGCGCGACCGGGAGCTCGGCGAGCTGCTGGCGGCGTGGAAGGCGGCCGCCGGCGGGGCCGGCGGCGCGGTGCTGATCACCGGCGAGGGTGGGATCGGGAAGACCCGGCTGACGGCCGAGCTGATCGCGCGGGCCATCGCCGACGGCGCGAGAGCCGCCCAGTGCGCGGGCTTCGACCTCGACGGCGCGCCGCCGATGGGCCTGTGGGCCGAGCTGATCTCAGAACTCGGGGCCGAGCTGGAGGCGCCGCCGCTGCAGGCCTCCTGGCCCTCGGACCTGGCGATGCTGGTCCCCGAGCTCGAGCGGCGCTTCGACCGCGACCACGTCGATCGCCCGGTGGCCGCGCCGGAGTTCGAGCGCGCCCGGGTGTACGAGGCGACCGTGGAGCTGATCCACTGGGCCGCGCGCGCCCGGCCGCTGCTGCTGGTGATGGAGGACGTTCACAGCGCCGACGCCGCCAGCCTGCAGCTGGCCGGCTACGTGGCCCGGCGGGTGGCCCGGCTGCCGGTGCTGCTCGTGCTGACCAGCCGCCCGCTGCCGCACCGCTCCGAGCTCGACGCGCTGGCACAGTTGCTGCGCGCCCGCGAGATGCTGCGCGCCCAGCTGGCGCTCGGACCGCTCGGCAGCGACTCGCTGGTCGAGCTCGTCAGCGCGGCCGCCGACCTCGACGGCGACGCCGTCGCCGACGCCGTGCGCTCGTCCGAGGGCAACCCGCTGCTGGCGCTCGAGCGCGCCCGAGCGCTGGCCCGCGGCGAACGCGAGCCGCCGGCGAGCCTGCGGGCGGCCGTGCAGGCGTCGCTGGGGCCGCTCGACCCCGACGCGAGGCTGCTCGCCGACTTCGCGGCGGTGGCCGGTCGGGAGCTGGCGCGCTCCGAGCTGGACGCTCTGCCGCTGCAGCGACCCGCGGCGGCCGCGACCGCCGCGCTGGAGAGCGGGCTGTTCCTGGCCATCCGCGGGCGCGTCGGCTACCGCCATGGGCTGTTACGCGACGCGGCCTACGCCGACCTGCCCGACCCGCACCGGGCCTGGCTACACGAGGCGTTCGCCGACGTCCTGCGCCGCGAGGACTCGCCGGTCCAGGCCGCCGAGATCGCGCGGCACCTGCGGCTGGCCGGGCGCGACGAGCAGGCGGTCGGCGACCTTGCCCGGGCGGCCTCGCACGCCCGCGCCGTGGGCGCGCTCGATCAGGCGGCGGCGCTGTTCGACGAGGCGATCGAGCTCGCCGCCGGCGACGACCCCGCGCTGCTGGTCGAGCTCGCGGAGGTGGAGGCCTGGCGTAGCCGGGCGGAGGCCTCGGAGGCGGCGTTTGACCGGGCGCTGGCGCAGATGCCCGCGGCGGGCGAGGAGCCGGCGCGCGCCTGGCTGCGCCGGGCCGAATGGAATCGCGGGGTCCTGTGCAATCCCCGGGGGATCCTGATGGCCGCGCCGCGGGCGATCACGGCGCTCGACGACGCCGGCGTCGCGGCCCCGCAGACGCGAACCGGAGCGCTCGCGATGTGGGCGTGGGCGGAGGCGATCGCGGGCGATCCCGCCCGAGCACAGCGCCTGCTCGACGACGTGCACGCGACGGTCGGTCGCGAGGTGACGGACGCGACGCTGGTGCACTCCGTGGGACACGCCCGGGCGCTGGCGCTGGTGCGCCAGGGACGGTTTGCCGAAAGCTACGCGCCCCAGATCGCAGCCGCCGAGGCCGCACAACGGGTCGGCCGTCCCGACCTGGCCTGCGGCTCCTGGCTCAACGCCGCCTGCGCCGCGGCGTGCGCCGGTGACCCGGAGCGGTCGCTCGAGTTCCTCGACCGTGGTTGGGCGGCGATCAGCGGCGAGCACATCGCCTGGTTCGAGGTGCAGATGCTGGCGGCTCGCGCCCACGTGATGATCCGGCTCGGACGGCTGGACGAGGCTCGCGCGGCCGCCGAGCAGGAGTGGTCGGTCGCGGAGCGGATCGACTCCCCGGAGCTGATCGCCACCGCCGAGCACGACCGCGGCATGGTCGCGCTGGCGACCGGCGACAACGACCAGGCCGCCGAGCTGCTGGAGCAGGCGCTCGAGCACGGAGCGCCGGTGAGCCGCCCGCTGGCCCACCTGGCGCGCGCCGAGGCGCTGGTCAGGGCCGGTCGCTGCGAGGAGGCGCAGACCGAGGTCCGAGCGACGGCGCTCGAGCCGCTCCACCCCGGCGACTTCCCCGAGGCGCTGGTACCGCGCCTGACCCGGGTGCAGGCGCTGATCGCCGACGCCTGCGGCGACCGCGCGCTCGCCGTCCGCCGCCTGGAGGAGGCCGCCTCGGGGTGGCGGCGGCTGGTGCACCGGACCTCCGCCGGCGAGCGCTACGCCAGCGCGTTCGCGGACTTCGCGCGGCCGCCCGTGCTCGGCCTGGTCGAGCCCGGACGTGAGCTTGCGCTCGTGCGAGAGCGAGCTGGCAGACCTAATCACCACTCCCGCTTAGGATCCCCCAATGCCCGCGTTCGACGACATCGCCACGACCAGCGCGCCGCCCGAGGAGGTGTGGAAGGTGCTGTATGACCCGGTGCGCTTTCCGGAGTGGTGGAAGGGAATCGAGTCCGTCCAGGCCGAACCCGCGGCGGACGGCACGCAGACCTACACGATGTACCCCGACGGCTACCCCGACTTCCCGATGCCCCAGGTGCTGCGCAGCAGCCAGAACGAGGGCCTGGTCACGATCTCATGCCTGGTCTCGGACCTGGTGTTCGAGTGGCGGCTCGAGTCCGCCGACGACCAGCCGGGCACGCGGATCCGGGTCCACGTGGAGATCCCGGAGGCCGAGGCGTGCGCGCCTGGACGGTCAGCGCGAGGTCATCAGCAGGTCGCTGACGGCGCTCGCCCGTCTGGCCGAGGAGCCCGTTTAGTGGACCACTAGACTGGCGGCAAGGAAGGCCCACCCGGCCCCCCGGGCGGAGGAGAGGTTGATTGAGCGTGACCAGGACGCGGTGACGGAATGAGCGGCTCGCGCGACACCAGGGACAGGGAGCAGCTGCTCAAGGAGCTGGCGGCTCAGCGCCGGCTGCTCGACCTCGCCCACGAGGCGATCATCGTCCGCGAGCCCACCGCCAGCGCGATCGCGTACTGGAACCGGGAGGCGGAAGAGATCTACGGATACTCCGCGGCGCAGGCCCGCGGCCGGGTGACCCACGAGCTGCTGCAGACGGTGTTCCCCGAGTCCTCCGACGCAGTCGACGCGACGCTGAGTGAGCGCGGGCGCTGGGACGGCCGGCTGGTGCACCACCGTAAGGACGGCGCCCGGATCCTCGTCGACTCCCGGCAGGCGCTGGTGCGCGACGACAGCGGCAGACCGGTGGCGATCATCGAGATCAACTCCGACATCACCGAGCGCGACCGCTCCGAGAGGGCCTTGCGCCAGGCCGAGCAGCAGTTCCGCGGCCTGGTGGAGTCGGCGCCGGATGCGATCGTGATCGTCGACGAGCCCGGCGAGATCGTGCTCGTCAACGCGCGCGCCGAGGAGCTGTTCGAGTACTCCCGCGACGAGCTGATCGGCCGGTCGATCGAGGTCCTGCTGCCGCGCGGGATGCGCCGGCGCCACATCGCCCACCGCGAGCAGTTCATGAGCGAGCCGCGGGCGCGGCCGATGGGCGCCGGGATGGACCTGCTGGCCCGCCGCAAGGGTGGCAGCGAGTTCCTGGCCGAGATCAGTCTCAGCCCGCTCGAGACGGAGGCCGGAGCTGCTGGTCTCGACCGCGATCCGCGACATCTCCAAGCAGCTGCTGCGCCAGCTCGAGCAGGCGCTGGTGCCCCGCATGCGGGTCGACGACCGCTGGCACCTGGCCTGGCGCTACCGGCCCAGCGTCAACACGATGCTGCTCGGCGGTGACTTCATCGGGGTGGCTGAGCGCGCGAACGGGTCGCTGTCGCTGCTGATCGGCGATGTGACCGGGCACGGGCCCGCCGCCGCGGGGATCGGAGCGATGCTGCGGGCGTCGTGGCTCGGAGCGGTGATGGGGGACGTCCCGCTCGAGCAGATCCCCGAGATGCTCCACCGGGTGCTGATCAACCAGGCCGACCGGGCCGCTCCCACCCTGGCCACCGTGTGCCTGGCCGAGCTCGACCCGGACGGCACGCAGATGCGGCTGATCCGTGCCGGCCACGACGCGCCGCTGTTGATCACCCCCGGCGCCGTGGTCGCGCTCAACCGGGTGCACGGCCCGGCGCTGGGCCTGTCGGTCTCGGCGCAGTGGCCGGTGCGCCGGATCCGGCTGCCGCCCGACGCCGCGATCATGCTGTTCACCGACGGCCTCACCGAGCGGCGGTCGGCGATGCGGCCCGACCGCTTCGGCGTCGACGAGCTGATGCCGCGGATCGACGCCGACGCGTTTCTGAACAAGCCGCCCGAGCAGGCGATCGACGAGATGCTCGCCGACGTGTTCCCCGAGGGGACCGAGGCGCTGGACGACGATCTCGCGGTGATTCTGCTGACGCTCCGCGCGACCGACGTGGGGGAGGCGGACGCCGACGCGCGCGCCGCCAGCGCTTGAGCGGCGCGCAGGCTCAGCCGTCGGTTTGCCGGGGCGCGTAGCGGTGATGGAGCATCAGCGCGTTGCCCTCGGGGTCGGCGAACAGGGCCATGTGACAGACACCGGTGTCGATCGTGTCGCCGTGGAAGCTGACACCACGGCGCTCGAGCTCCTGGCGCGTGGCCGCCACGTCGGCGACGTGCAGTGCGATCGGGTTGCGGTTGACGTTGTGCCCCAGACCCACCCGCTCGGCGTTGTAGATGCTCAGCGTGAGGTTGCCGGTCTCGAACTCGGCGAAGTTGCGCTCCTCGACGTAGACCGAGCGCGGCAATCCGAGCGTGTCGCCGTAGAACGCCGCCGCGGCCGCGAGATCGCGCGTCGGGATGCCGACGAAATCGACGCCTGAAACGAACTCCGAGCTGCTCGCCATCGTCCCCTCCTGATCGTGGTGTGCATCCGGCAATGATCGCCGACCGCGCTTCCGGCTAGCTTCAAGCCGATGCAGACGCTGGAGCACGTCCCCATGTCGGAGCTGACGACGCTGCGCGTCGGCGGCCCGGCCCGCCGGATGGCTCGCGCCGACAGCGCCGAGGAGGTAATCGAGATCGTCGCCGAGGCCGACGCCGCCGGCGAGCCGGTGCTGGTGATCGCCGGCGGCTCGAACCTGCTGATCGCCGATCGCGGATTCGACGGGATCGCGCTACGGGTCGCGGTCGACGGCATCTCCGCGTCGGCCGACGGACACCTCGCGCGCGTCGACGTCGGCGCCGGGGTGCGCTGGGACGACGTGGTCAGCTTCTGCGTGGCCGGCGGCCTCGCCGGGGTGGAGTGCCTGTCGGGGATCCCCGGCTCGTCCGGAGCCACGCCGATCCAGAACGTCGGCGCCTATGGCCAGGAGGTCGCCGACACGATCGTGTCGGTGCGCGCCTACGACCGGCGGGCGCGCTCGGTGGTCGAGCTGACGCCCGCCGAATGCGGCTTCGCGTATCGCTCGAGCGCGTTCAAGCGGTCGGACCGACACGTGGTGCTATCGGTCTCGTTCGTGCTCGAACGCAGCCCGCTGGCGCGGCCGATCCGCTACGCCGAGCTGGCGCGATCGCTGGAGGCGACCCCGGGAAGCCGCCCAGCGCTCGGCGACGTCCGCGAGGCTGTGCTCGCGCTCCGGCGGCGCAAGGGCATGGTGCTCGACCCCCGAGACCCCGACTCGGTCAGCGCGGGCTCGTTCTTCGTCAACCCGATCCTGTCGGCGGATGAGTTCGCGGAGCTCGGACGGCGCGCGGCCGCCCGGCTCGGCGACGACGTCCGGATCCCGGAGTGGCCCGACGCCGACGGGTCGGTCAAGACCTCGGCGGCGTGGCTGATCGAGCGCGCCGGCTTTCACCGCGGCTACGGCGACGGCCGCGCCGGGATCTCCAGCAAGCACACGCTCGCGATCGTCAACCGCGGCGGCGCGACCAGCGCCGAGCTCGTGGCGCTGGCGCGCGAGATGCGAGACGGCGTACGCGACACGTTCGGCGTGACGCTGCATCCCGAGCCGACGCTGATCGGGATCTCGCTGTAGGCGCCCGCGCTCACTCCCAGCGGTGCTCGCCGACGAGCGACCGCGCTCGGTCGCTTACGCCGGCCGGTAGCGGTGCGGGCTGGACCTCGCCGAACCGTCCGCTCAGTGCCACCATGAGCGCCTCGCGCAGGCGCGCGTGTAGATCGGAGGCGTCGGCCACCAGCCCGGCCAGCTCGCCCTGCGCGTCGTCGCTCCAGGGCAGATCCAGGACCGCGTGAACCTGGCGCGCCAGCGCGGTCAGCGCCGGGTCGCGGTCGATCACGATCAGCGCCTCACACCAAGCTCCGCCGGAGATCATCCGCTGGGCCAGCCCGGCCAGCTTGCCCGACGATCCCTGCACGCTCCACGCGCCCGGGCACCACTCGCCGAGCGCCTCCGCCAGCGACGCGCCGACGCCGAGCGCGGTCAGCGCCTCGACGATCGTCTCGGCCAGCAGCTCATAGCGGCGGCCGGACTCCTCCATGCGCGGGTTGGGCTGCCCCCAGCCCAGGCACAGGCAGCCCGGGTGCAGCGTCGCCGCGCGTCCGCCGGCCAGCCGCTTGACGGCCGGCACGCCGGCGGCGCGGGCCAGCTCGAGGACCTCCGGCGCCCGCGGGTCGCGCAGGTCGAGCCGGCCGATCGAGATCGCCGGCCGCCGTGGCCGCCACAGCCGCAGCGACCCGGTGCCGTCGCGCGCGGCGCGGTCCAGCAGCGCATGGGAGATCGCGACGTCGAGGGCGGGGTCGTCCTCGGCGTCCTCGTAGAGCGCGGTCAGGCGCCGACCACCGCCGCGAACTCCGACTCGATCGTCTCGCTGAGCTCTGTGTAGGAGTCATCGAAGGCCTTGACGCCCTCGCGCTCGAGCTCGTACGTGACCTGATCGAGATCGATGCCCGCCTCGGCGGCCTCGGCCAGGGTCCGCTCAGCCTCGGCCGGGTCGCGGTCGAGCGTGCGGGAGACCTCGCCGTGGTCGGCGAATGCGTGCAGCGTGTTCTCGGGCATCGTGTTGACGACGTCGGGCCCGATCAGGTCGGCCACGTACATGACGTCCGAGTACGCCTTGTTCTTGGTGCCGGTGCTGGCCCACAGCGGCTTCTGGCGCCGCGCGCCGAGGCCGGCCAGGCGCTCCCACTCGGGCCCCTGGAACTTGGCCCCGAAGCGCTGGTAGGCGACGCGGGCGTTGGCCACCGCGACGCGGCCGCGCAGCGGTGAGTCCTCGGGGAGCTGGTTGTCGACCTTGGTGTCGATTCGCGACAGGAAGAACGACGCCACCGAGGTGATGTGGTCGACCGGCTCGCCGGCGTCGGCGCGGGCGGTAAGCCCGCGGATGTAGGCGTCCACCACCTGCTCGTAGCGCTTCACCGAGAACAGCAGCGTGATGTTGATGTTCAGGCCCTCGCGGGTGAGCTGCTCGATCGCCGGCAGCCCCGCCTCGGTCCCCGGCACCTTGATCATCACGTTGGGGCGGTCCAGCCGGCCCCACAGGTCCCGGGCCTGAGCGAGCGTGCCGTCCGTGTCGTCGGCCAGGTCGGGGGTGCACTCGAACGAGATCAGCCCGTCGCTGCGGTCGGCGGCGTCGTAGGCGGGGCGCAGCAGCCGCGCGGCCTCCCGGATGTCGTCGAGCGCCAGCGCGAAGAACAGCTCACGGGTGTCGGTCAGGCCCTGCGCGCCGAGGCTCTTGAGCTGGTCGTCGTAGAGCTCGGAGTTGGCCATCGCCTTGGCGAAGATCGTCGGGTTGGACGTCGCCCCGGTGACCGAGTACTCGCTGATGTAGTTGGCGAAATCGCCGCCCTGGAGGAGGTCGCGGGAAAGCATGTCGAGCCAAATCGACACCCCCGCGTCGTGAAGTCGCTGAGTGTTGGGGTTCGGTGCCATGGGTCTCCCGATTCAGTTGCCTTTGCCTGCAAGTGACTCTAGCGACGTATCGGGGTCAGACAGGGCCGATTTGTCAACGACCGCCCGCGACCGGATCAGCGCCTGGACGTGCTCGTTGACGTCCCAGACGTTGACGTTGATCCCGGCGATCACCCGGCCGTCCTTCAGCCAGAAGGCCACGAACTCGCCGCCGTCGCGATCGCCGCGGAACACCACCTCGTCCCAGTCGGTCGCGTATCCGGAGTACTCCATGCCGACGTCGTACTGGTCGGAGAAGAAGTACGGCAGGCGGTCGTAGGGGGCGGGGTCGTCGAGCATCGCGCGCGCCGCCGCCGGACCCTGGTTGAGCGCGTTGGCCCAGTGCTCGACCCGGATCCGCTGCTCGTAGAACGGATGCCAGGCGCCGGCCACGTCGCCGGCGGCGAACACGTTGGGCACCGAGGAGCGCAGGTGCTCGTCGACCGTGATCCCGTCGCCGACGTCGATTCCGGCGTCCCGCGCCAGGTCGACGCGCGGGGCCACGCCGATCCCGACGATCACGAAGTCGCAGTCGAGCGTCTTGCCGCTGCTGGTCTTGAACGCTCGCGACCGAGCCATTGCCCTCGAACGCCTCAACGCCGTCGCCGAGCAGGAGATCGACGCCGTGCTGGGCGTGGACGTCGCGGTAGAAGGCGCCGATCTCGGGACCGAAGACCCGGCCGGCCGGGAGCTCCAGCGGGTCGATCAAGGCCACCTCGAGACCGCTCTGGCGCGACGAGGCGGCGAGCTCGGAGCCGATCCAGCCGCCGCCGACGACGACCACCCGGCCGCTGCCCGTGGCCAGCCGGGTGCGCAGCACCTCGGAGTCCTCGACCGTGCGTAGGTAGTGGACCCCCTCCAGCTGAGCGCCGGGCACCGTCGAGGCGGCGCGGGCTCGGCCCCGGTGGTGAGCAGCAGCTGGTCGTAGTCGAGCACGTCCCCGTCCTCGAGCGTGAGCTTGGAGTGGGCGGTGTCGACCGACGTCACGGTGGTGCGCGTGCGCAGCTCGATCTCGTGCTCGTCGTAGTAGCCCCGGTCGTGGACGAACGCCTTGTCGCGCTCCTGCTCGCCGCGGACGAACTCCTTCGACAGTGGGGGCCGCTCGTACGGCCGATCGGGCTCTGAGCCGATCAGCACGATGCGTCCGTCGAAGCCACGCTCGCGCAGCTCCTCCGCGGCTTTGGCGCCGGCCAGGCTCGCGCCGACGATGATGAATGTGGTGTCGGTCATCCAGGTCTCCTCGGGGCTCGCATCGGTCTGGGTCAAACGCTACCCGGCAGCAGGGCGCAGTGGCGCGCGATGCCGCTGTTAGGCGTCGGTCTCGGGGGTTTTCTTACCCGAACCGCTGCGCCGATCGCGATCGGCTCCCGGGCTCGGTCCAGCCGGGTAGTCTGAACGTCGATGACGGCCGGCGGGAACCGGGTGACCCACGCGGGCGACGTCCTCACCGATGTCTGCGGCGAGGTTGCGGCGGCGTTCCGACGGGCCTGGGGCAGGGGGCCGGTGAAGACGACCGCGTACTGGGCGACGCCCGACATCCTGCTCGTGCTGCTCGAGGACGGCCACAACGACTCGGAGCGCACGCTTCGCGAGAAGGGATACGTCAAGGAGCTGCTCGGCGGCCGGCGGCTGCTGCAGGAGATCGTCGAGCCCGAGCTTCAGATCGGCGTCGAGCGCGCCACCGGCCGGGCGATTCGCGCCACGCTGAGCGCGACTCACGTCGACCCCGACGTGTCGGCGGAGATCTTCCTGTTCGAGCGCGCCGCGTCCCAGTAGGGCGGCGGCGTTCAGCCGACCGGGACGCCGGCTCTGCGCCCGCGGCGCGGGTAGGCCTCCCTCACGGAACCGCGCGGCCGTGCGCGCGGCGGTCTCGCTGGCCCACTCGGTGGTGCTCAGGAGGCTGAGGATCAGGATCGCCACGCCCAACCCGACGATGATCCACCAGCTCGCGTGGGTGGCGCTCGCGAACCCCTTGCCGATCACGCCCGACAGCCCGCTGCCCGCGACGGCGCCGACGATCGCGACGCCGAGCGTCGCCCCGACCTGCCGGCTGGTGGACGCGACCGCCGCGGCGACGCCGGCCTGAGACGACGGCATCCCCGAGACGGCGGTGTTCGTGATCGGGGGGTTGATCAGCCCGAAGCCGATCCCGAACACCAGATAGGCCCCGAACAGGTACGCGGGCGCGGTGCCGGCCGAGATCTGGGTCAGCATCAGCGCTCCCACGATCAGCGCGACCGAGGCGATCAGCAGCGGCACCCGGGTCCCGCTGCGCCCGACGATGCGTCCCGAGATCGGGGCGAGCACAGCGGTGGCGCCGGCCATCGGCAGCACGTAGAGCCCGGCGTCGAGCGGCGACAGCCCGCGCACGTCCTGGAGGTAGAGCGTGTTCAGGAACAGGAAGCCGCCGAGCATCGCGAACGCGCACACCGCGATCGCGCTGGCGCCCGAGAATGGGGCGCTGCCGAAGAACCGGATCTCCAGCAGCGGCTCGAACCTCCGCAGCTCGTAGAAGACCAGCGTGCCGAGCGACAGCAGCGACACGCAGAACAGGCCGATGATCTCCGGCGACGTCCAGCCGGCTCGGTTGCCCTCGATGATCGCGTAGGTAAGCGAGGCCAGCCCGACGATCACCAGCACCTGCCCGACCGGATCCAGGCGACGGGCGTGAGGGGCGCGCGACTCGGGGACGAACAGCGCGGTGAGGATGATCGCCGCGACGCCGACCGGGACGTTGACCAGGAACACCCAGCGCCAGCCGACCGAGTCGACCAGCGCGCCGCCGACGACCGGGCCGAGCGCCATGCTGATCCCGACCGTCGCGCCCCACACGCCGATCGCTCCGGCCCGCTCCCGCGGGTCGTCGAACACATTGCGGATGATCGACAGCGCGACCGGGTTGAGCATCGAGCCGCCGATCGCCTGGAGCACGCGCGCCGCGATCAGCGTCTCAATCGTCGGCGCCAGCGCGCACAGGAGCGACCCCAGCGAGAACAGGGTCAGCCCGAGCTGGAAGATCCGGCGGCGCCCGAGCCGGTCGCCGGTGGAGCCCGACAGCAGCAGCAGGCTCGCGATCGTCAGCGTGTAGGCGTCGATCGTCCACTGCAGCTCGGACACGCTCGCGTGCAGCGAATCGTGGATCGCCGGCAGCGCGACGTTGACGATCGTCACGTCGAGGCCGACGATCAACAGGCTCATCGAGCAGATCCCGAGGATCAGCAAGCGGCGCCGGTGGGTCAGCTCCTGGTCGCCTTGCTGCTCGCGTCCAGGCCCCGGCCCTGCCTCCGGGGAATGCTGCACCGTTTCGGCCATCTGATTCGATGCTACCCCGGTCGGACCGACGCGCCCTATACGGGCACGCCTCGACCCCTAATCTACGTCCTATGCCCCAGCAGCGCCAGGTCCGCCGCTCCTACACGCGGGTGATGTCGACCGTGATGATCGTGATCGGCATCGTGATCGTCGCCCGCACGATCGCCGCCGGCGGCGGTCCGATCTCGGCGGGCGTCGTGCTGGGGGTTCTGTTCGTGGCCGCGGGCACCGCCCGCCTGTACCTGCAGTACCGAGGACGATGAGCGGCCGCCCCGACATCCGTGCGTGAACGTCCATTCAGCTACCGCGCGCTGTTCGCGGTGGTCTATACCACCTCGGTCAGCTCCGTCTACTTCGCGCTGGGCGTCGTGGCGCACCGGGCCAACGGGCTCACCTGGGCGGTGTTCCTGGCCGCCGGGATCTTCTTCCAGCTGACCGCGATGACATACGTCGAGGGTGCGTCGCTGCACCCCGAGCGCTCCGGCTCGCCGGTGTTCGCGCGCTACGCGTTCAACGAGCTCGTCAGCTTCGTGGCCGCGTGGGCGCTGGTGCTCGACTACACGATCCTGATCGCGGTCACGGCGCTCACGGTTCCGGCCTACCTGGCGGTGTTCTGGGGCCACCTCGGTCACGGCGCGCTCGAGCTCGTGGTTGCCTTCGCGGTGATCGTCTACGTGGTGATCGACAACCTCACCGGCGTCAGCGCGACCCGGGTACAGGCGCACGATCCTGATCACCGCCGGCGACCTCGTGCTCCAGGCCGCGATCATCGTGCTCGGCCTGGCGCTGGCGTTCCATCCCGACCACCTGACCCAGAGCGTCAACCTGTGGAGCGCGCCGAAGGCGTCGGACCTCGCGTTCGCGCTCACGATCGCGGTGATCGCGTTCACCGGGCTGGAGGCCGGGGCGAGCGTCGGCGGCGAGGTCGTGGCCAGCCGCAAGCAGATCAAGTGGCTCGTCGGTCCCGGGTCGGCGGTGATCGTGATCGTGTACGTGGGGATCGCGATCGTCGGCGTCGGCGTGCTGCCGGTCAACGACGGCGTCACGGCGCTCGGCACCAGCCACATCAACGCGCCGCTGGTCGGCGTGGTCGAGGCGCTGCACCCCGTGTGGTTGCGCGACGTGCTCAAGTACGCGGTGGCGATCGGCGGCGCCGCCGGCCTCACGGCCGCGGCCGGAGCGTCGATGCTCGGCGTCTCGCGGGTCGGATACCTGCTCGCCACCAACCGGCAGATCCCCAGCGCGATCGGCCGCCTGCACCCGCGCTGGGGGACGCCGTACGTGGTGATCGGATTCGCGGCGATCGGCGCGGCGGCGCTGGTGTTGCCGCGCGACCTCGAGCTGCTGGTCGGTATCTACGCGTTCGGGGCGCTGCTGGCGTTCACGATCGCGCACGTGTCGGTGATCGCGTTGCGGTTCCGCGAGCCCGACCTGCCTCGCGGCTACATGGTTCCGCTGTCGGTGACCGTCAAGGGAGCCAAGGTGCCCCTGCCCAGCGTGCTCGGCGCGCTGCTGGCGGGCGCGGGCTGGGTGACCGTGCTGGTGTTTCACTCAGGCGCGCGCTGGGTCGGCGCCGCCTGGCTGATCGGCGGCCTGGTGCTGTACGTGGTCTACCGCAAGAGCGAGCAGAAGCCGCTGCTGCGCCGGGTGACGATCCCCGAGCGGGCGCTGCGCCACGAGGCGCTCGAGCCCGAGTTCGGCTCGATCCTGGTCCCGATCTTCGGATCGCCGCTGGACGACGACATCATCCAGACGGCGGGACGGCTCGCCGGCGACACGCACGACGACCTCGAGGAGGAGGGCGCGGTGATCGAGGCGATTTGGGTGTTCGAGATGCCGCTCGCGGTGCCGCTCGACGCACCGCTGTCAGACGCCCAGGTGCGCCGCGCGCGCGACGCGCTGGCGCGGGCCAAGCTCGTCGGCGAGGAGTACGAGGGAGTCGAGGTGGCGACCGCGATCGTGCGCGCCCGGCGGGCCGGCCAGGCGATCGTCAACGAGGCGCGGCGCCGCGGCGTCGAGGCGATCGTGCTCGGCGCCGAGGAGCCGTCGCGGGTCAAGGGCGGCTCCCGGCTGGGTGGCGCGGGCGGCCCGATGGACAACTATGTCGGGGCGGTGACCAAGTACGTGGTCAGCAAGGCGCCGTGTCGGGTTATCCTCACTGCTCCTCCCGCTGATTGGCGCGCGCGCTCAGATGGAGCATCCGAACCGGAGTGAGCGCCGGGCGGCGGAGGCAACCGTCGCGATGGCAGATAGCCGCTCATCCGCTGTAACCGGGGTCCGCTGATGGCGGAGCGCCACACTCCCGGCCTGCAGCGCGTGCTCGGGATCAACGCGCTGTTCGCGACCGCCTACGGGAACGTCGGCTCGTCGATCTACTACGCGCTCGGCCTCGTCGCCTCGTTCGCGCTCGGCCTGACGCCGATCGTGTTCATCATCACCGGCGGGATCTTCTACCTGACCGCCGCCACGTACGCCGAGGCGACCTCGATGTACCCCGAGGCCGGCGGCTCGTCGAGCTTCGCGCGTCACGCGTTCAACGAGTTCTGGTCGTTCTTCGCGGCCTGGGGCCAGATGCTCAACTACGTGATCACGATCGCGATCTCGGCGTTCTTCGTGCCGCACTACATCGGCGGGCTGTTCTGGTCAGATCTGAAGACCTCCGCCCGGCGACATCTTCTTCGGGATCGGCGTGATCGTGGTGCTGTGCGCGATCAACGTCGTCGGGGTCAAGGAGTCGGCCGGGCTCAACGTCGTGCTCGCCTTCACCGACTTCAGCACGCAGCTGATGCTGGTGATCCTGGGGTGCGTGCTGGTGCTGTCACCGGACACGCTGGTCCACAACGTGCAGCTGGGCGTCGTCCCGTCGTGGAAGGACTTCGTGATCGCGATCCCGATCGCGATGATCGCCTATACGGGCATAGAGACGATCTCGAACATGGCCGAGGAGGCCAAGGACGAGGTGCACACGATCCCCGCCGCGATCAAGCGCGTGGTGCTGGCGGTGTTCGCGATCTACGCGCTGCTGCCCGCGGTCGCGCTGTCGGCGCTGCCGGTCACCTGCAACGCCGCCGGCAAGTGCCAGACGCTGCTGGGGGTCAGCGAGGCCAACGGCGGCTTCGCCGGCGACCCGGTGCTGGGGATCGTCAAGCACCTGGGCCTCGGCCCGCTGCAGCACGCGGGCGAGATCTACGTCGGCCTGCTGGCGGCGACGATCCTGTTCATCGCCACCAACGCGGGGATCATCGGCGTGTCGCGACTGGTCTACTCGATGGGCCTGCACCGTCAGGTGCCCGACAAGCTGCGCCAGCTGCACCCGCACTTCCGCACGCCCTGGATCGGGATCATCGTGTTCGGCGCGATCGCCTGCATCACGCTGATCCCGGGGCAGGCGACGTTCCTCGGCAACATGTACGCGTTCGGCGCGATGCTGTCGTTCACGATCGCCCACCTCGCGGTGATCCGATTGCGACTTAAGGAGCCCGACCGCGAGCGGCCCTACCGCGGCCCGGGAACGCTTTCGATCGCCGGCCGGAAGCTGCCGCTGTTCGCTGTCCTGGGCGGGATCGGCACCGGGTTCGCGTTCGTGACCGTGACCGTCCTGCACGTGGCCGTCGCCGGCGCCGGGGTGGGATGGCTGACCGCGGGCGTGCTCCTCTACATCGCGTTCCGCCGCCGGCAGGGACTCGACCTGACGACCACCGTGAAGGTCGCGATGCCGCGACCCGCGACCGAGACCGAGGCCGAGTACGAGTCGGTGCTCGTCGCGTTCGACGAGCACGGCGGCTACGAGCCCGACGTGATCACCACCGCGACCAGGCTGGCCGCGCGCAAGCGCCGCGGGATCCACGTCCTGGTCACGATCTCGGTTCCCTCGACCAGCCCGATCGACGCGCGCCTGCCACGCCAGGAGGAGATCGCGCAGTCGATCATCGAGGAGGCCAAGGTCCAGGCCGGCCGCCGCGTGTCCGGCCACTGGGTGAAGGTGCGCGCCGGGCAGACCGGCCGCCAGATCGTCGACGAGGCGCGGGCGCTGCGCGCTGAGGCGATCGTGATGCCGATGCCGACGGACGGGTCCGGCTTCGGCCGGACGCTGGCCACGGTGCTGCGCGAGCGGCCGTGCCGGGTGATCGTGGAGTCGTCCCCGACCCCCGCGGCCGGACGGCACCCCGTCGCCGCGTAGTGGTCGTCCCCGTGGGCGGCCACTGGTGAAACGGTTAGCGATGCAGCGGCGACTCGGCACGGGCTCGGTCGCGATCACCGCGGTCGAGGTCGTGGTGGCGGTGGCCGTCACCACCGGTGTGATCGCGGCATTGGAGGGAGTCACGCAGGCCTCGGGCCTCGGCAGCCTGTACCTGCTCGCGGTGCTCGCGGTCGCGATCCGGCGCGGGGAGGCGGCGGGCCTGGTGACCGCGGTGCTCGGCGTGCTGACGCTGAACTTCTTCTTCATCACGCCGCGCCACCGGCTGACGATCGCCCACTCCCGCGACGTGGTGCAGCTGATCGTGTTGCTGATCGCGGCGGTCGTCGTCGGTCGGCTGGCGACGCTGGCCCGAGAGCGGGCGGCCGAGGCCGAGAGCCGGGCCCGGGTGGCCTCGGCGCGCGAGCGTGAGGCCAAGCTCCTGGCCGACGTCGCCTCGGCGATCCTCGCCGGCCACAGCGTCGAGGCGCAGTTGCAGAGCATCGGCGGGCGGATCGCCGATGCGACCGGGGCCACCCGCGCCCGGATCGCGCTCGAGCCGGTGCCGTCCCCGGAGCCCGGAGAGGTGTCGATCGGTCTGGACGCCCGCGTCCGCCGCGCGTGGCTGTACCTGACGGGCGAGAGCGCCTGGCCGCTACACGAGCTCGAGCGCCTGGCGGGGCCGCTGGGGCGGCTCATCGACGTCGCCGTGGAACGCTCCAACGTCGCCGAACGCGCGGCCGAGGCCGAGGCCGCTCAGCGGGCCGACGTGGCCCGGACAGCGATCCTGCACGCGATCTCGCACGACCTCCGTTCCCCGCTGACCGCGATCACCACGGCGGGCTCGGCGCTGCGCAGCGCCTCGATCACCGACGCCGATCGCGCCGAGCTGCTCGACGTGATCGAGGGGGAGGGGTTGCGGCTGGCCCGTCTGGTCGACGACCTGCTCGACCTGTCGCGGATCCAGGCGGGCGCGGTCGCGCCGCAGCGGGACTGGACCGACCTGCACGACGTGGTCGCGTCGGCGGCCGCCCAGTTGCACACCGACCACCCGATCGAGTTCGCGCTGCCGCCCGACCTGCCGCTGGTTCGCGCCGACGCGGCCCAGCTCGAGCGCGTGTTCTCGAACCTGATCAGCAACGCGGTCAAGTTCTCGCCCGCCGGAGCGCCGGTCAGGATCACCGGCGGCACCACCTCGGGCACGGTCACCGTGCGGGTCACCGACCAGGGCCGCGGGATCCCGCAGGCCGAGCGCACGCGCGTGTTCGAGCCGTTCTTCCGCGGCCGCGGCGAGGCTGGACCGGGCTCGGGGCTTGGTCTGGCGATCTCGCGCGGGTTCGTCGAGGCCAACGGCGGCCGGATCCTGCTGCAGACCGGGAGCGGCCGGGGAACATCGTTTGCGGTCAGCTTCCCGGTGGTGCGCCAGCCCGCCGCCGCGCCGCAATGAACACCGCGGGGCCGCGCGTGCTGGTCGTCGACGACGAGCCGCAGATCGTCAGGGGCCTGAAAATCGTGCTGCGCAACGCCGGCTACGTGGTCGAGGCGGCCGGGACCAAGGCCGAGGCGGTGGCCTCGCTCGCCGCCCGGCCTCCCGACGCGCTCGTCCTTGACCTGGTGCTGCCCGATGGCCGCGGCGTCGACATCTGCCGGGAGGTGCGCCAATGGAGCCGGCTGCCGATCCTGATGCTGTCGGCGGTCGGCGACGAGCGTGAAAAGGTGCGCGCGCTCGACGCGGGCGCCGACGACTACGTGACCAAGCCGTTCGGGACCGACGAGCTGCTGGCCCGGTTGCGCGCGGTGATGCGCCGCTCGGCCGAGACCGGCGGCGAGCCCGAGCTCCGGGTCGGCGAGGTCGTGATCGACCTGCCCGACCGGACCGTGACCAAGGCGGGGCAGCGGGTCCACCTGACCCCGATCGAGTTCGACCTGCTGCGGGTGCTGGCCACCCACCAGGGGCGCCTGGTCACCCACCGGCAGCTGTTGCGGGAGGTGTGGGGGCCCGAGTACGGGGCCGAGACCCACTACCTCCGCGTCCACGTCGCCCACATCCGCGCCAAGCTCGAGGCCGACCCGTCGCGGCCGCAGTATCTGATCACCGAGCCCGGGGTCGGCTACCGGCTGCTCGACCCGACCGCGTCTTAGCGAGCCGGGCGAAACGTCACACGCGACGCGTCGCAGGCCTCGCGTGTGACGAACCGCCCGCTCACCGGGCGTTTCGTTCCTTTCGACAATCCGCGCGCCTCGAGGGAACAAACTTCCCGGTGAGCGGGAATTTCGTTCCGCGCGGCGAGCGGCGCGCGTCGAGGGGAACAAACTTCCCGGGTGATCCGGGCCGGAGCCGGGCGGGCGACCGGCGCGGGCGGGCGGCGCACCCAGTGTCGTCCCTAGGCTGCCGACCGGTCTTAGCGGAATCTCTACGCCTGGCAGCCGATCCTTAGCGGGGCGTTGACGCCGTTGCACTTACCGTCAAGCGGCGGGCCATGGCGCGCATCGAGACGCATGGATTGAGGCGGAGCGTGGGTGTTGGCGGGTTGTTCGCCACCGCCTACGGCAACGTCGGCTCGTCGATCTACTACGCGCTCGGACTGGTCGCCGCGTACGCGCTCGGGCTCACCCCGATCGTGTTCATGATGGCCGGCGGGCTGTTCGCGCTGACCGCCAAGACGTACGCCGAGGGCGCCGCGATGTTCCCGGAGGCGGGCGGCTCCTCGTCGTTCGCACGCCACGCGTTCAACGAGTTCGTGTCGTTCTTCGCCGGCTGGGCGCTGACCCTGGACTACATCCTCACGATCGCGATCTCGGCGTTCTTCGTGCCGCACTACCTGAGCGTGTTCTGGCCGGCGCTGGCGCACCCGCCGGGCGACGTGTTCGGCGGGCTGATCGTGGTCGCGCTGCTGGCGTGGCTGAACATCCGCGGAATCGGCGAGTCGGCCAAGGTCAACTTCATCCTCGCGATCGCCGACCTGCTGACGCAGATCTCGATCATCGCGATCGGCGCGTTCTTCGTGCTCAACCCGTCGCTGCTCGTTCACCAGGTCCACCTGGGGACAGTCCCGACGTACTCGCACCTGATCTTCGCCCTGTCGCTGGCGATGCTCGCCTACACCGGGATCGAGACCGTCTCGAACATGGCCGAGGAGGCCCGCGACCCCGGCCGCGACGTCCCCCAGGCGGTGAACTACATCCTGTTTGCCGTGCTCGGCGTATACGCCGGGATCACCGTGGTGGCGCTATCGGCGCTGCCGGTCGTCGGCCACGGCAGCCACGCGTACACGTTGCTGGGCCTCGCCCCCGACCAGGGCGGCTATCAGAACGACCCGGTGCTGGGGATCATCCAGCACCTCGGCCTGAGCGCGACGGTGCGCCACATCCTCGGCTACTACGTGGGGATCCTGGCGGCGACGATCCTGTTCATCGCCACCAACGCGGGGCTGATCGGGATCTCGCGGCTGTCGTGGTCGCTGGCCGAGCACCGCCAGCTGCCGGGGCTGTTCTCGCGGCTGCACCCCAAGTACCGCACGCCGTGGTTCACGATCGTGTTCTTCTCGGTGATCGCCGGGGTGCTGCTGATCCCGGGCAAGACCACGTTCCTGGGGAACCTGTACTCGTTCGGGGCGATGCTGTCGTTCACCACCGCGCACGCGGCGGTGATCGCGCTGCGGGTCAAGGAACCCGATCGCGAGCGGCCCTACCGGATGCCCTGGAACGTCCGGATCCGCGGCCACAGCATCCCGATGACCGCGGTTGTCGGCGGGATCGGGACGTTCGCGGCCTGGATCTCGGTGATCGCGCTGCACGTCGAGGCCCGGACGGTCGGCGTCGGCTGGATGATCTTCGGCCTGGGCGGGTACGCGCTGTACCGCCGCAGCCAGGGACTGGACCTGACCAGCCGGCACAAGATCGCCCGGCGCGAGCGCCCGCCGTTCTTCGTCGAGCTCGACTACCGCTCGGCGATCGTCCCGATCTTCGGCACCGACGTCGACGCGTCGGCGCTGCGGACCGCGGCCAAGCTCGTCGGTGAGGACGCCGCCGGTCGAGGCCGTGTACGTGCTGCGGGTGCCCAACCAGCTGTCGCTCGACGCCGGACTCGAGGAGGAGGAGCAGCTCGGGCTGAGCGTGCTCGAGAGCGCCAAGCTGGCCGGCCGCAAGGCCGGGCTGAAGATCCAGACGCGGCTGATCCGCACCCGCAACCCCGGCCTGGCGCTGGTCGAGGAGGCTCGCCGCCGCCAGGCCGAGATCATCTACCTGGGGACCGCGCACGCGCCTCCCGCCGAGCGCGCGCTCGGCCCGACCGCCAACTACCTGCTGGCCCACCGTCCCTGCCGCGTGGTGATCGAGATCCCGCCGGCCGACGAGCAGGGATCCAACGGCAACGGCAACGGTCACGGAGCCGTTTCCGGAGATTTGAGGAAGGAGTCCGTCCGGCGGGGGCGAAACGCGCAGCATGCTGCTCAGACATCGCCCGCCTCGCATCGACAACCAGCCGCCGACCACCAACAAGGGGTTTGAGCACCTCGACGAGAAGTGGGTCGCGGTCTTGCAGTGGCTGAAGGCCAACCGCGTCGACTTCGTGCTCGTGGGAGCGGCCGCCGAGGCCGTCCGCGGCGCCTCCGACGCCACCGGCCCCGTCTCGATCGTCCCCGCGCCGTACGGCCGCAACTTCGACCGCCTGTCACGCGCGCTCGTCTCCGCCAACGGCGTCGTCCGCGTCGACACCGGCAGCGACACCGAGCTGATGCAGGTCAAGCTGACGCCCGAGAAGCTCGGGCGCGGGCAGCTGTGGACCGTGCGCTGCGGCGAGCACGACCTCGACA
The DNA here is from genome assembly GCA_963831845.1 of uncultured Solirubrobacterales bacterium. Taxonomy (GTDB): domain Bacteria; phylum Actinomycetota; class Thermoleophilia; order Solirubrobacterales; family Solirubrobacteraceae; genus Palsa-465. Next base: position 86,261 of record CAWHRT010000026.1, on the reverse strand, counting down.
TCGAGGGCCGTCGCCCCAGCGATCCAAGCTTCCAGGAGCTGCTGTACGAGTCCAGCCGGGTGCAGCTGGCGGCCGACCTCAGCGTCGAGGTCGCCTCGCCCGAGCACATCGAGCACTACTCGCACATGCGGCGCACCGGGCTCCCGCCCGAGATCCGGATCACCCGCACGTAGTGCTGCCCGCGGGGAGCACTTAGAAGCCCTTTAGCGGGCGTTGGCGACGTGGGCTAACCTCAGCCTGTGTCCACGCGCCTGACCGCCCGGACGGCATTAGTCGGCGCGGCCATCGGGGTCGCGCTGCTGGTCGTGGTCTGGTTCTGCGCGTTCCACGTCGGTGTCGTCCGCCACGCCGACCAGTCGATCCTGCAGGGGTTCTACAGCCTCGGCCAACGCGGCCGCGTCCACTCGGTGGCGAGCTGGATCGCGCAGTCTGTGCAACCCGACGCCGTACGTCTACCTGGTGTGGATCCCGGTTGCGATCGCCCTGCTCCGTCGCCGGCCCGGCCTGGCGATCGCGGCCGCGGTAATCCTGCTCGGCGCCAACGTCACCACCGAGGTCCTGAAGTCGATCACGGCTGTCCCGCGCCCGCTGTTGATCCAGGGGTCGTTCCCGCCAGTGGACGCCAGGTCGTGGCCCAGCGGGCACGCCACCGCGGCGATGTCGCTGGCGCTGTGTTGCGTGCTGGTGGCGCCGGAGCGCTGGCGGCCGGCGGCGGCGGCGTTGGGCGCCGCGTTCACGGTGGCGGTCGTGTACTCGTTCCTGGCGCTCGGCTGGCACTACCCGAGCGACGTGCTCGGCGGGTTCCTGGTGGTGACGACCTGGACGCTGGCCGTCGTCAGCGGGCTGCTGGCCGTGCAGGAGCGCCGCGCGGGCCCGGGCGGGCGGACGGTGCGGCCGTCGGTCACCTCGGCGCTCGGCCCGTCCGGCGGCCGCGGTGCTGGCCGCGATCTTCCTCGCGGTCGGGGCGGCGCTGGCGCGTCCCCACGACGTGGTCAGCTACGCGCGCGCCCACGAGGCGTTCATCGTCGGCGCGGTCGCTATCGGCGCGGTTGCGCTGGCGCTGGCGACCGGGCTGATGCTGGCCGTGCGCAGATAGCCGCGATCGCCGCGGCATCCACGCCGCGACACGTGGCCGCTCACGACGCGGCCTCTGCCCGGGCCCGCAGCAGCTCGGGTCGCACGCCCAGCAGCGCCTTGACCACGAGCGCGGTCAGCACGCCCTCGATCACCGCGATCACCGCGTACGTGCCGATGCATCGTCCCGGCCAGCGTGCCGATGTCGACGGTCTCAGAGGCGCCGATCGCCGACTCGGCGACGAAGCAGACCGAGGCGACCACGACCACGCAGAACGCCGCGATCCCGCACGCGATCGGCAGCGGCGCCACCCGCCGCAACAGCAGGATCAGCGGGTAGCCGAGCAGCGCCGGGAGGATCGCCAGGTTGAAGATGTTGAGCCCGAGCGTGGTGATCCCGCCGTCGCCGAACACCAGCGCCTGGAGCACGGTCACCACCGCCATCGTCACCGCCCCCAGCCACGGCCCGAATAACGCCACCGCGAGCGTCCCGCCCAGCAGGTGGCCGTCGGTGCCGACCGCGATCGGGAAGAACGGCGCGTCGGCGACGAGGAAGAACGCCGCCGCCAGGCCGGCGACGGGCAGATCGCGCTCGCGCCCCTCGGCGCTCGCGCGGCGGATGCAGTACGCGAGCGCGCCGCCGCCGACGACCGCGCCGACCGCGGCGGCCTCGCCGGTCAGGAATCCGTCAGGGATGTGCAAGCGCCGCCTCTCCTCGGTGGCGCTGCGCCTCGGTCCGGTGCTCGGGTGCGCCCGCGCCGTCGCCGACGATATGCAGCCTGCCGGTCATGCCGCCCAGGGGTTGAACCCGGCGGGGAGCTCGAGCCGGTGGGCCCGCATGAAGCCCTCGTCGGCGAGCAGCTCGCGGGTCGGCGCGTCGGCGGCGACCGCGCCCTCGGAGAGGATGATCGCCCGCGGGCACAGCTCCAGCGCGTAGGGGAGGTCGTGGGTCACCAGCAGCGTGGTCAGCCGCAGCGAGCGCAGCAGATCGACGAGCTCCCGCCGCGCCGACGGGTCCAGATGCGAGGAGGGCTCGTCGAGCACCAGCACGTCGGGGTGCATCGCGAGCACGCCGGCCACCGCGGCCCGCCGCCGCTGGCCGGCCGACAGCAGGTGGGGCGGCCGCTGCGCCTGGTCGGCGAGCCGCACCGCGTCGAGCGCCTCGGCCACCCGCATGCGCAGCGCGTCGTCGCGGAGCCCCAGGTTGGCCGGGCCGAACGCCACGTCGGCTTCGACCGTGGGCATGAACAGCTGGTCGTCTGAGTCCTGGAACACGATCCCGACCTGCTTGCGCAGCTCGCGCCGGGTGGATTGGTCGAGCAGCACGTCGCCGATTCGGATCTCGCCGCTGCCGCCCTCGAGCATTCCGTTGAGGTGCAGCAGCAACGTCGTCTTGCCGGCGCCGTTGGCCCCGAGGATCGCCACCCGCTCGCCCTCGGCGACCGAGAAGCTGACGTCGCTGAGCGCGGCGGTGCCGTCCGGGTACGCGTAGCTGAGGTGGCTGACCGCGACCGCGGGGGGCGCGTCGGGTGCGCCCGCGGCGTTTGCGACCGGCCTCAACCCGACGCGCGGCGCCGTCTGGGCAGCCGGCGCCGGGGCGCGGGTCGAGCGGCGGGCGCGGCGCTTGCCGCGGGCGGGGCCCACGCCGTGCGCGGCGAGCGAGATCGGCATCCCCAGCTTGTCCTCGTAGCCGGGGAGGCGGACCCGGTACGTGCACAGGTCGCAGTTCATCCGCACGTCGCCTTGGAGCACCTCGCGGTAGCGCTCGAGCACGACCCGGGCCAGGCGGCGGTCGGGGCCGAGGTGCCCGGCGCCGCGGACCACGATCCCGGGATGGTGCTGCGCCCACTGCGCGGCGCGCTCGTAGATCCGGGGGACGAGCACGCCGGTGAACAGCAGGAACGGAGCGACGATGATCGTGGTGGCGCCGAGCCGCCGGCAGCGCTCGAGCCCGGCGGGCACGTCGGGATGGGCTACGCCGGCGAACGCCGGCTCGATCATCGGCAGCGCTCGCCCGTCGTTGAGCAGCCGGGCGATCTTGTAGAGGTCGGAGCTGGCGTCTGGGTCGCTTGAGCCGCGGCCGACCAGGACCACGCCGGTCGTCTCGGGGTCGGCGTCGCCGACGGCGGCCCGGATCCGGTCCTCGACCACGTCGAGCACGACCGGATCGATCCCCAGGTCGCGGCCCATCGCGAACTCGACCTCGGGGTGCCGCAGGCGCGCGCGAGCCAGCGCCGCTGGGCCGTCGTTCTTCAGGTTGCCGGCGGCCAGCAGCACCAGCGGGATCGACACCACGCGCCGCGCCCCGGATCCGACCAGCCGATCGAGGGCGTCGTCGACGAGCGGCTCGGCCATCTCGATGAACCCGAAGTCGATCGGGAGCTCCCCGGCGGCGCCGCGGATCGCCTCGGCCAGCGTCCAGAACTCCTCGACCCCGTCCGCGTCGCGGCTGCCGTGCCCGACGACCAGCAGCGCCGGGGCGGTCTGCACGCCATTGGTGGCGATCGCGGTCATCGCAGCCCGCCGATCGCGAATGCCGTCGCCGCCAGCGCCGGGAGCAGCGCGACCGCGGCCACCGCCCAGGCGACCGTCGTGCCCTGCTGCGACAGCGTCAGCACCGGCACCCGGCCGTCGAAGCCGCGGGCCAGCATCGCCGCGTGCACCCGCTCGCCGCGACCCAGCGAGCGCGCTGCCAGTCCTCCGAACCCACGCGCGGCGGCCCGCGCCTGCCACAACCAGCGCGGGTCGTCGGCGCGCGCGATCCGGGCCCGCTTGTTCCGGGCCAGGTCCTCGAACGCGAGTTGGACGTAACGCAGCGCCAGCGCCGCGATGCTGGTGACGATCGCTGGCACCCGCAGCCGGCCCAACCCGCCGACGATCGCCGCCGGCGAGGTGGTCGCGGCCAGCACGCCGGTGGCCAGCACCGCGAGCGTCGCCTTGCACACGATCGAACCGGCCAGGATCAGACCGGCTCGCGACACCGAGACGCCGAGCACGTCGACGTCGGGGCCGCGCCCGACAAACGGCAGCAGCACCACGAACGCGACGAACGGGAGCTCGACGAGCAGCCGGCCGCCCAGCAGCGCCGGCGACACCCGAGCCCACACGGCGACCACGGCCAGCAGCGCGACGTCGATCACGTACGGCCACCACACGCCTCTCGGCACCAGCGCCTCGGACACGACGAACACGATCACGGCCGCGACCTTAACCTCGGGCGCGAGCCGGTGAAGCGCGGTCTCGACCGGCGGCGCCGGGGCCCGATGGGCGCCGCTCACGCCGGCACCTCGCGTGCCCTGGCGGCGATCGCCACCAGCCGCCGCGCGACATCCGCAGTAGCGGCCCAGTGCGTGTGCAGATAGGAGGCGTGCACCGCGCCGGCCACGTGGCCCTCCTCGGTGACGTCGCCGTGGCGCAAGCGCTTGCCCACGCCCGAGCTCGTCCCGGCGATCACGAGCCTCGGGATCACTGCCGCTCGATCCCCTGCGGGGCCGCGATTCCCGGATCCATCCCGAACGCGCTCATGCGGCGTCGCCCCTCATGCTCATTGATGAATCTTCGCTGTTCTGGCAGCAAGATTCAGGATTGAGTGCCCGCGGCAGCAGCAGCTGCGCGCGGCCGGCCGTCTCGCGCTCGGGCTGTCGCCGTTGTCAGGCTACGCGGCGCTGGCGACCGCTCGGGCGGGGCGCACTACCGGTAGCGCCCGGGCTCCCACAGCGGCTCATCGCCGTTGTTGGCAGCGCGCGCGAGGATGAACAGCAGATCCGACAGGCGGTTGAGGTAGCGGACGACCTCGGGACCCAGCTGATCGCCGCAGGCGACCGCCAGCCGCTCCGCCCGCCGGCACACGGTCCGGCACACGTGCAGCTGCGCGGCGGTCCGGGTGCCGCCGGGGAGCACGAACGACTTCAGGGGCGGCAGCGTCGCGTTGACCTCGTCGCAGCGCTGCTCGAGCCACGCGGTCTGCTCGGGGGCGACCCGCAGGCGGTCGCGGTCGGGATCCTCGGGCGCCGCGATGTCGGCGCCGACGTCGAACAGGTCGTTCTGGATCCGGCCCAGCCACTCCGACCAGTCGTCGGGAAGGTCCTCGAGCGTGAGCGCGAGGCCGACGTGCGAGTTGAGCTCGTCGACCGTCCCGTAGGCCTCGATCCGCGGGTGCGTCTTGGGTACGCGGCTCATGTCGCCCAGGTGGGTGTCGCCGGCGTCGCCGTGGCGCGTGTAGATGCGGGTCAGGTTCACGGTCATCTCGAACTTGCCAGTCTAGTGTCGCAATGGATCGACGCGCGCGGAGATGGATCTTGGGGGCGGGGGCGGTCGCGGCGTCGTTCGCAGCGGGCGGCTGCGGCCTGGAGCCGAACTCCGGGCACGCCTCGGTCACGATCACCGTCACCCGCGACTTCGGCGCGCGGCGCCTGGCGTCCGTGACCGTCCCACGGGACGACTCCACGGAGACGATCGCGCGGCTGCTCCAGCGCTCGCTGCACGCCCAGCTCGCCCCCGACGGCTCGGTCCGGTCGATCGAGGGCCTGCCGCCGACCGGGCGGGACCGCTGGTTTGGCTTCATCAACGGGATCTCGATCTCGCTGGCGCCGCTGCAGCTGAAGCTGACCAAGGTCCACGCGGGCGATTCGGTCTGGTGGGACCTGCACGACACCACCGCGGCGACGACGGTGCGGGCGGTCGTGGGGGCGTACCCGGAGCCGTTCGCGCATGGTTCCGCGGGGCGGAGGCTCCCGACGACGCTCCAGTGCGCCCCGGACCTCAAGTCGGCCTGCAACACGGTCTCCTCGGCGCTCAGCGCCGACAAGGTCCCGATCGCCACGTCGCTGCTCGGGACCGGGTCCGGGCAGGACTCGCTGGCCGTCGTGGTCGGCAGGTGGAGCGAGCTGACGCCACAGCTGGTGGCGCGCCTGGTCGAGCACGGGCCGGACGCGAGCGGCATCTACGCGAAGTTCGTCGACGGCGGCGCGGCGCTGGCGCTGCTCGACGCGCGCGGCAACCCGGTGCGGACGCTGCGCGCCGGGGCCGGCCTGGTCGCCGCCACCAGCGACAGCCAGTCCAAGCCGACGTGGCTGATCACCGGTACGGACACGGCCGGGGTCAACGCGGCCGCGCGGGCGCTGACCCCGGCCGACCTGAAGCGCCACTTCGCGGTCGCGGTCAGCGCCGGGTCGCCGATCTCGCTGCCGGTGGCGGGGACGAGCTGACCGCCGCTCAGGTGCGCTCGGGCAGATGCTTGCGCAGCCCGAACGCCCGCTGGCGCGCCCGCACCACGGCGTCGCTCTGCTTGGCTCGCTGCCGCGTCGCGAACCGCGCCTCGTCGAGGCGGGCGGCCAGCGCGCCGCGCGGCCCGCGGGCGACCGCGGTGCCCCACAGCAGCGGCGTCGCTGCCGGTCGCCAGCTGCGTCTTGTAGGCGTCGCCCCCGAGGCCGAAATCAACCCGCTTGAGCCCGGCCTCGGACGCCGCGGCGAGCGTCTGCAGGATCGTCAGGCGGCCGGGGGAGAAGCGGTCATAGCCCGGCGCGTGGGCCAGCCGGTGTCCCCACAGCGTCCCGTTGAACGCGAAGTTGTAGGTGAACGCGAGCGGGGCGCCGTCGACGCGCAGCATCACCACCTGGACGTTGCCGTCGGCGGCGAGCCGCCCGGCGACCGCCCGCCAGGACTCCTGGCCGGCGCCGAACCCGCCGGATTCGCCGGCCTGGCCCTGCCAGCGCTTGCGGTAGATCTCGAACGCGTCGGTCAGCGCCCGCTGCACGTGCTCGGGTTCGGTCGCGACCTCGAACACCACCTCGGCCTCGCGCCTGAGGCCGCGTAACCGGCGCCGGTCGTCGGCGCGCCGCTTGGCGTTTGCCAGCTGGTGGTAGGCCGGTTCCCAACCGTCGGGCATGTCGAGGTGGAAGATCTGCTCGCGTTGGGGGTGCAGCGCGCCCTCGGGGAGCGCCCGCGCGAGCACCGTCTCTCGCGATCACGCCGCGGACGGGCAGCCAGTCGAGCGGGAGCTCGCGGGCGGCGTCCAGCAGCGCGCGCGAGGTCTCACGCGGCTCGCCCGGGTCGCACAGCAGGTCGGAGCGGTGAGCGCCCGCGAGCAGCGCCGCCTCGCGCGCCCACGGCCGTCCGCGCACCTGCAGCGGCAGCCCGCCGACGAGCCGCTCGCCGCGTTCGGCCACCACGCAGTACGCGCTCTCAGACGTCAAGCGCCACACCTCGGCGAGATACCCGGACAGCATGAACGGGGTCGCGCGAGCGCGGCGGGCCAGCTCGTCCCACCGCCGCGAGAGCGCGTCGAATTCGTCCACTCGCCCGATGACCCGCACCACCAGCCCGGGCGGGGATGTTGACCCTGCTCGGCCGTGCACCAAGAGACGCTGAGCATACCCGGGCGACCGTCCTTTCGGACCGGGCGTTGTGTAGCCTCCCGCGCGCGTGCGGATAGGAGTTCCCAGGGAATCGGTCGAGGGCGAGCGTCGCGTGGCGCTGGTGCCGGAGGTCGTTCGCAAGCTCGTCGACGCCGGATACGAGGTCGTCGTGCAGCGCGGGGCGGGCGCCGGCGCGCTGATTCCCGACGCTGCAATATGAGGAGGCCGGGGCGAGCATGGTGGACGATGCCGGCGGCAGCGTCGGCTGCGACGTGTGCGTGAAGGTCGCGCCTCCCACCCCGGAGGAGACCGAGCTGCTGCGCACCCGACTCGGTGCTGATCTCGTTCCTGGCGCCCTTGACCAACGGTGAGGGTGTGCGGGCTTTGGCGCAGCGGGGCGTGACGAGTTTTGCTTTGGAGTCGGTGCCGCGGATCAGCCGGGCGCAGTCGATGGACGCGCTGTCGTCAGCCAGGCGAACATCGCCGGCTATCGCGCGGCGCTGATCGGCGCGCAGGAGCTCGGGCGGTTCTATCCGATGCTGATGACCGCGGCGGGGACGATCCGCCCGGCGACCGTGCTCGTGCTCGGCGCGGGCGTGGCCGGGCTGCAGGCGATCGCGACCGCGCGGCGGCTCGGCGCCGTGGTGCAGGGGTTTGACGTGCGCGCGGCGGTCAAGGAGCAGGTCGCAGTCGCTGGGCGCCACGTTCTTGGAGTTTGACCTCGGGGGGGACCTGGAGGGATCGGGCGGCTACGCCAAGGAGCTGTCGGCCGAGCAGCAGGCGCGCCAGCAGGAGCTGATGGCCGAGGCGATCGGCAAGGTCGACGTGGTCATCACCACCGCGGCTGTGCCCGGGCGGCGGGCGCCGATCCTGGTCACCGAGGAGGCAGTCAAGAAGATGAAGCCGGGCTCGGTGATCGTCGACCTGGCGGCCGAGACCGGCGGCAACTGCGAGCTGTCAGAGCCGGGCGAGAGCATCGTCCGCCACGACGTCAAGATCCTGGCGCCGCTGAACGTGCCCTCGACGATGGCCGAGCACGCGTCGCAGCTGTACGCGCGCAACATCCAATCGCTGCTCGGGCTGATGATCGCCGACGGCGAGCTGAACCTCGACTTCTCCGACGAGGTGATCGCGGGGGCGTGCATCACCCGGGGTGGGGAGATCGTCAACGAGGGCGCCAGGGCCGCGGCCGGCGCCGCCGCCACCTAGTGTCCCGATTCACTAGAGCCAGGAGTCGTCTGTGAGCACGATTACCGAGATCGCGATCCTGGTGCTGGCCGCGTTCGTCGGCTTCGAGGTGATCTCGAAGGTCCCGAACACGCTGCACACCCCGTTGATGTCGGGCACGAACGCGATCCACGGGATCGTCGTACTGGGTGGGCTGCTGTTGATGCACGAAGCGTCGGGGGTGCTCGAGCACGTGTTGCTCGTGATCGCGATCGCGTTCGGGACGATCAACGTGGTCGGTGGTTTCCTGGTGACCGACCGGATGCTGGGGATGTTCAAGCGAAAGCCCGACGTTCCGACGGTCGAGATCGCCGAGATCGCCGAGGGCGCCGAGGGCGAGCCAAGACCGAGGGCGAGAGCAAGTGATCGCTCCGGCGATGTTCCTGCAGAGCTCGAACTTCATCGACGCTCTGTACATCGTCGCGTTCTCGATGTTCATCTATGGGATGAGCGGTCTGACGGGACCGCGCACGGCGGTTCGCGGGAACAAGATCGCAGCCGTCGGGATGGCGGTCGCGGTCGTCGCGACGCTCCTTACGCCGCATGTGCTCGAGCGGGTCCTCGACGCCTTGGTTGATGGCGTTGGGGGTCGCGATCGGGGTCGGTGTTGGGGTTCCGGCGGCGCGCAACGTGCGGATGACCGCGGTACCGCAGATGGTGGCTTTGTTCAACGGGGTCGGCGGTGGCGCGGTCGCGATAATCGCCTGGATCGAGTACCGCCACCAGTTCGGCGGCGGTTACCCGTTGAAGGCCGAGATCCCGTCGCTGTTTGCCGCGATCGTGGGATCGATCTCGTTCTGGGGGTCGAACATCGCGTTCGGCAAGCTCCAGGAAATTCTCCCGGGCCGGCCGATCAAGCTCCCCGGCCAGGTGTTGATCAACGGCGGGCTGTTCTTGATCACATTGATCTCGGCGATCGTGCTGGCGGCGGGCACGCACTCCCAGGCGCTGTTCATCGTCGGGATCCTGTTGGCCGCGGCGGCGCTTGGGAACATGGTCGTGCTGCCGATCGGCGGCGCCGACATGCCGGTCGTGATCTCGCTTTTGAACGCGTTCACCGGGCTGTCGGCGGCGGCGACCGGGATCGCTTTGAACAACACCGCGCTGATCGTCGCCGGGATGATCGTCGGGGCCTCGGGAACGATCCTCACCAACCTGATGGCCAAAGCGATGAACCGCTCGGTGCCGGCGATCGTCGCCGGCGGATTCGGCGGCGCCGTCGCCGCTCCGGCCGGCGGGCGACATCGATCGGGGTCCGGTGCGCTCGACGTCGGCGCAGGACGTCGCGATCCAGCTGTCCTACGCACGCCAGGTCGTGATCGCCCCCGGGTACGGGATGGCGGTCGCCCAGGCCCAGCACGCCGTCCGCGAGCTCGAGCGCGCGCTCGAGGCCAAGGGCGTCGAGGTCAAGTACGCGATCCACCCCGTCGCCGGGCGAATGCCCGGGCACATGAACGTGCTGCTGGCCGAGGCCGACGTCCCCTATGACCTGCTCCGGGAGATGGACGACATCAACCCGGAGTTCTCGCGCACCGACGTGACGCTCGTGATCGGCGCCAACGACGTCACCAATCCCGCCGCCAAGAACGAGCCCGGCTCCCCGATCTACGGGATGCCGATCCTCGAGGTCGACAAGTCCCAATCGGTGATCGTGCTCAAGCGCTCGATGGCCTCCGGGTTCGCCGGGATCGACAACCCCCTGTTCTACGACCCCAAGACCTCGATGCTGTTCGGCGACGCGAAGTCCTCGGTGAGTGAAATCACCTCGGAGGTACAGGCCCTGTAGGGTCGCCACAGGCGTCATGGATCCCAACCGCCTGACGGCAATCCCGATCTTCTCGCAGCTCTCGCCCGAGGAGGCTCACCGTCTGTCGGCGTTCGCGACCGAGACGAGCGCCGCGCAGGGGCAGATCCTGATGAAGCAGGGCGACTACTCGACCGAGCTGATCGCGATCGAGGAGGGAAGCGCCGACGTGATCCAGAACGGGATGAAGATCGCCTCGCTCAAGCAGGGCGATCTGATCGGCGAGATGGGCCTGCTGACGCGCGAGCCCCGCAACGCCGACGTAATCGCGACCTCGCCGATGCGGCTGCTGAAGCTCACCCATTGGGAGGTCCGGCGGATGTCCGACCAGACGGTCGACCGGATCAAGCAGATCATCGCCGAGCGTCAGCGCACCGGGGTCGCCGACCCGGCGCACTACGGACACGAGGCGCCGGCGGACGACGGTCAGCCTTCGGACCGGTCGGCCGGCTCCGGCGAATAATCCGCGCACCGGCGGGGCAAGCTTTGGGCCGTGCGAGCGCGCACCAAGCTTCTGGGCATTGTGGTCGCCGGGCTGTGCCTGCTGGCGATCTGGCCGATCGCTAACGCGGCCGCCAAGCAGTCCGTGGCCGTCGGCCGCGGCGGCGCGGTCGTCTCCGACACCACCCAGGCGACCAACGCCGGCCTCGGCGTGCTGCGCCGCGGCGGCACCGCCGCCGACGCGGCGGTCGCCGTGGCTTCCACGCTCGGCGTCACCGACCCGTTCGTCGCCGGCATCGGCGGCGGCGGTTACTTCGTCTACTACGACGCGCACACGCATCGCGTCTACACGATCGACGGGCGCGAGACCACCCCGGCGGCCGCCGACCAGAACCTGTTCATCGACCCGGCGACGGGCAAGCCGCTGGCGTTCCCGACCGCGGTCACGAGCGGGCTGTCGGTCGGCGTGCCCGGCACCCTGATGACCTGGCAGCGCGCGCTGCACCGGTTCGGCCGGTTCTCGCTCGCCCGCGACCTCAAGCCCGCCGAACACGTGGCCAAGCGCGGCTTCCAGGTCACCGACACGCTGCGCGAGGAGGACCGTGAGAACGCCTTCCGGTTCGACCAGTTCAGCTCGACCGCGTCGATGTTCCTGCCCGGCGGGCAGCTGCCCGAGGTCGGCTCGATCATGCGCAACCCCGACCTGGCTCAGACCTACAAGCAGATCGGCCGCCAGGGGATCGGCGCGCTGTACGGCGGCCCGATCGGGGCCGACATCGTCAGCGCGGTCCACAACCTGCCGCTGGCACCGGGCGCGACGCTGGTCCCGCGCCCGGGCAAGATGGCAGCTGAGTCGACCTCGCCCAGTACAACGCGCCCTACGTCGACCCGACGCACGTCGACTACCGCGGCTACGACGTCTACTCGATGGCGCCGTCGTCGAGCGGGGGTTCGACCGTCGGTGAGTCGCTGAACATCCTCGGCAACTTCGATCTGTCCCGGGAGACCCGCGTGCAGGCGCTGCACCACTTCCTCGAGTCGACCCGGCTCGCGTTCGCCGACCGCAACCGCTACGTGGGCGACCCGCGATTCGTCAACGTGCCGCTCGCGCAGCTGCTGTCCAAGCAGTTCGGTCGCCAGCGGGCCTGCCTGATCAACCCGGCCCACGCGCTCACCAGCCCGGTCGCGCCCGGTGACCCGTTCGCCGGCGACGGGGGCTGCCAGCCGCAGCAGCCGACCGACGCGGGGCAGCCCAACGACGGCGTCAGCACCAACCACTTCGTGGTCACCGACCGCCAGGGCGACGTCGTCTCCTACACGAACACGATCGAGGAGCTCGGCGGCAACGCGGTCGTCGTTCCCGGTCGCGGCTTCCTGCTCAACAACGAGCTGACCGACTTCGACTTCACCCCGCTGCAGGCCGGCGTCCCGGACCCGAACCTGCCCGCCGCCGGCAAGCGGCCGCGGTCGAGCATGTCGCCGACGATCGTGCTCCGCCACGGGCGGCCGTTCATGGCGGTCGGCGCGGCCGGCGGCGCCACGATCATCACCAGCGTGCTCGAGATCCTGATGGACAAGATCGACTTCGGGATGAGCCTGCCCGACGCGATCGCCGCGCCGCGCGCGTCCCAGCGCAACGGCGCCACGACCCAGGCCGAGCCCGCGTTCATCGCGCAGTCGACGACGCCGGGACTCGAGGCGCTCGGCCAGACGTTCTCGGTGACCGACACCTCGCCCCTGGATCCGTCGATCACGATCGCGCCCACGATCAGCGTCGCCACGGGCCTGCAGCTGCTCGGCGGCGGCAAGATTCTGGCGGCCGGCGAGCCCGAGCGTCGCGGGGGCAGCGCGGCGGGTGTGGTGAGCCCGAGCGGCTAGCGGAGCTACGCTGGCGGCGGATGTTGAGCCGCGAGCGTGCGATCCAGACGCTGAGCACTGAGCAGTTCGACGTCGCCGTGATCGGGGGCGGGATCACGGGCGCGGGGGTGGCGCTCGACGCCGCCTCCCGCGGCTACAGCGTGGCGCTGGTCGAGAAGGCCGACTTCGCCTCGGGGACCAGCAGCCGGTCCTCCAAGCTCGTCCACGGCGGGCTGCGCTACCTGCAGAGCTTCGACCTCGGCCTGGTCCGCGAAGCACTGCTCGAGCGCCAGCTGATGGTCAAGCTCGCCCCGCACCTGGTCTGGCCGCTGGAGATGGTGGTGCCGGCGTTCGACGGCGCCCACCCGGACAGGGTCGTGGGGATCGGGCTGAACATGTACGACGTGATGGCGACGCCGAGGTTGCGCGGGCGCCGCACCGCTCGCCGCGCCCCCGACAACGGCCAGACCGATTGGAGCCCGGCCCGCCACCGCGTGATCTCCGCGGAGGAGGTCGTGTCGCGGCTGCCGGCGCTGGCGCCGCGCAACCCGACCGGCGGCTACCTGTTCTACGACTGCCAGACCGACGACGCGCGGCTGGTCCTGACCGTGCTGGGCGAGGCCGAGCGGTTCGGCGCGATCTGCGCCAACCGGCTCGAGGTCACCGAGCTGCTGACCGACGATGCCCGCGGCGGCGGAATCCTCGTCCGCGACTCCGAGAGCGGGGGCGAGTTCGCGGTGCGCGCCGGAAACGTGGTCAACGCCACCGGGGTGTGGGCCGACCGGATCCGTCCCGACGGAGCTGCACTCCGAGGCCGAGGTGCCGACGATTGCCCCCAGCCGCGGCACCCACGTGACCGTCTCCCAGCGTGAGCTGCCGGTGCGCGCCGGCTCGATCATCCCCGCCGGCCGCGGACGGTCGATCTTCGCGCTGCCGTGGCTGGGCTCGACGCTGCTGGGGACGACCGACAACACCTACGACGGCGACATCGACCACGTCCAGCCCGCGGGCGACGACGTCGAGTACCTGCTCGACGCCGCCAACGCGTTCTTCGGCTCGCAGCCTGACCACCGCCGACCTGACCGGCGCGTACGCCGGGGTGAGGCCGCTGATCTCGGCCGGGGACAGCCGCAAGTCGGTCGACATCTCCCGCAAGGCCGAGCTGTATGAGACCTCCAGCGGCCTGATCACGATCACCGGCGGCAAGCTCACCACCTGGCGGCGCATGGCCAAGCTCGCGGTCGACCGGCTGGTGGAGCGCGATGGCCGCGAGGCTCCCTGCCGGACCCACGAGATCCCACTGGGGGCGCCCGTCGACCCCGACGCGCTGCCGCGGGTGGACGGAGTCGCCGGATCGTCCTACGCGTCGCTGGCGGGCCGCTACGGGCACGCCGCCCACGAGCTCCTGCGGCTCGCCGCACGGGGCGACGGAGCCGGCGAGCCGATCGTGCCAGGGCATCCCGACCTGCTCGCCGAGGCGTCGTACGCCGCCGCCCAAGCTCAGGCGCGCACCGTCGGCGACGTGTTGTTCAGGCGCACCAGGCTCGGGCTGCTGGCCGCGCCCGAGCTGCTGGCGCCAAGCGCCGACGGTCCCCCCAGGGTGGCACGGGCGATGGCCGCCGAGCTCGGCTGGGACGAGCCGCGGATCGCGGCTGAGCTGGGGCGCTTCACCGAGGAGGCGCGGACCGAGTACCTGGCGCCGGAGACCGTGCGATGAGCGCCCCGCGGCGCGCGTTTCGGACCACGCGAGGCGACGTCGAGCTCGGCGGCCGGCCGTGGCTGATGGGAATCGTCAACGCCACCCCTGACTCGTTCTCGGACGACGGCAAGCACCGCTCGCTCGATGCCCGGGTGGCACTCGCCGAGTCGCTGATCTCCAGTGGCGCCGACATGATCGACATCGGCGGCGAGTCCGGAGTCACCAACCGGCCGGCGGTCGAGCCCGGAGAGGAGATCGAGCGGGTGGTGCCGCTGATCGAGCGGGTCGCCGGTGGGCTCGGCGCGCTGGTGTCGGTCGACACCTACAAGCCGGCCGTGGCGCGCGCCGCGATCGGCGCCGGCGCCGCGGTCGTCAACGACGTCAGCGGGCTGCGCGACCCCGAGCTGGCCGATGTGTGCGCCGAGACAGGGGCGGGCCTGGTGTTGATGCACACGCGCGCGGCGCCCAAGCAGAGGCTGCATGATCCCGGCCTCGACGGGCGGATCGTCGACGACGTGCGGTCGTTCCTGGCCGAGCGGATCTCGTTCGCCACCGAGCGCGGCGTGGCGTTCGAGCAACTGATGCTCGATCCCGGGCCGGACTTCGGCAAGACCCCGTCGCAGACGGTCGAGGTGATGCGCGCGCTGGGCGATCTGCACGACCTCGGCCGGCCCCTGCTGCTGGCCGTCTCGCGGAAGGACTTCGTCGGCGCGATCACCAGCCGGCCGCCGCGCGAACGCCTCGCCGGGACGCTCGCCGCGGTCGCCCACGGGGTCGAGGCGGGCGCCCACGTGCTGCGGGTCCACGACCTGCCCGAGGTGGCCGACTTCCTGGCGGTTGAGGAGGTCCTCAGCGGGGCGGTCCAGCTCGACCGCGACGCGCGGCTGGTCGACGATCTGCGCTGGCACCGCAGCGACGGCTGACCGCCGCGGGCCCAGACGCCCCCACTGCCGCTAGCCTGAGGAGCGAATCGCCGGTCGCTGGCCCAACGCGACCGGAGCCCACCGATCAAATCCCAGGGAGGCCCCACCATGTCGGTCATCGACCGTGACGCACTTCAAGCAAGCCCACTCGCCGATCTCCACACGATCGCGTCAGAGCTCTCGATCGACGGTTACCGCCGGCTTCGTAAGCAGCAGCTGATCGAGGCGATCCTGGCGCGCCAGGAGGGCATCGAGGCGCCCGAGGCCGAAGCGGCCGAGGAGCCCGACGCCGAAGCGGCCGAGGAGTCCGAGGCCGGGGACGCCGCCAAGGATGCGGAGGCCTCGAAGGACCAGGAGGCCGAGGAGACCGACACCGACGCCGAGGCCGAAGAGACCGACAGCGACGCCGAGGCCGAGGAGACCGACAGCGACGACGCAGGCCGAGGAGCTGCCCGACGCCGAGGAACTGGCCGAGGCGATCGCCGACGAGATGGCCGTGCACGACGGCGAGTCCGGCGGCCGGCGCCGGCGCCGGGGACGGCGCGGCGGTCGCGGCCGCTCCGCGCGCGACGAGGATCGCGACGAAGTGCGCGACGACGAGCCCGAGGAGCGCCAAGGCCAAGGCCGAGACCGAAGCGGAAGAGGCCGAGGAATCCCGCGGCGGTGCCGCCGAGGAAGAGACCGTGGACGGCGTCGTCGAGCTGGTCGGCAACGGTTCGGGCTTCGTCCGCGCCAACCCGCCCGAGCCGTCGGACGACGACGTCTATGTGTCGGCCGCCCAGGTCAAGCGTTGCGAGCTGCTGTCCGGCGACCGGATCGCCGGGCCGCGCCGCCCGCCACGCCGGTCCGAGCGCTTCGCGTCGCTGGTTCGGATCGACACGATCAACGGCCGTCCCGCGTCCGAGGTCGCCGACAGCACGCGCTTCGACGACCTGCCGTCGGCGTTCGCGCAGGAGATGCTGGCGCTGCGGACCGACGACCCGACGGTCACCGCGATCGAAGGACTGGCGCCGATCGGCAAGGGCTCGCGGGTGACGATCTCCGGCGGCGCGCGGTCGGGCAAGACCGAGACGCTGCGCCGGCTGGCCGCGGCGCTCGGCGGCAACGACGACCTGCACGTGCTGCTGGTGCTGACCGGCGTCCGGCCCGAGGAGCTGTCGGAGTGGGAGGACGGGCCCGTCAAGCCGGAGGGCGCGCTGAACCTGGCCGCCTCGGCCGACGCCCAGGGCCAGCTGGTCGAGCCGGTCGTCGACCAGGCGCGCCGGTGGGCCGCCCGCGGCGCCGACGCCGTGGTCCTGATCGACACGCTCGACGGCCTGCACCCCCATGCGGCGCGGAAGGTGCTGGCCAGCGCCCGCAACGTCGTCGACGGCGGATCGCTGACCGTGATCGCCACCGCGTCGGCGCCGCTGGGCGGCGAGACCACGGTGATCGCGCTCGACGCGCTGGCCGCCGCCTTCGGGCGGTTCCCGGCGCTCGACGTGGCCGGCACCGCGACGCTGCGGCCCGAGCGGCTGGTCGGCGACGACGGCGCCGAGGCGATCGCGCGGATGCGCTCCCAGGCGCTCGAGGCCTAGCGCGCGTCGCCGGAAAAAACGTGCATAACGCGACAAATCCGGCGGCGATCCCGAGGCTTGCCGTGTAGAGCACGCATACGGTGCACAACGCGGCACGCCTCCCCCAAGCCGTCGGATTTGACGCGATATGCACACCCAGACCACGGTCGGCCGCAGACCAAGCGCAGGGCCCGCGACGACCACCCCGGCCGCTACCGTAGAAATCGCGGAATGGCAGATATCGCGACCGATCTGGAGACGCTGCTCGAAGGCCTCAACGAGCCCCAGCGAGAGGCCGTCACATACGGCGAGGGACCGCTGCTGATCCTGGCCGGCGCGGGGTCCGGCAAGACCCGGGTCCTGACCCACCGGATCGCCTATCTGGCCGCCACCGGCGCCGCCAAGGCCAACGAGATCCTCGCGATCACGTTCACCAACAAGGCCGCGGGGGAGATGCGCGAGCGCGCCGGCCTGCTGGTCGGACGCCGGGTCCGGGCGATGTGGGTGATGACGTTCCACGCCGCCTGCGCGCGGATGCTCCGCGCCCACGCCGACAAGCTCGGCTACACCCGCCAGTTCACGATCTACGACCAGGCGGACTCGCGCCGGCTGGTCAAGCGCTGTCTCGACGACCTCGGCGTCGACCCCAAGCGCTTCACGCCCGCGGGGATCCAGTCGCAGATCTCCGACGCCAAGAACAAGCTCCGCGACGCCGAGGGCTACGGCCGGATGGTCGGCTCGTTCTTCGAGCAGACCGTCGCCGACGCCTACCGGCTGTACGAGCGCGAGCTGCACCGGATGAACGCGATGGACTTCGACGACCTGCTGGTCCGCTCGGTGAACCTGCTCGAGATGTTCCCCGAGGTCCGCGACGTCTACGCCAACGGCTTCCGGCACGTGCTCGTCGACGAGTACCAGGACACCAACCACGCCCAGTACCGCTGGCTGCAATTGCTCGCCGAGGAGCACCGCAACCTGATGGTGGTCGGCGATGATGCGCAGTCGATTTACGGGTTCCGCGGAGCCGACATCCGCAACATCCTCGACTTCGAGGACGCGTTCCCCGACGCGCACGTGGTCCGGCTGGAGCAGAACTACCGCTCGACGCAGACGATCCTCGACGCGGCCAACGCGGTGATCGCCAACAATCGCGGGCAGAAGAGCAAGCTGCTGTGGACCGACGTGGGCAGGGGGGACCCGATCAAGATCCGCGAGCTCGAGGACGAGCACGCCGAGGCGCGGATGGTGACCGGGGAGATCCAGCAGCTGGTCGACGAGGGCACGTCGCGCGCCGAGATCGCGGTCTTCTACCGGACCAACGCGCAGTCGCGGGTGCTCGAGGACACGCTGGTGCGCGCGGAGATCCCCTACCAGGTGATCGGGGGCACCAAGTTCTACGAGCGCGCCGAGATCAAGGACGCGATCGCGTACCTGACGACGCTGATCAACCCGCAGGACGTGGGCGCGTTCACCCGGATCGTCAACGCCCCCCGGCGGGGGATCGGCGCGACCTCGATGTCACGGGTGCTGTCGTTCTCCAACACGATCGGGCTGCCGATCTGGGACGCCGCCTCCGATCCCGAGCAGGTGCCGGGGCTCGGGGCCGCGGCGATCAAGGCGCTGCGGCGATTCATGGGGACGATGCACGTGCTGCGCGAGCTGGCGGAGTCGGGCGCGCCGATCGCCAAGCTGCTGTCTGAGGTGTTGCGCGAGACGGGCTACCTGGAGGCGCTCGAGGCCGAGCGGACGATCGAGGCGCAGGGCCGGATCGAGAACCTCGAGGAGCTGGTCAACGTGGCTGCCGAGTACGACGCCGCCGACGCCGACGACAAGTCGCTGGGCGAGTTTCTCCAGCAGATCGCGCTGATCGCCGACGCCGACGAGCGCGACGACGACGAGGGCCTGGTGACGCTGATGACGCTGCACAACGCCAAGGGCCTGGAGTACCCGATCGTGTTCATGATCGGCTGCGAGGAGGGCGTGTTCCCGCACTCGCGGGCGCTCGACGAGGGCGGGCTGGAGGAGGAGCGCCGGCTCTGCTACGTGGGCATCACCCGGGCCGAGCGGGACCTCTACATCACGTTCGCCCGCAGCCGCACGGTGTTCGGCGCGCGCAACTACGGTCTGGCGAGCCGGTTCATCTCCGAGATCCCCGACGCGCTCACCGACCGCGAGCAGCAGCCGCAGGCTTACGCCGGGATCCGCGCCCGCGCGACCTCGTGGTCGTCGCCGTCGGCCGCCGACCAGCCGGCGCCGGTCGCCTACCGGCTCGGCGACGACGTGGCCCATCCCAAGTTCGGCGAGGGCGTGGTCACCGGGCTCGAGCCGGGCGGAATCGTCGTGATCCACTTCAGCCGAGACGGGACCGATCGCAAGCTGGTGGCGGATCTGGCGCCGATCAGCAAGCGCTGATGGCCGCCACCGAGACGACCACCGAGACGACCTCCGAAGTCCACCGGACTCCGCGGCTGCGCCAGGGCGCGCTGATCGCCGCCGGCAGCGCGGTGGCGCTGGGGATCGTGATGTTCGCGATGGCCTGGTACGGCGTCGACGAGATCCCGGGCCGCGTCGCGGCGCGGATGCCGCTTACCTACGCGGTCAACGCGTGGCACGCGCTGAGCCTGATCCGTTGGCTGATGCTGCTGACGATCGTGGTCGCGATCGGCTCGGTGCTGCTTCACGGCAGCCAGCGCGCGCATGGCGCCAAGACCGACACCGGCGCGGTCGTGGCCGGGCTGGGGGCGCTGACCGCGGCGGCTCTGGTCGTCCGGGTGCTGATCGACCTGCCGTCGGCCAACTCGGTCGTGGACCAGAAGCTGGGGGCCTACATCGGGCTGCTGTGCGCGGTCGGGATCGCGCTCGGTGGCTACGAGCAAATGCTCGAGGAGCGCGCCCGGCGGGCCCGCGCGGCGCCCGGCTCGAGGGCCGCGCGGCGGGTGTCGGCGAGGGGCGCGGGGCGCTCCTGAGCGCTCCGACCCAGGTGTAACGTTCGGCTCGCGCAGAGGGTTCGCCGGAACCAAGACCAAAGGAGCGGGGATGGACTCTTCGAGGCTGAGTCAGGGGTACTTGATTGCCGGGATCGGCGGCGTGGTGCTGCTGATCTCGCTGTTCCTGGACTGGATCTCGGGCCTGACGATCACCGTCGGCGCAGCGAGCCTGTCCACCAGCGGCAACGCCTGGGACGTGTTCTCGGGCATGGACATCCTGATGGCGCTGGTCGGGCTGGCCGCGATCGTGGTGACCGGCGCGGTCACGATGGGAGCGACGATCAGGACGCCGGCGAACGTCCCCTTGATCCTGGGGCTGGTCGGCGTCGGCACGATTGGCTGGGCGCTGGGCTGGGACCTCGAGAACGCCAACGCCGGGATCGGCGGGTGGCTCGGCCTCGCCGGCGCCGTGGCGATCGCCTACGGGGGCTTTGCCGCCGCCCGCGATTACGAGCCGGTCCGGGGCTGATCGGGCGGCCGGAGCGAGCTGACCATGCGCTTTCAGACTTCGCGACTCAGATCCGGCGAGCTGCTGGCCGGGGCGGCCGCGGTCGTGCTGCTGGTCTGCCTGTTCGCGCTGCCCTGGTACGGCCTGGACAGCTCGGTGGCGACGATCGCCCAGCGGCTGGGTGTGTCGACGTCGCGCACCGGCTGGGAGTCGCTGACCACGTTGCGCTGGCTGATCCTGGTCACCTCGCTTGCGGCGCTGGCGCTGGTGTACCTCCAGGCCACCCGGCGCGCCCCGGCGATGCCCGCGGCGTTCAGCCTGATCGTCGCCGTCCTCGGGGTGATCATGGCGCTGGCGCTGATCTACCGGGTGCTGATCAACGTGCCCGGGGCCAACGATGTGGTCGACCGCCAAGCGGGTGGTTTCATCGGGCTGGTGGCCGGCTGCCTGATCGCCTACGGCGGCTTCCGGTCCCTGCGCCAGGAGGGAGTCGCCCCGCAGGACGAGCGGACCGAGATCCCCACCGTGGAGCTCGGCTCGGCCGACTCCTAGAATGGCCGAGATGCTGGATCGCGATCAGGTACTCCACGTCGCCCGTCTCGCCCGCCTCGAGCTGAGCGAGACGGAGGTGCAGCGCATGTCGGCTGAGCTGTCGCACGTGCTCGACCACATCGAGAAGATGACCGAGCTCGACCTCGAGGGCGTGCCGCCGACCTCACACGTCGTCGACGTGGTCAACGCGCTGCGGGCAGACGTGCCGGTCCCGTGTTTCCCGGCCGAGGTCATCCTCGAGGCCGCCCCCGAGCGGCTCGAGGGAGGCTTCGGAGTCCCCAGCCCGGGCGCGTCGCCGGAATGAGCGAGCTGATCGAGCTGACGGCCGCCGCCGCGGCCGAGCGCGTGCGCGCGGGCGAGCTGGACGCCGCCGAGCTGTTTGACGCCTACCGCGAGCGCGCCGGTGCCGACGAGCTCAACGCGTTCCTGTGGGTGGCGCCCGAGGGGCCGGCGGCGCGCGACTACTCCGGCGCCCCGTTGGGCGGCGTGCCGCTCGCGGTCAAGGACCTGTTCTGCACCGAGGGCGTTCCCAGCCAGGCCGGCTCGCGGATCCTCGAGGGCTACCGGCCGCCGTACACCGCGACCGTGGTCAGCCGGCTCGCGCAGGCCGGCGCGCCGTTGCTGGGCAAGACCAACCAGGACGAGTTCGCAATGGGCTCGTCGAACGAGAACTCCGCCTTCGGGCCGGTGCTCAACCCGTGGGACCGCGGTCGCGTCCCCGGAGGCTCGTCGGGCGGCAGCGCCGCCGCGGTCGCCGCCGGGCTGGCGCCGTGGGCAATCGGGACCGACACCGGCGGCTCGATTCGCCAACCCGCCGCGCTGTGCGGGATCGTCGGGCTCAAGCCGACCTACGGCGCGGTCTCGCGCTACGGGATGATCGCGTTCGCGTCCTCGCTGGACCAGGCCGGGCCGCTGGCCCGCAATGTCACCGACGCTGCGCTGCTGTTCTCACGAATGATCGGCAAGGACCCGTGCGACTCGACCTCGCTGGCGTTCCCCGGGGAGGTCTGCGCTCCCCAGCGCCGAGGATCTGCGCGGGATCCGCCTCGGCGTCCCCGAGGAGCTGACCGGATCCGAGGGCGGCGTCGAGCCTGGCGTGCGCGAGAACTTCGAGGCGATCCTGGAGCTCGCCGAGGGCCTCGGCGCGACGATCGAGACCTGCCGGCTGCCGCACGCGCCGCACGCGCTGTCGGCCTACTACCTGATCGCCCCGGCCGAGGCGTCGGCCAACCTGGCCCGGTTCGACGGGGTCCGCTACGGGCTGCGTGTCGACGGCGAGGCCGACCTGACGACGATGTACGAGCGCACCCGCGCGGCCGGCTTCGGCGCCGAGGTCAAGCGCCGCGTGATGCTCGGAACCTACGCCCTGTCGAGCGGCTACTACGACGCCTACTACGGGACCGCCCTAAAGGTTCGGACGAAGATCGCAGACGACTTCAAGGCGGCGTTTGCGCGCTTTGACTTCGTCGTCACCCCGACCAGCCCGTGGACCGCGTTCGAGCTGGGCGCCAAGACCGACGATCCGCTGGCGATGTACCTGAACGACTTCTGCACGGTGCCGATGCCACTGGCCGGGATCCCGGCGATCTCGATCCCGTCGGGCCTCAGCGACGGCCTGCCGGTCGGCTTCCAGCTGGCCGGACCGGCATTCAGCGAGGGGCGGATCCTCGACGCCGCGTACGCACTCGAGCGGGCGATCGGGTTCGACGGAAGCCCGGCGAGGCGATGAGCGAGTCGGTCGACGTGACCACGGTGCAGTACGAGCCCGTGATCGGGCTGGAGATCCACGTCCAGCTGAGCACGGTCACGAAGATGTTCTGCGGCTGCGAGCTGTCGTTCGGCGACCCGCCCAACACCCACACCTGCGCGGTGTGCCTGGGGCTGCCCGGCGCGCTGCCGGTGGTCAACGAGCGGGCGGTGCACTTCGGGCTGATGATCGGCCTGGCGTTCGGGTGCGAGATCGCCGACCGCTCGCTGTTTCATCGCAAGAACTACTTCTATCCCGACCTGCCCAAGGGCTACCAGGTATCCCAGTACGACGTGCCGCTGTGCCGCGGCGGCCAGGTCGGCGACGTGCGCATCCACCGTGTCCACCTGGAGGAGGACGCGGCCAAGCTCAACCACCTCGGCGCCAGCGGCCGGATCCACGGCTCCGACCGCAGCTGGGTCGACTTCAACCGCGGTGGCACGCCGCTGGTCGAGATCGTCACCGAGCCCGACCTCCGCTCCCCCGAGCAGGCCCGCGACTGGCTGCGGCTGCTGCGCTCGACGCTGCGGGTGCTCGGCGTGTCCGACGTCAACATGGAGGAGGGCTCGTTGCGCTGCGACGCCAACGTCTCCGTCCGCCCGAAGGGCTCGTCGGAGTTCGGGACCAAGACCGAGCTGAAGAACATGAATTCGTTCCGCTTCCTGGAGCGCGGGGTCAAGGCGGAGATCGAGCGTCAGATCGGGTTGCTGGAGAACGGCGGGGCGGTCGTCCAGGAGACGCTTCACTTCGACCCCTCCAGCGGGCAGCTGACGCCGCTTCGCTCCAAGGAGGAGGCGCACGACTACCGCTACTTCCCCGAGCCCGACCTGGTGCCGCTGGTGGCCACCGAGGAGATGGTCGCGGCCGCCCGGGCCGCGCTGCCCGAGCTGCCGGCCGACCGGGCGGAGCGCTTCCAGCGCGAGCTCGGGCTCAGCGACGAGAGCGCGCGGCTGCTGGCGTTCCGCACCGAGCTCGGCGACTACTTCGAGCGCGCGCTGCGGGCCGACGGCGACGACCCGGTCGCGCTGGCCAACTGGATCCCGCCGCTGATCGAGCGAATCGGGTCAGACCGGGACCCGGCCGACTCGAAGGTCTCGCCGGAGAGCCTGGCCACGCTGTCGGCGATGGTTGGCGCCAAGCAGGTCAGCCGCGACGCGGCGCGCGAGGTGCTCACCCGGCTCGTCGACGAGGGCGGCGACCCGCGCGCGATCGTGCAACGCGAGGGACTCGGCGCGATGAGCGGCGACGATGGCGGCCTCGGCGAGGCCGTGGACAAGGCGATCGCGTCGGACCCCGACGCCGCCGACAAGGTGCGCGGCGGCAACCGCAAGGCGATCGGCCCGCTGGTCGGCTACGTGATGCGCGAGACCAAGGGACGCGCCGACGGCGGCGAGGTCACCAAAATGTTGCTGGAGCGCCTGCAGGCGAAGTGACCGCCGCCGGCGGGTTGTTCAGCCCGGGTTGCGGGCGAGCCTGCGGACGACGAACCCGGCACAGAGCAGCGTTGCGCCACCGGCCAGCAACAGGACGACGTTGACTCCAGTGAACGGCAACGTACCGGAGCTGGTGCCTCCGACCGAGGAACACAGCTGCGGGTTGTAGGCCTGGCAGGTCGAGCTTCCCTGCGCGAGCGCCGCGCTCGGAATCGCCAGTAGCGCGATCGCAATCGCCCCCAATATCGTGATGCGTCTCATGCGTTCTTCCCCTGAGCGGTCGTCCGCAGCCCCCACGGCAGACCACGGTTTGTCTTCCCCCGGACATCCTGCCCGGAGGCCTGCTCAGCAAAGAATACCTGTTGGGGCCGACGTTTTGCACCCTTATCGGGAGCAGTCGCCCGGCCGTCGGCTAATTGACCAGGGTGAGCGACCTGAACGCCTGCGCCGGGGTCAGCGGGTGGGTCGTGTTGACGCGGGCGAGCGCCTGCTTGACGGTGGTGTCGCGCTTGTTGATCGACGCGGCCATCTCGTAATCACTGCGGGCCTGGTCGGGGTTGCCGAGCGCCGATTCGGCCAGCCCTCGCCCGAGCCACGCGAACCACCCGCCGGGCTCGCGGGAGATCGACTGGCTGAAGCGGCTGATCGACTCGTTGTAGTTGCCGCTTTGCAACGCGATCGCGCCGGCGGTCCGGCCGGGATCCGCGCTCAGCGGATCGAGCTTGCTGGCGTGCGCGAGATCGTTCAGGGCCGCGTCGGGGTTGCGGTCGCGGACCGCCGCCGCCGAGGCCTGCTCGCGGACCGACAGGTAGGGGAAGCCGAGCACGACCGCCGCGGCCACCAGCGCGAGCACCCCGGCGGCGCCCAGCGCCCACCGCGGCAGCCCGCGCCCGGCACCGGAGCGGGCGGCCTCGCGAGTCTTCCCCAGCGCCAGTGCCATCCCCATGAACCCGAGCGCCGGGCCGCTGAGCGCGGGCATCTCCCAGAACCAGTCGACCGAGCCGTGAAACAGCCACACGGTCAGCGGCAGCAACGCCGCCCCGGCGATCCACTGCGCGGCGACGGGGGCCCGTCGGCGGACCCGGATCGCGCCGGCCACCGCCGCCACGATGAACGCCGCGAACAGCAGGAAGCCGACCACGCCGGTGTGCGCCAGCAGCCGCATCTCGAGGCTGTGTGTCCACGCCGGCTCCTCGTTGGTGTGGCGGCGCGGCAGGTAGTAGTCGGCGAAGTTGTCCTGGCCCAGGCCGCCGATCGGATGCGCCGCCAGCGCGTCGAGCGACACCCGCCAGAAGTCATAGCGTCCGCTGCCGACCGTGCCGAAGTGCGAGCCGGTCGCGTCGGCGGTGGGCACGTGGCTGAACCCGTTCCACTGGCGCTTGACGAACCCGAACGGATCGCCGTGGGTGGCCGCGGTCCCGCCGGCGATCACCGCCACGACCGCGATCACCGCGAGCGCCCCACCGACGATGCGCGAGCCGCGGGGCGACAGCCCGCGCGGCCTCCAGTGCGACTCCGCCCAGGCGATCGCGGTTCCCACGACGAGGACGACCAGGCAGAGCGCCAGCGAGAGCTTCCCGGCGTGCCGGGCCGCGTCGGCCAGCGCGGCCGGGCTCTCCGAGTTGAACACGCCGATCAGCGCGTGCACCGGGATCAGCGTGCCGAGCACCGGCAGCGCCGCGGCGGCCACGAACCGCAGCCGGTCGCGGACGATCGCCAGCGTCGCCAATGCCACCAGCGGCAGCGTGAACAGCCAGCCGCGGCTCTGCCCCGCAACCGCCAGCTGCAGCCCGGCGGTGGCCATCGCGAGCAGGATCCCCCTCAGCACCGACGGCAGCTCGCGGCGCGAGGCCAGCGCGATCGACACCAGCGCCCCGATCGTGAACAGCGCCGCGGTGGCGTTGAAGTAGCCGGTCGGCGGCGAGATCCGGCCGTCGACGACGAGCGTCGACAGGTGGCTGGCCGACTCCAGACGAACCAGCATCACCGCTGCGATCGTGCCGATGCCCAGCGCGAACACCGACAGCGCCACCGCGGCCGCGGGCGCGGTCCATGGCAGCGAGGCCATCAGCGTGAACGCGATCAGGTACAGGAGCGCCCGGTTTGACCCCTCCAGCGCCGTGCCGGGGGCCTGGGCCCACGCGATCGACAGATACGACCAGGCCACGTAGGCCGCGAACGCCGCCACCGCCAGCCGGCTCGCCGGCGACAGGCCGATGCGGTCGATCCCGAGCACGGCGATCGTGATCGCCGACAGTGACAGCAGCGCCAGCGCGCCCCAGTACCAGGTGCCCGCGTCGTAGCCGCCGTTGTCGGCCGCCCACACGATCAGGAGCGCGACGACCGCCAGTCCCGGCACCGCAGCGGGCAGGTGAGGCCCTGCCGCCTCGCGGAGCCGCCTGCCGGCCGTCCCCACGGTCGGGCTGTGCGTGGCGGTCATCGATTCGTCAGCATACGGGCCGCGGTGGCACCAACTCGACACTCAGACTCGAGGCTCCGTGTGCTGACGCTCGCGCTCGAGGCGGGTTCGGGGTACGGCGGGGCGGAAAAGCTCGCCTACGAGTTCGCGCTGCGACTCGACCCGGCGCGGTTCAAGAGCTACCTGTGCACGATCCGGGACCGGCCCGACCGCCGTGAGGCGAACGAGCGCGACCGCGAGCAGCTGGCATCCGCGGCCGTCGAGTACATCGAGCTGGGCGAGAGCTCGGAGTTTCCGTTGCGGCCGGCGCCGTGGCGGCGGCTCCACGCAACGCTGCGCCGTGAGTCGATCGACGTCGTGCACGCGCACATGCCCCGCGCGAGCGTGCCCGGCTCGATCCTCGCGCGGCTCGCCCGCGTGCCGGTCGTGGTCAGCCACGAGCACGGCTCGGCGATCACGGGCAAGCGGATCCGGCCGTTTCTGGACCGCCACGTCGTCGCCCGCCTGAGCACCGTGATCCTGGTCGTCTCCGACTGGGACCGGCGCCAGCTGATCGAGCTCGAGCGGATTCCGGCCGAGCGGATCGCGGTGCTGCCCAACGGGATCGTCACCCCGCCTGAGGCAGGACCCGACGTCCGCCCGGGGCTCGGGCTGAGCGACGCCGACCGGCTGATCGGCGCGGTCGGCAGGCTGTATCCCGAGAAGGGCTACGACGACCTGATCCGGGCGGCGGCGCTGCTCGACGCCACCGGCGCCGGTGGGTCGATCACGTGCGCGATCGTCGGGATCGGCCCCGAGGAGCCTCGCCTGCGTGAGCTGATCGGCGAGCTCGGCGTCGGCGACCGCGTCCGGCTGGTGGGACGGCGCAGCGACGTGCCAGACTTCATCCGCGCGCTCGACGCGGCGGTGATGTGTTCGACGCGCGAGGGCAGCCCGCTGGCGCTGCTCGAGTACATGGCCGGGGGCGCGCCGATCGTGGCCAGCGCGGTGGGGGGGATCCCGGAGGTCCTCCAAGACGGCGTCAGCGGTCTGCTGGTCGCGCCGTCTGACCCGCCGGCGCTGGCCCGAGCGCTGCAGCGCATCCTCGACGACCACGAGCTCGCGCGGGCGCTCGGACAGGCGGCCCGTGCGCGCCAACGCAGCGAATACGACCTCAACGTGGTCGTGGCGCGGCTCGAGGACCTGTATGAGCGCTGCTACGCGCGCGTCACAGGCCGAACAGCGGCACGGTTCGCCTGACGATCGACCGCCAGGAGAAGCTGTCCTCGGCCAGCCGCCGGCCACGGGCGCCGAGCTCGTCGGCACGGTCGCCTTCGAGCAGCGCGAGGATCGCCCGGCCCATCGCCTCGGAGTCGATCGGCACGACCACGCCGGCGCCGTTGGCTTCGAGCGTCTCGCGCAGGCCCGGCAATTCGGTGGCCACGACCGCGCGCGCCGCGGCCATGTACTCGGCGAGCTTGACCGGGCTGACCCCGATCCGCGCGCGGTAGTCGTAGCGGTTGGCCGACAGCGCCACCGTCGAGGCCGCCACGTAGTCGCGGACGCGCTCGCGGTCCGACACGTAGCCGGTGAAGATCACCCGGTCGCGGATCCCGAGCTCGTCGATCATCCGCTCCACCTGCTCGCGCTCGCCCCCCTCGCCGACCAGCAACAGCCGGGCGTCGGGCCGGTTCCGGGCGACCACTCCGAATCCCCGGACGATCGTGTCGAAGTCGACCCATGGGGCGAAGTGACCGCAGAACACCACGTAGCGCAGCGACGGGTCGAGCTCGAGCCGACCGATCGCCTCGGCCCGCGGCTGGGGCGCGAAGAAGTCGATGTCGACGCCGTTGGGGAGCACCGCGATCCGCCGCGCGGGGGCGTGGAACTGCTCGACCAGCAGCCGCTTGAGCTCGGGCGTGACCGCCACCACCCCTCGGGCCAGGCGGCCCATCAGCGTCGTCCCGATCCGCTGCACGTGGTCGGCGACGGGCGAGATCTCGAACTGGTAGCCGCGGCCGTAGGGAATGTCGTCGACCTGGGTCACCACCCGATAGCCGAGCAGCCGGCCGGCGATCAGCACCGGCATCAGGCTCCAGCGGTAGCGCACGTACAGTCGCTTGGCGACCCCCCGGCGGCGCCACAGCAGCCGCAGCACCCCCGCGTTGAGCGTCGCCACCCGCGTCACCCGCTGGCTGTCGGCGCCCTGGCCCTGGAGGTAGCGGACGCCGTCGACCGCGGGGTCCGGGCCGCGAGCGACGAGGTCGACCGCGAGGCCCTCGGCGGCGAAGTTGCGCGCCACCTCGACGGTGTGCACCCGGGTGGCGTCGGGGACCGCGAGGTCCACGTCGCAGACCATCACCAGCCCGTCGGACACTCGGCGGGACGATACCGTCACGACGCGCTTCTCGTGGACCGCCGCGGCCTGACCGCCGCGGAGGCTCGCCTGATCACAACCCAGTAGCCGGCGAAGTCAGCGCGGGTGGGGATCGCCAGCTCGTGCCACGGGATCCCGCTCACGCGTCCCAGCGCGATCAACGAAGCGATCCCGAACGTGGTGTAGGCGACGACCGAGGCGATCGCGCCGCCGTACATGCCCAGCGGCGGGATCAGCGCGAAGTCGAGCACGATCGTGATCGCGGCGGACATCCCGGCCAGCGCGGAGGACAGGCCGGGGCGAGCGCGGCCCGACAGGTCACCCTGGATCACGATCCCCATCCCGAGGAACCAGATCCCGGGGAGCAGGATCAGCATCGGGCCGATCGCCGGGCGGAACTCCTCGCCGTAGCCGATCAGGATCACCAGCGTCCCGAACACGGCATTGGCGAAGACCGCCACCGTGGCCAGGATCCCGTGGTGGCGGATCGAGTCGATGCTGGTCTGCTCGGCACGCCCGTCGCCCTCGTAGCTGGTGATCAGCGGCATCACGCTGGACTGGAACGCGTTGGCGAGCGTGATCACCAGCTCGGCGATCGTCTGCGCGACCACGTAGTAGCCGACCTGCGAGAGCGGGCGGAAGAACTGCATCACCAGCACGTCGAGGCGGCCGTTGGTCAGCTGGAACAGAGACCCGAGCTGTACCCGCCACCCGTAGTGCAGCGTCTCGCGCATCAGCGACATGTCGAGGCGCAATTTCGACTTGGCCAGGATCGGCTTCAGCGACCCGGCGATCATCGCCAGCGACCCGACCGCGGTGGCGATCACGCCGCCGGTGACGCCGAGGTCCAGCGCCCCGACAAGCAGCGCGATCGCGACCGCGTAGGCGATCCGGGAGAGCACGAGCAGCGCGCTGAAACGGCCGAACAGGAGCATCCCCTGGACCTGGCCGTGCGTCGTCCAGTCCAGAAACGTGATCGGGACCAGCGCGGTCACCAGGATCCAGGTGCTGCCGCCTTGCCCCTCGCCGAACGCATCCGCCAGCAGGTGGTAGAACAGCATCGAGAGCGGGACCAGCACCACGGTCAGGAGGACCGCCTGCAGCACGCTGTTGCCGAGCAACGCGCCCTGGTCGGCTTCGCGCAGGCTGGCGAAGTAGACGATCGCCAGCGGCACCCCGATCGTGGTCACCACCAGCGCCACCGAGTTGAACGAGATCATCAGGCCGAGCAGCCCGCGCGCTGACGGCCCCAGCAACCGCGCCAGCACGATCGCGGCCACGAAGCCGACCACCAAGTAGCCGACCCGCCCGGCGAGGTTCACCGTCACGCTCTTGGCGAGGATGTTGCCGTCGGTGCCTCGGAGCGAGCCGATCGCCTTGCGGATCAGCCGCAGCATCGCGCCCGTCCGGGGATCCCTGCGCACCGCACTAGAGCGCCGCCTCGTAGAGCTCGCGCTCCGCGCGCGCCGCGAGGTGCGAGTTGTGCCACAGCAGCGTGAACTCGCCGCCGAACCGGCGGCAGGTCCGCTTGAGCTCGGCGAACCGGTTGAGCGCCGCCGTCCGCTCGTCCGGCGGCCGCTCGATCGCGAACACGTCCATCGCCACCAACGGGCTCTCGCGCAGCTTCAGCCGGCGGCCCGCCGGCAGGTCGAACGCGGGGTACTCGCGGCACACGCCGCAGCGGAACCCGGGCGCCCGGGCATAGCCGAGCGACGCGTCGTAGGCCAGCCCGGCGTCCTCCCACGCGCGCCACGTGGCCGGATTGGACCACCGCAGGAAGTGCTGGCGCCCGCCCCAGCGCTCCTGCTCGATCCCCAGCCGCTCGCAGCAGCGCGCCAGCGTCTCGCGCTCGGCCGCCAGCCGCGCCGGGTCGCGGTACGTCTCATAGCTGGGGTGAAGGCCCAGCTCGTGGCCGCGCTCGTGGATGCGCGCGATCAGCGCCGCCACCCAGGGTTCGTCGAGGCGATAGGTCCCATCGAAGCGGCCGTTGCTGCACCCGGCCATGAAGTAGAAGGCGCTGCGCAGGCCCCGGCGCTCGCTGGCCTCCATGATCTCGTCGAACGTGTAGTAGGGGTCGTCGGTGGGGTCACGGCGCAGTTGTGAGCGCACCCGGCGGGCGGCCAGACCGGGGTCGCGACGGCGGACCAGGTCGCCGGCGATCGCCTTGGCTGCGCGCGGCAGCGACACGGCGCGCTGCACCGGCCAGTCGACGTCGTGGCTGACCCGGACCGCAAACTCGCTGCGACGGATCGGCAGCGACGGCCACAACCTGGCCAGTGCCGCGCGGAGGATCTCGACGTACTCGTCGGCCAGCGGGCGGGTCAGGAAGCCCTCGCGGTGGGCCAGCGACGCCTCGGCGGGGAAGCGGTCGTGCTCGTCGGACGCGGGCTGGGCGATCTCCTCGTAGCGCGCCAGCTGGAACAGGATCCCGCCGAACAGGTCGACACCCAGCTCGATCCGGTCGTCGCCGGCGCGCCCGAAGCCGCCGCCCTCGAGCTCGTCGCCGTAGAGCACCGGAACCTCGGGGGAGACGAGCTCGGGCTGCAATCCGATCTCCTCCGGGCGCCATCGCGCCAGCGGGACGGTCGGCATGCTCCGGGTCGTCAGCCACGCGTCGGCGGACGTGGCCAGCAGCCCGTCGGCGACGACCAGCCGACGGCCGTCGGGGTCCTCAGACCAGGTGATCTCGACCGGGCCGGGGTCGCCCGGCTCGGCGCGCCACTGTAGGCCGAGGAACTCGCCGAGCACGACGTCGAAGACGTAGGCACGCTCGGCCGGTCGCGTGTCGGGGTGCCGGACGACGAGCATCGCGGCGCCGTTAGTAGTGGCCGCCCGCGACCACTATCGCTGGGCGATCGGCTGCCAGGCGCGATCGGCCCGTGGGCGCATGGCGCGGCGGTGGCGGGCGTAGATCCCGAGCCCCAGCCCGCCCCACAGCCACACGTCGGTGTTGTCCTGGATCGCTCCGGAGAACAGGGCGTTGACCAACGCCGACACGAACAGTGCGAACACGAGCGCGACCTCGAGCCGTTCCGTGCCCGTGGTGCGCTGCCAGGCCAACAGCAGCCGCCTGCCCATGATTACGATCATCGAGGCGACCGCCAGCAGGCCGATGATCCCCACCTCGACCGCCATCTCGAGCAGCAGGTTGTGGGGGAACGTCTCGGGGTTGAGCGCGGCGAACCCGCCGGTGCCGATCCCGAACAGCGGGTGGTTGCCGAACGTCGAGAACGCCAGCGCCCACAGGCCCGAACGGCCGTTGCTGGAAAGCCCTCCCGCGCTGCCGACGATCGTCGACAACGAGCGCCCGATCGACGACCCCGGGACGACCAGCGGGACGATGATCGCGGCCGCGAGCAGCACCGCCCCGACGATCGCCAGCTGGCGGCGCGCCCGGCCGCCGGCGGCGACCAGCGCCACCAGCACGATTAGCCCCGCGACGAACGCGAGCACGGGCCCGCGCGAGCCGGCGGCGAGCAGCGACACCAGCAACACGGGCAGCACGGCGATCGCCGCCATCCGCACCCACAGGCGGTTGGCGATCAGGATCACGGCAATCGCGATCAGCGCGCCGTTGGAGCTGTCGCGCCCGAGGTTGATCGCGCCCTGCTGGGCGCTGATCGCAAACCGGCCGCTGAACTGCTGCTGGGCGCCGCCGCCGAGCAGCTTGCCGAGCAGCAGCACCGCGCCTGCAGACAGGATCACGAGCGTCAGCCCTAAGAACAGCCTCAGGCTCGAGCGCTTCGCGCCGACGCACACCGCGCCGACGAGGAACAGCAGGTTGTTGGCGATGTACAGCTGGACCTTCATCGAGCCGTAGGCCTCGTCGGCCGAGGCGCTGAGCCGGAACACCATCAACCCGAGCAGCAGCACCGCCAGCGCCACCGGCGCCGACCACAGCGCCCCGGCGGCCAGCGACTGCTCCCCGCGCATCGCCGACATCAGCACCGCCAGCGCGATCCAGGCGCCGACCAGGAACGTCGAGCCGCCCTTGGGCAGCGGGTTGGTGCCGACGACCGCGGTGATCAGCGTGGGGATGCCGGCCAGCGCGAGCGGGTAGGCGACGTCCTTCCACGCCAGCCACACCGCGCCCACGAACACGAACACCGCGATCGCGATCATCGGCTGGGTCAGCGTGGGGGCGAGCAGCAGCACGCCGAGCAGCCACCCAGCGGCCAGCAGCAGCTGAGAACGCCGTCCGGTCAGGGCGCGACGGGCTCGGGACGCGGTTGGGAGTCTGACTCCGAGGGTCCGTAGTAGCGCTCGGGCGACACGTCCTCGAACACCACGACCCCCGCGATCGGCGTCCTGATGTGCTGCAGGCTGCTGGCCACCGACGTCAGATCGGCCGGCTTGGTGAGGCCGGCGCGGGCGATCATCACCACGGTGTCGGAGTGCGAGGCGAGGATCAGGCCGTCGGCCAGGCCGGAGATCGGCGGCGAGTCGATCAGCACCAGGTCAAAACGCTCACGCAGGTCGGCCATCAGCGCGGCCGTGCGGCTGCCCGACAGCAAGCTCCCCGCGTTGACGCGCGACGGGCGTGCGGGCAGCAGCCACAGGCCCTCCTCGACCGCGACCAGGGCGTCGTCGAGCGTCCCGATGCCCTGGAGCACGTCGACGATCCCGGGGTGATCGCGGTGGCCGAAGCCGGCCGACAGCGTCGCCATCCGCATGTCTCCGTCGACGATCAGCACCCGGCGGTCGCCGCCGCGGGCGGCGGCCTTGCCGATCCCCTTCACGGTCGACGTCTTGCCGACCTGGGGGTTGAAGCCGACGCAGGTGACCACCCGCATGCCGCTCGCGCGCAGGCCGAACATCAGGTTGGCGTGCAGCACTCCGTAGGCCTCGGCCAGCGTGGGGTCGTCGGCCGTCGGTCGGGCCTTGAGCGGGATCGAGGCCAGCAGCGGCAGGTCGACCAGCCGGGTGGCCTCCTCGGCGGAGTGGATCGCCGGGCGCAGCCGCTGACGCAGCCAGGCGAGGATCACCCCGAGCAGCAGCCCGAGGAGCAATCCGGCGATGATCGCCAACGACTTCTTGGGGCTGATCGGAGAAGACGAGGCGACCGGGGCGGCGGACTCGGTGGCGCTCGTGCCCTGGGCCAGCCCGTTGGCCACGAGCGTGGCGTTTTGGCTGATCAGCGCCTGCCGGGAGGCCTTCAGCGAGTTGATCTGCTCGGTGGTAGTGGCGCTCTGGGGCTGGGCGCTGAGGTTCGAGATCTGCGTGCTCAGCTGGGCGATCTGGCGCTGCAGCTGCGCCTCCAGGCGCGTGGTGCGGGTGGTGGCCTGCCGTTGCAGCGTCGCCAGGAAGCCCGTGATCACCTGCTGGGCGACGGTCTGCGCCTCCTCGGGCGACGGCCCGGTGACGTCCAGATTCACCAGCGCGCTCATCGCCGGCGCGGTCGCGCTGATCCGTCCCTGCAGCTCCTCGACGCTCAGCTGACCGTCGTCGACGGCTGGGCGGATCTGGTTGAGGAACCCGGCGGAGGTCAGCAGCGCGGCGTAGTTCTGGGCCAGCGCCTGGTTGGTGTTGGTCGTGTCCGAGCTCCCCGGGTTGGAGTTCGTGACGTTGACCTGGAGGATCGACTTGGCCTCGTAGGTCTTGGACGCGGTCAACACGTACACGACCGCGAGCGCGAGCATCACCACGACCGAGGCGAGGATGATCCACTTCTCCCGCCATAGAATCGGCCCGATCCGCTGCTTGTTGGTTGGCTCGAGCTCGTCCATCACGTGACCCTAGACGCCGGTCATCATAGATGGCGCTTCGGTGGTCCGGGGAACCTACGCACCGGTGAGTGCCCCGCTATCGGCGGCGGTTGTGCCGCACGAGGTACGCGCCCTGGGTGTGCTTGACGTTGATCGTCACCCCGGACGCGATCCGGATGCTGTTGTCGGTGATCACGAAGCTCTCGATCGTCGGCCCGGCCTGGTCGGACGCCGACACGTAGATCCCGGCGGCGGTGGTGCCAGAGATCTGGTTCTCGGTCCAATGGCTCGTGGCGGCGAGCTCGTCGTACTGGAAGAACGCGATCCCGATCGGGCCGTCGGAGATGCTGTTGTGGTTGATCGTGCTGTCGCGGTAGCGCGCCGAGATCCCGTCCGATGAGAAGTCGGTGATCGTGTTCCGGGTGACGGTCGCGTGCGCCACCTTCAGGTAGATGCCGTGCTTGCCGTAGTCCAGCGCGGAGTCAAGCCCGGTGTGGTCGATCGTGTTGCCGAGGATCGTGTAGGTGTCGCCGGTCAGCAGCATCCCAGAGTTGCCGATGTTCGCGACCGTGTTGCCGGCGATCGTCCAGTCGTCGCCGGTGGCGTTGATCCCCGGGGCGGGGTTGGCCGCGGTCAGCGAGATCGTGCAGCGCTGCACCCGGATGTGGTCAGAGCGGCGGCCGCCGTCGTTGCCGCCCTGGAGGCCGGCCTGGGGGCCGAGCGCGAGCTTGTCGAAGGTCAGCCAGTCGGATCCGACGAACCACACGCCCTGGGTGATCGTCGCCTCCCCGGAGCCGTAGGAGCCGAACACGATCGGTGCGCCCTGCGCGCCCGATCCCTGGGGCATCAGCGCGTCATCGGAGAACGTTCGCCCGCCCTGGAACAGCACGCCGTCGCCGGACGCCAGCCGCGCTCGGTTGACGCGCTGCACGGTCCGCCACGGGTGCGCCGGGCTGGTCCCCGAGCTCGAGTCAGAGCCCGAGGGGGAGACGTAGTAGGTGCGCGCCTCGATCGTGGCCGGGGCCACCGAGACGTGCGCGGCGGGACCGTGCGCGTGCGGCTTGCGCGGTGCGGCGGTCGCGACAGTCGGGATCGCGAGCGCGGCGATGAGCGTCGCCAAACCGAGACCCCTGGAAGCCCTCACGCACCGTGTTGTCCGGGAAAAACGGCCGGCGTGGGGCCGCTACGGCCCGAATTGGACAAAACATTGAGCTTCGCCCGGGGAAGCTGCGCGAATCGGCCGCCTCAGCGGCGCCCGGGACGGCGTCAGCGCCAGTTGTCGGCCACCCGGTAGGTGCCGCTCGTCGGCTGCAGGTTCAGCGCCAGCCAGCGCGGGGAGGCGGCGCCGCTGGAGATGTTGTTACCGGTGATCACGAAGCTCTCGCGGGTGGAGCCCCCTTGGTCGGACGGCGACACGTAGATGCCGGCCGCGCGGGTATCGCTGATCTCGTTGTCGGCCCAGCGGCTGGTGCCGGCCGACGGGTCGTACTGGAACCAGGCGATCCCGATCGCGCCGCCCGAGATCCGGTTGCCGGTGATCCGGCTGTCGCGATAGCGGGCCGAGACCCCATCGGAGGAGAAGTCGGAGATCGTATTGGCGACCACCAGCGCGTGTGACACCTTCAGGTAGATGCCGTGCTTGGCGTAGCCGATGCCCGGATCTAGGCCCGTGCGCTGGATCGTGTTGCCGGAAATCAGGAAGCTGTCGCCGGTCAACAGCATCCCCGAGTTGCCGATCTCGGTGATCGTGTTGTCGGCGATCGTCCAGTCGTCGCCGTTGGCGTTGATCCCGACGGCGGGGTTGTCGGCGCTGAGCGTGATGGTGCAGTGCTGGACGGCGATGTTGTCGGCCGTGTGACCGGCCTCGTCGCCGCCCTGAAGCCCCGCTTCGGGGCCGATCGTGAGGTTGTAGAACGTCAGCCCTCCGCGGTCGATGAAGTACACGCCCTGGGTGATCGCGGCTTGGCCCGAGCCGTAGGAGGCGAACACGATCGGAGCGCCGCGCGCGCCCGAGCCGGAGGGCTTGAGCGCCTGGTCGGAGAACCGCTGCCCGCCCTGGAACAGCACGCCGTCGCCCGGCGCGAGGTGCGTCCGGTTGACGCGGGCGACCGTGCGCCAGGGCCGCTGCGGGCTGGTGCCGGGGTTGCGGTCCGAGCCGCTGGGGGAGACAAAGTACGCGACGTGCGTGATCTGCGGCGCCGGAACCTGGATCGGGCGCATCGCACTGGCCGGGATCGCGCGGGGGTGCTGCGGTCCGGTCGCCCCGGCGGCGGGCTGCGATCGCGAGGTGCGCTTCGGGTGCGGCTCGGGCGCCGGCTGGGGGTGCTTCAGCTTCGCCGCAGGACGCTGGCGCAGCGGGTGTCCCGCCGCGTCGTGCGATGGCGCGGTCCGAGCGGGCGCAGCCGGCTGGGCCGGCGGGCGCAGCGCCACCGACGCCGTCGTCCGGGACGGCCCGTGGTGGGTGACGAGCGCTGCCGCGGCGATGCCGCCGGCGATCGCGACCAGCACGGCCGCGAAGGCCAGCCTACGCCGGCCGATTGCCGCAAAGAGCTTCCTCATATACCCCAATGACGCCGTCGACCATCTTGTCCTTGCTGAACATGTTCCTCTCCCGCGCGTGCGCGGCCTGCCCGAGCGCCCCCCGCAACCGTCCGTCGGCGAGCAGCGCCAGCAGCGCGGCGGCGGTGGCATCCGTGTCGCGCGCAGCGAACAGCAGCCCGCTGTCGCCGTCGGTGATCGCCTCGCCGACTCCGCCGACGTCGCTGGCGGCGATCGCCAGCCCGACCGACATCGCCTCGAGGATCACGTACGGAAACGACTCCGCCCACGACGGGAGCACAAACACGTCGGCGCCTCGCAGCACCGGTATCGGCTCGGACACCTCGCCCAGGAACGAGACCGCGTCCCCGACGCCGCCATCGGCGGCGCGCTGCTGGAGCTCGGCCCGCAACGGACCGTCGCCCACGATCGCCAGGCGCGCGTCCGGATGCTCGGAGGAGACCCGCGAAAACGCGTCGATCAGCGTCTCCACGCCCTTGCCCGGGCGCAGCTGGGTGAGCGTGCAGATCACCGTGCCCCCGGCTCGGCCGAGCTCCAGCACTCGAGGGTCGGCGGGCCGGTCGGGCGGATCGGCGATGCCGTTGTACACCACTCGCACCCGTCGCGGGGAGCCGACCGACCGAGCCAGTCGCGCCTCGGCCTCGCACACCGTCAGCGCGAACCGATGGAGCGGGGCCAGCGTGCGCTCCGCCTGGCGGTACAGCGTGCGCTCTGCCTCGCGCTCGAAGTACCCGTTGAACGCGTACCCGTGCGGCGTGTAGAGCACCGGGATCCGCGGATGCAACAGCTTGCCCAGCCGGGCGATCGCGCCGGCCTTGGAGCTGTGGGCGTGGATCAGGTCGGGACGCACCCGGGACACGATCCGGGCGAAGCGCCCCAGCGCGCGCAGATCGCCGCGCGGCGCGATCGACCGCTGCATGTCGAGCGTCACGTGGGGCGCGCCGGCGGTCTCCGAGCGCTCGAGCGAGGAGGCGCTCGGCAGCGCCGGACCGCACAGCACCGCCTCGTGGCCGCGGGCGGTCAGCCCGTCGAACAGGTCGGAGACGTGCCTCGCGACGCCGCCGTCGACCGGCTGGTGGACGAGCAGGACGCGGGTCATGGCGCCGCCGGCGTGTCGCCATGCCGCCGGGCGTTGAGCCGTCCCCGCAGCTCCTTGGTGGCCCGGCGCACGGCCCGCATCGGCGGGCTGGACAGCAACGGCTCGTAGCGGTCGGTGAGCTTCAGCCAGGTGACCGGGAACGGGTCGGCGGGGCCGATCATCGCGCGGGTGAGCTCGTAGCGGTCCCACTTGCCCGAGCCGGTGGTGACCGCCGCCAGCAGGCCGGCGTCGCGGGCGGCCGCGACCGCGACCGGGCCGTAGTGGCCGAACGGGTACGCCAGCGTGCGGACCTCGGCCCCCGACAGCGCGGTCAGCGCCGTGCAGCTGTCCTCGATCTCCCGGCGGGCGGCGGCGTAGTCGAGCTGTGACAGGTCGACGTGGCCAAGCGTGTGCGCGCCGAGTTCCCAGCCGGCGGCCACCAGCTCGCGCAGCTCCTCGGCGGTCATGATCGCGCCGTCGCCGCCGGGACCGATCCAGGGGCTGCGGCCTCCCGAGCCACCCGGTCGGCACGTACACGGTCGCGCGGATCCCCAGCTCGCGCAGGATCGGCAGCGCGGTGGTGACGTTGTTGCGCATCGCGTCGTCGAAGCTGACGACCGCGATCCCCGGCGGCGGCTCGCGCCCGTCGGCCAGCAGCGCGAGCTCGGCGACGGTCATGAATCGGAACCCGGCTCCGAGCAGCTCCAGCAGCTGCGCGCGAAATCGCGCCGGGGGGAGCTGCAGCATGAACAGGTCGTCCTTGCGCGCGCTGTCGGCGACCCCGTGGTAGCCCAGAATCACCGAGCGACTGCGGCAGATCCGTCTCAGCGCAGCGATGCGAGCGCGATGTGCCAGGGAGCCAGACAGCGCGGTTACTATGCCACGCGGTGAACCGATGACGGCGCGGATCGTCGTGACCGACGCCCAGGAGCGCGCCGTGCTGGCGATGATCCGCTGCCTGGCGGCGACCGGTTCGCGGGTGACCGCGGTCGCCACCACGCGGACCGCGCCCGGCCTGTGGTCGCGCGGTCCGCAGCGCCGCCGGGTGGCGCCCGATCCGCGAGCTTCGGTCGACGGCTTCCTTGCGGCGCTGCAGCGGATCGTCGCCGACGGCAGCCAGGACGTGCTGCTCGCGGGCGCCGACGCGTCGCTGCTGGCGATATCCGGTAACCGAGAGCGGTTCGCCGGACGGGTGCAGCTCGGCCTGCCCGCCCACGACGTCGTACTGCGGTCGCTGGACAAGGACGCGCTCGTGGCCGCGGCGGCCGCAGGCCGGGCTGCCGGTGCCCGAGGGCCGCGTCTGCCAGACCGCGGCCGACGCGCTCGCCGCGGCCGCGCAGCTCGGCTATCCGGCGGTGGTCAAGCCGCTGCAGACGGTCGTCGAGGTCGACGGTTCCTCGCGACGATGGGGGAGCGTGGTCGTCGCCGATCCCGCCGCGGTCGAGGATGCCGCCCGCAGGTTCGGCCCCTGCATCGTCCAGCGTCGGCTCCAGGGGCCGGTGATCTCGGTCGGCGGCGTGATGGCCGACGATCGTCTGCTGGCCGCCGCGGTCTCGCAATACGACCGCACGTGGCCGGTCGAGGGCGGCAACGTCAGCTTCTCGCACACGATCACGCCGCCCGCCGGGCTGCTCGAGCGTGTCGCGACCCTCGTCCGCGCGCTCCGCTGGTCCGGGATGTTCGAGCTCGAGCTGATCGGCCCGGCCGACGGCGCGCCCGCCGCGATCGACTTCAACCCGCGCGCGTACGGGTCGATGGCGCTGGCGATCGCCGCCGGCGCGCCGCTCCCGGCGATCTGGTGCGACTGGCTGCTGTCGGGGTCGGCCCCGGTCTCGCCGGTGATCGCGCGAGCCGGGGTCAGGTACCGGTGGGAGGACGCCGACGCGCGCCACCTCCTGTGGCGAGCGCGCAACGGCTACGGACGACGGGCGCTGCGGGCGCTGTGGCCGGGGCGCGGGGTCACCCACGCCTACTTCCAGCTGCGCGACCCGCTGCCGGCGCTGATCCGTCCGCTGTACGTGGCGCGGATCGCCCGGGAGCGTCAGACGCGGCTCAGCTAGTGGGTCTCCCCAGTGGGAGGCCCACCAGCGGGGCGCGGGCGGCTACGCGTCGTCGCGGTAGCGCAGGACCTCGGCGACCGTCAGCGCGAGGATCTTGAAGTCCATGCCCAGCGACCAGTTCTGGATGTAGTGGTTGTCCCACTCGACCCTGTCGGCGATCGAGGTCTGACCGCGCAGGCCGTTGACCTGCGCCCAGCCGGTGATGCCGGACTTGACGCGGTGGCGGTCGCGGTAGCCCTCGATCTCGTCGGTGTACAGCGTGACGAACTCGGGCCGCTCGGGCCGGGGGCCGACGATGCTCATGTCGCCGCGCAGCACGTTGATCAGCTGCGGGAGCTCGTCGAGGCTGGAACCCCGGAGCACCCGGCCGATCGGAGTGCGGCGATCCTCGCCCTCGACCCCGCCCGGAGCGCTGCCGCGGCGCGGCTTGAACCGGCGCGTGCCGGTGGCCGGCTCGCGCATCGTGCGGAACTTGAGGACGTCGAAGGTGCGACCGTCGCGCCCGACGCGGCGCTGGCGGAACATGATCGGTCCGGGCGAGGTCAGCTTGACCGCGAACGCGATCCCGGCCATCACCGGCGCGACGGCGATCAACGCGACCAGCGCGAGCGCCCGGTCGATCCCGTGCTTGACCATGAACGGCCAGCTGCGCGGGTTGGTCGGCTTCAGCGACAGCACCGGCACGCCACCGACGTGGTCGAGCGTCGCGCGCTCGTTGACCACCTCGAACATGCGGGGCACCAGCGAGACCTCGACGCCGAGCTCCTGGCACCGCTCGACCAGCGGTCGCAGCTCGCTGTCGGGCTCGGAGGAGAACGCGACGATCACGTGCCGAGCGTCGGTGCGCTCGATCGCCTCGGCGAGGTCCTCGGGAGCGCCGAGCAGCGGGATCAGCGGCGCGCTGGACAGGTCAGAGCGCGTGGGCGGGTTGGAGTCCAGGAACCCGACCGGGCGCAGCCCGTAGCGGGTGTCGTCCTCCAGCCGCTTGACCAGGTGCTCGCCGACCGCCCCGGCGCCGACGATCAGAGTCGGCGTCGCCAGCTCGGGGTTGCGCAGTGCCTGGCGGCGGAACGTCAGCATCATCACGCGGGCGACCAGGAGGTACACGGCGCCGAACAGGGCGAGGCGCAACGGCAGCTCGACCGTGTGCGGCGCGCCGATCACAGTCGCCGCGGCGATCGTCACGACCGTGGCGATCGCGATCACCGTGACGGCGTTGACGGCGCTGTCGAACGCGGTCCGCTGCAGCCGGTCATCCTCGGCGCGGCGGCGGCCGTACAGGACCGCCAGGCACGCGATCGGAAAGATCGCCGCGAGCAGTTGCGAGGACGCAGCGGCCGAGCCGGGCTCGGCCAGTAGCGCCGCGCCGGCGGCGAGGTACAGGACGACGACGTCCACCAGCAGCCGCAGTCGCTGCCACGTCCGGGGCGCGACGGCGCGGCCGAACGAGCGGGCGAGTTCGGCGTCGGATGCCGGCCGGGTGGTGACCGGGAATCCGTGCGTGCTCGCGGCATGCCCAATTGCGGTTGGTGGCGTCATGAAGGATCTATTCGGTTCGGTCCGTCATCGGGCGCCGACGGGCGCCATGCTCTGGTTGCGGAGAGAGCTCGAAGTCGTGCGCTCAAGGTTTCGCTCAGCGCGAGCGAGCCCCCTTCGAGCTCTGCACTCCGGTGCTCCAGTGCCCCTGTGTGGAAAATCGTACAGCATTGCCCCTCGAACTTATGCAGTTCTTAATCTCCTGATCTGTGCTTCTTCGGCCGCCGCCGCAGACCAGTTCGGTCGTCGGCGGCATGCGTTTTTTCGGTTGTCCATCACCCGCGCGATAAGCCCCATCGCGCCTGGCGACTGATGCGACGATCGAGCTCATGCTCGCTCGCAGCTTTTGTTCAGTTACCCGGCCGGGGTCCGGCGGTATCTCGCCGGCGGCCGGAGTGGTCACCCGCAGTATCTACGGGCCTTCGGACACGTTTCTTGTGTCCGACCTTCCCCTTACTGCCTTACAAGATATGTCGGCGGAAGTAGTGCAAAGCTACATCCGTAGTTTCTACTGACTCGCATCCGGCCTGCTTCGCGTCCGCAGCCGGAGCAGCGCGCCCGCCCCGAGCAGGCCGAGGCCGCTGAGCACGGCCCCGCTCAGGTCCAGGCCGGTGACCGGCAGCGGGGCGCTCGAGCTGCTGGCGCTGGTGCTCGGGCTTCCGGCGCCGGACGAGCTCGTGCCGGTCGTGCCCGACGACGATCCCGTGCTGCCGGTCGCGCCCGACGACCCGCTCGTGCCGGCGCCCGTACCGGTGCTGCCGCTGGTGGAGCCGCCCGAGCTGGGCGTCGAGGAGCTGGTCGAGGCGTCGACCACGATCGTGCCCTTCATGAACGGGTGGATCGAGCAGATGTACGCGAACGTTCCGGTCTTGGTGAACGTGTGCGAGGCGCTCTGGCCCTTCTTCAACGTGCCGGTGTTGAAGCTCCCGTCGTTGGCGGTGGCGGTGTGGTCGGTGGGACCGTTGTTGGTCCAGGTCACCGTGTCGCC
Organism: uncultured Solirubrobacterales bacterium; assembly: GCA_963831845.1. GTDB lineage: Bacteria > Actinomycetota > Thermoleophilia > Solirubrobacterales > Solirubrobacteraceae > Palsa-465. The sequence goes on along the minus strand of CAWHRT010000026.1, from coordinate 43,456 downwards.
GACGTGGACCGTGATCGTGCCCGGCGTGAACTTGAAGTCCGAGATCGTGTCCGCCGGGTCGCCGGCCGCCGCGCGGGCGCTGACGTTCGAGTGCACGCGCTTGCTGCCGGCGGCGCCCGCGCCGGGGAACGTGAGCTTCCAGGACTTGCCGGTCGCGGTCCGGCCGCGGTGCTTGGCGGCGGCCGCGTGGGTCCGGGCGCGATGGCGATGCCTGTGCAGGCGCGCGGCGCGCTCGCGGGATCGATGCTCGGCACGCCGCTGGGCACGGTTGGCGGCCTTCGCCTGCGCCGCCGCCTCGTGGCGGGTGGACGCGGACGCGCTGGCGGGTGGACGCGGCCGCGTCGCGAGCGGCCACCAGGTAGACCGGCAGCGGGATCGCGGCGGCGGCCAGCACGGCCGCGGCTGATCTGGAGGCGTGCAAACGCATCTGCTCCGGAGGACGTACACAACTGCTGAAAACTTCCCGGCCCCGGGCGTAGCATTCGCTCACAACCCGTCGTCAGGAGGCCCGTATGTCCCGACTCATCCGAATGGACCAGACTGGCCACACGACCCTGGCCGAGTGGACGGCCGACGATCCCGGCAGCGTCGACGCGGCCGCGCAGGCGCTGCGCGACGAGCTCGAGCTCGGGTACTTCGCGGTCAGCTCGGGAGGGGACCGCACCGCCGAGCAGGTCCGCGAGCTGCCCGTGGACGCGCCGCTGGTGATCCTCCGCCGGCCGATCGCCGGGGGATAGTGGGCTAGCGCGTGAGCGCGATCTCGCCACCGGGGTCCGCGGGTCGGTGCGAGGCCGGCGACGCGCTGCCGCTGACCGGCGCGCTGCCCGAGCTCGCGGGCGTCTACTGGCGCCCGCGCGTGACCGCCGGCTCGCTGCGGCGCTCCGGCCGGCGCTGGACCGCCGTGACGACCGCGCACACGGTCCCGTTCGTGGCGACGGCGATCGTGCTCGGCGTGCTCAGCCCGCTGACGATCCCGGTGTCGCTGATCCTGCTCGCGCACGCGTGGGTGATCCCGGAGCTGTACGCGGCGCGCGGAGCCAACGTCATCCGGGCGCGGCCGCCCAGGGGCGCGCGCGAGGAGCACGTCTCGATCGGCCTGCTCGGCGACCTGCTCGGACACGACTCACGCGAGCTGCACCGCGCCACCGGGCTGGTGCTGGAGCAGGGAGAGCTGGGGGTCTGGCTGATCGGCGAAGCCGGCGCGCTGCTCGTCGGACCGGGCGGGCGCCGCGTGCACTGCTATTGCATCAAGGTGGTGGAGCCCGAGCTCCCATCGGGAGACCGGATCGCACACCTGTTGCTCGCCCTGCGCACCGACGAGGCCGGGTTTGCCACGGTGGCCAACCTGGCGTTCTCGGGAGCGCGCTGGAGGCTTCGCCGCCGGCTCGGCGCCCCGGCCCGGCAGGCACTCGAGGCCGCGGCGAGCGCGGCCCGCGCCGCCTAAAGCTCACGATCGCGAGCGATCGCCGCGGGTCGCGACCGCCCTGAGGCCCACCCGCCGGGGGGATGTTTGTCCCGATGGCCAATGTGGGCCGGGGCGAATCCGCCGATCATCCTCGGCATGACACGCACAGCCGCCTCCTCCAAGGTCCTGCTCATCAAAGATCGCCGCTGCGAGCAGGCCGAGCCCGAAGCGACGGTCGTCCGGCGCTACCGCCTCGCGCGGCTGCGCCTCGACGGCCGGCCCGCCGGCGCCGATTCGCCCTACGAGCACCTGAAGCGCACCTACGACTGATCCGCGCGACCCGTGGTCGCCGCGCGCTACGCTGTGATCATGGACTCGCAGATCGAAGCATCCCGCTCCAAGCCGCCCGTTCTCAGGCGCGCGGTCGCAGGGGTCGTGCTGGTCGTTGCGGCGGCGCTGATCATCAAGCTTGCCATCGGTTTCGTGATGGCGATCTTCTGGACGGTTGTCGTGATCGCAGCGATCATCGCGGTGCTCTGGGCGCTCAAGACGATCCTCTGAGGGCTGGCCCATGCAGGGCATGGGACTGGTGGTGATCATGTTCTTCTTCGGCCTGGCCGGGGGGATCATCGGTCGCATCAAGGGCAGCTCTTTCTTCATCTGGTTCCTGGTCGCCGGCGCGATCCCGTTCCTCGGCCTGCTCGCCGCGGTCTTCTACCGCAACGACAAGGCCGAGCTGCGCCGCCAGTGCCCGGATTGCGGCCGGGTGATCAAGCTGCACGACGCGGTCTGCATGAGCTGCGGCTCCGAGCTCGAGTTCCCGGACGTGGCGATCGCGCCCGAGGTCGGGCTGCAGCGCAGAACTGCCTAGTCTCGGCGTTTCGCGGGGCGCCATCGGCCGGGTCCCGCAGGCCACGGATGCCCGGAACCGGAGCGGTGACTGGGGCAAACCCCTTGTTAGACTCGCCTTTCCCGCGCGCGGATGAGGCCGCGTGCGCTCGTGACGAGCCCTGTGAAAGGAGGCAAGCGCCATGCGTGCAGTCGACGCCCTGATGGAATGTCTGAAGGCTGAAGGTGTCGACGTCGTATTCGGGTTGCCCGGCGGCGCCAACCTCCCGACCTACGACGCGTTCTACGACGCCGGGATCAGGCACATCCTGGTCCGGCACGAGGCCGGTGGCGGCCACGCCGCCGAGGGCTACGCCAAGGCGACCGGCAAGGTCGGCGTCTCGATCGGGACCAGCGGTCCCGGCGCCACGAACCTGGTCACGCCGATCTGCGACGCGATGATGGACTCGGTCCCGGTGGTGTTCCTGACCGGCCAGGTCCGCACCGAGCTGCTCGGCACCGACGGGTTCCAGGAGGCCGACACGATCGGGATCACGATGCCGATCGTCAAGCACAGCTTCCTGATCCAGCACCCGCTGGAGATCCCCCGGTCGATCCACGAGGCGTTCCACCTCGCGCGGACCGGTCGACCGGGCCCGGTGGTGGTCGACATTCCCCAGGACCTGAGCCGCGCCGACATCCCCTACGAGCCGGTCACCGACGTGCACCTGCCCGGCTACCAGCCGACCACCGAGGGCAACCAGAAGCAGATCCGCCTGGCCGCCAAGGCGCTGGCGAACTCGCGGCGCCCGGTGATCTACGCGGGCGGCGGCGTCGTCAGCGGCAACGCCGCCGGCGAGCTGGTCGAGTTGGCCACCGTCAGCCGGTTCCCGGTCACCTGCACGGTGATGGGCCTGGGCGCGTTCCCGGCCCCGCACGAGCAGTGGCTGGGGATGCTCGGGATGCACGGCACCAGGGCCGCCAACTACGCGATGGACGAGGCCGACCTGATCATCGCGATCGGCGCCCGGTTCGACGACCGCGTGACCGGCAAGCTGTCGGAGTTCGCCCCGCGGGCCAAGTTCATCCACATCGACGTCGACCCGGCCGAGATCTCCAAGAACGTTCCCGCCCACATCCCGATCGTCGGCGACGCCCGCAACATCATCCCGCGGCTGACCGCCGAGTACCGGGCGCTGGAGGCCGACCCGGCGCGGCTGGAGGAGTGGTGGTCGCGGATCCGCTCGTGGCAGGACCGCCATCCGCTGCGCTACGAGGACTCCAAGGACTCCGAGATCAAGCCGCAGTACCTGATCCAGGCGCTGTACGAGGCCACCGGTGGCGACGCGATCGTCACCAGCGACGTCGGCCAGCACCAGATGTGGACCGCGCAGTACTTCCACTTCCGCCGGCCGCGGCAGTGGATCAACTCGGGCGGGCTGGGGACGATGGGCTTCGGGCTGCCGGCGGCGATGGGGGCGAAGGTCGGCTGCCCCGAGGAGACCGTGATCTGCGTCGCCGGCGACGGCTCGGTGCAGATGAACATGCAGGAGCTTGCGACGTGCGCCCAGGAGGGCATCGCGATCAAGGTGTTCATCGTCAACAACGGATACCTCGGAATGGTCCGGCAGTGGCAGGAGCTGTTCTGGGACAAGCGCTACAGCCAGGTCGACATGGGCCAGTGGCCGGACTTCGTCAAGGTCGCCGAGGCCTACGGCGCGACCGGTATCCGGTTGTCGGACAAGGCCACGCTGGTCGACGACGTCAAGCAGGCGCTGGCCACCGACGGGCCCGTGCTGGTCGATGTCCGGGTCACGCGCGAGGAGAACACGTACCCGATGATCCCCGCCGGCCAGCCGGCGCGGAACATGGTCGGTTGAGGAGCCACTGATGGGTGAACCAGCCACAAAGGAAGTCCTGTCGCTCGACGAGCTCGAGGCCGTCAGCGGCCTGCGCACCGGCCGCAAGCACATCCTCTCGATCCTGGTCGAGAACAAGCCCGGCGTCCTGACCCGGATCGCCGGACTGTTCGCCCGCCGCGGGTTCAACATCGACACGCTCGCGGTCGGCCCGACCGACGACGACTCGGTGTCGCGGATCACGCTCACGCTCGACGGCGCGGTGCACCCGATCGACCAGGTGACCAAGCAGCTGCACAAGCTGGTCAACGTGCTCAAGATCCGCGATCTCGAGCCCCAGGAGACGCTCGCCCGCGAGCTGGCGCTGTTCAAGGTGTCCGCCGACGGCCCCAGCCGCGCGGAGGTGATGCAGGTCTGCGAGATCTTCCGGGCGAAGATCGTCGACGTCACCAAGCGCTCGGTCGTCATCGAGGTCACCGGAACCTACGACAAGGTCGACGCGTTCGAGCAGCTGGTACGGCCGTTCGGCCTGATCGAGATGGCCCGCACCGGCGAGATCGCGATCTCGCGCGGGCGCACCGAGACCTAGTGCACCGCGCGTGACGCGCTCCGGCCGGTGACCACGTCGCTGAGGACCTCGCCTGGGCCCGAGTGGCTCGACGCGCGGGCTTCGCAGCGGCTGGGCCGTCATCTCGACGCGGCGCTGCGGCGCGCGCGCTCGACTGGCGCCGCGACGCTGGCCAGCGTCACCTCGGCGATCGACCCGGCCGCCGATCCGACCGCAATCGCCTCGGCGTCGCGCCGGCCCGGCGAGCCGTGGTTCTGCCTCGAGCAGCCCGACCGCGACGGCTGCGCGCTCGCGGCGCTCGGATCGTTGCGGGCGCTCGAGGACGAGGGGCCCGACCGGTTCGAGCGGGTCGCGGCGCGCTGGCGCGAGCTGGCCCGTGGGGCCGTCGCCGACGACGGCGCCGGTCCGCCCGGATCGGGGTTGGTCGCGGTCGGCGGCTTCGCGTTCGCCCACGACGGGGCCGGCTCGCCGCGCTGGCGGGGGTTCGCGCCGGCGTCGCTGGTCGTGCCCGAGGTCGCGGTCGCGCGCAAGGGCGGCCAGGTGACGCTGACGCTCAACCTCGACGTCGCGCCCGACGACACCGTCGACGATCTGCGCGAGCGCGCGCGGCGCCGGCTGGGCGAGCTGCGCTCGCCGCCGCTGCCGCTGCTCGACCCCGCTCCGGCCGGCACCTACTCCGTGTCCAGCCCGATGCCGCCGGCGCACTACGAGGAGGCGGTCGCGGGCGCGGTGGAGCGGATCCGGGCCGGCGAGCTCGAGAAGATCGTGCTCGCCCGCGACGTCGAGATCCGCGCGCCGATCGACCACGATCCCGGCGCGGTGCTCGGCGTGCTGCGGGAGGTGTTCCCGTCCTGCTTCGTGTTCGCGGTCGGTCGCGGCGACGCGACGTTCATGGCCGCCAGCCCGGAGCTGCTGGTGCGGCGAGAGGGCCAGCGGGCCAGCACCGTGGCGCTGGCCGGGTCGATCGGCCGCAGCGCCGACCCGGCCGTCGACGACCACCTCGGCGAGCAGTTGCTGCACAGCGACAAGGACCGCGAGGAGAACGTGATCGTCGCCCGCCGGATCGCCCGCGCGCTCAAGCCGCACGCGGTGTGGGTGACCGCATCGCCGGAGCCGGTGGTGGTGCGGGTGGCCAACATCCAGCACCTCGCGCGACCGATCCGCGCCCAGCTGACCTCGCCGATCGGCGCGATCGAGCTGGCCGGCGTGCTGCACCCGACGCCGGCGGTGGGTGGCGAGCCGGGGGACAGGGCGGTCAAGCTGATCCCCGCGCTCGAGGGCCTCGACCGCGGCTGGTACGCGGGGCCCGTGGGGTGGACGGACGCGACCGGCGACGGCGAGTTCTGCGTCGCGCTGCGGTGCGCGCTGGTGCGGGGGAGCCTCGCCCACGCTACGCCGGCGGCGGGATCGTGCGTGGCTCTGACCCGGCGGCGGAGCTCGCCGAGACCGAGGTCAAGCTGCAGGTGCTGCTGCCGGTCCTCGCGGGTTAGGCCGCCGTGCATAACACGACAAATCCGGCGCCAAGCCGAGGCTTGCCGTGTAGCGCACGCATACGGTGCTCCACGCGTCAAGCCTCGCTTGCGCCGGCGGATTTGACGCGTTATGCACGCTCGGCGCGGCTGGTGGTCGTGCCCGAAGACCGCTAGGAGCCGGTGACCACCTCGGCCACCCGGCGGTGCAGCGCGAGGTTGGCCTCGCGGTCGGTTCGGACCTCGACGATCGTGGCGCCGTCGGCGTCGACCGAGCGCGCCACCGCCTCCCGGAGCGCATCGACGGTTCCCGGTGCTTCGTAGGCGAGCCCGTAGAGCTCGGCGGCGCGGGCGAACTCGAGGCCGTGCGGGGTGGCCACGTGCTCCTCGAATGCGTCGCGCTCGCCGGCGACCGGGAGGAAGTGGAAGATCCCGCCGCCGTCGTTGTTGAGCAGCACGATCGTCAGCTTCAGGCCGAGCCGGCGCGCGGCGAGCAGGCCGCCGATGTCGTGGGCGAGCGCGACGTCGCCGATCAGCAGCACCACCGGGCCCGCGCCGGCCGCGGCCGCGCCGAACGCCGAGGACACGGTGCCGTCGATCCCGTTGGCGCCTCGGTTGGACAGCACCCGCGGGGCCAGCTCGTGGGCGGCGAAGAACTCCTCGACGTCGCGGACCGGCATCGACGAGGCCACGAACAGGGTCGCCTCGGCGGGCAGCCACTCGCCCAGCGAGCGGGCGACCAGCGGCTCTGACAGCTCGTCGCCGAGCGTCGCGTCGATCGCCCGGGCGGCGGCGTCGTCGGCGCCGCGCCACGCCGCCAGCCAGTCGGGATCCGCGGGGGTCTCGGGGGCACCGGCCTCGAGCGCGGCGACCGGATCGCCGGGCTCGCTGACGCTCAGCACCGCCGCCGGGTCCTGCCACGCCCCCTCCGGGTCGAGCGCGACCTGCGGCACGTCGGCGAGCGCCTCCAGCCAGGCGCGCAGCGGCTTGGAGGTCGGCAGATCGCCGATCCGCACGACGAGCTCGGGGCGCAGCTTCGCGGCGAAGCGCGGGTCGCGCAGCAGCAGGTCGTAGTGGGCGACCGCGGCCGGGCCGTGGCGGGCGCCCGACAGCGGGTCGGCCAGCAGCGGGTACCCGGCGCGCTCGGCGAACCGCGCGGCGGCGGCGCCGAGGCCGCGCCGGCGCTCGTCGCGTCCGGCGACGATCACCCCGCGCGCCGGCAGCTCGGGGAGGGCGGCCGGAGCGGGCGGCGAGCGGCTCGCGGCTGACCCACGGGCGCCCGCCGGGTCGGCCGCTGTCGTCGGCGGGCAGCGGCTCGGACAGGACCAGCGGCTCGCGCAGCGGGAAGTTGAGGTGGACGGGGCCCGGACGGCCCTCCACGGCCGTCCAGTACGCGCGGCAGGCCAGTGCCCGGATCCACCGCAGCCGCGCCGGCGTGGCGTCGTCGACGCCGACCTCGAAGAACCACTTGACCGCGTCGCCGTAGAGCTTGAGCTGGTCGATCGTCTGGCCGGCGCCGACCTCGCGCAGCTCGGCGGGGCGGTCGGCGGTCAGCACGATCATCGGCACGCGCGCCTGGTGGGCCTCGATCACGGCCGGGCGCGAGGTTGGCGGCGGCGGTCCCGGACGTGCAGGTGACCGCGAGCGGCAGGCCCGAGGCCTTGGCCGCGCCGAGCGCGAAGAACCCTGCGCAGCGCTCGTCGACGTGCGACCAGCAGCGAATCCGCGGCTCGCGCACGAGCGACAGCACGATCGGGGTCGACCGCGACCCCGGCGAGGTGCAGGCGTGGCGCATCCCGCAGCGCGCGAGCTCGTCGCAGAACGCGCGCAGCAGCATGTAGGTGTCGGTGGCGGTCATGATGGGGGCATGGCGCCGACCGTTGTCCTCCTGCACGGCTTCACCCACACCGGACGCAGCTGGGATCCGGTGGTGGCGGCGCTCGGCGAAAGCTACACGGCGATTGCGCCCGACATCCGCGGCCACGGCGCCGCGTCGGACTCCGAGCCGGTGACGCTGGAGGCGGTGATCGCGCGACGTCGGCGCGCTCGCACCCGAGCGGTTCACGCTGGCCGGCTACTCGATGGGCGGGCGGATCGCGCTGCACGTCGCGCTGGCGATCGGCGCGCGCGTGGAGCGCCTGGTGCTGATCGGAGCCAGCCCCGGGATCGCCGATCCCGGCGAGCGCGAACGGCGCCGGGCCGCCGACGAAGCGCTCGCCGACGAGATCGAGCGCTCGACGATCGAGGAGTTCGCGCGGCGGTGGGCGCAGACTCCGGTGCTCGCCGGACAGCCGCCCGCGGTCGCGGCCGCCACCCACGCCGACCGGCTGCGCAGCACCCCGGCCGGGTTGGCGCGGGCGCTGCGCGGGCTCGGGACCGGGGCGCTGCCGCCGCTGTGGGATCGCCTGGGCGAGCTGGCGATGCCGGTGACGCTGATCGTCGGCGAGCGCGATCAGAAGTTCCAGGCGCTGGCAAGCCAGATGGCGACGGCGATCCCGGACGCCCAAGTTGACGTCGTCGGCGGCGCGGGCCACGCCGTGCACCTCGAGGCGCCCGGCCTGGTGGCGTCGGTAACCCTCAGCCGGTACCAGGCGCTGAGGCCGTCGCCCAGCCCGGGCCCGGCGGGCGGCGACATCTTGCCCCGGTCGGGCCGCGATCGGCGGCTCGCGGCCGTCGAACACGCCGAGCGTGGCCAGGCCGCACGCGCGATCGGGCTTGATCGCGGCGGCGGCGTGAAGCGCGGCCGAGATCCCCAGCGGACCGTCGAGCGTCGACGCCAGGTAGACCTCGTACCCGGCCGCGCGGGCCCGCCGGGCCGCGTCGAGCACGCCGGTGATCCCGCCGCCGCGGGCGATCTTCAGGCAGACCGCGTCGCACACCTTGCGGTCCAGCGCGCCGGGGAGCGCCGAGCTCTCGTCGATCGCCAGCGCGACCGTGGTCCGCTTGTCGAGCTCGGCGGTCTCGTCGAGGCCGCCGACCGGCTCCTCGCACAGCTCGACCCCGGCCGGCGCCAGCGCGCGCAACGCCGCCGCCGCCTCGGACACCGACCAGGCGCCGTTGGCGTCGAGTCGGATCTCCATCTGCGGACCCGCGACCGCCCGCACCGCCGCGAGCCGCCCGGCGTCGTCGCCGGTGGCGACCTTCAGCTTGAGCGTCTGAAACCCGGCCTCACGGGCGTCGGCGGCCTCGGCCACGGCGCCGGCGCGGTCCGGCGCGGCGATCGTCGCGTTGACCCGCACCTCCGGCGCGGCCCGCGCGCCGAGCAGGCCCCACACCGGCGCGCCGGCGCGACGCCCGGCCAGGTCCCACAGGGCCAGGTCGATCGCGGCGACCGCGTGGGGGAGGACCGCCACCCGGGCGCACTCGGCCAGCAGCTCGTCGTGCGACTCGCCGTCGGATGCGGACACCGGCTCGCGGCAGTCCTCGAGCGCGGTGCGGACGTCGTCGATCGAGACCACGTCGTAGCCCTCGAGCGGAGCGGCCTCGCCGAATCCGACCGTGCCGTCGGCGTCCTGCACGCTGACGCGCACCAGTCGCCGCGCCTGCACCGACGTCCGCGCGGTGACAAACGGCGCGCGCAAGCGCGCCTCTACCGATCCGATCCGCAGGATCACCGGCTCAGCAGCAGGCCGGCGGACAGCAGCACGCAGAACGCCAGCTGCAGCATGCCGGTGTGCGCCAGCGCCTGGTTGAGCGACGGGCCGTCGGTGCGGTTGCGCACCGTGCGCACGACGTCGGCGGCCAGCGGCAGCGTCAGCCACGACAGCAGCACCCACGGCTTCAGCGGCCCGAAGATCCAGGTGACCGTGGCCAGCAGGTAGGCCAGGTAGACGATCACGGCGAACATCGTGCGCGTGCCGGTCGCGGCCCAGCCGGACCGCGAGCGTGCGCTTGTTCGCGCGGCGGTCGGAGTCGATGTCGCGGTAGTTGTTGACGACGAGGATCGCCGCGGCCAGCAGGCCGACCGGGACGGCCAGCGCGAACGCCTCCCAGTCGAGGTGCTTGACCTGCACGAAGAACGAGCCGGCGACCGCGACGATCCCGAAGAACAGGAACACGAACACCTCGCCGAGGCCCTCGTAGCCGTACGGGCGCGGTCCGCCGGTGTACAGGACCCCGGCGAGGATCGACGCCGCCCCGACGACCAGCAGCTCCCAGCCGGCGACGATCACCAGGTAGACGCCGGCCGCCACCGCCACCCCGAACGAAACGTAGGTCGCGACCAGCACCTGGTCGGGCGGCACCAGGCCGCCGGCGGTGACGCGCACGGGCCCGAGTCGGTCCTCGGTGTCGGCGCCGCGGCGGGCGTCGGAGTAGTCGTTTGAGAGGTTGGTGCCGACCTGGATGAAGATCGCGCCGATCAGCGCCGCCACGAACCGCAGCGGATGGAACACGTGCAGGTAGCCGGCGAGCGCGGTGCCGACGAGCACCGGCGCGATCGCCGCGGGCAGCGTGCGCAGGCGAGCCGCCATCATCCAGATGCGAACGCCGCTCACCGCGGGGGCTGCGTCCTGCGCGGGGGTGGCGGACATCAGGCCCGGTGGGGGAACTTCGAGAAGTCCGGCTGGCGCTTCTCGAGGTACGCGTTGCGGCCCTCCTGCGCCTCCTCGCTCATGTAGAAGAGCAAGTTGGCGTCGTGGGCGAGCTGCTGGATCCCGGCGAGACCGTCCTCGTCGGCGTTGAAGCTCGCCTTCAGCAGGCGCAGCGCGAACGGGGAGAGCGGCGAGCATCTCGCGACACCACTGCACGGTCTCCTGCTCGAGTCGCTCGAGCGGCACGACCGTGTTGATCAGCCCCATCTCCAGCGCCTGCCGGGCGTCGTACTGGCGGCAGAGGAACCAGATCTCCTTGGCCTTCTTGGGCCCGACCAGCCGCGACAGCACGGTCGCGCCGAAGCCCCCGTCGAACGAGCCGACCTTGGGGCCGGTCTGGCCGAAGCGCGCGTTGTCGGCGGCGATCGTCAGGTCGCAGATGACGTGCAGCACGTGGCCGCCGCCGATCGCGTAGCCGGCGACCATCGCCACCACCGGCTTGGGCATGCGGCGGATCTGCACGTGCAGGTCGGTGACGTGGAAGCGCCCGACCGCCTGGTGGTGCCCGGCCTGGCTGGGGTCGGCGCCGGTGACGTAGCCGCCGCGCTGGCCGCGCACGCGCTGGTCGCCGCCCGAGCAGAACGCGTCGGGGCCCTCGCCGGTGAGGATCACGACGCCGACGCCGAGGTCCTCGCGAGCCCGCTCGAACGCGTCGGACAGCTCGATCACGGTCTCGGGCCGAAACGCGTTGCGGACCTCCGGGCGGTCGATCGTGATCTTGGCGATCGCGGAGTCCTGGCCGGCTCCGAGCTCGTAGCGGATGTCGTCGTAGTCGCCGGCTGACTGCCAGTCGACGGGCTGGGGTTGCTCCTTCACGGCTGGTTCACTGCGCCGAGACTACCGTTTCGTCTGTGAGCTACTGGATCCACGCCGCCGTCCGGCAAGCAGCCCGACCGCGCCGCGATCGAGGGCCCCGAGCGGACGCTCACCTACGCGGAGCTGTCGGTGGCGGCGATCGGTGCGGCGGGCGCGCTACAGCGGCTGGGCGTGCAGTCGGGCGACCGGGTCGCGCTCGCGCTGGCCGTCGGTCGAGGACTTCGCGGTGGCGCTGCACGGGTGCCTGGTGGCCGGGGCGGTCGCGGTCCCGATCGACCTGCGGCTGACGCCAGTCGGAGCGGGCGGCGCGGATGGCGGGGGCGCGCGTGGTCGTATCCGAGCCGCTCGGGTCCGCGCCGCTGGCACGGGCCGCGGCTGACGATCGCGATCCGGCGGTGGCGGTGATGCACACGTCGGGGACGACCGCGGCCCCCAAGCCGGTCGTGCTGACGCACGGCAACTGGATGGCCAACGCGCTCGGGTCGGCGGTGGCGCTCGGGCTCGACCCCGCCGAGCGGTGGCTGTGCCCGATGCCGCTGACCCACGTCGGCGGTCTGTCGATCCCGATCCGCAGCGCGATCTACGCCACCACCGCGGTCGTGCACGGGCGCTTCGACACGGCGGCGGTGCTCGAGGAGCTGATGGACCCCGAGCGGCGGATCACGCTCGTGTCGCTGGTGTCGACGATGCTGTCGCGGCTGCTGGACGCGGGCCTGCGGCGGCCGCCGACGCTTGCGCTGGGTGCTGCTCGGCGGCGGGCCGATCCCGACCGCGCTGCTCGAGCGCGCGGCGGCGGCCGGGGTTCCGGTCGCGCCGAGCTACGGGATGACCGAGACGTGCTCGCAGATCGCCACGTTCGGGTGGCCGCTCCCGGGCGGCGAGGTCCGCTTGGATCGGCGAAGGCGAGGTGCTCGTGAGCGGGCCGATGGTGTCGGCGGGCGCCCTGGATTCGGATGGCTGGCTGCACACCGGCGACCTGGGGCGCTTCGACGAGCGCGGTCGGCTGGTGATCACCGGCCGCAAGGCCGACACGATCGTCACCGGCGGCGAGAACGTCGCGCCGGTCGAGGTCGAGGACGTGCTGCTGTCGCATCCCGCGGTGGCCGACGCGGCCGTGCACGGGCGCGAGGACGCGGAGTGGGGGGAGGCGGTGGTCGCGTCGGTGGTGACGGCCGACGGGCTCGCGGTGTCGGCGGACGAGCTGCGGGCGCACTGCGCGGCGCGGCTGGCGGGGTTCAAGGTGCCCAAGCGGTTCGAGTTCGTGGCCGAGCTGCCGCGCAGCCAGACCGGCAAGCTGCTGCGGCGGGAGCTCCGACTGGGGCGTCACACGAGGCGACGTGACGTCGTTTGATGTGACGTCGGCGGTGGATATGATGCTCGCGCGATGTCGAGACGCGCCACCGCGCTTGCGGACCCGTCGCCCAACCGGCTGACGATCGAGCACCTGGCCGCGGCGACCGGGATGTCGGTGCGCAACATCCGCGCCCACCAGGCGCGCGGGCTGCTCGCCCCGCCGGAGGTGCGGATGCGGGTCGGCTACTACGGGCCAGACCACGTCGCGCAGCTGCAGAAGATCCGCGAGCTCCAGGACGAGGGCTTCAACCTCGCCGGCATCAAGCGGCTGCTCGAGGACCGCGACGGCACCGCCGAGCGGTTGCTCGTGTTCAAGCAGGCGTTCGCGGCGCCGCGCAGCGAGGAGGCGCCCCTGACGATCACCGCGGGCGAGCTCGGCCGCCGCTTCCGGGTGCAGGACCCCGCCGAGGGCGCCGACGTGCTCGCCCGGGCGGTCAAGCTCGGGGTGCTGGTGCCGGCCGGCAGCGGCCGCTACGAGGTGCCGAGCCCGTCGCTGCTCGAGGTCGGCGACGAGGTCGTGGAGCGGGGGATCTCGCTCGACAGCGCGCTGTCGGTGCTCGAGGACATCGAGCGCCACAGCGACTCCGTGTCGCGGTCGTTCGTCCAGCTGTTCCTGGCCGAGATCTGGAAGCCGTTTGCCCAGGCCGACATGCCCGCCGAGCGCTGGCCCGAGGTCGAGGCCGCGGTGGCGCGGCTGCGACCGATCGCCTCGGAGGCGCTGATGGCTATCTTCCAGCGCAGGCTGAGCAGCCAGATCGAAGGCGCCTTCACCGAGATCACCCGGCGCCTGTCCGAGCGCACGACGAGCGAATGACCGAGCAATCCGATCCCGACACCCTGCGCGACGAGCTGATCGACCGCTGGGAGAACGCCGCGCCCGGCTGGGGGCGGCAAGCCCAGCACACGCGCGAGGTGGGGATGCCGGTCTCGACCTGGATGATCGAGCAGCTGTCGCTGCAGCCCGGCCAGGAAGTGCTCGAGCTCGCCGCCGGGCCCGGCGACACCGGCTTCCTCGCCGCCGAGCTGATCGCTCCCGGCGGCACGCTGATCACCAGCGACGCGACCGAGGGGATGCTCGACGTCGCCCGCGAGCGCGCCAAGTCGTTCGGGCTGACCAACGTCGAGTTCAAGCAACTCCAGCTCGAGTGGATCGACCTGCCGACCGCGAGCGTCGACGCGGTCCTATGCCGGTGGGGCTACATGCTGGTCCTCGACCCGGCGACGGCCTTGGGGGAGTCGCGGCGGGTGCTGCGCCCCGGCGGCCGGATCGCGCTGGCGGTGTGGGATCAGCCGGCCGAGAACCCGTGGGCGACGATCACCAACCAGGCGCTGATCGAGGAGGGCGCGCTCGAGCCTCCCGAGCCCGGCGGTCCCGGCATGTTCGCGCTGGCCAGGCCGGGGCTGCTCGACGAGCTGCTCGCCGACGCCGGATTCGTCGACATCCTGGTGGAGTCGGTCGAGCTGGGCCGCACCTACCCCGGCTTCGACGAGTACTGGTCCGAGACGCTCGACCTCTCGCAGATGGTCAGCGGCGCGCTGGAGTCGCTGTCCGCCGAGCGCCGCGAAGCGGTCGAGAACCGGATCCGCGAGCTGGCTGCGCCGTTCACCGACGGCGACGGCCGCCTTATGTTGCCTGGGAGCTCGCTGGCGGCCTCCGCCAGCTCCTGACCGCGTCGCCCGCGCCGACGGCGATTTGAGGCCGTCGGGGTCGACGAAGAAAATCTTGCATGGTGAAACGTCGCTTGCAGGTGCCTTTCGCACGGCAGTTGTCAGCGACAATCGCCGGCCATGAGAGCCAGATTCCTGATCCCGCTGGTGGCCGCGGCGACGCTGATCGCCCCCGCCTCAGCCTCCGCCTTCTTCCAGCACACGATCACGCCAGGGGAGTCGCTGAGCTCGATCGCGGCGCAGGACGGGTTGACCGTCGCGCAGCTTGCGGCAGCGAACGGGATGTCAACCGACCAGCTGCTCGTCACCGGCCGCGTCGTCGCGATCCCGCCGCAGAGCGCCGCGGGGGTCAGCTCGACCGCGTCGGTCGGCAGCGGCACGGCCTCGAGCACCACGGCCGGGGCGGTCCCGGTCAGCACGAGCACGAGCTCGGGCTCGAGCGCGGGCGGCGGTGACTACCTCGTCCACGCCGGCGACACGCTGACCGCGATCGCGGCCCGCGCCGGGACCTCGATCGCGGCGATCGCCGCCGCCAACGGCCTCGACGCCGACGGGATCCTTCCCGCCGGGCGCAGGCTGACGGTGTTCGGCCTGCCGCCGAGCGCGTCGCCGACCGCGGCGTCGACCGGCACCGTGTCCCGGACGGCGACCGCGACCGCGTCCAGCGCCGTCCCGGTCTCGACGACGACCTCGACCACGGGGGGAGCTGAGACCCAGCCGGTCGGCGAGCCCGCCCAGGGCTCCCCGACCAACCCGCCGTATCCGACGCCTGAGCGCCTGAGCGCGTCGCAGATCGGGTCGATCGCGGCCGAGCACGGCGTGCCGAGCTCGCTGGCCGACGCGATCGCGTGGCAGGAGAGCGGCTTCAACAACGACCTCGTGTCCAGCGCCGACGCCCGCGGGATCATGCAGATCCTGCCCGGCACGTGGGACTGGATCCAGCACACGCTGACGCCGAGCGTGCCGCTCGCGCCCGCGTCGGCGGTCGACAACGTGCGCGGCGGCGTGTTGCTGCTGCGCTCGCTGCTGAACTCGACCGGCGACAGCGCCGCGACCGCCGCCGCGGGCTACTACCAGGGCCTGTCGTCGGTGCGCCAGAACGGGCTGTACTCGGACACCAAGCAGTACGTCCGCAGCGTGCTGTCGCTCCAGCAGCACTTCGGCGGCGGCTCGGGTGACTCCGACGCCGATGGGCCCAGGTCGTTCCCCCGGGCCGTCCCCGGGCCCAGAAATCGCGCGGGAGCGGCGCCGTATACGCTCCCGCGCATGTTCTACGACGACGACGCTGATCTCTCACTCCTTGACGGCAAGACCGTCGCCATCATCGGCTACGGCTCCCAGGGCCACGCCCATTCGCTGAACCTCAAGGACTCCGGAGTATCGGTCGTGGTCGGGCTGAGACCGAGCTCGGACAGCGTCGCCAAGGCCAAGGAGCACGGCCTTCGCGTCGCCGAGCCGGCCGACGCCGCGAGCGAGGGCGACATCGTGATGATGCTGACCCCCGACGAGCTGCACCGCCAGGTGTGGGAGTCCGGCGTCAAGGACGGGATCGCGGCCGGCAACCTGCTGATGTTCGGTCACGGCTTCTCGATCCACTACGAGGAGATCGTGCCGCCGCCCGACATCGACGTCGCGCTGGTCGCGCCCAAGGGCCCCGGGCACCTGGTCCGCCGCCAGTACCTCGAGGGCAGCGGCGTGCCCGGCCTGGTGGCCGTGCACCAGAACGCCACCGGCAACGCGCTTGAGCTGGCGCTCGCCTACGCCAAGGGCATCGGCTGCACCCGCGGCGGGGTGATCGAGACCACATTCAAGGACGAGACCGAGACCGACCTGTTCGGCGAGCAGGCCGTGCTCTGCGGCGGCGTCACCGAGCTGGTCCGGGCCGGCTACGAGACGCTGACCGGGGCCGGCTACGACGAGCGGCTGGCGTACTTCGAGGTCCTCCACGAGCTCAAGCTGATCGTCGACCTGATGTACGAGAAGGGGATCGCCGGCATGCGGTACTCGATCTCGAACACGGCCGAGTACGGCGACATGACCCGCGGCAGCCGGGTGATCTCCGACGCGTCGCGGGCGGCGATGCAGCAGATCCTGGCCGACATCCAGTCCGGCGACTTCGCCCGCGAGTGGATCGCCGAGAACCGCGCCGGGCAGGAGAACTTCAAGCGGATGCGCGAGGAGCAGGCTGGACATCAGGTCGAGGTCGTGGGCCGCGAGCTGCGCGCGCAGATGGACTGGATCGACACCGAGTTCCAGGAGTAGCCGGCGGCCGGCGGCCGGGTCCGGCAGCCGGCGCGAGCCACCCGCTACCTTCGAAGATCGACGTATGGCCGAGACCTCGACCGTCCTGCAGATTCCCGCTGAGCTCAAGCCCCTCGACGGCCGCTTCGGCTCGGGCCCCTCGCGCGTGCCCCCGGCGCAGCTCGAGCAGCTGGCGGCTACCGGCGCGACGCTGATGGGCACCTCGCATCGCCAGCGGCCGGTCAAGCGGCTGGTGGGCCGGGTCCGCGAGGGGCTGAGCGAGCTGTTGGCCGTGCCCGACGGCTACGAGGTGGCGCTCGGCAACGGCGGCACCACCGCGTTCTGGGACGCGGCCGTCTGCTGCCTGGTCCGCGAGCGCGCGCTGCACCTGTCCTACGGCGAGTTCTCCTCGAAGTTCGCCGCCTGCACGCGCGGTGCGCCGTTCCTGGCCGACCCGCTGGTGATCGAGGCCGCCGCCGGCGACGCGCCCGAGCCGGTCGCCGACCCTGGCGCCGACGTGATCGCCTGGGCCCACAACGAGACGTCGACCGGCGTGATGGTGCCGGTGCGGCGCCCCGCCGGCAGCGACGGCTCGCTGGTGCTGATCGACGGGACCTCGGGCGTGGCGGGACTGCCGCTCGACGTCGCCGAGACCGACGTCTACTACTTCGCGCCGCAGAAGGCGCTGGCCTCCGACGGCGGGTTGTGGCTCGCGGTGATGAGCCCGGCGGCGCTGGAGCGCGTGGCCGAGCTGACCGGGGAGCGGCCCGGCGGCCGCTGGATCCCGGACTTCCTGTCGCTGAGCATCGCGCTCGAGAACTCGGTCAAGGACCAGACCTACAACACGCCCGCGATCGCCACCCTGTTCCTGCTCGCCGATCAGCTCGAGTGGATGCTCGACCAGGGCGGGCTCGGCGCAATGGTCGCGCGCACCACCGAGTCGTCGTCGCACCTGTACCGGTGGGCCGACGCTCACCCCGACGCCTCGCCGTTCGTGGCCGACTCGGCCAAGCGCTCGCTGGTGGTGGGCACGATCGACTTCGACGAGCAGGTCGACGCGCGCCGCGCTGGCGGCGACGCTGCGCGCCAACGGGATCGTCGACGTCGAGCCGTACCGCAAGCTCGGGCGCAACCAGCTGCGGATCGCGATGTTCCCGGCGACCGAGCCCGACGACGTCCGCGCGCTGACCGCGTGCATCGACTGGGTCCTGGAGCGGCTGTGAACGCGCGGGCCAAGGTGCTTGTGGCCGAGAAGATCGGCGACCCCGGGATCGAGCTGCTGCGCGAGCACTTCGAGGTCGAGCTCGGGCTCGGCTGGTCGCGCGACGAGCTGGCCGCGAAGATCGGCGGCTACGACGGGATCCTGATCCGTTCGGCGACCAGGCTCGACGACGAGCTGATCGTCAAGGCCCAGCGGCTGCGCGCCGTCGGCCGCGCCGGTGTCGGCGTCGACAACGTCGACGTCCCGGCGGCCACCAAGCGCGGGATCGTCGTCGCCAACGCGCCCCAGTCCAACGTGATCACCGCCGCCGAGCACACGATGGCGCTGCTGCTGGCGCTGGCCCGAAACGTCCCGCAGGCGCACGCATCGCTGACGAGCGGCAAGTGGGAGCGCTCGAAGTTCTCCGGGATCGAGCTGTACGAGAAGACGCTGGGGATCATGGGCTTCGGCCGGATCGGCCAGCTGGTCGCCCTGCGGGCGCTGTCGTTCGGGATGAAGGTGGTGGCGTTCGACCCCTACGTGGCGGCCGAGCGCTACCGCGACCTCGGCGTCGAGAAGGCCGAGTGCTCCGAGGACGTGTACGCGGTCGCCGACTTCCTGACGCTGCACCTGCCCAACACCCCCGACACCCGCGGCTGGCTGGACGCCAAGGCGCTGGCCCAGTGCAAGGACGGGGTCCGGGTGCTCAACGTCGCGCGCGGTCCGCTCGTCGTCGACGAGGACCTCAAGGCGGCGCTTGACTCGGGCAAGGTCGGGGGCGCCGCGCTGGACGTGTTCCAGTCAGAGCCGGTCACCGACCATCCGCTGTTCGGCTACCCCAACGTGATCATGACCCCGCATCTCGGAGCCTCGACCACCGAGGCCACCGACCGCGCCGGCTACCAGGCGGCCGAGCAGGTGATCGCCGCGCTCACCGGCGGCGTCGTCACCAGCGCGGTCAACGTCCCGGCGATCCCGGCGGAGGACATGGATGTGCTCGGGCCGTTCGTCCCGCTGTGCCGGGCGCTCGGGCGGATCGCGGTCGAGCTGGCGGCGGGCTCGTCAGTCGACCGGGTGCAGATCGAGTTCCTCGGCCGGATCGCCGAGCGCGACACGCGGCTGCTGGGAATCGAGGTGCTGCTCGGCGTGCTGAAGGGCCACACCGAGGAGGAGATCAACGAGGTCAACGCGCCGACGATCGCCGAGGAGCGCGGGATCGAGATCGAGGAGACCACGCGGACGGTCGTCCGCGACTACGCCGACCTCGTCCGCGTGCGCGTGACCAGCGGCGACAACAGCGTGCGCGTCGCGGGGACGCTGATCGGCCGCCGCAACCATCCGCACCTGCTCGAGGCCTGGGGCCAGCGCTTCGACGTCCAGCTCGAGGACCACGTCACGATCTTCCGCTACCGCGACCTGCCCGGGATGCTCGGCCGCGTCGGCACCACGTTCGGCGCGCACGGGATCAACATCGTCTCGGCGGCCGTCGGGCGCCAGCCCGTCGACGCCGAGAGCGGGCGGTCGGGGCTCGCCGCGATGACGATCACGACCGACTCCGCGGTGCCGCGCGAGCTCGTGGCGCAGATCGTCGCCGGGGACGGGTTCGAAGAGGGCCGCACGGTCTCGCTGTAGTAGTCGCCGGCTGGTCACGCTTTCCCGCGGCCGGCGCCGCAGCTGGTACAGATACGTGGTCATGACGAGCACAGCGACAACCACGGGCACGGACGGGCTGCGGGCGCTGGACGCGAGCACGATGTGCGAGGCATTCCAGATCACCGCGGCTCAGCACGCCGACAAGGTGGCGCTGCGGACGCTCGGCGACGAGGTGTCGATCACGTTCGCCGAGTACGCGGAGCGGGTCCGCCAGCTGGCCGGCGGGCTGCACGAGCTGGGCGTGCGCCGGGGCGACACGGTCGGGTTCATGCTCACCAACCGCCCCGAGTTCCACCTGCTCGACACCGCGGTCGCGCACCTGGGCGCGACCCCGTTCTCGATCTACAACACGTCGGCGCCCGAGCAGATCGAGTTCCTGCTCGGCGACGCCGGCAACCGGGTGATGATCGTCGAGGCCGCGTTCCTGGACCGCGCCGGCCAGGCGCTCGCGACCCAGGACCGGGTCGAGCACCTGATCCTGCTCGACGGCGTCACCGCGGACTCGATCACGCTCGCCGAGCTCGAGTCGGCCCGGCCGGGCGGCGACTTCGACTTCGAGGCCGCGTGGCAGACGGTCCGGCCCGATGACGTGCTGACGCTGATCTACACCTCGGGCACCACCGGTCCGCCCAAGGGCGTGCAGCTGACCCACGCCAACCAGCTGGCCGAGAGCCGCGGCCTGGACGAGACGATGAGCGTGGCGCCCGACGACGCCACGGTCTCGTTCCTACCGATGGCACACATCGCCGATCGCGGGCTCACCCACTACGCGCAGATGGTGTGGGGCTCGACGATCAGCTGCTGTCCCGAGGTCACGCAGGTGTTCGCGTACGTCGCCGACGCTCGACCGACCCGGTTCGGCGCGGTTCCGCGGGTGTGGGAGAAGCTCAGGGCGGCGCTCGAGGCCGGGTTCGCCGCCGAGCCTGACGAGGCCAGGCGCGCCGCGATCGCCGAGGCGGTCGAGCTGGGGATCGGCAAGGTGCGTCTCGAGCAGGCCGGCGAGCGCGTGCCCGCGCCGCTGGCGGAGGCCTACGAGCGCGCCGAGGCCGCGGTGTTCGAGCCGCTGCGGTCCAAGCTCGGGCTCGACCGCTGCCGCTCCTATGTCACCGGAGCGGCTCCGTCGCCGCTGGAGATGTTCGAGTTCTTCGGCGCGATCGGGATCCCGATCCGAGAGGTCTGGGGCATGTCGGAGCTGTGCAGCATCGCCACGATCGTGCCCGAGGACCCGATCCGCTACGGCACGGTGGGCGTGCCGATCGCCGGGCTGGAGCTGCGGCTCGACACCGACGGCGAGCTGCTGGTCCGCGGCGGGACCGTGATGGCCGGCTACCGCAACCAGCCCGGCAAGACGGCCGACACGATCGACGGCGACGGCTGGCTGCGCACCGGCGACATCGGCAGCATCGACGAGCTCGGGTTCCTGACGATCATCGACCGCAAAAAGGAGCTGATCATCAACGCGGCCGGCAAGAACATGTCGCCCGCGAACATCGAGCAGCAGCTCAAGCAGGGCAGCCAGCTGATCGGCCAGGCGATCGCGATCGGCGACCGCCGGCCCTACAACGTGGCCCTGATCGTGCTCGACCCCGATGCGCTCGCGGCGTTCGCCGCACGGCACGGCCTGCCCGACCCGTCGGCGGCCGCGATGGCGGCGGAGCCGGCGGTGCTGGCCGAGGTCGCCGAGGGCGTGCAGCGCGCCAACGCGCACCTCAGCCGTGCCGAGCAGATCAAGCGCTTCACGGTGCTCGACTGCGATTGGGCGCCCGGCAGCGAGGAGCTGACCCCGACGATGAAGCTGCGCCGCAAGCCGATCCACGCCAAGTACGCCGACGAGATCGAGGAGCTCTATACGTAGGGCTAGGGTACGGGCGGCCGCGCGCCCGCGGCTGGTACGCTTGCGCGTGCATGGCATTCCGCCTCGACCTTCGACTTCTTCTCCTCCCCCTTCGGGGGGAATAGCGCGTTGGCGGCCGCACGTAGCCGCGAAACCAGCACCGAGAAGAAGCGAACTTCGAGAGCGATAGGAGTGACATGGCGGATGGGACTGATCCAAACCGAGTACTGATCTTCGACACGACGCTGCGCGACGGCGAGCAGTCGCCGGGGATCTCGCTGAACACGTCGGAGAAGCTGGAGATTGCCCAGCAGCTCGCGCGCCTGGGCGTTGACGTGATCGAGGCGGGCTTCCCGATCACGTCGCCGGGCGACTTCGAGGCCGTGCAAACGATCTCGCGGACGGTCGAGGGACCGGTGATCGCGGGGCTGGCGCGCACCCACGTGGCCGACATCGACGCGGCCTACAACGCGGTCAAGGACGCCCCGAGGCCGCGGATCCACACGTTCATCTCGACCTCGGACATCCACATCGAGCACCAGCTGCAGAGCACCCGCGAGGACGTGCTCGGACAGGCCCGCGCGGCGGTGGTGCACGCCAAGCAGTACGTCGACGACGTGGAGTTCTCGCCGATGGACGCGACCCGCGCCGACATCGAATACACGGCCGAGGTCTGCAGCGTGGCGATCGCCGAGGGCGCGACCACGATCAACATCCCCGACACCGTCGGCTACACGATGCCGCACGAGTACACCGCCTACCTGAAGCGGCTGTACGAGCTGATCCCGGAGCTGGCGGACGTGACGCTGTCGGTGCACTGCCACGACGACCTGGGGCTCGCGGTCGCGAACTCGTTCGCGGGGCTGCTGGCCGGTGCCCGTCAGGTGGAGTGCGCGATCAACGGGATCGGCGAGCGCGCCGGCAACGCCTCGCTGGAGGAGATCGTGATGCTGCTGCGCACCCGCGAGGCCGATATCGGCCTCCAGACCGGCGTCGTCACCCAGGAGCTCGCGCGCAGCTCGCGGATGGTGTCGCGGCTGACCGGGTACGTGGTCCAGCCCAACAAAGCCGTGGTCGGGCGCAACGCGTTCGCGCACGAGTCCGGCATCCACCAGGACGGCGTGCTCAAGGAGCGCACCACTTACGAGATCATGGACGCCACCACGGTCGGGCTCGAGGCCAACTCGCTGGTGCTGGGCAAGCACTCGGGCCGCCATGCGCTGCAGCAGGCGCTGTCCGAGCTCGGGATCGACCTGGCCGGCCAGTCGCTGAACACCGCGTTCAAGCGCTTCAAGGAGCTCGCGGACAAGAAGAAGACCGTGACCGCGATGGATCTCGAGGCGCTGGTCACCGACGAGCTGCGCCAGGAGGTTGCGGGCTACCAGCTCGAATGGTTCGACGTCGAGGCCTCCTCGCGCCGGCCTCCGCACGCGACCGTCGGCCTGACCTCGCCCGACGGCGAGGAGCTGACCGGGTCGTTCACCGGCGACGGCCCGGTCGACGCGATCTTCCGCGCGATCAACGCAGCCACCGGGAGCGAGGCCAAGCTCCGGGAGTTCCGGGTCGACGCGGTCACCGGTGGCCAGGACGCGCTGGGCGAGGCATCGGTGGTGCTCGATCTCCACGGCGTCACCGGCTCGGGCCAGGGCGTGTCGACCGACGTACTCGAGGCCGGGGCCCGCGCGTACGTCCGGGCGCTGTCCAACGCATACCGCCGGCGATCGATCGTCGACGAGGCGGCGGACGCGCTGGTCGACGAGGCCCGGGCAGTGCGGGCGCCGTAGGCGTTTGGTCGGGAGCGACTGCGTTTGTACCCGCCATGCGGGCACAATCTCAGTCGCTTACGGCGGTTGTGGACTCCCGGGCCAGCCGCAGCCCCTGCCGGTAGGCGGCCGCGATCACGCGGTCGCTCGGGCCCGGGTCCATGAAGTTCGTCCCCATCGCCGACGCGCACTCGGCGCTGGGGGCGATCACCCGGACGTCGGCGCCGCGGCGGCGCAGGACCATCGCCTCGACCGACACGGCCGAGCGCGAGACGGTGCGGATCACCGTCAACGCGTTGTGGGTGCCGGCGACGCTGGCGGTGGGGTTGAGGCACAGCACGTGGGTGTCGCGTCCGGCGGGCGCGGCATCCAGGTTGGTCGGGCTCCACACCCCGCCGTCGACGTACTCGCGCCCGCCGATCACCACCGGGGCGAACAGCCACGGGACCGTGCACGAGGCCTCGACCGCCTCGGCCACGCTCGCCTCCGGCGCGCCGGGGCTGCCGAACATCACCCGGCGGCCGCTGCGGCGATCGACGGCCGCGACGCGCAGGCGCCCGTCGAACCGCACCCCGGACTCCTGGATGCGGGCGCGGAGGTTGTGCAGGTCGTCGTGGGGGCGGGGGACGCGCCGCAGCATCTGGGCGCGGACCACCGCGCCGCCGGGAGCGGCGATGCCGAGCGCCAGCGGGGCGAACGCGGCCCCCGTGGCCACCGCCCAGGCGCCGGCACGACGGGCGGCCCGCAGCGCCGAGGTGGCCAGCCCGGTGACCGGCTCTTCGCCCGCCTCGTCGACGCCGTCGTCGGGCTCGACCGCCCCGGGCCGGCGCGGAGAGTCGCCCGCGGCCAGGTGCGCGGACACGATCGAGCCGGCCGAGGTGCCGACGAAGTACTCGCACTCGCGTAGGTCAAAGCCGGTGGCGTCCTCGATCCCGGCGAGCACTCCCATCATCCACACCTCGCCGAGGACGCCGCCGCCGCCGAGCACGAGCACGTCGGGCGGGGTGATCATGGGCGGAGGCTACCCGCGCCGCTGCGCGTGCCGCTGCCCGCGCCGCTGCCCGCGCCGCTGTCCGTGCCGCTGTCCGTGCCACTGCCCGCGGGCCGCTGCCCGCGCCGCTGCGTACGTGATAGCGTACGTTTGTATGACGACGGTGACGACTCCGCCCGAGGCGCTGGGCGCCCGCGTCCGCGCGCTGCGGGAAGCGATGGACCTGTCGCTGCGTGACCTCGCCGAGCGCTCGGGGGTGAGCGCGCCGATGCTCTCGCAGGTCGAGCGCGGCGAGACCAGCCCGACGCTGCAGGTGGCGCGCCGGATCGCGGCCGGCCTGGAGCTGCGGCTGTCGCAGCTGCTGCGCCTGGACGAGGAGGGCGCCGTCAGCGTCGTCCGCGCCGACGAGCGCCGCAAGGGCCCGAGCCGCGTCCACGGCCACAGCTACGAGATCCTGACGCCGCCGCTGCCCGGACAGCGCGCCGAGCTCTCGCGCCACACGCTGTCGGGCGGCGCGGTCACCGGCGGATCCGGCGACCCGCCGATGCACGAGCCCGGCAGCCGCGAGACCGCGCTGGTCGAGTCGGGCACGGTCGTGCTGGTCTGCGACGGCCAGCGGACCGAGCTCGCCGCCGGTGACAGCGTCACGTTCGACGCCGACCTTCCGCACCATTTCGAAAACCCCGGACCGCAGGAGGCCGTGCTGCTCGCGGTCGTGAGCGCGGGCCTGAGAAGGAGCTAGGAGCTAGGAGACGATGCCCCAAACGCTGCTGGACAAGATCTGGGAAGCCCACGAGGTCGCCCACAGCCTGATCTACATCGACCTGCATCTGGTCCACGAAGTCACCAGTCCGCAGGCGTTCGATGGCCTCAGGCTGGCCGGTCGCCCGGTGCGTCGGCCCGATCGCACGCTGGCCACCGTCGACCACAACGTCCCCACCGACGGGACGAGGGTGGCGGCGATGATCCGCGACGAGCTCGCGCGCGTGCAGGTCGAGGCGCTCGAGCGCAACTGCGAGGAGTTCGGCGTGCCGCTGTACTCGCTCGGCTCCGAGCACCAGGGGATCGTGCACGTGATCGGACCGGAGCTCGGCATCTCCCAGCCCGGGATGACGATCGTCTGCGGCGACTCTCACACCGCCACCCACGGGGCGTTCGGGGCCCTGGCATTCGGGATCGGGACCAGCGAGGTCGAGCACGTGATGGCGACCCAGACGCTGGTCCAGGCCAAGCCCAAGTCGATGCGGATCAACTATGTGGGCGAGCTCGGCTTTGGCGTCAGCGCCAAGGATCTGGTGCTGGCCACGATCGGCCAGATGGGCGTCGCCGGTGGGGTCGGCCACGCGATCGAGTACGCCGGCCCGCCGATCGAGGCGCTGTCGATGGAGGGCCGGATGACCGTCTGCAACATGACGATCGAGGGCGGCGGCCGAGCCGGGATGATCGCCCCCGACGACACCACGTTCGAGTGGGTGATCGGCCGTCCGGGCGCGCCGCCGGAGGTCCCCGACGAGTGGCGCGAGCTGCGCTCGGACCGCGGTGCGGAGTTTGACCGCGAGATCGAGGTCGACGCCGGCGCGATCAGCCCGATGGTCACGTGGGGGACGAACCCGGGGATGGTCGTCGGCGTGACCGACGCGGTACCCCAGCCGAGCACCGAGCAGGACGAGCGCGCGCTCGACTACATGGGGCTGGCGCCGGGAACGCCGATCCAGGAGCTCAAGCTCGACCGCGTGTTCATCGGCTCCTGCACGAACTCGCGGATCAGCGACCTTCGTGCCGCCGCCGAGGTCGTCAACGGCCGCAAGGTGTCCGGCGACGTGTACGCGATGGTCGTCCCGGGCTCCGCCCAGGTAAAGGCGCAGGCCGAGCAGGAGGGTCTGGACAAGATCTTCACCGACGCCGGCTTTGACTGGCGCGGCGCCGGCTGCTCGATGTGCCTGGGGATGAACCCGGACGTCGCGGGCGCCGGGGAGCGGGTCGCCTCGACCTCGAACCGCAACTTCGAGGGTCGCCAGGGGCGCGGAGCGCGCTCGCACCTGGTATCCCCGCAGATGGCGGCCGCCGCGGCGGTGCAAGGACACTTCGTCGACATCAGGGAGTGGCAGTCATGAAGGCAGTCGAGACGATCACGGGCCGGGTGTCGGTGCTCAACCGCGCCGACGTCGACACCGACCAGATCATCCCCAAGCAGTTCCTCAAGCAGGTCACGCGCGCCGGCTTCGGCGACTTCCTGTTCTTCGACTGGGCCAAGGAGCCCGGGTGGAACCTGCCGAAGAACCCGGTGCTGGTGGCCGGGGAGAACTTCGGCTGCGGCTCCAGCCGCGAGCACGCCGCGTGGGCGTTGGAGGACTACGGGTTCCAGGCGATCATCGCGCCGAGCTTCGCCGACATCTTCCGCTCCAACTGCACCAAGGTCGGGTTGCTGCCCGTGCAGCTGGACGCCGATGCCTGCGCCTCGATCGCCGAGGCCGGGGAGGCCCAGGTCGACCTCCAGGAGCAGGAGGTTCGCTGGCCGGGCGGTACCGCGCGGTTCGAGATCGACTCGCAGATCAAGCACCGGCTGCTCAACGGTCTGGACGACATCGCGGTGACGCTCGCCGAGGACAGCGAGGCGATCGACGCCTACGAGCACGACCGGCAGCGCACGGGCCCGGTCACCACCGCGCTGTGAGCTCCCAGGCGACCCCCTCCCGAGACTGGAACGCGGCGGCCTACGACCGCGTCTCCGACGTCCAGGCCGGCTGGGCGGGCGAGCTGATCGAGCGGCTGGCGCTGCGCGGCGACGAGGTCGTGCTCGACGCCGGCTGCGGGTCGGGACGGGTGACCGCCGTGCTCGCCGACCTGGTGCCCCGCGGTCGCGTGTACGCGGTCGACGTGTCGCCGTCGATGGTCAGGCACACCCAGGAGGCGCTCGGCGACCGGGCCACCGTGTTCTGCCAGGACCTGGTCGAGCTCGAGCTGCCCGAGCAGGTCGACGCGCTGTTCTCCAACGCGACGTTTCACTGGGTGCCCGATCACGACCGCCTGTTCGAGCGGCTGTACGCCACGATCAAGCCGGGCGGCCGGATCGTGGCCCAGTGCGGGGGCAGCGGCAACATCGACTCGTTCCGGGTGCTGGCCGACGAGGTCGCCCACAGCGACCCGTTCGCGCCCTACTTCGTGGGCTGGAAGGGCCCGTGGAACTACCAGGGTCCCGAGGCCACCGAGGCGCGCATGCGGAAGGTCGGGTTCGAGGACATCAACTGCTGGCTTGAGCCGCGCGAGGTGACGCCGGCGGACCCGCGGTCGTTCGTGCAGACGGTGTGCGTGGTGCGCCATCTCGACCCGCTCCCCGAGGAGCTCCACGATCAGTTCGTCGACCGCGTGCTCGAGCTCTACGAGCACCCGTTCGTGCTGCACTACGTGCGGCTGAACATCGCCGCGCGGCGTCCCTGAGCGGCGGTCGCGGGCGGCGCGGACGGGCGCTACATCCGCAGGTAGGACGCGCCGTTGACGTCGAGCACCGAGCCGCTGGCCATCTTCGCCTCCGGCGAGGCCAGGAACACGACCGCGGCGGCGATCTCGTCGGGAGTGCAGACGCGGCCCAGCGGGCTCTCCGCGCGGCGCGCGGCGCCCTGCTCGCCGACGAGCTCGGCGGCGGCCATGTCGGTCTCGACGAAGCCCGGCGCGACCGCGCTGACGATGATCTCGTGCGGGCCCAGTGCCCGCGCGAGCGACTGGCCGAACGCGATCAGCCCGGCCTTGCTCGCGCCATAGGCCGGATGCTCGGGCTCGCCGCGGAACGCCCCGCGCGAGGCCACGTTGACGATCGCGCCGCCGATGCCGGCGGCGAGCATGTGCCGCACGGCGCACCAGGTCGCGTTGGCGGCGCCGGTCAGGTTGATGTCGAGCGTGCGCTGCCAGGCGTGGCGCCACTCCTCGTATGACGTCTCGGTGATCGGGTGGGCCTCCCAGATGCCGGCGTTGTTGACCAGCACGTCGATCCCGCCGAGCCGCTGGGCGGCCTCGTCGACCATCCGCCGCGTCGCCTCGGCGTCGGCGAGGTCGGCGCCGACGACGACGTGCCCGCCGCCGGGCAGCGAGTCCGCGACCTCCTGCGCGCGCTCGGCGCTGGCGCCGTAGTGCACGGCCACGCGGTCGCCGCGCTGCGCGAACGCCCGGGCGACGGCGGCCCCGATCCCGCGGGAGCCGCCGGTGACGAGAACCGCGCGGCCGGCTTGGGTCATCTGTCGGGGTCGGCCGGGCCGCGGTCTACGGTGACGAGCGCGTCAAACAAGTGGCGCAGCGTACCGGGCGGATCGTCGGTTAGGCCGGTGTGGACTTCCGAGGGTTGGATCACCGTCGAGGAGATCGCCGCCACCCAGCCGAAGCGCTCCGACGGGGCCAAGCGGGCGACCGGTCCGCCGGCCGGGTCGCCGTCGATCACCGCCTGGATCGCGTCCAGGTGCGGCTGGATCGAGGCCGGGTCGACGCCGGGGGAGAGCGCCTTCAGCCGCAGCGGGTCGAGCTCGATCCGCGAGCCGAGGAAGCGCAGCTGGCGCGAGAACAGGACCACGCCGACGTTGATGCACTCGCCCCGTTCGACGCGCGGGACGACCCGGATGATCGTGTACTGGAAGTCGCTACGGGCGGGCACTCTCGGCCTCCGCCACGAACTCCCGCGGCTCGGTCAGCCGCTCGATCAGGAACGCCGCGAAGTCGGCGCGCCGGGCCTCGGGCGCGTCGCCCAGCCATTCGTCGGGCACCGCGGCCACGGCGTCCGGGATCGCTTGCGCGGCGCCGGCGGCCAGCCGGGCGTCGGCCTCGGCGATCGGCCCGGCGACGCCGAGCAGCACGTGGTCGCGGATGTGGGGGAACGGCGCTCGGGCCGAGGCCGCCAGCGGCGCGTCGCCGTGCTGGCGGAAGAACGCCGCGCCGTGGTCGATCAGCCAGGTGCGGCGGTGCCACTCGAGCAGGTTGGGGTTGCGGGGCGTCCGGTCGACGTTGGTGATCAGCGCGTCGAACCAGACGATGTCGGCGGCGGTGTCGCGGTCGAGGTTGGCCGCCGCGGCGGATGTGAACGGCAGCGCTCCGGGCAGGAAGTCGACGCCGAGGTTGGCGCCGACGCTGGCCTGAGCGAGCTCCTGGATCTCGGGGTCGGGCTCGGCGCGGGCGAGCTCGGGCTCGAGCTCGGCGACCACCAGCTCGGGGACCGGCATCCCCAGCGCCCGGGCCAGCTCGCCCGCCACAACCTCGGCCACCAGCGCGCCCGGGCCCTGCCCGGCGCCGCGGAACTTCATCACGTACATCCCGTCGTCGTCGGCCTCGACGAGTCCGGGCAGCGAGCCGCCTTCGCGTAGCGCCATCACGTAGCGGGTGGCGGTCACGGTCCGCAGCGCGCGGTCGGCATCGACGGTCATCGGGGCTGCAAGCTAGTGGGTGAGGGTGCATTGGCGTGCACAACGCGTCAAATCCGGCCGCGAACCCGAGGCTTGCCGTGCCGTGCACGCATACGGTGCTTGACGCGGCAAGCCTCGCTCGGACGCGCGGATTTGACGTGTTATGCACGGGCGGGGCGGCGCGGACTCACTGCGAGCCGCGCCGGTTGACCCCGTGCTCGTAGGCGTAGATCACGGCCTGCACGCGGTCGCGCAGCCCCAGCTTCATCAGGATCCGCTTGACGTGGGTCTTGACCGTCGAGGGCTCGACGACGAGCGCGTCGGCGATCTCGGCGTTGGACAGCCCGCGGGTGAGCAGGTCGAGCACGTCGCGCTCGCGGGGCGTGAGCTCGTCGAGCTCGGCGGCGCCGATGCCCGCGTCGGGCTGCTCGGCCATCCGGTCGATCACGCGGCGGGTGACCGACGGCGACAGCAGCGACTCCCCGGCGGCGATCGTGTGCACGGCGGCGATCAACTCCTCGGGGCGGGTCCGCTTGAGCAGGAAGCCCGAGGCCCCGGCGCGGAGCCCGCCGAAGATGTAGTCGTCCTCCTCGAACGTGGTCAGGATCAGGACGCGGGCGGAGGGGAGCGTCGCCGACAGCTCGCGGGTGGCGGCGATCCCATCGAGATCGGGCATCCGCACGTCCATCAGGATCACGTCGGGGCGCCGGCGGCGGGCCAGCGCGATCGCCTCGCGCCCAGTGGCCGCCTCGCCGACCAGCTCGATCGAGGGGTCGCTCGACAGGACCGCGGCGAGCCCGGCCCGCATCAGGGCGTCGTCGTCTGAGAGCAGCACCCGGGTCACGGCCCGACCGTGCCGTAGGGGATCGCCACGTCGACGCGGTAGGCATCGCCGGCGCGCCCCGCGCTCAGCTCTCCGCCCAGCAGCGCGGCGCGCTCGCGCATCCCCACCAGCCCGTGGCCTCCGTTGGCTCGCGTGGCCGCGTCCGCGGCGACCGGGTTGGTGACCGTCAGCGTCAGCCGCTGCACGCCGAAGCCGATCGCCACCGTGGCGCCGCCGCTGCCGTGGCGGGCGGCGTTGGTCAGCGCCTCCTGCACGATCCGGTAAGCGGCCTGGTCGACGGCGGGTCGGAGCGTCCGCGGCTCGCCCTCGCGCGTGACCTCGACCGGCACGCCCGCCGCCACGTGCCGGGCCACCATCGTGTCCAGCGCCCCGAGCCCGGGGCGGGTTCGACCTCGCCGCCGGTCGGCTGGTCGCGCAGCGACTGGACGATCCGGTCGATCTCGCTGACCGTCTCGGCGGCGACGTCCTCGATCGTGCTCAGCGCCCGCTTGGAGGCCGACGGGTCGCGCTCCTGCAGCAACCGTGCGGCGCCCGCCTGGACCGCGATCACGTTGATCGCGTGGGCGGCCGAGTCGTGCAGGTCCCGGGCGATCCGGGCCCGCTCCTCGGCGACCGCGAGCCGGCGCTCGTTCTCTGCATCGCGCTCGGCGCGCACCGCCGGCGGCGCAGCTCCGCGAGCTGCTGGCGGCGCAGCCGCGTGCGCTCGCCGGCGAACCAGGCGACCGCCCACACCAGCGCGCCGATCGCCAGCAGCACCGCCGAGACCGACCCGTGTCCGATCGCGTCGGCGCCGAAGTGGACAGCGAACAGGGCCGCGACGATCCCGGTGGTCCGGACCGTCCAGGGGTGCGCGTCGTCCCGGCTCGCCGCGAGCAGGTAGAGGGCGATCGTCGCCCCGACGGGCGGCCCGGCGGCGTACCCCAGCGCCATCAGCGCCGCGCTGCCGGCGACCGTGACCACGAACACCGCGAGCGGGGCGCGCCGCCATTGCACCAGCGGCAGCGACGAGACCGCGGCGAGCACCACCCCGAGCGCATCGAGCCGGGTGTCCGAGCCGCCGGCGTGAGCCAGCAGCCCGAGCATCGCCGCGAAGGCGAGTGCGGCAAGCGCCGAGTCGAGCAGCGCCTGGGACGCGCTGCGCGCACCGAGCGTCCGCCTCGAGATCGTCGCTTGCACGGGAAATCCCAGCGTACCGAGCGAAATCAAGCTCCGCGAATCCCTCTTGCGGCGGATCTCCGTCACCCGCCCGGGGGATCCCGATTTCCCTCCGCAGGGCGTTTCGCCCGCAGCCGCCACAGCCATACCTTCGACGCATGTCCACTACACGTCATATGCGCACCATCGCCTGGGCGATGACAGCGGAGGCCGCGACGCTCGCCGTGGCCGCGACGCTGCACCTGACCCGGGCGCTCGACAGCGGCTCCAAGCCGTCTGACCTCGACCCAGCCGGGGTGGCAGAGGCGGTGATCTGCGTGGTTCTGCTCGCGGGCGCCGCGGCCCTGTTCCGCGACCCGGTGCAAGGACGGACGGCGGCGCTGGGCGCCGTCGGCTTCGCGATCTTCGGGTTCATCGTCGGGCTCACGTTCACGATCTCCGGTGGCCCCGCGGTCGACCTCGCCTACCACGCCGTGATGCTTCCGATCCTGATCGCCACCGCCGTGCAGGCCTGCGCGGCACCCCGGAGGGGAGGTTTCCCCCGGAATCCACTAGCGTGCCGCCCCCATGGCGCCCGCCGTCGTACTGCTCCCCGGTGATGGCATCGGACCCGAGATCATCGCTCCCGCGGTGCAGGTGCTCGACGCCGTCGGCGCCGAGTTCGACTACGCCGAGTATCCGTTCGGCGGCGCCTCGATCGACGCCCACGGCACGCCGCTGACCGACGAGACGCTCGCCGCCTGCGAGTCCGCCGACGCCGTGCTGCTCGCCGCCGTCGGCGGGCCCAAGTGGGACACCACCGATCCGGACAAGCCGCGCCCCGAGCAGGGCCTGCTGGCGCTGCGCAAGGGACTCGGGCTGTTCGCCAACCTGCGGCCGGTCCGCCCGCTGCCGGCGCTGTATGACGCCAGCCCGCTGAAGCTCGACGTGATCGAGCGCACCGACCTGCTGGTCGTGCGCGAGCTGACCGGCGGGATCTACTTCGGCGAGAAGTCCCGCACCGAGGACCGCGCCTCCGACGCGTGCGTCTACACCCGCGAGGAGATCGAGCGGATCAGCCGGGTGGCGTTCGGCGCCGCCCGCTCGCGCGTGACGAGCGTCGACAAGGCCAACGTGCTCGAGACCAGCCGGTTGTGGCGCGAGGTCGTCGGCGCCCTGCACGGACGCGAGTTCCCCAACGTCGAGCTCGAGCACTTGCTCGTCGACAACGCCGCGATGCGCCTGATCAGCGCCCCCCGGCATTTCGACGTGATCCTCACCGAGAACATGTTCGGCGACATCCTCAGCGACGAGGCGGCGATGCTGACCGGGTCGATCGGGATGCTGCCGAGCGCCTCGCTGGGCGGCGACGGCCCCGGCGTGTTCGAGCCGGTGCACGGCTCCGCGCCCGACATCGCCGGCACCGGCGCCGCCAACCCGCTGGCGATGTTCCTGTCGGCGGCGCTGATGCTGCGCCACGGATTCGGGATGGAAGCTGAGGCGGCGGCGGTAGAATCGGCCGTCGACCGGGCGCTGGCCGAGGGCCTGCGCACCCGGGACCTGGGGGGCGCGGCGACCACTGCGGACGCCACCCAGGCAGTCCTCAAGCACATCTAGACAGCGGCCCCTCGAAGGCCTCCCCAAGGAGCAGCGGCGTGGAACAAGCGGACCTCATCTGGCACAACGGAGCGCTCGTCGCCTGGGAGGACGCCAAGATTCACGTACTGACGCACGGCCTGCACTACGGGACCGGAGTGTTCGAGGGGATCCGGGCCTACGAGACCCCGCAGGGGACGGGCATCTTCCGCCACCACGACCACCTCGACCGGCTGTTCAAGTCGGCCGAGCTGTACTACATGCCGATCCCCTACACGCTCGAGGAGCTGCGCGCCGCCACCCACGAGCTGATCGTCGCCAACGATCTGCGCGAGTGCTACATCCGCCCGATCGCGTTCCGCGGCTACGGGCACATGGGCCTGTATCCGCTCGACGCGCCGGTCGAGGTGTCGATCGCCACGTGGCCCTGGGGCGCCTACCTGGGCGAGGACAGCAAGCGCGCCGGGGTGCGGGCGAAGGTGTCCAGCTGGCGCCGGATCCCGCACGACGCGATGATCCCCCACGCCAAGGCGTCGGGCCAGTACCTCAACAGCATCCTGGCCAAGATCGAGGCGTCCAAGGCCGGCTACCAGGAGGCGATCCTGCTCGACTCCCACGGCTTCGTCTGCGAGGGCTCGGGCGAGAACATCTACATGATCACGGAGGGTCAGATCGTGACCCCGCCGCAGACCGCCGGGATCCTCGACGGGATCAGCCGCAAGTCGGTGATCCAGATCGCCCGCGACCTCGGCTACGAGGTCGTCGAGCGCGATATCGCGCGCGCCGAGATCACGCTCTGCGACGAGGTGTTCCTGTCGGGGACGGCCGCCGAGCTGGTCCCGGTCACCGAGGTCGACGACCACCGCATCGGCACCGGCGAGCGTGGTCCGATGACCGCCGAGATCCAGCGCGTGTTCGACGACGCGCTGCACGGGCGTGACCCGCGCTACCTCGAGTGGGTCGACATCGTGCAGGTCCCCAGCAGAGCCCGATGAGCGCGATCGAGCTGTACGACACCACCCTGCGCGATGGCATGCAGGGGGAGGGGATGTCCCTCTCGGCGGAGGAGAAGCTCCGGGTCGCCCACCGGCTCGACGAGCTCGGGATCGACCTGATCGAGGCCGGGTTCCCCGGATCGAACCCCAAGGAGCTCGAGCTGTTCGAGCTGCTCGCGGGGGAGACGTTTGCCCACGCGTCGATCGCCGCGTTCGGGATGACCCGCCGTCGCGACGTGCGCGTGGCCTCCGACGACCCCGCGCTGCGGGTGCTCGCCGACAGCTTCGTGCCGGTGTGCACGCTGGTCGGCAAGACCTGGGGCCTGCACCTGGAGAAGGTGGTCAAGGTCGACCGCGACGAGAACCTGCGGATGATCACCGACTCGATCGCGTTCCTGGTCGCCGCCGGCAAGCGAGTCGTCTACGACGCCGAGCACTTCTTCGACGGGTTCGGCGACGACCCCGCCTACGCGCTGGCGTGCCTGCGGGCCGCGATCGACGGCGGCGCCGAGACCGTGGTCTGCTGCGACACCAACGGCGGCACGCTGCCCGACGCGCTGGGCGCGGCGATGGCGTCGGTGGTGCCGGCGCTGTCGGCTACCGGCGTCCGGGTGGGGATCCACTGCCACGACGACTCCGGTTGCGCGGTGGCCTGCTCGCTCGCGGCCGTGCGCGAGGGCGCCAGCCACGTCCAGGGGACGATGAACGGCTACGGCGAGCGCTGCGGCAACGCCAACCTGGTGACGATCATCCCCAACCTGCAGCTGAAGCTCGGCCACGAGTGCGTCAGCCCCGAGCAGCTCGGATCGCTGACCGCGACCGCGCACTTCTTCGACGAGCTGCTCAACTTCACGCCCAACGCCGACCAGCCCTACGTGGGCCGCAACGCGTTCGCCCACAAGGGCGGGATGCACGTCGCCGGCGTCAACGCCGACCCGGCCACGTTCGAGCACCTCGACCCCGAGGTCGTCGGCAACCGCCGCGAGCTGCTGATCTCCGAGCTGTCGGGCAGGGGCACCGTGCACGCTCGCGCTGTTGACGCCGGGATCGAGCTCGGCCAGGAAGACGCGATCCGGGTGATCGATCGCGTCAAGGCGCTCGAGCACCGCGGGTACCACTTCGAGGCCGCCGACGGCTCGTTCGAGTTGTTGCTGCGCAAGGAGACCGGAGAGTACGAGCCGCTGTTCCGGCTGGAGTCTTGGCGGGCGATCGTCGAGAAGCGCGCCGATGGCCGGGTCGAGACCGAGGCCACGATCAAGATCTGGGTCGACGGCGATCGCTACGTGCGCACGGCCGAGGGCAACGGTCCGGTCAACGCGCTCGACCGGGCGCTGCGCGACGCGCTCGTGGAGATCCATCCCGAGCTGCGCGAGATCGACCTCGTCAACTTCAAGGTCCGCATCCTCGACGAGACCAAGGGCACCGGCGCCGTCACGCGGGTGTTGCTGGACGCGTCTGACGGCGACCAGGTGTGGGGCTCGATCGGGGTCTCGGAGAATGTGATCGAGGCCTCGTGGGAAGCTCTGGTCGACTCGCTTGAGTTCGGGATGCAGGGCGCCCGGGTCAAGGCGCGGGGCGAGACCGCGTCCGCTCCGGGCTCGTGAGTCGCGCCGAGGTCGTGGCCGACACGACGGTCGAGGCGATTCCGCTCGCCCGTCCGGTGCTGGGCGCCGCCGAGGAGGAGCGGGTGCTCGACGTGCTGCGCTCCGGCCGGCTGTCGCTGGGCCCGATGCTGGGCGAATTCGAGCGGGCGTTCGCCCCGCGCGTCGGGACCGCCCACGCCAGCGCCGTGTCGAGCGGTACCGCGGGCCTGCACCTGGCGCTGCGCGCCGTCGGGGTGAGCGACGGCGACGAGGTCGTGACCACGCCGTTCTCGTTTGTGGCCAGCGCCAACGTCGCGATCTTCGAACGGGCGCGGCCCGTGTTCGCCGACATCGACCCGGTCACGCTCAACCTCGATCCGGACGCTGCCGCCGCGGCCGTGACCGAGCGCACCACGGCGCTGCTGCCCGTGCACGTGTTCGGCTACCCGGCCGACGTCCCCGCGCTGGAGCGGCTGTCGCTCCCGATCGTCGAGGACGCCTGCGAGGCGCTCGGGGCCGCGCACGCCGACGGGACGCCGGTCGGCGGCAGCGGGCATCCGGCGGTGTTCGCGTTCTACGCCAACAAGCAGCTCACCACCGGCGAAGGCGGGATCGTCACCACCTCGGATCCGGCGCTGAAGGAGCGGGTCGACTCCGAGCGAAACCAGGGGCGCGCCCCGAACCTCGACTGGCTCGACCACGACCGTCTCGGCTTCAACTATCGGCTCTCGGACATCGCCTGCGCGCTCGGGCTGGCCCAGCTCGAGCACCTCGACCAGATGCTCGCCGACCGCGCGCGGGTGGCCGAGCGCTACGGCCAGGCGCTAGCCGGGATCGAGGGCGTGACGCCGCCGTGCCCCGATACCGGCGGCAACCGCCGCGGGTGGTTCGTGTACGTGGTCCAGCTTCCCCGCGGCGTCGATCGCGACGCCTGCGTGCGTGCGCTCGGAGAGCTCGGGATCCCCAGCAAGCCCTACTTCCCGGCGATCCACCTGATGAGCTTCTACCGCGACAAGTTCGGGCATCGCGAGGGCGAATTCCCGGTGTGCGAGGACGTGGCCGCGCGCTCGATCGCGCTTCCCTTCTTTCCGCAGATGTCCGACGGCCAGGTGGAGCGCGTGGCCGACGGGCTGCGGCGGGTGCTCGGGCGGTAGCGGGCGGCGCCGTGTCGCGCTTCTCCGAGCCACAGCACCCCGCGTTCAGCGCGCTCAACGACTCGATCGGCTTCGACCGCCGGCTGGGGCCCTACGACGTCGCGCAGTCGCGCGCGCACGCCTCGATGCTCGCCGCCCAGGGGATCATCTCCGAGCCCGAGCGCGACGTCCTGCATCGCGGCCTGGACCGGGTCGCGCGCGAGCTCGCCGACGGATCGTTCCCGTTCGCCGACGGCGACGAGGACATCCACATGGCGATCGAGCGCCGGCTGACCGAGATCGTCGGCCCGGTCGGCGGCAAGCTCCACACCGCGCGCTCGCGCAACGACCAGGTGGCCACCGACGTCGCCATGTTCGTCCGCGACCACGCCGCCCAGGCGGTGGCGCTGATCGAGACGCTGGCCGCGACGCTGCTGGGGCAGGCCGAGGCCCACCTGGACTGGCCGATGCCCGGCTACACCCATCTGCAGCGGGCCCAGCCCGTGTACCTGAGCCATCACCTGCTCGCCTACTTCTGGATGCTGATCCGCGACCGCGACCGGTTCATCGCGGTGGACGCCGCCACCGGGCCGATGCCGCTCGGTGCGGGCGCGCTGGCCGGCGTCAACTTCGACACCGACCGCCGCGCGGTCGCGCGCGAGCTCGGCTTCTCCGACGTCGCCCCGAACTCGATCGACGCCGTCTCCAACCGCGACTTCGTGCTCGACTATCTGGCGGCGGCGGCGACCTGCGCCACGCACCTGTCGCGCCTGGGCGCCGAGATCGTGCTGTGGTCAAGCGAGGAGTTCGGCTTCTGCGAGGTCGCCGACGCGTGGGCCTCGGGCTCGTCGATCATGCCCCAGAAGAAGAACCCCGACGCCGCCGAGCTGCTCAGGGCCAAGGCGCCGCGGCTGGCCGCTCACGTCGTCGGGCTGCACGGCGTGATGCACGGCCTGCCGCTGACCTACAACAAGGACATGCAGGAGGACAAGGAGCACCTGTTCGACGCCGCCGACACGCTCGAGCTGTGCCTCCAGGCCGCCGACGGGATGCTGGCCACGATCCGGTTCCGGCGCGAACGCCTGGCCGCCGCGGCCTCCGACGAGTTCCTGGCCGCCACCGACATCGCCGACCTGCTGGTCCGGCGTGGGGTCCCGTTCCGCGAGGCCCACGGCGTCGTCGCCGGGCTGGTGCGCACCGCGGTCGACAGCGGCCGGCCGCTGTCGGCGCTGACCGAGGCCGAGCTGCGCGAGCACTCGCCGGTGCTCGACGAAGAGTTCTACGCGGTGCTGTCCGACGGCGCGTGGCTGGAGTCCAAGGTGTCCGAGGGCGGGACCAGCGTGCGGCGGGTGCGCGAGCAGCTGGAGCGGGCCCGGGCGACGCTCGGGCGGTGAGGCACTCCTTCTACGACCGGCCGGTGCTCGAGGTCGCCCGCGACCTGATCGGCTGCGTGGTCGCCCACGGCGAGACCTCCGGGGTGATCGTCGAGACGGAGGCCTACCACGACTCCGAGCCGGCCGCCCACTCGTTCGTGGGGCTGACGCCGCGGACGAAGCTTCTGTTCGGGCCGCCCGGCTACGCCTACGTGTATCGCTCCTACGGGATCCACGCGCTGCTGAACGCGGTCTGCGAGCCCGAGGGCGTCGGCGCCGCGGTGCTGATCCGCGCGCTCGAGCCGCTCGAGGGGATCGAGCTGATGCGGTTGCGGCGAGGGATCGAGCGGCTCGAGGGGTTGTGCTCGGGCCCCGGCAAGCTCACGCAGGCGCTCGCCATCGAGCTCGAGCACAACGGCTGCGATCTCGAGCGCGGCCCGGTCGTCTTCTCGCAGCGGCCGCAGGCGTGGCGCGACGTCGAGGTCGAGATCGACACGCGGATCGGGATCACCAAGGCCGTCGAGCTGCCGTGGCGGTTCGTGGCCGCTGGGAACCGGTTCGTCTCGCGGCGGGTGCCGCGCGGCGATGCGCTAGTGCCCGCCGATTCCGGCGCCGCCGGTGCCGCCGCCGCCCGAGGTCCCGCCGCCGCCTCCGCCGGTGCCACCACCGCCGCCGGTAGCGCCGCCGCCACCGCCCGTAGCGCCGCCACCCCCGCCGGTGGCACCGCCTCCACCGCCAGTGGCGCCTCCGCCGCCGCCGGTAGCGCCGCCGCCCCCGCCGGTGACCGGGGCCTGGGCGGGCGGGGTGGTGCCACCTCCGGTGGCGCCGCCGCCACCTCCGGTCGCACCGGTGCCGCCGGCTGTGCCGCCTCCGCCTCCGGTCGCGCCGGTGTCGGGCACGCCGGTCGACGGGGCGCC
The DNA here is from genome assembly GCA_963831845.1 of uncultured Solirubrobacterales bacterium. Lineage (GTDB taxonomy): Bacteria > Actinomycetota > Thermoleophilia > Solirubrobacterales > Solirubrobacteraceae > Palsa-465. Next base: position 4,259 of record CAWHRT010000026.1, on the reverse strand, counting down.
GCTGCCGGTGTCGCTGGGGGACGTGTAGGTCGGCGCGGTCGAGTCCGGGATCGCCCCGGAGTCCGGCGAGGTCGTGGTGTCGATCCCGGTGGTGTCGGTCTGCGAGCTCTTGTCCTTGCCGCGCTTGGGGGCTTCGGCGGCGAGGATCTGCAGCGCCTGGGTCATGAACGTGTGCCAGATGATCGCCGGGTAGGTACCGCCCTCGACCGGCTCGCCCTGGTAGTCGTGGGCCATCGACACCAGCCCGTTGGGGTAGCCCACCCACACCGCGGTCGTCATCTCCGGGGTCCAGCCGACGAACCAGGCGTCGCCGTAGTTCGAGGTCGTCCCGGTCTTGCCGGCCACCATCACGCCCGGGATCTGGGCGTTGGTCGCGGTGCCGTTCTGGACGACGCCCTCGAGCACCTGCTGGACCGTGGCCGCCACCGCCGGCGGCAGCACCTGCTTGTAGGTCGGCTTGTCGGTGATCACCTTCTGCCGGCAGGTGGGGCAGCTGATCCGCTGGATCCCGGTCGGGCCCTGGTCGGGCGCGCCGAGCTTGGGGTTGTAGACCTTGCGCCCGCCGGTCGCGAACGTCTCATAGGTGTGCGCGAGGTCGAGCGGGGTGACCCCCTCCCTGAGCCCGCCGAGGATCATCGCGTAGTTGCTCGACACCGGCGACCGGATCCCCATCGTCTTGGCCAGACGCGCGACCCGCTTGGTCCCGGTCTTGCCGAGGCCCTGGATTCCCAGCCGCGCGTACACCGAGTTGTCGGAGACCGCTGTCGCCTGGGCGAGCGTCGCCTGCCCGGAGTAGGTGTTGCCGAAGTTGCGGACGACGAAGTGCTCCTTGCCGGCGCTGTTGGGCACGATGAAGTCGGCCGGCGCAGAGGTGAACACCGACTCGGGCGTGAAGCCGGACTCCAGCGCGACCGACAGCGTGAACGGCTTGAACGCCGACCCCGGCTGGCGGTGGCCCTCGGTCGCGATGTTGAACGGGTGATGGGCGAAGTCCTCGCTGCCGTTGACGATCGGCCCGCCGACCATCGCGCGGACCTCGCCGGTCTTGTTGTCGATCGCCACGAGCGAGGCGCTGGGCAGACCCTCGCCGGTCGGCAACTCGCCGGCGATCGCCTGCTCGGCGGCGGCCTGCAGCTTCAGGTCGAGCGTGGTGCGGATCTTCAGGCCGCCGAAGTACGCGCGGTACTCGGCGATCCGCGCCGGCACGCCGCGGCCCAGGCCCATCGCGGCGAGGACCTGCGGGCGCAGCCAGCTCGTGAAGTACGGCGCCACCGTCGGCTCTGAGGGCTGCTGGATGTCGGCGGCGGTCGGCAGCGGCTTGTTGATCCCCTCCAGGTACTGCTGGCGGCTGATGTAGCCCTGCTGCCACATGTTGGTGAGCACCAGGTTGCGGCGGCCCTTGGCGGCCTTGGGGTGCATGACCGGATCGAATGCCGTCGGGGAGGCGACCATCCCGGCCAGCATCGCGGACTCCCATGGAGCCAGCACCGAGGCGCACTTGGGCAGCGGCGCGTCGCCGCAGCCGCTGCGCGCCGGGGTCGTCCCGTCGGCGGTGGGGGTCTGGTTAGAGTTGCCGCCGGGCCTGAAGCCGTGCTCCTTGCCGAAGTACACGCGCGCGGCCGACTCGATCCCGTAGGCACCGTTGCCGAAGTAGATCGAGTTCAGGTACTCCTCGAGGATCTTCTGCTTGGACCACTTTCGGGTCAGGTGGTAGGCGAGCGCCGCCTCGCGGAGCTTTTCGAGCACGGTCCGGTTGCTCTGCTCGGCCAGCGCGTTCTTGACGAACTGCTGGGCGATCGTCGAGGCGCCCTGGCGCGAGCGGCCGGTCACGTCGGCCATGAACGCGCGGGCGATGCCGCGGATGTCGACGCCCGGGTTGGTCCAGAACCGCTTGTCCTCGATCGACACGATCGCGTCCTGCATCGTCGGCGAGATCTCGCCGATCGAGTTGATCACCACGTTGTTCGGCGGGGCGAACAACCCGATCGGCCGGCCCTGGTCGTCGTACAGGTATGAGTTGGCCAGATCGTGCTTGTACTGCTGCTCGTTCTCGATCTGGGGGATGTCGGACGCGACCGCCATCATCATCCCGAACACGGTCGAGGTGATCGCCAGCGCCCCGAAGCCGATCAGGACCAGCATCAGCCGCAGCTTGCGCATGCGGGGCTTGCGTGGGCGGCCGTCGTCCCCACGCCGCCGCCAGCGCCGCTTCGGGGCAGCGAACGGGATCGGCGCGTCGGGGTCTTGGCCCGACTCTGGGTGTTGTACGTCGTCGCTCATACGTCAAAGGGCGGCCACTCCGCCGCTGCGAGCCTCCCGGCGCGCGCCACGCGTTGGTTCCAGGGTCGTGGCGACAACGGGTCCCGCCGGGCCCGAGAGTTTAGTGGGTCCGCCGGAGACGGCGTGCCGGACGCGGGGTCGTTCAATCAACCATCTAGCATTGGGCCGGATGGATCCAGACGAGCAGACGGCCCGCGCGCAGGCTGCCTGGCTCTCGCGCAACGCCGTGGATTGCCTGCCCCACGGGGGCCTCGAACAGAAGCTGCAACTGGGCCGTCCGCTGCGCGTGAAGCTCGGCATCGACCCCACCGCCCCGGACATCCACCTGGGGTTCACGGTGGTGCTCCAGAAGCTGCGCGAGTTCCAGGATCTGGGCCACACCGTGGTGCTGATCGTCGGCGACTACACCGCGCGCGTGGGGGACCCGAGCGGCCGCTCGACCACGCGGCCGGTGCTCGACCCCGCCCAGATCGACGCCAACGCCAAGACGTTCCAGGAGCAGGCCGGCAAGGTGCTCAGCCCCGACCGGCTCGAGGTCCGGTTCAACAGCGAGTGGCTGGACATGTCGATGGCCGAGCTGTTCAGGCTGCTGCGCACGACCACGGTCGCGCAGCTGCTCGAGCGCGACGACTTCGCCAAGCGGTTTGCCGCCAACGAGCCGATCTCGGTGCTCGAGCTGCTGTATCCGTTGATGCAGGGACTGGACTCGGTCGCGGTCGACGCCGACGTCGAGCTCGGCGGCACCGATCAGAAGTTCAACCTGCTGCTCGGCCGCGACATCCAGCGCGCCTACGGCAAGCCCGAGCAGGTGATCCTGACCGTGCCGCTGCTCACCGGGACCGACGGCGAGCGCAAGATGGCCAAGTCGTTGCAAAATTACATCGGCGTCACCGAGCCGCCCGAGCAGATGTACGGCAAGACGATGAGCATCCCCGACGGATCGATCGAGTCCTGGTTTGCGCTGTTGTTGGGGACCGAGCCGCCGCCGGGACTCGGCCCGCGGGACGCCAAGCGGGCGCTGGCCCGGGCGATCGTGGAGCGCTTCCACGGCCCCGAGGCGGCCGCCGCGGCGCAGGAGGCGTTCGACCGAGTTCACGTCCGCCACCAGGTCCCCGACGAAGTGCCCGAGGTGGAGTGGGAGGCCAACGGGTCGCCGGTGCACCTGCCGGCGCTGCTCGCGCGCGCGTTCGGGGTCTCGACGTCGGAGGCGCGGCGGGTGCTGGCCTCCGGTGGGGTGCGGGTCGACGGCGAGCCGGTCGCCAACGGGTCGCTGGACGTCGACGGCGCCGCGGTCGACGGCAAGGTCCTGCAGATGGGCAAGCGGCGCTTCGCGCGCGTGCGCGTGGTGTGAGGCGCAGTGGCGGTCCACGGCGGGAGGCGCTGAGTGGCGGTCCACGGCGGGCTTCTGCGGCTGGATACCCCCGGCAACGGGGAGATCGTCGACCTCACCCGAGGCGTGGCCAGCGTCGTCGCCACGGCGTCGGTGGAGCGCGGGATCGCCTCGGTGTTCGCCACCGGCTCTACGGTCGCGGTGACGACGATGGAGTACGAGCCGGGCGGCGTCCACGACCTCCAGCGGCTGCTGGACCGGCTGATTCCGGCCGAGGGCGACTATCGAGCACAACCGCCTCAACCACGACTCGAACTCCCACGCTCACCTGCGCGCGGCGCTGATCGGGCCCTCGGAGACGATCCCGATCGTCGGCGGCGAGCTGGTCCTGGGCACCTGGCAGCAGGTCGTGCTGATCGACTTCGACGACCGGCCCCGCAGCCGGACCGTGACCGTCCAGGTGCTCTCCTGAGGGCGCCGCGAACGCCCGCCGGCGCCGCCTCCGGGGGCGGCGCGGACCGAGGTGACCGCCCGCCGGCCCCAGACCCGCTACTGTCCCGGCGCGCAAACCGCTGCGGAGGTGCCGCCGCCCAGCCCTTCCAAGGGCCGCGACTTCGGCGCTATACTCATCGGTCCGCTCCGGAATCCG